>JBIPSI010000027.1:0-76126 GCA_044070495.1 Spirulina sp. | reverse complement strand
TTTCATTGACAGGAACCTTGGCTTTGTTTCTAAGCTATGTAATTGTCGAGGTTCACTTGCAGTTCCCTCAGGAGCAGCGCGTTTGGCGCGTTTCCCTCAGGCGCTTTATCAATATAGCGAAAGGGACAGGGGCTGTCAACACCTTAACTAAAAGTTTTTCCGAAGACTGAAACCCCTTACACATCAAGGGGTTTCGCCGTTTTAAGGGCCAGTGATGACCGACAATGACCAATTTTTTTTTGGAAAAGTTTTGAAATGACCCCACATCTAGGGGTTGGGCAAAGGACGCAAACGGCAGGGATAGCGTCCCGAAAGGCAATCCTGACAAGGGTTAAGGGGTTTTTAGGATGGGTTAAGGTCGTCCTGTAACCTGTGCTACTGATTTTTCAGGGCTAATGCTGACGAAGTTCCCTAGTGATCTAGGCGGGGATGGTCGTTGTCGATGGGGTTGGGTGCTGAGGAATCTGGGGTACGCGAACTATGTTCTGAGCACAATAGCCAGACGTACAGGGATTCTAGAAGGTCGAGGAGACCTCGACCCTACGGGTAGTGGGCTGGGGAATAGAGGGTTAGAGGTAGACCACGGTGACGCCTGTGCCGCCGTCGGCTTGGTCGGCGGGTTCGAGGCGTTGGACTTGGGGGTGACGGTGGAGGTAGTCGTGGACGCCGCGTTTGAGTTTTCCGGTGCCGTGGCCGTGGATGACCCAGAGGGCACCACTGGCGTGGGCAATGGCTTCTTCGAGGACGGATTCAGCTTCGGCGACGCGCATACCCCGCAGGTCGATGGTGTTGCGGCTGGTGCGGACGGCAGGGGCGGGGGGCGCAGCCTGGGCGGCGGGCACGGTGTCTTGGGGTTTAGGTTTGACAGGGACTTCGGCTTTTTCACCCTGGAGGGATTCGATATCGGCGAGGCTGACGGTGGTTTTCATCAGGCCGAAGCGGACAGTGAGTTTGTGGTCATCGTCGGGGGCGGTGAGGACTTCGGCGGTTTGGCCGAGGCTGGGGATGCGGATGCGGTCGCCGACCTGGGGCTTAAAGCCAGGTTTAGGCTGAGTTGGTTTGGGCTGTCGGGTTGGCAACTGGGCTTGGGCGATAGCGTCGATGGCTTCCGTGGCCTGCTGGGCATCTTGGGCGGTGGGGGTGCCCTGTTGCAGTTTGCGGATCACCTTGGCGATGTCGGCTTTAGCAGCAACGATGGCCTGCTGGATGGCGGTCTCTTGCTGGGCGCGCAAGTCTCGCTCTCGTTCTCGCAACATTTCGGCCTTGCGGCGGACTTCGTTGTGCAGGGCTTCGGTTTGGGCTAGGAGAGTGGCGGCGGCCTGGGATTTTTCTTCCTGCCGTCTGCGCTGGGCTTCGAGTCCGGCAATGACTTGGTTGACGTCTTCTTGAACGCCTACGGCCATGTGGCTGGCGGCTTCTTCCACCACGGTGGAATTTAGTCCCAGACGACGGGCGATGGAGAGGGCATTGGATCGGCCAGGAATGCCCCACAGCAGACGATAGGTGGGAGAGAGGGTGACATCATCGAATTCCACCGAGGCGTTTTCAAAACGGGGATCTTGATATTTCAGGGCTTTGAGTTCGCCGTAGTGGGTGGTGGCTACGGTGAGTCGGGCATGATCGGCTAGGTGATTGAGCAGGGCAATGGCCAGAGCTGTACCTTCGGTGGGATCGGTGCCTGCGCCGACTTCGTCGAGGAGGATGAGGGCGTTGGTGAATGGGTGGGAGGTGTTTTCAGGGGGGGTTCGGAAATCTGGGGAGTCTGAAGGGGCTGGAGGTTTTGAACTTTGAACTTTGAACTTTGAATGATCGAGAGCGTCCAGGATGCGGCCAATGCGTTTGATGTGGCCGGAGAAGGTGGAGAGGCTTTGTTCGATGGATTGTTCGTCGCCGATGTCGGCGAGGACTTGCTCGAACCAGGGCAGCTCGACGGGTTCTCGGGCGGGGACGAAGAGGCCGACTTTGGCCATCAGTATCGCTAGGCCCAGGGTTTTGAGGGTGACGGTTTTGCCGCCCGTGTTGGGGCCAGTGATGGCGATGACCCGTAGGTTAGGCTGCATCAGCAGGTCAACGGGGACTACCTCGGCCCCCTGTTCGTGGCGGTGCTGCCAAACCAGAAGGGGGTGACGCAGTTGGCGCAGGGTGGTGGGTTCGTCGGGTGCGGTGAATCGGGGGGGATTGGCCTCTAGCCAGAGGGAGTAGCGGGCGCGGGCGTAGGCCAAATCCAAGAGGGTGACGGTGGCGAGGAGGTGTTCGAGGTCGTCGTAGACTTCGGCCACCTGTTCCGAAAGCTGACGGAGAACGACTTCGATTTCGGTGCGCTCCTGGCGCAAAAGCTGGCGCAGTTGGTTGCCCAGGTCAACAATGGCGTGGGGTTCTATATATAAGGTTGCGCCGCTGGCGGAGGCGTCGTGGACTAGGCCGGGAATGGCGTCTTTTTGGGGGGCTTTGACGGGCAGCACGAAGCGATCTCCCCGCTGGGTAATCAGGGCTTCTTGGAGGGCACCGGATTGGCGCTGCATGATCCGCTGGAGCCGTTGCTGAATGTCGCTGCGGGTGGATTTGAGGCGGTCACGAATAGAACTCAGCTTACTGCTGGCGCGATCAGTGACATCACCCCGATCATCGATGCAGTGATGGATGTGTTGCTCCAGTTCGGGATAGGTGCGAAGTTCAGCGACCATCTCCTGAAGAATCGGCAAATCTTCCGAGGATTGGGCTTCGATGGTGCGACGCAGTTGGCGGGCACCGTTGAGGGTGGTGGCAATGTCGAGGAGTTCCTCCCCACTGAGCATTCCCTGGCGATTGGCCCGTTCCAACGCGGCAGTGATGTCGCGAATGCCGCCAAAACCGAGGCCCGTGGTGTGTTGATCTAGCCAGTAGACCTCACGGGTTTGGGTGAGCAGGGTGTCGCTTTCGGCTTGGCGGGCCGGAATCGCGAGGTTCTGGGCCGCGAGGGTACCTAGCTTGGTGGCGGCAAAGGTGGAGAGGTGCTGGCAAAGCCGGGGCCAGCCTAAAAGCTGAAGGGTTTCTTGCTGAATCAAGGCAGGCAGAGGGAGATTAGGGAAATTAGGTGTTAGCGCACTTGTTTCTAAAGTATAAGAAACTCTTGACCGTCGCAGGGCCATGGAGTAACCAGACCGCCCCTATGGATTAAGGATAAAGACAAGCAGATCGGTTCAATAACGAGATGCGTCGTTTCTACGGAGTGTCCCCTACACTGAAGGCATAGCGTTTGGCTTCTCCTCGAACCGGTTTGTCGCTGTGATGATATGCTGCCTTAACCCAAATTGCCCTCAGCCCAACCATGCGACGTTAGCCAGGACTTGTCCGAGCTGTGGCAGTCCTTTAATTCCTAAACTTAGAGGCCGATATCGGCCCCTGAAGTTGATTGGTCGGGGTGGGTTTGGCCGAACCTATTTCGCCCTGGACACGGATCGGCTGAACCATCGCTGCGTCATTAAACAATTTGCTCCCCAAAGTCAGGGAACGAAGGCCTTTCTGAAGGCCGTTCAGCTCTTTGAACAGGAGGCGGTGCGGCTTAACGAATTGGGGGAACATCCCCAAATTCCCAACCTGTTGGCCTATTTTGAGCAAGCCAAGTACCTCTACTTGGTACAGCAAATGATTGCAGGCCGCACGCTGTTTCAGGAGGTGGCAACCAAGGGGCCATACGGCGAGGCGGAGATTCGCAACCTGCTGGAGGATTTGCTGCCTGTGCTGCAATTTATCCACAGCCGGGGCGTCATCCATCGTGACATTACGCCCACCAACATCATTCGTCGCAAGGCCGATGGAGTGCCGATTTTAATTGATTTTGGCGTGGCTAAGCAGTTTAGCGAAGCTGTCCTCTACGAACCGGGCACCCGGATTGGCACTGAAGGCTATGCCCCCATTGAACAACTCCGCAGCGGCCAAGCCTATCCCTCTAGCGATCTGTATAGCTTGGGCACCACTTGCCTTCACCTCCTAACGGGGTGTAGACCGGAGGATCTCTACAACCCCCTAGAGGGGCGCTGGGTGTGGCAGGATCGACTCCAGCAGATGGGCCGCACCATCAATCCTGGGCTGGCGGAAATTCTCAATGGCATGATTAAGGATCTGGTGAGTGATCGCTACCAGAGCGCCCAGGATGTGATCCATGCTTTACAGCGCCTGCCTAAATTATCCGGCGCGGTACCCGGATGGAATGGGTCCTCTGAATCGGGCAGCCTTTTTGCGGGGCTGCAACAGCAACCCATTAGCGGACCGGGAGACCGGGTCGGATTGTCGTTACCCACAACGACACTACCTTCTCAGGTCGAGCCACCTCAGGCAGAGTCATCTAAGGCTGGACTACCCCAGCCTTCTGATTCCTCTGGTCGGGTTGGCCCTCACCCGGATCAGGGACGCGCTATCCCGCCTCCACCCCCGCCGCTTCGCCCCCAATCTCAGCCTCCCACCTCTGTCCCACCAAGCCCTACCGGCCCTGGCTGGTACGAAGTCAGGCGATTCAAGGATCATCAGTCTTGGGTGGTCACCGTGGGGTTTAATCCCAAGTTGCCGCTGTTGGTCAGCGGTAGTCTGGATGACACGGTGCGGGTTTGGAATTGGCAAACGGGGCAAATGCTGTATACCCTGCCCGCCCATGATCGGGGGGTGAACTGCATTGACCTGGGCAGCGGTGGACAGGTTCTGGCCAGCTGTGGCGACGACGCTACGGTCAAGGTTTGGAACCTCAGTGATCGGGCACTGCTGCATATCCTTAAGGGCCATCTGCGCGATGTGACCTCGGTGGCGGTAGGGGCTCAGGGCTTTTTCCTGGCTAGCGGCAGCGAAGATCGAACGATCCGACTATGGACCTTGGATCGGGGCAACTTAGTCAAAACCCTGGTCGGTTCCGCAGGCATGATTAAATCCGTGGCTTGGGCCTTGGGCGATAGCCTTTTAATTAGCGGCGGATCGGATAATACGGTGCGGCTGTGGAATCCCCAGACAGCGGCGAATAGCCTCGTTCTCACGGGCCATACCAATACGGTTAACCATGTGGCCGTTAGCCCCAATCATCAGTGGATCGCTAGCGCCAGTAAAGATCGCACCCTACGACTCTGGCAGATTCCCAGCGGAGAGCGGGGATCGATCCTCCAGGGACACACCCAGGAAGTGAATGCGGTGGCGTTTCTCCCAGACGGTCAGCGCCTCGTGAGCGGCAGTAGCGATGGCACCCTGCGGATTTGGGGCATTGACGGTACCCTACAAGACACCATCCACGCCCACACCAGTCCCATTCACAGCGTTGCGGCCCACGGCAACGGTAAACTCATCGCCAGCACCAGTGCCGATAAAACCATCAAACTTTGGCAGTGGTTGCGAGGATAACGGCGTTACCAGTGCAGGGTATCCACCCATGGCTCAACGCACTAGCAGCCCACAACAGGATAGACAACCCCACGCCGAGATTCAGCCACGACTGACCATACGAAGGATCCCCATCCGCCGACCAAGGCTTAGCCCTAGGACAACCCTCAACCGGATCGTCACATTGCCTCACCCCCGATGATGGCGATGGCTTGCGTCTGGGCACGCTAGAGACCGTGGTGCATTGAGGAGCCATCCCGATGATGCGAGGTCCATCCCCCCCTGATCCTTCCATTGGTACAAGGGTAACGCCGTTGACGCTTCTTCCTGAAACTCAAGCCTATTTCATCCGCCTCGCGATTCATCCGCAGCAGATCCTCCTGGGGCACTATCAGGCGGGGCAGTTTTACCCCAGCGAGTACGGAACCATTGTGGCCGATGCGTGGGTACATTCCGCCACCCATCGTAAGGGCGTTGAAATCGACCAATGGATCATCACACCCGACGAACTCTGTGGCATCGTGCATATCCAGTCTCCCGCCTTCAGCGCCATTCAGACCGGGATTTCTACAGCCCAGACGACCCCAAAACCCTGGCTACTCTCGTCTTTTATTGCTAGCTTCAAAGCCACCGCCGCTAAACGCATTAACCTACGGCGAAACCGTCCCGGCCAGCCCGTTTGGCAGCCCAGCTATCAGGAACAGTGGCTTCAAGACGCCACCACCCTCGCCCAGGTGCGCCACCGTCTCAGCACCTATGCCAAACAGGAGGAGGGAGCCTAGATGGCCCTGATTCCAAACCACCGGAGAGATTTACGCACCGCTAGCATTTAATCGGATTGAGGCTTAGAGTGAGGGCAGGACATCCCTCGTCTTCGGTATTGGTCGCATCTGTGAAGCACGCCATTTCCAGAACCCTGAAACTGTCACGGGTTATGCTGTCGGTCTACTATGCCTACATGGTGGAATATCGGGCAGAACTTTTGTTTTGGGTCCTTTCCGGCACCCTGCCGCTAATTCTGATGGGGTTGTGGGCCAAGGCCGCCCAAGGTGGGCAGTTTGCCCTCGGCCCCACGGAATTTATCCAGTACTTTCTAGCGGTGTTTCTGGTGCGCCAATTCACCGTCGTGTGGGTGATTTGGGAATTTGAACGGGAGGTGGTCGAAGGCAAATTATCCCCCTATCTTTTGCAGCCTGTGGATCCAGTGTGGCGACATTTTTTTAGCCATATCGCGGAACGCTTTGCCCGCCTCCCCTTTGCGATAGTGCTGCTTGGCTTATTTTTGGTGCTGTATCCCCAGGCCGCATGGCTACCCAGTCTTGGCAACGGCATCCTAGCCGCCCTGGCCGTCACCATCGCCTTCTGCCTGCGATTTTTGATGCAGTACACCTTCGCCCTGCTCGCCTTTTGGACGGAGCGAGTCGTGGCCCTAGAGCAGTTTTGGTTTCTGCTTTACATTTTTCTCTCTGGCATGACAGCCCCCCTAGCCCTATTCCCCGACAGCGTGCGGGCCGTGGTGCTGTGGACGCCCTTTCCTTACTTAATCTACTTTCCCGCCAGCTTACTTACCAACCAGGCCGACCATATCGCCCAGGGCTTTATGGCCATGGTGCTGTGGGGGCTCGCCTTCTTGGGCCTCAACCGTTGGCTGTGGAGGCGGGGGCTGCGGCAGTATTCCGGCATGGGAGCCTAGGGCGATGGGACGCTATTGGAACGTATTAGTCCTGTTTTGGGGAACGGCCATTGCTGCTGAACTGGAATACCGCATCAATTTTATGATTGCAGCCCTCACTAGCCTGGGCAACCTAGCGGGAAGCGTCTTCGGGCTCTTTTTGTTTTATCGAACGGGCTATCAGTTTCAGGACTGGACGTGGGAGGAATCCTTGCTTGTGTTAGGGATGTTCACGCTGCTTCAGGGCTTTGCGGCCACCATGCTGATTCCTAACCTCAACAAAATTGTGACCCAGGTGCAGGAGGGCACCCTCGATTTTGTCTTGCTCAAGCCCATTAGCTCCCAGTTTTGGCTCTCCACCCGCGTCCTTTCCCCCTGGGGCTTGCCCGACCTAGCCTTTGGGCTGATGATGATTGCCTATGCGGGGCAGCACCTCGGACTAGAGTGGGAGGCTTATCTGCGGGCTGTTCCGCCGTTGATTTTCGGTGCCCTCAGCCTCTATGGCCTATGGTTTATGCTGGGGGCCACCAGCATTTGGTTTGTCAAGGTGTATAACGTCACCGAGGTACTGCGGGGTTTGCTAGAGGCGGGCCGATTTCCCATCGTGGGCTATCCCGCCGCCTACCGTATTTTTTTTACCTTCGTGATTCCCGTGGCCTTTCTCACCACCGTCCCCACCCAAGCCATGCTAGGGGAGGGGGGGCAAGGCTGGCTTTGGGCCTCCGGTGCCTTAGCGGCAGGGCTGCTGTTCGTGGCCAACCGCTTCTGGCGCTTCGCCCTCCGGTTTTACACCAGTGCCTCCAGCTAGCCCTGAGACCCATCTGATCCATGGGCTGCCCTCAAGTTTATGGCGTCACTCATAAAATTCGGCGAAGAGGACGTTTGAAAAGCTGAAGCGTGTCCCAAGTTATACCGATGAGGTCAGCCTCAGTCGTCAAAAATCCCGTAGATTTGCACCGATCTAGCGACCAACCGCACCTAAAGCAACCCTTTTCAGACGCCCTCTAACAGCCGTGGAGAACGACCTCCTAATAGCGGGTTTCCAAGTATTGTCCGATCATAATTTCCTCGCCAGCACGGGAGATGACCGTTTGTCGGGTGCGATAGCGCTGGCCAATCAGACGAATTTCTTCCTCAAAGGAGGATCCGTTGTACTCGGTTTTGAGTTGGAGGGTGCGGTTGTCGCGGAAGAGGTATTGAGCGGTAACGGGCTTGCTCGTGGCAAAGCCACGGTCTCGGTATAGGGTGGTTCCGCGCACCCCAAACAGCGTGCTCCCTTTGACGGGCCTTTTGCCAGTGCCCACATAGTCGCTCTCCCAAGCCACGGAAGTCCCGCAAATGAGGGGTGCGTTGACGGCAAGGTGGTGTAGTTCCGCCAGATGCAGCAGTTGCGGATGCCCTAGCTCTAGAAATTCGATGGCAATTTGGCTCACCACCTCCTGGGTTTCGCCGCTGCTGAGGGTGTAGTAGCGACGCTCCGACCGCCATTCCCCAGCCGTTTCCTGAAAAAAGGCCGTTACCAGTGGCTCAGCAAGGATCCGAGCGGTTTCAACGGAGAAGGGCATGGGATACCATCCAGGAGAACGACAAAGCAGAAAAGCCAAAAGTCAATCCACTTAAATAGATTGTAACTTTATTTTACTTTTCTTAACAACTGCCCTTCACTATAGTCAACGAGGCCAGGGGATGCAAGGTGGCTTTAGCGAGGCAGGGGCAAGGTTGGGGTTGATTGTACGGGTTCTGTCTGGGAATTCGGTAAGCATTTTTACTCAATTAGTAGATTTGCCACCCTCAGCCAGCCCTTGGGAACTCCGTTGGCGGTCACGCGGCGGCAGATACGCCTCACCTTGGGTCTAGGTCAACCATCTTTTTTTGCCCCAGTTCCTACCGAAAACCCCCTTAACCTGGTCAGCCATCAGCGGAGGCTATCAACGCAGGGCAAGGGTACGATAAAAGAGGACGTCCTACGACGAACAAGGCATGGATCTGACGGATATTACCTATTTTTTTGACTGCTGCATCGGTCACTGGTCGATTGAGCGCACCTACCATTACCTTAGCCACCAGAAGATTGAGCGATCCCACACAGATTTTCAGGTGGAGGCCATTACCCCCGACCTCAAACGCCAGGTTTTGATGGACAACGCCTACCCAATGCTTGATCAGATTGACAGCCTGCCGGGGTTCAACCTCGTTTTTCACACCACTTCTGATCAGGGCGAGGAGGTCTCCCAGGCATTGCGGGCCTTGTTTGTGCCCAAGCAGCAGGCCGATGGCGTGATTACCGGAGACTATCTGCGCGACCGAGCCTACGAAGAAGCCCGCCCCATTGTGTCCAGTTTTCGCTACGACGCCAGCAACCGCGAACTGTTGATGACCACCCCCTACACCCGCGTGGTTTCGGTGGATTCCATTCTGCTTGTGAACCCAAATATGCGGATCCGCCGCATTCTCAACTATCAACGGCCAGCCCCAGGACAACCCCTGGATACACTGGTTCTGGTGGGCTTTGGCGTTGAGCAAAAGGTTGATCCGAAGGCGGCAAGCGTCCTGGTTGACTCATAAAACCTGCCAGAACCCAGATATGCAAAGGGGTCAGGAGACCTGCCCCCTACATTATCCAAGGGCTGGAGGGGCGCGGTTGCCGCGCCCGGAGCAAAATCCTGTGTCAGTCAACTAGGGGATTTAGACGCGCAACCTTAGCTATTCGCCGGGGTTTCTTCGGGGGCTGCGGTCGTGGCTTGCTCAGGAGCGTTCTCTTCGACAGCGGCCTCCTGTTCGGCCTCAGCCGTCACGTCTTCGACCACTTCCTCGACCACTTCTTCCACAACTTCGGCCTTGGGTTTGGGACGGGGGCCACGCATCAGGGCGGGAGGCACAGCGGGCTTACGTTCTTCTTCCCGACCCCGCCCGCCGCGACGACCTTTGCCACCCCGGCGTTCGCCACGGTCACGACGTTCGCCGCGTTCGCCACCTTCGCCGCGTTCGCCACCTTCGCTGCTGCCCGTGGTGATGATTTTTTTCTTGGGCTTGTCGGGGGAAGGGTTAGGAGTATCTGCCATGGGTTCTCTCTTGATTGCAACCCGCCGATCTTATCGTGAATTGGATGTTGTCCGGTTTATGGGGAAGGGATGATAGGGAAAGGGTTAGGGAATCAGGGCGGGATCGACCTTGGGGTCGCGGTCGAGAACGTCTTTGATCCAGGCTTCTTCGATCCAGGTTTTGCTCACCACCGCCAGGGGCAGGGCTAGGATTAGCCCCAGGGGGCCAAGGAACGTAGCAAAGAAAATTTGGGCTACTAGGGTGGCAGCGGGCAACAGCGACACTTGCTTTTGCATCGTCATAGGGGTGAACCAGTAGCTTTCTAGGTTTTGGATCACGACGTAGAGCACAATCACCATCAGAGCTTTGCTAGGGGATTGCAGCAGGGCTACAAAGACGGGAAAAATGGCGCTGAGGGTGGGGCCGAGGTTGGGGATGAAGTTGAACATTCCAGCCAAGACGGCGTGGGCAAAGGCATAGGGGACGCCCAAAATCACCAGCCCCACAAAGCTGAGAGTGCCCACAAACATCGAACTCAGGGCCACACCCCCCAGCCAGGACATAAGGGCGGTTTCGCATTTGGTCAGGATTTCATCGGCACGACGCCGATAGCCAGAGGGAAACATCCGCAGTAGGAGCGTGCGGTAGGCCGGGGGGTTCGCCAAAATCATCAGGGTGAGGACAACCAGCAGCAAGAGTTGCAGCACAATGGCCACAGAACTGGAGAAAAAGGACAGGAAATTACCAAACACCGTAGTGCTGATGGTAGTGACCTGGCGAATCAGTTCACTGAAGTCGGGCAGAAGGCGAATATCTTGGCCGGGAAACCAATCGGGCGGATTAGATTTGAAGTCGTCGAACCAGCCATTGAGGATGGCAAACCCCTTGGGCGTGAGTTCCAGCAATTCTTGAAACTGGCTGGCGAACAGGGGAAACACCAGCCCAAACACGATAAAGCCCCCCAGTACCACAAAAGCCCAGGTGACCAGCAACGCCCGATCCCGGGGCCAGCCATAGATCCGCACAAACCGCCGCGTCAGGCTATTGAGGGCCGTAACCATCACCACAGCGGCAAACATCAGCAACACAATTTGTCGAAAGCGCCACAGAATAAACAGCGCCATGCCCAACAGGGCCAAATTAATCCAGTCGGTTAGCTTCACCCGCCTTCCCCATCCAGCACACAGCAACAAACCTTGAAACCACGGCTTCAGGAAACCGTATCGCCGCTAACAGCCTGCCATCATAGGCTGATATGCTGAAAGTCTACTATAGGTATTCTGATTCCATGGCGTCCTCCCCTACGACTTCCCTGCGGGAACAGCAGCACCCCATGATTCGGGACTTGGCCAACCGCATGGAGGCGGTGTGGCAGGAGTATCTGAGTCTATCGCCCTACGCGCTGCCGGAGGATTTGGGCTATGTGGAGGGCAAGCTGGAAGGCGAACGACTGACCATCGAAAATCACGGCTACCAAGCGCCCCAGTTCCGCAAGCTGCACCTGGAATTGGCCAAGGTCGGGAATAACCTGGACATTCTCCACTGTGTCATGTTCCCCAATCCCCAGTACGGCCTGCCCATGTTTGGCTGCGACCTGGTGGGGGGGCGAGGCCAAATTAGCGCCGCCATTGTGGATTTATCGCCCGTAGCGGAAACGCTCCCCCCCGCCTACGACGAAGCCCTCACCGCCCTGGCCCCACCGCCCTTTGCCCAGGAGCGTGGTCTGCCGGAATGGGGCACGATTTTTTCCCCCCACTGCCGCTTCATTCGCCCCACCAGCCCCGAAGAGGAAGCCGCCTTTGTGCAGTTGATTGTGGACTACCTCACCCTGCACTGTCAGCAGGCCGTAGCAACTGAACCGACCCCGGAGGCCGCCCCCGCCATTTTGGCCGGACAGCACCGCTACTGCACCCAACAACAACAAAACGACAAAACCCGCCGCGTCCTCGAAAAAGCCTTTGGCGACGCCTGGGCCGAACGCTACATGACGACGGTTTTATTTGATGTACCCACCCTTGCCTAAAAGCCGTCGTTATCTAAAATGAAGGTTTTCCGGTTCTGTCCCCTCAAGATCGAATCAACAGAGTAAAGCCCCCTTACCATTCGTCCAACCCTGCCATTCTCTAATCCAAACCCCGTAGCCATGGCTGTTAGCACCCCTTCCTCCCCAGACCTCGACCAACAGATCCTCAATAACCTGGATCGACTCCCCGGTCTGACTCCCCCCCGCATCGGACGGCTGATTGTGTTTACCGGGCCAAGCGGCGTCGGCAAGGGGACGTTGCTCAAGGCGCTGAGGGATCGCTATCCCAATCTGCGGCTCTCAATTTCCGCCACCACCCGCCAACCCCGTCCCGGCGAAGTGGACGGCAAAGACTACTACTTCGTCAGCCGCGATCAGTTTCAAACCATGGTAGAAAACGGCGACCTGCTGGAATGGGCCGAGTTTGCGGGCAACTGCTACGGCACCCCCAAAACCGCCGTACAGCAGCACCTCGATCAGGGCGAATGGATCATTTTAGAAATTGAGCTAGAGGGTGCTCGTCAGGTGCGAGAAACCTTTCCCCAGGCGCTTCAGTTGTTTGTGCTGCCCCCATCGCTAGATGAACTAGAACAACGCATCCGCCAGCGCGGCAAGGATTCTGAAGAAGCCATTGTGCGCCGCATGGCCCGCGCCCAGGTGGAAATAGACGCCGCCCCCGAATTTGATGTGCAGATCGTCAACGACGACCTAGAAACCGCGTTACAGCAGTTGGAAACCGCTATTTTTGACTGCGTCGATGCCTAATACGACAGCGGCTTTTCCGTGGGTGCAGTCCATTGCGATGATCCCCCTGCCCCCCTTATCAAGGGGGGTACAGAGTAAAGCGGGGACAGCAAAGTACTGGGGGGATCTAGACCTCAGCAGCGGTGCATCTCACGCTATCGAGAACTGTTGGTAAGGGTAGAACGTTGTAATCGACTCAGGCTACTCCTGGTTCGCCGCCTCGGATACCGCTGCCCTGTCGCTGGGGGGAATACCCTCCAACACCACCAGGGATTCGGCTACCGCTTTAACCAGGGGTGCGGCGGTGGTGCCTCCGTAGGCGTCGTCGCCCTTGGGTTCGTCGAGGATGGCCATGATCACGTAGCGGGGGCTATCCACGGGCAACACCCCCACAAAGCTGGTGATGCGGCCTGGGCCATAGCCACCACCGGGCAGGGCTTTTTGGGCGGTTCCGGTTTTGCCGCCGATGCGATAGCCCGGAACTTGGGACGCTTTCCCGGTGCCCGTAGCCACGACGGCCTCCAGCATGGGCATTAGGGCTTGGGTGGTGCGTTCTGAAAAAACCTGTTTGGGCATGGGGCGCGACGGTTGCCACAGCGAAGTACCGTCCTCGGCCACCATGCCACGGATGACGTGGGGCGTCACCAGACGTCCGCCGTTCATAATCGCCGCCTGAAGCTGCATCATTTTGATCGGCGTCATGGAAAAGCCCTGACCAAAGGACGTGGTCGCAGGCTCAACGCGGCTGCGAATAAATTGCTCCCGATCCTTCATCTGCCCCGTAGCCTCATTGGGCAGATCAATGCCGGAGGGCTGATCCAGGCCGAGTTCTTGCAACCACTGGAAGTAGTCTTGGGGGGGCAGCTTTTGCATAATGCGAATCATGCCCACGTTGCTAGAGTACTTCAGCACATCGGTGATAGAAATAGTGCCTCGACCTCCGGAGGTAGCGTAGTCGCTGTTGCGAATCGTCCATTTACCAAACTGAATTTGGCCACTATCGTTCACCATTTCATCGGGCTGAAGCACGCCTGCTTCCAGGGCAATGGCCACGTTAATGGGCTTGAAGGTAGACCCCGGCTCGTAGAGGTCGCTGATGGCCCAGTTGCGGAACGCCTCCATATCGGCCCGGTAATACTCGTTGGGATTATAGGTGGGAGCCACCGCCATGGCCAGCATTTCCCCCGTCTCCACATTCATCACCATGATGGATCCTCCCTTAGCGGATCGCTCAGCCACGACGCGCTCTAGGGCGTTTTGGGCCACCCGCTGAAGGCGGCTGTCTAGGGTAAGTTGTAGGGTGGCCTTCTCTGCCTGCCCCCTCACCAGGGCCAAGGCCAGATCACTCTGATCCCGCTCCGGCAATAGCAGGTGGTCTTCCTGGGCGATTTCTAGCCCCGCCTGGGCGGCACCGTCCAGGTTCACAAAGCCCACTACGGGGGCAAACAAATCTTCCTGAGGGTAAAACCGCTGCTGTTGAGGCACCAACTCCACCCCGTTTAGCCGCAGTTGTCGAATGCGGTCGGCGGTTTCGGCAGTGAGGCCATCCATCACCCGAATGCCTGTAGGCTGAGTGCCCCACTGTTCCTGCAATTCGGCAGCAGGTTTTTCTAACAGAGGACTGAGGGCGCTGGCCACTTCCTCTAAGGGGCGATCAAACAGCTTGGGGTGGCTGTAGAGGGTATACACCATGCGATCCACCGCCAGCAGGTTGCCCTGGCGATCCACGATGGGGTAGCGCAGGGGCTGGGGCTGATGGGGCCGCACCCGCTGTTGAGCCGCCATCTGGCCGAGGCTTTCCCCCTGCATGAGCTGGAGCCACACCAGCCGTCCGGTTAGCAGGGCCATCATCGCCATTAGCAGCGCCCACACGATCACCAATCGACGGCGGGTATCGCTTACCGTTTGGGCCACGGGTTGCCGAGCGGTGCGTTCCGTTCGCTGCCCCTGGGGGCGGCCCTGATCGAGGACACGCGACCGATTCCGCCGAGGCCGACGGGGACGGGTGGGGGAGGAAAAGGAACTAGCCATGGCAAAACGGATCAGCGAAGGGGCAACCGAATCAATAGCCTAGGGGACGGGTGGCCTGGGTTGGAGGAGCGGCGGGTTCTTCAACTACCTGGGCCGGACGCTGGGGGGCGGGTTGCAGGAAAATCACCTGATCGGGCTTGGGGGGCTGGAGGCCAGCAGCGGGGTCTTCGGCCTGTTGGGCCATGTGGCGGGTCAAAATGGCGTTGGCGGTGGTGAGTTGTTGCTCGCTGCGCTGAAGTTGACTGAGGCGATTCGTGGCCTGAGCCAACTGGCGATCCACATATACCGACGTGCCATAACCCACCAGAGTGAGGCTCACCAAGGAGGCCGCCAGCACCGAGGACACCAAATGAATCTGCGCCAAGGTGCGCCGCAGGGGGCTGTGGGCTGTGGCTACGGGTAGGGCTTTGACCGATCCAGCTTTGAGGGGGCGCAACACCCCCACGGTGGCAGAGGCGGTCGGACGTCGCTGGGACGGGTGAGCTGCCGAGGAGGGTAAGGGCCGGGGAACGTAGGATTTCAGCGCGGCAGACATAGACAACCCACACCACAGAAAAGAACTGAGGCTAGGATACTGCATTCTTTGAAAACTGGGCTATGGTTCGCCAAAAACCCCCGTCTTATCCTGAATGCGACTTGCTTAGCCCCAGTATCAGCGGGCGAGGAGACCTCGTCCCTACGGTTGGTCGGATGGGCAATCAGGATGGTGCATTCGGATTTGGTATTCGTCGCTCTCAGCCCATAGCTAAACCCCAGCCCAATCCAAGTGGGATCGGGCTGGGGCAGAGACTTAGGAAATTACGTCCTTAGTGTGAAGCAGTTGGCTTCGAGGGATTGCCTAAACAAACTAGAGCTTGGTGCCGCACTGGGAGCAGAAGTGGCTATCCTGGGCGTTCTCATGGCCACACTGACCACACTTCAGGTCGGCAGCGGCAGCATCCGAAGCCACCTCCGGCAAACCGAGCATTTGGTGGTTGCCCTTGCCGGGGGCCACCATGGGGTAGCAGTTTTCGTCGCGGCGCACATGCACATCCATCAGCACGGGGCCATCGTGGGCCAGCATGGTGGCCACGGCTTCGCTGAGTTGGTTGCGGTCGTGGACGACGATGCCCTTAATGCCGTAGGCGCGAGCCAGCAGTTCAAAGTCGGGCATCCCCACTTCCATATTAGAAGAGGAGTAGCGCTCGCCGTGGAAGGCTTGCTGCCACTGGCGCACCATCCCCTGCCAGCCATTGTTCACAATCACGGTTTTGACGGGGATGTGATACTGGGCCAGGGTGCCGAGTTCTTGCAGGTTCATCTGGAAGCTGGCATCGCCACTGATGCAGATTACCGTGTCGTTGGGTAGCGCCACCTGCACGCCCATGGCCGCTGGCATGCCAAAGCCCATGGTGCCCAAGCCCGCACTAGACACCCACTGACGGGGGCCATTTTTGAGGAACTGCGCTGCCCACATCTGGTGCTGACCCACGTCGGTGGTGTAATAGGCGTGGGGCGCTTGACGGCAGAGTTCCGTAATCACTTCCTGGGGAGCCAGCATGTCAGGGTAGGTGGGCACCACCAGGGGATAATCTTGCCGCCAGCGGTTGATGCGCTCCCGCCAAGCCACGGTTTGGTTGGGGGGAGGCAGTTGGTTCTCGGCTTCCAGACGCTCCAGCAGATCCGTCAACACCTGCTTCACATCGCCCACGATGGGCACCTGGGGGGTGCGGTTTTTGCCCACCTCGGCGGGGTCAATATCAATGTGAATCACCTGGGCACGGGAGGCAAACTCATCCAGCTTGCCCGTCACTCGGTCGTCAAAGCGGGCACCCACCGCAATCAGCAGATCGCACTCGCTGACGGCAAAGTTGGCGTAGGCAGTGCCGTGCATCCCCAACATGCCCACCGACAGGGGATGGTGCTCGTCGAAGGCTCCCTTGCCCATCAGGGTCGTGGTGACGGGAATTTGGAAATATTCCGCCAGCTTGGCAATTTCCGCGTGGGCACCCGCCGTAATCGCCCCACCGCCCACATAGAGCAGAGGCCGCTCACTCTGGCGCAGTAGGCGAATGGCGGGATTAATTTGGCGAGGGTTGCCCTTAACGGTGGGCTTATAGCCCGTGAGGTTCACCCGACCCGGCTCTACGGGAATATAGTCAAATTCCTCTAGGCCCACATCCTTAGGAATATCCACCAGCACAGGGCCAGGGCGTCCGGTGCGGGCGATGTAGAAGGCTTCGGCCACCATTTGGGCAATCTGCTGGGGCGACCGCGCCACGTAGGAATGCTTCACAATGGGCAGGGTGATGCCGTAGATATCGGTTTCCTGGAAGGCATCGCTGCCGATGGCGTGGCGCGGCACCTGCCCCGTGATCACCACCAGGGGAATCGAGTCCATCTGGGCGGTGGCAATGCCCGTCACCAAGTTGGTGGCCCCAGGCCCAGAGGTGCCAAAGCACACCCCCACCTGCCCCGTAGCGCGGGCATAGCCATCGGCGGCGTGGGCAGCCCCTTGCTCGTGGCGCACCAGAATGTGGGCAATATCCCCAGCGGCTTCGGCCCGGTAGAGTTCGTCGTAAATGGGCAGGATAGCCCCACCGGGATAGCCAAAAATATGCTTGACCCCGTGGCGTTTTAGGCTATCAATCAGGGCAAAGGCCCCGGAAGCACGGCGAACAAGGACTTCACTTTGGGACGCAACAGGGGTAGTCATGGCGGCGATGAATCGGGGATGTAGGATAGGGGATAGAGGCAGAAATTATCGAATCAAAATGTGATTTACGTAACATTTTATTTTGACAGTCTTCCAATTCTAGCAGTAGTCCCTAGGCTGTTCGCCCGATTGTCAACGGATCTTTAGTTGAGAAAATTGAATCCCTAGGCCCACCCTGAATCTATGGTTTGAGGCGGCTAAAGGCTGGGATCACCGAGCCTTGGGACAGTCGGCACCGTAGCCATCCCCGTGCAGCGATCCCTTTCTGAAAAATATCCAACGGAATCAAAGCCTCCAGAAAAACCTGGCCTATGCTATACCCAAGCCAGATCAAACCCCGTCGCGTTCCCTAGGGCACCTCTCGCCGCCGCCCATCCAAGCGGGTTCGGCCCACATACCTAACGCAGAAGGAGGCCGTTTGAGTTTGCAACCCCCTAAGATCGTCCACCTCAACCTGCTGGATACGGACTACGCCAAAATTGTGGCCGGAGAACCCATTCCCGACCACAAAAAACAGCGCCTCGCCCAAGAAAGCTACGACTTCGACAAACTCGGCCAGCACATCGCCCGCTATCGCCACGGGGGGCTAGACCAGCAAAGCCAGGATGACGTGCTTTGCACCATCGCCACCACCGCCGGACTGTTTACCCTGGCCGACGTAGAAGATATCAACGACCGCCTGCGCTACACAGGCCGCTTTTACCTCACCCCCGGCGAACGGCAACAGGTGACCAACTGGCTGCTGGATGAGTTAGGCATTGACCTAGCCTCAGCACCGACCACCTAGAAAACCCTACTACCGCTACATCTAAGGTGCAGAGATTGAAGAAAGAAATTAGGCCACCGTTAACTAAGCAAGTGGTTGAGCTTCGTGCTAGATAATCCCGATGGGAGGGGTGTTTTCCGTCAAAAGTGCTGGATAATACCCTCAATTACCACGCTTAATCCTCAAATCTGCTGGATAACACCGTAATTTTGGGGTACTATCCAGCAGATTTGAGGGTTAATTCCTTAAGATTTGGGCCTTACCCCGTAGGGCTCCTCTGGGTTTATGAATGAAGCCGTATATATGAATGAAGCCGTATAACAGTACACGATTTCGACCCTGAGAAGCGCGGAAAACCTTGCCATGCCTAGATATCAGCTTGGCTTATCACCATATACCCAGAAGAGCCGCCTCACTTCGGCTTGGGATATCATAAATGCAGGCTATAGGAGGCTGTTCCATGACTGCCGAGGCTAACGGCCAAGCAGATATCATCCGTACAGAGCGGGGACTGACCATCGTAGGCACGCGGATCACGCTTTATGACGTGATGGACTACGTGATAGATCAATACCCTCCTAAATTTATCCAGGGACTGTTCGAGCTTACGGAAGAACAGCTCAACGCTGCCTTATCTTATATCGAGGCTCACCGATCAGAAGTCGAAGCTGAGTATCAGCAAGTGATCCAGGAAACTGAAGAGCTTCGACGATACTACGAAGAGCAGAATCGCGAGCGTATTGCTCGAATTTCCACCTTACCTCCCCCGCCTGGGCTGGAAGCTGCATGGGAAAAGCTTCAGGCATCCAAGGCACGTCACCAGCTACAGTCGTGATTTTTTTGATTGATCATAATTTGAAGGGACATGCGCGGATTCTGCTTGGGAGCATTGTTGGACAAGGTTGGCTTGATGTTGTTCCCATTCGCTTCGTTATGTTTGAGGAGGTGGGATTATCAATCGACAGCAGCGACAGAGTTGTTTGGAGGATAGCGCAGAAAAACCAGATGATCCTGCTCACCGCGAATCGCAGCATGAAAGATAAAGATTCGCTAGAGCAGGTGATGCGCGAAGAAAATGTTCCAGGTTCTTTGCCAGTGGTGACTATTGGCAACGCTGATCGGGTGTTGAACGATTCAAGTTATCGAGATAGTTGTGTTGATCGGATTGTTGAAATTGCGATTTATACTACCAACTATATGGGCGCAAGACGGATTTTTATTCCGTGATGATGCATCATAACGCGGTTGTTTGATTACACCGTTGAGAAACGTGGCATAACAACCCCAATGCATACCGACCGCCGAGAGGTTATCTGTTGGGAATTCAAGGTTATCTACGGCGGGTGATTGGGAACGTTAACTCGTTAAGACGAAAGTTCTACTGAATCCATAGCATGGATCTTCTAACGTGGGACACTAATTAAAATGCTTGCCGCACAAACATTCTAGGTAACGAGAAGCTAAGGGCTATACTTGTAGAGAGCAGTGACAGCCACAGCTAGAAATCGCGAAAGCAGAAGTAGCACAGTCAGTAGAGGCCGACAAGGCGACAGCAACGGATTAGATTAAAAGTCAGCTAGAGGCATTGGAGGTAAGACCAACATGATCATGCAAGCTGAAGCCAAGAAAATCTATGCACCCGAAGAATACCTTGAACTTGAGGTCAATTCAGAAATCCGTAATGAATATCGAGATGGAGATATTAATCCGATGACTGGCGGTACTCCTAATCATAATGATATTGCTGGCAATCTATATATCCTCTTAAAGTCTGCCCTGAGAGGCAAAGAGTATCGCACGTTCTATGTAGATCAGAGACTTTGGGTTCCCGATGCAAACATCTATACCTATCCCGATGTGATGGTTCTACCCAAACCGCTAGAATTGCAAACTGGCCGCACAGATACCGTGATAAATCCCTGTTTTATTGCCGAAGTTTTATCAAAATCAACCCAGAATTATGATCGCAGTGAAAAATTCGTTGCCTATCGTGCGATTCCTACTTTTCGTGAATATCTATTAATCGATCAGTACCGAGTTTATGTAGAACATTACGTGCAGACCAACGCCCACCAGTGGCTATTCTCGGAATACGATGATCCAACCGTAACTCTGACCTTAAGCACCATTGACGTACAAATTCAAATCGCCGATCTTTACGAGAATATCGATTTTGAAAACAGTTAAGTGAAAGTAGACAAAATAGGTATAGAGCCTGTGAGTAAAGCGGTGGAGGAGATCATGAAGTTCGAGATCGCTACACCTTTTGGCTTTACCGTTAGAACCTCTGAAAACTACTGGCAGCGGCTACTTATCAAGCATCCTGACATCGCCGATCTGGAAGAACTCGTTCAGCAAGCCCTCGCAGACCCCGATGAAATCCGCCGCAGTAGTCGAGATGATAGCGTGCTGCTGTTCTACCTAGCACGTAGCGAGAAACGCTGGGTTGTAGCTGTAGCACGACGATTAAATGGGGATGGATTTTTGATTACGGCCTATCAAACTGATGCAATCAAAGAAGGAGAGTCGATATGGCACAGGTAAAAGTTTTCTACGAGCCAGAAACAGAATTGCTTACCGTATTCTGGCAACCACCCCGCAAAGAGCAAATTAGTGCCGAACTTGGGGATGGCATTATTCTCATTAAAGACTCAACAACCGGGGAGCCGATTGGTATAGAAATTCTCTCCTACCATCCCGGAGACAACCGCTTTGATGCGGTTAGTGTTGAGCTAGGGCAGTTGAGTCAAGTTCAATAGCGGCGCAATATCACATCGATTAGGCGCACCCGTCATCGATGATTACCTGACCAAGACGCCTCATCACCTGAAGCACGGCATAGAGATCGTTGCCGGGGTTAATGAGTGAAAATAGGCGAGAGTGGGCGTATTGGGGCTGGGGCGTTTGGGTGAGTTTCAAAAATAGGAAATTCTGGCCATCGCTGACCATAGCAAAGGCGGGAAGATCTGCCGCAGGATTCGCTAGCAGGTAGGCCAGTGCTTGCCCTACTCCAACCATCACATCAAAATCGCTGCGTTTGGCTTCTAGGGCCAAAATCCAAAGTCGATTTTTGAGGACGAGCACATCAATTCTGCCGCGAATCGTCTCACCGCTCTCCTCGGTGAAGATCTCAACCCCTACCTCAGATTGCAGATGAAACGGGTCATCGTAGAATCCGGCCAAATCTAACAGTGGTGAGAGCACCACCATTTTGACGCTGTTTTCGAGTAAGGGCGGGCTTTTGAGCAGACGCTTGAAATGGGCTTTGACCCGGTCTAAATACTGCGTTTCTAATGCCGTCAGGGAAGCCAGATCGGTCGTCCATTCCGTAAAAAAATCTGGCTGGGCGGCTTCTTGAAGGCCATACCGCGCTTCCAGATGGCCGATTGAAACTTGATTGGCGGGAATAACGCTGACCACAATTTCACCGAGGAATAACTGGCCCAAAGTTTGTCCAAGGATAGTCGCCCCAGGCAACCAGACGCTAGGGCAAAGGGGAGACAATGGCTCTAGCGTCTAGTGTAGCGTCCCGGCTTGAGCGGAACCTGCTTCTAACGCAACCAGCGACGTTGGCGTTCCCAGAAGCGTTGCCACCAGTCGGCAGGTTCTTGGTGGGGGCCGTCGTGTTCGGTGGGGCGGTCGCTGGGGCCATCGACAACTAGGCTACCGACGTAATCAGCTTCGGCATAGACGCGATCAATCTGGTCGCGAATTTCGGCCATGTCGGCCTCAGATACGACGCCGTTGCTGGTGGCTTTGTAGAACTGTACCGTCACCCGAATCGGATAATCGGGGT
Source organism: Spirulina sp. (assembly GCA_044070495.1). GTDB lineage: Bacteria > Cyanobacteriota > Cyanobacteriia > Phormidesmidales > Phormidesmidaceae > Nodosilinea. The sequence goes on along the minus strand of JBIPSI010000027.1, from coordinate 54,020 downwards.
CGCGCTCGATGGGTAGGCCATCAATTTCGGTGAAAGGGCCTTCCACAGGGCCATGGCCGATCACGGCGGCCTCTACATCGCTACTGCCACGGGAGGCCTCCATGCTGGGGGCGGGTAGGGGTGCAGCCATGGAAAGGTTGTCCATCAGACCGATGCCGCCAAATTGGTTCATCGGTTCCCGTTGCTTGAGGGGCACCTGAATCAGCAGCACCAGGTTCATCCCTTCGCCGCCCGCTTCTAGGTCGGGGTCGCGCTGGCCAGAGGCTTCGGCCTGGGCTGCAAAGTCGGTCAATCGCTGGCCCGTAAAGCTGGCTCGTTCGCCGTTGCGGTTGAAAAACAAGCGCTGCCCCCACATTGGCCCTGCGTCCACGGTGTCGCGCTGGTTGTCGATGACGGTGATGCTGGTGCCCTCCCGTGTGGCCAAAATGGTGAGAACAGCTGGGTCGCCAGGGTAGGACTGGTAGTTGAACAGCACCGGGTTGAAGGTAGCGCTGCCTTCCTGGGGAATGGGCAGAAACGCCGCCTGGGCACTGACCAACACATGGCTATCCCGCTGTGACAAGAGGGAATTCAGCCGCCCTTCCCAGGAGTCCGGCTCGTGCAGATAGTCGCGCAGGTTGCCCAATACTTCGGAAAGGGCCACCCGCCGCAGGGCTTGGCCATCTTCGTTGCCCACCCGCACAAAGAAATTTTCCAGGGGGATATCGGCGGTGACATCGGCAAAGTTGGGATGGCGAATCACGGGCATGAGGTGAAGCTGATATTCGCCAGTACGGGGATCTCGGTGCTGCACCTGAATGGTCATGTCGCTGATGTTGGGGCCAACCGCCGACCCGTAGAAACGGCCCGTGTCCTCCCAGGTGATGTTGAGGATATTGAGATCCAGCGCCGCCGCCAGCCGTTGGGCCACGGGATCCGACACCATTGCCTTGGTGCGTTCAATCACTTGGCCGTAGGGATCTATCGGTGGTCGGGGCATCGGGGGAATCGTCGGATTAGAGGGACTGGTGGAGGGAGGTGCCGCCTCGGCGGGGGGCGTTTCGGGCAGGGGCACCCCCGGTTCAATGGCTTGCAAACTGGCCGCCGACAGAGCCAACGTTGCGGTGACGGTACCAAGCGTTAACCAAAGGCTGAGTGGGTATTTCATCGTTCGGGGTCTCCCTGCTCTATGACCCTAACCTACGCAAAATTTCTGCCCCATTCGGGACGGTTACCAAAAACGTAACTCCCCATTTTGAGTAGGGGGCTTGCTTTTTATCGGTTTATCGCTTAATAGTTATACAAAGTTGATTGGCTTTGGGGATACGCATACCCCCCTCCTCCAGTCAGTCCCATTCCGTGGTTACGTAGGGCACATTGATTTGTGCCCTTTTTTCTAACCATCGGCTGTACTGGGGTGGGCAGCGTCGCTCCCGCAGGGGATCTTTACCCCATCCAACTCCATAAATACTTCGTTTTACAACGTTCCTATCGGTCTTTTGAGGTTGCCACTGCGTATGACTGCTCTTCCCTCGCTCACCCTGGGTGTCCACACGGTTCCTTTCCCGATTATCCAAGGCGGTATGGGTATCCGCATTTCTGGTGCTAACCTGGCAGCGGCAGTGGCCAATGCTGGCGGAATTGGCATTATTTCGGCGGTGGGGCTAGGGATGAACTCACCCTACTTTGATATTGACGAGAAAAGCCCCAAAAAGCGCCAAGAACAGTTTTTCGAGGCCAATCGCCTCGCCCTGATCGACGAACTGCAAAAGGCCCGCGCCCTCAGTCCCCAGGGGATCATCGGCGTCAACATTATGGTGGCGGCACGAGACTACGAAACCCTCGCCACCACCGCCGCCGACCATGGAGCCAACCTGATTATTTCTGGAGCAGGGCTACCCCTAGGACTACCCGGTTTCACCGCCCATCGGCCCGATGTGGCCCTAGTACCAATTATTTCCAGCGTGCGGGCCGCCCAGGTCGTTTGCAAAAAGTGGCAGCGCAACTTTAACCGCCTGCCCGATGCCTTTGTGGTGGAAAATCCCCAGACTGCCGGGGGGCACTTGGGGGCCAAGGCCGAGGAATTGGGCGATCCCGCCATCAGCCCCGAAGCGGTGATTCCCGCCCTGGTCAAGTACCTCGCCGACACCTACGACCGCCCCATTCCCGTGATTGCTGCCGGGGGCATCTACAGCCATGACACCCTAGTCAAGGCCCTTGCCCTAGGAGCCAGCGGTGTCCAAATTGGCACCCGATTCATCACCACCGAGGAATGCGATGCCGACCCCCGCTACAAAGAATTTCACCTCAAGGCCGATCCAGAGGACGTCGTATTGGTGCCCAGTCCCGTAGGTTTACCCGGACGCGCCCTCCGCACCCCCTTTGTGGATCGGGTGATTGCTGGGGAACTGCCGGGGGCCAAAAACCAGTGCTTCGCCAACTGCCTACATGTGTGCAAATTCCGCGATAAACGGGAAACTTACTGCATCCTCCGCGCCCTAGATCGGGCCTGTCGGGGCGATGTGGAGAACGGCCTAGTGTTTTCTGGCAGCCACGTCGGCCAAGGAGATCGGCTAGTACCCGTGGCCGAGGTGATGCGGGAATTGGTCGCTGGGTAAGCGGGGTTGCTGGGCTTGGTTAGCCTGAGGGTTGTGTTGTCGCAGCGTCTAAAATGGGTCTAAAGCATAGGACTGGTCACAGCCATGGCAGAACCGAGTTCCCCCCCCCCCTGATTCCTCGGCGACGGTATCAGCCGCGCTGTTGGTGCAACTAGTGCAGGAAATTGAGCAGACGCCAGCGCAGCATTGGGATGACCTACTCCAGGCAATTCGACGCTTTCGGCAGGGGCTAGAGGTTCAGCCAAGCGCCTCTGAACAAGCCTGGAACGAGGCATTACAGTCCGCTTCTGCCCCTAATCCAGAGCGACAAGCGGCACTGAGTCAACTCCTGGATACCTGGATGGCCGACGAGGACGAACAAGAGCAAGCCGAAACTGATTGCCACAACCAATGTTGGCCATTTATCTCGCTTTGTTGATGCCTATGAGTGGGGATCCATTTAGCCCTGTCATTTGGCGAGAGATCCTCGTAGAACAGGATCCTGATAGGACAAGTGCCAGATATCTAGAGCGAAGGTTCATCTGTGATGGGATTTTGGGAAAGCGGGTACCCTAGAGGTAGCCCACTGCTGAGGCTAGGTGGCGTTTCCTGGCCCCGGTGATTGGCTGCTAATTCACGGCCTTGGTGGAAACGGAGGAGTCTATGACCCGGCGCGTTTGGCTTAGTCTGTCTGCCCTGGCGCTGAGCTGGGGGGGCGTTTGGGGATCTGCCACTGTGGCCAGCGTACCCCTGGACACCCTGCAACGGCAGATGAAAACGGCGGTGTGTCTCAACGATTGGGATACCGCTGTGGATCGCACCAGTGCGATGATCGCCTCCCCCGATCTGTCGGCTCAGGATCGCCAAGATTTGGTCACCTTTCGCCATACGCTGCAACGCTATCAGGAGGAACGCCTAGAAATTTCGGGCATCCCAGGTTGTGAGGCTCATCTAGCCCAGTACCTTGAGACCGTGCCTACCCCTAGCCAACCCCTCCTCCTAGATCGTGCTTTGCTGCGGTTCTTCGGCGAACCCGACCTCACCCCCGACCAACTGGCTCAGCAGATCAATGCCACCCGGCGAGCCGGATTGTTAGACCCGCAGCCCACGGATATTCCCGCCCTGTCCCCCGCCCTGCTGGTGGGCACGCCCCGTGGATCGGGTGTGATTGCTGGAGAAGTGAGTGCTGGGGTGGAGGTGTTTACCGTGGTGGGTGGACAGGGGGATCGGGTCACGGTGGATCTCAACGTCACCCGTATTTTGCCGGGGCTGCGCTTCACCGACGACGATTCGCAACTCTATTTATTTGACAGCCAGGGCTACCTCGTCGCCAGCAACGACGATTTCAACGGTTTGCAGTCTCGCCTGGATAACATTCTTTTACCCAGCAGCGGACTGTACTACATTGCCGTCACCACCTTTAACAACAGCCCCCAACTCAGCCCCAATGGCCAACTGCTGGGCTGGAGCGGCGATGGTGGCAGCTTCATTGAATACACCCTCACCGTCACCGGGCTGACCCCCTCTGGCCAGTTGGCTTTGCCTCAGGTGGGTCTACAACCCTGAGTCTTGCTAATAACTACCTTCTAATAACTAATAACCATCTTCTAAGAACTACTCCGCAGAGTACCGTCGGGCATGGTGGTATCCTGCCACTTTGCACCCGTCAGATCGGCACCGTTGAGATTAGCTCCCTTCAGGTTGGCGTGGCGCAGATTGGCCCAATACAGATTGGCATGGCTGAGGTCAGCCCCTTCTAAGTTGGCCCCTTCTAGATTGGCGTGGCTCAGATCGCTGTGGGTGAGGATGGCCTTGCGGAGATCGGCATTGACCAAAGTAGCCCGATGGCAGTGGGTGCGGTGTAGATCCGCCTCAATCAACACCGCATCGGCTAGGGCAGCCTCTCGCAGATCGCCTTGGCTGAGGATGGCTTGGTAGCCGTTGATATGGGTGAGGTCGGCCTGAAACAGGTTGGCCTTGGTCAGGTTTGCCCGACGAAAATCGGTGTCCGCCAAGCGGCATCCCTTGAGATCTAACCCCTGCAAATCCAGCCCGTGCAAATCCCGTGCCCCGGCTTGGTAGTATCGCTGGATCAATTCCCGTAGCGTTGTGGATACCATGATTCCCTCCTTAGCCAACCTGGACAATGGCCCATAAAGCGACCTAGACGATGATCCTGGCCCCACAGCCAAATCCATAGCCCAGTTGGTGCTTCCATCAGGTCTTTGTCTGTAATATTCCCCAACCTAGCCGACAGGTTTCTCTGTCGCGCCTAGCTCGGCATATTCTTAAAGATTGGCTCTCCTGCCGAACTAGCCACCAATGCCCAAGCGTCCAGCCAAACTGGGGGTGAGGGGCATGAGCACCGCTAGGGCCAAAAACAGCGCTAGTAGCCCCAGGGCGGCACGGGCGTCGTCGGGTTCGGTGATGTCGTCTAGGCAGGGGCGCTCTAGGTTGCGCTGGAGGATGAGGATAATCGCCGCCCAGTACAGCGCCAGGGGGTTCGCTAGGGTGACCAGGGCCAGCAGAATCAGGGTGATCACCGTGGTGCGGCCAGCGGTTTTGCGACCATAGACCGCCTGCACAATGCGGCCTCCGTCTAACTGACCAGCGGGCATCAGGTTCAGGGCGGTAATCACCAAGCCCAGCCAGCCAAAGATGGTGAGGGGATGCACATCCACCAGGGGTTCCTGGAGGGCAGAACCCAGCACCGCCTTGGCCAGGGTGCCCACCAGGACGGAACCCTGGAAAAAGGTGGAGGGCAACTGAAACAGACTGCCGGGGTGAGACAGCACCAGTCCGGTAATCAGCATCCCTAAAGATACCAAACCCCCCGCCGCTGGCCCCGCCAGGGCAATGTCAAACAGCACGCTGCGGTTGGCCAACAGCGACTCGAAGCGGGTGAGGCTGCCGAAGGATCCGATCTGCCAGGTGGGCAACACAAAGGGCGGGCTGAGGCGCACTCCGTAGCGGTTGGCCAGCACCCAATGGCCGATTTCGTGGCTGACCAGCACCACCACCAACCCCAGCAAAAAGGGTAGGGCCGCCGTCCAGCGAGAGAACTCTTGAACGAGGTCAAACCCCTGAAGGATGGCCCCAGCTTCTAGGCTGGTGAACACCGTGGCGATGCCCAGCACCAAGGCAATGGCCCACTGGGCGCGGGTGGTTTTGGCGGGATCCATCGAGGCGGGCAACACCACCACCGTCGGCTTTTTCTCCAGGCTTTCCACCAGGAAAAGGCGGTAGCGATCCCCCAAACGCTCGGACAGCATGGCACTCAGTCGGGCCTGGGTTTCGGCGGGGTTGCCGCGCAAATTGCCGCGAAAAATAGCGCCCTGATCGTAGGGGATGGTTTCGGTACGAAAGTAGGTATCGATGCCGAAAATTCCCTCAATTTGCGTCAAATCCTCCGCAGGAATTACGATTTTGGCCTCCGCCTCCGCCTTGGCGGCTGCCTTGGCTGGTGCGGTAACGTCTGACTGGTTGGGGAAAGGCTCGGTGGCATCACCCTGGTCTACATTGCCTGTGGGTTGATCTAGTTTGGGTTGATCTAAACTTTCGGAAGCCTCTGCCTTGAGGGACTGGGCGGCTCGCTCCGCCATCAGCGCCTCTTGGCCCAAAGTGCGTAGGCGACGGCCCAGGTAGATATAAACTCCCGTGGACACCAACAACAGCAGCAGCACCCCCGCTAGGTTGATGTAGATGCCCAGGGCAAATAGGCCAAAAAACAACAGCCACGGAGCCATCAAAACCACCGACTGCAACCAGGCCAAAATCCCGATGGTGCCGTAGGGCAGGGCGCGACGGTAGCCCCAAACCAAAATCGCAATCGCCGCCAGCAAAATCAACCCAGTAGTAGCCATGGTGTGGTGTGGTGCCGTCCTTTAATACATCTCGGTTAGGTATTCAGTCTACCGCGATAGGCTCAGCCTCGCAGACCGCCACCCCCAAAGGAAAAGAGCACGGTATCTTGGTCTCAGTAGAGTACGGTTTTCTATGGTTGTTGCCTCCAGTTCGGCCCCGGTAAGCTCAGATACCAACGCCTTTCGCATCACCTTTGCCCCCCTCAGCCTAGAGGAGGTCTACGCCCTCGCCGACGATCCCGCCAATGGGGCTGTCGTGGTGATGAGCGGCATGGTGCGCAACAACACCGATGGCTTTCCCGTCCTTGCCCTGGAATACCAAGCCTACGAACCCATGGCCCTGGAGGTGTTTCGCCAAATTGCCGATCAAATTCACCAAACCTGGCCCGATGCCACCCGTGTCGTGATCCACCACCGCACCGGGAAATTGTCCGTGGGCGAAATCAGCGTCCTTGTGGCGGTCGGTTGCCCCCACCGTTCCGAAGCCTTCGCCGCCTGCCAGTTCGCCATCGATACCCTCAAGCACAATGCCCCCATCTGGAAAAAAGAGTGGTACCAAGGCCCAGACGGCACCCTTTCTAGCACCTGGGTCAGCATTGGGGCCTGTGAGCAGACGGAGTGATCCGTAGCTCATCGTCAATACGAGGTACTGCTGCACCAGATGCCGTATCAATGATTTATTTTGCAAACCGAATTCGTTTCTCAGTGGCCACCACAAAATTGTCAGAAACCTGGTCAGAATAATTTTCCAATAAGCTTTTTAGGACTGCAACCTTATTAGCAGATCGTTCATCCTCAAGCCTCAGGAAGATAATCCCTCGGTGAGGCTGTCTTTCCCGGTAGACCTTTTCCCCAAAGTCTTTATCGCTGGTAATCAAAATCCAGTTTTCATCAAATGCTTTTTGTAGAATTATGTCGTCGTCGGCACCCCGTGCTTCTTCATATACCGAAAAGACCTCGTACCCCAAACTCCTTAACCATCGGGAAACGACAACTCCCGTATTCTCATCAACCAAAAAGCGCAACTAAGCAATCTCCTTCTCTAGAGGCATAAAACTCGCACTTTCTAAAGACCGTGAGGCAAATAAAAGACAGGCCAAGATATCATCTTTAGCCAACCCTTCATACTCTTCGAGAATTTCAGCTATCGTTGCCCCGTGGGCCAGCAGATTGAGAATATATTCCACGGTAAGGCGAGTCCCTCTAATCACAGGTTTACCAACCATGATTCTTGGATCGGCAGTGATTCGGTTTAGAAGCTCATTATCAGTCATCATTTCTAACTGTGGTTGAACAGTAACTACCATTTTAGAGCCAGTCGTCCTGAGTTCCAGTTCGCTGAAGTAGCACTATCTTTTACCAATCGAATAAAACTCAGCACCCGCAAAAGCAATGGTTCTGGTACAGACGCCAGCTCACACCCAATAGTCTCGAAGGTAGTCATCTGCATACCTTACCAAGGCTATACGGCTATTTTGGCACAATCAGTCAGCTACTGTAGGTTGTCAACACTAGCTGCTAGTCTAGAGCTTGTTGGGTTCTCCCGTCGCGCTACCCAACCTAAATTGGACTATAGCTCATCGTAACTATCCATTTCGGAGCTATCCCAGTCTTCAGCGAAGGTTCTCAGGCGTGCTCGCAAATCTGCGGCCTGTTCGACATCAATTCCTCGGTCTTCTAAATTAACTGATAAATCAGATGCCACAACTGGCTCTGCTGGACTATTCAAGAAGGTCACAATTACGCGCATCCCTTCAGAGGCGGTCGGTTCTTCAAGTAGTTCTATTTTGCCGTTACGATAAATCCCTTCAATGGCTTGAAGCATCACTTTTATCTCCTTGCAGTTCTTTCATAGCTCGTGTTGTCCGCAAACGCAGCAAGGACAAGAATTCTGCCAATTCAATTAGACTTTCAGTCTCTTATTATTCCGATATAGAAAGATCATTTCTCTCACCTTATCGATCCAGAAGTGAATTCATCTAATCTTAATTTTCTTTTTCAACTTCCCATCGAATTGCAGTCATTACAATGTGATAGACATTGAAGATAAATGATTGAAGAAGCATTAGGACGTAAAAAAACCACGTTCCTACAACAACCAAGCTAAATCCTGCCAAAAAGCGCTTTGCTATCAGGAAGTCGTCGTCCCCAACAATTAACCTTGTCATTATTGATGCAAAGCCCGAAGTGTCTCCTAATAGCTGAATCAATAGACATAATATGGCAAACCCTAAATAAACAATAAAAACATACATTAGCGCAAAGAAGTTATATTTTAGATAACTTAATCCGCTTTTTTTATGTCTTGCCTTTGCCATTGTTATGAATAGGCTTTTATCACTAACAGTAGCAAAAATTGTAAATCCTGCAATAAGAAATCCTAATATTCCCGCAGAGAAGCTGAACCCAATTTCTGCCCAGCCCCTGGTTTTTTCTAGTAATGAAATAGAGCCTTCACTTGAGAAAATCGCATGAACTGTCAACATTGAAAAGACCGCCAATGTTGAGAATATGTTGATTTTATTTCTTGGCAACTTAGAGCGACTTGCTTTGTAGATATCAAGCAGGCCAATTTCCTTAGTAATATCGTCAGGATTGAAGTTATTCATTTTCCTGGGAGTCTTGATGCAGCTTGTCCCAAAGTTGTTTTATCTTGTCTGTAACATTCTCTCTATTTTCTCCCAAGCAAATAGTTCCTTGATCTACTAAGCTCTGAAAGATTGCATATCCTCTGCCAGCAATTCCTACAATAGCTTGAGGTATCTCTGGCATCTGAGATTTGATTTTGAATTTTTCATTGCTTCCCTCTAGTTTATTACCTTGTCTATCCTTTCCTTTAAGTTTGACTCTTGAATTGCCTTGACTCAATGCTGACTCAAGTTGTCGAGTTACCGCACCTTTGGAAAGACCTTCTTTACCATTGTTGTGCGTGATAGTTGTTGTATTTGCATGAGCCTCTTCTTTGATTTGTCTTGCCTGCCTAAAAAAGTCATTATTATCGAGCTCATTATTTGTGGTCAGCAACTTAATTTCTACAGTTTTAAGCAAACTATATTGACTTATAAATTCGCCAATTGTTTCTTCGCTAGTCAAGGAAACGACTTCGAGACTGGGAGGTTCATGCTCTCTGTACAGACTAGCTTTTGTCACCCCCCTATGGCGATTTTGCTGGTACAGATCACTAATAAATTCATGATACTTATCTTTGATAAATTTTGCGGCAGTTGCTTGAAAAGACAATAAATTCGGAGCATGTGAAGTTTCACTTAAATAAATAAGTCTATGGTTATTCAGAATGAGAATAAATACAGCGGAAGGAGACGTGTGAAGTGAGCCACTATCTTTTATTAACTCATTATTTTCTTCATTGAAAATCTGTTCTCTCTTGACGACCGTGTTCTTAATATATCGTCCAGCTATACAAAGTACAGGGATTTCTGAGCTTCCAAGATTCAATATTTCTACATCATGAAAAAAATACGTTGTTTCGCCATAGCTTCTTTCTAGCCCTGAACTAAAGGCAGGGATAACAATTTCTTCTAGATAATCCATAAGAACTCGATCCTGTCCAAATCTCAAAATAAAGTTGGCGAACTCTAATTCACTTTTTTTAGGCATGATTTTTTTAAAGTCCTCCAGTTTATCTAAATGTAGTGCGAAGCATTAGCCTCAAAAGTATTCTCTTTATTTTGTACTGTGTTGATCCATCACTACATCATTAAGATGGCTTTAGATCTTTAACTCCAAGGCTTAGTAGGTCACAAAACCAATGTAAAACAGTCATCTTGCTTGTCTCCGTGGTAGATAGGATAACTACCCTGTAGTGTTTCTCTGATCTACTAAGGCTTCTTATTAAGCGCACCGCAGCACCTTGGGCCAGGATGCTTCAACCTGCTTCAAGTCTAGCCCACGCTGAAAGATTTCGTCGATGGGGAGCATTTCCCCGGTGGTGGTCATAAAGTAGCCGATCCATAGCCTACGTGAGCTACCCTAGTGGCTATTGAACCCCACACAACCCATGCCCCTCGCCGAATTACTCCCCGCCGTTAGTCAACTCACCCACCAAGATAAGCTGCGCCTGATTCATTTCCTCTTGCTGGCCGTTGCCAGAGAAGAAGGTTGTGAACTTCAACCCACCGAAATCCAGGCTCAAGAAAATCTGTTGCTCAACCAGCTAGCCTCTACTGAAGCAACGGTGTGGTCGCCCTACGATGCCTATGGGGCAGCTCAGACCTTGGCGGATCTGATTGTGGCTGCTAAGCAAGATAGCCATGCTTAACAGCCAGCGGTTTCCCTTTGTTGAGCGCACCAACAGTACAGATTTCCTTAGAGGATAGGCAGTGTCCTTCCACCGAATTTCTATTCTGATTCATTGGCAGATTTCATAATCGTTAGGTATAGCTGATTGTTGAGACGGAAATCAGCTTTCTCAATTAACTAATCTACGATAGGTTTGACCAAAGGAATAAGTCCTTTACGTTTAGCCTGTAATAAAACACCGAGCAGTCCAGTTACATTAAGGCCACAATTTTGAGCTAATGCTCTACCTCGACGCTCATCCATCAAAAGCAAATCCGCATTAAGTTCCAGCGCTAGAGTAATCGCTTCTGCTTCGCCCAGATCAATATTATTTTGGCTAGCTTGCAAGGCGAAAACTCTTTTAGCCGACATTCCGCAGGTTGACAAATAATTTTGGATGTGCATGATTTTCACGCTGCCCGAAAGCATTGGGAAATGGCGATCACAGTTTTCGGAACCTGTTGCCTGAATGATTGCGAATTGTTAAGTCGCTGCTTTGGGGCGATAATTGCTCTATTTCTGAAACCCTTTGATAGCAAGGTTTTCAGCTCTTGACTCAGGTAATGCACAAGAAAAAATAAACGTCAACCTGCGGAATGTCGGTTTTAGAATCCTCGATTTTCTGAACTTGAATCCAAGCTAGAGTTTGCTGCACTTCAATCGCACCTGGAACAGGCTTTCCTACAGCTATCATTTCACTGTAAACCGCTTCAGGTATGACAATATAGTCGTAAAGCTGGCGTAACAAATCTAGCTGACCAATAGCAGCAAGATTAGTGATTGGCGAGGTGTCACTAACTACAATCACAATAGTTCTAAAGATTGCAGGGTTTTAATGTCGGCCTCTAAATCTTCTACATCGTAGTTGATAAACAGCCCGCGCTTTGCCAATTCGTGTTGAAACTCGATGACCGTTAACCCAGTCCAGGAACGAGCTTTTCCACTACTGATTTTTTGCTGGTTATACAGCATGACAGCAATCTCTATTTTTAGCTCGTCTTCAGTCATGTGAGTTGACTGAACGATGTCATCGGGAATAGTGACACTCATGGCTTCGTAAAGAAAGTTAATGATTACTGCTTTAGGCTATGAGGATCGACCTCATCAAGTCGTTTTTAGGGTTAACCAATTAATCAACTTAGATGCTTATAATCTTGAGTTAGGAAGCTATTGCGAAGTCTGTGTACTGTCGCATTCTGGGTTCATGAAAGGCCAAAATAATGTCCTCTTTAGAAACTCCCATTTGAATCAAGTCCGTTGCGATGCCTTCTTCAGTTAAGTCTTCTTCAATCCAGAATTTACCATCGTGGATACGAACATAGATGGTCATACCCGCAATTCGTTCTGCCTTTTGCCAACCCAAAGTCATCCAAATATAGTGACCTCTTTCTTCATCAAAAATCAAAAACTTCTCAACGTTAGGATCAGGATGATGATCGCAAATTTCCGCGTGTTTCGTCAAAATCGCCTTAAGAATCTGAGGGTACTCGATTAGTTTATCCATTGCTCGATTTCCTCCGCATCCAGGTTTACAACGATGATAGGTAGTTGGTGCTTTTGAAGAATAAGCTGGGCAAAATCTTGAGTAAATAAGGTTTTGTGTGTTGCTGTACTAATGGCAATGTATAGCTTACGGTCTGGGGCTATTTCCTCTAAAAGATAGCGATAAATATCATATTGTCCCAGAGCTTCCTTCAAATCCTGGATTTTAGAGGCACCGACAAAACTTCTGACCTCTACAACCAGTCGTCGGCCACTTCGTTCAGCCGCAATTGGGCGTTCAGCACCAAGGTCGGCATAGAGAGTAGTTCTTCGATACTGAATGACGTAGGGATCATCGGTAATTGTCCAACCATCCCGAATGAGGGCGTTTTTGACGGCATCATGAATGATATCTAGCCTAGGCATAACATGGCCTCACGCACATCGCAGCACCTTGGGCCAGGGCGCTTCAACCTGCTTCAACTCTAGCCCACGCTCAAAGATTTCGTCGATGGGCAGCATTTCCCCGGTGGTGGTCATAAATTGGTGGTCGGCGGTGGCGCGGATGGTGGTGCCGTCGTCGAGGTGGTATTCAAAAACCTCTTGCTGGCCACGATTGTGCCATTGGGCGATGGGTTGGGTGTAGACAAAACCCTGCTCATCGACGCTGAAGACCTGACAGGGGATACGTTTGGCGACGATTTCACCGATGGTGAGGGGGCCGTATTCCAGGGTCAGCAGTTCGGTGTCGGCGCTGAGGCAGTATTCGGCGAACTTCACCATTTGATCCCAGAGTTCTTCGGCCACCTTTTTGGCGACGCCCTTCTGCATCGCACCGCCGACGAAGTTTTCCTGGTGCTTGAGCATTTCGGACATTTTCTTTTTACCCATGGCCCGCCGCAGCAGGTCGGCTTGGCCGAGGGAGTAGCCGCCCATATCCTGGGCAATTTTCATGATCTGCTCTTGGTAGACCATGATGCCGTAGGTTTCGCTGAGGATGGGCTTAAGGATTTCGTCGGCGAAGTCGATTTTTTCGCGCCCGTGTTTGCGGTTGATGAATTTGGGGATCAGTCCGGCATCTAGTGGGCCGGGACGGTAGAGGGCGAGGACTGAAGAAATATCCTCTAGACCGGAAGGTTTGAGGTCGCGGACGATTTGACGCATCCCAGAAGATTCGAGCTGGAAGACACCACCGAGGTCGCCTTTTTCTAATAGCTTAAAGGTGGCGGGATCGTCCATGGGCAAATCATCGGGGTCGATTTTGATGCCGTGGGTAGACTCAATTAGATCCAAGGTTTTTTGGATCATGGTGAGGTTTCGCAAACCCAAAAAGTCCATTTTTAGGAGGCCCAGGGCTTCCACATCTTCCATGTAGTATTGGGTGATCACCTGGCCATCGTTGTTGCGCTGGAGGGGCACAATTTCGTCTAGGGGATCCTTAGAAATCACCACCCCGGCGGCGTGCATTCCGAAGGTTTTGTTGGTGCCTTCGATGCGCAGGGCCATGTCGATCCAGCGGCGGGTTTGGGGATCGTTGTCGTACTTGTCCTTGAACTCCGGGGCGGGGGTGTCGTCGGAGATCATCACCTTCAGTTTGGTGGGCTTGCCACGGGCGACGGGGATCAGCTTCGCCATCCGGTCGGATTCGGCGTAGGGAATATCCAGCACGCGGGCCACATCCTTCAGCACCGCCTTCGAGGTCATGCGGTTGAAGGTGATGATTTGGGCCACCCGCTCTTCGCCGTAGCGACGGGTGACGTATTGGATCACTTCCTCGCGGCGGTCGATGCAGAAGTCGGTGTCAATATCCGGCATCGACTTGCGTTCGGGGTTGAGAAATCGCTCGAACAGCAGTCCGTGGTGGATGGGGTCGATGTTGGTGATGCCCATGGCGTAGGCCACCAGGGAACCCGCCGCCGAACCGCGCCCTGGGCCGACGGGAATATTGTTATCACGGGCGAAGCGGATGTAGTCCCACACCACCAGAAAATAGGTGGGGAACCCCATCTGAATCATCATCTCGATTTCGTATTCGAGGCGATCTCGGTAGTCTTGGGAAATCTCGTCGTAGCCGGTCGCCTTCATGCGTTTGACCAGCCCCTCCCGCGCCACATGGGCCATGTAGGCTCCGGCATCGTCGTTAAATTCGGGCGGAATGGGAAAGTCGGGAATGCGGGGTTGGCCGAGGATGCCGGTGTATTCCTCCACCTTGTCGGCCACTTCTAGGGTGGTGGCGATGGCCTCTTCAATCACCTCCGGTTCCAGGTGGTCGCGGAACAGCAGCCGCATTTCGTCGGCGGATTTCAGGTACTCGGTGCCGCTGTAGCGCAGGCGTTTGTCTTCGGTCAGCAGCTTGCCCGTTTGGATGCAGAGCAGCGCGTCGTGGGCCTCCACATCGTTGCAGGAAATGTAGTGAGAATCGTTGGTGCAGATGATTTTGATGTCGAGTTCGCGGGCGATTTTGAGGATTTCCACATTCACCACCCGGTCTTCCGGGGAGCCGTGATCCTGGAGTTCTAGGTAGTAATCTTCGCCGAACAGATCCTTGTACCACTGGGCCACCCGCCGCGCCACATCGGGCCGCTTCTGCAAAATGGCCTGGGGGACTTCCCCACCCAAACAAGCGCTGGTGACGATCAGCCCCTCCCGGTACTGCTCCAGCAACTCCTTATTAATGCAGGGGCGCGAAAAAATCCCCTTACCCTGGACGCCCTGGAGGTGGGAAATCGTCGTGAGTTTGACGAGATTCTTATAGCCCTGGGTGTTCTTCGCCAAAACCACCTGGTGGTAGCGGGGGCGACGCTGCTGCTGGGTGATGTCGCCGTTGATGATGTACATCTCGTTGCCGATGATCGGCTTCACATCCGAGCCTTTGCACACCTTGATGAGTTCAATCGCGCCATACATCACCCCGTGGTCGGTGAGGGCGATGGCGGGCATCCCCAATTCCTTGGCCCGTTCTACCAGTTGAGGCAGTTGACTGGCCCCGTCGAGCAGGCTGTAGGCGCTGTGGATGTGAAGGCCGACGAAGGTCATGGCGGAAAATTTTAAGTAGTACTATTTTACTGCTTTGCCGCCCTGTTTTCCAGATCAGAGGGCACCTAAAGCAGTCTTGCTGACCCTAAGGGTAGCGGATTTGAAGGGCTACATCTAGCGAGTACCCAATAACTATAGAATCCGATCACCCTAGATACAGTGTTTCGGCAATTTCAGGCAATTCAGATTAGGATTGGGGCTTCCATGGCGGCAGGGCTTCCCGGTGGCCCTGGGCCTGCCCATTTTGGCTGAAGCGTTTGGCGGCACAGATGCTACAGCGTGACCAGCGCTGAATCTCGCCCGGTGGAGTGGGGCAGTGGCAGTCTGGGCACAGCATTCGACTCGCGGCCATGCCCTGGGCTAGGGCGGCCCACCGTTGAAAGCTTTCTTGGGGGCTGAGGGGATGGTCGGCGGGCGGTGGGGTGGAGATGGCCCCTGGCTCGAAGCTGGGGTGTTGCCGCAGCCAGTCGGGCAGGTTGTCAACCACGGGTTCGGTGAGGGGCGCTTTGGGGTTAGGGCGACGGAACCAATCGCCGCTAGAAAACCGTAGGTCAGCGAGATCTAGCCCTAGCTGCTGATTGAGTTTATTAAGAATCGTGAGCCGTTCTAGGGTGAGGGTTTGCGCCCACATGGGGTTAATCACCGCCACATACAGAATTTTTTGATCTAGCCGCACGGGTCTCGACTGTCGGGCCACCGCTGGGCCAACCACCGTTGACCAGTGCTCTAAAATGCGTCGAAACTGCCCCCGACTACGCCAGGCGGGCTGGCGCTCAAGCTGCTGAAAGACTTGGCCAATGGCATCTAAGGGCATGGAAAACACCGGGGGTTGCCGAGGGAGAACTAGACCATAACCTGGGGTCACCAGACCGTCATTGGATGGCACCAGACCGTAACTAACGTTGTCAACTGGGAAGAAATCAGTACTATTAGGGTGTTCCTTTGCTCGGTCGTCTAGGACACGTCACACCATGGTTCATCCGTCGGTCGGTTCTAACCCCAATCCTACCCGTTCCCAGCCAGGGGGGGCGGCTCCCGCTCCAATCCTGCATCGCGCCCTGACTGGCCTGATGGTTGACCTAGACGATGAGCTGTTGCGCTATCGCCACAGCCGCACGGGCCAAGGGCCACGCCCCCGTTCCCAGCGGCCCCTCACCTTTCGGCCCAAGGCCAACCGATCTTCTCTGAATCTGATTACGCTACAGCAGCCAGCGTCACCCCGTCGTTCGGGCCAAGGCTCACGTCAAACTCCAGGCCAAACTCCAGGCCAAACCGCGACCCCAGGGGCGGTGAGCCACGGACAATCCCATCCTGCCGGATCTGGATCCATGCCTCCTGGTCAGGTGCCCGCCGCCGCTGAAGCAGGCCAACCCAACCTCTTCCTGGGCAACACCCTGGTGCCCTATGCCGCCACCCCAGACGCCTACCTGGAAAGCACAGAGGCCCTGCTCAACAGTGCGCCCTCCAATTCCGCTTACCCCGACTCTAACGACTATCTAGACACCTTCTACCCAGACACGTACTACTCAGACGAGGAGCACTACGAGCCATCCCTGGCGCAACGCCTCTCTACGCCCCTGGGGATGGGGGTGCTGTTGCTGCTGCTGGTGGGCAGTGCGGGCTTTGGCTACCTAGTCACCTCTCCCACGGCGATTGATCACCTCCGCAACCATGCCTGGGTACAGCGTTTTCAGGGAGATGCAGAGTCGGAGATGGGTGATTCTGCTGGCGGAACGGATGATCCAACCACCGCATCAGAACCAATCCCTCTGCCCACGGGGCTTCAGGGCATTGGCCCCGATCTCTCTGGCCAAGAATTTGGCCCCCTCGATCTAGATCGCGTCAGTCGGCTCCCGGCGGAGTCTTCTAGAACGGGCCAGGTTTCCCCCGTGGTTCCCGCAGAAACCGATGCCAGGGGTGCCGATGCCGATCCAGAGCCAGGGGAGGCAGCTACCCAGGATCGGCCTCGGTCAACGGAGGCTCTGCGTCCGGCGGGAACCCTGCGTACCGAGCCTGTGGTGCCCCTCACCCCCAGTCGGTCGGCCCCCACCACGGTGGCTCCGAGTGCGGTATCCCCTGGTGCGGCCCGTCCCGCTGCGCCCCAGCCCTCCGCCCCGCGCAGCGCTCCCCCAGCGCCCCCCCAAGCACCGCCCCCGGCCCTCCAGGCTCCGGTTGCGCCGCCCCCGGCCAGTGTTCAACCACCCCAGCCCCTCGGCACCGTAACCACCGCACCCACGCCGACCCCTTCGGTATCGCCCCCGGCCCCCCTAGCCCCCGCCGCTCGGCCCAATTACTACGTGGTCACCGAGTACACGGGCAACCCGTCCCTAGAGTCGGCCCGTAGTGTGGTGGGCGATGCTTACGTGCGCGATTTTCAGGGTGGATCCAAAATTCAGATGGGGGCCTTTTCCCAGGAATCCTCGGCCCGCGATCTGGTGCAACAACTCCAGCAGCAGGGCATTCCAGCCCAGGTTCTCAGCACGCCCTAGGCCATCCAATCTCAGTAGATCACAAACGATCCTCAAAGTCCCTCTCCCTTGGGGCTACTAAGTACACACATCTTGCTTTCATCCCGCAAGTCCTTGGAGATCCCCCTAAATCCCCCTTAAAAAGGGGGACTTTGACTCCGGTTCCCCCCTTTTTAAGGGGGGCTAGGGGGGATCTTTCCAGAGCATGGGCTATATCTGGGACTTGTGTGTACTTAGTAGCCCTTGGGGAGAGGGATTTAGGGTGAGGGCTGCGGGGGCTTTGCGATCTACTGAATCTCCCTGAATACCGGTTAGCGTTACCGCTGGATAGCGATAGGATCGAGCGGTTCTAGGATCTGCCCCCGACCCTGGGTCAGGCTGTTATGCTGAACCAAGACACCAATGCAACCCGTTTTGTTTGGGAGACCTGGAGAGATCTATGGGGCTGTTTGATCGTACCTTTCGTGCCCTGCGTGCCAACCTTAACGGCCTGGTGAATCAAGCCGAGGATCCGGAGAAAATCCTGGAACAGGCGCTAATGGAAATGGAGAGCAATCTGCTGCAACTGCGGCAGGCCGTAGCCCAGGCCATTGCCACCCAAAAGCGCACGGAACGGCAGAGTGCCCAGGCCAAGACCACCGCCCAAGAGTGGTACAACCGGGCCGAACTAGCCCTGAAAAAGGGCGATGAGGAGTCGGCCCGACAAGCTCTCACCCGCCGCCAAACGGCCCTAGAATCGGCCTTAGTGATGGACAATCAACTGAGCCAACAGCGGCAGGTGGTGACTTCTATGAAGGAAAACATGCACCGCCTGGAGACCAAAATTGCCGAGGCCAAAACCCAAAAGGATCTCTACATTGCCCGCGCCCGTTCCGCCGAGGCATCCCGACGTTTGCAGGAGATGATCGGCGGCAACGGCAGCACCACGGCGGCCTTCGACCGAGTAGAACAGCAGGTGCTTGATCTAGAAGCCCGTTCCGAGGCGATGGAAGAACTCAGCGGCGATCCCCTAGAACGCCAGTTTGCCGCTCTAGAGAGCCAGAAAACCCCCGTAGATCAAGAATTAGCGGCTATGAAAGCCCGATTGGGTAATGGCACCGCTTCCCCCGAAAGCCTTCCCCCATCGGTCTAATGGACTGACCACACCTAAGGTCAACCATCGTCGGGGAATGCATTCCCTAGCTCAGTGCAAACGTCTGCTGAAGCCGACTAAAAACCCTGATTGCCTGACACATCTCCAAACTAGGTTGGGTGCAGAGGAGCGGAACCCAACAAGCCCGAAATCCTCGGCGAGTGTTGGGTTCTGCTATCGCGCCACCCAACCTACGAGATCTCAATGCTTTTCGGCGTTATGTTAGTTAGTCCGCTAAAAACCTCTCCGATAGAGACTGATGTCAGAGCTGGCTTAACCCAAACTCAGGATTACTTCACCTTAAATAGCGGGATAATCCAGGCGGCGACGATGCTGACCAAAATGGCGATTTCTAGGGCAATCATGGCCGTCATCGGCTGAAACCAGCCTTTCCAGGCTCCCTGCTGCGTTGCAGCCCACCATTGCGACAGATGATTCGGCCAGTGGGCGGGGCTGTCTTTTTCTCGAAACTGCCAGTTCAGCATGGAGAGCAGCAGCGGAGAACCTCCGACCCTGGCGCTCATCAACAGGTGAAGGGCCGTGGCCAGCACCATCACCACCCAGGAAATTAGGTGGGCGTAGTACCAGGCGTGGTAGAGTTCGCCATCGGGCAGCCAAGTGGATCCCATCATTTTGCCGCTGAACAGGGCAAAGGTGAGGGCCAGCAGGGCCAGGGTATTGGTGATGCGGTTGAGGGTGTACCACCAAACGGGTTTGCCGACCTGGGCGAGTTTATCGAGGGTGTCGGGCTGCATCAGCCGCCGCTGTCCTCGGTGGAAGGCATAGACCACAAAGGCAGGAAAAATCAGCAGCGTCCACAGCCCAAAGGTGCCGTGAATGCCCTCAATGTCTGGAAACTTAGGCAAAGAAGGGCCACCCCAGCGGCCATCGTAGGTGTCGTAGGTCCAATAGGCGGTGAAGATGGCGGCAATCAGGCACAGGGCAGTAACGCCGTGCAAAACCCGCAGCAAAAAGGGCTGGTAGGGTGCCGTTGCTTGTTTTGTCATAGGTGGAGCGTCTAGGATGAGAAGCTAAGATTGGGCAGCTAGGTCTTAAAAGTCCTATTTTAAGGCTTGTTTAGGGCTTCGATTTCGGCCTGCTGGGCGGCTGACTGCTGAACCACCTGGAGGGCGCGTTGTACCACCTCCACCCCGGCATTGGGTTTGCAGGATTCCTCCGTCAGAATGCGCTTCCAGTGGCGGCTGCCCGGTTGTCCGGCAAAGAGCATCAGCAGATGGCGGGTGATTTTGTTCAGTTTCAGCCCCCGGCTCGTCCAGTGGTCGATGTAGGGCAGTAGGGTTTCGACCACCTGAAATCGAGTCAGGGGATCTTCCGTGGCCCCAAAGAAGCGCCGATCCACCTCGGCAAACAGGTAGGGATTGTCGTAGGCGGCGCGGCCAATCATCACAGCGTCTACGTGTTTGAGATGGTCAGCAGCCTGATCGAGCGTGACAATGCCGCCGTTAATTTCAATCCACAGGTGGGGAAAGTCTTGTTTGAGGCGGTACACATCCCCGTAGCGCAGGGGCGGCACGGTGCGGTTATCTTTTGGGCTAAGGCCCTGGAGCCACGCCTTGCGGGCATGAACCGTAAAATGCCGACAGCCCGTTTGGGCCACGGTGTTCACAAAATTCACCATGTCCTCGTAGCGATCCAGGTCGTCTACTCCAATGCGGTGCTTCACGCTCACGGGTAGGGAACTCGCGGCCCTCATCGCTGCCACCGCCTCGGCCACCCGCTGGGGTTGGGTCATCAAACAGGCCCCAAAGTTGCCGCTCTGCACCCGGTCGCTGGGGCAACCCACATTCAGGTTAATGGCATCGTAGCCAAAGTCCGCCGCTGCCCTAGTGGCTTCTACCAAAAGGGCCGGATCGTCGCCGCCCACCTGCAACACCAGGGGCCGCTCGTCCGGCGTAAAGCCCAGCAGATGATCCCGATCTCCGTAGTGAATCGCCTGGGCCGTCACCATTTCGGTATATAGCAGGGTACGACGGCTAATCTGCCGCATGAAGTAGCGGTAGTGCCGATCCGTGCGATCCATCATCGGCGCAAGGCTGAGGTGCACCTCAATGGTGGGGGTTGCGCCCTCACTAGGGATCGGGACGGAATGGGGAAAATCTTTCAAGGCGGTGGTTTGTGCCATCGTGCCATGGCCCAAGGCTTACCCATGCAGTCTAGCATTGCCCTAGGGTGCATCCCGATAGGGGACGCATTCCTTGAGATTGATCGCTAGTATGGAGAATGTTCTCCGTTGCGCGATCTGTCATGTCTACCGTTGCTCCTCCCCTGTCGTCTTCGACGATGGATGACACCAAACATGGGTTACCCGTCACCATCATCACTGGTTTTCTCGGCAGCGGCAAAACCACCCTGCTCAACCACATTCTGTCTAACCAAGAGGGACTAAAGACCGCCGTTTTGGTCAACGAATTTGGGGAAATCGGCATTGATAACGACCTGCTGATCACCGCCGACACGGGCGACGACACCATGGTGGAACTCAGCAACGGCTGCATCTGCTGCACCATCAACAACGACCTGATGGAGGCGGTGTATAAGGTGCTAGAACGCCAGGACAAGATTGATTACCTAGTGGTGGAGACCACGGGACTAGCCGATCCGCTACCCATTGCCCTCACCTTTTTGGGGACGGAACTGCGGGACTTGACTCGGCTAGATTCCATTGTGACAGTAGTGGATGCCGAGAACTACAGCCTCGATTTGTTCAACAGCCAAGCGGCCCACAACCAAATTGCCTACGGCGACATCATTCTGCTGAACAAGACCGACCTCGTGGATGAGGCCGACTTAGATTTGCTAGAAGTCAAAATTCGCGATGTAAAGGAAGGGGCGCGAATTCTGAGAACCGTGAAGTCCCAGGTGCCGCTGCCCCTCATTCTCAGCGTGGGTCTGTTTGAAACCGACCAATACTTTGCCCCCAGCGATGGCCACGATCACGGGCATGACCACCAGGGGCACGACCACGATCACGGGCACGACCACCACGACCACAGCCATTGCGACCACGATCATGGCCACTGCGAGCATGATCACGGGGACGATCACGACCACCACGGGCATGATCACCACGGGCACCACCATTCCGACCACCTGGCCATTGATGGGTTTACGTCCCTCTCCTTTGCCAGCGACCGCCCCTTTGCCATTCGCAAGTTTCAGTACTTTTTAGATAACCAACTGCCCGAAGCGGTCTTCCGGGCCAAGGGCCTCCTCTGGTTCGACGAAAGCCCCAAGCGCCACATCTTCCACCTCAGCGGCAAGCGCTTTTCCTTGGATGACGACGATTGGAAAGGCGCACCCAAAAATCAACTGGTGCTGATCGGCCAAAACCTCGACCACGACACCCTGCGAGAGCAGCTCAATCACTGCCTCTGCGTACCCACCGTCAGCCGAGGCAAAGGGTTTGGCCGTTAGGTCAAGCATCCCTACGGTTTCTGTACTCCCCGACGGGTAGAACGCCTAAGCCCCTGTTCTTTTTGGGACAGGGGCTTTGATGTGTCGGATCTTGCCGCCTTAGGAAGATCCTGCCGCCCTAGGGAACAGACTCGGTACTGGTGGCTGGAATCAGGGGATCAATGGCTTGGGAGAGTATCTCGGTGAGGGCATTGAGGTCGGCGGGGGTGAGGGGTTGGCCCCGGTGGATGGTGGCCCAAAGTTCAGGGAGGTCTTGGGCGATGGCGGCGGCAAGGCATTGTTGGGCCTCGTCGATCTGGTCGAGGGGGACGGCATCGAGGAGGCCGCTGGTGACGGCAAAGAGGATGGCAATCTGTTCGGCGGCGGCCAGGGGTTGGGACTGGCGCTGTTTGAGGACGGCCCGGATGCGGCGGCCTCGTTCTAGGGTGCGGCGGGTTTGGTCATCGAGCTGGGTGCCAAAGCGGGCGAAGACTTCCACCTCTTGGAATTGGGCGTAGGCGAGGCGCAGGTCTCCGGCCACGGATTGGTAGGCGGGCAGTTGGGTTTTTCCGCCCACGCGGGAGACGGATTTACCCACATCCACGGCGGGGAAAATGCTTTTTTGGAACAGATCGGGGGACAGGTAAATCTGGCCATCGGTGATGGAGATCAGGTTGGTGGGAATGTAGGCCGAAAGGTTTTGGGCCTGGGTTTCGATGATCGGTAGGGCGGTGAGGGATCCGCCGCCCAGGTCTGGGCTGAGGTGGGTGGCCCGTTCCAGCAGGCGGGAGTGGAGGTAGAAAATGTCGCCGGGATAGGCTTCCCGACCGGGAGGGCGACGCAGCAGCAGGGAGAGTTCCCGATAGGTGCGGGCGTGGTGGGTGAGGTCGTCGTAGATTACCAGCACATCGCGGCCCTGGGCCATGAAATATTCCCCCATGGTGGTGGCTCCGTAGGGGGTGATGTATTGCAGACCGAGGGGATCCTGTCCGGCGGCAACGACGACGATGGTGTAGTCCATGGCCCCCTGATCTCGCAGAGTGGCAATCACCTTAGCGATGGCGGCGGATCGCTGGCCAATGGCGCAGTAGATGCAGATCACCCCCGTGTCCTTTTGGTTGAGGATGGTATCTACAGCAATGGCGGTTTTTCCGGTTTGACGGTCGCCAATGATCAACTCCCGCTGGCCCCGACCAATGGGAATCAGCGCATCCACCACCTTCAGCCCAGTTTGCAGGGGCACCGTCACCGGAGCACGGTCAAGAATCGCCGGAGCCTCCCGTTCCACCGGACGCCGTTCGGCCAAATTCAACGGCCCTCGACCATCCAGGGGTTCGCCCATCACCGTCACCACCCGCCCCAGCAACCCATCTCCCACGGGCACATCCATCACCCGCTCGGTGCGGTAGACCGTATCCCCCGCCTGAAGGTCGGGACTGTCGCCCAGCAAAATTACCCCCACCTCGTCGGGATCTAAGTTAAAGGCAATGCCCAACAGCGGTGGTTGCCCTGGCCCCGCACCGGGAAAACTTACTAGTTCATCGGCCCGCACCCCCGGCAACCCCGTCACACGGGCAATGCCGGGACGGACGGACTGCACCTGTCCCGTTTCCCGCAGGGTGAGGCCAGGGTGATAGTCGGCCAAGACTTGATCAACGATGGCCTGGGCGTTGGTGCAGGTGGATTGGATGGACTGGGCGGTGGTCATGGCGGGGGTTCCCTCTGGGGTGGGGGATGGTTTTAAGGGGTTGGAAGGTTAGGAGGTCAGAAGGTTGGGAGGTTGGGAGGTTGGGAGGTTGGGAGGGTTAGGAAGGTGGGGACAGATCTTCTGTCGTGAGTCCTGGATTGGTGAGGGGCTTCTCGGCTAGGTCTGTTTGGGTGAGGGCGGCGGCCAGGTGTTGTTCTAGGGTGGTGAGGTAGGTGTCGAGGCTCCAGATGACTTCCTGCCCCGCTAGTCGTAGTTCAATGCCGCAGATCAGGTCGGAAACGATGGCGAACTCTACCGGGGGAACCTGTCCAAAGGTGGCCTGGAGGGTGTCGATTATCTGCTGTTGGAGGTCGGTGGCGAGGCCAAAGCTGCTGCGTACTGCGATGGGTTCGGCGAGGGTTTGGGCCAGGGTTTGAGTCAGGGTTTGGTGTTGATTAGCGGGCAGGTGGCGCAGATGGTCGCAAAACACCGTCACCATTTGCCGCTCCAAATCCGCATTGGCCAGGTCTGCCAAGGCTCGACGGGCAATGGCTGTGGTTTGCTGCATCACCTGTTGGCGCAGGTTGAGCAAAAAAGCCTGCTGGGCCTGGTGTAGATCCGCCCGCCAATTGGCCCGTTGGTCAGCGGCCTCCTGGCGAATTTGGGTGATCTGCCGCTGCCGTTCCTGTTCCGCCTCGGCCCGCGCCGCCGCCAGTAGGGTCTGCCGCTGGTCTACCAAATCCTGCTGCTGCTGTTGATAGGTCAAGAGCGCCTGTTGGGCCTCCATTTGAAGCTGTTCTGCCCCTTGCCAGCGTTCCTCTAGCCCCTTTTGTCGCTGATTTAAGACCTTAAAAATGGGCTTGTAGAGCACCCAGCGCAGCAGCGCTACTAGGATGAGAAAATTGACAATTTGGGCAAACACCGTGAACCCATTAATTAACACCGTTAGTTCCCCAAAAAGTAGTTCCAGAATGGATTCACAAACAGCAAAATCATCGATACTACCAGACAGTAAATAGCGGTGGATTCTACCATGGCCAACCCTACAAATAGGGTACGGGTGATGGTATTGGTTTTATCGGGCTGCTGGGCAATAGCTCCTAATGCGCGGGCCACGGCCATGCCCTCCCCAATGGCAGGGCCAATGGCTCCAATGGCGATGGTGATTCCTGCCGTGGCGATGGATACTGCTCCAATTAACGCGAGATCAGTCATGGGATATCTCCTGGGTAGAACGGGGATGGCCTTGCTGAACAGCGGTGGCCGATGCCAAATAGACCAAGGCCAATACCGCAAACACGTAGGCTTGGATGAGGCCAAATACAAGCCCCAAAATCTGCATCACCACGGGCACAAACAGGGGCACTAGGGATAACAAAATGGCCACCAGCAAATTGCCGCTCATAATGTTGCCAAAGAGCCGCACCGCCAGGGCCAAAGTTCGGGAAAATTCTCCAATAATTTGGAACGGCAGCATAATGGGTGTCGGTTCCAAATAGCTTTTGAGGTAGCGGCCTAGCCCCTGGCTGCGAATGCCGAAGATGGGCACCGCCACAAACACGCAGATTGCCAAGGCCGTAGTGGTAGACAGTGACCCCGTGGGGGCTTGGTAACCAGGCACCGCCGCCAGCACATTGGAGGTAACGATGAACAAAAACAAGGTGCCCACAAAATCAAAGTAGGGCTCTGGATCCTGTTGGGTAATGTCACGAATTTGGTCGTAGATGCCCTCCACCACCATTTCCAGCAGGTTTTGCCAGGTCGGTAGCGGCGGCACCACCGTCAACCGTCGGGTCACCACCGCCGCCCCCACCACCACCAGCGCCATGGTGACCCAGGTAAACACCAGGGTGGCATTGACCACTAGGGGGGCTCGCTCGAAATAAATTAAGCTGTCAGGGCTGATTTCCATCGCCAGGGGCAGGTTATCTCCTCTAGTATCCCTCGGTGGCCCCAGCACGGTGGGCATCGCTTAACGGTAGGATACGAAAGCCACCGCCTAGCCACCCTGGCCGCATCGCTCGTCCCCCGACGACATGCCCCCATACGCGGGCCGGAAAACAGCCAGAGGCAGGGGGTTGCCGTGGCTTTGAGGGGTTTGATGCTACGATCAGCGTGGCGGGTCGGGGCCTCTACACCGCCGCAGTCCCTCCCCTGAGACCCTATCCCAGGGTTCCAGCACCGAACTATTGCTGTTCAAACGATGGATGATCCTCGCGAGCTATCAACGGATGCCACGGATCCCCTAGGGGCTCAACCTAGGCTAGGAGGCGCGACACCCATGGCGGGGTGTGGGCATCAGGAGCTACTGTATTTGCACGGCATTTCTAAACGATTTGGATCCAATCAGGTGCTCGATCAGGTGGACCTAACGGTATACCCTGGAGAGGCCGTAGCCATCATTGGCCCATCGGGCACCGGAAAATCAACCATTCTTCGCATCATTGCAGGGCTGCTAGCCGCCGATGCGGGGGAGATTTACGTGGCGGGTCAACGGCGGGAAGGTTTGATTGAAGACGCCCACGATCCGGTCGGTATCGGCATGGTCTTTCAGCAGGCGGCCCTGTTCGACTCGCTAACGGTGGCAGAAAATGTGGGTTTTTTGCTCTACCAACATTCCACCCTGCCCCCGCGTCAAATTGGGCAACTGGTGGAGGAGGTGCTAGAAATGGTGGGGCTTCCGGGCATTGGCAAGCGCTATCCGGCGGAACTATCGGGGGGGATGCGCAAGCGAGTGAGCTTTGCTAGGGCGATCATCAGTAACCCCGAAAATCCTCAGGATCGGCCTGCCCTACTGCTGTACGATGAACCTACCGCTGGACTCGATCCCATCGCGTCCACCGTCATTGAGGATCTGATTCGCGACATCCAGCGGGGCCATGGCTGCGGATCCTATCTCATCGTCACTCACCAAGACAGCACTATCCGCCGCACCGCCGACCGGGTTATTTTTCTACACCGTGGCAAAATTCAGTGGAGCGGCCCCATTGCCGCCATTGATGAAACCGATAATCCCTATGTGCGTCAGTTTTTTAGCGGCCAGGTGCAAGGGCCGATTCAGATGGTGCAATAGTTGGAGAGCGCGGTCATGGTAAATCGAAACCATGGGCAAGGGCGCACCGTTGGACGAACTGAGGAACGATGATGCGGGAACGGGCCATTCGAGAAGGTTCAGTCGGGTTGCTCATTTTACTGGCCGTTGGCCTATTTGGCGGCCTAGTACTGTGGCTGCGTGGATATAACCCCCGACAGCAAAGCTACCGAGCCACCTTCGTCTTCACCAACACCCTGGGGATGCAGGAGGGTACCGCCGTGCGTTTTCGCGGGGTGCGGGTGGGGCGCGTACTGGCCATTCGACCAGGATCGAATCAGGTGGAAGTGGAGGTGGAAATTAGCCAACCCACCCTGCTGATTCCCAGCGATTCGCTGATTGCCGTGAACCAGTCGGGCCTGATTGGCGAAACCACCGTGGACATTACGCCCCGACAAAATCTGGAAGTGGCTACGGCCAGCCTCACGCCCTTTCAACCCAATTGCAACAGCGAACAGATCCTCTGCGATGGCGACCAGCGCCTAGGTGAGGTGGGGGCCAGCTACGAATCGTTGATCCGATCCGCTGAGGATCTCGCGAAAACCTTTGCCGACCCACAACTGACCGCCAATCTCAACCTCACCCTGCAAAATACCTCAGCATTTACTGCCAACGCCACGGCGCTCTCCGAGGAGTTAACCCGCCTGACTCAGCAGGTGCAATCCGACCTAGGGCCATTGATGGCCTCGGCCAACCGCGCCACCGATAATCTAGACGGCACCCTCACCGAAATTGGCAATACCGCCACGGCGGTTAGCTCGGCGGCCAACCAGTTTGAAATCACCGGCAGCGAGGTCAACGGCCTGATCAACCGCAACCGCAGCAGCCTGGTGACCACCCTCGACAGCCTCAGCCGCAGTAGCGCCCACCTCGAAACCATCATGGCCACCCTGGCCCCAGAGGTGCAAGATAGCCAGTTCATCGCCAACCTCAACCGCCTCTCCACCGATGCCAGTGACGCCGTGGCCGATATTCGCGCCCTCACCGCCGCCGCCAACACCCCCGAAAACCTGGTCATGCTGCAACAGACCCTAGACTCGGCGCGTATCGTTTTCCAAAGTGCCCAAAAGGTCATTGCCGATGTGGACGAACTCACGGGAGACCCAGCCCTGCGTAACAACATCCGCAACCTGATCAACGGCCTCGGCACCCTGGTTTCCCTCACCGACCAACTAGAGCAAGACAGCCGTCTCGCCCAAGTCTTCACCCTGCCCAGGGGTGCCCAGGTGGATCGCATTATTTTGACCCCAGTGCCGCCCCCCGCCGCTAATCCTCGCCCCACCCCCGTCCAACCCAATCATTCCACCGATCCTCTGCTGGTCACCCACAATGGCCAGTATTATCAACTCCAGGTGCAGGCCCGCTAGGCCATGGGGAAGGGAGACAACCGCAGATCTCAGGTACCTCAATCCCCTGCGTTACCGATCCAGTGATGAGATCCCCATAGCCGCAATCGTTCCCCAAGGTGGGCGACCCATGACTGACCACACGCTCTTTCAGTTTGAATTAGACTTCGCCGATACCTTGCACTGCGTGCCCATGGGGGTGCGGATGAAGTTAGATACCTGCGGCATCAAGCTTTCCTTAGCCCAGTGGAATCAGTTTGACCGGGCGGAACGGCAGCAGCTTATAGAGCAGCCCTGCGATTCGCCAGACACCATCACCACTTACCGAGACAGGCTAGCGACCCTGATCGTCCAGCACCACAACGGCCCCCTCAAAACCCTGGATGTGGATCCCAATCCTCCCTGGATGCAGGCAGGCACCATCCCCCCAACCGTTCAGCAGCGGTCTGAGGAGGTAGATTGTCCTTTGACCTTGCCACAGTGGCAGCAACTTAGCCCCCTACAGCGGTTTGCGCTGATTAAGCTCAGCCGCCCCAGCCACGAAAACCACAATTTTCTGCCCGCCCTGCAAGAATTCGGCCTCTGCCCCAAACATCCGTAGGATCCTGTCTGGTGCTGTGATTTGGAAATTAAAGGGGATTGGCCTGGTAGGGATCGAAGTCGCCGCAGTCCCCTTTTTTGACGGTAATCACCGTTTTGACGCCGCCGCGACGGGTGAAATCCCCAATCACGCGAATGCCCTGGGGCGCTAGTTCCTCCCAGAGACGGTCGAGGATGGCGTTGGTGACGGCCTCGTGGCTAATGCGCTCGTTACGGAAGGCATTGATGAACAGCTTAAAAGCCTTCAGTTCCACCACCCATTCGCCGGGGCAGTAGTCCACCACAATGGTGCCAAAGTCGGGATAGCCTGAGCGAGGGCAGAGGGCCGTGAATTCCGGGTGTTCTAGGTGGATGGTATAGCGGTTTTGGCTGGGGCTAGGCCATTTTTCCAGCGGGGCTTCGCGGGTTTGGGCAATGGCGCGATCCCCATACTGATTTGCCAAAGAGAGTCCGTCGGAGGAGGTCAACATAGATTTATCCGATGTATGGCCGGGAAAAACAGCAGCCGGGGAAAGACAGCAACCGGCCCTGTGCCATGCTACCCCATTCCTTTACCCCAGAGAATTTCGTCGAAATAAGCAATAATACTCATCAAGCCCTGGGTTCTGCAAACAGCCGAAAGCTTTACCCACAAAGGAACAGAGCCATTCGACAGAATTGATACATTGAGTCAACCCCACCATGCACATAAGCTTTGTGAATGATTATTCGTTACACGAAACGTAATATTTTGTTACTTTAGTACTTGTGAAGGCTCACCACTCATTACATGGAGGTCCCCATGACCTACACACTCAACGCTCCTGCTACCGTTTCCGCTGGCTTGGCCGCTCCGGTATCGAACGCGATTTCTGCCTTCAAAGGCTTGACCACCGATGAGCAACTCGGCCTGCTCTGGGTTCTGTACGACAACATGGGCCGTTCGATTACGCCCGCCGCTCCTGGGGCTGCCCGTCTTCAGTTTGCTGAGGGACTACTCGCCCAAGTGAAGGCGCTGTCCCACAACGAACAACTCCAGTTCATGCGTGACCTGGTGAACCGCACCAGCACCCCCCTCACCCGTGCCTACGGCGTGTTGACCAACAACACCAAGCTGGCCTTCTGGTTCCAACTGGCGGAAGAAATGCGTGCCGGAACCGTCGTTCCTGTTCCCATCACCTACAAGCTAGGGGCCGACGGTCAAACCGTCTTTGGCCAAATCTCCAAGCTCGACTTCAACCAGCAAATCACCATCATGCGCCAGTCCGTCGTCACCATGGGCGTCGATCCTCTGGCCTAGTTTCCTAGCCTATGATGGCTAAATTGTGACATTGGGATGGTTATCCGAGAGCGCCCCACGGCCTCCAACAGGGTAGCCATCCCTTTTTCATATCTAGGCAATACAGAGCACCTTCACCCCTCCCACCTTCACCCCCCCCACCTTCAACCTTCCCACCTTCACCCCTCCCACCTTCACCCCTCCCCCCTTCACCCCTCCCACCTTCACCCCCCCCACCTTGCACCTTCCCACCCTACACCCTGTCTCAGTTCATCCCCCAACCCCCTACTCCCCATGGTTCAAACCCTTTCCCAAACTACCCCCACCCTAGACCCGGTTACGGAGCGCTATTTCCAGCATTTCAACCAGGGCAACTACGCCGCTGTGGCCACGCTATTCAGCGATGAAGGTTGCCTATGCCCACCCTTCGAGGAAGCCATTGTGGGGCCACCCGCCATTGCCACCTACCTAGCCCAGGAAGCGGCTGGAATGCGGGCAATCCCGAAAGAAAGCCACACGCAACCCATTGATAGTGGTCGCCAAGTGACAGTGAAGGGTCGCGTCAAAACACCCCTCTTTACCGTGAATGTGCAATGGATTTTTGACATTTCCACCGCCGACCACATTCAACGCACCGAAATTAAACTGCTGGCCTCTCTGCAAGAGTTACTGCAATTTAACCGGGGATAGGTTGCTTATACGTAGTTAGTCCCAGGGTTCTTGGGCCAGTGCAATAGCCCTAGGCTAAGGCCCAGTAGAACGCGGCGAGTTGGTTGCGTTCCCGGTCGATAGTCGCTTACGCCAGTGCAATAGCCCTAGGCTAAGGCCCAGTAGAACCCTGGGATCGTGGGATAATCCTGGAATCTTAAGATTTAGAGGCTTAGGCAGCTTTGGCCGCGACAGGTTGCCCCCAGGCGGCGGTAAGAACAGATTGCCCTAGAAGCAAATGTTGGGACGCACATTGCCAGTCGGGATGGGCCGTCATCAGAAGCGATTCGAGGGATTCTCGATCAAACAGGTGCCATACCGGGGCAGAGGAATGATCGGCGACGGCGTAAGTGTTTTCCGCAACGCAAAAGATGGTCAACTGTTCGCCCAGTTCGGCGGGCAAAGTCAGTTCTTGGCCAATATCCAACGACCGAAAGCCGCGAATGGCCTGCTTGAAGTTGTCAAAGTTCTGGGTACTGAGGCCAGGAAGCCGACGCACCAGGGTTTCTTCGCCATTCACCATCACCCAGTAGCGCCGCAAGGGATCAATGCCTTGCAACCAGGCAGACTCATCATCCAGGCGGTACCGAGGCGCTAGGGAGAGTTGGGAGAACATGGCTTTCTCAGGGAAAATAACTATCCTTAGCTTGGTCTAGGTGCCGGGGATTTCTCAACGTGGCGCAACAAAAGTATAGGAAAGCTTAAGTGGCTGTTAACATTTCTTTATATATGAAGGCTTGTTAGAGATGCTGCGGCCCACCACATCGTGATCCCATGAACTGCAATGGAAGTCGCTCTTTGAGGCAATTCTGAACTTCATACACACGATTCCTAACCCGTACAGCCGTCGGTAGGGACGAGAACTCCTCGCTCCTACCGATGGCCCATAACCATCCTTTCCGATAAGAGGCTGAAGGCTATCTGCCTGACACAATGCTAAAAAGCCTTCATAGAAAAGGCCCGCCTGGGTAGACGAGCCTTTCTAGTGATTAATCGGCCTTACTGGGTATGCCTTACCGAGTCAGCCTAGATACCCTACAGTTGGGGCACAAACTGCTGCTTGTCAGGAACGACGGTGTATTCCGAGACGATTTGGCGGAATTCGTCGCCATCGATGGTTTCCCGTTCCACCAGCAGATCCACTAGGCGGTCGATCAGCGCTCGGTTGTCGCGCATGATGCGTTTGGCGTCTTCATAGCACTGGTCTACGATGACACGCACCTGGGCGTCAATGCGGGAGGACACTTCCTCGGAGTATTCCGAGCGGGAAAGCCAATCACGACCGAGGAACACTTCGCCCTGGGAGCTTTCCAAGGACAGCGGCCCCAGGTCGGACATCCCGAAGCGGGTGACCATCTGACGGGCCATGTTAGACACCTGCTGGAGGTCGTTTCCGGCTCCGGTGGTCACTTCGGCATCGCCAAAAATCACATCCTCAGCGGCACGCCCCCCCAAGGCTCCGGTGATGCGGGCCAGGATTTGGGCGCGGGAGATCAGCATTTGATCTTCGCTGGGGGTAAACCAGGTGAGACCCTGGGCCTGTCCGCGAGGAATTAGGGTGACTTTCTGCACGGGGTCGTGATCTTTGACCAGCGTACCCACGATGGCATGGCCCACTTCGTGATAAGCAATCAGGCGCTTGCTCTTGCTATCTACCAGGGGGGTGCCTTCCATTCCGGCAATCACCCGGTCTACGGCGTCATCCACCTCGGCCATGGTCATGGCTTCTTTGCGGCGGCGGGCGGTGAGGATGGCGGCTTCGTTGAGCAGGTTCGCCAGATCGGCCCCAGTAAAGCCAGGGGTGCGGCGGGCGATGGCCTCCAGGGAGATTTCCTCGGCCAGCTTTTTGTTGCGGGCGTGGACTTCCAGAATTTCCACCCGACCTTTGATATCCGGGGGATCCACCATCACCTGACGGTCGAAGCGACCGGGACGCAGCAGGGCGGAATCTAGCACATCGACGCGGTTGGTGGCGGCGATAATAATAATCCCAGTGTTGCCCTCAAAGCCGTCCATTTCGGTCAGCAATTGGTTGAGGGTTTGTTCCCGCTCGTCGTTGCCGCCGCCGATGCCTGCGCCCCGCTGACGACCCACGGCATCAATTTCATCAATAAAGATGATGCAGGGGGCGTTGTCCTTAGCTTTTTTGAACAGGTCGCGGACGCGGGAGGCCCCTACCCCGACGAACATTTCCACAAACTCAGAACCGGAGATGGAGAAGAAGGGCACCCCAGCTTCCCCAGCGATAGCCTTAGCCAGCAGGGTTTTTCCGGTTCCGGGAGGGCCAACCAGCAGCACGCCCTTGGGAATGCGGGCACCGATGGCGGTGAAGCGCTCAGGCTTTTTCAGGAAGGTGACGACTTCTTGCAATTCTTCCTTGGCTTCGTCAATCCCGGCCACGTCATCGAACATCACCCCGGTCTTGGCTTCCATCATGAAGCGGGCCTTAGACTTACCAAAGCTCATGGCTTGGCCAGGGCCACCCGCACCACCACCGGAGCGACGGAACAAAAAGAACAATCCACCAATCAATAGCAGGGGGAATAGCAGATTGCCCAGGGCACCCACCAACGCCCCATCGTTGCGGGGGGGGTGGGAATCTAGGCTGATGTTGGACTCCCGCAGACGACTGACCAATTCAGGGGAGTTGCCGGGGAGATCCACCCGCCAGCGCTGTAGGCGATTGTCTAGCTCAGGATCCACCGCTTCGATAATAGCGGTGCGGCCCCCGTCGTAGAGATCCACCGCTGTCACCCGTCCAGCATCCAGATAGTCTAGAAAGCGGCCATAGGTCATGCGGGTGCTGGCCGCGTTGCGACCCATATCGGCAGGAGCGCCAGCAAAGGCCCCTTGCCACAGAAAGAACCCTACAACCAAAAGCGGCAGGGTCCAGAGTAGGACAACTCGCCAAGAAAATTTCATAACCAATGGCCTCTATTCACGACTTGCACAGATTTATCGGCGTTGACTAAAGCAGCGTTAGGCAGCTACCAAGCCCCGGCTCCAAGTTCCCGATTCGCGGGGTTAACAGATATGTCCATC
Source organism: Spirulina sp. (assembly GCA_044070495.1). Lineage (GTDB taxonomy): Bacteria > Cyanobacteriota > Cyanobacteriia > Phormidesmidales > Phormidesmidaceae > Nodosilinea. Next base: position 20,018 of record JBIPSI010000027.1, on the reverse strand, counting down.
ATGCCTGGGAAGCAAGGAATCGTTGCCAAGGAAGTTGCCAAACTACCGTCTAAAGTAAAAAGTATGAGACGAAATCTTTACTTAATTTAACGTAACCTGCGGAACTGGGGCAAACGATGGGGCGGATTCTGCAATATTTACCCTAAACCCTTGACCTTATACGTGGGTATAAGGGGTAGGCTTTGGGGGTGGAATCCCGTGTCAGGCCACTGCGAGGTCGCTCCATGTTTCAGGTTGGTGAAGTCTCCCGTCGCCTAGGGCTGAACCCCCAGACCCTCTATTTCTATGAGCGCATTGGTCTCATGCCCAGCCCCCAGCGCACGGCGGCAGGCTATCGGCTCTACGACCAGACGGATCTGGATCGGCTCACCTTCATCACCCAGGCCAAAACCCTAGGGCTAAGCCTGGATGACATTAAGGAACTGCTGGCCCTCCAGGATGGCCAACGCCTGTCTTGCCGGGAGGTGCAGGATCGGCTGCTGAGGAAAATGGCGCAGATCGACGAAACCATCCGCAACCTGCAAGCCCTGAAGGCCCAACTCCGTCCCCTGTTGGAACAGTGTCAGCGAGGCGCGGCCCAACCTGACGAGGGGAAGCAGTGTGTGGTGTTTCAAGCCCATTCGCTGACGGCGGCGGCATCCCTAGAGTCCAGGGACTGATTGCCCACGGATCCTTTTCCACTGAACCCAGATTTCACCCCATTTATTTCTATTTCACTCCATTGAAGGAATGGTAACGGCCATGACTACCCTAAAGGTTGAAATTCTAGGCACAGGCTGCAAGAAGTGCCACCAACTAGAGGCCAACGCCAAGATGGCCATTGACAATCGGCAGCTAGAGGCCGAGGTGTCCCACATTACCGACACCATGGAAATCGTCAAGCGCGGCGTGATGAAAACCCCGGCCCTAGTGGTGAACGGCCAAGTCCTCAGCCAGGGCAAACTCCTAGAACCCGCCGCCATCGCCGCCCTACTGCCCAGATAGGGCAATCAGATCCCAGGGTTCTTGATCTAACCAGCGATAGCTAATACAGCCCCAGACAGAACCCTGGGATCTTTCCTGACTCACCCATTGTTTACACCACAGGATCCCCAGCCAGCTTGGGGAGGAAGGTTGTCTATGCATTTTTGGAAATCGGAATGGAAGCCGCTGCTGTGGATTTTGGCGGGGTTCCTGGCCTGTTTTTACCTGCCCGTGGAGGCGATTCAGAACTCAGAACGCTTGCGTAATGCGGTGTTTGAGTCGCTTCACTTGGTGCGCTGGTATGCCCAGGAGCATGTGCTGCTGTGTTTGATTCCGGCCTTCTTCATTGCCGGGGCCATTGCGGTGTTCATCTCCCAGGATGCGGTGATGAAATACCTGGGGGCCCACGCCAACAAGGTTTTGGCCTACAGTGTGGCCTCGGTGTCGGGCACGATTTTGGCGGTGTGTTCCTGCACGGTGCTGCCCCTGTTTGCGGGCATTTACCGCATGGGGGCTGGCCTCGGCCCTGCCACGGCGTTTCTCTACTCTGGCCCCGCCATCAACGTGCTGGCGATTATCCTGACGGCGCGGGTGCTGGGGCTAAAGCTGGGCCTTGCGCGGGCGGTGGGGGCAATTGTTTTTAGCGTGGTGATTGGCCTGCTGATGGCCTTCATTTTCCGGCAGGAAGAACTGGAAAAAATCGAAGCCCAGGCCGGGTTGTCGGAGCCGGAAGTCGCTCGCCCCCTGTGGCAAAATGCCCTGTTCTTTGGGGTGATGGTGGGCATTCTAGTGTTTGCCAACTGGGCGGCCCCAGCGTCAACCGTTGGCCCCTGGGCGGCGATCTACGCTGCCAAGTGGTGGATCACCGGAGCCTTGGGGGTAGCCTTGGCGGTGATGCTAATTCGCTGGCTGAACCTGAACCCCGGCAAAGTAGCCCTGGTGGCGGGGGTGACCACGGTGCTGGCCTTCCAGTTTGTGGCCCAGCCCATGGTGGCCTTTGGGGCAGCGGTGATCGGCCTCTCCTGGCTCACCAGTACGGATAAGGACGAAGCAGGCGAGTGGTTCCAGTCCTCCTGGGACTACGCCAAGCAAATTCTGCCGCTGCTGTTCTTTGGCGTGCTGGTGGCGGGGGCATTGCTCGGTCGCCCCGGCCAAGAGGCGCTGATCCCCTCCCAGTGGATTACCTGGGCGGTGGGGGGCAATTCTCTGTTTTCCAACTTCTTCGCCGCCCTCGCCGGGGCCTTCATGTACTTCGCCACCCTCACCGAAGTGCCAATTCTGCAAGGGTTGATTGGCAACGGTATGGGCCAAGGCCCCGCCCTGGCGCTGTTGTTAGCTGGCCCCGCCCTATCGTTGCCAAACATGCTGGTGATCCGCAGCATTATGGGCACGAAGAAAACCGTGGTCTTCGTGGCCCTGGTGGTGGTGATGGCCACGCTGTCGGGGATTGTCTACGGCGCGGTGGGGGGGTAAGCCTCAACAAAACCCATCCCAAGGCCAAGCCCACCTCTAGGTTTTGGTGGGTTAAGACGCGGGGGATAGAAGGCGGATTCGAGAGGATGCCTGCCTCTTGGAACCTGAGTTTGGGATAGCGTCCTCCCAGGAGGGCAAGCAAACCTGATTTGACAGAGACGTTTCTGATCTCGACCTGAGAGGACATTTGAAAAGCCGAAGCTTGTCCCAAGTTATACCGATGAGGTCAGCCTCAGGCGTCAAAAATCCCGTAAATTTGCACCGATCTAGCGACCAATCGCACCTGAGGCAACCCTTTTCAAACGCCCTCTGAGGTTAAGTCGGTCGGTGGAACCTTGTGTAGGATGTGGTTAGGCTCCGCCGTAACCCATGAAAAGGCTTCCCCGAATGGATGACGCTTGGCGAACTCATCCTACAGTGGGTCTTGTATTGAGCCTGTGCCACCGCCTGAGTTAAGGTCGTTCATCCCTCGAAATAACGTCATGATCGACGCTGAAATTCTTCAAAAAATGCAAGCCGCCTCTCTTGAAGATCGCATTGCCATGATTGAGGTGATCCTACAATCCTTAAAAGTTGAACTTAGCACCAGCACGGCAGCCCAGACCCCGGCAGGCCAGCGCTATTCAATCTATCCAATGCCCGCCCAACCGTTAACAGACGCATCCAATAGTGCCGATGAACATCTTTCTCGTGGCACAGTGCGCCATTATTCAGGCCCCTACACCTCAGTAGAGCAGCCCCAACGTCCAGCCTTTGGTTTTATGAAAGACACCGGCACCATTCTTGGTGATGTTGTGTCCCCAGTCATACCTGAAAGTGATTGGGAAGCCTTTCAGTGAAACTCCTGCTCGATACCCATATCTGGCTCTGGTACACACTGGGCGATGACCAGCTTTCGGATACTCTCAGATCTCTCATTCCTCAAACGGATACAGAATTGTGGGTTAGTCCCATCAGCCTGTGGGAGGTCATGCTTCTGGATGAAAAGGGAAAAATTGCACTGTCAGATGACCCTGCCGCGTGGATCGAGAAGTCTCTGGATGCATTGCAAATTCTTGAAGCTCCGTTAACCGGCGAAATCGCTATCTTAAGCCGCCAAATCGACTTGCCCCATCAAGATCCAGCCGATCGTTTTATTGCAGCAACAGCTCTGCGTTATGGCTTCCAACTGGCGACTGTCGATACCCACCTGACAGCAGCCGAATGGTTGTCAACCATTTGCTAAAGAAGGAAATAGCCGTGTCTCCAGTACCCCTCCCAGGCGGGGAAAGCAAACCTGCTTTGACAGAAACTTTTCTGATCCCGAACAGAAGTTACTGAATGGCTTTTTGAGCCGTTTGTTCGACTTCCTTGGCAGCGGCGGCCTTGCGCTCGCTGTAGCGGTCGGTGAGTTCGTCCACCTGGTCCCGCAGCAGTAGGGTAAAGCGGTAGAGTTCTTCCATCACATCCACCACCCGGTCGCGGTAGGCGGAGTCCTTCATGGTGCCGTCTTCGTGGAATTCCTGATAGGCCTTGGGCACCGAGGACTGGTTAGGAATGGTGAACATCCGCATCCAGCGGCCCAGGATTCGCATCGTGTTGACCGCATTAAAGGACTGGGAACCGCCCGATACCTGCATCACCGCCAGGGTGCGGCCCTGGGTGGGGCGAACGGCTCCGATGGAGAGGGGAATCCAGTCGATTTGGGTTTTCATTAGCCCAGAGATGTTGCCGTGTAGTTCTGGGCTAGACCACACCTGCCCCTCCGACCATTGGGAGAGTTCCCGCAGTTCCTGCACCTTGGGGTGAGTGTCGGGCTCGGCACCGTAGAGGGGTAAGCCACGGGGATCAAAGAATTTCACCTCGGCCCCAAAGTCTTCGATAATCCGGGCCGCTTCTTCAGCCAGCAGACGGCTGTAGGATCGCTCTCGCAGGGATCCATACAGAAACAGAATGCGGGGAGGATGGGTAGAGGGTTGAGCCTTAGCCATGGGTCGATAGGTTGAGGGATTCAGGGCTATTCTAGGCGGCGGTGAACGTGGAACACCGAGGATTGGTCGGTGGGCATGAGAAAAATTTCGCTGATGTTGATGTGGGGCGGGCGGGTGATGGCAAAGACGATGCTGTCGGCAATGTCCTCTCCGGTGAGGGGAACCATGCCCTTGTAGACCTGCTTGGCCCGTTCGGTGTCGCCATGGAAGCGCACATCGCTAAATTCCGTTTCCACAAACCCCGGTTCAATGTTGGTGACCCGGACGGCGGTACCCAGCAGGTCGAGTTTTAGCCCTTCCGAAAGCGCCTTCACCGCCGCCTTGGTGGCACAATACACGCTACCGCCCGGATAGGTCTGTCGTCCAGCAATAGATCCCACATTCACCACATGGCCCTGGCCCCGTGCCACCATCCCCGGCACCACGGCGCGGCTCATATAAAGCAAGCCTTTGACGTTGGTGTCGATCATTTCCTCCCAGTCTTGCAGGGGGGCTTCGTACTGTTTATCCATCCCTCGACTCAGGCCCGCATTATTGATTAGCACATCAATGGCCTGCCATTCCGTCGGTAGGCCGTCAATCGCCGCCTGCACCGCCTGGGCATCACACACATCCAGGGGCAGGGGCCATACTTCGATGCCGTACTGGGCCTGCAATTCTGAGGCGAGGGTCTGAATTTTTTCGGTACGACGAGCCGCTAAGATCAGCCGTGCCCCATCCTTAGCCAACAACCGCGCACAGGCGGCCCCAATGCCGCTACTGGCTCCGGTGATGAGGACGGTTTTTTGACGCATGGATACAGCCATAGGGCAACGCAATCTCCTTAAAACGGACTTCTATAAAGAATAGGCGGCCTATCGGAAGAGGCCAAACTTAGCCTTTCGTTAACTTCCTTGGCACAAATTCATTCCTGAGGACAAGTTATCCACAGCCCTGGGCAAAGCTGTGGATAAGTGTGTGGAATATGGGTATCTAGGATCCTTAGCCCCTCGTAACCTGCTGAACAGAAGGGCTTCCAGAAAAAGTTAAATCATCTTAACAAAAGATGTGCCTGTGGAAAACTGCGGTATTTATGTAGGGTTTTATGTCATTTTCCCCGATCCCCAGGCAGGTGATCGGCTCCTTAGGTTAAGAAAGCCTCTAGGACAGTTCAGTAGTCTAGCTTACAATTTGATCTCTGTTTCACAAACTTTGATCTAGCCTGATGTTGGGTTGCCCCTAGGGGCATTGGGACGCTTGACCTAGGATATTGACCTAGGATCCTGACGACGAGATCTCCTGACCGTAATCCATTCCACCTCCCTCTGTTCCGACCTGTTTCTCTATTTCTGACGGAGTCATATTCATGATCGTGGAACTTATACCCAGGATTTCCCCGGTCGCCTAGCGTATGGCTGCGATGACCTTGGTATCTAAAGTTGCCCAATCAAAGTTGCACAGCCCTTCCCCCGACGAGGAGGGGAATTTGCTAGCCTCGTATCGTCACGTTTACCATTCACGTTCGCCCCTTGAGGTTAGCTATGGGCCATGTTCCTGCCGATTCCGATGCCGTAGATCGCCGTTTGTCAGCCATGGCCATCCTGCCATCAGCGGAGAGGGAACCGTCCAGACTTCAAGGATCTTCTAATCATGAACCAGGCGACGGGGCAGGAGGAAGCATCTATGGCTCCGGTTGGACGAGTGAATCCGATTGGTCAGGGCATGGATCTTTTGATGTCAATTCTGGGGTTGGGCTGGATTCCCCTGACGCTGTTCCCGCCTACAACCTTGAGTCCCCGCATCAACCGAGGCCGAAAATGAAACCCTGGCGTTGGCTGTGGCCCCTGGGGCAAATGGTGATCGGCGGCACCGTAGCGGTGGGTCTGGTGCTGGGAATTGGGGTTTTGCGGACGGGGCAACAGTTTTTGCAGGCCGTTCCCACGCTGTTTATTCCGGCGGTGACGGAGCCGGAGGTGGATGTGCGTACCGTGGTGGTGCAGCAACTTCGAGGGGCCAGCGAACTGACCACGGCGATTTTTGCCATGGAGGCGGTCGTCCCGGCCCAGAGTGATCGAACCCTGGCGGGCTATGTGATCGGCTCTACCAACCTGCTCTACCTGGCCTATGGGGAGGTGCGGGCTGGGGTGGATCTGTCGCAAATTACCGTGGATAACGTGCAGATTGAGGGCGAATCCGCCATTCGCGTGACCCTGCCGCCGCCGCAGGTGTTAGACAGCAAGCTGGATGTGAGCAAATCCACCGTCTACGACTATGACCGGGGCTGGCTGGGCCTAGGGCCAGATAATGCCCCCCAACTGCAAACCCTGGCCCAGCAGGAAGCGCTACAGAAAATCGAAGCCGCCGCCTGTACCACGGGCTTGCTAGATGAAGCCAACCGCCGCGCCGAGATCACCGTGGGCCAACTGTTATCCACCGCTGGGTTTGGGTCGGTCACCGTGGTCACCCAACCGCCAGCCACCTCTGCCTGTGCAGACCCCGCAAATAGCGATACAGTGATACCGGGTCAGAACTGATCCCCGATATCCAAGGCTGCTAAGAGGACAACCATGCTAGCGCTGTACCAGTTTGAAGCCTCCACCTACGCGGAGAAAGTTCGTCTCATCCTCGATTACAAGCAACTGCCCTACCAAAAGGTAGAAGTCACCCCCGGCGTGGGCCAGGTTGAAATTTTCCAAATGTCGGGCCAGCGCCAGGTGCCCGTACTCAAGGATGGCGACCAGATCATTCCCGATTCCACCGCCATTGCCCTGCACCTAGAGCGCACCTACCCCGACCGCCCCATTCTGCCCACCGATCCGAAGCAGCGGGGGCTGTGCCTCGCCATGGAAAGCTGGGCCGACGAGGCGATTGTGCCCAACGCCCGCAAGGTGATGATCGGAGCCTTTAAGCAGCACCCCAACTTCCGCACCGCATTATTACCCACCGCCACCCCTGACCTGCTGCGGAACCTGGTGGGTGCCCTACCGGGGGACATTCTGAACCTCGTCGGCACCGGGGTTGGCTTTGGGCCAGATGATATTAAGGTTGCCGCCACCGCCCTCAAGCACGACCTAGAGGCGCTGTGTCTGATGCTGGAAAACAGCCCCTACCTACTGGGCAACCAGCCCACCCTGGCGGATTTCGCCGTGGCCTCCGCTACCATGTACCTCAAATTCCCCGACCGTCAGTACGTCGATCTGCCGGAGGGCATTTGCGGCAAGGGCGTACCCGGTTTGGCCGATGTGCCGGAATACCAAGCCTTCTTCGACTGGCGAGATCGGCTCTACAGCGAGTTCCGCACCCCCCGCACCGACGTACCGCCCCCCTCGGCCTCCAGCGCCAGCGGCCCCACCCCCATCAGCATCGACTAGCGCCCATGGCCGACCTCGTTAGCACCCTCACCGCCCTGCTTGGGGCGGAATCCGTTGTCCCTCAAGACCAAATCGCCGCTGAGTTGGGGACATCCCTAACCCAGGTGACGGTGGCGGATCGCACCCTGCCCCAAGCCGTGGTGTACCCCACCAGCGAAGCACAACTGGCGGAGGTGATGGCCTGTGCCCACCAAAACCAATGGCGAGTGTTGCCCTGTGGCAGTGGCAGCAAGCTCACCTGGGGCGGGTTGGCCCAAGGCATTGACCTGGTGATTAGCACCGCCCGCCTCAACCAGATTATTGACCATGCCGTGGGAGATATGACCCTCACCGCCCAGGCAGGGGTGACTTTGGCGGAATTGGCCCCCAAACTCGCCGCCGTTAACCAGTTCCTCGCACTGGATCCGGCCTATCCACACCGGGCCACCCTGGGCGGCATGGTGGCCACGGGGGATGCGGGTTCTCTGCGGCAGCGCTACGGCGGCGTACGGGATATGCTGATTGGCCTTTCCTTGGTGCGCTACGACGGCCAAATCGCCAAGGCCGGGGGCCGCGTGGTAAAAAACGTGGCCGGATATGACCTGATGAAGCTGTTCACAGGGTCCTACGGCAGCTTGGGCGTGATTTCCCAACTCACCTTCCGCCTGTTTCCAGTGCAGGAAACCTCGAAAACCCTGGTGATTTCCGGGAATATTGCCGAAATCCAGGCCCTCACCGCCGCCGTGCGTCGTTCATCGCTGACCCCCGTGGCCCTGGATCTGCTCTCCCCTGCCCTCGCCGCTGCCTTGGGTAGCCCAGAAGCCTTCACCCTAGCGGCCAGGTTCCAGTCCATTGCCCCTGGGGTGGAAGAACAGTTGACCGTCCTGCGCCAAATTATTCCCGCCGGACTAGAAATCCAAGAATTGGCGGAAACCGAGGATCAAGCGTTCTGGGGTCAGGCGAATCACCACCTCTTCCCCCCGGAGACTATCGTATCCGCCACCGTGAAAGCCAAGGTTGGCCTGCTGCCCACCGCCGCCTGCGACCTGTTGGCCCAACTCCAGAAGATTTCTCCCAGCCCCCTCACCCGCCTCCACGCCAGCAGCGGCATCGGTACGGTATGCCTGAATGCAGAAACCGCTACCCCCGACCTGCTGCAAAAGCTGCGTTCGATTTGTACGGAATCCCAGGGCTACCTGGTGCTGCTGGAAGCGTCCCCCGATCTCAAGCAAGCCTGCGATGTTTGGGGCGACGTTGGCCCAGCCATCGCCCTGATGAAGGCCATCAAAACCCAGTTTGACCCCGAACAGAAACTCAGCCCAGGCCGCTTTGTGGGAGGACTGTAAGCTCACAGGTTGGGTTAGCAGAAAGGGCGGCGGTCGGCCATACAACCCACCTATCGGCAGATCCTAGGACGGCCTCGGCCTCACTATCGCTAGGCGCACTTAAAAAATGGGCACAGGAAACCCCGGCCCATTCCATGGAAAGCAATCACAAGCGGTTAATCGATACGCTCGATTTGCCAGAGAATTTGGTTGCCTTCGCGGCGCACGCGGGAGACAGACCAATTGCGCCAATGCCACAGTTCGCCCCGGCTGGTGACGGCGCTGGCGTTCACATCCATCAAGTCCGCCAGTTCGGAACTGGTGATCAGGTAGCCCTGCTTGGCAATTTCGTCGGCAATTTGCAGGGTTTCTAGGGCATTACGCAGCGTTTCTACCCTTTCTTGACGGGGCAATAGTTCAGAATTTTCGCTAGTCAGGGAAGCACCGGAATCCGCCATGGTAGAAATTGTTTCAACGCTTAAAAAACCAAGCTAAATTCTACCCCCATTCTTTAGGTATTGGGGAGAATCCCTCCGAACAAATTATCTTCTCTTTGTATTGAATCAATCCAGCAAGCCCCTCAGTAGCCGTAATCCCACCTAGCCCGATAGCCCCGTACATCAATGTGGGTGAACACCGAGGAGCTGGCTAAGCCGCCCCGATTGCCCCACCAAGGATTGAGGCGGGCATAGACGTTAAAGCAACTGACCCCAGAAATCACGAAGTCCACCGCATCGCCGGACAGGTGGCGGGAAAAACGGGCACCTCCCACGGCGGCATTGGTGGCCGGATCACGGTACCAGGAGTTGATGCGAATGGGTCGATCCCCATACATGCGGCGAATCTCCTCCATCGCCCGCGCTACTTTGAGGATGCCCTGCACCACCCTGGCGTTGGCGGGTTTGCGGTAGTGGCCCGTGGCCCGATTCACGTGCAGTGCCTCGCCCCAGGTGAAATTGCCCCGTTGGCCATACTGGTTGACGGGATAGATGGGGTCGTTGGAATAGTAGGTGCCTTTGAACCCCGGTAGCTGGATGCGAATGCCCCGATCCACAGGCATGGCCGCTGCCCTAGCCGGATCGGCGATGCCGCGATCATTGGGGTTATTGCCGATGCTGTTGCCTTCAATTTCGATGTCTGGGACGTAGGCATACCAGGTGGTGAGGTTCTTTGGCCCCAGAAACGCCCCCTGGAGGGCCAGCCGCACATGGTTGTCGGCGGGCTGGGCGTAGGAATTGAGCAGAAACACGGTGCCCTTTTTCACCAACACCTTGTCGTCGCTAGCAAGCTGACTAGACTGCACGGGCTGGGTTTTGAAAACCGTATCCCCCTTCACCCGCAATAGTTCCCGTCGGCCCTCAATTTTTACGTCCGGTTTATAGACAAACCACTGACGCCGCGTTTCCTGATCCGATAGCGCCTCGGCCAGCTCAATTTCCCCGTGGTCGCCAGCGGCGGGCTTGTTATTAATCAGGTGAAAGCGTGTGCCCTGCTGAACCGGAACGACACTGGTCTGCGGCAGTTGGGAGGAATCCTTAGGTTCCTGTTTGAACAGCGTATTGCGTACCACCGTCAGGGTGATATCGGTAATCATTTCCACATCAACCGCCGATACCCACCAGGTGGTTTGGGGCTGGCTACCGAGGGTCGGCTCCCGCAGTTCGATCTGCCATTGGTTATTGCCAAGGTCTACATAATATTGAAGATCCAGCACACTCCCCTGAGTTATTAGCACCTTATCGGCTTCGGCCAGTTGCTCGGCGGGCTGGGGCTGTCGCCTAGCGTAGGTCGTCTTTTTCACCCGCAGCTTAGCCCCCAGGCTAGGACGATCCTCTCCAGCGGGCGCGTCATCGGGATCGGTCTCTCCCCCGGGTTTCTCCCCCGGAACCGTGTCCCCGGTACTAGCACTACCGATACGATCTGGCTCTGTGCCATCTGCCCCCACCGCCACCGTCATCGCCAGGGGAGCATCAGCCCTCAGAAACCACTGGCGCATTCCCTCGATATTGAGCACCTGCTCCCTAGGGTTGTTGGAGGACGGTTTTTTCTGAATGCGGGAAATCCATTGATTGCCCTGCATGAGATAGATGGCTTCATCGGTTTCCTTAACCCAGGTACCCATGGTCAATCCTCGTGAAATACCTTGCTATGCCGGGATGCACCCGCTCCTTAGTTATGAATATTAGGATCGAATACTGGATCTGGCGCAAGATTGGCGGCAAGACCTCCCCAATTCCCTGGTGAACGGAAGATTTTCTTAAAAACCGTGTTTTTGAATACAGAAAAATTCCATCCCCAGCAAGATTACGGTAAGCTGGCTAAACGGCACCAGAAAAGTATCGATGGATACTATTGGCCCAGACTCCTATCAGACCCCTGGCCGCCCTTTGGTTACCCATCTCCCACGCCCCTGTTGCCCTCCCTTCAACTATCACGCCCAGAGGAGATCCATCGTGTCTGAGTACGCCATTAACGCCGGAGATGTGGTTAAGCTCGCCCAACCCTACCGCCCTGAGGACTGGGCGACCCAGCAGCCCACCGACTGGCCTGGGTTTGAGTATGGTCTAGTGGCTGAATTTGAGGACGACGAGCATGTGTCCTTATTCTTGTACGACCGGGATGGCCAGTTGTTTGTCAGCCGCCAAAATCCGGCCCGCGCTCTGCTGGTGCCCACCATGGTGGACTTTTCCTTTGAGCAACTGGAACGCTACGAAGCCCTAATTGATGTAGGAACCTTCTGGGACGGGCTGTAGGTTAGAGAAAACCCCTGACAGAAAACCCCGGTTTCTAGGTCGCTACACTGATCCTATGGTCAGCCTGCCGAGCCAGAAACCGGGGTTTTAGGTATTGTCAAATCCCTAGGAAGCGTGGGGTTCGCGGTAGACGCCGTAGGCGGCAAAGATGCCAATCAAAAAGCCAAATAAGTGCCCCCACCAGGCCACCATGGGATGGGTCGGGAAAATACCCCAAATAAAGTAGCTGTAGTTCACCAGCACAAAGACCGAAATCAGCAGCGGCACCAGGCGACGTTCTAGCCAGCCGATGAACAGAAGGTAGCCAAACAGCGTATACACCACACCGCTGAGGCCATGGACACTATTGGGGCCAAGCAGCCAGGACGCCACACCACCCCCCAGCCAGCCCAGCAACAGCACCATCCAATAGTCGCGCCGACTTTTGGCCAAAATTAGCCAGCTAAAGATGACAAACCCAATGCTGTTGCCGATCAGATGGGCAAAGCCGCTGTGGGAAATCGCCGACAGAAAAATACCGGGGACGCCCGCCAAGGTACGCGGATGAACAGGTAAGTTCCATTGCCCGCCAAAAACCACCTGGTCAATAATTTCCTGCGCCCAGGGCAGCGCCAACAACTGAAACGGCAGCAGCGCATTGGCCTTCCACCGATCTAGCCATCCATCAGTGGTAGGGGGTGTAGATCGTTCGCTTGGGGTGCGGTTTGCCGACTCAGAAGACCGAGAAGTAGGGGGCGCTGCCCCCAATTCGGCTTCAATACGGCGAAGTTTGGCTTGCAATTCAGCGTCGTCTAAGGTCATAGCTGGCCTCGGAAAAGCCTTTGGCAAAGGCGGTTACACAGACTATTGTCAGCCTAGCCTTTTCTCCATCAAACTGGCTACGGGTAATCCCCAACCTTGCCCTACACTCAAGCTATGGAGGCATGGATTGCCCCAAGGTATCAGCTAGAAGATGTCGTCTAGCATTTTGTTTCGAGAAGGTTGCTATGGCCAATACGTTTTCCGTTGGAGATCGGGTGCAGTTGGTGGCATTGCCGCCCTACCTCAAAACCGCCGACCCCATGCCGATGCTGCGATCTCCAGAACTGCTACACGTAGGGGATGAAGGGCTGGTGCTAGATCGACGTCCGGGCGGCTACTGGGGCATCCGCTTTGATAGGGGATCCTTTTTAATCGACAGCCAATACCTGACCCCCGTAAAGACGGATGAGTAAAGGTAGATCCTATGAGCCGTCGCCATGGATACCTAGAATCTGAATGGAGTCTCTTAGGGAGATTCTGTCCGGGTATTGCGCTCCCAAAAGACGCCATCGACATAGCCCTGGATGGTGGGGTGTTGGTCGGCCATGGCTAATCGTTTTTCGGCTAGGCAGCAGTAGTCTAAATTCTGCTCAATACCGACGTATTGACGCCCCAATTTTTTGGCCACCACCGCCGTCGTCCCACTGCCCAAAAAGGGATCAAACACCACATTACCCAGTTTAGAGCTGGCCAAAATAAGTTTAGCAATCAGTTTTTCGGGTTTTTGGGTGGGGTGGTCGGTGTTTTCCGGCATCGACCAAAAGGGAACTGTAAGATCGGTCCAGAGGTTAGAGGGATGGGTAAGGCGATACTTCTTAGGGCCATCTTCCCAGTCCTTGGGCTGGCCGTCTTGGGTGCGATAGGGGGCCATCACCTGGCGTTTTAACTTAACCGCTTCCACATCAAAAAAGTAATCATTTGAAACGGTGCAAAACCAAATATCTTCGCTGGCATTCTTCCAGTTTTTTTGTGCCCCTCGACCTTTCTCGCGTTCCCAAGTAATGCGATTTCGCACAATAAAATGTTTTGCAAGGATGGGATAAAGCAGGGTAGAGGTCAGCCAATCGGCACAGAAGTAAGCCGAAGCAGTGGGTTTTAATAGGCGTTTGACCTGGCTAATCCAGATTTCTAGCCAGCGTGTATAATCCCGATCCTCCTGCCGTCTAAAAGCAGTTCCGTTAAAATCCTTGGTCAGGTTATAGGGTGGATCAACAATGAGTAAGTCAACAAATTTAGTAGGCAGATAGCCAATCGCCTCAAACAGATCTTGCCAAATAATTTGATTGAGAATTACACCTGGTTCAACCTTCTGATGAAGTTGCTGAAGTCGCTGGGACAATTCCCCACGTTCAGCATCCGTTAGTTCTAAAGTGCGGTTGCGGGGAGATCGATTTTTCATGATGCTTTGTCTGATGGTGTTGCCATAGCTGTTGACCACGTCCAGGCTTTCAATCCTTCAGCCTTAGGGTACCTGAAAAGCCAGGGGAAACACCGTTATAGTTACTCCAGCTAAGCTTGAGAACCTGAAAAGCCTACTTAAATGAGGTTTTCAGTGGCTAGCTTGTCTCATGCTTATGCGAAACGACTATACCCCATGCTGAATGTCATTCAGGGGATAAGATAAGGCGTACAGGTTAGTGTTTACCTCCCTTAGATAAACACCACAGGTTTGTCTTTTAGGGGTTCAAAGGCGGCGGCATCAAAGCGATAAAGGCTGGCGGGTCGTCCGGCCCCACGGGAGGTTTTTTGGCCTGTATCTTGCAAAAAACCGAGTTTTAAAAGGCGGGTGCGGAAGTTGGAGTAATCGGAAAATCCTTCCCCTAAAACAGTGACATATAACTGATAGAGATCCCCTAAGGTGAACAGTTCGGGCAGTACATCAAAGGCAATGGGGCTATATTCCAGCTTGTTGCGTAGCCGCCGATAGCCGTAGGCCAAAATTTCATTGTGGTCGAAGGCAAGCTGGGGCACCTGGGCGAGGGGATACCAAGCAATGCCGCTCACCCCATCGGCAATCAGTTCAGCGTCTTCAAAGCGCACTAGGGCAAAGTGGCTCACCGAAAGATAGCGCACATCGTAGGCCGTAGGGTCTTCGCGAGGATCGCGATGGGGGCCACCAAAGGTATAGAGCTGTTCTAAATACAGAGTGTTGACCCGAATTTTTTCCGCCAAGACTCGATAGGCCGCATCTTCTAAGGATTCGCCCTGGCGCACCAAGGTTCCCGGCAAACTCCAGCGGCCCATGTAAGGATCTTGGTGGCGCATCACCACAAGCACCAGCAGCCGATTTTGGTGGGTATCCACGGAAAAAATGACGTTATCGACACCCACCTTAAAGTCGGCTAGGTCAGGTTTTGCGAGGAGGTGATTAAGGTTTTTCTGGAGTTTTCCGGACATGGGTAGAGGTGATGTTGATCAATATAGGCTTGCACGGCGGGGGTGAGGGCAATGTCATCGCAGGTTTGGCGATACTCCGAGGAAGCCACATCCACAGGCTGGGGGAAGTCGGCCACCGTTACTTGGGTATGCTGACGCAGGTCTTTCAGCACGGCCTCGGTTAGGGCATAGCCAGGACGTGGGATAACGACGATTTCCACCGCCGCAAATATAGCCTCCGCCCGATACCAGGTGGGCAGTTGGGTGACAAGATCGGCCCCGATCACCAAAGCCAATCGCGCCTGGGGCCATCGCTGCTGGGCGCGTTCAATGCTGACGATGGATCGCAAATGACTGAGTTCAGGATGCACCTGTACCCTTCCAGCGGGGGCGTTCAGGTCGTCGATCAGCAGTTCCAACATTTGGAAGCG
Organism: Spirulina sp.; assembly: GCA_044070495.1. Taxonomy (GTDB): domain Bacteria; phylum Cyanobacteriota; class Cyanobacteriia; order Phormidesmidales; family Phormidesmidaceae; genus Nodosilinea. Next base: position 4,597 of record JBIPSI010000027.1, on the reverse strand, counting down.
ATCACTGAGGGGCGTTTGGTGTTCCTTAAAGGGATTGTTCGAAGTCCACACCGCCACATGATCAAATTGGGTAGCCAGCCAAGACAGCACAGAGGCATGACCCCGATGGGGTGGGTCGGCACTGGTACCAAACAAAGCAATGCGGGTCATGGCGTTGGGAGTAAAGAAAGGGTATTAATCGGGAGTCGGAAGTCGAGCAGATGGGATGACTGGATGCCTCGGGCGGCTGAGATGGCTAGATCTCTGCGGCAACCGCTCGTCGTTGGCGGGTTGCCTCGGTAAGGGCCTGGAGATCGGACGAAATTTCGACGGGGTAAAGGGCTGGATGCTTCAGGGAACGGACATCAGCGGGCAATCGGGCTACGGAGGAAGCCGTACGTTCGGCAATCTGCGCCAGGGCTTCGGGCGGATGCATGACCTGTCCTTGACGTATCACCCATTCTAAAAGGGGTTGCTCATCTGGGGTGGCAACCTCGGTCATTAAACCCAGGCGATCCCCCACCGCTTGCCCGTTCTCAAACCGCCGAAAAATCTGCTTGCGGCCCGGATAGGTGGCCTTACTGGCCGATTCCTTCATCACCGGAATGCCATCGATGTCTACTAATTTATAGACACCGTTCACAGGCTCCCCCGTCACCAGCTTGGTGCCCAGGCCATAGCCATCAATCGCCGCCCCCTGCCGTTGCAGACGTTGGACAGCGTACTCGTCTAAATCGCCGCTGACAAAAATTTGCGCCTGGGGCAAGTGCCGCCGTACCGATTGGGAGAGACTGAGCAAATCCCCAGAATCCAGCCGCACCGAGGCCACCTGGGTTTCACCTCGCTGTGCGGCAGCGGCTAACCGGACTGCCGCTGCTTCTGGGTCATAGGTGTCAATTAATAGTGTTGCCGTGGGAAAGTAGCGCTGAAACGCTGCAAACGCATCGTCTTCACTGCCCTCAATCGCCGTAATCGCCATCACGAGGGCATGGGCCATCGTCCCGGCGGGTTTTTGCCCCAATTGCAACGCGGCTAGTACGTTGGACGTAGCATCTAGCCCCGCCGCCAATGCCGCCCGCGCCGCCCACACCGCCCCCTGGGGGCTAAAGGCCCGCCGACTGCCAAACTCCAGCAGCTTAGTGGTTGGCCCCGCCACATCCCGCAGCCGCGCCGCCCGTGTAGCCACCAGGGTTTGATAATTGAGGGCATTGAGCAGGTAGGTTTCGGCAATTTGGGCCTGCCACAGAGGCGCTTCCACCCGCAGCAGCGGCTCATTGGCAAACACCGCCGTCCCTTCCGGTACCGCCCACAGATCGCCAGTAAATCCCTCCGACTGAAGCAACTGCCAGTAACGATCTGGTACCTGCTGAAACAGTCCGGTATTTTGTAACGCCGCCACCTGCTCCGCCGAAAAGCGTAGATTTACCAAGTAATCCACCGCCTGGGCCAACCCCATCGCCACCAGATAGCCGTAATTGTCTGGCAGCCGACGGGTAAACAACTCAAAACTCGCCCATCGCTGATCCAGATTCTCACCCACGTAGCAAGCGGCCATCGTGAGCTGATAGAGATCGGTTAGCAAACCGTAGTCGGCAGGAGACACAGACAACGCTGGCTGGGACATGGCGATGGCGACTCAAACACTTATAGTATTTTGCACCATAAATAACAAGGATGTCTAGATGGCGTAACCCAATGTCATGACTGACAACCTTGCTAGCATCGCCCCTGATTGGATAGCGAAAGATCATTGAGATTTTTAGGTTTGAGACTTTTTCCTTAATTTAATGCGGCGACGTAGATCCAATAGAAAACGCACAGCCCTGGCAGATGGCCAGCCTGGATTTTGGTTTTTTACTATAAAAGTGAGTTCCTCTTTGTAGGCTGCTTACACCAAAACTTACCCCTCTGGGAAGACGACTCCATAGCCACCTGACAATCTGGACTAAGGCTAGCCCTTTCCTCTTTATCGTGCCGTCTGAGAAAACCAACACACGAACGAATTCACAACCACAAACCTAGCAACGGGGAGAAACGCTATGGATTGGGCTCCCAGCATTGAGATTTTCACAGCTCAAAAACCTGCCCGGGTTGAACACCCGATTACCCGCCACCAAAAGGGGCGAGTATTTTTTGAGGGCACCTACTGGCCCGCCCAGATTTACACCAGTCGCAGCCTAGCCTTGACCGATCATGCCCTAGAGGTCTCTAGCTGGGTGGTGGTGATTGGGCGACAGGGGCTAACCCTACTGGTGAGGCCCGCCTAGACCATCGTTGATCCTCAAGCTAAAACACCGACAATGACTGACCTTAGGGGGTTAAGCTCCAGCAAAAACGGCTATGATTGGAGCATCATTGTGTACGACTTACCATGGCCACGGATGGCTCCCGGCAACCCCTAGGGCGATGGGCTTCCGCATTTCCCTTGATCCGGTCTAGACCTCGACTGGAAGCTTGGCAGCGACAGGGAATTGCCCTTGCCACTGTACTGACCCTAGGAATTGTGGCTAGTCCCCTAGCCTGGGCAAACTCCCGTTGGGGTACCGTAGTCTACGTCAATACTCCCCCAGGCTACGCGCTCAACAGCCGATGGGGGCCAGGCACTAACTTTGGCATTCACACGAAGAACCGTCGAGGCTGCCCCCTAGAGTTATCTGGGGTAAGTCGTCGGGGCTGGCTACAGCTCACGAATGGCACCTGGGTCGCTGGCAACTGGGTCGCCAGCGCTCCCCGCGAACGCATCGCCTGCATCACGAACCCCACCACCCAATCCGTCGCCATTGTCGCCACGCCCCCAGGCTATGCATTGAACATCCGAACTGGCCCTGGCACAGGCTACGCCCGAGTTGGTCAGTACGTCCATGGCACCCGCCTACCCTTTACCGGACGCTTCAACGGAAGCTGGACAGAACTCACTGATGGCACCTGGGTAGACGGCAGTTTCCTCCAATTTCCCCCTGGTCAAGGCCCATCCGTTCGCCCCACGCCGATCCCAACGCCAACGCCAATCCCAACCCCCGATCCCTACGTACAGGACTTGCAGCGACGGCTCAAGCAGTTGGGCTATTTGCCGCCCAATTTTGCCATCAACGGCATCTATGACGCCGAAACCCAGGCGGCGGTGCGCACCTTTCAGCGGGTCAATGGTCTACCCGAAAATGGCATTGTCGATGCGGCAACGTGGCAAACCATCTACAATGCCACGCAACCCCAACCTCCCAGACCAGAATCTCGCCAAAGGCGGGTCAATGCCGACGATAAAGACTATGCTGAAGCTCGATCCGGGCCAGGGCCAGAGTACGGCGAGGTCACCCGCTACCGCAACGGTGACATCGTAACGACCACAGGCCGAGTGTCTGGAAATTGGTCAGAAATCCAGGGCAACATGTGGATCTTCACGGCATGGCTACAGCCTCTCTAGCACCCTAAAGCATCAATCCACGACCCTGAGTCGGCCTTGGCTGAGAGCTTCATAAACCCGATTAATCAAATCTGCATCGTTGGGGCTTAAGTCTGGCTTAGAAAACATGGCCATAATCATCTGTTGGTCACGGCGGGTTAGGCGGCGCGTGGCAAACATGTGCTCAATGGCTCGTTCAAGGGTAGACATGGCTCGCACTCTGATTGATAGCAACGACAACACAGGAAAACCAGCAGGATAAACCTTGACGCTGGTTAAGGCGTATTTACCGTAGCTTCATCCTACAGAGCGCCAATCTAGGGTGCCATCGGCAAGATAACCCAAGTCCTATCGAAAATGGAACTGCCTCTTGCCCTAGGGCCAGTACTTCTACTTATAGTTATAGCTCGGCGGTCTACGTAGTCATCCAATCCCGTAGAGCCTCAATTCATACAACATTGACCGATTGGTGATTTAGCCCTCCTCAGCCCCTAAACGGGCTACCTCTCATCTGAGCATCATGTCATTCACAAAGCTCACACAATGGTTACATTTCCCACAATCAAAGGCTATCCATGGGGTTCCCTTGCCCGTAGCCCCTAAAAATAGCTGTGGCAAAATTTAGTTTTGTGTGCTATTGTAAAGACACCTAAAGAGATTCTCATCTCCATTAGGCATACATTCAATTAACCTACGGACTAATACATCATGACAACGACTCTACAGCGGCGCGAAAGCGCCAACCTGTGGGAGCAGTTCTGTCAGTGGGTAACCAGCACCGAAAACCGCCTGTACATTGGCTGGTTCGGCGTGCTGATGATCCCCACTCTCCTGGCTGCAACCGCTTGCTACGTCATCGCCTTCGTCGCTGCTCCCCCCGTGGACATCGACGGCATCCGTGAGCCCGTGGCTGGCTCCCTGATGTACGGCAACAACATCATCTCCGGTGCGGTTGTTCCTTCCTCTAATGCTATCGGTCTGCACTTCTACCCCATCTGGGAAGCGGCTTCCCTAGATGAGTGGCTGTACAACGGTGGCCCCTACCAGTTGGTGATTTTCCACTTCCTCATTGGCGTTTTCTGCTACATGGGTCGTGAGTGGGAACTGAGCTACCGCCTCGGTATGCGCCCCTGGATCTGCGTGGCCTACTCCGCTCCTGTGGCTGCTGCCACCGCTGTGTTCCTGATCTACCCCATCGGTCAAGGCTCCTTCTCTGAC
>JBIPSI010000026.1:0-76415 GCA_044070495.1 Spirulina sp. | reverse complement strand
GCTTTAAGGGCTTGCTCTTGGTCTGGGTTCATGGCTTTAGCTATGTCGTAGATCGCTTTGATTCTCGCTGATACAGCTCAGCTTTTCCAGTGCCCCGTCCTCTTAAGCATTTCTACTCACCGCAAAGGTGACATGCTCCCGTAGAGACTTGAGATTCTGGATCTGTCCCTTCTGTGAAATTGTAACGGTAGCTATTACATCGCTGACAAGCCAAAGCCAAATTTTTAAATGTATCTGCACCTCCACGTGATCGTGGTTGAATATGATCAATCTCAAACCGTGCTGCACTAGCTTCTTCGGAGGAGTGGCAGTATTCACACAGATACTTAGCTCGCTCTCGAACTTGTTGCCGAATCTCTTTTGAAATCGCCATACCTAAGCAGACTCAGCAATAATTTTTGCATTCAGCAATGTGAAAATTCGGTCGAGTTCCAAAATCCCAGTCAGTTCTACTGCTTCGTCGGGTGATAACTGCGACTCTCGCTGCCTCTCGTTGAGACGCTCTAGCCGCTCTTGTAGGTCTTCACTAAATTTGAACAGAAGCAAACCTCGAACTGACTTGATTTGAATGCCCGCATCAATAAAAGATGAGGGTTGAATCATTAATTGCGCATTCATCATTATTTACCTCGAAAAATATGTTACGCCGACTCTACAGGGCTGTCAGCGATATAACGCTTCGATTGAGCGGATTGTACTGTGCAATAGCTTGTTATATTCGCGACTATAAATTATCCTCATTGGCCGTCCCTTTTTTTGATGTGTTCTTGCGTTTCTTCAGGAACGACATCTGCATACAGAAAATCTAGCTCTTTAGGCTTTGAAATCATTTCGTCCGCGATAAAATTAAGTACGTGAAATAATTTGAGTGCTATATCTCTACCGTCTTCTAGGTTGATCTGACCCGGATGAACAGCGTTATTTCCTACAACTCGAAGCAAGTCTAGTGCTTTTTGAATTTTCGGACTTAGCCCCTCTTCCACAAGTTCTTTTATGTCATTGTTAATATTTTTCCCAGGCTTGCCCATCTGTTTTAGTAATAGTTGAAGTGCCAGTCTAAGCAAAGCTGTAGCACCTTTAGGAGAATCGAAAACAATGGTGGATGCTTCCAGATATAAATCTCGAATCTCTTGCTCCATGTCTTCATTTGGAGGCGCTACCGCCATTTGTTTTGGATAAACAATTTCTTGATTCACCCATAAGGAGAATTCGTTGCATGATGAGCAAGTTGCAATAGAAAAACCTTCAGGAACAAACTCCTTCATATGCCGATTATTAGCCTGTACGACTTCCTCTATAAAAGCTGCGATGGCCTTTTGTTGATAGTCCGCTATTCTTATTCTGTAATTATAAAATACGTGATTTAATATCCTATTGGCTGCATCACTCGAATTGTAAACGTCAAACCAAGACTGTTGTGAAACAATCTGGCAGTGTGGACACTGAAACTTTTTACTTCTGAATTTTGGGTTTAGATCCAAAGTTTGACTCCTGCTTGACAAAGTAATAATGTTGCCTATTATCCGTAGCAGATAATCTTTGCATCATAACCGATCAACTTGGCGGGCAGTGTGCATGGGCGTTGTTAGACTGCGATTGTTTGTTTCAAGAAACTTATGAGCATGGTGCGTTCCTAAAAAACTATCGGTAAGATGGCAGGCATTGTCATAAGGAGCACATCCTACAAGATCGGCGATCCCTGGCATTTTAGTTATTCACAAAATCATCCCATGATAGAGATGACCAAGCGAGAGAAGACACTGGTGGAACTGGAGGCACTGGTGGAACTGGTGGAACAGGAGGCACTGGTGGAACAGGAGGCACTGGGAGTTCTGCTGGAATGGGAGGAATAGGCCCCCCTGTTGCGCCTTTCACAAAGGCAACTGCCGCACCTGACTTGTCACGGAAGAAGCCTTTACTTAGCGTACCCAAATATCGCCCTTGATAGGTGAACACTGCTTCATTTCTGATGAACGCACAGTGTCTGCTGTGTTTATCGAATACGGCATCGTCCTTCAACCAGCCAACAGTTCGGCCACTTCTGTCAAAAACAGGTTCCATCATTGTTCTCCTTGCTAAAGTACCTCAGGTAATAAGTTCACTTTCATTGGCGTCCTTCTCTCGATGGGCGTTGTGCTTTCAGCGTCCCTACAGCGTAGTCGCTTTTTCTTCTCACGCCTTACCGCGCAAGATATGGAAAGTGTGGTTTGGGTTCTACTGCGGATTTTGAACAAGGGCTAATAGCTTATTGTACTGACGCTTTCCGTAGAAACGCCCCCTGCACGGGAATTATACAGATGGTTTCCCTGTCATTCACTGTGAGCCGTTCGTGATACCGACAGTGGGTAGGATGGACTAGCGATAGTGCCCTCTATCAACCCCATAGATTGCTTTTTGCTAAAGGGTTGTTTCTGTATAGAGGGCGTTGCACACATCCATCCTACGGGGATTGCGGAGCGGGAAGCGGGAACCTGTCAAAATTAGATTGAGTCGGCCTGGTTCTTGAGGCATACGCTTGGTGCATTGCTTCGCCCATAGCCCTTCGGGCGTGGCTAACGCTAGTCATACTAGCTTCCCCTTGGCGTGATGCCTCCTCCGTGGGCTGTCATGCGATTTACTGTGTTTGCTAAACCCTGGTGGCTCGGTTGGGGTTGTTGCGTTCTAGGTCGCGCATGGCTTTGCCCCGCCAGAAAATGCGGATGGGGGTGCCTTCAAAGCCGAGGTTTTCGCGGAATTGGCGTTCTACGTAGCGGCGGTAGTTGTCCTTCAGCAGCTTAGGATCGTTGACAAATAGGGTGAAGGACGGGGGCCGTACGGTGACCTGGGTGCCGTAGTAGATGCGGCCCTGGCGACCTTGGCGGGTTGTGGGTGGGCTGTGCCACTGCACGGCATCTTCGAGCACTTCGTTGACGACGGAGGTGCTGACCCGGCGGCGGTGTTGTTCTACGGCTTGGTTGACCAGTTCCAGAATTTTGGGTACCCGTTGGCCTGTCTTGGCGCTGACGTAGATGCGCTTGGCCCAGTCCAGAAAATTTAGGCGGGCGGCGATTTGGTGGTCGAAGTCGTAGATGGTGTAGCTGTCTTTTTCGACGGCGTCCCACTTGTTGACGACAATCACACAGGCGCGACCGTCCTCTTCGATGCGGCCCGCCAGTTTTTGATCCTGTTCGGTGACGCCATCTAGGGCATCGATCACCAGGAGCACCACATCGGCGCGGCGAATGGCTTTAAAGGCGCGGTTGATGCCGAAGAATTCGGGGCCGTATTCCACGCTTTTCTTTTTGCGAATACCCGCCGTGTCGATGATGCGGTAGAGCTGATCGCCGTGCTGCACCTGCATGTCGATGGCGTCGCGGGTGGTGCCCGAAATGGGGCTAACGATGGCGCGAGACTCGCCCACAAAGGCATTTAGCAGGCTAGATTTGCCCACGTTGGGCCGTCCGACGATGGCCACCTTAATTTCTTCGGTGGCTTCTTCTTCCACGGTTTCGGGCAGAAACTCCACCAGGGCATCGAGCAGTTCTCCGGTGCCGCTGCCGTGGATGCCTGATACGGGGTAGGGTTCGCCTAGTCCCAGTTCCCAAAATTGTGCCGCCTGCACCACGCCATGATCCAAAGATTCGCACTTGTTCACCGCCAGCAGCACCGGAACGGATTGTTGTCGCAGCCAGGTGGCAATCTCGCGATCCGACTCGGTGGGGCCAGTTTTGCCATCCACCACAAAGATGGCGGCACTGGCTTCGGTGAGGGCAAGTTGGGCCTGCTCGCGGATGTAGGGCAAAAATTCCGTGTCGTCGTCAAACACCAGGCCGCCTGTATCCACCACCATATAATCGCGGTCTCGCCAGAAGGCGGGCTGGTAGGTGCGGTCTCGCGTCACCCCCGGCTCGTCGTGGACAATAGCGTCTTTACCCCCGGCCAGGCGGTTCACCAGGGTAGATTTGCCCACATTCGGGCGACCGATAACCGCAACAACAGGCAGTGGCATGGCGTTAGTTCACAGAAATTCTCAATCTTTCCATTGTAGCGGCGCAAAAATAGAGTTGGGGAATTTAGTGATGACCCTCTGACCTCCCAGCCGCTAGCGGCCCCCAGGTGACGGATAGATACAACTTTGTACAAAAACCCGGTTTCTTCGCTTGGAAAGGCCAAATCCCGCAGGCTTACCAACGAAGAAACCGGGTTTCTCTCAATGCTGAACCAATGCTCTAGCGACTGGCGGCCCCTAGTCGGCGGATAGGCACGACTTCGCTAGAGACCAATTCGGTGCCGTGGAGGGTGGCCTTTTCGACTTCAAACATCCCGCCCGCCTGCATGGTAATGTCGCCCATCAGCCCTGCCGAACGGCCACAGGTGTAGTTGAGGCGCTTGCCATCGAAGGCAAGGGTGGCCCCTTCTCCAGCGTGGCGACAGAGGGTGCCATCGGCCAGCACAATTTCCGCGATTAAAAACCGAATGTCCTCGCTTTCAATGATGGCGTCGCGGTCGAAGTTTTCCCGCCCTTCCCGATCCACCGTCATGTAGGTGCCGTCGAGGCGTACCTCGCCCCGCAGCCCTCGGCCATCGTTGCAGAGGTAGGTGATGGGATCGCCGAGATCCCGCTGCCGAGGTTCTGGCCCTACGTAGGTACACAGACGCTGATCGGGGAGCAGAATTTGGGCTGGTGATGCCATGGGCTGGTTGGCGAAGGCGGTCGGCACCATAGCCCCCGCCACCGTGACCACAGCGGCGAAGCCCGCCCACTTCCGGGTTGATGGCATGACGTTCATCGGATTTTCCCTACCAGACACTCCACAACGACGGTAGTGGAGCCTTGCGGAGAGATCAACCCCGCCCGCCCATCATGGGACGATTCATACCTAAGGGATGTTTCCTGCCCAGGGTTCCCGGTGGTGGGGCGGTCATTTTTTCCGTAGTCTTACCCTCGCAGAGGCAGGCTTGACAGCGCTTTAATGAAATTTCACAGGATCCTCACATTTGATAGGGGTTTCCATCATGTAAAGTCGGGCACCCTAGGAGAAGGAAGAATTGTATCAGACGCAACAGAATTGATACCCCTAATCCGCATTGCGATTAGGATTCTCCCTCCCCCTACAGACCGCCTTGTTTCTTTCCTGGATCGTTTAGTCGCCATGGTGTCATCTACTTCCCGTAACTCTTCACAACCTAGCGAACACCATATTGAACAGTGTGTCGCCGAAGCCCTGCGCCAAGGGGTGCTCAAGCGTCGGGATCACCTCAAGCTATCCTCCACGCTGCTGACCGGTGCCCAGTTGCCGCCTGACCTGCGTCAGCAAATTAACCAGGTGTTTGATCTCGTACGGGCTGGGCGCATTCGGTTGGCAGATTAGGCTCCTTTCACCTATTTCATCAATTCCTTGAGATCTTGAGACCGTTGATCTAAGGGCAGTCTGGCCCCTGATAGGTGACGGCAATGGGCAGCCAATAGACCGTGGGATTGGGCAGGCCAGGGTTCGCGGCTTCGCTGAAGTCTTGCTGAGCGGCGAGGGCGAGGGCGGCGGCATCCAGGTCATCGTAGCCCGTGGTAGCCAGCAGCCGGGGGGCACGGGATAGCTGACCATCACCGCCCACAATCACCTCTAAACGGCCTGGGGCTGGGGGAATGGACAGGCAAACCTCCCCCGCATAGGGGACGGCTAGCTGGGTGAGTTCCTTGGGGGCGGGCAGCGGTACTGGGTCAAAGCCGTCCCAATTTTGGTCGTTGTACCAGGTTAAAAAGTCGCGGGTATCGGTGGATAGCTCAACGGTTTTGTTGTTGTGAACAAGGCCGGGGGGTGTCGGCTCTGGCTCTGGTTCTGAGGGGGCAGGCTCCGGTTCTGAGGATTCCGGTTCTAAGGGATCAGGTTCTGAGGGTTCCGATTCTGAGGACTCAGGTTTCAAGGGTTCCGGTTCTAAGGGCTGCGGGGTGGCCAGGGCTTCCGACGGCACTGGGTCGGCAGAGGTCGATCTGGGGCGTGGGGCGGTGAGCGGCTCAGATTTGGGCGGTTGGGCAACAGCGGCAGACGGTGGCAACCGCACCACATCAATGGTTTCGGCGGCGCTGACCTCTGGGCTGGCGCTTTCCCTCGATGAGGCTAGGGTCATGACGGCTTCGGGCGGGGTGGATGGCTGAGGCGTGGGCATGGCCAACAACAGACCGTGGAGGCCCACCGACAGCAGCACCAACAGGCCGCCGCCAGACCATCGCCAAGACTTAAGGGAAAACGGCTTTACCATAATTGCCGCCAATGATTTGCCAGGGCCGTGACCGAAAAAATGGGCCGATGCTTGGGACGCTCAGGATACCCCTTCAAGCTGTCACAATTTTTCGCCATCGTTTGCAGTGAACAGACAGTTTCTACACTGGCGATATTTTCCAGATCACTAAGCGCTTCATTTATCGTTACCCTAGGGCTAAATCCTATCCCCAAAGCCCTATGCGCCCCAGCCCCATGCGTCCTAGGTTCCCTGCTTCCAGGTTAAGGCGATGGTTTGTGTTTCGCCCGGTTTGGCCGAGGCGACGGCCTATGATCGTGGCCCTCATTACTGGATTGCTGGTACTGCTGTCGGCCTCGGGGGGAGGGGCTGTGCTATCCCAAGCGGCCCTTCAGGAGGGGGCACCTACCATGACCAAATCCCTACTGAGCGATCCGTTTTTGCTGTGGCCCACCGCCGACTCGGTGCAGGTGGTGTGGTTCACCGAGTTTGAGGGCCAAGACCACTGGGTGGAATGGGGCCGCGCTGGGGATGCGACCACCTTAGGGGAGGATCCCCAGCATCGCCAGCAGGCCGCTACGATTCAACTGAGCCGCAGCCGCGAAGATGCCGATTCTCGGTTAGATCACCCCCAATTTCAGGACTTGGCGGGGGTTGTACAACGGCCCATTTGGCGACACTGGGCCACGGTGACGGGCCTAGAACCGGGGCAGCGCTATCCCTACCGTGTAGTGAGCGAAACCATTACGGGTCAACGGATTGAGAGTTCTACCTTTACCCTGGCGGCGACTCCAGCGACAGGGCAGGGAGTGAAGCTATTGCTGACCTCCGACCACCAAAACCTGCCCATGGTGGCAGCGAACTTGCAGAAGGCCGCAGAAACCCTAGGCCGAGTGGATGCGGTCTTGGTGGCAGGGGATTTGATCAACGTGCCGGATCGGGCTTCGGAGTGGTTCGACAACCGCCAGGGCAACGCCTTTTTCCCAGCCTTGCAAGGGCGAGCGCACCACAGCCTGGAACGCAACGGCCAAACTACGACCTACCACGGCGGCGAACTGATCCAGCACGCGCCGCTGTTTCCGGCCATCGGCAACCATGAGGTGATGGGCCAATTTAGCGATGCCGTCCCCCTCAAGGAGCAGTTCAACCAGGCCATTCCCAGGGCGGTGGCGGCGGATGGGTACAAAGCGGTAGCCGAAAGCGTGAATCCAAGTGGGGATCCGCAGGTGCGCCAGGATTGGATTGTCAACCAGTCCTTCAATACCGTCACCTACGAGGAAATCTTTGGCCAGCCCCAGGGCCAAGACGCCAACACCGAGGCCCATGGCCGCTACTATGCCGTCACCCTGGGCGATGTGCGGCTGGTCACCCTCTACGTCACCCAAATTTGGCGGCCCTTCAGCCTGGATCCCACGGTGCGGGGGCGCTACCAGGAACGGCAATCTGACCTAGATAATCCCGAAACATGGGGCTATGGCCAGCACATCTTTGAAGCCATCGACCGCGACAGTCCCCAGTACCAGTGGCTTGCCAAAGAACTGGCCAGCGACGCCTTCCGGCAGGCCAAATACAAAGTGGTGATGCTGCACCATCCGCCCCACACCCTGGGAGACAACATCGTCCCTGCCTTCACCACCCCCGTCCCGATGTATGACTACGACCCCAACGGTCGCCTCAAATCCGTCCGCTACGAATACCCCATCGAGAACGACTACATCGCCCGTGATCTCGTGCCCCTGCTGGAATCAGCGGGGGTGAACCTGGTGCTCTACGGCCATTCCCATCTGTGGAATCGCTTTACTTCCCCCAACGGCACCCATTATCTGGAAACCTCCAACGTGGGCAACTCCTACGGAGCCTTTTGGCAAAATCGCCGCCGCCCTGTCCCCACCGCTTCAAATCACTCCGATAGTTCAGACAACTCAGGCAACAATAACGCCCTCAGTGGATTTGACCCTAACGACTACATCGCCCAGGGCGATCCCAACGGGTTGCAGCCCATCCTGCCGAATCTGTCCCCACCATTGGCCGATGAAAACGGACAGCCGCTCCCCTATTTGGACAGCAATGATCTGACCGCCTTTAGCGTGTTCGACACCGCCAGCGGCACCGTCAGCAGCTACTACTTTGATACCGGCGTGCCCAATTCAGCCGTCGTGAAATTTGATGAATTTGCCCTATGAGCCTATAGCGCTTATCGGTTTAGTGAGGTACAAGTTTTAGGGCTTCAGATCCCCCTAGATTCTATCGGTAGTAGATTTACCTGCCACCCCCCTTAATAAGGGGGGATGGGGGGATCTTCACGGTGCACCCCATTCAAGTGAAACCCGCTATAAATTCAATCAAACTAGATTTACTGAACCTCGATTCCTCTGCTTTTCCAAAACTCAATACGCTGCTGATTAGCTTGATCAATCTTGGCCTGTCTCAAATTTTCATTCAGCACATCTGCAATCTGCTGAGCCATAACGCTATTGTAATTGGCCCTTATTCCCTGAACAGGTTGTAGAACACTAATGATTTCAGCACTTAAGCATTTCCACCAAGTATGCTGTTGAGAGGAGAGATTAATCCCGTAGAGAACATAATTGGCAAAATGTTCACAGTTATTCACAGCAATGCTGTATTTGGCAACAGACATAAATCTTTCCACACGGTCAATCTCCTGGGGTGTAATCCTGACTAATCCTCGTAGTTCAAGACCACTTGGCCCCCAGCCCACAGAATTATGGATGGTTGAATTCTCAGAAAGATAGTAGTGATCAGCTACGCCAGCCAGTTCTTGAATCGGAATCTTACAAACTTTCAAGACGCTAGATTCTACGACTTCAAACCCCATACCATGTCTATCCCTTGAACGGTTATTACAGAAGCAGTAGGGTTGGCATTGCCCACCTTTTCCCTAGGTCTTGCGTTATGGCGTAACCATGGAGGTTTTGGGACGGGCGAAGATCATGCGTCCGGCGGAGGTTTGGAGGGAACCTGTCACCACCACTTCCAATTCTTCACCGATGTAATCGCGGCCTTCTTCGACAACGACCATGGTGCCGTCGTTCAGGTAACCCACACCCTGGGAGGGTTCTTTGCCTTCCTTGAGGATTTTCAGATCAATGTCGTCGCCTGGGAGGTAGGAGGGACGGATGGCCTGGGCCAGGTCGTTGATGTTGAGCACCTGCACCTCTTGGAAGCTGGCCACTTTGTTGAGGTTGTAGTCGTTGGTGAGCAGGGCGGCATTGAGTTCCTGGGCCAGCTTCACCAGCTTGGCATCGACGGTGGGGATGTCGTCGTAGTCTTCGGAGTTAATCAGCACCCGGTTGGGGTGGGCTTCGCGGATGCGGTTCAGCACATCCAGCCCGCGCCGCCCGCGACCGCGCTTTTGGTCATTAGAGGCATCGGCCACCTGTTGCAGTTCTTGCAGCACAAATTGGGGGACGAGGAGTTGCCCTTCCAAAAAGCCCGTTTCTAGCAGCCCCTCAATGCGGCCATCGATGATGCAACTGGTGTCGAGCACCTTTGTTTTGGAGGGCTTCAGGGTGCCCTCGGCCACTAGGGTAGATTCTAGGGTGCTGGGGCTCACCAGCCGCAGCAGGGAACGCCCGTGGGTGTCGGCCAAATTCATGCCAGAGACCGCAAACAACACGCTGCCCAGCACCGCCGTTAGGGGCTTGATGAAGCCAAATTCCGAGGGAATCGGCAGCAAAAACAACGGAGCCAGCATCAGGTTCGCAATCAGCAGCCCCAGCACTAAACCCACGGCACGGGCCAGCAAGCGGTCAGGGGGAAGCTCTTTAATTTGCTGCTCCAGGCGGCGATAGCTGGTTTGCACCACCAGGCCCAGCCCAGTCCCAATCAAACCGCCAAACACCGCCGTTACGGTGCCCAGCCCTTCCATATTGGTCACTTGGGCCAAAATGGACTGTGGCAGCAGGTCAATGCTGTAAAACCCAATTCCCGCGCCAGCTAGGATGAAGGAAAATACAATGAGTGCGTCTAGCATGGTGGTTGGCCGTAGGGGCGATGATGGCGGCGGATAAACGGTGAATTTGGACTTGGACGTTCAATAAAGGTGAGATAAAACCCAATATCAAATTTCAGTGTACTCCGCCGACCTGAATGCGACGAAATACCTAGTCAGGCAAAAGTATATCGTTAAATTCTAGTCACTACGGGTAGGGGTTCCCGGACTCCTTGTTCTCTCAATCCTGTAGTCTCCTGGGCGGGGGCACCCCGCCCCTACCCCGATTCCCGACTCCCGACTCCCCACTTCCCCAATCCTATGATTTCTCCCCACGCCCCTCTCCATGTTGCCCTCAACGTCAGCGACCTGGCCCAGGCCGAAGCCTTCTACGGCGGGGTGTTGGGTTTGCAGACAGTGGAGCGGCCCCTGTCGTTTCCGGGGCAGTGGTACCAGATTGGTGAGTTTCAGATTCATTTAATCGTGGCGGATAAGCCCTACCAGCGGCCTCCCCATACGGAAAAATGGGGTCGCCATGCCCACCTAGCCCTGGCGGTGAGGGATTTGGAGGCAACGGCGGTGACGTTGGCACAGGCGGGTTGCTCGGTGCAGCGCAGTGCCTCTGGACGGGCCGCGTTGTTTACCCAAGATCCCGACGGCAATGTGATTGAGTTGACCTGTGTGGTGGGTGAGCCGTTGAATTAGGCTTTCTACAGGGGTGATTTGCTAGGCTTAGGGCATCGATAGGGCTTGACCTATGACGATTTCAGTCAACCCGACCACGTTACAAACGCCGCTTAGCGTTGACGAGTTTCTTGTCCGCTATGGTGGCGATAACCGCTATGAACTGATCGATGGTGAGGTGTTCGACTTGGAACCAACGGGCTTCCATGAAGAGGTGGCGGCCTTCATCACCACCAAGCTTTGCGTCCAAATCGATAGCCTAGGCTTACCGTGGTTTGTGCTTCAGCGGGGGCTGTTGCGCCCTTCTATCGCTGGGATGACGGCTTTTCGGCCTGATATCGCCGTGGTTGATTCTGGTGAACTGGGCCAGGAGCCGCTTTGGGATGACCAGTCGATCTTGACCCTAGGCACCTCGATTAGATTTGTGGCGGAAGTGGTGAGTAGCAACTGGCAGAATGACTATGCCCGCAAGCTAGAAGACTACGCCACGCTGGGTATCCCAGAATATTGGATTGCAGACTACGCCGGATTGGGCGGCACCCGACACATCGGCAAACCCAAACAGCCCACCCTGTCTATCTGTACGCTGGTGGAGGGCGAGTATGAGATTCAGCAACTCCGAGGCGCTGAACGGATTGTTTCGCTCACATTTCCAGACTTGCAGCTAACGGCTGAACAAGTTTTGCGGGCGACTCGGTAAAGCGCATCAGTAGGGCAAGCCTGCAACAGGGCAGCGTCACGACGAGGCTGTGTCACGAAGTTCAACGGTTCCTAGCGATGGGCGGTGGGCGGCGCTACAGTAGAAATCTGTCGCTAGCGATACCTAAACCGTGGGATTTGCCGAGTCAACCAACCCAACCGCCACCGATATTCAAGGCATTTTCAACCGCATTGCCCCGGTCTACGACGACCTCAACCAGCGGCTGAGCTTTGGCCTGCATCGGGTTTGGAAGCGCATGGCGGTGAACTGGAGCGGGGCTAAGGCGGGGGATACCGTCCTCGATGTGTGCTGCGGCAGTGGGGATTTGGCCCTGCTGTTGGCTCGCCAAGTGGGGGCCACGGGCACGGTGTACGGGGTAGATTTTTCGGGTGAGCAGTTGGCGGTGGCGGCGGAACGGGCCAGTCGGGCCTACCTGTCTGCCCAGATTCACTGGATGCTGGGGGATGCTTTGGCCCTACCCTTTGAGGATCAGACCTTTGGGGCGGCCACCATGGGCTACGGGCTGCGAAATTTGACCGATATTCCCCAGGGTTTGCGGGAGTTGCATCGGGTACTGAAGCCCGGAGCCAAGGCGGCGATTTTGGATTTTCACCGTCCCCAGGGGATGCTGGCCGAGGGCTTTCAGCGCTGGTATTTGCAGACCATTGTGGTGCCCACTGCCCGCGATATGGGCCTCACGGAGGAATACGCCTACATTGGCCCCAGTGTAGATCGGTTCCCCACGGGGCCGGAGCAGGTGGCCCTGGCGAAACAGGCGGGCTTTGCTGAAGCGGTGCATTACCCCATTTTGGGGGGGCTGATGGGCGTGTTGGTGGTGCGCCGTGACGATGATTTGGTCTGATCTCTGGCTATTGGTGGCCCCTCCGGTGGTGGGCGGTGTGATTGGCTATTTCACCAATGACATCGCCATCAAAATGCTGTTTCGGCCCTACCGCCCGTGGTATGTGGGCAAACAGCGGGTTCCCTTCACCCCAGGGCTGATTCCGAGCAATCAAGAACGCTTGGCTAAGCGCATTTCCGACACCATCATGGGGTCGCTGCTGACGCCGGAAGAACTGCAAAACCTGGCCCGTCGGCTGCTGCAAACCGAACGCACCCAGGCGGCGATTAAGTGGTTGTTAGAGTTGGCGCTGGATCAAGTTCGCGACCGCACCCAGGCTCGTACTGCCCAAATTGCGGGGAGTATTTTGCAGGATCTCTTTGGCAAATCTCTGCCCCGACTAATTCGGGTGTGGGCTAGGCGGGATGACTTTTTGGAACCCCAGCTCAATCAACTGTTTGACCAAGTGCTGGTGGACTTTCGCTTTAGCCCAGAGCAGGCCGATCAAATCGCCACCTGGCTGCTGACCGGGGTGTTTCCGCCCGACAAGGTGCGCCAGCTCATCATCGACTTCCTCACCGACCGCAACATTCAGGTAATCGACACCATTTTTCGGGAGCGCACCAGCGGCACCTACTGGGTGGTGGCCAACCTATTTGGGGTACGCAATGCCCTAGGCCGTCTGCGTTCCTTCTGTTTGGATGAACGGGAGGTCAGCAATGCCCGCATCGCCGAACTCAGCACCGCCCTCCAGATCAAAAAACGCCTGCGCGACTGGCTTCAGCAGGTTTCCCTACAAAACTTGCCCGTGGCCACCGTGCGCCAAATGCGCCGCAACCTGAAGGAATCCGTCCAAACCTATATCCGCACCCTGGGGCCAGAATTCCTCACCGGGCTAGGCAACTCCGTCAACTGGGAAATGCTGGCCACCCAACTGATCAATCGCCTCCAGCATTCCCAGGTGATTACCCAATCCCTCGATCCCGTCAGCGAAGAATTGGCCCTCGTGCTGGAACGCTACCTAGAGCGGGATTTGGAATCCCTCGTTGCCCAAATCATCCCCATCCTCAACATCGACCAGGTGATCATCAACCGAGTGCGCGGTACCTCCCCCAGGGATTTGGAAATGGCCATCCAGGGCATCGTCCGCAGCGAATTGCAGGCCATTGTTAACCTAGGCGGCATCCTGGGCTTTGGGATTGGACTCGTCCAGGCGGCGTTTTTCTATGTTCAACGCACGGGTTAAGCCAACGTACCTAACTATCCCCGATTTGGCAGGTCGGAGAGACCCCGCCCCTACGGTTTCTGGAGTCTGTGAATTAGGGTTACGGGGTTCGGGTTGGGGGAGATTTCATCCCGCTGTGATCACCCGCTCATAGGCTTCCCCAGCCCGTTCCCAGGTGAAGGTCGCCTCAATCAACTCGCGCCCCCGCTGGGAGAGGGTGGCTCGCAGGTCGGCATCATCGAACAGTTGGCCAATGGCGGCGACATACTCGTCGGTGGAATTCGCCCGCAAGGCCCGCTGGGGTTGGTCTACGGCCAGTCCTTCTAGGCCTCGATCACTGGCCACCACGGGCACCCCCGCCGCCATGGCTTCCAGGGTTTTGTTTTTAATGCCAAAGCCAATCCGCATCGGCACCACGCACACCGTCGCCCGGTGCAGGTAGTCCGCCACCGAGGGCACCCGCCCGGTTACCACCACCCCCGGAATTTTGGCCAGGGCATTCACGGCGGGGGTCGGCTTATTGCCCACCAGGTATAGGGTGGCCTCTGGGTAGCGCTGGTGCAGGGGCGGCAGAATTTCCATCGCCAAGTATTGGGCCGTATCCACATTGGCGATGTAGTCCATGGCTCCCACAAACACCAGGCTATGGCCACCGGGGTCAGCGCTGCGGTAGGGAAACGCCTCCAAATCCACCCCGTTGGGCACCACATGGAGGGGTGTTTGGCCCGCGATGGGTTCAAAAAAGCGGCGATCTTCCTCGGTGGTAATCACCAGGTCAGAAAACTTTTTCACGTACTGCCCTTCGTAGCGGCGCATCAGGCCCAAATTCAGGCGATCCCGCCAGGGCTTTTCGGCGGTGCCCGTTTCAAGCTGGTTCAACAACGTGCCGTAGAGGGAACTGTGGATATCCACCACCACCTTGCCCACCCGCTGCCGATAGCTGGGCCGCACAAAGCCCTCATTAACGCTGTGTTCGCAGGTAATGGCATCGCACTGGCCGCTCGTCACCCAGTCCTCAACCCAGGCTTGCATCTCCGGCACCATCAGGTAGGTGGTGCTAGGGGGCGTGCCCGTGGCCAAAAAGTTGGCAAAACGGCTGATTTTGCCCATCGTCCCTCGCTTCAAATCAGCGGGATTGGGTTTGGGAAAACACACCAGCTTGTCCACATACCCGCCCAGAGCCACCACATCTGCTTCGCTCACCTCCGGCGAGGTTTGGGTTACAAGGGTCACGGCATGGCGCTGGGCCAGGTGCTTCAGCAGGTAGAACGTGCGGATTTGAGTTCCCCCCAGGGTGGGCGGGTAAGGGAACGTGGCGGAAATCATTAAAAGGCGCATGGGGAAAATTGGGGTTGGTGCTTGAGGGATTCGGTAGGGGCGGGGTTACCCCACCCACACAGGATGTCAGCAGAATCAGAGATTTCCGCCCAATCGGGGGATTAGGGCAGGTAAGCAATATCACGGGCTTGGGGGGAAAGTTGGGCCTGTTGCTGACCTTGGCTGCGGGCGTGGGTACACCATAGATCGAGGGGTGTAATCACCAAATCTAGTCCGGTGGCTTGGCCTGTCAGGGATTTAAGGCCCGCCTTGGGAAATTCCTTCAAACCCCAGCGCAGCAGGCGATAGCGAAGTTCTCCGGCGGTGAGGGGACGCATGAGGTCAATCCCATGCAAATCATGCAAATAACGGTTCGAGCAACCATAGCGATACCACTGGCGGCGCAGTTCCTCCAGGGTGCGGCGGTGGCGATGGTAGACGATGGCTTCAGGGGCCGAGGCCAGTTTCCAGGGCGTTTGTTGCTGAATGCGCCAGCAGATATCGGCATCGCCCCCGGTGGTGAGGTGGGGCCGAAACAGGCCGACTTGTCGAAAAATCTCGGCCCGTACTGCCAAATTTGCCGTTTGGCCATAGGGCAAAAAAGCATGATTCAGGGTGTTTTCCTGAGAAAGGGTGCCCTGGCGTTCGGCGTAGCGCTCTAGCCAATGCTGACTGGGGAAAGCATGAATCCCTCCGGCCACTAGGCCAATGGCTGGATCGGTCAAGGGTTTCACCAGTTCCTCCAGCCAGGTGGGTTCGGGGTGGCAGTCGGCATCGGTGAAGGCCAGAATTTCCCCGGTGGCAGCGGCAATTCCGGCATTGCGGGCGGCGTAGGAGCTTTGAATATCGCGATAGGTCAAGGGCTGAAGCCGGATTCCCCGTTCGTCGGCCTGGGCCGCAGCGGTCTTTAACAAATCCGGGGTGTGGTCTTGGCTGCCGTTGTCCACCAGCCAATAGTCCACTCGGTCGGCGGGGTAGGTTTGGGCCATCAGCCGATCTAGCAGGTCGGGTAAATCGGCTTCGCCGTTGTAGATGGGCACAATCACCGACAACGTGGGGAGAGAAAGCGGGACAGGCTCGGCGGGTAAGGAGGGGGAGGGCATGGTGCAGGGGCCGCTCTAGAATTGACTCGCCTTAATTATGCCCACTCTGCTTGGTCAGTGCTCGCTCGGCCTGACTCCTCCACCCAGCCATGGCGTTGTCTCATCCTAAATCCTGAGGGCTTACCCACGGTTGAGTTGGGCGAGGAGACCTTGCCCCTACGGTTTGACGGGGTTGGGCGTCGGGGTGATGGAATTCGGATGCGGTATCACGCACGATTAACGCATTGCTACACTGAAAAAAAATCGGCTTCTCTCGAAGCCGACGCAGGTAATCTTGAATACCTATGTTGTTCTCTCAATTTGGAGGAAACCGCCTCAAAGCCTATGCGCTAAGGGTAGCTTCCGTGGGAGGGCTCTCATCTCCTCCGTCTTCTATTGTAACAACAAGTACAGATTTCTCTTTACAAAATCTCTAGTCAATATGTCCGGGTTCGATAACCTAGGCTGATGAGCAAATGTACTTAGTCGAATAATCCCGCCCTAGGCCGCGTTATTAATGGGATGAAATTCAGGGTTATTAGGCACTCCATCTGTTCAGGTCAACGGCAAGATCAGGGTTTGAGTGTGTTGGATGACGGCCCCTAGGGTTGGCCAGCAACCGAGGTGGGCGGCGACTGACGCAGGCGTTGGGGTTGGCCCCACAGAACGGTTTCGTGTTTGTAAATTACCATGCCGGGGCGGGCACCCTTGGGCTTATAGACATGGCGGGGCTGGGTATAGATGACGGGTACCTGGTCGGATTGGCGGGCGCGGCTAAAGTAGGCGGCGATATCGGCCACAAATTGCAGGTCGGTTTCGCTGGGCACTTGGCCTGCCCCCAGGCGCAGCAGCACGTGGCTACCGGGGATTTCCTGGGTGTGAAACCAAAGGTCGTAGTCGGTGGCGACGGTGGAAATCAGCAGGTCGTTTTGGCGATTGTTGCGGCCCACCAGCACCGCCAGACCGCTAGGGCTTTGCAACTGGCGAAAGGCGTCGGTGGGGTTGCGGCGATCATTGGGGCGATAGTCGGGGGAGGCAAGGTAGCCCTGCTGCACCAGTTCGTCGCGAATATCGGTGAGGGCTTCTAGGTCGGTGGGTTCGCCGTAGCTGGCAATCTGGCCCAGGGCGTCGTCTACCTGTTCGAGGTAGTTCAGTTCGGCCTCCACGTCGTTCAGTAGGGGCAACACCTTGTCCTTAGCCCGCTTTAGTTTTTGGTGCTGTTTGTAGAGGCGCTGGGCCTGCTGAATGGCGGTTTTGTCGGGGTCGATGGGGATAGTGACGGGTGCGCCCGTTTCAAAGTCCGCCAGGGTCATGGCGGTTAGACCGGGTTGCCACTGGTGGCTGTAGGTCATCAGTAAATCAGCCTGTTGCCGCAGGTCTTCGGCCTGGGCAGATTGATCCAACCGCTGGCGGAAGGTGTCGGCCTTTTGACCCAGCTTTTCTAGGTGGCCCTTCAGTTTTTGCTGAAGCTGATTCCTCAAACGGTCAAACTGCTGTCGATTCAGTTCATCGCGGTAGTAGTCGTTGAGTAGATCGTGGAGGTCATCGACGGGGGCGAGGGCATTCCAATCTAGCACCGTGTACCCCGTGGTGGTGCGGCCAGGAAAAAACTGCCCCTTCTCCAGGGTCATCAGCCAGC
Source organism: Spirulina sp. (assembly GCA_044070495.1). GTDB lineage: Bacteria > Cyanobacteriota > Cyanobacteriia > Phormidesmidales > Phormidesmidaceae > Nodosilinea. Next base: position 58,756 of record JBIPSI010000026.1, on the reverse strand, counting down.
GTTGCCACACCGTAAATAATCGATCCCAATCGGCCTGGGTCAGTTCCTCAGCGGGTTGGTTGGGGCTGAGTTGCGCCGCCCCCACCAAGGTCGCCACCAGGGCCGAACTGAGGCCGCCATAGCTCTGCATCAGCATTTTTTTGAGGGTGCTGGGCACTAGAGTCACCCGTTCCTGCCAGCTTGTTTGGGATTCCTTCAGGTTGGGCAGGGTGTTCATCATCGCCGGGGGGAGCACGTAGGGATCCCCGGTTTGAATCGGTCGCACCCGCGACTGTTGATCGCTGACCTGGTGGGCGGCGGTGACGATTTGATTCTGGTCGTTGGCCAAAATCACGTTGCTGTACTTGCCCATAATTTCCACATACAGATGCCACTGGGGCGGATCGCCGGGGCGGCGGCCAAACTGCAAGTCCAGCACCCGTTCCCAAGGAGCCACCGATTCAATGGCCACCAGCGCCAATTGATTTAACTGGTGCTTGAGCTGCTGGCTAAAGGTGAAGGTATCCGGCCCCTTGGGGGGAGCCTCGCCCAGGTGCAACCGCGCCGCCTGGGGATGCCAAGACACCGTCAGCCAACCCCGGCGGTCCAAGGTGCGGAGGGCGATGGCGAGGGTTGTCGTGTTGCACTGCACCACCTGTTCGCAGCGGGCGGGCACCCAATTGGCCCGTAGGTCGTGGCAGACGGCCATGAGGGTTGTGAAGTCAACGGGTTGCATGGGATTCCTCGGCATGGCAGGGATAGGGGGACGGCAGAGGCGGAAGTCCCCGGCCCCGGCCCGTCCTAATCTGGCAGACAGGTAAGGTCAACGATTTTGCAATGGGGATAGGGATGTTGCCTTGGGAAAAGGCTCGCTTTCGTGGGCTAATCCCTAGTCTCGGAAGGAAATATGTAGTCCATCCTACGAAATCGACGAAATTCTGAAATTTAGCCGGATATTTCCCCCGGCTCCCTGGCAATTCGTTAGTATGAGCAATAGGCTAAATTCTAGGCATAATAGACGGCTTTGTCCGACAATGCCCGCTAAAGCCTAGCCTTAGCGCCCCGTTCCTAGCCTAGCTTTAGCGCCCCTGTGGTCTGCCCCCGGTTCATTGCCCCCACCACCTATTCATTATGGACATCAAGCTCATCAATATCGGCTTCGGCAATATTGTGTCCGCCAATCGAGTAATTGCCATCGTCAGCCCCGAATCGGCCCCCATCAAGCGCATCATTAGCGATGCCCGCGAGCGGGGACAACTGGTAGACGCTACCTATGGCCGCCGCACCCGTGCCGTGATTATTACCGATTCAGGCCACACTATTCTATCCGCCATTCAGCCCGAAACGGTTTCCCATCGGTTTGTGGGGGGCAAAGATGGCAAGGACAGCGGCGATCCTAAAAACTAAGCAGCCGCTACCTCCAGGGTAATCCTATCCATCTCTGCTCCAAGGCTCCGCTCGGTTTGTCTTCACTTTTTCTCCGTTGCCCCCCTGAATCACAGAATTGGTATGGTGTGAAGGCTAAGCAGACGGTTTCGTTTGCAGTTATCGCCTATCGAAGAGGGCCGGTAAGGCCACCAATAGGCATCTAAACATCATCGTCATCAATCGAGACGGGGGACTTTGTGGGCGACGTTATCCTGCTTTTGGCCGTGGGTATCTTTGCGGGGGTGCTGGCAGGGTTTTTGGGCATTGGCGGCGGCACGGTGATGGTGCCCGTGATGGTAGCTCTGGGGTTATCGGCGGTGCAGGCGGTGGGAACTAGCACCCTGGCGATATTGATCATCTCCTTGGGGGGCAGCCTGCAAAATTGGCGCATGGGCTTCCTGAACCTCAACAACGTGCTGCTGCTAGGGTTGCCCTCGGTGGTCACGGCCTTTGTGGGGACGGCCCTAGCCAGCCATATTCCGGAGTATGTGCTATTGGGGATTTTTGGTCTTTTCTTGCTGATCAACCTCTACTTAATTGGCATCAAAAAGCGGGTCGTTGCCCAGGCGACGCGGCAAGGTGTTCATTCTGCCGATGATCCCAACCCGACCGTAACTCCAGCCGCAACTTCGACCGCATCCCCACCGATGAACCCTGTCCTAGCCCGGATGCTGATTGGCGGCATTGCCGGATTTTTGGCGGGACTCTTTGGGGTGGGCGGCGGTGTGGTGATGGTGCCGCTGCAAATTTTGCTGCTGCGAGAGAATATTAAAGCCGCCATCCAAACCAGCTTGGGCGCGATTGTAATCACCGCCCTTTCCGCCTCCGGTTGGCATACGCTCCAGGGCAATGTGGTGGGTCTCACCGGGGTTTTGTTAGGTCTGGGGGGCCTAGTCGGGGTGCAGGGCAGTACCCGCTACTTGCCAAAATTGCCGGATCCCATCGTGACTCTAATGTTTCGTGCCCTGCTTGCCTTTTTCGCGCTATTTTTCTTCTATCGAGCCTGGACGAGCTTCGTGGCGGCCTAAAGTCGTAACCTAAGCTACAGCCTGAGGGATAGGTCACCCAGTAAAGATGAAAACTATTGTGTAATCGCTGACGGAATCGCCTTTTGCTCAGCGTACCGTTGAACGGTGGGTGATGGCCTCAGCGTGCTATCCCCTCGCTATCTACCCCTTGGGAGGCTGCACCTGTGCTCTTTGACGCCTACAACCCCGGTGACTTCTACGACGAGCTCTTTGTGGGCCAGGGCCAGCCCCGCCCCGAAGCTGAGCTATTGATCCATCGGGTGAACGCCATGTCCTTAGTCGAGTTGCAGCAGCGGCAGCAGGCCGTCCAGAAGACCCTGTTTAAGCTGGGCGTCACCTTCAATGTCTACAGCGACACCCAGGGCACCGAGCGCATCTTTCCCTTCGATGTGATTCCCCGTATTGTTCCTGGTCACGAGTGGGAATGGCTAGAAAAGGGACTAAAGCAGCGTATCCAAGCCATTAACTGCTTTCTTCATGATGTCTATAACGACCAAAAAATCCTCAACGATGGGGTGATTCCGCGCCATGTGGTCGAGAGCGCACCGGGCTTTCTGGAACCCTGCATGGGCCTGCAACCGCCCAACAACATTTGGTGTCATATCACCGGAACGGATTTGGTGCGCGACAAAGACGGCACCTGGTACGTCTTGGAGGACAACATGCGCTGTCCCTCCGGTGTGTCCTACGTGCTGGAAAATCGGCGGGTGATGAAGACCACCTTCCCCCACCTCTTCTCGGCCATGGAGATTGCCGCCGTAGACGACTATGCCAGCCAGCTCTTGGAAACGTTACTCAACCTCGCCCCTGAAACCCTGATCACCCCTCGCGTGGCGGTGCTCACCCCCGGTATGTACAACTCCGCCTACTTCGAGCATTCCTTCCTGGCCCAGCAAATTGGGGCAGAACTGGTGGAAGGACGCGATCTCGTCGTGTCTGACGGCTACCTAAAAATGCGCACCACCAAGGGCCTAGAGCGGGTGGATGTGGTCTACCGCCGCATCGACGACGACTTTATCGACCCCCAAGCCTTCCGCCCCGACTCCCTGCTGGGGGTGCCAGGGCTGATGGAGGTCTATCGCGCCGGACGGGTGGCCATTGCCAATGCCCTAGGGACGGGCGTGGCCGATGACAAACTGGTCTACGCCTACGTGCCCCAAATGATCCGCTACTACCTCGACGAAGACCAAATCATCCCCAACGTGCCCACCTTTTTGTGCGAAGACCCCACCCAGCAAGCCCACGTTCTCAGCAACTTAGACAAGCTGGTGGTCAAGGCTACCAATGCCTCCGGTGGCTATGGCATGTTGGTTGGCCCCCACGCCAGCGAAGACCAACGCCTGGAATTTGCCGACCGCATTCGCGCCAACCCCAGGGGTTATATCGCCCAGCCCACCCTCTGCCTCTCCCGCGTCCCCACCTTAATCGACGGCGGCTTTGAGGGCTGTCATGTAGACCTGCGTCCCTATATCCTCTACGGCCAGGATATTTACGTGAACCCCGGTGGTCTCACCCGCGTGGCCCTAAAACGGGGATCCCTCGTGGTCAACTCCTCCCAGGGGGGCGGCAGTAAAGACACCTGGGTGGTGCGTTCCGTCAACTCCAAAGCCCAGTTTCAAAGTCAGATCCAGGGCCAACAATCCCAGGGCCAACAATCCCAGGGCCAGTAGGCTGAGGCAGAAATAACCCACTGATTTGCCAACGCGGCAAGGCTTCTGTGGCATCCTGCTCTGGGTGCCCTCCGCCTGCCTTCCGGGACTAGGGCAGGCCATCTGTAGGTTGCCCTAGGAGCAGCGGTTGCTATGTAAGGCTTTTACCCAAGGGATCCGGGAAATGCGCAGGATCTCAAAACAGGAGGCCCTCAAAAATTGGCAATATTACGGATACCGCTATGGGAGGCAGCCATTAGGCTATAGGTAGTCAGGGGGAAGAAAAAACCTCAACTCACAGGATTCTCTCCCCCTGGCTAAGGATTCAGGGCAGTCGTTCATCCCTAGGGCCATGGCATCTGATCACCCCCCCGTCTTGTTTTCAGTGCGACCAGCCGGGGATGAGCGCATACCTCCAGCCACCAGCAGTTCCGCCGACACCCAACACATCGCGTGCCAACTGCTGCACACCCTTACCGCCACCCTCAATACGCCCTACACCCTGCACCAAATTACCGAGGTGCTGGGTTCTCAGCTTGGGGCCGAGGCTTGTCTGCTGCTATGGCACCATGCCCCCACCAACCGCACGACCTACACCCTTTGGCAAAGTAGCTCTCCGGTACAGCTTTGTCAGCTACCCACCCTGGGCAGTTCTCCCCAGGCGGCCCTACAGCATCGCGTGGCTGGCGGTCTCATCCAACAGTTTGCTAGCCCCCAACTCACCGCTACCCGTCTGCCCTGGCGCGATGGTCTGCTGTCGATCCTTCCAGAGAACGAGCTAGAGGCTAGTGCCCTAGCGGGTCTCCAGGTCTATCGTTCCATGGCCATCACCGCCGCCCCCGACTGCGAAGGGGTTGTGGTATGGCTGAATCATCGCAGCCACCCAAGTTTGACCATCGAGGAATCCCTCGCTGTGAACCTAGCGAGTGTGGTCGCCATTGCCCTGCACCAACACCACCTCCAGCAGCAGACCCAGCAGTGCAACGAGCAACTGCGCTACCTGAACTACCTCAAGGAAGACTTTCTCAGCACCCTCAACCACGAACTGCGCACCCCCCTCACTAGCATGATGCTGGCCATTCGGATGCTGCGGCGGCCCGACCTCACCCCAGAGCGAGCGGCCATGTACCTCGATATTTTGGAGCAGCAGTGCAGCCGCGAAACCAATCTGGTCAACGACCTGCTGATGCTGCAAACCGTGGATACCGGGGCCAACCGCACCTGCCTCATGCCCGTGGACTTGGTGCAGGTGCTCACCACCCTGGCCAAGGAGTCCCAGGAATCCCTAGCGGCGGCGCAGTTGTCTCTAGTGCTGACCCTGCCCCAGGAGCCAGTGCGAATTTTGGCCTCCGCCAGCCACCTAACGAGGGCAATGCAAGAGCTGCTAACCAACGCCCGCAAGTACGCTGCTCCGGGCAGCACCATCACCCTAACCCTCGCCAAGCCTGCCGAGGCCGATACCCAGGCCACGGTGCAGCTTAGCAATGTGGGGGCTGGCATCCACGCCGACGAATTGCCCCATATCTTCGAGAAATTCCGCCGGGGCCGCAACGCCACCAAGGACGCTATTCCCGGTACGGGCACGGGGCTGGCCTTGGTACGGGGGCTGATGGAGCAGATCGATGGCACCATTACGGCGACCAGCCAACCCCTGGGCGAACAACTCTGGCAGACCTGCTTTTCCTTGGGTTTCCGCCGCCATCAGCCCACCGCCTAGGCCCAGTCATCCCCAATCTGCATCCACAACCCCGACCCCCAAGCCTAGCCGTAGTAGGGGCGAGGTCTCCTCGCCCGCCGACATCAGGGGGTGAGCAAGCCGGATTGAGTCTAAATGGCCCCTTCAGAGGCCATCCCTTTCGCGTACAGCTAGCCTCGCTCTCCTTCTAAGGACGAGGTATCTAGGGTGGGGCGGCTCTGCGGGCAAACTTTGCTGGTATTCTGGGCAAAGAAATCCTGATCGATGCCATGACCACCGATTTCCACAACCGATCCTTGTCTGAAGGTGCGCCCTTGGAGGCGAGTAGCTGGGCCGTTGACGATGCCCTAGCCTTGCAGGACGACTGGGACGAGGGGGAAGATCAGGCTGAGGATGACGAGATTGAAGACCGCATTGAGGGCGGCATTGCCATCCACACTGAAAAGCTAGCGGGTCGTCAGCGCCGCATCCACGCCATTACCGATTTGCCCTTCACCGTCGAGCAGCTTTGGCAGATTCTCACCGACTACGATAATCTGGCCGAGTTTATTCCCAACCTTGTCCAGAGCCGCCGCCTCCGTCACCCTGAGGGTGGTATTCGCCTAGAGCAAGTGGGTGCCCAGTCTTTGCTGAATGTGCGGTTCTGTGCCCGTGTGGTGCTGGATACGGTGGAGAATTTCCCCCATGAACTGCGTTTTACCATGGTGGAAGGGGATTTTCGCCAGTTTGAGGGCCAATGGACGCTCTCACCCTTGGCCAGTGCGACGGCCCCCCGTACTCGCCTGGGCTACGACCTGCTGATTTGTCCGCCCCGTGCCATGCCCGCTGGCCTGCTAGAACGCCACATCCGCCACGATCTTCTCCGGAATCTGCACGCCATTGGTGAACGGGCCGCTACGTTGTTTGGGGTGATGTAAGCGTCTCTGTACAAGGCGTTGACAAGCGGTTCCCCAGCGATGGCGTAAATCCTTGACAGCAATCGGTAGAGCGTGTTTCTGCTAGCGTCGGCGTGGCCGTTCCCTGGGTCATCTTGGGGGGTCTGCAAAGGGTCGTCCTAGATAGGGTGAAAATTCCTGACCCACAGCGTTTACCCGTTCTAGATGGGTTCTGTGGCGGTGGTTTGAGGGATCCCAGGGTGAAGAAAGCCCAGGTTTCTCTGAAGAACTGTTACACTTCCTCAACAATTGGTATTACTGTCTAGGGTCGCGATGATAGGATTCCCAACAAACGGTTGAGAGATAGGAATTCATGACTGAAACGCTTACAGGTCAAACACCTATTTTCGGGGGCAGCACCGGCGGCCTTCTGACCAAGGCTCAGGTTGAGGAAAAATACGCCATCACCTGGACCAGCTCTAAGAAGCAGGTTTTTGAAATGCCCACGGGTGGCGCGGCCATGATGAATGAAGGGGAAAACCTTCTGTATCTGGCCCGCAAAGAGCAGTGTCTTGCCCTAGGCACCCAGCTTCGCACCAAGTTCAAGCCCAAAATTGAAGATTTCAAGATCTACCGCATCTATCCCAGCGGCGAGACCCAATATCTGCACCCCGCCGATGGCGTCTTCCCTGAGAAGGTGAACGAAGGCCGTACCGCCGTGGGCAGCGTGGCTCGCAACATCGGTTCCAACCCCGATCCGGCCACCGTCAAATTCAGCGGCAAGGCCCCCTACGAAGTCTAGATTCGGTCGCTGACCGTAATCGTTGCTTTCGCAGTAATGGTCTACTCCTTTTGGTTGTTCTCTCTGTTGCAAACATCTATATCCTGATACCTGGGGCATGGCAACGCTATGCCCTTTTTACTTTTCTCGGTTTGTAGAATAGCCCCATGATCTCCCCGTCCTTCGAGCAGTTTCAGACCTACGCCAGCCAGGGTAACTTTGTTCCGGTCTACCAAGAGTGGTTGGCGGATTTGGATACCCCCGTTTCGGCCTGGTATAAGGTCTGTGCGGGGCAACCCTACAGCTTTTTGCTGGAGTCGGTGGAGGGGGGCGAAACCCTGGGCCGCTATAGTTTCCTCGGCTGCGACCCGCTGTGGGTGATGGAAAGCCGGGGCGAAGTCTCCACCCAAACCCACCGAGACGGCACCGTGAACCGCTTTGAGGGCAACCCCTTCGAGATTTTGGCGGACTGCCTCGCCCCCTACCATCCGGTCAAAATTCCGGCCCTGCCCTCCGGTATTGGTGGCCTGTTTGGCTTTTGGGGCTACGAACTGATCCGCTGGATTGAACCCACTGTGCCCGTCTATCCCGCCACCGAGGATGAGTTACCCGACGGCCTGTGGATGCAGGTGGATAGTTTGCTAATTTTTGACCAGGTGCAGCGCAAGGTGTGGGCCATTGCCTATGCCGACCTGCGAGATTCCAGCCGCGATCCCCGTGCAGCCTACGAAGAAGCCTGTGGTCGGGTGGGTCAACTCGTCGAAAAACTCACGTTGCCCTTGTCGGAAAAGCAAGGACGCTTACCCTGGGCACCGCCAGGACATCGCGGCGAGGAACCCTTGGCTTTTACCAGCAACCGCACCCCCGAAGAATTCTGTGCCTGTGTGGATCGGGCCAAGGAGCACATCCAGGCCGGAGACATTTTCCAGGTCGTCATTTCCCAGCGGCTGTCCACGGAATATGGGGGGCAACCCTTCGATCTGTACCGCTCCCTGCGGCAGATCAACCCCTCTCCCTACATGGCCTACTTCAATTTCCAAGACTGGCAGATCATCGGCTCCAGCCCGGAAGTGATGGTAAAGGCCACCCTGGATAATGGGCCAGAGTCTCCCCGCATTGCCACCGTGCGCCCCATTGCCGGAACGCGCCCCAGGGGCAAAACCGCCGCCGCAGACAAAGCCTACGAAGAAGACCTGCTGGCCGACCCCAAGGAAATCGCCGAACACGTCATGCTGGTGGATTTGGGCCGCAACGACCTAGGCCGCGTCTGCACCAGCGGCACCGTACGGGTGGATGAACTGATGGTGGTGGAACGCTACTCCCACGTCATGCACATCGTCAGCAACGTGGTGGGAGAACTGGAACCCAGCAAAACCGCCTGGGATTTGCTCAAGGCTTGCTTCCCGGCGGGTACCGTCAGCGGTGCGCCGAAAATTCGCGCCATGCAGATTATCCACGACCTGGAACCCTGCCGCCGTGGCCCCTACTCCGGTGTCTACGGCTACTACGACTTCGAGGGCCAACTCAATACCGCCATCACCATTCGCACCATGATTGTGCAGGCCAAACCCGATGGTGGACACACCGTCAGCGTCCAGGCTGGGGCAGGTCTGGTGGCCGATTCCGTACCCCAAAGCGAGTACCAAGAAACCCTCAACAAAGCCCGTGGAATGCTAGAGGCCATCCGCTGCCTGCAAACGCCCCATGGATAATCTGCCCCCGATCCTCCACCCGTCTAATCACCTGTAGGGGGCGAGGTCTCCTCGCCCACCCAAACCTTAGGAGATTTCTGGAAAACGTTCTCCCTCATAGTGGGCAGTGCCCACCCTACGGTGGCTATGGTCCCCGCCTAAAGCAGGGATCTTCTTTCCTAGAAATCTCCTAGGTTGTTGGGTTCCGCTCCGCTGCACCCAACCTACACCTGCACCACTACTGTTGACCTATAAGTTCTTCATAGCTCCTACCTGTTGAAGGGGATGGTAGGAAAAAGTATTTAAAACAAAAGAGATGCCGACGACTGGCCGTGTTTCGTCTCGGCATCTCCTCTGGTTCGCTCCTCACACGTTCTTTATTATAGTTAAGGTTTTCAGCGATGTCATCCCAATTACAGCCATTTTCAACCAGGATTTCTTATGACCCTAGCTCCCTTTAAGGGAATAGGTTAATCAATAGATGGCCGTCTTCCATTGCCATAACCGCGAACCTAAAGCTGGACGGGGGCTGTAGCCTGAAGCCACCCCTGAAGCAGGTGAGCTAAGCCTAGGGAAATTCCTTGCAGCAGGAGTAGAGTGGCTGGATCCTCGGAATGCCCCACAATTTCCCGTAGCCACTGATCCACCGATTCACACAGGTGATAGCCCTTGAGAAACCCCTGATTTAGGGCTGGGGGCGGGACAGGGTTGGTTGTGCCTGGAGAATCTGTGGATGGGGTGATAGGCGAAGGCCGCTCATTTGGGGCTGGCTCATCGGTGCCATGACCCATCGCTAGGTGATCCACAAGGGTCACCAAGGAACGCAGAAGCCGCCGCCCCGTGGGTTGACTCAGGGCCAGGGCCAAACCCTTGGCTAGGTCTGGGTCGGTGAATAGGGGTGGACTTGGGGATAGAGTCAGGGAACGCTGGACCAACTGGTGGCAGCGCATGTGGGTGTATTGCAGCAGCGCCAGGGAAGACAGGTGCAGGGCTTCGGCTAGGGGGGCTTGCTTTTGGGGAAAGGGGATCGGGGCTGAGTCCGTGGGGGTGGGCGGTGGTGGGCAGGTGTGGGTAAAGACCCAAAGCCAGGTGCCTAGGGCGGTGGCGGTGGGGCGCAGCAGCAGTTGTCCGCTGGGGAGGGCATGGGCGGTGGTGTGGGTGCTCAGGTAAGTTTCCCAATCGGCAAGAATCAAGGAGTCTGGGGCTAGGGAAGCTTGGTTAGGGGAATCTATGGCTAAATCTGGGTTGTCTGCCCTCGGTGTGGTTGGGTAGGGAGACCCTGCCCCTACGTTTTTGGTGGGATTATCAGGGAATAAATCGGCCCATTGGGACACTAGGGCGGCGGTGAGGTCAGCGGGGATGGCCCCCGATTTGGCGCTGGGATGGTCTGTATCGGGGTGGGTGATGCTGGGATGGATGAGACTGGGGCGATAGAGGTAGGCGATATCCTGCCGATCTCGACTGAAGCGTAGGGGGGGCAGTGGAGCGGCGCGTTCCGTCGAGGGGGGAAATGGGGAGTCGTACCCGCAAGCGGACATCGCCCTGGCCACCACGGGGGAGAGGGCTTGGGCCAAACACCCTTGAAGGGAGAGGGTGGGGGGTATCCCTGCCGCAAAGGGAGGGGACGGCGATCTAGAAGCCAAAGCCTTGGTTAAAGTCGTCGCGGGTCATGGGTTGGCTCACTTCCAGCCCTTCGCCACCGAGGAGGGTGAGGGGTTGGCCATCCACGGAAATCCACACTGGGGCGGCGGGGTCGAAGGCGGTGGCGGTGTAGATCACTTGGCCGAGGCGTCCGGTCATGGAAGCGCTACCCCCGCCGCTGGTGAAGTTGGCCGAGAGATCGACGTGAATGCCGTCCTCTTCTACGGTGGCGGCCAGCAGTTGGGTTTGTTCGGGGATGGTGGTGAAGGCGTCTTGCTCGGCGTCGCCCGTTTTGGCGAGCAGGCTGTCAAAGGCGGCTTTTACCTGGGCATCGGGGGAGAGATCTCCGGCGACGGTGATGGCTTCGGGTACCAGTTGCAGTTGTCCGCCCTCGTCCTTCAGCCAAAAGATTTGCCCGGTTTGCTCGGTGGCGGGGGCGCTGGGTTCGCCCTGGGACACCTGGGGCACCGTCGGATCGGTGGCGGGATCCGTTTGGGGCGGTAGGGTTTGATCGGGCTGGGTGGGGGTGACCTCTAGGGGCGGAAACTCGGCCACGGGAGGCACCGGGTTCAGAGATCGCCAGGTGAACCAAGCCACCGAACCGCCAGATGCTAGCACCAGGGTTGCCAGCCCCGCAGCCACTCCAAGGGGAATGCGACGCAGTTTGTCTTTGTAGTCCATGGGGGCCTCCCAAATGAGATCACACTGTCAGGCTAGATCAAATTCGCCCAAATTATGGCGCAGATGGGACAGCTTGGGCCTCTGTCTATTGCGGTAAAGTTGGTCGCGACAGGTTTATGGCTGTAACGACGATGGCTGTAACGTCTGTCGTTGTAAAAACGGCGAGTCGGGTTCGAGGCGGGCAAAGAGGGCAATATCGAGTTCGTTGTCCCGCACATTAAAGGCCAAAATGCGTGACGTGAGTCCCCATTCCTCCAGTCGCCGCAGGGAAAATTCTTGGCTAGCCCCATCGGCAAAGCTGGTCACCAGTTCTGGCGGGGCCAATTCCCCTTCAATCTCTAGGCGAGGCTGAACTAGCTCAAACCGATGGCCATTCACCACCGCCACCCCAGTTTCCAGGGTGATGGGGATGGTTTCGGCCAGCACCCGATCCTCCAAATCCACCACCAATCGCAAGCGATCCCCTTCTAGAAATTCTAGGGTGGGGTTGGCGAGGCCGTAGCGTTGCTGGGTTCGATCCCCCGCTTCCCCTGGCAGGCTGAACTGAAGGGTATTCAGCCAAGTTTGTACCTGGGGCGAGGCCAGAAAGGTATTGATGTCGCTGGCCTGAATCCTTAACCGCAGGGCCGCCTGGGCCGGGGCATTGAGCTTGAGCTGGCCCCGCTGCAAGGCTCCCACATCCACCGCCACCGTGTCGGTTTCGAGATCGATAGCCGCAATACGCAGGTCGGGCAGTTGGCGAGGATAGACCCCCCGCGCCGCCACACGGGCTTGATCAACCCGTCCGTTGATGATCTGGTAGTTGGGGACGTTATCAATACGCACATAGAGGTCATCCACCTCCGCCACCTGACGACGCAGGGAATCGGCGGCGAGGGTATCGAGCACCACCCCGGCGGGGGCCACAAGGGCCATTAGGGCACTAACGACAATGGCAACAATATCCATGGGCAAGCTCCATCCGGGGGCAATTTCCCGTATCCACACCGTCGATGGGCCAAGTCAAGGGCAATTCCCTAGCCCAGGGTGCAAGGTTTCAATAGCTTACCAAAGCGGTTCGCCACACGGCATAGCCCTGGCGACTGAGGTGCAGTCCATCGGTGGTGAGTTCGCGTCGCAGTTGGCCCTGGTTGTCGGCAAAGGAAGTCTGCAAATCCACAAAGCTCACCCCTGGCTGGTGGGCCAGTTGGGCCAACCGACCATTCACCCGCTGAATTCGGTCACTGGGTAGGCTTTCCCAGCGGGTGGGCAAAATGGAATGCACCACAATCTGGGCCTGGGGGTGCTGTTGGCGCAGTTGCCGCACCATCTGCTGAAGATTCCGCACCACCGAGTCCTCGGAAGCGCCCTGTTTAAGGTCATTGATGCCCGCCATGATGTGAATCGTATCGGGGCGGGCATTGGCGAAATAGTGCAGACGGCGGAGCATGTGACTCGTGGTTTCGCCGGAAATGCTTTGGTTTAGCCAAAACCGATTCTGGGGCAGGGCTTCCGGGGGCATCCACAGGGCGAGGGAATCCCCCACGATCACCGTTAGGCGGTTGCGACCCTGGGCCTGGGCCATCACCGTGGCCTCCCGTTGTAGCAGGGCTTGCCAATCTTGGTGGGTAGGGCTGGCGGTGGTGCGTTGCCACTGATTTTGGTAGCGCTGGGGATTGGCACGGGTATACATTTGCCCCGCCTGCAACGAGGCCCGCCGCAGGGCATACATTTGGTTGCCGTTGCTGGGCCGACTACCGCTGGTGGGCCAGGGATCGCTGATGGCCGGAGCACCTAGGCCAGGAGAACGATCACGCGGCAGACGTATCCCCTCCATCCTAACGCCTGGATCTGGCCTGATCGCTGAATCGGTTCTGACGGCGGAATTTGACCCCGCCGCCCAGGCCAAGGCGGGGGATGGAGTCGCTAGGGTGGGTTGGATCGGTGCCGGGATGGGGGGTAAGGGGTTCGCAGATGGCGTAGGGGCAGCGGCAACCAGGGGCGGTGATGGCGGTGGTTCGACAGCGATGGGGGCAGCGTGGAGGGGGAGGGATGGGGGTAGCCCCGTGGCGGGTGGGTCAGGGCGGGCGGCGACGGTGCAGCCGTTGGTCTCTCCGTTATCCTTGGGCTTGGGCGTTCCACCCCAGGCCACACAGTCTAAGGTGGGCGCATCCACCGTTGCAGAAACCGATGGGGAAACGGATGGGGAACTCGCTGGATCGACCCGGTCAGGGGCCATCTCCGGTGGCGCGATTGCCACCCTGTTCGTGCTCATCTCCCCATTCAAACACTGGGCCAACAGTTGCGCAGCCATAACGCAGGTATCCATGCCCCGAATTTCCCCAAGCGAGTGCTAGGTAGTCTTTGCAGAGGGAGGGGGGCTAAGTCAGGACAACTCTGTAGATTTTGGCAAACTGGCCGCGCACTAGGGGTCTCATCCCTAATCCCTAACCCCTTCTGATACATTGTCTATACCCCGCCTGTGGCCATCCCTCGGCCATCCCTAAAGGCTGGGATGCTGTGTTTGGACTGCCTACCGTGACCCTAGCCACCGAAACCCAAGATTGGTCTGCCCTGCTCCAGCGCTTGATCCAGCGAGAATCCCTCAGTGAGCCAGAATCAGAGGGGTTAATGCGGGGCTGGCTGAGTGCAAGCATTCCGGAGGTGATGTCGGGGGCGTTGTTGGCGGCGTTGCAAAGCAAGGGCGTATCTGCCGAGGAACTGGCAGGCATGGCGCGGGTATTGCAGGGGCAATCCCTAGGCGGTGAGGCCAAGATTGTCCATCCCAGTCCTTGTATCGACACCTGCGGCACCGGCGGCGATGGATCGCACACCTTTAATATTTCAACGGCGGTGGCCTTTGTGGCGGCGGCGGCTGGCCTACGGGTGGCTAAGCACGGCAACCGTTCGGCCTCTAGCAAGGTGGGGTCTGCCGATGTACTGGAAGCGCTGGGGGTTCACCTAGAAGCCCATCCCGAACGGGTGACAACGGCCCTAGATGAGGTGGGCATTACCTTTTTGTTTGCGCGGGGCTGGCATCCGGCCATGAAGGCGGTGGCTCCGTTACGCAGCACCCTGAAGGTGCGGACGGTGTTTAACTTGCTGGGGCCGTTGGTGAACCCGCTGCAACCCACGGGCCAGGTGATTGGCGTGTACGATCCGGCGGTGGTGACGACCATGGCCAATGCCCTCAGCCAGCTCGGTATTCCCCAGGCGGTGGTGCTGCACGGGCGCGAACGGCTGGATGAGGCGGGTTTGGGCGATAAAACCGATCTCGCCATCGTATCGGGGAACACGGTGACGACAGCGGTGCTTGATCCCCAGGAATTTGGCCTGACCCAGGCTCCCCTCAGTGCCTTGCAGGGAGGGGATTTAGAGGATAATGTCGCCATTTTGACAGCGGTGTTGCAGGGGAAAGGCACCCCGGCCCAACGGGATGTGGTAGCGCTGAATGCAGCTTTGGCGCTAAAGGTGGGTGAAGTGGTGAAGGGTGCGTCCCTCGCGGATGAGATTTCCCAGGGGGTAACCCTAGCTCAGGAGATTCTGGCTAGCGGAGCCGCTTGGGAGAAACTGCAAGCCCTCGTTAGCTATCTTGGCTAGCTAGTCTCGCCCCAGGGCCGCTAAGGCCTGTCGGAGTTGCCCTTGGTGGGCGGTGAGCTGTTGCTGGGCGGCATCGGCCTCAAGCTGGCCGAGGTGCATCATCAGGGCTAGTTTGACCTGTTGTCCACTGCGATCCAGCAGGTCAGCGGCGGCGGTGCGATCCAGATCTGTGAGGTCGCAGAGAATCCGCAGGGCGCGATCTCGTAGTTTGCTGTTGGTCACGGCTACATCCACCATGCGGTTGCCGTAGACCTTGCCCAGGCGCACCATCGCTCCGGTGGACAGAATGTTCAGCGCCATTTTGGTCACGGTGCCCGCCTTCAGCCGGGTTGATCCAGCCAGCAGTTCTGGCCCCACCAGCAGGCGAATATCAATATCCACCTGGGCGGGGGCTTGGTCGGCGGGTACGCAGGCGATGAAGATGGTTTTGGCCCCTCGCTGACGGGCCGCATGGAGGGCACCTTTGACGTAGGGCGTCGTGCCTCCAGCGGTGATGCCCACCACCACATCCAGGGCGTTAACGTGACGATCCGCCATGGCCGCTTCGCCATCCTCAAAGATGTCCTCTAGGCCCTCAGAACTTCTGATCAAGGCGGCGGGGCCTCCCGCCAAAATGCCCTGCACCAGTTCCGGCGGGGTGCAAAAGGTGGGCGGACATTCCGCCGCATCCAACACCCCCAACCGACCGCTGGTACCTGCCCCAATGTAGTACAGCTTGCCCCCTTGGTGCAGGGCCGACGTAATGACCTCAATGGCCTGGGCTAGGGGTTCGCGGGCCGCTGCAATGGCCGCCACGGTACGGTGATCCTCTTGGTTAAACAAATCCACCAGTTCCAGCGGGCTGAGTTGATCCAACTGGGCACTGCGGGGGTTAGCCTGTTCGGTGAGCAAGTGCCCTCGATCTGTGGGGCTGGTGACTGGGGAAGGAGAAGTAGACATCTCGCCAAGACAATAGAAGATGGGTTACAAGTGACGGAGTTGCAGACAACGGGTGACAGATGACGCGTTGCAGATGACGGATTTGTAGACAAAACAACTCACAGGTCACGTTACGAGTCTAGACCGTCTGGGGGCCGCCGCCGTGACCCATCCCTCCGCAATCCCTCCACCGCGAACCCGCCGCCGCCCCCTGCTTCACGTTTAAACCATTAGGTCAACCATTAGGGCCATTGTCGCCCCCTGGAAACGGGCCTCGGCTCCAACACCCCACCCTTTGATCGAGTTCGGCTTTCGCGCTAGGCTGACCTTGGCAAAGTGGATCAGGCCACGGTTAATGCTCCTGGCGATGCGGGTAACCGATAAGCCCAATGACCCAATGCTTTACGCTGCGCCACCCTTACACCCTTGTTCAATCCGTTTTATTAGGATGTCAGCCATGGTCAGATTTCTCCTTGCACTGGTATTAGGTGTTGCCCTTAGCCTAGGTATCTATCCCAGCATGGCCCAAGCCGCTGGCCTACCCGTCGCCCTTGCCCCCGCCTTCAGCACGCCCCACCTGTTGGAAGCCACTCCGGTACCCGCTGGCGACATCAAGAAATTTGCCAAGGCCTATCAATCCATCCAAACCATTCGGAGCGAAGCCGAGGACAAAATGGCTGACGCCGTAGAAACCGAAGGGCTAACGGTGGATGAATTCAACGCCCTGGCTGAAAAGTCCCTCGAAGACAATGCGCCCCCCGCCGACGCCGAGATCGCCCAAAAATTTGAATCCGCCATCGGACGTATTGCGACCCTGCGCCAAGGGGCCGAAGAAACCATGGCTCAAGCCATTGAAAAAACTGGACTTTCAGTGGATCGATTCAACGAAATCCTAGAGCAATCCGACCAAGATGCCGACCTCTACCAGCGCATCGGTGACCAGATCAACGGTCGCTAGAATTAAGGGACACTAGGGTCAACAGTCACTAGAATTGAGGGGCACTAGAGCCTAGCCGTCTCTGAAAGCAAGGCTTTGATCACCAGGGCAAGGACGGATCGATAGCTTGGGGGCAGTGCTAGCATAGGAGTACACCGATACTGACCGATCAGAGACAAGCCTATGGCCACTACGGCGGATGATGTCTGGCGTTTGTTGGGCGAATTAGCAGAGGCCCAAAAGGAAACCGAACGGCGGTTCCAGGAAACGGATCGTCAGCTTGAGGAAACTCGGCGGATCATCAAACAGCAAAACCAGCATTTAAATGAGCAACTGGGCAAGCTGGGTAACCGCTTGGGCGAGTTTGTGGAATGGCAGGTGCGTCCGGCGGTGGTGCGGCTGTTTCAAGAACGGGGTATCGCCGTCCACGAGTTCCATGATGGGGTCTCGGTGCAGCGCGGCAATGAGGGCATTGAAATCGACCTACTAGTGGTGAATACCACGGAGGCGGTGCTGGTCGAAGTCAAAAGCAAGCTTACGGAAACCCACGTCAACGAACACCTAGAACGACTGAGTAAATTTAAGCGGCTGATGCCCCGCTATGCTGATGTCAACGCCATGGGAGCCGTGGCCGGGATGGTGGTACCCGATGCCGTAGCTCGCTATGCCTACCGCCAGGGGCTGTTTGTGCTGGCCCAGTCTGGGGATAGCGTGGTAATTCTCAACGACGGTACCTTTACCCCCCGCCAGTGGTAGCCAGGATGGAAAGCCCAATATCACCCCCGAATCCCATTCCCCCAATGGCCACCCCAACCCTCAGCAGGGGAAGGTTTCCCTTGCCCTTCTAATGCTATGGTTCCCAAGTCGTCGCGTTAGTGGGCTGTTGTCCCCCAAACCTCGGCTAGGCGCTTATCGCGACCGCAGGCCGTCCGGTAAAAGTTGTAGCGCACGGGATGTTTGAGGTAGTAGTCCTGGTGGTAGTCTTCGGCGGCATAGAAGGACTGGGCGGGTTCGATGACGGTGGCAATGGGCTGGTTGCCAAAGCGGCTGGCTAGGGCTTGCTTAGAGTCCTCGGCAAGCTGGCGCTCTTGATCGGTTTGCACGAAGATTTTGGCCCGATATTGGCTGCCCTTGTCGCAAAACTGGCCCCGGTTGTCTAGGGGATCTACGTTCTGCCAAAACACCGACAGCAGAGCATCGTAGGTGACCTGGGCCGGATCATAGGTGACTTGCACGGCTTCCACATGGCCCGTCCCGCCAGCGGAAACCTGCTCGTAGCTGGGATTTTCGACGGTGCCACCCGTGTAACCAGAGGTCGTCGCGACCACACCTTCTAGGGCATCAAAGGGTTTTTCCATGCACCAAAAACAGCCCCCGGCAAAGGTGGCGGTGGCCAAGGCGTCTTCGACGGCGGCATCTGCGGTAGAGGGGGGCTGATTGGATAGGGAATCGGCGGTGGCGTAGTAGGGCAGGGCATCCCACATCCACGCCATGATCCCCAACAGACAAATTCCTATCAACACCTGACGCAACCGAACCATTCGTTATGTCCCTTTTTTCATGGCAATGACGCTGTTTCCATGGTGCCATTGAATCAGCAGATTCGCCTTGGTAACGGGGATCTCGCTCGTTTGCGGCTACATCCTGATGAATGTTTCCGAGATTGGGCGGGTGCGTGCCATGGGCTAAAACCCCGGTTTCTACTGCGCTGGCCTGAAATCCCTGGTCATCAAGCCTAAACACCGGGGTTCTGGAGGCTTGGGGATGATGACTTGTTCTAGGCATCGCGCAGACTAGCGAGACAAAAGATGTCTTGGGGTAGAAGGGCGGTGGGAACTTGCCAAAATTTCAGTACCTCCTGGGCCACGGCTTCGGGATGGGAAGCATGAAAGAAGTGTCGCCCACCGGGGCATTGCCATAGCCGATCCCCCGGTTTTAGCCAGGGTTGCCAGCCTTGAATTTGGGCCGGATCCACCACCGCATCATCCCCACTGCCGCACACCATCATCGGTACGGGCACCTGGCCAGGAAAGGAACTGGGGCGCTTCCAAAGGGAATGGGGCGAGGGGGAATGGGCCAAATCCTGCTCCAGCAATCGCACCCAGCCGCTCACCAAGGGGCGAGCCTGGTGGCCAAACAGGGTATAAGCCATCTGCGCCAACACCCGCTGACGGGAACAGGGCAGGGCTTCGAGTTGGGCATAGTAATGGGCTTGCCAATCCACCATGGGGTTCACGCCCACGGAAAGCAGGGTGAGGGAACGCACCCGCTCCGGGCATTGACGGGCATAGAGCAAACCCACCAGTCCGCTCGTGCCGTGGCCAATTAGGTGCAGGGGGCTGGTTTGGTCTGCCATAAAATCGTGCAGCAAATCTAGGGCGACGGCCAGGGAACTGGGTTCGTCGGGGGTTTGGCGATAGGCCCAGTGGGAAATATCAATGTGGCGGGCCAGCACTTTTAAAAGCGCTTGATCAAACCGCTGAAAACTAGGGCTAACGTTGAGCCAAAGGGCTTCGGGCTGGGTGGATTGGAGCATAGGAATGGGCTTTGGGTTAGGGAGGAAAGTCGTCAAAAAGAGCGGGTCAATCAGGGCATATAGAATCGGATGGGAAAGGTGAGAAGATTGCGTCCCTAGGGTATTGATAGTCTGCGTTGGGAGTGGCAGAGCGAGGAGACCTTGCCCCTACGGGTTGATGGGGTTGACGGGTTGATGGGTTGATGGGGTAGACATTGGAGATGTAGCGGTTCTCGATAGCGTGAGATATACCGTTGCTGGGTTCTAGATCCCCCCAGGGCCTAGCGGTCTAGATTTCACTCTGCACCCCCCTTAGTAAGGGGGGCAGGGGGGATCATCTCCATGGACTTTATCCAAGTGAAATCCGCTATATTATGTATCTCCAATTGTGTATTGGATATCCCCAATTCCTAATGGGTTGATAACTAGATACCAAAGGCGGTTTTGACTTGGGCTACCCAGGTAGAAATTCGGGTTTTGGTGAGTTCGGGCTGATTGTCTTCGTCTAGGGCAAGGCCAACAAATTTACCATTTTTCACGGCTTTGGATTCGTTAAAGTCGTAGCCGTCTGTGGGCCATTGTCCGACGGTGGTGCCGCCGAGAGAGCTAATTTTTTCGGCCAGAATACCCATAGCATCTTGGAAGTTATCGGCATAGCCAATTTGATCGCCAGCACCGAAGTAGGCCACGTTTTTATCGCTAAAGTCAATCTCGTCTAGCTCGTCATAAAAGCCTTCCCAGTCGGCCTGGAGTTCGCCGATATTCCAAGTAGGACAGCCCACAATTAAGCAGCTATAGTCCGCAAAATCATCGGTACTGGCGTTGGCAATGTCGTGGAGTGTGACAACGCTATCGCCACCAAATTCGGCTTGGATGGCCTGGGCTAGGGTTTCGGTGTTTCCGGTTTGGGTGCCGTAGAAAAGACCAATTTTACTCATTAGTTTGACGACCTGAATGACTGTATCTAAAACATCAAAGGAAGAGAAAAGGGGGGCAGGATGTTGGAGCCTATAAATGCCCCCCAAAGAGAGAGAGAGGAGAACGGATCCAACGGGATTAGGATTCGATGGCGCTCAGGGCTTGTTCAACGCGCCGGAAGTCGAATCCAATAGCTCGCAGGGCGTGCCACAGGTGCCCTTGCAAAAACAGGAAGGCCAGGATGAAGTGGGCATTGGCCAGCCAACAGCGGGAGGTGTGGGCATTTAGCGGCAGAACCACGGTGTCAGCAAAGTAGGGCATGATGCCGAGTTTGACCGTCAGCGGCGGGCCGTAAAATTCCACGGGGTAGGCCAAGGTGTTAACGGCACAGAAGTAGGCGGCTACGAAACCCGCCAGGGCAATGCCCCCTAGGGAATAGGACAAAATCGCCTCGCCGGAGAACATCAGCAGGTTTTTGGCCCACTTCATCGGCGGCACCAGAATGTGCCAGAGGCCCCCAGCCAGCAGCAGAACGCCCACATAGAGGTGTCCACCGACCAAATCCTCCAGGCTGCTAATGCTGGCAAAGTGGGTTTGGTAGCCGTAGATCACCCAGGGATCGAGGGTGGGCTGCACTAGGCGCACGGTTTGCTGAGTGGCATCGTACAACCCGCCCCAGGTGGTGGCTTTGGCGACGAGAAGCAGCGCCCCTGCCCCCAAAAACAACAGGTGATGACCGAGAATCATTCCTAATTGGGCTGGGTTTTCCCACTCGAAATGGAAGCGCCGCGCCCAGCCCTCGGCTTGCTTGAGGTCGGCGGGGGCTTTAACGGTGTGGAACAACGCCCCCGCCCCCAGCACTGCCGAGGAAATCAGGTGCACCACCCCCACCACAAAGTAGGGTTCGGTATCCACAATCAGGCCACCATCGCCAATTCCCAGACCCAAGGTGGCCAGGTGAGGCAGCAGGATTAACCCCTGTTCGCCCAGGGGTAGGGCCGGATCAAACCAAGAGAGTTCGTACAGGGTGAAGGCCCCGGCCCAGAGGGCAATTAGGGCAGCTTGGGCGACATGGGCCGCAATGAATAGGCCCGAAAGGTTTGCAAAGCGGGCGTTTCCGGCCCACCAGTCGTAGGTAACGTCAGTATTTCCGTAGGTTTGCATGATGAAGACATCCTATGGCAACGGCCCTCAGTTTAGCCAGGGCTTATTGAGAACTAAATTCAACAAGCCCATCTCACCACAAATCGGAATGATTCTCAATAGAAAAATATTAAGTTTTGTGTCAAGCTAGTCTGAGCGCCAAGGCCGTAAGGGTTGGAATCCCTATTCAGCAGGCCGTTGAAGAATTATCGCGATCCATGGCGGATGCTGGAATCGTCGCGATTGGTTGCCTTGAGAAGAATCGTTACCGCTAAATTGGCCCGATCAGCGGATCTGCCCTAGGTCATCTAAACAGGCTGGGCCGCGCACGATGGGCTAGGTGTCGGAGGGTGGCAGGGCGATGGTCGTCTAAGCCTGAACATAGCTGTTGCGACCTTGGGCCTTGGCGGCATAGAGGGCTTGGTCGGTGTGGTAAACCCACTCATCCATAGATGCGGTGGAACTGGGAATGATGGTGCCCAGCCCTATGCTGACGGTCACTTGGAGGCTGATGGGGGAATAGCGATGCTCAACAGCTAGGTCGTGAAGGAGGCGTTGGATGGTCTGGGCTACTTCAATAGCGCCTCTGGTATCGGTTTGGGGTAGCAAAACAGCAAATTCTTCGCCACCATAGCGGGCCACCAAATCCGCCGGACGCTGGGCCGATTGCTTTAAAACTTGGGCGACTTGGTAGAGGCAGTGATCACCTGCCTGGTGGCCATAGTGGTCGTTGTAGTGCTTGAAATGATCCACATCAATCAACAGTAGCGAAAGGGGTTTTTGATCCCGCTGCATCCGTTCCCATTCCCGCTCTAGCACTCGATTAAAGGTGCGGCGATTAGCAATTTGGGTAAGACCATCCTGGGTTGCGAGCTGTTCGAGTTCTTGGTTGGCCTGCTCCAGTTGGTGATACAGCTCCGACTGATGAATAGCGATTTCCACCTGCACCGAAAGCTGCATTAAACAGCCTCGATCTAGGGGTTGCCACACCCGTGGAGATCGACACTGATGGGCCACCATCATGCCCCAAATTGCCTCCCCTTGCCAGAGGGGAACCATGAGTTTAGCCTGCACCTGAAGGTCGGTTAACACTTGGTGATGACAGGGCTGAAGGGTCGCCTTATTCACGTCATCAATAGCCTCAATATAGCCCTGGTAGAGCAGGCTATTTTCTAGCTCAAAGAAGTAGGCCTCTGGCATTTCAAAGCCAAGGGCAGAGGGCCAGGGATGGGCGACAGACTCTGCAATGACGATACGGCGTTTATCAGAATTAAAACGATAAATAATGACTCGATCTACATCCAAAAAATGACAAACTTCATCTACGGTGGTTTCCAAGATTTGATTCAAATCTAGGGTTTGACGAATGCGGTGGGTAATGACCTGAATCATGCGCTCCCGTTCAGATTGCTGCCGCAGGGTCAATTCAATTAATTTTCGTTCTGAAATGTCCTGCTTTATGGCAATGAAATGTTGGATTTTACCCTCGGTGTTGAACACAGGGGTGATGGTGGAAGATTCATGGTAAAGGCTGCCGTCTTTACGGCGGTTAATCATTTCCCCTCGCCAGCACTGGCCTGACAAAATAGTTTTCCAAAGTTGCTGATAAAAATGCTCAGAATGCTGGCCCGACTTCACCAGTTCCCGTGGGTTTTTGCCCACCGCATCGGCCAAGGTGTATCGGGTGATGGCGGTAAAGGCGGGGTTTGCCCATTCCACCCGACCCTGCACATCGGTAATTACCACGGCATCGGCACAGGCTTCTAGGGCCGCACTGTGCAGACGCAACTGGGCTTCGGTATGCAGCCGTTCCTGAATATCGTGGGCCAGGGACTGCTCCAATTGTTTGCGGATCGTGATATCCACGTAGCCAATGGCCACCCCATACTGTTCCAGGGGAATAGGGGCGGCGCTGACGCTGATCCAAGTGACGTTGCCATCGGGCCGCACAATGCCCATTTCCACATCGTTGATAAAGCAGTTTTCCTTCAGGGCGCGTACGCTGGCGTACTCCGAGGCGGGCATGGGGCTACCGTCGGGGCGGATGATCTGCCAATCGGGGGCATCGTAGGTGCGGGTGGTTTGTTCGCTAATGCTAAGTCCTAGCAACTGTTCGGAGGCTGGGTTAGCTTCCAACAATTGGCCCTGGGCATCGGTGATGGCAATGCCGAGGGGTAGCGTTTCAAAGAGGGTTTGGTATTTGTTGCGGCTTTCCCGCAGGGCTTCTTCGCTTTGGCGCAGGGCCGATTCAATGCGCTTGTGGTCGGTGATGTCGTGGTTAATGCCAATCATGCGTTGGGGCTGGCCCTCTGGGGTGCGTTCAATCACCTGGCCCCGATCCAGCATCCATTTATAGCTGCCGTCTTTGCAGCGGAGGCGGTGCTCGCTTTGGTAGTGCTCGGTGTGGCCCTGGATGTGATCCTCTAGGGCCGCATAGGTGCGGGCCTTATCCTCGGGATGCACGCGGCTGTCCCACTCGGTAAAATCTGTTCCCACCTCGGCCTCGGTGTAGCCCAGATGGGCCTTCCACTGGCGTGAATAGAAGACCTGGTTGGTGTGCATATTCCAGTCCCACACCCCAGCCCCAGCCCCCTCTAGGGCAGACTGCCAGCGGCTTTCGACCCGTTGTGTGGCCTCAGCGGTTTCTAGGGCTTGCGGCCCACGGTCGGATGGCCTAGCGGGGGCGGCGGTGCTGTCTAACTGAGATACCCAATTCCCGCCATGGAGAGCGACGTGCTCTAGGAACTGGATTTCTAGGGGGTGCCAAGGGTGGGGTTGATGGCTGTGCTGTACGACCCACAGCCCCCATAGATCTTTTCCCAAAAAAAGGGGGGCGGCGAGGGCGGAACGAATCTGCAATCGCTGCCACTGGGCGATGTCTTCGGGAGAGAGCACCCCGTCTGGGTCGGCTAGGGCCACGGACTGTCGCCGTTGATAGTAGGGTCGCCACGCGGATCCCGCCAGGGGATCCATCACCCGCTGCCCCAGTAGGGAGGGGATGGCTGGGGTAGCGGCTTCAAAGACAACGGTGGATGTGGACTCGGCCTGGGCCGAAAACCGATAGATTAAGACGCGATCCGCCTGGAGGCTTTCCCTCGTCTGGGTGGCTGCACGCTGTATAATTTCTGACGCCGCCATGCCCCGCTGGCTTTGAAGGGTCATCTCAGCCACAAGGTCGAGAATTGCCTCTGGAGACAGCTTTGGCAGGGTGGAATTCATGGACATAGCATAGGGGACAGTCCGGGGAAGCCAAAGCTCCCTCCGTTAGTATGACCATCTCCTCCCGCTGGGGGATGGAGGGATTACAAAACAAAACTATTTTCTATTTTCCTACCGGGGATGGTCAGTTTGCTCTGAGGGGCGAAAAATCCGTGAAGATACGGATAGGCCCATCCCGTCTGCGAGGCCAGCCTTCCCCGACTCCGAGGGCAGGGGAAGGCCCTATTTCTCCTAGAATGGTGACCAACCCCGTCCCAATGGTTGGAGCCTATGGATCTTTTTTCCCAGGTGAGTCGTTGCCGCATTGGCAAAGTCGTGAAGTCCAACTCCCACTGCGACTATGTGGTGCAGGTAGACGATGCCCAGGATGTGGTCAGCCCACCCTGTCCAGAAGACTGCGGCTTTGGCCAATTTGTTAGCTTCGACAACGACAGCCGCCACTGGGCTGTGGGCCTGGTCTACAACTCCCAACTGTTTAACCCGCTGTTTCTCAACAATGGCCCCCGACTCTCCAGCGAACCCGACCCGCTGTTTACCCCCGACCTAGTGCAGGAAACCCGCACTCTGCTGGGTACCGTCTTGGTCGGCAACTTTGTGGAGGGCGATCAAGGGCGCTACGGCTTCCACGGTATTCCCCGCGTGGTGGTGCCCGCTAACACCGCCGTTTACAAAATGACTGACACCGAAATTTACCAGTTTCACCGCAGCGCCGAGGGCCAATCGCAATTCAGCTACTACAGCCACTTGCTACGATCCGGGGGGCTGTTTGCCTCCCAACTGGCCCAGCAGGTTTTGGCCGACTTAGTAGACAGCCATCTCTTCAGCGACGACGAGCAAAAGGCCCTACGCATCCTAGGCAAAGAACTGAGCTGGAAAAACACCCTTGGGGCCATTCGCTAGGGTATTTTCCGGGGTGTTGACTGGGGGGAGCGTCCTACCGGAAAACACACACCGTCCCGGCCCAGAAGTTGGTGATTTCAGCGTCGGCAGCGGGATCAGACAAAAGACCCGCCAGTTCTCCGGCGATGAATTCGGTGCCGAGGGTGCTCTCAAACACCTCAACGGTATAGACCGCCTCCAAATCTTGGCGACTCGATCCTACGCCCACCCCCGCCAGGGTGGTGAATTGATCGCTACCCATCTCAGGCCGCACCGACCAGCCCACAAACGCTTCTCCGTCGGCATTCAGCACCAGGCCATCGGCCCATAGGGCACTGACAAAGGGGTCGCCAGGACATTCCTCATTGGCGCTCACGGTCTCTGGATTGCCCAACAGGTCGGCCACAGCAGATTGGACGGTGGCCATTTCCATGCCAAAGGGCAGCAGGGTGGTGGATCCGGTTTCCACTTCCACCAAAAACAAACCTTCCCCCGTTAGGGCGAGGGCCATGGCTTGGTCAGGATCAACCCCCTGTTCAGCACCGGATTCGGGGGCAGTGGGCTGATTGGAGTTGGAGGCGGGGGTGCAGGCGGTGGCCAGGGACAGGGCTAGGGTCGCAGCCATCAGGGGGCGCAGGGGCAGGGGCAGGCGGGTCATGGCTTTCAGGGTAAAGGGCTAGTCTAATCATCATCGCTAAGGGAGCTGATTTCGGACAACCCCACCTAAAGCCCTGTCCTTTTCTTCTCCCAGAGCCTCTTTTACAATGGCCCTATGGCACAGCAAACCCACTACCAAATCCTCGAAGTTCACGAAGCGGCGACCCAGGCGGAAATCAAACGGGCCTATCGTCGTTTGGCCAAGCAGTTCCATCCCGACAGCCAAACCGATACGGCCTCCCACGACCACATTGCCCGCATCAACAGCGCCTACGAGGTGATTGGCGACCCCGCCCGTCGGGTGCGGTACGACCGCGAACGCCAGGGGCTATCGGGGGCCAGCCGCGAGGAAACTGCCCAGCAGCGCACCCAACGCACTGCCGATATGCAGGCCGCCTACAAACGTCATCGGCAGGCCAGCCAGTCCTCCGAGGCCCAGGAAGATGCCTGGTTGAAACTGGTCTACGGCCCGGTGGATCGGCTGATTGGCAAGATTCTGTCTCCCCTCAAAACCGAAGTCCGCAAGCTTTCCGCCGACCCCTTCGACGACGAGCTGATGGAAGCGTTCCAAGCCTACCTAGAGCAGTGCGGCACCTGGCTAGACCAGGCCAAAACCAAGTTTCAATCCATGGCCAACCCCGCCAGCACCGCCGGAGTAGCCGCCGATATTTACCACTGCCTCGGCCAACTGGAAGACGGCCTAGAGGAAATTGAGCGCTTCACCTACAGTTACGAACCCTCCTACCTGCACACCGGGCAAGAACTCTTCCGCATGGCCCGCCAGCAGCGTCAAGAGGCCAAGGAACGGGTAAAACGGCTGGGATGACCGACGTTAGCGACGCTAATTTTAACCAAGGTTGGGTCTACCAAGACCGGATTGCGGCGGCTCAGGCTGGGGTTTCGGTGCTGGTCTACTATGGCGAACGCTACCGCCATTCCAGCTTGGAGGAGTGGGCCGAGCGGTTGGAATTAGGACAGATTCATCGCAATGGGGAGGTACTTCAGTCCAACCTAGTTTTGGCAGCAGGGGATCGCTTGGAGTATCACCGTCCGCCCTGGGCCGAACCCCCGGTGCCCCTCAGTTTTGACGTGATCTACGAAGATGCCGACCTGCTGGTAATTGTCAAACCCAGCGGCCTGCCCGTGCTACCGGGAGGAAATTTTCTGACCCACACCCTGCTCCATCAGTTGCAGGTGCGCTATCCCCACCAGACGCCGACTCCCATCCATCGCCTGGGGCGGGGCACCTCTGGGTTAATGCTGCTAGCCCGGTCGCCCCTAGCGCGATCCGTGCTGAGCCACCAACTGCGGCAAGACACCGCCACCGCCCAGGATCCCCAAGCGCCCCACCACATCGTCAAAACCTATCGCGCCCTGGCCGCACCGGGGGATCTGCCCGACGCCTTCACCATAACGACCCCCATCGGCCCCGTGGATCATCCTCTGCTGGGCCAGGTCTATGCCGCCAGCTCCCAGGGGCGTTTTGCCCTCAGCCAGGGCCGCGTCCTCCAGCGATCCCCGGTGGCTAACCTGGTAGAGGTCACCATTCGCACCGGACGACCCCACCAAATCCGCATTCACCTGGCGGCGGTGGGCTATCCCCTGCTGGGTGATCCCCTCTACGGCATCGGTGGCCTACCCAAAATCCCAGCGTCCTTGGCAGAACAGGCGATCCCCGTGCCAGGGGATCTCGGCTACTGGCTCCAGGCCCATCACCTCACCTTTACCCACCCCAGAACCCAGGCTCCCATGGCCTTTACCTGTCCGCCCTGCGCTGGCACGGGCCATGGCCTTGGCGGGGAATTTCTTCTCAATGGGGTTTCCCTTACCCTTGACCCCACCGATCCCTTGGCCTAGGGCATCGGGTCAGGCTTGAGAGAAACCCGGTTTCTTCGTCGGTGTACCTACGAGATTTGGCCTTTTCAAGAGTAGAAACCGGGTTTCTGTACCGGCGTTTTGGAGGCTTTGGACGTTGGAATTTACCTATTCCACCGCCACCCAGGCCCCACTGCGGCGGGCATCGCCAATGCCAGAAAATTCCCCCGACTCAGACCGAGCCACCGCATGGACACCGCCAAAAAACATATTGGGCGCTTGCCACCAGGTACAGTCGTCTTCGATGCCAATGCCCTGATGTGCAAGGATCTCGCGGTCGTAGCCCGGTTCTAAATGAAAGGCACCCCGTTCCCAATGAATGCGGGGGGCGGTGACGGCGGCTTCGATATCCATGCCAAAGTCCAGCACGTTAGAAACCACCTGCAAAATGGCGGTGCGAATCCGGTTCGACCCGCCCGACCCCAACACCAGCCGAGGCTTGCCCTGCTCTAAAACCATCGTGGGAGCCATCATCGACGAAATCCGCTGGTTGGGCTGCCACTGGTGAAAGCCGTTGGGGTTGAGGTCTTCTTCCCCCAGCATGTTGTTCAGCATCACCCCGGTGCCGGGGATCACGTAGGCCGAGCCTTCGCCGTTGGAGGTGGTCATGCTGACGGCGTTGCCCTCGCCATCAATAACGCTGATGTGGGTGGTGCTGCCCCACTTGTTGCAGGCGGTGGATCCCATGGCATCGATAAGCTGCTGGCGATAGGGCGCAAGGTGCTGGGAACCGAGAAACTCCTCTAAAACGTCCGTCCGATAGAGGTGGGCATCGTAGCCATCCTGGCGGGCTAGGTTGGTGAGGCGCATGACTTCGCGCAGGGTGGCCACATGGCGGGGGCTGCCGTGGTCGGCAAGATCGGCGGTGGCCAAGAGTTCTAGCGCAAAGGCAATCAACGCCCCGCCGGAACTGGGGGGTGGGTTGGTCAGCAGCAGCGCATCCCGGTAGGGGATCGCCAAGGGTTGGCGCTCAATCACCTGGTACTGCCTCAGATCATCCCGCCTTAAATAACCGCCCTGGGCTTCGCAGGCGTGGATAATCTGGTCGGCCAGCGGCCCGTCGTACAGTATCTCGGCACCCTGATCTACAATCTGATCGAGCAGGGCGGCAAAGTCTGGCAGGCCAAACACCTCGCCTTGCTGGAGTAGGGTGCCCTTGGGCGCATAGATCGCTTGGGCGGCGGGGGTGGCGGTGAGGATGGGGGCCAAAAGCTGGTAACAGTAGGCTTGGAACCCGTTAACCGTAATCCCCTTAGTCGCCCAGTGTTGAGCCGGAGCCACGATGGTTTTGAGGGGCAAGCGTCCGAGTTGTTCATGCACCGTCAACAATCCGGCCAAGGTTCCCGGTACCGCCACGGAACCCAGGCCAATGTGAAACTCTTGCACCGTGTCGCCAAAGTTGGCCTGGATCGGGAAAAACTGAAGCTGGTCGGCGGGAATTTTGTGCCGGGGCGTTTGGCAAAAAAAGTCGAACAGGCGGTTTTCGCCCTCGGCGGTGTGGGCCAACAAAAAGCCTCCCCCCGCCAGCGAGGTCAAAATCGACTCGGTAATGCAGGCCGTAAACGCCGCCGCCACCGCCGCATCAAAGGCATTCCCTCCCTGGCGCAGCATCTCGGCCCCAGATTCAGCCGTCAGCGGATGCCCCGCCGCAATCACCCCTCGACCCGATTGAACGGAAGCAGCAGCCATGGCAGATGGTGGAAGATAGAGAATGTGCTCATCAAACGAATTTTTTGGGCGGCTGTCAATTTTTCATCGATGGTTGCCAGGTCACCTGTCGCTATTCTGGGCGAATGGGATGTCCGTACCATTTTTCAGCCACCCATTGCCCCGAGGGCTATGATCAGACCTAGCGTTTCCTCAATGTCATGACGGTACTGCCTGCCAAGTCCCTCAGCCTCGCGGAGGTAGAAGCCACGTTTGGCCTACGCCAAGTGGAGGATCCTCACTTTTTCCCAGAGTGGCAATCGGTGATGCCGAATCTGGCGGTGGCGGATCGGCAGTGGCTTGATCAGGTCAAAGCGGATTTTTTGGCCTTGGCCAAGCACCCTCTCCACGAGGAGATCGTTAAGCTGGTGGTGCTGGCTCCGTTGCTGTCCTTGGCGGGGTTGTGCCGTCCTCCCTTTTTGCCTAGGGCCGAGGAACCCATTGAGGTGACGATCCCCGACGGGGACGACCTGGCTCGGGGTCGCATTGATGTGCTGATTTTGCATCAAACCCTGTGGGTCACGGTGGTTGAGTCGAAGCGCCAGGGGCTTGATGTGAGGGTGGCGCTCCCCCAAGCCCTCGCCTATCTGTTCGCTCAGCCCCAGGATTCCAGGCCCGCCTTTGGTTTAGTAACCAATGGTAGCCACTTTATCTTCATCAAACTGGTCAGAGGGGAGGATCCCCGCTATGCTTTATCCGATGAATTTACCCTACGCAAACAGGGTAACGACCTCTATGCCGTGCTGAGTATTTTGCAGCGTCTCGGTCAATGTGCCAGCCAGCCCGTCGCCGCCTGATGAAGCCCCAACCTCGGCCCCGGACTGGCGGAACTCCGGTATACCATTCGCTACGATCCTAGTCATTCTCCAAGGTAGGCTTTCAATCGGCGATTTGGCTCTAGCCCCCTGGCTCCAGTCTGACATTGTTCGTACCATGGAGGTATAGAATTCCATCAACACACCCTACGGATCGAGGCGTTATATGCCAGTTTTAACCCTAGACCTCAATACCTCAGCAACGCTTTTAGGCACAGAACCTGCTCTACTGCTAAAGTTTATTGAACAAAAAGCCCTGCCGGGAGTTTTGTTTTTTGAGGATCAGCCTAAGCTTTCCGTTTTTACCCTAGCTGATTTGTTAAATACAACGCCCCAAACCTTGCTGGACTGGATGGAAGATGAAGCCTTTGCTGATCTAATCGAAGCCGTAGAAGGGGATGAATTCTATGAAAAAGCCGAAGGCATGGAGATCTATCGTGCCTTTCTGGCTGAGGAGTCCTGATGGTTTGGCAGGTTCGGTATACCAAGACCTTTTACAAGGAACTTGCCAAAGTTCCAGAGTCTTCACGTAAGATCATAGAAGCTTTTGTCTTCGGCACTTCGGTACAAGAAAATCCATTTGGGACAGGGAAATTAGAAAAGTTAGTCGGCTCCAATGATTATTAAAAGGCACGATTTGGACTGTGTCGAGTTGGCATGAAGATCGATAACAAAAGCTGCACTATCGAATTTATGCGTGTTCGACATCGTCGAGATATCTATCGAAAGTTTCCTTAAAACTCCCAACCCGATCCAATGCCATCCCATAAAAAAGGACAGTCCTAAGACCGTCCTCTGCGGAGATTGCATCATGGTTGAACCGGACAAACTTGTGAATTCAGTTCATGCTGCTCATTCAGCTAATGCAGAATTCTTGAATCTAGATCATCACACCAGGGTAGGGGCACTCAACATCAGGAACCCTAGGCCAGGGTTTCGGGGCAATAGCCCAGCCCCATCACAAACTGGCGGCGGAAAGCTTCAATTTCATCGCGATCAGGCCGACCGTGGGACACGATGGCCACCTGGTAGCGGCGCATCACATCTACCGGAGACTGGCCCGTTTCTAGCCCCCACAGAGCCATGCGAACGCGGATACCGGGATCGTAGGCAATGCCCAGTTCGTTCATGTAGGCTCGAAAATCTTCGGAGTCGTCGGCGCAAATGCTGTCGTTCATTTTGATGCGGATCACCCAGCCGTCAATCTGGTGGATCACCGTCATAAATTCGAGGGGTAGCCTGGGAGTGCCCAGCAAATGCTCGACCACTCGGAGGGTCAGACTAGCGTTCGCGAGATAGTAGGTGTATTCCATCGGATGACCTTTGACCAGGTGCTACATTTCTATTGTTGCGTCTTGATACAGTTCCCGTTAGGGGCATTCCCCCCGTCCTGCACTGGGTGGATACACCCAACCTTCCTGACCTATGTCCGCCCAAAACCCCGATATCGCCGCCGCCGACTACACCCTCGCCGCCTATCAATACCATTTGCCGCCGGAGCGCATTGCCCAAAACCCTGTCACCCCAAGGGATAGGTCGAGGCTGTTGGTGGTCGATTCCCGCACCAGTTACCGCCATCAGCATTTCTATGATCTCCCCAACCTGCTGCAACCGGGGGATCTGCTGGTGGTGAACAATACCCAAGTGATCCCCGCTCGGCTGCTAGGGTACAAACCAGAGGGAGCTAAGGTCGAAGTCTTTTTGCTGGAGGAAAAGGGCCATCACCAATGGCTGGCCCTAGTCAAACCCGGTCGTCGCCTGAAGCCGGGGGCGATCATCCACTTTGGCGAAAACCCGGAAAAGCCAGCACTCATCGCCTACGTTTTGGAAACCGATGCCGACACCAATGGTCGCCTGCTGCGGTTTGAGGTGGGTGAAAATCCGACTCCAGGGGAATCCCTCTATGCCCTGTTCGAGCGGTTGGGTAATGTCCCCCTACCCCCCTACATCACCGACACCACCGCCTCCCCAGAGCAATACCAAACCATCTATGCCGAAACGCCCGGAGCCGTCGCCGCACCCACCGCCGGACTGCATTTCACCCCCCAGGTCTTCGAGGGGCTAGACCAACGGGGGATCGCCCGTGCCCAGTTGACCCTCCATGTGGGGGTGGGCACCTTTCGGCCCGTGGAAGCTGAGAACATCCTCGAACACAAAATGCACGGCGAATGGATTGACCTTCCTGCCGACACCGTGGAGAAAATCCTGGCCACCAAGGCCAACGGCGGACGGGTGATTGCTGTGGGCACCACCGTGGTGCGTGCCCTAGAAGGGGCCGCCCAAGGGGGATCGCTAGCACCGCTCCATGGCAAAACCAATCTCTATATCTATCCGGGCTACCAGTTTCGGGTGATTGATGGCCTGATTACCAATTTCCACCTGCCCGGATCCAGCCTGATGATGCTAGTTAGTGCCCTGATTGGTCGCGAGCGCCTGCTCAGCCTCTACGACACCGCCATCCAAGAGGCCTATCGGTTCTACTCCTTTGGCGATGCCATGCTGATTTTGCCTGAAGCGAGCGTTGTTTAGGCGACGGGGATCATAACGGCCCACGGTCATGGTTTAGGGCCGCCCAGTAAATTCTAAAAAATCTCCAAAAAATACTCCCCAGAGGCGTAAATTTTGAACCGAAACCGCTATCTTAGTATTGTATTGATTTACCAACGAGCAATGCCGTAGCCGCCGCCTAGGAAGCGATTCTAGGGCAAGCTTGGCTAGGAGTTGGGAGGCTCTCTCCTAATGGATGAATTGCTCACCGGAAATCGCCATCAGCGATGGGTAGCCGACGCTAGAACAAGCCCATAGTTTGGTTTTGCATAGTTCGTCTGCGATACATAGCGTTTGCCTTTGAAGCTGAGGCCACGGCGGTATCGGTCGTTTTGAACGCTACAGATTCACCGTCAGCGGGTTAGGGTCAAGTCACCCTTGGCCTTGCTTTTAGTAGCTTCACTCCAGAGATAGTCTAGCCCCTTGGGTTAGCGTTGATCGTTCTATCCGATCAAGGCTCGTTTGCCAACGGATGCTCTACCCCTCCATTTCTATAGTTAACTCCCTAAGCAACTCCAATCAATGGCTATTTTTGAGACCATAACTCGACCATTTTCCTTAGCGTTAATGACGGCTGCGGTTTTGGGTACGGCGGGAGGTTTGAATCAATCGCTTCCTCTGTCCGCCATCCCTCCATCGGTGGCCCAAGCGCAATCCGTTGATCCCCAGTTTGTTAATCCCCAGTTTTCAGAGAATGCGCTGCCGGTAGAGGTTTGCCTAGATCTGCCCGATTGGCAACGGCCCTCCACCCAAACCCAGCAAAAACATCTGCAAACCATTCCCCAGTACGGCGCTGCCCTACAGTCCGAGCCGCTGCTGAGCGTGGCCAAAGATTGGTGGAGCCACGAGATTTTTTCCTTCACCACCTACGGCCTCAGCGCCCGCACCGATCCCCTGTATCTATCGGGGTTGTGGACGGTGGTGGATCAAACCTGGGCCTGCTATGAGGGCAACCAACCGGAGGCCATCAACCAGGGCTACCTCGCCGAGGTCTGGCTGATGCACCATCGATTGGTGGGGGTGCAGTGGCAACAGAATCACTATGTGATTACCGTAGAACCCGCCGAATCTGGGCTTCAACTCGTGCAGTTTCCTCGTCAAGAGCAAGGCCCATCCCTGCCCATCACCCTGATGACCCTGGCCGGAGACACCCTAGCGGTGATGTCCGGCGACTGGTAAAAACTGCGATCCCCGGATTCCAAACCTAAGAATACCGTAGGGGTGAGGTTTCCTCGCCCTGCCTCTTCGCCCTGCCACCCTAGGAGAGCACAAATCCAAAGTTGACCTACTCGCCAAGACAAATCCCAGGGTTCTGATGCTGGGCCAGCCCTAAGTCTTTACCCTCGCTCAAGAACCCTGGGATCTTGTGGTACAGGTTAATCAATCGCTGAGATGGTTTGGGCGAGGGCAAAATCTTTTTCTGTCAGCCCACCCGCATCGTGGGTGCTCAGTTCGATCACGACCTTGTTGTAGGAAATGGAGAGGTCGGGGTGATGGCCTGCCGCCTCAGCGGGTTCCACCAGACGGTTCACAAAATCCACCGCCGCAATGAAATTTTTGAAGGTGCGGGTGCAGGTAATCGTCTTGCCGTTGAGGTTCCAGTCGGGCAGTTGGGTAAGCTTGGCTTGAATGGCTTCAGTTGTTAATAGGGTAGCCATAGTGGAGATTCCGTAGTTCAACCCCCTGATCCTAAAGCATCCCCAAAAACTATCCGCCCTGCCTAGGGAAGAGAAACTCTTCAAAGGCGAGGGCGGTCTAGCTGGATCTTCGGTTAAACCTGACTGCCGGGAGGAACCCTTATCAGCCAGCTTCAGAAGCTTAGTTCGCTAGGCGAACACTGAGTCTTAGAGAACGGCCCCGGTGCACAGCCGGCTTTCGTTAACCTGAAGACCCATACGTTTACTACTCTCTTGCATGGGCATCACCTCCTGAAGGACTAAAGGGTACAATCTCAAGGGTTCTCCTGCTGGTCTTGTCAGCATTAGTGGTTAAGGTAACACAGTCTTTTCGGCTGTGGTAGCAATTCACCCTTCGTAAAGAAAAAATTACGTTATGCCCGCCGATTTACCCCTTTCCCTGCCCGCCATTCTCCTGGATCCCCCTCTACAAAGCTGGCTGCAAGAGGACATTGGCCGAGGGGATTGGTCTACGGCGGGGCTGGGGGACTTGGCGCGGCAACCGGGGGAAGCGATCTGGGTGGCCAAGGCTCCGGGGATCGTGGCGGGTTTACCGATTGCCGCACGGGTGTTTTATTTGCTGGATCCAGAGTCGGGCTTTGATCCCCAAGTCCCTGAGGGGGTGTTTTGTGAACCGGGAACCGTGGTGGCTAGGCTGCGGGGATCGCTCGCTACTCTGCTGATGGGGGAACGGGTGGCCCTGAATGTGGCCATGCGACTGAGCGGCATTGCCACGGCAACTCGGCAGTATGTGGATGCCCTGGCGAACTATCCTACCCAGTTTGTAGACACCCGCAAAACCACCCCTGGTCTGCGCCTGCTAGAAAAATACGCCACCCGTGTGGGCGGGGCCTGCAACCATCGTCTGGGGTTGGACGATGCGGTGATGATTAAAGACAACCACATTGCCGCAGCGGGGGGCATTCGGGCGGCGGTGGATCAGGTGAGAAAAACCATCCCCTACACTCTCAACATCGAAGTCGAAACCTCCGATTTAGCCCAGGTGAAAGAGGCCCTAGATTGCGGGGTAGATATCATCATGCTAGATAACATGCCCCCCAATTTAATGGCCGTAGCGGTGCAAACCATTCGGCAGGCCAATCCCCGCATCAAAATCGAAGCCTCCGGCAATGTCACCCTAGATACCCTACGCCCCATTGCCGAAACCGGGGTAGATTTTATCTCCAGCAGCGCCCCCATCACCCGCGCCCCTTGGCTCGATTTGAGTATGCGAATGGTGGAATAGCGGAGGAGGATTGAGGGGTAGTCTAGGGATTCTCTATGGGTTTTCTACTTGGGCATGATCGCCCTAATATCCCATCCTTGTGTGGATCAGATATCAATAATGACCTCATCGTCGTAGGCCATTTGATTACGGCCCGCTTGCTTAGCCCGATAGAGCAATTGATCCGTAGCGGCAATTAAATCCTGGGACAATTGATCCCTCCTCGGAATTAGGCTCACCACACCCATACTCAGGGTAATGTAGTGGCTAACCAAGGAACTAGCATGGGGCAATTGAAGTTGCCCAACCTGCGTTTGGATGCGCTTGGCAATCGTAATTGCGCCCGATAAATTCGTGTTGGGCAAAATAATGGCAAATTCTTCACCGCCATAGCGAGCAACCAGATCATGCTCACGGTTAATACTACCTTGAAGAGCCTGGGCAATATACGTCAAGCAGCTATCCCCTAAAAGGTGACCATAGGTATCGTTGTATTGCTTGAAATAGTCAATATCAGCCAGGATTAATGCCAGTGGCAACTGTCGTTTGGCCATCACTTGCCACTGTTTTTTAAGATACTCGTCAAAGCGGCGGCGGTTAGGAATTTGCGTTAAGCTATCCACCCCGGCCATATGCTTGGCTTCTTTGACCTTAGCCTGCCATTGATCATGAATAGCATCCCCATGTTCGCGCAGGGTATCCAGAATAATTTCCAAGTCAACATTGCGCTGAGAAATGGCCGCCACCAACATTTGCAATCGAGCCTCAGCCTGTTGTCGTTCTCGAATTTCAAGCTGTAGCCGTTTGTTCATCGTTTGCAGTTCCGTCTCAATGAAACTGCCATGATCCGCCATAATTTGAATAATCGATTCTAAATCATGGAGTTGACGTTCAAGCTGTTCTTTCTCAACCTGTAAAGCACTGACTTGCCGTTCAAAGTCCTGCGGCGACTGGCTGTTCGTCATAGGTTGAGTCGGGAAATAGGAAAATTTTGAGGACAAGGTTAGGTCGGCCTGATGCCATAGTTTCAGCATACACCGACAGTCTCTAACCTTGCACCCTTCCCCGGCTCTAAACGGCCCCTGGCCATACTTCCCAGCGATCCCCCACGACCCAGGGCACAGGGTAGAATAGTCGTGTTTGTCTGGGAAATGCCCTAAAATAGGGATCACCCGCCCCAGTCTGCCCTAGGCAGAAAAATTCTTCTTACTTGAATCCTATCTCTCCCCCCTTGAGAGAGTCTTACCCCAGCCTCGCCATTTCTATGTCGCAAAAACGCCAGTCAAGCCGCAGTATTTCCCTTAGATTGCTGCTTATTATTCCCTTCGTGCTGCAAATTGTGGGTGCGGTTGGCCTGGTGGGGTATCTTTCCTTTCGCAATGGCAACCGTGCCGTCAATGATGTCGCGGCTCAACTCCGAAATGAGCTAACGGCCCGCATTGAACAACAACTCAGAGACTATATTGAGGTTCCCTTTCTCATTAACCAAATCAATTCCGCCTCCTTTGGCCGTGGCGAAATTATTCTCACGCAGCTTGAAGATTCCTATCCCTTCTGGCAGCAGTCTAAGACCTTTCCTACCACCAATTTAGTCTATTGCGGTGGCGAGGTCGATGGCACATTTTTAAGCGTGGGTCGCGCTAACGATGCTACCCTAGCCTTGCAGTTGCAGCACAGCAGTCCAGCGACAAACTATCTGATGCATTATCAGCGATTGGACGAAGAAGGCAACATTGGCCCTATTCACGAAATTGGCCAAAAGCCCTACGATCCCCGATTACGTCCTTGGTACGAAGCGGCAAAGGTCGCTAAAACCGCTACCTGGAGCGATATTTATCTTGATTTTGATGCCCTAGTTCCCGTGATCACCGCTAGTCAGCCCATTTATGATGCTACGGGCGTGTTAAAAGGTGTCTGTGCTACAGATTTTCTGCTCTCTGTTGAGATGGATCAATTTCTCGGTCGGTTGCAGGTAGGGGAGTCGGGCGAAACCTTTGTGATCGAGCGTTCGGGGCTGCTAGTCTCTAGTTCCACGGCCCAAGAAGAAGCGCTGCTTCGCGGAGAAGGAGAAGCCACGGAACGCATTGCCGCCACCGAAAGCCAAAATCCATTAGTCCGCAACACCGCCCGATTTCTGTTGGATTACTTTGGCGATCTCGACGACATTCAATCGGTACAGCAGCTTAGTTTTGTGGTGGATGGCCAGCGAGAGTTTGTACAAGTTGCGCCCTTTCAAGATCAGCGAGGGCTGGATTGGTTAATCGTGGTGGCGGTGCCCGAAAGCGACTTCATGGCTCAAATTAATGCTAATACCCGCAATACGATTTTGCTAAGCTTGGGTGCTTTGGGTTTAGCAACGGCCCTAGGACTATTCACAGCCCATCGCATTTCAAAACCCATTTTACAGATTAACCAAGCCTCCCAAGCCATTGCCGATGGTCAGCTTGATCAGCACATTGATCATCAAAATATCGGTGAACTCGATGGCTTAGCTCAGTCTTTTAACCGAATGGCCCAACAGCTTCGGCAAGCGTTTACGGCCCTAGAAACTGCCAATAAAGAACTGGAGCAGCGCGTAGAAGAACGCACGGGAGAGCTTCAGGCGGCCAACGATAAAATTATTGCCCTTAACCAGCAGTTGCAATCTGAAAATCTGCGTATGGGGGCAGAACTCGCGGTGGCTAAACAAATTCAGAAAATGATTTTGCCACGGGAGAAGGAACTGGCCCAAATTAGTGAACTCGACATTGCCGGATTTATGCAGCCCGCCGATGAAGTTGGGGGCGACTACTACGATGTGCTACGTCACAACGGCAAAATCAAAATTGGTATCGGCGACGTAACAGGGCACGGGCTGGAGAGTGGCCTAGTGATGCTGATGACCCAAACCGCCGTCCGTACCCTGCAAACCCATGATGAATCCGATCCGGTTAAGTTTTTTGACACCTTGAACCGTACCCTTCATGACAATATCCAACGGATGAAGTCTGCCAAAAACCTAACCCTGATGCTGCTGGATTATGCAGACGGCAAGCTACGGTTAAGCGGACAACATGAAGATGTGATTGTCGTGCGATCCAATGGCGAAATTGAGCAGATTGATACCTTTGATCTAGGCTTTCCCCTAGCCTTGGAGGAGAATATTCAGCCTTTCATTCATTCAATGCAGATTCACCTAGCTCCCGGTGATATTGTAGTCCTATACACCGATGGTATTACGGAGGCTATCAATATTCACAAGCAGCAGTATGGAATAGAGCGGCTATTAAAGATTGTTAAAGATCATCTCAAACAATCTTCCAGCGACATTCGGAAAGCCGTCATTGCCGATGTTCACCAGTACATTGGAGACCAAGCCCTGCGTGATGACCTTACGCTAGTTGTGCTTAAGCAAAAATAATAAACTTGTGGAACCGCGTATGAGTCAGACATTAACAGTTCAAACCTTTGGTGATTTTCAAGACGAAGCTATCGTCAGCCGCGAGTATTTGAGCATTGTTTTTTCTCCTAGTTCTATCCCCCTGCGAGAGCGCTGGCGCACCAATCGACTATCAGCCAATTTTTTGGCAGATTATTTCTCAACCTTTTTCCCCGGTGAAGGCCATCCGGCTGGCATGAACGATCCCAAGTCTGAACTCATGGGCATCATTACCTTTATCGCCAATGAACTGCTAGAAAATGCTATGAAATTCAGCAATTCATCCTCCACGGAGGCTGTCATGCTCACTCTACAACTGTATCCTGACAAGCTAGTCTTTTTGACTAAAAATCAGGTTGATGCCACCACCGAAGGTCAGCTCCGAGAATTTATTCAAACCCTGCTGTCTTGTGATCCCAGTGAACTTTATATTCAGCAGATTGAACAACAAGCGCAGGATGAGAATTCCCAGGGTTCTGGCCTCGGCATTCTCACTATTGTTAATGATTACGCGGCGCAAGTAGGCTGGCAGTTATGCCCCATTGAGGGCCTGGGGGTCAGCGTGACTACGAAAGTACAGCTTCAAATTTAGATCACCCCTTAAGACAATCTTAGGTCAGGAAAATTTCAGTTAAATAGACATTGGCAATTGTATGGAAACTCAAGCGAACCTTCAGGATATTCATGGCGAAGAATATGTCGTTCGCTACGATGCCTCGACCTCAACAATATTCTTTGAGGGATCACTTAGCTTGCCTAGTATTGAAGACTTTAAGTCAGTCATCAATCTGCTTAATGCAGCTTTAGATAGTGCTCCATCTAAACTAATATTAAACCTAGGTCAGCTTGAGTTTCTCAATAGTTCTGGTATTAGTATTCTCTCGCGCTTTGTCATTAAAGCTCGTGCCCAATCTGAAACGACCTTAATGTTAAAAGGCTCGGAGACTATTATCTGGCAAAAGCGATCCCTCAGGAATCTACAGCGCCTGATGCCTGCATTAGAACTCGAGTGGATTTAGGGCAGCATTGTTCCCATCGGCCAAGCCAACTCTATCAAGCCAACCCCAGAGGCTATATTGGATCTAGGCAAGGTTCGCCGCCCACGAACTAAGATTTACAGGAGAGTAGGTAGTATGATTGTAACCACAGGCCCCAATGTTGACGGTCGTCAGGTGATTCAGTACTGTGGTGTCGTCAACGGCGAAGCTATTTTAGGCGCTAACATTTTCAAAGACTTTTTTGCAGGCATTCGCGACGTGGTTGGGGGCCGTTCTGGGGCCTACGAAAAATCCCTTCGTCAGGCCCGTGAAATGGCGATTAAAGAAATGATCCAGGCCGCACAATCCCTTGGAGCTGATGCCATCATCGCCGTAGACATCGACTACGAATCTATCTCCATCGACAACGGGGGCACCATGCTGATGGTCGCCGCCAGCGGCACAGCGGTGCGGTTACGCTAGATTGAATTGTGAGGGCAGTCAGACAGCAGACTCCAGCGTAGTCCTGCTGGAGTTTAAGGTGCTTCTAAAAAGCTTGACGAGCTAAAAATGCCGTTTTCAAAAACTCAAAAAATCTGCCATGTTTATCCCACATTTTTTCTGGGCGCGATGTCCTAGGGGACTGGAAAACTATCCAAAAATTTTAAAGCGCATTAGCCAAGGGATTTAATCGATATCATTCAAGTTGGTCAATTCAATTAACCTAGCTTAGAGGGCGTTTGAAAAGGGTTGCTTCAGGTGCGGTTGGTCGCTAGATCGGTGCAAATCTACGGGATTTTTGACGACTGAGGCTGACCTCATCGGTATAACTTGGGACATGCTTCAGCTTTTCAAACGTCCTCTTAGTTTACTCAGTTCAATCGGCGGCATGGAACCTGGCCGTAGCCTTGGTTGCTGATCTGAACATCGCCATCGAAATGTCGCTATCAACGGTTGCTCGTTTCCAAAACAGGCGGGTTTGTTTCAAAATATAAACAACTAGGTTGCCAAAGGCGCTAGGATGGGCGCTATTCCAGCCTGGATAGTTTATTTACAAGCGAGTCGCAACGGGTATGACGCAAGCCTTCTCTGAACCGAGCACCGTTTCTCCTTTATCTGTTCCAACTGATTGGGCCAAGGCGACGAATGGTCAAGCCATGCCTAGCCTGGAGAAACCCCTCAGCCCCTTTGTGGCGCGGCACCTGGGGTCAACGGCGGCGGAACAGGCGACGATGCTGGCGGCCTTGGGCTACGGCTCCCTGGAGGAATTGATTGAAGCGACGGTTCCGGCGGCGATTCGGCTTCAGCAGGATCTCGATTTGCCCAAGGGCTTGGATGAGGCAGCGGCCTTGGCCAAACTGAAAACCCTGTCCAGCCAGAACCAGGTGTGGCGGTCGTACCTGGGCCTGGGCTATGCCAACACCCTCACCCCCGGCATCATTCAGCGCAACGTGCTCGAAAATCCCGGTTGGTATACCCAATACACCCCCTACCAGCCGGAGATTTCCCAGGGTCGCCTAGAGGCGCTGCTGAACTACCAAACCCTGATCACCGACTTGACCGGGATGGAAATCGCCAATGCCTCCCTGCTGGATGAGGGCACGGCGGCGGCGGAAGCGATGACCCTGGCCTTTAACGCCCGTAAGAAAAAGGACGCGACGACCTTCTGGGTATCCGAAGCATGCCACCCCCAAACCATTGATGTGGTGAGAACCCGCGCCATTCCCTTGGGCATTGATGTGGTCGTTGGGGATCATCGAACCTTCGACTTTGCCACCCCCGTCTTTGGCGTACTGCTGCAATACCCCGCCACCGATGGGGCCATCTACGACTACGAAGCATTCATCGCCCAGGCCCACGGCGTCAATGCCCTAGCCACCGTCGCCGCCGACCTGCTCAGCCTCACCCTACTGCGTCCCCCTGGGGAATTTGGGGCGGATATTGTGGTCGGCAACAGCCAGCGTTTTGGTGTGCCCCTGGGCTATGGTGGCCCCCATGCTGCCTTTTTTGCCACCCGCAATACCTTTGCCCGCAAGCTGCCCGGTCGTTTGGTGGGCGTTTCTAAAGACAGCTACGGTGCCCCGGCCCTGCGCCTCGCCCTGCAAACCCGCGAGCAACACATCCGCCGCGATGCCGCCACCAGCAACATCTGCACCGCCCAGGTCTTGCTAGCGATCATGGCCAGTATGTATGCGGTCTACCACGGGCCGGAGGGACTGAAGGCCATCGCCCACCGCATCCATCAGCAAACCCAAACCCTAGCCCAAGCCCTGACCGCAGCCGGATTCACCCTCGGCCACGAACCCTATTTCGACACCCTGCGCGTCACCGTTGGCTCTCACCAAGCCGCCATTCTGCAACGCGCCACCGCCCACCGCATCAACCTGCGTGGGGTGGATAGCGAAACCCTAATCATCGCCCTCGATGAAACCGTCACCGATCAGGATCTCCAAGACCTCATCACCGTCTTTACCGGAACCCACCCCACCCCCCCACCCCCCCACCACCCCACCACCCCACTCCCCACCCCCCACTCCCGCACCAGCCCCTACCTCACCCACCCCACCTTCAACCGCTACCACAGCGAAACCGAGATGCTGCGGTACCTGCATCGTCTGCAAGCCAAGGATCTCTCCCTGGCGACGGCGATGATTCCCTTAGGGTCTTGCACCATGAAGTTGAACGCCACGGCGGAGATGATCCCCGTTACCTGGCCAGATTTTGGCCAAATTCATCCCTTTGCCCCGGTGGAACAGGCCCAGGGCTATCGGCAGTTGTTCACGGATTTGGAAACCTGGCTGTCGGAGATCACCGGATTTGATGGCGTGTCTCTGCAACCCAACGCCGGAGCGCAGGGCGAATACACCGGACTGCTGGTGATTCGCGAATACCACCAACAGCGGGGGGATACCCACCGGAATGTGTGTTTGATTCCCCAATCGGCCCACGGCACCAACCCGGCCAGTGCGGTGATGGCGGGGATGAAGGTTGTGCCTGTGGCCTGCGATGAGGAGGGCAACATCGATGTCGCCGACCTGGAGGCCAAAGCAACGAAGCACAGC
This sequence comes from Spirulina sp., assembly GCA_044070495.1. Taxonomy (GTDB): domain Bacteria; phylum Cyanobacteriota; class Cyanobacteriia; order Phormidesmidales; family Phormidesmidaceae; genus Nodosilinea. The sequence continues at coordinate 15,240 of JBIPSI010000026.1, read as the reverse complement.
GATAACCTAGCGGCGCTGATGGTGACCTATCCCTCCACCCACGGCGTATTTGAGGCGGAAATTGCCCGCATTTGCGAGATTATCCACAGCCACGGTGGCCAAGTCTATATGGATGGGGCCAATATGAACGCCCAGGTGGGCCTCTGCCGTCCGGCGGATTTTGGCGCGGATGTGTGCCACCTCAACCTGCACAAAACCTTCTGTATCCCCCACGGCGGCGGTGGCCCAGGGGTTGGCCCGATTGGGGTCAAGGCCCACCTAGTGCCCTATCTGCCGGGACATAGCCTGGTGCATGGGGTCGGCGGTGAACAGGGGATTGGGGCGGTGACCTCTGCGCCCTGGGGCAGCGCTAGCATTTTGCCGATTTCTTGGATGTACATTGCCATGATGGGGCCGCTGGGCCTGAAACGGGCTACCGAGGTCGCCATCCTCAACGCCAACTACATCGCCAAGCGCCTAGAGGGCCACTACGACATTCTCTATACGGGGCAGAATGGTCGCGTTGCCCACGAGTGCATTCTGGATGTGCGCCCCTTCAAAAAGTCCGCCGACATTGGCGTGGAGGACGTAGCTAAGCGCCTGATTGACTACGGCTTCCATCCCCCCACCATGTCCTGGCCCGTGGCGGGGACGCTGATGGTGGAACCCACAGAAAGCGAATCCAAGGCCGAACTGGATCGGTTTTGTGACGCGATGATCGCCATCCGTGAGGAGATTCGGGCCATCGAAACCGGGGAATCGGATCGGGACAATAACCTGCTGAAAAACGCCCCCCACACGGCGGCGGATCTGGTGTCTGACTGGGATCGTCCCTACAGCCGTCAGCAAGCGGTATTCCCGACGGAATTCTGCCGCAACGCCAAATTCTGGCCTGCCGTGAACCGGATTGACCAAGCCTACGGGGATCGCAACCTGGTGTGCTCCTGCATTGGCATGGAAGCCTACGGCGACAGCGAGTAACGACGGGGTCTAGGTGCTCCGCTCAGTCTAGGGGCTACAGCTCTAACCTGGGCTTGGCGGAGTAGGCTTCTAGCTTGAGCTGAGCCATCGTTAGGCGGGGGCTATCGGGATCGGTTTGCTCCCAGATGTTCAGCCATTGGCGGGCTCCATCGGGCCTGTTTTTGGCCAGTAGCAGATCGATCTGGGTGTCACAAAAGGCGCTGAATTCACCGAGATGGAAGCGATCCTGGGCCATAAAGCTATTCAAAATAGCCTCCGCTGCATCAAGGTCGCCCTCCTCCATGTGTCGTTTGGCCTTAGCCATGGCGGCCATCACATAGTCAGGGAAACGCTGGTGAATTTGGTCAATCAAGGCGTTGGACTCCTGATGACGCCCTCGCAATTCGTAGGCGGCGGCGAGGTTATTGAGCAAATCGGGAGCCTCTGGCTCGGCGGCAATGGCTTTTTGCAGCAGGTCTTCGGCCTGTTGGGCCGCCGCTGGGGTTCGTTGTCGCATCAGAGAAACAGCCTGCCCTAGCCACCGTTCCACCCGCTTGCTGTGGTTATAGAGCTTTTCATCGTGGATTTCAAAGGCGATCAGGGTGGTGGTTGTCCAGGCCCCCTTGAGCCACAGGGTGACGTTGGCTTTGTCGATTAGCCTTGCCTGGGCGACCAACGTGGCGGCTTTGTAGCGCAGTTCGTCGGAGCCGTTTTGGCCCAGGGCAAAATCCTTGAGTACCGCCAATAGACCGGGATGTTTCACCTGCTCGGCGGTGAGCACGAGAAACTGTTGGCCCACTGGCCCACCCCGTTCGGCAATGCGCGGCAGCATGGCCACAAAGTTGGGATGGTGGTCTAGAAACTGCTCTAACCCGGAGATCAAACGTTGCCCCTGACGGGCCTGCCGCGCCGGAGCAATGACCTGCCGAAATGCATTCAGAGTGGGCGGAAGCAGCCATTGTTCCCAGGAGATCGGCCAAGCCCCATGGCGCTGACCCACGGGCCGACGCAGATCCGCCAGGTTGGTCTTGGCCAGTTCCAGATTAGGATCGTGGGTCAAAATCTTTTTCCACAGGGCTTTCGCTTGGTTATCTTTCCCGGTGCGGGCTAGGGCCACCGCCACCCAGTGATAAAACATCAGGCTGGGGCGAGGCATGGGAGCCTCGTCAGGCTCCTGTTCAGGGTTAGCCTCATCACTGTCCACCGCTGGAGTCTCGTCCAGATTGTCGCCCCCCTGGGCCAAAAAGTCCTCAAATAGCGCTACTAGGCTTTCATCGTCGGCGAGTAGGGTCAGGGCTTCGGCTTTCTTAGTCCAGCCATCCCAGGCGGCGGCATGGCTAACTCGCATCCGATCCGCGTAGGGTCGGGCTTGGTCGGGGCGCTGGGTTAGGGTGTAGAACCGCACGAGGTTGGCCAGGGCGTGGATATTATCCGGCTGCTGATCAATCACGCCTTGGGCTTGGGCGATGGCCGAGTCCACATCCCCCTCGGCCCAAAACGTGAGGGACAGGTTATTTTGAGCAGGCAGAAAGTTGGGCTGTCGCTCCAGCACCGCTAGGGCAGCCATCCGCGCATCCTCGTAGTCGCCCCGTTCCACACAGGCTTGGCTGCGTTCGTGTAGCACCGCGATCTCCAGATCGTCCGCTTCGGTCAAGCCCATCTCGGTTAGCGCCTCTTCCATCATCGGCTCTAGGGAGGTGATGATGCGCTGGGCCTCTGCGGCGATTTCGTGGTTGGGGTTGAGGGCCACCCCCTGGCGGAAGGATTGCAGCGCCAGCAGCGGATGGATATTGACCATGCAGTCTGCCCCTAGGGCGAAGAAATAATCGGCATTGGTGGGGGCTAGGGCCGTCAGTTTTTCCATGGCCCGCTGGTGGCTGATCCGGTCGTCCAGTTCCATGCTGACAACGGCCAAGTGCTGCCACACCTGTTTAGACTGGGGAAACTGCTGGGTCAGGGTGTCCACCAGAAGCATCGCCTCTGGCCATTTCTCCTTGCGCATCAAGCCTTCTAGCCGCTGTATTTCCTGGGCTAGGCTGGCTTGGCCAAACCCCGATCCGGTGAACTTGGCAAGATTCTTCTTCAGCTTGGCCATGGCGTAGGGTGTGTCAGTACTGGACAGATCTGAGCATAGCTAAATCCTATCAACATCCCCCCCAAGGCTTAGGGCTGACAGGATCAATCCGAACCCCATCTCCCAAGCCTCCCAACCCATTCCCCTGCCGTTGAATAGGTTCTCGTTGGGAAGGGTTCCTTATCCTTCTAACCCGGGGGTAACCCCTCAGGCTGGAGGATGCAACGAAGGCGCATCGTCGGCGGGGGAAGGGGGGGATCCCTCAAAATCGGGGGTTCCTGGATGATGGGTTTGCAGAGAGGAAAGGGCCTGGGCAATCTGCACCGGGAACAGCAGCACCGTGTTCGAGGGGCTGGCCCCTAGGCCGTCGATGCTTTGCAGGGTACGAAGTTCTAGGGCAATGGGGTTGCGGGCCATGATGGCGGCGGCTTGGGCAAGGCTGTGGGCAGCGAGACGATCCCCTTCGGCCTTGGTGATGGTAGCCCGTTTTTCCCGTTCCGCCGAGGCTTGGCGCGACATCATCCGCTTCAGATCTTCCGGCAGTTCGATGTCTTGCAGGCGAATGGCATCGATGTGCAGACCCCATTCCCGCGCCTGGGCTTCCACAATGGCCCCAATCTGCTGCTGAATTTGCTCTCGCTCAGACAGCAGTTCATCCAAGGATAAGCCCCCCACCACATCGCGCAGGGCGGCTTGGGCATGTTGCGACACCGCAAAGCGAAAATCCTGAATCGAGGCCACCGCCTTTTGGGCATCGTTGACCCGAAAAAAGAGGGCGCTATCAATCTCGGCGGGCACATTGTCGCGGGTGATCACCTTTTGGCGAGGAATGTTAATTACCAGGGTGCGCGTGTCGATGAACTGCACCGCCTCCAGCACGGGCACCACATAGAAAATCCCAGGGCCACGCACATCCTGGAGCTTACCCAGTTGCAAAATCACGCCCCGCTCCCATTCCGCCGCCACCCGCACCCCACCCACCAAGACGGCCCACAAAACAGCCACCACGCCACCCCCCGCCAAGCCCACCCCCCGCCCTCGCGGCGGCAGAATCGCCAGCAACAGGGCCAGCAGCACAATCATCGGCCCCCAAAACAAGACCTGGCGCACCCCTCGCCCCAGGGAGATATGCCCCTCCGTGGGCTTGGCATAGACCCGATTGGAACTCTCAGCAGCGGAATTGGTCATAGCGACGACCTTGGCACAGAGTTTTGCACAGTATTTTGTCCCAAGGCTAGCGAACCCCAGCCCCAAACGAGAGGACTATGGCGGAACTGTAATAGGATGCCGCAACACCAGGATCTACCGTTGCAGCAGCACCACAACCAGACTAATCAACACCAGCCCCAGCACCCAGCCCAGCCCTTGGTAACGACGCCACCATCGCCCCATCACTTCCCGCCGCGTGGGGGTTAGGTCGTCCAGGGCATCCTCCTGCAAGGAACGGTAGAGGGTGCAGGTTTGGGCCTGGGGCCGCTGGGGAAAATTACAGCTATCGTCGGCATGGTAGCGGCAGGTGGAGCAAAGCGTATCGCCCATCTCGGCCCGATGGAGGGGAATGCCGGGATGCCCGTGGGCCTTGAGCACAAGCTGGCACCGGGGACATTGAAGGGCCGTGGCTTCAAGGGTGGCCTGACAGCGGGGGCAGGTCGGCATGGGCAGAACAGGTCGCGACGGGATGCTCGTATGCTAGCGCGTTGGGGCAGGCGAGGCTTGAAGGGTTAGGGCGCACCGCAAGGGTTGGGGCGCACAGCGGTGCGCCCGTACGGGAAAATAGGGAGAGTCAGGCGGGCGGCTGGGTTTTGAGGCGCTGATCGACCCAGCGTTTGGCTTTGTAGATGGCTTCGCGGCGGCTGTAGACACCGGGCACCGCCACGGCACAGCCCCGGTCGTAGGTGGCCCACACGGCAAACAGCGGCAGACCTTGATCTTCGCTTTGGTCAATCTCTAACCAAAAACCGCGATAGGCAAAGGACATCACCACATGGGGGTAGTCGGGGTCGGCAAACAGCATGGAGGCCTTGGGAGAGAGGGCTGACTTCGTTATGGCAAAGAAAAGGGAAATAGGCCACCACCCATCCCCTAACGGCACGTATGGAATTCGGATTTTCGCTAAAAACCCGGCTTTTGGGGTGTCGCGCCATCGGCAGGGCTGAGCTCTTTTGACCCAAAAACCGGGTTGCTTGCTGTGCCGATCTTCTAGGCGCTGGCGAAGTTCTGGGCGGCAAAGTCCCAGTTCACTAGGTGCTTAAGGAAGGTGTCGATGTAGTCGGGACGGCGGTTTTGGTAGTCCAAATAGTAGGCGTGTTCCCACACATCCATGGTAATCAGGGGCACTTGGCCAGCGGTGAGGGGGTTATCGGCGTTGGCGGTTTTGGTCACTTTTAGGGTGCCGTTCTCCAGCACCAACCAGGCCCAACCGCTGCCGAACTGGGTAGCCCCAGCGGTTTTGAAGGCTTCCACAAACTGGTCGTAGCCACCGAAGTCGGCCTCAATTTTTTGGGCCAGTTCCCCCGTAGGGGCACCGCCGCCACCGGGCTTGATGGAGTTCCAGTAAAAAGTGTGGTTCCAGGCTTGGGCGGCATTGTTAAATACCCCCTGCATCGAGGCATCCCCGGCAATGGCTGTGATCACCGCTTCAATGGGTTGGCTGTCGTGGGGGGTACCCGCTACGGCCTTGTTGTAGTTGTTCACGTAGGCGGCATGGTGCTTGTCGTGGTGGAACTCTAGGGTGCTTTTCGAGATGTGGGGCGCTAGGGCATCGTAGGCGTAGGGCAAGGGAGCTAATTCGTAAGCCATCGGGCTCCAACAGGTAAGGGACGCCCCCGATCATAGGATCAGGCCCAGGGCCAGCGCTATGCCTATCCTGGGGAGGGGGATGGCCCAAACGTTAAGAACCATCGCAGGTTCCTTCCCAGGGGTTGGCCTCTGCATAACAATGAAAAACGGGCTTAACGGTTCGCAATATTCACCCTAACCAAGCTGTTCTTGGCCTCTAGGTTAGGGCTTGGGTATGCGGCGTCCTAGCCCAAGGATGACATCTCAATTTTTCCAACCCTTGCCGCACAAGTTTTAAAGAGTCCTATGGCCTACTACTGGTTCAAAGCGTTTCACATTATTGGCGTCGTCGTCTGGTTTGCGGGGTTGTTTTACCTGGTGCGCCTGTTTATCTACCACGTTGAAGCCGAGGCCGAGCCGGAACCTGCCCAAAGCATCCTCAAGAACCAGTACGCACTGATGGAGCGGCGGCTCTACAACATCATTACCACCCCCGGCATGGTGGTGACGGTGGCCATGGCCGTGGGTTTGCTGGTGCAAATGCCGGAGTACCTGAAAGATGGCTGGATGCACATCAAGCTGGGCCTAGTTGGGCTGCTGCTGGCCTACCACTTCTATTGCGGTCGGCTGATGCGCCAGCTTCAGCGGGGCGAGTGCCAGTGGTCTGGCCAGAAATTGCGAGCCTTGAACGAAGCTCCTACCCTGCTGCTGGTGGTGATTGTGATGCTGGTGATTTTCAAAAACAGCTTCCCCACCGGAGCCACCACCTGGCTTGTGGTCGGCCTAGTGGTGTTCATGGCGGCAACGATTCAGCTCTATGCCCGCAAACGCAGGCTGGATAAGGAAAAAGCCCTCGCCGCCCAAGCCACCCAGGAACTTCAGGAGGTGTCCTAAACCATGCGGGGATCCGCAAGCGTCTGTCCCTGACTCACTAGGGGCACCCCCAAGGATGAAAATCTATTGTTAGAGCACATCCGATTTTGGATCCGCTATCTGAGCTAGGGTGCCGCCGTTATTGGGGGACATCAAACACGGCGGCAATTCCCAGGATGGTCGTGGTCATTGCTGTACCTTCCTGGGGGGATGGTGCCAACTGTTGGCCTAGGATAGCCCAGGAATCTGGCACAGTCTTCCATCATCACGGGGGCGGTCTGGGTAGCATAGAGCCACCTGTATCAACCGGAGGATTCCCTGTGAAACGGGCGTTTGCACTGGCTTTACCCACGATCCTAATCGGGGGGGCTGTGGCGTTATCCCTGCCCAGCCTCAGCGGTTGCTCCATGATCGCCTGGGCCAACGAAACCCGGCTATTTGGCCGCCATGGCGAGGCCGGACAGGAGGGACGCCCAGGGCAAGATGGACAACCGGGTACCGCCGCCAATGTGATTGCGGATGGCAACCCAGCCAACTTCATGCTCTCTGGGACAGCGGGGGAGCAAGGAGAAGACGGAGATGCGGGGTATCGTCCCCGCTGCGAGAGCCAGCCCAGGGATGTGGCCCACGACCTGCAAGCCGCCCACGGTGGCGATGGGGGCAGCGGCGGACGGGGGGGCGATGGGGGCAGCGGCGGCAATTTAACCGTTTACTACCGCGATTTAGCGCAGCTTCAGCGCCTTTCGGTTACCTCCGTGGGCGGCCCAGGCGGACGGGGCGGACGGGGCGGACGGGGTACCCTGGGCTGTCGCTGCCGGGTGTATCGGTGGGAGCGGCAAACCTGTACAGGCACTCCAGGCCAGAGCGACTATCGCTGCCAAACCCACCGCTATCGGTGCCGTGACGGACGGGATGGTGCCCAGGGACGCCCCGGCCCCGATGGTCGTGCCGGAGAGGATGGTCAACTCTGGCTGGTAAATCAGCTTGATCCGCTACAGCCGGAAAACCCCTCTCAATCCGCACAATTGACCACCTTTGCCGCCCAGCCTCTCGCCCTTTCGCGCAACCTGTGGGAAACCCGTTCTGGGGCCAACGCCCTGCTGGCCATCGGTTCGCAGGTGCGAGACAGCTACCAGGTCTACACCGGACGGGTGGCGGGCACGGTGCGGCTCAACTGGCAGGCGGCAAGGCCCATTAGCCTATTTGCGGCAGAAAACGTCACCGCTGAAATTCAGCCCGATGGTACCCTAGCCGCCACGTTTTCGGACGACCTATGGGCCGACTACCGCACCCAAACCGAAGGCACCGGGATGACGCTCACGATCAACCGAGCTGCCCGTCGCCAGGATGTCACTCGGTTGGCCTGGGGCGGCACCCAGGGCCAAGGCCCCAATCTGCGGGCGGTTGTGCTGGATTTGGGCGGTGAATCGGCCTTTGTGGAGACCCAATTTCGCGTCACCCTGAGAACCACCACTGACAACCTAGGGGATAGCCGCCGCCCCCGCTACACCACCGCCTACGAGGGCATCCTGCCGTCAGAGGTGGTGTCGTTGACCAATAATCGATTTGAGTTAGCCCTAGGACAACTTCCCATTGATGCCCGATCCCTGCGTCCTGGCACCTACGCCCAACTGGAAATCACCGCCCTACGTTCCTTGGGGAATAGCGCGGCGGAACAAGTCCTATCATGGCAAGGACCGATCTAGGGTATCGGTTTAGTCCTCAGAGAAACCCGGTTTCTTTGTCGGTGCGCCCACGGGATCTGGTCTTTCCAAGCGTAGAAACCGGGTTTCTATAACGGTCTTCTAGTCCGGCAGGGTGCTTTCACGACAGCCCTACCGCTACAGGCGCGTATTCGTCAGGGCTTGGCGGGGGGTATCTTGGCGCAGGTCACGGATTTTTTCGTAGAGATGGCGGAGGTCATCGCTGAGTTGGCTGGGGGGCGTGATCACCACGGTCACCAACTGATCGCCCCGGTTGCCCTTGGGGCTGGGCCAGCCCTTGCCGCGCAGGCGCAGGGTTTGGCCAGATTTGATGCCAGCGGGTAGGTTCATGGTGACGGGGCCATCGGGGGTGGGTACGTCAATTTTGCCGCCCAGTACGGCCTCGTCGGGGGTGATGGGCAAGTCGCAGACGAGGTTGTCCCCCTCAAATTTGAACAGGGCGTGGGGGGTGAGCTGCACCACTAAGTACACATCGCCCCGCTGTTTGCTGTAGGGGTTCATCTGGCCCTTGCCCTTCAGGCGCACCTTGCTGCCCTGCTTGGCACCGGGGGGAATCCGTACCTCCACCTCGTCGCTGCCGATGCGCAGACGTTTTTGGGTGCCGTGGAAGGCTTCGCTGAAGCTTAGGCTAATGTTGGCCTCTTGGTCGAAGGACTGGGAGGCCATGGTGGGGTCAAACCCAGCCCCAGGGCCACCAAACCCGCTGGGGCTGCCGTAGGGATAGCTACGGGTGCGGGAGCCACCCGCCGCTGAGTTGCCAAAACGGCCCAGCAGTTCGTTAATAAATTCGTCGAAGCTGCCGTAGTTGCTGAAATCAAAGCCGCCAAAGTCGCCAGGAGTGCCGTAGCCCGCCCCGGCCCCGGACCCAGCCCGCTCGGCCTGCTGCCAATATTGGCCAAACTGGTCGTATTTCTTGCGTTTATCGGGGTCAGACAGCACCTCATAGGCTTCGCTCACCTCTTTGAAGCGGGCCTCGGCATTTTTGTCGCCAGGGTTCACGTCGGGGTGATACTTGCGGGCCAATTTCCGAAAGGATTGCTTAATCTCATCCACCCCGGCGGTTCTACCGACCCCTAATACGGCGTAGTAGTCTTTGAAGCCAGTAGCCGCCATAATCGTCCTCCTAACCTGCGAATGATGGGTCTAACTCTAATGAATTGAATCTAACGAACTTAAGCTAGCGAATTGAATCTGGCGAACTTAATTGGGTAAACGAAAGCTCAAGTCAACTACTAGCAGCCGTTGACTGTAGTAGATCGCGAGTCAGCAGGGGGAATTTCCCCCATTCTCCTGTACGCTTTCCAATCCACGCTCAGAATCTATAGGGTAGTCCATTGCACTAGCTCAAGCGTAACAAACCCACCGTCTAGGACAGGTTCGGTTTCCTAGACGATGAGAGTAGGGATCCGTGCCAACCGCCGCAGGCGACCCAACGGAACCGAGGTCAACATCTCCTTGGTTTTCCTGAAGTCTAAGCTTAGGATAAGTCTGCACCCCTTCATCGTCCCCTGCGTGGCCACCATGATTCAGACGGACAACCCCTCTGCCGCTGCCCCGTTGCCTGAAACCCGAAGTTGGTTAACCCGCTGGTGGAGTCAGCTGAACCCCGTTGCCCAGTCGGCGGCGGTGATGCTGGCTACGCCGCTGCTGGTGCTAAATATCTGGGCTATTTCCATCATTTTTGGCTATTTTCGCTCCATTGCGGTCACGGTGTTGATTGCGGCCCTGCTAGCTTTCCTGCTTAGTTATCCCATGGCTAGCCTGGAACGGGCGGGTCTGAAGCGGGGCTTGGCGGCGGTGCTAGTGTTGATCTTTGCCCTGGTGGGGTTTGCCGCCCTAGCGCTAACGGTGGTGCCCTTTGTGGTCGATCAGGGCCAGCAACTGGTGGGCCGCTTGCCGGAATGGTTCGACTCCGGCAAGGTGCAATTAATGATGCTAGACAGCAAATTTGCCGAGTGGGGCTGGCCCGTTAACCTGGATGGCCTGATTACCCAAACCACGGATCGACTGCGGCGGGAAATTCAAACCATTGCCGGGGAAGCCCTCAACCTCACCCTCAATGTCGCCTTCTTCACCGCCAACAAACTGCTGGATGTGGTGCTGACGGTGGTGCTCACCTTTTACCTGCTGCAACACGGCGAAGAGGTGTGGGGCAGTCTGGTTGGGCTGCTGCCCACCCCCGTTCAGCGGCCCTTTTCGGAAACCCTGCGGTCTAGCTTTCGCAACTACTTTTTAGGTCAGCTCATTGTCGCCAGTTGCCTGGGGGCTGCCCTAACGGTGATCTACAGCCTAATTAATGTGCCCTTTGGGTCGCTGTTTGGCCTCACCGTGGGTCTGCTGGCCCTAATCCCCTTTGGCGGCACCGTGGGCGTCGTGCTCACCACGCTGCTGGTGGCCTTGCGGGATATTAAAATCGCCATCCCCATGCTGATTGGCTCGGTGATTGTGCAGCAGGTGGTGGAAAACGGCCTAGCCCCCAGGGTGCTGGGCAGCGTCACGGGCCTCAATCCCTTTTGGGTGTTCATTGCCATTCTGTCGGGGGCCAGGGTGGGTGGTCTGCTTGGGGTGATTGTGGCCGTACCCGCCGCCGTGGTGGTTAAAGAAGCCCTAGACGCCCTGCGTAGCCGTCGCCAAGATACAGCGGAACGGGTGTTGGTGACCGCCGAAATGTCTCCCATGACCGCCAACGAACGGGCAGAATCCTAGCTCAGAGCCATAGATTTATCGTAAATCCGAAGGACATAACCCCGATTCTCAACCCGCCAAAGGTAGGGGCCAAGTCTTCTCGCCCGTTGATATAGCCATAGCCACTTAGGTCAGGACATTCAGACAACCCTCCAACCTTCCAACCTTCCAACGCTCTAACCCTCCAACCGTCCAACGTTCTAACCGTCCAACGTTCTAACCTTCCAACGCTCTAACCCTCCAACCGTCCAACGTTCTAACCTTTAAAGGAGAAACGCCTCAACCAAACGGACTACAGCCATACCGGAGGCAAGCAAACCGGATTGAGGATGACATCGACTTACGACGTTCCCTGCGACTGTTTCGGATCGAGAAAGGGGCTGTGGATCCAGGACAGTGCCGACGGAGGAGCTTTTTGGAGCCAGCCCTCTTGGATGAGTTGATTATAGGTGGCGGCTTCGATGGCCTGAAGCTGGTTCTGGTGTTTCTGTTCCACCAAGGCGTCGAGATCGGGATAATCCGTCTGGAGTTGGTCGATGTCCTGGGTAATTTGTTCTAGGCGCTGGGTAACGGTTTGTAGTTCGGCTACGCAGGTCTCGGCCCCCAGTTGGGTCTGGGTTTGGGGCAGGCTGAGGTACTGCTGAATGCGTTCTAGGGCCATCCGTTGGGCCAGTCGTTCTAGGTATTGAGTCTGGTACTTTTGCCGATCCAGTAGGTGGAGGCCATCCAGCAGCGGTTTGGTGGTCAGCCCTTGAACCAGCAGGGTAAACAAAACAACGCCAAAGGAATTGGAGATAATTTGCTGCCGATCCGTCACTAAATCGGGAATGCTGAGGGCCAGGGCAATGGCCACGGAACCCCGCAACCCCACCCACCACAACACCGTTTGCTCGGCCCAGGGGATGGGGGATCGGGTGATCAGTCCACTCAGGGCACTGAAGCCAAAAATGGCCACGGCGCGGGACAGCACTACGGCGATGATGGCCACCACGCTAGTGCCAATGTGCTCAATGAAGTAGGGAAACAATACCTGATCCCCCAGCAGCAGAAACACAATGGAGTTGACCAAAAAAATCGTGAACTCCCAAAATTCCACCATGGTGGGGCGCTTTTGGGGGCGCGTTCCCGGCACTAGGCCCAGGTTGCCAATCACCAAGCCCGCCGCCACCACGGCAATCACCCCCGATCCGCCGAAGTCCTCCGCCAGTAGGTAAGCCCCGTAGGCGGTCACCAAACTGAGGGATTGCTCCACCCAGGCCAGATCGTAGCGCTGGGTGAGCAGGGCCACAGCGGTGCCAATTAGTCCGCCCACCCCCAGGCCAATGCTGCTGACAATCAGAAACTGCACCAGGGTGGTCGTGAGGTCGATGGGCTGGGGATCAATGGCCTGCTCTAGCAGCACGCTAAAGGCCACCACGGCAGCGCCATCGTTGAACAGGCTTTCCCCTTCCAGGAGTGTCGTCAGCCGTTGCCCCGCCCCCACTGCGCGAAACACCCCCAACACCGAGGCCGAATCCGTGGCCGCCAGACAGGCCCCCGTCAGCAGGGCCGTCGTCCAGGGGACCTGCATCCAGTGGTGCAAAGCCCAGCCAATGCCCAAAATCGACACGGGCACGCTGCCAATGGCAAACAAACTGCTAGGGACGATCTGCTGGCGCAAGTCCGGCCACTTCATTTTCCAGGCCGCCTCAAACAGAATGGGCGGCAGAAAAATGAGGAGAATCATCCCCGGCGATAGGTCAATCAGCCGCACCTCCACCAGGGCCAGCCCCAACCCCACAACGACCAGCAGCAGGGTGTAGGGCACTTGCCGCAGGGGCGGAAAAATCCGGGGCAAGCTAGCCGCACTTAGGGCCACTAGCAGCACGGGCAAAAAGGCTTTGAGGTTGCGCTCAATGGCCAAATCCGTGGCATCGGTCAACAAACTGCCCAGCAGGGATGGCAGGACAGCGACTTGGGATGCAAGGGTGAGATCGATCACAACGCTGGAAATATCTGCAACAGGCGTGGGCTAACCACAACCGCCCCCAACATAGCGTACCGGGGCATGATCCGAAGTTCGCCCAAGACCCGTTAAGCCAAGCTCTGGAAAAAACGCATCGCCATCTGGGGCAGGTGGCCGATCTCAAACCAAAGCTGCTTGGGCGCAATGCCAAATAGATATTGCAAGCCTAAAATAATCGCCACAATGCCCAAAATCGACCCGGCTCCCACCCTGAAAATCTGGAAAATCAGCCGGAAACCCAGCACCACGACCACAACCGCCGCAATGAGCAGCACCACCTGAGAATCAACGCCATCCAATACCGAACTCATCGCTCACCTAGCCAAAACAGTTATCAATCCGCCCAACAACCACTCAAAGCCGTGGCAAAGGGATGCAGGTCTGGACGCATCCTCTCCCAGGAATGCCCCTAGAAGATTCCTGATCTAGCCATCGCCGAGCCGATGGTTCCCGCGATCATGACGTTAGCATTAAGCGGCTAATTTGCTGGAGCGGTGGTTACATTATTGCCCCGCCGAGCCTCTTGAATTTCCTGGCTAAGGACGTTCAGAGCCTCTGAATACTGGGGATCATCCGCCGTACCAATCAACTCTCGATCCGAGGCGAGGAGTTCCCGCTGTTCCTCCGTCAGTTCGATGGGGATATCGGGGTCAATACCGTGTTTGTTAATGTCCCGACCACTGGGGGTGAGGTATTTGGCTACCGTTACCGCCACCCCAGAACCATCGGCAAGGCTGCGCACCGACTGCACCAGTCCCTTACCAAAGGTGCGGCTACCAACAAGCACCGCCCGCTGATTATCTTGCAGTGCCCCAGACAGAATCTCGCTAGCACTGGCCGATCCGCCGTCTACTAGCACCACCAGAGGTCGCGTCGTCAACGCTCGGTTGCTAGCTACCTCTTCGTCTACAACACCCTGACGATTAACGGTAGAAACAATTGTGCCCTCATTCAGCCACATTTGAGCAATATCGATGCTGGCGTAGAGTAGACCACCGGGATTGGAGCGCAGATCTAGAATGTAACCCGTCACGTTTTGAGTCTCTAGATCCTGGATAGCTTCACTCATTTCGGTGGCGGCGTTAGCACTAAACTGAGTGAGCCGAATATAACCGACTGGGCCTTCCGGGCCTGTCTGCACATCGTAGCGTACGGGATGAATTTCAATGCGGGCTCGAACGATGGGCACCTCTAGGGTTTCTTCCCCCCGTCGGATCGTCAGCATCACCTCAGAGCCTACGGGCCCCCGAATAAGGCTGACCGCATCATTCAGTTCCATTCCCTCGGTGGATTCGCCATCAATCTCTAAGATGACATCCTTGGATCGAATCCCTGCCTCAAAGGCTGGCGTATCTTCGATGGGCGCAACGACGACAATTTCCTTGGTGTCCTCGTCCTGGGAGATTTGAATGCCGACCCCGGTTAACTCCCCGGAGGTATCAATCTGCATGTTGCGGAACTCTTCAGGATCCATGAATCGAGTATAGGGATCCTCAAGCCGTTCCAACATTTCTCGGACAGCAACGTAGGCCTCTTCCTGATTGGTATACTCTCGACCTAAGTACTCGGTTCGCACCGCCTCCCAGTCAACCTGGTTAAAGGTGGCATCTACATAATTCCGATTAATAAGCTGCCAAACCTCATCAATCAACTCTTTTGGGCTTTCCTCAAAGAAGGCTTTACTTTGAGACAGATGGATGCCAGCCCCGGTGACGGTGATAGCAGCTACAGCCAGAGCAGTTGCACCTAACATCAGTCCTCGCTTTGCAATAGTCATGGGAAGTGGTTTTGCAGCTAATTACGCCCAATCTAGCACAGACACTCCGTTTCGGTAGGGAAGACAGACAGAGAAACATCTGTCCTTAAATCGAAACTGCCAATGACCCAACACCTTATACCGCGAGGGAGCCACAAAAAGCGCCCCCCATGCGAGGAGCGCTCTTTTCATAGTCAATTATCGCTTATCGCTAGCTGATTCATGGACGGGTCACAGAGGACTAGCCGATGATTTCAGGAGCCTCGGCGGTGGCCAGGTCGAGGGGGAAGTTGTGAGCATTGCGCTCGTGCATCACTTCCATACCCAGGTTGGCCCGGTTGATCACGTCAGCCCAGGTGCCAATCACGCGACCCTGAGAGTCGAGGATGGACTGGTTGAAGTTGAA
>JBIPSI010000025.1:0-81562 GCA_044070495.1 Spirulina sp. | reverse complement strand
TCAGGGTAAAAATGCCGTCGATGAGCTCTTTGGGCTCATCGACTCTTCAGGGTGCTCGCCCCCTCCCCTTCTGCCTAGATAATCCTACGGCTCTGGAGGCTTTCTCATTAAGCCTCACTTATCGCTGTGACTAATTACCATGAATTGAAGATATCTTTGGAACCTAAAAAATATTGTAATGGGCTGATCCGTTTCTGAGAATAGCAACATTGGTCTCAGGGTCTTTGAGGGACAATGTCCAGCTAGGATCCGCAAGAAAAAGATCCAAAAGCTTCGATTCGCCTGTTCTCTGATAATCATCCACAAAGACTGTCGTATTGTCTTGGATGATGGGTAGAAGAATTTCGTAGGCCGGAACTCTCGCCTCCGAGATATCCTCTCGCCAAGCTGGAGGGCCATCAATAATGACAAGATTAGGCTGAAAAGTTTGGTCGGCGCTCAGGGCATTAATGTCGTAGTACTCAGCTATCTCGGTATGGGCATTTTTTCGCTTCTTTAAGGGAGCATGAATAATGGTGTGTCTATCTGTATTTAAAGATTTAGACTTTAGTTGCAAGCGGCATATCTCAATCCAATCTTGGTCATGATCGACAGAAATTAACTGAATATCCGGGATCTCCTGCATCAGCTTAGCAATGAATAGGGTGGAGAGACCCATACCAAGCTCTAGGATTCGGCGACGCTGATTGATGATGATCTCATTGAGAATATAGACGATAGACTGTGGTGTCATCGCTGATGCCGTCCAGGGAATATAGCCGAGATTGAGTTCCCCTAACTTCACCAATGCTTCTACAGAAGCGCAGCCGTTATTCTCGATTATTTTGTTTTCCATTGCGGGATAAATAGTGGGCGACAACAACCTAAGTCTTGAGTAGACTCAAACGAACCCTAGAATCATACCAAACTCGATGCCAAATCCTGCTTAGTCACCCTCATTTTCCCGGCAATGTAGTACAGCTAATCAAAGAAATTAGGGCATGATTAGCTAGGAGTTGAGATAATCAAACTGTGGAAGGACGGCTTTTAGATCCTAGAAAATGGCTAGAATAGATCCTTCTTGCCGCGCAGTCGGGCAAAGGTTTGGGCTGAATTTTGACCTTGCATAGCGGATTGAATCGCTGGAACATCCCATCGCAAAAAGGGATTGGTTTGCTTTTCTAAGCCCAGTTCTGACGGTACCGTTTCTTGATCCTGTTGGCGAGCGATTTCTACCTGTCGCAATCGCTGATTTAGGACAGCGTTGTTGGTATCTACGGTGACAGCAAATCGCAGATTGTTAAGGGTGTATTCGTGGGCGCACCAGACCCGTGTGGTGTCCGGCAGTTGGCGCAACTTGGTGAGGGAATCGACCATTTGGGCGGGGGTGCCTTCAAACAAACGACCACAGCCTCCGGCAAATAGGGTGTCGCCACAGAATAGCTCGCCCCAATCCTCAACCTCAACAGGGGGGAAATAGTAGGCAATGTGGGCGCGGGTGTGGCCAGGGACAAATAGAACTTCCCCGGTGCGATCTCCAAAGGAAACCTTATCGCCCTCCTGCAAAAAGATCGTTTGCCCTGGAATACGCCCCCGATCTTCGGCTCCGCCGTACACTGTGGCCTCCGGAAAACGCCTCAACAACCGCTGATTGCCGCCCACATGGTCGCTGTGGTGGTGGGTGTTGAAAATGGCGACAAGGTTTGCATGGTGCTGATCCAGCCAATTCAGCACGGGGGTCGCATCCCCCGGATCCACCACGGCGGCCTGATTGGTGGCGGGGTGATGCAGCACAAAAATGTAGTTGTCGTGAAAGGCTCGCAGCCGATGAATGTCCATCCCTACTTCCCCAAACTCTCTCTAGTTATAGCGGTTTTCCATCTGGGGCCGTTGTGAGGCCAAAAGGCTGACTAGCGGGCCAGGGTAACCAGTTCCATAAACATCACTTCCCAGACTAGGCGAGGCTGCACGAAGCGCCGCAGGTAGCCCTTGGCCTTTTCTAGGTGGGGCAACCATTGGGCACTGTCCACGGGGTAATTCTGCCAGTACCAGTTCAGCAGATAATCCAGCAGCCACAACTGGGATTCGGTATCCAGGGCTTTGGCGACTTGGCGACCTTGGTCGAGGGCGGTGCGCAGGGTTTGGGGGGGCTGGTGGAGAGCTTGCAGCAGGTCGGCGGGGATGGCTTGCAGTTGTTGGTAGGCGGAAATCGCCTGTCCAGGGCTGCCCTGGGCCATGGCCAACACCTGGGGATGGTTGAGGACTTCGCTTTGCCCCACCCGTTGCAGCACGGTGGTTAGGTCTGCGCTGTTGAGTCGCTGGAAGGGAACGGTTTGGCAGCGAGACACCAAGGTGGGCAGCAGGGCTTGGGGGCCAGGGGCCAGCAGTAAGATGGTGGCCTGTCCGGGTTCTTCCAGGGTTTTCAGCAGACCGTTGGCGGCTCCTTCGGCCATGGTTTCGGCAGCTTCCAACACCACCACGCACCGAGGGGATTCCAGCGGTGGACGGCTGAGGAATTGGGCAATCTGGCGCACCTGTTCTAGGCGAATTTGGGGCGCACTTTTGCGGGTAACGCCCTGCTCGGCGGCGGCAGAGGCCGTTACCAGGGTGCCCTGGTGCAGATAGGTCGGCTCCACCCAAAGCAGGTCGGGGTGGTTGCGCTGGGCAATGCGGCGGCGTTGGACGGGATCTGGGCCGATGAGTTGGCTGGGATCGGCGGCAAACAGCACCTCGGCAAAACGTTCCGCCGCCAGCCGTCGCCCCACACCATTTGGCCCTGCAAACAGGTAGGCCGGAGCCACCCGCCGCTGCTCCACCGCCCGCGCCAGCAGGGCAATGGCGGTGTCTTGACCCACTAGATCGCTAAAAAGGGCTCGTACCATTGCGCCAAATAGTTGTGAACCACGGTATTAATCTGCGCCGCCACCACATCGGCAGACTGTGCCCCGTCAATGGTAGCCCGTTGCTCTGGAAATTGCTGGGCCAAGGCTTCAAACCCCCGCTGCACCCGTTGGTGAAAGGCCAGTTCCGCTTGCTCCATGCGATCCTGCGATCCCCGCCGCTGCGCCCTGGCTAGTCCCTGCTCCACATCCAGCTTCAGCCAAATCGTCAGATCGGGCACCAGACCAGCCGTGGCCACCTGGTTGAGTTCCGCAATTAACCCCAAATCTAGCCCCCGACCATAGCCCTGGTAGGCCACGGTGGAATCGGTAAAGCGATCACACAACACCCAACGTCCGGCCTCTAGGGCAGGCAGAATCGTTTCTTCAATATGCTGGGCACGGTCGGCGGCGTAAAGCAACAGTTCTGCCCGTGGCGCAATCACCACATCATGCTGACTATCCAACAACAGCCGCCGCAACCCCACCCCTAGGTCTGTGCCCCCTGGTTCACGGGTCGTCAGCACGTCAGGAACGATCCCCTGAGCTTGCAGAGCTTGAAACGGCGCACTCTGGGCCAAATTTTCCCGTAGCCGCTGAAGCTGGGTGGACTTACCACAGCCCTCCACCCCTTCAAACACAATCAACTTACCCCGCACAGCCACCCCCTAACACAAAGCCCGTAGGTTGGGTGCCGCGAAGCAAAACCCAACACCCACAAGCCTGTCAGTGACCGCGAGATCAACGGTGGGCAATGCTCACCCTACGGTAATGGGGTCTTTGAAGCAAGTCTATAGATTGGGAATAGCCGCAGCAGTGGCCATTTGGTAGCGGGCCAAAAACGCTAGTCCACATGGTAGGCGGTGATGGCAACCTTGCTGTCCGAACTGTAGATTGCTTCAATGCGCCGATGCCTCGGATGATTCCACCAGATCTTGATGCGATTGCCCTGGGCCGGAGCCGAACCTGCTTGTTGATACCCTTCGGCCAAAAGCAATGCTTCAAAGGTTTCAGCGGGCAATATCTTTGAGGTGATTTGGGGAATCCCATCCAGCTTGTGTTTATCGAGGGTCATAGGTGCCCTGATAGGTGCTGAAAATGCGATATCCCGGCAAAACAATCGCAACGCCTACTTTGCTGTGAATGATGCCAGGATAGTCTTTCTCTGGCAAACTGCCGCCTAAGCGTAGCTTAATTGGCCCTAGCCACAGGTAAAAACCCGGAATTAGGCAGTCAAGACTGTAGGTGATCGCCTTCAACGCTAAATCAGGGCCATCGGAACGTCGGGAGGGCTGCGACTGAGAATCGTTAGTCAACATAGCATCAGCCTAAGTACTTGATTCCAATAACCAGTCTAGAAGAAATTTCCTGGCCTAGAATGTCGGTTCAGCAACCCGGCTTCTACCTTCGTAAAGACCCAAGCCTGTTCGTTACCCGGATGAAGAAGCTGGGTTTCTATCCATGCTGTACCGATGCCCTAGGTAAACTGCTGGCTGAGGTTAACGGGATCGTGGACGGTGATTTTCTTTTTGTAGATGGAAATCATCCCTTCCTGGCGCAGATCCCCCAGCAGGCGGGTGACGGTGACGCGGGTGGAGCCGATGGCTTCGGCGATGGCTTGGTGGGAGAGTTTGAGGTCGATGGTGATACCGTCTTGGCTGGGGACGCCAAAGTCGCGGCAGAGGATGAGCAAAAAGCTAACCAAACGCGACCCCATATCCCGGTGGGCTAGGGTTTCGATCATCATTTCCGTTTGCAGAATGCGGGAGGACAGCCCCCGCAGCATCACCATGGCCAGTTCTGGGTTTTCCTCTAGGGCTTGCTCCACCTGCTCGATGGGCACCGACAGCAGTTCCACCGGGGTGAAGGCGACGGAGTGATAGAAGCGGTCAGAGCGGTTGCCCGTAATCAGGGAGAGCACACCGAAGACGCTGTTTTCCCGCAGCAGAGCCACGGTGATCTCCTCACCCGCCTCGTAGACCCGCGATAGCTTGACGGCCCCTTTCAGCAAAAAATAGACTCGCTCTGCCGGATCCCCAGGAAAGAAAATCGTTTTGCCGCGTTCGTAGGACTCCACAACCGGCGGGAAAGCCCCACCCGAAAGCTGGCGAAATACATTAGCAAGGGGTTTATCGTGGGTCACTACCATAACGTTTTGCTAAGGCCATCACGGAAACTTCAGCCGTTCCTGGGGTTCCAGGATTCTTAACATCCTTGCCCACCCAGAAATCGAGGGATGCTGCGACCTCAATGGATGGACAGCCTTTCCAGCATGGGGCATTGGATAATGCAAGCGTTCCATGACTTTAGAACACTTAACCTTAACTGCTTGGGACACGTTTGTATAGCGGACTACCTTTTCCCAGGTCGCTGCCATTTTTTGAGGCCGCAGGAACAAATTTTTTGATTTTTTTGCCCCCAGTTGAGATCACCCGCCGCCAAAAGCCTCCTGCAAAATCGCCCAATGGTTTCTAGGTCAAGGGTTTTGATAATATCCGACTTTTTTGGTCGGGTATAGTTGGTGACGGTTTGGTGGTCGTGCTACAGTTCGCTCAACGAAACGCAACGGATGGCTGAGTCAGCCCTTTTCCAGTCGTTTCCATCGTTTAAGTTGTTGTAAGCTACAGGCCCAAACCCATGACCCAGTCTCTCGAACGCCTTGTGACCGAGTCCGCTAAGACCCACGCCCCCACCTTCACCGGGCTGAAGTGTCGCGAGTGCGGCGAAATGTATGAAGCGGCGGCCAAGCACGTTTGCGAAGATGTGTGCTTTGGCCCCCTCGAAGTGGCCTACGATTACGACGCGATTCGTCAGCGGGTGTCTCGCAGCACCATTCAGGCTGGCCCTCTGTCGATTTGGCGCTACAAAGAGTTTCTGCCCGTCAGCACTGATGATGTCATCGACGTGGGCACCGGGATGACCCCCCTGGTGCGGGCCAATCGCCTCGCCCGTCGCCTCGGCCTCAAAGAGCTTTACATTAAAAACGATGCCGTCAACATGCCCACCCTCAGCTTCAAGGATCGGGTGGTCTCCGTGGCGCTGACCCGTGCCCGTGAACTGGGCTTCACCACCGTTTCCTGTGCCAGCACCGGGAACCTGGCCAACTCTACCGCCGCCATTGCCGCCCATGCTGGCCTCGACTGCTGCGTCTTTATTCCCTCCGACCTGGAAGCCGGGAAAGTCCTCGGCACCCTAATCTACGGCCCCACGGTGATGGCCGTCCACGGCAATTACGACCAAGTCAACCGCCTCTGCTCTGAGGTCGCCAACTCCTACGGCTGGGGCTTCGTCAACATCAACCTGCGCCCCTACTACTCCGAAGGCTCCAAGACCCTCGGCTTTGAGGTGGCCGAACAACTGGGCTGGCGCTTGCCCGACCATGTGGTGGCTCCCCTGGCCTCTGGCTCCCTGTTCACCAAGATTCACAAGGGCTTCCAAGAATTTATTAAAGTGGGCTTGGTGGATGCCAAGGATGTGCGCTTCAGCGGTGCCCAGGCCGAAGGCTGCTCCCCCATCGCCCAAGCCTTCCGGGACGGGCGCGATTTCGTCTCCCCCGTGAAGCCCAGCACCATTGCCAAGTCCATCGCCATCGGCAACCCCGCTGACGGCATCTACGCCCTCGACATCGCCCGCAAAACCAACGGCAACATCGAATCCGTTACCGATGCGGAGATCGTCGAAGGGATGAAACTGCTGGCGGAAACCGAGGGCATCTTCACCGAAACCGCTGGCGGCACCACCATCGCCGTGCTGAAGAAGCTGGCGGAAGCAGGTAAGATTGACCCCGACGAATGCACCGTCGCCTACATCACCGGCAACGGCCTCAAAACCCAAGAAGCCGTCCAGGGCTACATCGGCGAACCCCTCACCATCGAACCCAAGCTCGACAGCTTCGAGCGGGCACTGGAACGGGCACGCACCCTGGATCGCCTAGAGTGGCAGCAAGTGCTGGTCTAAGCCCCAGAGGCCCTCACCCCCTCAGTCCCCCTCTCCCAACTTGGGAGAGGGGGAGGCCGGAAAGCCCGTAGGGTGGGCACTGCCCACCAACAATTTTGTTAATTCAAGCCCCTAGGTTAAAGCCTTTGAGATCCCGTAGGGTGGGCACTGCCCACCAAGCCCCTAGGTTAAAGCGGCAAACCCCTAATCACTCTAGCCAAACGGCACAATGGGTAACGGTGGTATGTAACCGCTGGTAAATAAATGGGGTGGGGTCGCAATAGTGGTAGGTGGTGGTGGGCATTGCCCACCCTACAGGGAGGCAATTTTGGTGGGCAATACCCGCCCTATAATGTTTGTTTTGCTCCATTTAGTTAGTGACATGGCCATTAAAGTTCTGATTCCGACTCCGCTGCAAAAGTTCACCAACAACGAAGCCGCCATTGAATGTGCAGGCGGCAATATCGTGGAGTTGTTGGACACCCTAGAAAGCCACTACCCCGGCATCAAAGCCCGTCTTTGTGATGATTCTGGTGAGTTGCGCCGTTTTGTAAATTTCTACGTCAACAGCGAAGATATTCGTTTCTTGGATGGTAAAGAAACTGTCCTAAACGATGGTGACGAAGTTAGCATTGTCCCCGCCGTGGCTGGGGGCTAAACAAGCTTGTTGTAGGTGTCTCCTACAGCGGGATTAGCCGTCTATGGCTAACAACTTAAACGATTACTGACCAGGGGGAATCCCCTGGTTTTTTTGTGTCTGGATTTTTGCAGCTAAAGATTATTCCGAAATTTTACGGATCCCATGTTTGTCAATGGCTGAAGAATCTTAAAAATGAATGTGAACACTTCAATATCTCTTAAGTATTGTGAAACTTTGTTTTTCCCTGAATGATCGCCATCGCTTATGGGCAATCTTAGGGGTAGGCATCCAGATGATCTAGTGATAGGTCTAGGATTTTGCGGTCTAGGCCCTTGTATCCGCCAACAATTGCCAAGTTGGGCAAAAATCTATGGGTTTCCTAGATTTCATTGCTATCTCTAAGAATGTGGAGGTTCTACATGCCCATCTAAGTTTGATGAACTCTTTAAAGAGCTTTCCGTATCCTTTGTATCTTTTTTGTCTTTGCGATGTCAGTATTAGGCTATATCAGTCAATCACTACCCAGCGATGCTCAGTAGAAAGCTTAATAATTGCCCTGGTGTCAGTCAATGGCAGGCGGCGCTGGGTTGGTTAATAGCAGGCTAGGGTTATTCACCAGAAGGCTGGTAATTAGTCAGCCCTTTTAGTGTCTGGAGAATTAACGGTAGCGCTATCCGCGAGTCTATTTCTGGTGCATGGAGAAGCTCATCCGCGAAGTTCTCTCCACCTCAATGCCACCATTTTTGAAGTGTCCTTTTTTCAAAATTGCATCAACGGTTAGGGTCTGTTTTCTACATGCTCTAAACGCTGACAGGCTAACGGGTTCAAGGTCTTTTATCGCTGTGGGTAAGGGGTCTTGAACTAAGTAGTTCTGTGTGGTTTGTGGTGGATTCACGCTCAGTTCTAAAAGTCGAGTGTCAGTGTCAAGGTTTTTTGAGCCAAGTTTCGGTTCAGCATCTTTGCTTGTGCGTCCCTATGGAGTCAACTATGTCTCAATCTCGTCGGTCGGTCGCTAAAACCCTATCCCCCATCAATGAACTTGTTTTCGTTGATGCTAACTTGCCCGATTACCAAACCTTGCTGCGGGGTATGCGTCCCACCGCAAAGGTTCACGTCATCCAGCCCACGGTAGATGGGATGCGATTTATCGCCAACGCTTTGTCCCAAGAGGTAAAGGTTGATGCAATTCATATCCTCAGCCACGGTGTTCCGGGAGAAACTAAACTTGGTACGGCTGTTCTTAACCGCAACACCCTATCGGTCTATGACAAAGCTCTACACGCCATTGGCCAAACCCTCAACCACATGGGTGAATTGTTGCTCTATGCCTGTCACCTAGGATTTGGAGAGGCCGGTCGCCAGTTGGTGACCGACTTAGCTAGTATTACAGGGGTCACTATTGCTGCCTCCGAGAATGTTACTGGGGTTGGCGGCGACTGGGCCTTAGAAGTGCGCACTGGCCCCATTGCCACCCCCATCGTGGTGTCAGAAACGGTGCAAGCCTCCTGGCAATACGCCATGGCCGGTGAATTTGCCGACATGCGCACCTGGGACGTGGAAGGTGTCCCAGGTGGAACCTGGGTAGACCCGAATAATCCTGGTCAAGACTTTACCCTGGCAGCCAGTGGTCGTTCGGTTTTACAACTCGTTAACAACACGTCAGGCACCATGTTCCTGCTGTCTGACGAAGCCAATGTCATCAACACAACGGTGACTGGCACCTTGCAGGTGGCTCAGGGTGAAGCTGATGATGACTGGATTGGGTTCGTTCTCGGCTACCAAAATACCGATGGCGACGCCTTCCCGGAGGAATATGTCGGGTTTACCTGGAGCCAGGGGGGCAGCTCTCCCTATGGCCTAGCGGGCATTGCCGGAGACAATAGCGGTAATGTTGATGCCAACGGTGGCCAGTTTCTGGTCTATGTTGACGGTGAACCGGCGGATGGAGACCCTACTCAGGCTGATGTCTTCGACTCGAATGCGGGCACGGCTAACTGGTGGCAACCTGGTACGCAGTACACCTTCTCTATTACCTACACGTCCGCTTTTATTAAAGTAACGGTGGATGGTGCACTGGTGCTGGAAGCTAGCGCTGCCGATGCCGGGTTAACGGCATTCAAAGCCGGACAGTTAGGCTTCTCCAATGCATCTCAGGCGAATGTTACCTTCGGCAACATCCGCCTGTTCGATGCTAGCACCGAAGACTCTGTTCCCATCGCCAACAACGACAACTACGGTATCGACCTGGCTACCATGTCGAACAGCCTGAGTGTAGATCGCTTTAATGGTCTGCTGGCCAACGACGCCGATCCCGATGGCGACCCCTTCACCCTGGTGATTGAATCGGATGGCACCAGTCTGGAGAGCGACTATACCTTCTCAAGTCAGAGCGATAGCGTCACCTTCACCACCACAGCAGGTGGCACCTACACGGTGTTTGGAGATGGCAGCTTTAACTACACTGGCCCTAGTAGCCCTGCCGATGGACTCCAAGATGCCTTCACCTACTATCTACAAGATGCTGATGGCCTATCCAGTGCAGCCACAGCGATGGTCACCATCTTCCAGGACAATACAGACCCCACCAGTATCCTTGTTGAAGATGTGGATGCTGGTGATCGTCCGAACATTATTGTAGAAGAGGGTTCTGCGGTAGATACGGATATTGCCACCGTCACCGTGGTAGATGGCGACCCCAACGACCAGCATGATTTAGAACTGGTGGATGCCAGTGGTGGGGCCTTTAAGATTGTGGATGGTGTGTTGAAGGTTCGGGATACGACCGCACTGAATAGCCAGACCAGCCATACCATCACCATTAAAGCGACAGACCTCGTAGATCAGTCCATCACCGTTAGCAACATCACGATTCAGGTTGATCCCAATGCGTTGCCCACGTCGGCAAATAACAGCGCCTCGATCCGGATTAATAACGTGTTGGCCTTTGGCACAGGCGATTTTGCCTTTAGTGATGCGGATGGCGACTCCTTCGCCTCCCTGAAAATCAACCAGACGCCGACGTTTGGCACGCTATTTCTAGATGCTAACGAAAACGACACCGTTGACAGCGGTGAAACGATTCAAGCCAACATCAACGACATTATTGCCAAGGCTGATTTGGATGCTGGCCGGTTAAAGTACATCTCTGCTGTAGACGGGAATACATCATTCCTATTCTCAGTGAACGACGGTGCCGCTTTCCAGGCATCACCTAACACCATGAGCCTAACGGTCAATGCTAACTCGGCCCCCACGGGCGGCGTCACCCTCACGGGCGATACCACGATTGGTTCCACCCTTACCGCCGACACCTCCAGCTTGGCGGATGCGGATGGTCTGGGCACCTTCACCTATCGGTGGGAAATTTCGACCAGCGGCTCCTCTTGGAGCACCATTGATGGAGCGACCAGCAGCACCTACACCCTGCTACCGGAGGATGTGAATAAGAAGGTGCGGGTCATCGTCAGCTATGAAGATGGCGGCGGCGCATCGGAATCGGTGACCAGCGACGCAAGTGGCGATGTGGCCCTGACCACCCCACCCGGAGCCCGCAGCGCCACGAGTGATTCTGGCGAGGTGTTCCTCGGCGGCAACTTCATTGAACTGGGCATTAGCACCCTAGGGGACTTTGGTACCTTGGGTGGCAGGCCAGAGGGCTTCTTTGGCACCGATGCCCGGAGCACTATCGGGATGAGCGCCGACTTTGACGGCTTTGGCCAGGGCAACGACTTCCGCACCGACTACTTCCTGCCGGGTGGGCCGGAGGAACGCTGGGTGGTGGGCTACAAAGTCGAGGGAGCGGCTACTACGGGATCTAACTCGGCCCAGGCCAGTTCCACGGGCAACATCGTGATGGATGGGGTGACCAACACCTCCTCCGGCGATACACTATCGGCTCTGATTAGTGCCAACCTGAACGAGGCTCTCAAGGTAGAGCAAGTGGTGCGCTATGGCGTAAACGACAAGTTCTTCGCCACCATCATCACCCTCACCAACACCACCGCCGGAGCCCTCGACAGCGTGCGCTACATGCGCTCCTTCGACCCCGACAATACCGTGGATGTGGGGGGTGACTTTAGCACGATCAACACCGTGATTGCCACCGTGGCCGAGGACGGCATTGCGGCGGTGGAAGCCAAAACCCTCGGTGCTGGCGACCCCATCTTTGATGCTACGGGGCTTTCCTCTCCGGTGGTGCTGTTCTCTACCGATGCCAGGGCCAAAGCCTCCTACTTTGGCTTCACGAACACCAACCCCTACGACCCTGCCGCCTACGAAACCACACCGGAGAAAGGGGTATCAAACACCGCTGATATTGGCATCACTATGACCTTTGATGTCGGTACCTTGGCGGCGGGGGCATCTACCAGCTTTGTGTACTACACCAGCCTGGATGGCCGCAGCTTTGAGGACATTTTGGCCGGGGGCTTGCCGCCAACGGGGGTGGTCACCATCAGCGGCGACCTCACCCAGGGCCAAACCGTTACCGCCGACGTTAGCAACCTGGCTGATTTCGATGGCCTCCCAGACCCCAGTACTTTTACCTACCAGTGGCAGCAGTCCATCGACGGTATCAACTGGGTCGATATTGACGGAGCTACGGGTACCTCCCTGGATCTGCGCAACGACCAAGTGGGCAAGTTCCTGCGCTATTCCGTCAGCTATGTGGATGGCAAGGGTACGTCGGAAACCATGGTGGGGGTCTCTACCACCAGTGTCACCGAGAAGTTCGATGCCACCAACGACTTCAATGGCGATGGTTCGGTCGATATCTTCTGGCAACAGCAGTCCAGCGGGGAGGCCGTATTCTGGCTCATGGACAACGTGACCCTGTCGTCCGGCGACTTCCTCAGCCCATCGGTGGGCAGCCCCGACTGGAAAATCCAAGCCGTGGGCGACCTGGATGGCAATGGCGGCCCCGATTTGGTTTGGCGGCACCAGTTCTCGAACGAGACGGCGGTGTGGCTGATGAATGGCACCAGCCTCGACAGCGGCGCGATGCTGCCCAACGACGCTGGCCCAGAATGGCAAATTGCCGATACCGCCGACTTTAATGGCGATGGCAAGGATGATATTCTCTGGCGTCATGCCACCGCTGGTCAACTGGCCGTGTGGTACATGGATGGCGCAACCCGCACCGGCGGTGAGCTGCTGAACACGCCTAACTTCACCGAAACCGCTTGGTCTGTGGTGGCCGCTGGCGACTTCTCCGGCGACGGTGATGTGGAGATCCTTTGGCAGCACAATACCTCTGGCCAAGTCGCCGCCTGGAACATGAACGGTATCGACTTTGTGGATGGGGCCATTATCGCCACCTACGATCCGGGCTGGACGATTCAGGGCGCTGCCGACTTTAACCAAGATGGCAACCTGGATCTGCTGTGGGAAAACATCGCATCGGGCGAAAACTCAGTCTGGTTCATGAGCGGCACGTCCTTCACGGGCAACGGTGTCGCCCTACCCAGCGTTGACCCCGGTTGGGTCTCGATTGTGTAGCGCCTACGGCTGCGCCTCGGCCATGGCCGAGGCGCAGCACCCCTAAAACCCGACCACCATCATGGGCTGCATTCCCAGGTTTCATTCCCTGGAAAGAGCAGCCCTTTCTCTTTCCAGCCGCCCAGACCTACAAAAAGCTCTGACCAAAGCCAGAACCATTAAGGCATAGGTCTATCTAACTAACTTTATGGAGCTAAGCGGGTTCGAACCGCTGACCTCTTGAATGCCATTCAAGCGCTCTACCAACTGAGCTATAGCCCCTTGCGCGCCTAGCGCATCATCAATAGTGGCGCAAAAGGGGGACAAACGTCAACCCTAATTTTTGGCCCAATCCTAACTCCAATTTTTATGCCAAGTTTGGCCCTGGGTGGCAATGGGGAGTCGCCATCCGCGCTAGAGTCAGGATAGAGAAGCGTAACCCTGTCCAAACGGTTAATGATTATGGTATTTCCCGGTTCTGCCCCCGTTCCCGATGCTGAGGCTGTGCAGGATATTGTGCTGCGGCTGCGGCGCAAGCAGGGTACCTGGGTCGATTGGGCGCAGGGGTGCCAAGGCTTGCAGCGGGCCAAGTTTACCCCCCAACAAATTTTTGAGGAAACGGGCATTGAGCCCATCCACCAAAATCAAATCATGGTGGCCGAGCAGGTGTATCAGTCCATCCTCAAGGTAGGGGTTGCCGAGGCTACCCAGGCCCACTTTACCGAGCGGGGCAGCGATTCCCTTTACGAACTGCGGATTCTCTCCCAGGCGGATCGGGCCAGCGTGGCAGACTTCATTCTGCGCCACGGGCTGGATTCGGAGGAGGTGCGCGACCTGGTGAAGCCCATCAAGGAATACAGCTACCGCAAGGAAAATCCGCCCGGCTTTGGCGATGGCCCAGGGGATGCGGTGGCCTTCCACTTTTGGAAGCTGGCCCGCCAAAAGGATGATTTGCAGGATCGATCTCGCCTGATTGCCCAGGGGCTGCGCTTTGCCGAAGGTGCGGAATCCCGTCAGCAGATTGAAAAATTGTTGACCGATTTTACGGTGGTCAAAGCCCGTACCGCCCCCCGCTTGCCCTTGTATCGCATCGAGTCGGAAACCGAACTGCCTCGGGTAATTCCGGTGGCGGGGCAACTGCCGCTGTCGGTGGATGATCTTAAGGCGGTGCCCGTGGCTTTGCTGGAGGATCCCTTTGGCCTGGTGAGGGCCACGGGGCCAAGCGCCTGGATTGCGGTGCCCGGTTGGCAGGTGATTTTTCGGGCGGAGGATCCGGTGGGCTTGCTAACCCAATCGAGCCAGTTGCCGAATATACCCGCCGATGCGCCTAACGAGTTAGTCCTGGTGGTGGTGGATCGGGCGGATCGCACCTGGGATGACGAAAACTACTTCGTCACCGATGAAGCGGGGCAGATCGGGCTGGTTTGGTCAGAAACGCCGCTGGATTCGGCCATTGTGGGACGAGTGATTTTGGTGCTGCGACCCAAGCGCATTTTGGACGAAGCCTACAACCGGGAACTGTGGCAGCTAGAGGAATAGGATCAGCGGCAGCATCGGAGGCATGACACACCATCGACACAGGAGCAGACTATGGGGATTGAACGACGGATGTCGCGGGCGATGTTTGCCCAGACGGAGATCGTAGAGCTGCGGCAAACCTGCTTTACCCCTGGGCGCATGTTTGAGCCGGGAAAATACATCGCCGGAGAACTTCCTGATATCGCCTTTGAGATGGGGCTAGTGGATAAGTTGCCCCCGGTGCGCGGCAAAAGCGAGGAGGTTGATCCCCAGGTCTAGGGTTAGTCCGTGGGTCAGTTCATGGGCCAGTTCATTTGTGAAGCAAAGGCCGTATGATAAGGGCGATTAGCCAATCCTGTGCACACCTAGTGGGCCGTTCACCCCCATGAAGATTACCTACGATCCCGAGCGCGACATTTTGCAAATTGCCTTCAGCAGCGGCGATATTGACGAAACGGCCCGTCTTTCGCCCAACCTCATCCTCGACTACGACGATGACGGCCATGTGGTGGGGATGGAAATTCGGCAGGCTTCTGAGCGGGTGGAAAGCCCGATGACCGTCTGCTTCACCGTTGGCCCCGCCAATATGGATAAGCCACCGATTTGACCAGCCATCCGTTGAATGACTGAAACACCGACTTCATCGAATAAGCTAATTCACCAAATGAGGGGGCGTCATTAACATATCCTCAACCAGGACGATAGACGGCTAGGGGTGCGACCACCTGCCCTCGCCAAAGGAGCAGCACAATGGCAGGATTAGCCTTTTCCAGAGGCAGGGGAAGGGATGCTACTAAGCAAGGGATTAGATCCAGGAAGGGAATTTCGAGATAGGCTACCACCTTAGGCCACGCGCCCATAGTCGGGGGACGGCTCGAAACTGCGCACCTGCTTAGCCTGGAGGTAAACGGCCTGCCCAGGCTGAAGATCGAGCTGGTGGTACTGTTCGCGATTGATGTGGGCGGTGAGGGGGTGGCCGTTGGCTAGGGTGAGTTCGACCCGCAGCGTCCAGCCCAGATGAATGATGTGGTTTACCGTGGCCCCCAGGCTACCGCTTTGGGGTGTGGAAAAAATCTCAATATCGTGGGGACGCAAAAAGACTTCGCCCTGGCTAGGTGCGTCGTGGTGCAGCGCCTTCCAGGTGGGGTCGGGGGAGAGCACGTTGACGGCCCCAATGAAGCTCATCACAAAGGGGGTGGCGGGGTGTTCATAGACCTCTGCCGGGGAGCCGATTTGTTCCACCCGCCCATGGTTCATCACCACAATGTCGTCGGCAATTTCCATCGCCTCTTCCTGGTCGTGGGTGACAAAAACCGTGGTGACGTGAACCTCATTGTGCAGACGCCGCAGCCAGTCCCGCAGGTCTTTACGCACCTTGGCATCTAGCGCCCCAAAGGGTTCATCCAGCAACAACACTTGGGGTTCGATGGCCAAGGCTCTGGCTAGGGCCACCCGCTGCCGTTGCCCACCGGATAGCTGGGCCGGATAGCGATCTCCGAAGCCCGTGAGCTGCACCAGTTCCAGCAGGGTATTGACTCGATGTTTGATCCGCTCCTTGGGCCACTTTTGCAACTCTAGGGCAAAGGCGATGTTGCGGCGCACGGTCAAGTGTTTGAACAGCGCATAGTGCTGAAACACAAAGCCCACATTGCGATCCTGCACGGTTTTGTGGGTGGCGTCCTGGGCCGAAAGGTAGATGCGGCCCGTATCTGGCTGCTCTAGCCCCGCAATCACCCGTAACAGGGTGGATTTTCCTGACCCCGATGGCCCCAGCAGCGCCACCAGAGAACCACTCTTCACCTCCAAGCTGACCGGATGAAGGGCCTGAAAATTCCCGAATCGCTTGGATACTTGCTCAACCTGAATACCCATGGTGTGGCCTCAAAACGTAGAAAAGAGCCTGCCCCGTGTGAGATTCCTAACCGATCCAGATAGCTCTAGCTCCACGGGGCTAACTCAGCGTAGTTTCAAAATCATGCCCATGTCAATCCAGAAAAATTTTGACTCGAATTTCAAATGTTTTGAGATACAAATTCAGTCAAGTCGTGCTACAGTCTCTCCAAGGTAATCCTCGGTAATCCCATCGAGATACCGTAGTTTTTGGAAAGTGATCATGACTAAGCCGTCTTTCCCCCTTGGGGGTCGTGTTCTGTCGCGCCGTTCGGTTGTGTTTTTCGCCGCTGGGTTGGGGATGGCGGGTGTAATCGCGGCCTGCGGTGTGCCCAGTTCCCCAGAGGCCGCTTCCGGGACGGGAACCTCTGAGACCCCAACCACCGGAGAAAAAGTTGAACTCACGCTGGTGTCCTACGCTGTCACCCAGGCGGCCTACGAGCAAATCATTCCGAAGTTTGCCGAGCAGTGGAAAGCCCAAACGGGGCAGGAGGTCACCTTTAACCAAAGCTATGGCGGGTCGGGTTCGCAAACCCGTGCTGTGCTGGATGGTCTAGAGGCCGATGTGGTGGCCCTAGCCCTAGCGGGGGACACCAAAAAGCTGGAGGCGGGGGGCCTGATTGAACCCGGCTGGGAGAACGAAGCTCCCAATAACGCCATTGTGCATAGATCGGTGGCGGTGCTAGTGACCCGCGAGGGCAACCCCAAAAACATCCAGGGCTGGGACGATCTCGCTCGCGACGATGTGGCTGTGGTGACGGCTAATCCCAAAACATCGGGTGGGGCCAAGTGGAATTTCCTGGGAGCCTGGGGGTTTAAGACGCAAACGGGGAGCGATGACGCCGCCGCCCTAGACTTTGTTAGCCGCATTTACCAAAACGTGCCCGTGCTGCCCAAGGATGCACGGGAGTCTACCGATGTGTTTTTCACCCGTGGCCAGGGCGATGTGCTGATTAACTACGAAAACGAAGTGCTGCTAGCGGCCCAAAAGGGTGAAATTTTGCCCTACATCGTCCCCGATGTGAACATTTCCATCGACAATCCCGTGGCTGTAGTCGATGCCAATGTAGACAAACACGGCACCCGTGAGGTGGCCGAAGCCTTTGTGGAGTTTCTCTTTACGCCAGAGGCCCAGGAGGAATTTGCCAAGGTGGGCTTTCGGCCCGTAGATCCGACGGTGAGCGAGCAATTTGCCGATCAATTTCCCAAGGTTACTACTCTGTTTACCATCGCTGACCTCGGTGGCTGGGACGCCCTTGATCAGAAATTCTTCGCCGATGGGGCCATTTTTGACCAAATTCAAGCCAAAGTCGGCAAGTAAATACGTTCTGTAGCCTGACTTTCTCACGTACAGCCTGGGAGATCCCCCTAAATCCCCCTTAAAAAGGGGGACTTTGACTCCAAAAAGGGGGACTTTGACTCCGGTTCCCCCCTTACCAAGGGGGGCTAGGGGGGATCTCCCTCTACATGGCTTATCCACATCGCTTTTTGCAACCCATGACTTCCTCCCCACCCCTATCCCCATCCCACCTTTGGCCCCAGTTTCGCCATGCCTCTTGGCCCTGGCGCATCACCTGGCTGTATCTAACACTGCTGCTGTTTTTGCCGATGACGGCCCTGTTGCTCAAAGCGCTAACCCTCAACCCAGCAGAAATTTGGCGCATTGCCACCGATCCTGTGGCCCTTGCTACCTACAACGTCACCTTTGTCACCGCCCTAGTGGCAGGGCTGATCAACGGCGTGGCGGGGCTGATCATCGCCTGGGTGCTGGTGCGCTACGAGTTTCCCGGTCAGCGATTTTTAGATGCCATCATTGATCTTCCCTTTGCCTTACCCACAGCGGTGGCAGGCCTCACCCTCTCCACCATCTACAGTACCAACGGCTGGATTGGCGGCTTCCTCGAACCCTTTGGCATCAAGGTTTCCTTCACCCGCTTGGGGGTACTGGTGGCGATGATCTTTATTTCACTGCCCTTTGTGGTGCGCACAGTGCAGCCCGTCCTGCAAGATTTAGAATCCGAAGCCGAAGAAGCCGCCTGGTCGATGGGGGCATCCCCATGGCAAACCTTTTGGCGAGTGATTTTGCCGCCGCTGATGCCCGCTATTCTCACCGGGGTAGCGATGGGCTTTTCGCGGGCGGTGGGGGAATACGGCTCGGTGGTGATCATTGCCGGAAATATCCCCTTTCAAGACCTAATTGCGCCTGTGTTGATTATTCAGCGCCTAGAGCAGTTTGACTACGCTGGAGCGACCGTAATTGGATCGGTGCTGCTGCTGATTTCCCTAGCGGTGTTGTTAGTGATTAACCTGATTCAAGCACGAGGTAGACGAATCTATGGCTAATTTATCTCGCCAAAAAATAGCGGCTAAAACTCAGTTTAAAAATGGATCGTCAGCGACCAAGATTTTGTGGAATAAATGGGGATTGATTGCCTTTGTGATTGGCTATCTCGCCCTAGTCCTGTTAATTCCTTCCTTTAATGTTGTCATCCAAGCTCTTAAGGGGGGATGGCCCAATTTAGTCGAGACTTTTACCAGCCAGCATTTTTTAAATGCCGTCAAGCTAACCGTTATCACAACGGCGATTACCGTACCGCTCAACACCATTTTTGGTCTCTGTGCGGCCATTTCCCTAGCGAATAAGAACTTTCCAGGCCGATCCCTTCTCATCAGCATTATTGATTTACCCTTCTCAATTTCGCCCGTTGTTGCGGGACTAATGCTGGTACTGCTGTTTGGCAATCGGGGCTGGTTTGGGCCAATGCTGGATGCTCAAGGTATCAAAGTTATCTTTGCTATGCCGGGCATTGTGATGGCGACCATCTTTGTCACGATGCCTTTTATTGCCCGCGAAGTTCTCCCCGCTCTCGAAGAGGCTGGCACTGAACAAGAAGAGGCCGCTGCCACTCTGGGCGCAACACCTTGGCAGACCTTTTGGCGTGTAACATTGCCATCGATAAAATGGAGTTTGCTGTATGGCTTGATCCTCTGCAATGCGAGAGCCATGGGTGAATTTGGGGCAGTCGCCGTGGTATCCGGCAACATCGCTGGCAAAACCCAAACCCTGCCCCTATTTATCGAAGAAGCCCACATTCAATACAACTCCCAAGCTGCTTATACCGCTGCTTTGCTCTTGGCTGGGTTGGCCATTGTCACCCTAGTGTTGAAATTCCTGTTAGAACGTTATGCCGGAGTACAACACAAAGCCCACTAATCCGTCTAGGGACAGATTTAGAGTTTGAGAATCGTTTCAATATCCATTAAGAAGATCAACTATGGCGTTAATTTTCCCAGCCTATAGTCTCGATGCCCTACAGCATAGAGATCCAAATAGTCTCGTGCAAACCCAGGTAAAAATTCGCATCCCCAAAGACCGCTACCCCGATCCCGTGATCTCCAACCTCATCCACCGCCACGGCCTCAAGGTCAACATTGTGGGTGCCCTACTAGGAACCAACGGCCAAGAGGATGGCTGGTTTGACCTCGCCCTGGAAGGCCGCGCCGCCACCCTACACGAAGCGCTGCTCGATCTGGTGGAACTCGATGCCGATCTCTGGTTCGACACTGAGGCCAGCGATGGCGCGTAATCCCTTTAGATATCAGCTAATAGACACTCAATAAGATGCCTTACGGTACAAGTCCGGTATTAACTCAACCCAACCGACGAGGGTAGTCCTATTTCGTACAGGCTAGAGAATAATCAGGCGACCCTAAAGACCTTACGGCAGTAGATTGCTGTTTCTGGCTGATTTTTCTCTGACCCGTAGATTAATGCACTACCCCGACGAGAACTAGCCTTCATAACCCACCCACGAATTGGGCGAGGCGATCCATGCCCTCTAGGATGGTGTCCATGTCGGTGGCGTAGGAGAGGCGGATGGTGCCTTCGGCCCCAAAGGCAACGCCGGGGATGGCGGCGACGTATTTTTCTTCGATGAGGCGGGTACAGAACTCTAGGGAGGGAATTCCTAGGGATTGGATATCAATATAGAGATAGAAGGCTCCTTCTGGTTCACCACAGCTTAGCCCTGGAATTTGGCGGCAGCGTTCGATAATCACCTTGCGGCGCTCGGCAAAGGCTTTACCCATGATCTCGATGCAGTCTTGGGGGCCTTCTAGGGCGGCGATGGCCCCATACTGGGCAAAGGTGCAGACGTTGGAGGTGCTGTGGCTTTGGATGGTGCTGACGGCTTTGATGATGGGTTCTGGCCCCGCCAAGTAGCCCAGTCGCCAGCCGGTCATGGAATAGCCCTTGGCAAAGCCGTTGCTGATAATGGTGCGCTCAAAGGCCGCGGTTGACACCGCCCCAATACTGAGGTGGGTGGCCCCATCGTAGAGAATTTTTTCGTAGATTTCGTCGGAAACCACCCAAATATCGGCTTCTACCACCACGTCAGCTAGGGCCGCAATCTCGGCAGGAGAATACACCATCCCCGTGGGATTGGAGGGGGAGTTGAGGACAAACAGCTTGGTTTTGGGGGTAATGGCCTGCCGCAGTTGGTCGGGGGTAATGCGGTAGTTTTGCTCGGCGGTGGTGGGCACAATCACCGGGGTGCCGCCCGCTAGCTGCACCATTTCGGGATAGCTGACCCAGTAGGGGGCCGGGATAATCACCTCGTCGCCCTCCTCAATTAGGGCCATGATCAGGCCGTAGAGGGAATGCTTGCCGCCGTTGGTGACAATGATATTTTCGGGGCCGTAGCAGAGGGTGTTATCCCGTTGCAGCTTGTTAGCAATGGCCTGGCGCAGGGCGGGTTCTCCGGCGGCAGGGCCGTAGCGGGTTTTGCCTTGATCGAGGGCCGCCTTCGCCGCCGCCTTGATATGGTCGGGGGTGTCAAAATCGGGTTCCCCAGCGCTAAAGCTGCACACCGGCAGACCTTCGGCTTTCATCGCCTTTGCCTTGGCCGCGATGGCGAGAGTCATGGAAGGGGTGACGCGCATTACGCGGCTGGCAAGGGCAAGCGAAGGCATGGCCACAGCAGTAGATAAACCAACATTCCACCTAGGGTAGATCGTTCTGGCTATTTCTAACGGCTTTTTTCATGACATTTCCACCATTGAAGTGGTCGATTAGTCGGTGTCAGAGAACACCATGGCCACCTAGCCTAGGATGGATGGCCCCAATCGGTGACCGTGCTGCATTTCACCCACAGACGACGGGTTGACCACGGACAACGGACTAGCCCTATACCCAATCCGAATTGGAAAATCCTGATTCCCAACCCGACTAACTGTAGGGGTGAGGTCTCCTCGCCCATTGATCGCGAGGGCAAGCCGATCGCGAGGGCAAGCCAGGTTGATTTAGTATTCGTCCGTAGCCCACCGTGGCGAAGTTAAGCATATTTACCGATCCAGAGTTTTCCTGACCGGGTGGGCCAAGGCTGTAACTAGGACTAGAAGCGCTAAGAAGTCAACCACTATGCAATCTTTCTCCGCCTTTTCCGTTCAGCTTTGCTTGGTCGGTGTTGCGGGGCTCACCCTAGGTTCAGCCCTTTGCGCCGATTTCTCCGCCCTAGCTGGAAACCACAGCCCCCAGTCGGATCACTTTCAGTCCCTTCTCTCAGCCCAGGAAGATGATCGTGGCAGCGGTCGTCTGCGGCATCGTTCCTCTGCCCCGTGGGTTAGCTTTCGCGGCAGTGGACGAGTCGATTCCGACCGGGGAGAACGCCCAAATCCCCCATCTCGGACTGCAGACGTGGCCTATCGCGGCAGTGGGCGCATTCAGCCCCTTGACCCCGCTCGGGCCTAGTCTCGGCTGAATTTCATCCTTCTCAGGTCAAGAACAGGCTAAACTGCCTGAAGGTGGCCTTTGTTTCACCAACTATTCGACCATCGGGAGCGATAGATTCCACTTCTTC
The DNA here is from genome assembly GCA_044070495.1 of Spirulina sp. Taxonomy (GTDB): domain Bacteria; phylum Cyanobacteriota; class Cyanobacteriia; order Phormidesmidales; family Phormidesmidaceae; genus Nodosilinea. The sequence continues at coordinate 59,387 of JBIPSI010000025.1, read as the reverse complement.
GTGGAACTAGGTCATAGCGTCGGGGGCTTCCACCCCAAGGGGGGCCTCTCCCTAAGCGCTTCTTTCCATGGACTCTTGCCTCCGATGGCGTTCCTGCCAGCGCTCTCTGCTTTGCATTGCCATGGCCGATTCTGTTCCGCAACCTGCCCCCATGTTTCCTGTGCGCCAAGACGATGAGCTAATTCGCCGCCTCAGCCCCAGTGCCATCGATCAAATCTTGCTGTACCTGGCCTTTAGCGCCATGCGCACCGGAGGGCATCGCCACGGTGCTTTCCTCGATGCCGCTGCCACGGCGGCCAAATGCGCCATCTACACCACCTACCTAGAGCAGGGCGAGAACCTGCGGATGACCGGGCATCTACACCACATCGAGCCAAAACGAGTCAAGGCTATTGTGGAGGAAATTCGTCAGGCCCTAGCGGAGGGCAAGCTGCTCAAAATGTTGGGTTCCCAAGAGCCCCGCTATCTCATTCAGTTTCCCTACGTGTGGCTGCGGCGCTATCCCTGGCATCCAGGGCAATCGCGGGTGTCTGGGGGATCGCTGGATGCTGAAGAAAAGACCTACTTGAGCAGTAAGCTGCCCCCCGCCAGTCCCGATGCAAAAATTATCAACTCCTTTCAGTTTCTAGAACTAATCGAGACCCTGCACGAAAAATCCCAGGAAGATCTACCGCCGGATCGCCGTGTGGATCTCAGTGAAGCCCTGGCCGAACATATCCGTCGTCGCCTCATCTACTCCGGCACCGTGATCCGTCTCGATACCCACTGGGGCGCGTCCTACTACGCCCTCGCCCGCGCCTCCTACTCCCCCGCCGATTCGGAAGAGCGCATGTACGCCATGATCGAAGATACGGCCCAATACTTTCGCATGATGCGCGAGTGGGCCAGCCACATTCCCGGCACCATGCGCGTGTTGGAGGAACTTGATATCAACCCTGAGGATCTGGATCAGGCTTTTCAAGATCTAGATCGAGTCATCCGAGATTGGGCCGACAAATATCATCACCCCGGCGGTGAACCCATTCTGCTGCAAATGGTTGTGGGCCACCACCTAAAGTAGTTCCGTGAAATAGGACTTGTGTATACGCTTCAATAATTCAATTTCAATAATTCAATAAAGCGTGGCAAGGTAAGACCCCGTAGGATGGGACGGTGGGCTGTCCCACCTGCGTTTAGGCGAAATTGGCTGATGGTAGGCAGCAACTGTCGCGGATTTTGCAAACTGAGCTAATATCTAAGCCGATTTGAGTGATGGCTGCGGTTGGTGCCGAGCGACGCGACCGCCCTAATGTTCCCGTGGTTCAAATCTGGGAGCAACATTAGGGTGGACGTGGGGTTTATGGCACTGTCGAACAGGTTTTCGTGCGTGTGGGAGGCCAGGTCGCTTGCGCATTCAACAGGTATTTACGGGGGTTGTGGGGGTGATGGGGGCCTGCCTCTTTGGGGGAATGCCCGCCAAGGCCAGCCCTCGCCTGCAAACCTGGCAGTTCGACACGGGCCAAAATCGGTTTATGTTCACCACGGAGGGCGGTGTGCAGCCCCAGGTGAGCCTAGGTCAAAATCCCAATCGACTCATTATTGACCTGCCCGGCATTATTACCGATGAGGCGGTGGCCGATCAGTTCATTGGCGGCGCGGTGCGGGCGGTGAAGGTGATGCAGACCGATGCCCGCTCTACCCGCATGGTGCTAGAGCTTGACCCCAACTACACCATCGACCCCCAGCAGGTGCGGGTATGGGGGCTGACGGAATCCCAGTGGGTGGTGCAGTTGCCCAGCTTGACGCCTGACCCTAGCCCAGAGCCAGGGTATGCCACCGCCACAAATTCTACCGTTACCGATCCCACAGCCGCCTATCCTGCGGTGGGACATCCCACAGCGGCGCATCCCACGACCACGGACTTGACGACGGAATTCGCGGCGGAATTCACCAAGGCCAACGGGGAACCTTCCTCTTCCTATTCCATGAATTCCCCAGCCGCTAGGGCATGGCCGACAAATCCTCTGCCTGTGCGTCCTCCCTTGCCTCAGACGGGCGGAACCCAGGGTCGAAGTTCCGCGACTGTCCCCCCATCCCTGTCCGCTCCCCCTCGATCCGCTTTAGCGGCGATTCGTCCGTTTCCCTACCCCTCGGCTCCGCCCTCCAGTGACCAACTGCCCGCCGCCCCACCGCCTACCATTCATTTGACCCCCCGTTCCAGCCCCAATCCTTTGCCGCCCTTGCTCAGCCGCAACCAGGTGAGCTATACCCCCGTTAGCCCCACGGCCACGGTGATCCAGGCCATTCAGACCACGCCCCACGGTTTTTTTATGCCCTTGGCGGGGGCCACGCCCCAGGTGCAGATCTACCGCACCCGCGATGCCAGCCAGATGCGGCAAATTGTGATCGATGTGCTGAATGCCGCCATTCCGCCGCAGATGACCCCCGATACCCTGCCCCCCTCCCGCTACGGCATTGCCCGCTGGACGGTGACGCAATTTCCTACCCTGCCCCCGGCGGTGCGCATCACCCTAAATTTGGACAACGTTAGCCCCGATTGGCAGGTGAACCTGGTGGCGGGGGGGCTGGTGATGACCCCCATCGGCGTGGCGGCCCAACAAATTGCCACGGCTCCAACCACGGTGGTGCTGCCGGTGGTTCACGCTGCTCCTGCCGCCCAAAATTACCCCCAATCTACCTACCCAGGGGTGGCTCCTCAGTCGGTGGCCCAGGCCACGACCCCTTTACCCCAGCGGGGGCAGGTGGTGGTGATGCTCGATCCGGGCCATGGCGGGGCCGATCCAGGGGCCATCGGCATTGGCGGTTTGCAGGAAAAGGGCGTGGTGATTGCGGTGTCTCACCATGCGGCCAACGTTCTTCGCAGCCAGGGCATTTCGGTACAGATGACTCGCCAGGGCGACGAAACCCTCGACCTCCAGCCCAGGGTAGACCGAGCGGAGGCGGCCAACGCCACCATTTTTGTCAGCATCCATGCCAATGCAATCAACATGCAGCGACCGGAGGTCAATGGCCTAGAGACTTACTATTTCGCGGATGCCAGCCTGCCCCTAGCCAACGCCATCCATCGGCGGGTGATGGGCACTATGGCCATGAACGACCGGGGGGTGAAGCAGGCCCGATTTTTTGTGTTGCGTCGCACCACCATGCCCTCGGCGCTGATTGAAATTGGCTTTGTCACCGGAGCCTTAGATGCGCCCAAGCTGCGCGACCCCCAGTGGCAAGCCCAGATGGGCCAAGCCATCGCCCAGGGCATCCTCGACTACCTCCAGGGCGGGGGCCGATAGCCTCAGCCAGGACATTCACGATAGCCTTTGTCCTGTGTTCTGATTCGTTTCAGAGGATTGCGGCGGTGGATATTGGCCGTTCAGCCCTTGGCTCCCCGACCACAACCACTCCCTGGCTGATCGCGAAAGTCTGCTGAAGCAGACTGGACAACTCGGATCCCAATCCTCCTTTGCTTCAGAGGATTTTGGCCTTGAGCCAAGGACTTCTAGTCCTCGGCTCGTTCCTCATTGCCTACCCCTGCGGCGTACTAGGATTAGAGGGCTGATTATGGTTTCTGTTGTGTCCTACGTTCTCCATCGATACGTTCTCCATCGATTGGTGTGCCAGCGTTCCCGTTGGGCCAAGACCCAGCTATCCAAACCAGCCTTTGGCCGGATGGGGCTGTGGGTGGTGGCCCTGGGATTAGGCGGATTCGTGGGCGTGATCAGTCCTAACCCAGCGGGATTGGGGACTTCTGCCCAGGCCCAGGTGTTGCGGCCTGGAGTTAGGGATCCCTTTTTGGCGGATCCCCTGGCGGATGATCCCCGTGATCCGCTGCTGCCAACGCCCTTGGTAGATCGGCCCCTCAGCCCCCTAGAGCAATACACGCTAGAGCAGGATCTCAACCAGTTGGCCCGTGAGGCGGAGTCCCTAGCGGAGGCCGATGAACCGGAGGCCGCGAAGGAACTATGGATGCGGGAGGTGCGACTGCGGCGGGTGTTGGGCATTGAGGCAGAACTGGGGGCCATCGACCGGGTGGCCCAATGGTTGCGAGACACCAGTGCCACCCAAGAATTGCAGCTCCTTTCGGCCCGGTTGGATCAAATTCTTCCCACCCTAGACCCCGCCCAGCCTGGGGATCGGGCGCAACTGGCGGCCATGGCCAACACCTACACCACCCTCGGCAACGTGGAAACTGCCGCCACCCTGCGCCGCACCCTGGCCGACGCAGCCCTAGACCGAGGCGACCGCGATGAACATCGGGCACAGCTAGAGGCCCTGGCGACGCTCTATGCCGACTGGTTTTATTTCCCAGAGGCCGCCGCCACCTATGGCGAACTGGTGGCCCTAGCCCAGGGAGAGGGTAATGATGAACTCGGCTTTTGGGTGAGACAGATTGAAAACCTAGAGTTTGCCCAGCAGTTTGAGGCCGCCCTAGAGGCCCAGCAACAATTGCTGCTCCGCTACCGATCCAACGAAGCCCTCTGGCCCCGAATGGCGGCGCTTCAGTACGCCATGGCCCAAAACCATCAGCGGCTTGGGGATGTAGAAACGGCCTCGCGCCAATACCAACTCGCCTACACCAACGCCATCGGTAGCCGCCAGTTGGAAATTGCCGCCCAAACCCTGAATGCCCTCGCCAGCCTCTACCGCCAGCTAGAGCAATGGCCCGATGTAGACTACCTCTACCAACAACTGCTCGCCGTGGAACGGCAGGCCCTCGATGCCTATGGCTTGATGGAAACCTTCGACCAGATCGGCCAACTCTACGAACAAAGCGGCAATCTGGATGGAGCCATGCAGGCCTACCAGGAGGGGCTAGCGCTGGCCAAACAAATCAGCCACCGCCAAGATTACTTTGCCGCGCAGGTGAATCGCCTCAGCCCCATGCCCTAGCCCCGTCGTAGCAGCATCAGCCCCCCGGCCACGACCCCCAGGGACAGCAGCAGCGTAGGTTCGGGCACTGACGTCGAGGGAGGGATTTGCTCAATTTTTTTCAAAAACCGAAAGGTTACCGCTTCTCCAGCGGCCACGCGGCGATCAAACTGGAGCACTGCGGAGCCATCGCTATTGACGAGGGGGCCTGGGGTATTCGCCAACTGGGGCCGACGCCCACTCTTTAGTTGGGTGATGAGAAAGGGATATTCAACAATTTGAACGAGGTTAGGGGTTTCGTTCATCGCCACGAGGGCCATGGTGCCGGAGGGGTCGGTTTGGGTCAGCAGATTGTGCTGGAAGGCGGTGGTGTCGTTGCTAAAGGTGTTGACTTGGGGGATATCGAAGTCCAGCAGGTCAAAATCGATGTAGCTAAATAGGGTGATGTCTAGATCCGCATTTCCTGTGTTGACAAGGGTGATGGTTTCGTCTCGAAAGGATCGGCGGCTGCCATTGCTAAATCCTTGCAGGGACGATTCTAGGGAGAGGCTTAATCCACCATTCAAGGCCGAAAATTGGGCCAAGAAACGATTTTGGCTGGGCTGGGTGAGGGACAGCAGCCTGAGATCGCCTAACTCTAGGGAGGCCTGGGTGGGGCTATTTCCCAAATTTAAAAAGTACTGATCCGTAAACTGATGATTGACCCCATCCACCCACCAGGAGGCCTGGTTTTCCAAAAACGTGAAGGGATTGGTGCGATAGATTGAGTTGCCGTCACGGAGGTCAATCCAGTGACTCTCAGCACTGGCCGACGCTAGCCCAGGCCAAAGCCCCGCACTAAGCGCAGTGACTAAGCCGATAAGTTTTGCTCCCCACCCTAGGTTCATCGTGTTAGCCTTCTCACTAGCCATGAAATCGATGGCGACGGTCGTTGCGGTCATGGATGCCCCAGGATCTTGGGTAGATTCCTTACGGCGGATCCGTTGCAGGGGTTTAGTCACCTATGGCCGCCCACAACTCGCCCAAACGTCAAAGCGCAAATCTATCAGCGTTGGCCAGAGGGGTCTCGCCAAGGTTGACATAAGGCTCTACACAGGCTAACTCCTAATGAATAGGACTAGCCGTACCGTTTTCCGAGGATTTACGTAATCCTTAAACAACGGCAATCAACATAAAGCGTGATGACTCCCAAGGTTTGGGGATTTTGCCCCTAGGGATCGCCCTAGGACAGACTATTTGACTCAAAGCTTAACAAAATTGTTTCGATCCTTGCGTAAAATCACGTACCGTCCACCGGCTAATCCCAAATTCGTGGACTGGTACCCCCGCTTGTCAATCCGTTCAACGTCCGGGGTGGTGTGTTTATGATGATGTTCTTTCAGATCCCTTCGGTTGCCCAGGAGTTTTTTTTGAGGAGCAAGCCGCCCTGGTTGATCGGGAGCTTGCCCAGTTGAAGTCGCTGATGGAGTTGGCGTAAAGCGTCCTAACCAAGTCGGCCTAACCACCGTGCGCAGAAGGCTTAGGCCATCCCTTGGCTGACAATGCCCGACCATTGCACCTGCTTTTCCCCTGTGCGGCGGTAGGAAAAAAATCGTTCCGGTTCCTGAAATGTGCAGTGGGGGGCGACGGCAATTTGTGCTCCACTGAGGCCCAGTTGGGTCAACTGCCAGACATTCACCTGACGCACATCCAGCCGCGCCTTACCGGGTTCCTCATCGGGTAGAAGGGGGGAATTTTCTAGGGATTGCAGGGTGTCTACCAGGGCTTCATCGGAGTCAGGATCAACCGGGACTGCATCTGCCGGAATAATGGTGCGGCCCACCTCGGCAGCAACGGACGTGGCGACCTGGTACACTTCCCCATCAATGGCGGGACCAATCGCGACCCGTAGATCCTCTAGCCGACTACCCTGGGCCTGCATTTTCGCCACCGCCTGGGGCACAATCTTCAGGGCTGTGCCGCGCCATCCGGCATGGATTGCCGCCGTGTGGCCCGTGGCACAATCGCCAATCAGCACGGGGTTACAGTCTGCCGAGCAGACCCAAAGCGCCTGGTTGGGGCCGTCACTCATGAGGGCATCGGCTTCGGGATGGCCTGATTCGGGTGCGATTTGGGCCATATCCGTCGGGGTCAATACCCGATTACCGTGGACTTGCTTCACCCGCTGCACCGCCGCCTCAGGATGGAGCACCGGGGTTAAATCCTCCGGTACCTGGGGCCAAAAACTGCGGGTAAAAAAGCCGTGGTGCCAAGGGCTCAGCAGGTCGCAGGTGAGGAAGGGATGGCCATTGAAATCGGCCCATTGCCAGAGTGATGGGTTCATAGGGAGGATGGGGGGATGGGGGGATGGGCCGTAGGGTGCATAACGCCGGGGCGAGGCTGACGCCAACACGAAGCAATGCACCACCCAGAGAATGTCCTTGAGAAAAAGCCTAGGTCGGATGATCAAGCAAAGTCAGTAAATCAGCTTCAGAAAGAACCGTGATGCCCAATTTTTCAGCTTTTTCCAGCTTCGAGCCAGCCTTTTCCCCAGCGACCACGTAATCCGTAGCTTTGCTGACGCTGCTGGTCACTTTACCGCCAGCGGCTTCAATTTTGGCGGCGGCTTCGGTACGGGAGAGGCTGGGCAGGGTGCCGGTGAGGACGAAGGTTTTGCCCGTGAGGAGTCCAGGGGCAGATGCCGGGGCGCTATCCTCGGCAACGAGCTGAAGCCCCGCCCGTTGCAGGCGTTCTATCAACCCGTGGTTGGCGGGCAGGTGGAACCAATCTGCCACAGACTGGGCAATTTCGGGGCCGATGGTGTGGACGGCGGCGATGGCCTCCGGGTCGGCGGCGGCGAGGGCTTCCACTGAGGGGAAGGCTTGGGATAGGGTTTTGGCGTTGACGGTGCCCACGTGGCGAATGCCCAACCCGTACAGCACCGCTGCCCAAGGACGATCCTTAGAAGCGGCGATGGCGTTGACCAGTTTTTCCGCCAGTTGTGGCCCCATGCGGTCTAGGGGCAGGAGTTTGTCGGTGGTCAACTCGTAGAGGTCGGCCACGGACTGCACTAGCCCCCGCTCCACAAACTGCTTCACCCACTTTTCCCCCAAACCCTCAATGTCTAGGGCATCCCGCCGCGCCCAGTGAATGATCGCCCCCTGCACAATGGCCGGACAGGCGCTATTGATGCAGCGGGTAACGGCTTCCTCGTCGGGCTTCACCAGTTCAGAACCGCATTCGGGGCAGTGGGTGGGCATGGTGACGGGGGTGGCCGTAGCGGGCCGCAGTTCCGCCAGCACCCGCACCACCTCCGGGATAATTTCTCCGGCCTTGCGAACGATCACGGTATCACCCCGGTGGATGCCCAGTTCTGCCAGCCGTTCGGCGTTGTGGAGGGTGGCCCTGGACACCGTGGTTCCCGCCAAAGCGACCGGACGCAGTTCCGCCACGGGAGTCACCGCCCCGGTGCGGCCCACCTGGAAGCTGACAGACTCCAGCACCGTGGGCACTTCTTCGGCGGGATATTTCAACGCCACCGCCCAGCGAGGGAACTTTTGGGTAAAGCCCAGCCGCTCTTGTAGATCAATGTCGTTGAGCTTCACCACCACGCCATCGGTCATGTAGGGCAGGGTGGATCGCTCCCTGGCCCAGCGGTCGTAATACGCCTGCACCTCGGTTTCCGATTGGCACAACTGGCGGTTGGGGTTGACCCGAAAACCCAGCCGCTGGAGCAGGTTGAGGGCTTGCCATTGGGTGCGTTTTGGGGAGGACGTGGGGGAGCGGGGGGTTGGGGGAGTGGGGGAGTCGTTCGGTGAGGAATTGGCCAGAAAATCTAGGAGCGGAGTGTCGCTGTGGGCGGGATTTTCGGCGGATGCGGTGATCGCAGATTCAGAAATTTCCTGGGACTGTTCTGTTTTGTGGGGACTTTCTGCCGTCGTGGGTTCTGTCCCAATCCCTAGACTTTCAAGCTCTGTATCAGTCTCTAGGCCGTAATCCGCTTCTAATCCGTGGAGGGTGTAGGCGAAGAAGTCGAGTTTGCGCTGGGCCACGATTTTGGAATCTAGCTGGCGCAGGGTTCCGGCGGCGGCGTTGCGGGGGTTGGCGAAGGGGGCTTCCTCCCGGTTGATGCGCTCCTGGTTGATTTGCTCGAACACATCCAGGGGCAAAAAGGCTTCGCCGCGCACCTCCACCACCGGGGGAGGGTTGTCCAGTTGCAGGCGCAGGGGCACCGAGCGAATGGTTTTCACGTTTTGGGTGATCTCTTCCCCAGAAACCCCATCCCCACGGGTGGCAGCACGGGTGAGCACACCATTTTCGTAGGTAAGGGCGAGGGCGTTGCCGTCGATTTTCAGTTCCGCCACGTAGGCGGCTTTGCCCACTTCCGGGGCCTGTCTGCGCCAGCGGTCTTCCCAAGCTCGAAATTCCGCCAAATCAAAGGCATTTTCCAGGCTGTAGAGGGGAACATTGTGCCGCACCGAGGTGAACTGGGTGGCGGGTTTTTCGCCCACGCGCTGGGTGGGGCTGTCGGCGGTAATCAGGTGAGGATAGGCCGCTTCCAGGTCTTGCAGCTCCCGATAGAGGCGGTCGTACACCTCGTCGGGCATGATTGGATCGTCGAGCACGTAGTAGGCGTAGCTAGCGGCCTGGAGTTGTCGCCGCAGGTCACGCACCCTTACCTCAAGGGTAGATTTGCTGGTCGCAGTGTTGGCAAACTCCATGCCTAGTAGCTAAGTTTGAGGGCGTTAACGGGGACATCATCCCAGGATTCTACGGTACGCATCTGAGCGACCCACCCCGCTTCTCGCTGGTCGTTGCTGAGGTTTTCCTGAAAGGATTGGTGGCAAGCCTGGGCCTGGGCTTCGTCAACGCAGGCAATGCAGGAATAGATGATGCCGGAGGGATCGATTTGCTCGTTGATCCAGATCATGGGCAGGAAAACCCCTTCAAAAAAGCGTAGGACAGCGGTTTAACGGTACCACGGGCACAGCCCCAAACCCCCGATAGGGCAGTCAACGGCTAGGAAGCCGCCATTTGATGCGTCGCTGCGTCCACTGCATTCATCACGGTCTGGCGCAGCTCGGCAATGGCCTGGAGTTGATAGTCGTTGAATTCTTGTACCTTCGTCACCCCTGCGGCCATCGATTCAAGGGATTGGCGCAGCCCGTTGCTGCTGTCCTGGGCGGGGTTCAGCAGCTCTTCGCACACCGCTAGCTTGCCCGTCAGGGCCGCCAATTCCTGCTGCCGTAGATTCAGTTCGGCCTCAAAGGTTTCAATCTCACTGCGGCGATTGGCGAGATCGGCCTCCTGGGCTGCAATGGCTTCCTTCAAGGGGCCGATGCCTTCTTGGGTTTGCTTGGCCGCCGCTTCTAGGGCTTGGAGGGTATCAACGGTCTGTTGGCGCTGCTCATCCACGGTGTTCAGCAGGGGTTCCAAGTCCACGGCATTAACGGGGGCCTCCTCCACCGCCAGCCCTTGCCGCCGCCGCAGCACCGCCTGGTGCTGGCTGAGAATTTCCTCCCGCTCTAGCAGGTTGCGCCGCTGGCCCACCAGGGTTTCGTTCAGCATTTGGTAGCGATCCTGCTCTTCTTCGAGTTCGGTTTCAATTTGCAGGCGTTCGAACTCGTTGGCCTGCTCCATGCGTACCTTAATTTCGTCGATGGCTTGGCGTTCTAGGGTTAATTCTTCCTCTTGATCCGAGACAAACCGAGACACCTTTTCCATGTCCTTTTCTAAGTCGCCCACCAGGGTGGCCAAACCATCTAGGGGCATCGCCTCTAGGGCCGCCACATCCACCTTTTTGCTGAGGCGTACCTTATCGCTGGTGTTCAGCAGATCGTAGAGTTGCTGGTGCAGGTTGCCCTGGGCCTGAAGGGTTTTGGAAAACCGCTCAATGTCCTCCTGCTGCTGCTTCAGGGATTGTTGACGCAGCTTGAGATCCTCCCGCTGAGCGCCGAGAGCAGCCTGGGATTGGTGCCAGTCGGCCCAGCGCTGGGCCAGCTCAATGCGCTGCTGATCGATTTCCTGCTGCTGACGCTCTAGGCCTTGGCGCTGGCCTTCTAGGGCCTGACGATAGTCGCTGAGAAGACCCTGGTGGTACGATAGGCCGTCATTGGCGTTGGCTAAAGGCTCCCGCAGGGCCTCCATGGGCATCACCGCTTCCGTCAGGCGGTTGAGCACCCCTTGAATCTGATCCACCTGGGCCTGATCCAGCCCCGCCGCTGGGGTTTCCTCCGCCTTCCGCTCCTCCAGGCGACGCATCTCTCCATTGAGCTGTGCCCAGGCTCCCTCTAAGTCTTTATTTTTGCGCTCTAGTTCCTCCTGCTGCTGGGCGAGGCTTTGGCGCAGGGTCTCCAATTCCTGGCGCTGGGCCTCTACTTTTTCTAGGTCGGCCTCGGCCTGTTCGAGCTGTTCCTGGCGGGCCTCAATTTCCATTTCCCGCCGATTCAGTTCCTGGCTTTGGAAGGTGAGCGACTGCTTCCACTGCTCAATTTCCTCTTCCTGGGTCTTCGATTTTTTGCTGAGGTTGGAAAAGGTTTGCAGAATGTTGGTGAGGGTGCGCCCCGCTTCGTAGTGGCGCTGTACCTGGCGACTGCCGCTCACCTCTACCATCACCAAGGCTCCGGCGTTGTAGGAGGCATCGTCGGGGGCGATAAGGGTTTCCTCCCCGGTCACGGCGCTCCAACTGTACTCGTTGCGCTGGCACGCTAGCAGCTTAAATTCGGGTTTGCCGCTACCAATGAATCCGGCCTTTTTCTGAACTTCTGCTAAGTACAGCACGCTGCTTGATCCTCGTTAACTTTAACCGTGAAGCATTTAATCTAAAGAAGCGACCGTTGGCCGTCACACAGGTAACGAAGGTAGGGGCGGGCTGTCTGGGCGGGGCCGACTTGAATCCGCTAGGGGAAGGGCCATGCCCCCACTGCTACCATAACGCCTCGGCCTCAGAAACTTAGTGTCTTAATATAGAGCGATCCCAATCGATGAAGGGGAACCTCACGCTGGGGTCAGCCTATTGTGAACCGTAGGCCACTGGGGCGGCGGCGGGTAACCTATGTCCAAATATATCTCTAGTAGACCATTGGGACGCAGGACATCCGGAGGAATCGCCGAGACCAGTCGAACACACACTCTGGATCTTAACCAATTTTGGCCGGAGCAACCGTAATTCCCTACGTCCTCTCCCTGGAGCCGTCCATGGGGCTGGGTTGCTGACTCCGTTCGGTGCGTCGAGATTGGCCAAACGGTGAACGCTGTTCCGCAGGGGAGGCAAAGCGACGGTCACGAAACACGAAAACTGTGCACCAAACCGGTATCAGACCTATACTATTAGGGAAGCTGGGGTTAACACCCGTGGATGCCCTATGGATCCTTGAAGATCGCTGAATCGAAGTTTCTCCCGTTCCCCTAGCCCCCGCCTTCAACCTCCCTACACCGTGTTGCTGCATGCAGGGCTATTTGTCTGAAATTGATATTCGCAGCATTTTGCAGCTTATCGAACTGGGGCAGCGCACCGGAGAGCTGTACCTAGAGAGCTATGCGGCCAATCCTTCTAAATATCTAGGCCGGAGTGCGGATGGTGGCCCTGATTTGGCGGAAGCCACCCAGTCTTGGCTAGTGTTTTTGGCCAATGGTCGCCTCGTGTATGCGGGCACCACCGACAACAATCTCCATCGCCTGAAGGATCACCTCCACCGCTACGGCATCGACAAATCCCTGCCCGATCCCAGCACGATTTCGGCCATTGCCGCCCTTAATTCCCTAGAGTATGGCACCCTCTGGGCCATGCTAGAGCAGCATTTGCTGACCCCCGACCAGGGCCGCGCCATCCTCAGCCACATGGTGCGAGAAACCCTCTTCGACCTGCTCAGCCTGCGTCAGGGATCCTTTGTGTTTCAGCTTAGCTCTGCCCTCAGTCCTCAGCTCATGACCCACAAGGTGAGTTCCTTGGTCACCGGGCTAACCCAACAAATCCAAACCTGGCACAAGCTCCATCCCCAACTGCAATCCCCCGATCAATGCCCGCTGCTCGTCGATCCTGAGGCCTTTCGGGCCAGTCTGTCCGAGGCAGCCTATCGGCGGCTTCAGCCCTGGCTAGATGGGCAAACCTCCCTGCGGCAGATCGCCCGTTACCTCAACCGCGATCTGGTGACCGTAGCCCGTCTGCTGGTGCCCTCCATGCAGCAGGGCTATGTCACCCTAGTGCAGCCCGCCAGCCGCAGCGGATCCCAGACCCCCGTGGTGCGAGTGTGGCCCCAGCGGTTGCCGCGCATTGTCTGCGTCGATGACAGCGCCACCATTCGCCAAACCGTGGAGCGCATCCTAGACGGCCAAGGCTACGAAGCCACCTCCATTGGCAATCCCCTCAAGGCCCTGGGGTTGCTGTTTCAGCTTCAGCCCGACTTGATCCTCTGCGACATTGCCATGCCGGAACTCGACGGCTACGAACTGTGCGCCATGCTGCGCCATGCCAGCGCCTTTCGGCAAACGCCCATGGTGATGCTCACCGGAAAAGATGGGTTTCTAGATCGCGTCAAGGCCCGCATGGTCGGGGCCAACGACTATCTCACAAAACCCTTTGGCCCCGGTGAACTGCTGGCCTTAGTGGAAAAATACGTCGGCCCCGGAGATCCGGATCGCCCCCGCCCCGACAAGCTCCTGGCCGATGCCCTGGAGGAAGATATGGATCTCGACTTGAGCAGCATTCCGGTCTCCCGTTAGGAGCCTATCTCACCCCGCCATGGTCGGAATGCACCGGGAATTTTGTTGGGGTTTCATAAGTATTTATTGCCTAGGCCCGTCAAGTTCATCAAGATTCGCCATAATTTGAACCATCGGCCCTAGGTTAGGGGCGGTGTCATGCTAAGCCGGTGCATCCGCTTGGGGAGTTTGCGGGTACGTTATAAGTAGGGTGCTGTGGATGCGGAGGAGAGCTTGGCTGGTCTTCGGCCCATGGCCTTCCCTGGGTATACCCTTACCCCCTTGTGGGCCTCGGATGGATTCGGACTATGAGCACAGTGTTGGTGGTAGAGGATAGCCTGCCGCAGCGGGAAATGATTACGGATCTACTGCGGGGCATTGGCCTGAAAGTGTCCACCGCCGGAGATGGGGTGGAGGCCCTCGATCACATTCAGCGCCAACTCCCGGATGTGATTGTGCTGGACATCGTCATGCCCCGTATGAATGGCTATGAACTGTGCCGTAAGCTAAAGGCAGACCCCGCAACCCAGCATGTGCCGGTGGTGCTATGTTCCTCCAAGGGGGAGGAGTTTGATCGCTATTGGGGCATGAAGCAGGGGGCCGATGCCTATATTGCTAAGCCCTTTCAGCCTGCCGAACTGGTGGGCACCGTTAAACAACTGCTGCGAGGATAGCGAAGACCGCAACGCATTGAGGTGAGATCGACGTATCGAGGCGAAACCATGGTAGGCAATCCCGATTTTCTAACCCAGGCCGGACAGGATCAAGATCCGGAACTCCAAGAGCTTGAAACGCCGGAAGGGGAGTTATTTCTCCGATTTTTCGTCACCGCTGAGGATGAGTTTGCCCTACCCGCCACCGGCATTCGCCGCATTATTGAGCAACCCCCCGACCGGATTACCCCGATTCCTAACGTTTCCCACCTGCTATTGGGTACCCTAAATGAACAGGGGCGAGTGGTTTGGGTCGCTGATCTGGGCCAGTTTTTGGGCTATAGTTCTCTGCTCAATACGGATCGTCCTGAGATTTCCGTGATAGCGGTTGAGGATCAAGGAACTATGTTAGGCTTAGCCGTCAACCGGATTGTGGGTACTCGCTGGCTCAATCCCGATAAAACTCGGGTGTCTAGCACCAGCCCCGACACCATGGCCCCCTTTCTGCGGGGTGAGTGGGTATTGCCCGCCGAGGACAACAAAACCCTGAGATTATTGGATCATGTGGCGGTGATTCGCTCGGCCCGGTGGGCCACCTAGCCCCTAGGGAAGTTCGGGCGTCTCTTCATCCTTATAGCAATGGCATTGGCAGGAGAAGGTTATGGCTTCAGGCATTGATTACTCTCAAGCTTATCAGAAAGCTGAGAGGGCCTATATCCAAGGCAACTATCAGGATGCCGCTGCTGTTATCGACGCGTTGGCAGAGGAGTATCCCGAGGATCCTAGCGTGCTGCTGCTGCGGGGCCACATCTACTGCTACGGCCTACAACAGTATGAGGTAGCCAGTGAGCAGTATAGCAACGTCCTGGCCTGCACCTCCGATTCCGAGTTTGTGGACTACGCTACCAGCGGCTTAGACTACGTCAGTCAGTTTTTGGGTAATGCTGGCCCAGGCCGCGTCAGTTTTGACGGCAGCGATACAACGGACAAGACCTTCTTCGATGCGGCGGGGAACGACGGCTTTGATACCCTGGGCAACAATAACGCCCTCAATGGGGATGACCAGTGGGATGAGGATCTCGATCTGGGGGCCTTTTCCATGGAGGAAGACGAAGCCACGGGCTTGGTAGATAGATCCTTGGCGGACGCAGCGTCTAACCCCTTTGCCCCCGTTGACAGTAGCGATTTGGGTTCCAGCGGTTTGGCCGATAACCCCTTTCTAGGAGGCGAGTCCGGCTTTGGCCCAGCGGACGACGACTTGGGAGACTTTACCTTTGAGGAGGAGGACGATCCCCTCAGCTTTAGCCGTCAAGATCCCTTTGCCACCGCCGATCAAGATCTGAGTTTTGATACCGCCCCAGGCGGTGAACCAGCGGGCAATGCCTCG
The DNA here is from genome assembly GCA_044070495.1 of Spirulina sp. Taxonomy (GTDB): domain Bacteria; phylum Cyanobacteriota; class Cyanobacteriia; order Phormidesmidales; family Phormidesmidaceae; genus Nodosilinea. The sequence goes on along the minus strand of JBIPSI010000025.1, from coordinate 43,808 downwards.
GTGTTTGTCAGCTTTGACGATGACGAGGACGGCTTGGGGATAGAAGAGTCTTGGCCAGCCATGGTGGATGACGATGGCAGCGATGATATGACGGTCTTTGCCCCGGATGCGGGCCTGGGCGACCCTGGGTTTGGCAGCGCCTCCGGCCATGGAGACTTTGACCAGAACGGATTTGGCACCGCCTCCACCCTAGATCGGGAGGATGGAGCGACGAATAACGTCGATTTTCTGGATGAATTCAGCGAATTTGACGACCTCGGTAGCTTGCCAGACTTCGAACTGTCCGATAGCTCGGCGGGGTTTACGACTCCCTCCGTGGGGGCTTCTGGGCTCAGTTCCACCGACGATGCCGCCGACTTCAGTGCGGGGGTCTCCGCCTTCGATATCAGTGGCGTCAACGATCAAACCTCCCTCAGCGACGACGAGATCTTCAGCATTGCGGGATCCGCCGATAGCCTGCCGGTGTTTACCCAAACCGACGATGATGAGGTAGCCGCCACCCAAGAACAAGACTGGCTCGCCTTTTTAGACAACGCCCCCCTGCCCAGCAAAAATCTGATCGTTGCTGTTACCGCTGGGGTCGCCTCTGCCCTCACGGTGGGCATCGTGAACTTTACCGCCTCCACCCTCCTGCCCAACCGCGAAATGCCCAAGGTGGTTCATGCGGCCATGGCCCTAGGGGCCGGACTGGGGGGCTTTGGCGCAGCCTACGGAGCCGGATATCTGGCCCAGCGCCGGATGCGCGCCAGCATTAGCGATCTCCAGCACCAGTTTGATTCCGTGATTCACCAGGGCAACCTGTCCGCTAGGGCCACGGTGCTCTCGGAGGACGAGTTTGGCCATCTCTCCAGCAGCTTTAACAAAATGGCGCGAGTGGTGCTGACGACGACGAGTGAGGCCCAACGCAAGGCCCAGGAACAGGAGCAGGCCAAGGAAGACCTACAGCGCCAGGTGATCCGGCTCCTAGACGATGTGGAAGGGGCGGCCCGGGGCGACCTGACCGTGCAGGCGGAGGTAACCGCCGACGTGCTAGGGGCCGTGGCCGACTCCTTCAATCTCACCATTCAAAACCTGCGGGAAATTGTGGAACAGGTGAGTGTGGCGGCGCGCCAGGTGAGTAAGGGATCCACCGAAAACGAGATTTTTGCCCGAGGCCTATCGGCGGACGCCCTGCGCCAGGCGGAGGAACTGGCCGTTACCCTCAACTCGGTACAGGTGATGACCGACTCAATTCAGCGGGTGGCCGAGAGCGCCCGCGAGGCCGAGGAAGTGGCGCGGTCGGCGTCCTCCACCGCGCTCAAGGGCGGGGAATCGGTGGAGCGTACCGTGGCCGGTATTCTCGAAATCCGCGAAACGGTGGCGGAAACCACCCGCAAGGTGAAGCGACTGGCGGAATCCTCCCAGGAAATTTCTAAGATTGTGGCCTTGATTTCCCAGATTGCCTCCCGGACGAACCTACTGGCCCTCAACGCCAGCATTGAGGCGGCGCGGGCCGGGGAAGCGGGCCGGGGCTTTGCCATTGTGGCCGATGAGGTGCGACAACTGGCCGACCGGGCCGCCAAGGCCTCCAAGGAAATCGAGCAGATCGTGTTGCAGATTCAGAGTGAAACCGGCGGCGTGATGACCGCCATGGAGGAGGGCACCCAGCAGGTGATTGAGGGTACCCGCTTAGCGGAACAGGCCAAGCGATCTCTGGAGGACATCATTCAGGTGTCGAACCGCATTGACGTGCTGGTGCGATCTATTACCGCCGACACCGTGGAGCAAACGGAGACCTCTAGAGCCGTGGCCCAGGTGATGCAATCGGTGGAGCTAACGGCCCAGGAAACCTCCCAGGAGGCCCAGCGGGTGTCGGCTTCGCTGCAAAATCTGGTGGGGGTTGCCCGCGATCTACTGACCTCGGTGGATCGGTTTAAGGTGGACAAACGTGAGGGGTGAGGAAGCCTTGGCCCTGATGGGTTTGGGCTCCGGGAAATCGAGCATAGTGTTTAGAAGGGAACCGACATGCTGCCTGAAGATCAAAAGCGAATCTTAGGGTACTTCATTGAGGAAGCCAAGGATCACCTCAACACCATTGAGCAGGGGTTGCTCAATCTCAATGCCACCATCCACGATACGGAGATGGCGAACGAGGTGTTTCGGGCGGCCCACTCGGTGAAGGGGGGCGCGGCCATGCTGGGGATTAACAGTATGCAGCGCACTGCCCACCGCATGGAAGACTTCTTCAAGGTGATGAAGGAGTCACCCCTCACCCCCGACCAAACCCTAGAGTCTATGCTGTTGCAAATCTTTGATGGCTTGCAGGAGCAGTTGGAGCACCTACAAAGTCCCTACGGCCTAACCGAGGAGCAGGGGCAAGTTATCCTAGCTAACCTGGAACCGATCTTTGCCCAAACCGAGGCCCATCTCACCAGCATTGCCGCCACGACAGCCCCTACCGCTGCCCCCGTTACAGCCCCCGCCGCCCCTGTTACAGCCCCCGCCGCCAAGGCCGCCAGCCATCCGGAGACCAGCGCCCTTCAGCTCGTCTTCCGCAGCGATATCCCAGAACTGCTGCGGGAAATGCTCGCCACCTTTAAGCAGGCCGACGGGGAGTCCTCCCGTCAGCAACTGGCGCAGATTTGCCAACGCCTGTATAGCCTGGGGGAACAATTAGAACTGCCCCAGTGGTGTCAGCTTGCGCAAACGGTGGGGCAGGCGGCGGGTAATCGCGACGAAACCTACCGCTCCCTGGCCCCAATTATCATCAAGGATCTCAAGCAGGCCCAGGATCAGGTACTGGCTGGACAAGTCAGTCAGGTCGCCGCCTCGGCGGCGCTGTTGGCCTTGCTACCACCCCTGCCCTCGACCCTGGAGGATGATTCTGCCCTCGATGCCCTGTTGGCCGAAGCCCTGACCGACAGCCGCGATGGGGAGGATTTAGCCGATCTCTTTGCCACCGCCGAGGCTGATCCCAGCGCTAATCTAGGTCTAGAGTCAGACGACAGTTGGCTGGAACAAATTACCGACACCGATGCCACCACCTTCGATGACGCGGGACTTGAGTCGGTGTTTAGTGACTTCGATGGGGTTGCCGAGACTGTCGGATCGGCATCGGGCTTTAGTGGCCAGCATCATCCGGGCATTGGCCCCCAGGTTGGCCCCGATGAACTCAATACCCTGGCGGATTTGTTTGAGGGTGAGCAAATTGGCCTAGGGGATATTTGGGAAGAGGATCCCGCTGGGGAGGGAGAGGTTGGTGATCTCAGCCCGGATCTCGGTGCCGACGACATTGACAGCGAATTTGCGGATCTCTTTCAAACCGGGGACGCCGCTGCCCCAGAAGACCTCGACGATGACATGGTCAGTCTGTTTGGCAATGCCCTGGAGATCGACTTAACCGCAGACGATGGAACGGAGGACGGAGGGCCGTTGGCAGAACCCGAACCCCCTAGGACTGACCCTGACTCTGCCACCGCTGCGCCTGAGACCCCAGCCTTTGACGCCGAGTTGTTTGATAGTGCCGATGCGGCCCCCGTCTCTCCGCCCCCCGGCCCTGAGGTAGACGACTTCTTTGACACGGTAGCTCCGGTTCATCCCCAGGCCGAAGGGATTGCCACGGATGTGGATGATTTCTTTGCGGATCTGCCATCAGCGCCCGCCCGTTCGGCACCACCTGCAGTCGTTCAGGGTTCGTCGTCCGCCGCCCCCCAGCCGCCCACCGCGACCTCCTCGACACCCCTCGCCCCTTCCGTCCCGACCTCTGCCATCCCAGAGCCGGTAGCTGCCGTAGCCGAGGATTCCGCTGCCCCATCCCCGGCAGGTTCCCCGGCTACTCCGGTGGATGTGCCCCGCGCTGCCGCCCCCGTGGAGAGTGAGCTGGATCTACTCTTTGACCAACTCGATCAAGACCTCACGGGTGATGTTGATCCCGATACCACCGATCTCACCCAATCCCTGACCCAGGACGTTACCGCAGCCGAAACCGATCCCTTTGCCCTTGCCGACGATCTAGAGTTGGCCTTTGGTGATGCGGATCCCCAGCCCACCTCCAACGATCTCGGCATCGGGTTTGGCGAAGCAACCCTGACGGACGACCTTGGACTGGACTTTGATCTAGGCCATGATCCGGACGCTGATCTCGATTTCGAGGGTGACCTCGCCCCCGCTGACCTCTCCTCCAACGATGACCTGAGCCTAGATCTGGATTTCACCCTCGATGCGGATACGTTCCCCCCGGCGGACGCTGTTTCTGGAGAAGCCGAGGGAGAAGCCATCACCGATCCCTTCGGCGGCATTGACCTAGATAGTCTAGATCTACTCACCGAGGAAACCGATCTGGCCTCAGAGGTCGATTTAGGAACAGATTTTGGGGCAGATTTTGGGGCAGATGTTGCCAGTGACCTAGAGGCATCCGCTGCCGAGCCTCCACCCTCCCCAGCACCAGCCCAGGAGGAACCGGAAGATAATTGGCTGACGGAGCTAGACGATTTAGTGATGGATATGCCCCCGGCCCCAGGGGCTATCGCGAATGGATCCGCTAGCAATGGATCCGCTAGCAATGGTTCCGTCGCCACCGATGCCCTCGACCTGGACGACTTTAGCGATCTAGAGGCGCTTTTGGAGGATGACGGCCCACCGCCCGCCCCCCCGGTTTCTGCCCCCCCTCGCTCCCCAGCTCCGGCTATCGCCGATGAGGATAGTTTTGACGACCTAGAAAAGCTCCTGGAGGGCGCAGACCAGCTAGGGGGATCGGCTCCCTCGGTGGTAGGCCGTCGGGGGGCGGGGGTGGCCAGCGGTCGTGCCCCTCGGCGGGCGGCAGCGGTGACCGATCAGACCATGCGGGTTTCTGTCAGCCACCTAGACAACCTCAACAACCTGATGGGGGAACTGGTGGTTAACCGCAACTCCCTCGAACAGGATCAGGAGCAACTGCGGCAGTCCCTCGATAACCTGCTTAACCAGGTGCAGCAGCTCAACGATGTGGGGCAGCGGATGCGCGATCTGTACGAGCGATCCCTGCTGGAAAGTTCCCTGATGGCCAACCGCCAAGCCTTTGCCCTGGGCGGATCTGGGGGTAGGGGCGGCGGCAACGACAGCGGTAGCCACGCCACCGGGGCCACCTTCGATGCCCTGGAAATGGACCGATTTACGGGCTTCCACACCCTCTCCCAGGAAATGATTGAGCTGATTGTGCGGGTGCGAGAGGCCTCCTCCGACATTGAAATGACTGTGGACTCAACGGATCAGATTGCCCGCCAGTTCCGCCAAGTCACCACCCAACTCCAGGAAGGGTTGAACAAGGCCCGCATGGTGCCCTTTGGCCAAACGGCGGATCGTCTGCCCAGGGCGGTACGCGATATTTCCATCAAATGCGGCAAGGAAGCCAAGCTGGTGGTGGAGGGGCGCGACACCCTAGTCGATAAGATGATCCTAGAGCGCCTCTACGATCCCATGACCCACCTGGTCAACAACGCCATCACCCACGGCATTGAAACCCCGGAGGAACGGTTGGCCGCAGGCAAGGTGCGGGAAGGCATGATTACCGTTCGCGCCTTCTACCAGGGCAACCAAACGGTGATCTACATTGCCGACAATGGCGGTGGCATCAATCCGGCCATCGTTAAGGCCAAGGCCCTGACGAAGGGGTTGATTACCGCCGCCGAAGCCCAGACCATGAGCGACATCGAGGTCTACGATCTGCTGTTTGAACCGGGCTTTAGCACCCGCGACCAGGCCGACGATTTCTCCGGTCGCGGGGTAGGTATGGACGTGGTGCGTACCGCCCTAGCGGATATTCGGGGATCCATCACCATCGAGTCGGAGGTGGGCAAGGGCACCAGTTTCACCATTCGCCTGCCGCTCACCCTCAGTATTACCAAGGCCTTGAGCTGTATTAACAACCAGGCTCGCATTGCCTTCCCCATTGATGGGGTTGAGGATATGTTTGATGTGCCCAAGGCACGGGTGCAGACCGATGATCAGGGCCATACCAGCATCCTCTGGCGGGATACCCTGCTGCCCCTGCGGCCCCTGGGCGACCTGCTGAAGTTTAACCGCATCCTGGGGCGAGGCCGCGTCTATGGTGGATCCCACGATGAGGATATGATGTCCATTGTGGTACTCCGCAGCGCCAACTCCTTCATCGGACTCCAGGTGGATCAGGTGATTGGCGAGCAGGAAATCGTGATTAAACAGCTCGAAGGCCCGGTGCCCAAGCCCACGGGCATCGCGGGGGCCACGGTGCTGGGGGATGGCCGCGTCATGCCCATTGCCGATGTGTTAGAGCTGATCGACATGGCCACCGGACGGGTGCGGCGCGAAGCCCCCACCTCGCTGTGGAACCAGCCGGAGATCGAGGAGCCCGAAGATACCACGGTTCATACCGAACCCACCGTGCTGATCGTAGACGATTCCATCACCGTCCGCGAACTGCTGTCCATGAGCTTCAACAAGGTGGGCTACCGAGTAGAACAGGCCCGCGACGGCCAGGAAGCCTGGGACAAACTGCGTTCGGGTCTCCCCTGCGACCTGGTCTTCTGCGACATCGAAATGCCCCGCATGGATGGCCTAGAGCTGCTGTCTCGGCTGCAAAAGGATGAAATCCTCAGCCAAATTCCCATCGCCATGCTCACCTCACGGGGGGCCGACCGCCACCGTCAAATGGCCGTTGAACTGGGGGCGAAGGGTTACTTCACCAAGCCCTACCTGGAGGAAATGCTCCTGGATGCGGCCCAGCGGATGTTGAAGGGCGAAACCATGATTAGCCTGAAGGAGAGCTAGGCGCGAAGGTTTCACGGACTCCAGGATACTAGGGGTTCACAGACGCTAGGGCGTAGACCGGGGCCTGAAGGCGCTGGAACATTTGGTCGGCGGGCAGGGGCGGATCAAACCCGTAGCCCTGGCCGAGGTTGCAGCCCATGAGCCGGAGTAGATCCATCTGGGCCTGGGTTTCAATGCCCTCGGCGGTGACGCTAACCCCCATTTGGCGGGCCAGCACCAGCATGGTTTTCACAATGTCCTGATTTTTTTGCTGGGTGGTGAGGTCGGTAATAAACAGCCGATCAATCTTGAAGGAGGTGATGGGCAACTGGTGCAGATAGCTGAAGGAGGAGTAGCCCGTCCCAAAGTCGTCAATGCTGATGCCCACTGCCCCATGCTGCAACTGCTGCATCAGGCTCGCCGTGAGGTTCATATTTTGCAGCAGCAGGGTTTCGGTGATTTCTAAAATCAGGCTGGAACCCTCCAGCCCCGTGTGGTGCAACGCCTGGTTGACCCGATCCAGCCAATGGGGTTCCCGCAGTTGGGAGGCCGACACATTCACGCTCACCGTCAGGTGGCCGAGGTAGGGCTGCTGCCGTCGCCATTGGGCCAGTTGGGCGCAGGCGGTATCCAAGACCCACCAGCCCAGGGGCACAATCAATCCCGTATCCTCAGCGAGGGGAATGAACCGTCCGGGCGGTAGCAACCCCAGGGTGGGGTGCTGCCAACGAACCAAGGCTTCTAGGCCCATCATTCGCCCGGATCGCAAATCCACAATCGGCTGGTAGTAGAGCACAAACTGCTGCTGGGCCAGGGCATGGCGTAGGTCGGTTTCTAGGGTGAGCTGTTGGGCGGCGGCCAGGTGCATATCCGGCTCAAAAATGGCGTAGCGGTTGCGGCCCTTGGCCTTGGCGCTATACATGGCAATGTCGGCATCGCGGATCAGTTCCATGGGGGCTTGGTAGACCCTGGAGGCCCGCACCATGCCGATACTCGCCCCCACCGTGATATCGTGGCCCTCCAGGTGGCAGGGCACCCCCAGAATGGTGAGAATTTGTTCGGCAATGGGGATGGCCCGCTGCACATCGTCGGTGTGTTCGAGCACCATGACAAACTCATCGCCCCCCAAACGAGCCACCCAGTAGGTGGTTTGGCGCAGGCGCTCAGCCATTTCCAGCAGCAGTTGATCGCCCAGTAGGTGCCCCAGACTGTCGTTTACCACCTTAAACCGATCCAGATCGAGGAACAGAACGATAAACCCAGCCAATTCGGAACGCGACACCTGGCCTAGACAGTCCTCCAGATGGGCCATCATATACTTACGGTTGGGCAGTCCTGTGAGACTATCGTGGAGCAATTCATGGTTGAGTTGGGCCTGTACCGCCAAGCGTTGATCCATTTCCCGGCGCAGGCTACGGTTCCAGATCACTAATAGCCCAGTTCCCACAGCCGCTACCCCTAGGGCAATCCCGGCCATGATGCGACGCAGCAGCGGCCAGTTGGTTTTGTAGACCTCCAGCCCCAACAGCCAGTGCTGGCTGAGTTCGTAGTACACCGAATCCGGGTTATTTTTCAGCAACGTCAACTGGCGATCTAAGGCCGCAAGGATCTCCTGATGGCGACCCTTGGGCGAGACAAAGTGCAGTTGGGTGGGCTGGATCAAGATATTGGTCTGCACCCCTTGGGGCAGGCGTTCCTGGAACGGAAAAAATCGGTGAACCAGCACCCCATCCACCTCTCCTGCCTCCAATAGACGGGCCAAATCATCGATGGTATTGGCCAGAACAAGGTCGGGACGGATGTCAAACCCTTGGCTGGTGCTAGCTAGGGCATTGGCCTGGATGCTGTCCTTTAAGACCCCCAACCGTTTGCCGTCCAAATCCAGCACCGAATCGAGCTTCACCCCGCGTCTTGCCACCACCACCGACCAACTGGGCACCACCACCACTCGGTTAAAGTCAAACCGGGCCTCCCGCTCCTGGGAATAGGCCACATCCATCATCAAATCCAGGCGACCCGCCTCTAGGTCGGCCAAACAGTCGGCCCACTGGCAGGGCACGTAGGTGATGTCCCAGGCTTCTTCCTCGGCAATGGCATCTAAAATTTCAGGGAAAAAGCCTCTGGGTTGGCCCGTTTCCGCATCCCAAAACACCTTGGGCGGGTTGTCATAGATACCAACCCGTAGCACGTCCTCCCTGGGGCCATCTTGCCCTAGGCCAGCCCCTTGGCCCCAGCCTAGGATTAACCCCATGCTCCCCAGTATCAGAGGAAGTAAAGGTCGATTTACCACGGGACACCGGGATCGCAACTGTTCAATGCGCTGTCCTCGCCTTGGCTTCTGGTTCTGATCCTCAATCCGATCCTAAATGGGATGATGGAAATCTAGGGCTGAAAAGCTGACTGGGACGAATCTTCAATCTGGCACCTTGTTGGGCAAATGCACCCAGTCTAGTACCCTTGCTTTTCCCATTGTAAACCCCTGTAAACCGCTGTCTACTCTAGGTGCGCCTATTGGCGGATTATGGGCGGCTAAGCGCTGGCTAGCATTGGGGCGGCCTGGAGCAGGGTTTGGGTATAGGGATGCTGGGGATGGGCAAAGAGTTCCTGGGTGGGGGCCAACTCCACAATGCTGCCCCCCTGCATGACGGCGATGCGGTCGCACATAAACCGCGCCACCCAAAGATCGTGGGTGATAAACAGGTAAGTCAGGTTGAAATCCTGCTTCAGGGCCAGCATCAGATCCAGCACCTGGGTTTGCACCGTGGCGTCTAGCATACTCACGGGTTCATCGCAGATTACCAGTTGGGGCTTGGTAATCAGGGCGCGGGCAATGGCCACCCGTTGTTGTTGACCACCGGAGAGATCTCCTGGGAAGCGGTGAAGGTAGTCATCCACGGGGATGAGGCTGACACGGGCCAGCATTTCGCGCACCTGAACTTCGGCCTGGTCGGGGCTGGCGAGGCCGTGGATAATCAGCGGATCGGCAATGCTTTGGCCCACGGTCATCATCGGGTTCAGGCAGGCGTGGGGATCTTGGAACACCATTTGCAACTGCCGCCGCTGTCGCCGCAATGCCTGGGGCGAGAGGGTAGTGAGGTCGGTGCCGTCAAAGATCACCTGGCCAGCGGTGGGTTTGATGAGCTGCAAAATCGTGCGCGACAGGGTGCTTTTGCCACAGCCCGATTCCCCCACCAGGCCCAAAATCTCGCCGGGGTAAATGTCCAAGGAAACCCCGTCCACCGCCTTGATCGCCTTGGGCTGTTCCTTACCCAGCAGACGGGCGATGGGATTGGCCTCTAGGGTGTAGTGCTTTTGCACATCGACGAGGCGCAGCAGGGGGGCGGGTTCCGAGGCGGGGTCGGGGGGCGTGTAGACAAACCCCTCGGCCTGCTGAAGCTGGCGGGCACTGTCTACCAGGGATTGGGTGTACTTATGTTGAGGATGCTGAAACACCTCCAGCGCCTTGCCCTCCTCCACCTTCTCGCCCCGATACATCACCGCCACTCGGTCGCAGTATTCCGCCACCAGGGCCAAATCGTGGGAAATCAAAATCAGCGCCGTACCCAGGTCATCGCAGAGGCAGGTGAGTTCCTCCAAAATTTGAGCGGAAACCGTCACATCCAAACTCGTCGTCGGTTCGTCCGCCACGATCAGATCTGGCTCTAGGATCATCGCCAGGGCAATGGCCACCCGCTGCCGCATCCCGCCGCTAAATTCGTGGGGATATTGGCCAAACCGACTGGCGGTAATGTTCACCTTTTCCAGCACTTCCATGGCCCGATCCTTCGCCGCCGCCGCCGAAATCTCCGGTCGATGCGCCCTCAGGGTTTCAATGCAGTGATCGCCGATGGTCATCAGCGGGTTCAGCCGCGTCATCGGGTCTTGGAACACCAAAGCCACGGCTTCGCCCCGAAATTCCCGCAGCCGCCGAGGGGTAAAATCCAGCACCGATTCGCCCTTAAACCACACCCGCCCCCGCAAATCCGTCGCCCTAGGCAACAGCCGCAGTATGGCCCGCCCTAGGGTGCTTTTGCCGCAACCCGACTCCCCCACCAGGCCCAGCTTTTCTCCTGCCGCCAGGGTCAAATACATATCATCCACCGCTGGATCACGCTGGCCTGGGTAGGTGACGGAGAAGTTATCCAGTTCGAGCAGGGTTTCAGCCATGGGGGGATTTAGGGGCGGCGATGAAAGGGGTGGGAGGGGGTGAAGGAGTGAAGGGTGAAGGGGTGAAGGGTGAAGGAGGGATGGGGTTATTGATCGAAGCGGCGCATTAGGTAGGCCACGCCGAAGTCGCCGTTGGGGTGGTCTTCTAGCAGTTCCGCTAGGGCAAAGATGCGCTCAGCAATGTCTGGCCCCAGTTTGTCGCGGATGGCCTGCTGTTCCCGCGCAATGTTTTCCTGTTCCCGCACCTGGGACTGCCACTCGGCGGAAAACAGATAGCCAATGTGGGTATCCAAGCTCAGCTTTTGCAGAATGTCCCACTCTCCGGCATCGCACCAAATGCCTTTGCAGTTGGGGCAGCGCTCCACATAAAAGGCGGTGTGTTTGAGGCTGACGCGCCCCCGCACCAGGTAGCTGCGGCAGTCGGGGCAAAGGGCGGCTCGGTTATCTAGCCCCGCTGGCTGAAAGGGCACATCCAAAGACAGCGGCAGCACCGCCACCTGGGTGGGCGCATCGGGGTCGATTTGGGGCTTCTGCCACTCCTCGTAGATCTCCGGCGGAATCCAAGACCCGCCACAACTGGGGCAAGCCTTGGCCATCAGACCTGGGGCCAACTCACTGTCTTGCAGGGGCACGTTCCCCTCTTTGGGACATTGGTACAAAACGGGTTCTCCTAACGGCTGGCGTGGGGCCACGGATGGCCGTGGCATCCCCAGGAATCCCTACCATTAAACCATTCTGCGCCGCCGATGCCCTAGGCCGGAATCGACACCGTGACGGCGGCGATGGCCACGTACATATCGTCGTTTTTGTCGTCCAATTCGGGGATGGCCCGCCCCGCCACCACCATGCCGCCCTCTTTCAGGATCAGCGTTTTCTGGCCAAAGGGCAGCACCGCCAGCACCTCCTCCTGCCGTACCTGGTCAGGGAAGGGAACCGCCACCTGCACTTCCACCAGCATCTCGTTGGGATGGCTTAGCCCCGCCACCTCCCACACTCCCGGCAGGGCATTGTGGGCAATGGCATTTCGCACCGCCCGCGCCGCCGCCACCGTGGGGTCTTGGCCGTGCTGGTCTACCCCCATCCCCATTTCAATCACCAGTCGTTTTGCTGCCACAGGTTCTCCTCACCGTCAATCATCAACGTTGTCTTAAATTGTTGTCTTAAATTACCGTTAGTTCCCACCCATGACCGCCAATGACTACCGATCCCTTTAGGATTGGGGCGTGGCCATGGAGCAGATTATTTCTTGCAACCATATTCCCATATGGCACTAAAGTAAACTTAGCTACATCTGTGCAAGGGCTTTCCTGGGCCTAGAGCGTCAGGCTTTGGGGTGTTGGTGCGCCTGCTGGATTGGTCAACGTCCTCTCGCTATCATCTGCCGATTTCCTATGTCATCCTCGTCCCTGGATCGTTCTTGGTTATCCCGGTTCAGTCGTTACTTGCCGATTCTAGACTGGGGCCTGAATTACAAATCGGCTGACTTGGCCGGAGACATTACGGCGGGGATTATCGTCGCCAGCGTTCTGGTGCCCCAGAGCATAGCCTACGCCCAACTGGCGGGCCTGCCTCCCCAAGCGGGGCTATACGCCAGCATTTTGCCCCTGTTAATTTATCCCCTGTTTGGCACCAGTCGCTTTTTGGCGGTGGGGCCAGAGGCAGTCGGGTCCCTCTTGGTCGCCGCCGGACTCACCAGCCTCAGCACCCCCGATGACCCCAATTACCTAGCCTTGGCGGCGGTGTTGGCCCTGGGGGTGGGCATTGTGGAAATTGTGTTGGGGTTGCTGCGGCTGGGGTTTATTACCAATTTTCTCAGCCATGCCGTCACTGCTGGGTTCATCAATGCGGCGGCCTTGGTGATTGGCTTCAGCCAGGTTAAGCATATTTTGGGGATTCAGGTGGCCAGTGGAGAGCATTTCTTCCCGCTGCTGGCCGAACTGGTGCGGGGGGTGCCCCAACTGAATCCGGTGGCCCTGGCGTTGGGCTTGGGGAGCGGGGTCATCATCCTGGGGTTCCAAAAAATTCTGGCTCCGTGGTTGCAGCGGCGGGGGCTAAGTCCGGCGGCGGTGGTGCCCATTGCCAAAAGTGCGCCCCTGGTGGCCATTGCCATCGGCACCCTGCTGACCTGGAGTCTGCGCCTGGATCAAACCGCAGGCATCAAAGTGGTCGGCGAGATTCCGGCGGGGTTGCCCACCCTCCAGATGCCCAACCTTTCCCTGGTCAGCTTGCAAGAGGTTTTGCCCGTGGTGCTAACCATTGCCTTTGTGGGCTTTACCGAAGCCTTTGCGGTGGCCCAAGCCCTAGGCAGTCGGCGGCGGCAGTCGGTGGATGCCAACCAAGAACTGATTGCCCTCGGTGCCGCCAACCTGGGGGCCGCCTTCACCGGAGCCTATCCCGTCACCGGAGGCGTGAGCCGCTCGGCAGTGAACTTTACGGCGGGGGCCAACACCTGTTTAGCGCTGATGATTACGGGGACGCTGATGGCGCTGACGGTGCTGTTTCTCACCCCCCTGTTCTACTTTTTGCCCCAGGCTTGCCTAGCCGCCATGATTATCGTGGCCGTTTCCAACTTCCTAGACTGGCCTGGGTTTGCTAAACTCTGGCGCTACAACAAAGCCGACGCCATCGCCTTTTTGGTTACCTTCATCACCGTTTTGTCGGTGGAGGTGGTCGCAGGGATTTTGGCCGGGGTCGCCGCCTCCATCCTGCTCTACCTCTGGCGCACCAGCCGTCCCCACATGGCCATTGTGGGGCGCATTGCCGGAACCGAACACTTCCGCAATGTCCAGCGCCATCCGGTGTTGACCTGCCCCCATGTGCTGACGGTGCGGGTAGACGAAAGCCTCTACTTTGCCAGTATGCGGGCCTTGGAAGACTACCTGCTGTCCGCCGTGGCCCAAAATCCAGAGGTTGAGCATTTGGTGCTGACGTGCAGCGGCATCAACTTTATTGACGGCAGTGCCCTAGAAACCCTAGAGCGCCTCATCGATCAATTAAAGAGCATGGGCGTTCAACTGCATCTTGCGGAAGTAAAAGGCCCGGTGATGGATGGGTTGGAGAAGATTGGCTTTGTCAAACATCTCGGACAGGATCACGTTTTCCTCTCCACCCATGGGGCGATGGAAGCCCTGGGATGCGGTGATCGCGACGACGTGACAGCCCTCCTATCCAACCCAGAGTGATGATCGCATCGAGTTATAGTGATCATCAGGCAAGGGAACGGCCCCTCACACTCAATCACTCCTTCAGTCACCGGCGGGTAGGGAGACCCCCTGTCGGTGGGCTACTTCTGTTCTGGGTGCTCCAGTTCAGGACGACTATCCCCCAGATCATTCAGCCGCCGAATAAACTGGTGTAGCTTGCCAAAATCTCGGTGGTTAAAGTGCATGACTAAACGCGGCAGGGGGATGGTTTCGTCGTTTTTTTCCTCCGGCAGGGCCGCCGATTTTTCAATCTGCCCCTTCGACAAAATATCGCCATACTCTTCGTTCAGCAGAGCCACCGCCGCATCGGGCAGTTCGCATTTCAGCCGAATCACCAGTCGATCCCCCACGTAGCGGCAGGAGTGATAGACCCGGTAAAAGCTGCTGATGGCGTGGCAGGCGTCATCGACATTGTCGGTAATGGTATAGAGGCTGGGGTCGTCGGGGCTGATCAACCCTCGCTCCATCAAATGATCCCGAATGTAGGTGTCCCAGTCTTTCCAGTAGTTGCCGCCGGGATGATCGATCAACACCACGGGCATCGGGTCGGCTTTTCCGGTTTGGATCAGCGTCAAGGACTCAAATCCCTCATCCTGGGTGCCAAAGCCACCGGGAAACAGCACGAGGGCATCGCTTTCACGAATAAAAAAGAGCTTGCGGGTAAAGAAATACTTGAAGTTGATCAGCTTGGGGTTGTCGGTCATCACCGGATTAGCCCCCTGCTCGAAGGGCAACTGAATATTCAGCCCAAAGGAGTTTTCTGGCCCCGCCCCAGCATTTCCGGCCTCCATAATGCCGCCCCCGGCCCCGGTCATCACCATAAAGCCCAGTTGGGTCACCTGTTCTGCAAACTGCTGGGCCAAAATATAGTCGGGGTTGTCGGCTCCCATGCGAGCGGAACCAAAGATCGTGACTTTGCGGGTATGGCGATAGGGATGGAACATCTGAAACCCCTGCTCCATATCCAGCAGCGCGTAGTTGAGGATCTTCCAGTCCAGCCGATCCGACTCGCGGCTCATCATGCGCAGAATGGTCTCTAGCACCTGCCGAATCAGCTTGCCATGCTCCAGGGTAGGGAGGTGATCGAGTAAGACCTCCATATCTGCCTGGATACTGGACGGAAGATTCGAGGGAATAGCAACCATAGGTTTGGAAATAAATGGGCAGTACCCTATTCTACCGAGAATTGTTATCGGGCCGGAGGTTGTTCTCGTCTGTGGCTACATCGTCCATCAAAAACACCTGCTTCGCGGAGAAACAGGTGTTCAGGGGATGGATCAAAAGACCGTTGGAGTTAGTGAGATCCAGCGTAATTAGCCAGGATCTAGGTACTTTTCTCTAGGTACTTTTCTAGGGTGTTGACCACGGTCGTCTTGGGGACGGCCCCAACCACCATATCAACCCGCTCCCCGTTTTTGAAAATCATCAGGGTAGGGATGCTGCGAATACCGTAAGCGCTGGCTACTTGAGGGTTGTCATCGGTATTCACCTTGACTACCTTCACTGTGCCGACGTATTGAGCGGCAATTTCCTCCACCACAGGGGCCACCATCCGACAGGGGCCGCACCACGGAGCCCAAAAATCTACCAGAACGGGAACGCTGCTTTCGAGGACTTCTTGCTTAAATGTAGAGTCTGTGACTTCAGAGGCTGCTGCCATGCCTAGTCTTCCTTGCCTTTCTTAAACACACGCCATCCTACCATAGCCAAAAACTGCCCCCTTTAACCGCTGGCCATACAATAGGACACAATTTTATCGCCCCAGCCGAAGACCAGCCGACCTGCAAGGCTCCCCAGTCCCCAGTTAGCCACCAGCCCAGTCCATACGGGTAACCCCTAAAACTTGTCTTGTCCAACCTGTGCCCAAAAGGAACCGCCTGAACCCAAAGGCCCAGGCGGAGTGTGGTGTGAGGAGTGAACGGAAACTTTCGTCTCCGCTTTTCTTCATTGTACAGCGGACAACCCAGAAATTACCACCCTCAACCGGTGGACAGTTTAAGATCCGTCACCTTACCTATTGCGGCCCTAGAAATAGGGGTAGGAGGGCCTTTATTTGCCCATGCCAAGCTGCTGAGCTTTTTGGTAGACCTTGCCCTCCGTGAGCAGAGAGGGGGCAATCACCACCTCGACCTGCTGCATTTCCTTGAGATCCTTGGCCCCTAGGGTGCTCATGCTGGTTTGCAGAGCTCCTAGAAAGTTGTGGGTGCCGTCATCTAATTGGGCGGGGCCACGTAGAATTTGCTCTAGGGTGCCAGTGGTGCCAACCCGAATGCGGGTGCCCCGGGGCAGTACGGGGCTGGGGGTAGCCATGCCCCAGTGGTAGCCTCGGCCTGGGGCTTCGGCAGCGCGGGCAAAGGGAGAGCCAATCATGACGCCATCGGCACCGCAGGCAATGCACTTACAGATGTCGCCCCCGGTGACGAGACCACCATCGGCAATGATGGTGATGTAGCGTCCGGTTTCGTGGAAGTAGTCGTCGCGGGCGGCGGCGCAGTCGGAGACGGCGGTGGCTTGGGGTACCCCGACGCCCAACACGCCACGGGAGGTGCAGGCGGCACCGGGGCCAATGCCCACCAACACCCCAGCGGCCCCGGCCTTCATCAGGTTGAGGGCAACGTCATAGGTGACGCAGTTGCCCAGGATAACTGGCATGGGCATGGCCGCACAGAACGCTGCTAAATCTAGCGGTTCAATATTTTCCGGTGAGAGGTGAGCGGTGGAGACCACGGTGGCCTGAACAAAGACCAGATCTGCTCCGGCTTCGGCAATGGTTTGGCCAAAGCGGGCCGCCCCAGCGGGGGTGACGCTAACCGCTGCAATCCCGCCCCCAGACTTGATTTCCTGAATCCGCTGGGTAATGAGTTCGGGTTTAATCGGCTCGGCGTAGAGGCTTTGCATTAATCCCACAAACTCGTCCTTACCTACCGAGGCAATTTTATCGAGGATGGGATTGGGGTCGGCATAGCGGGTTTGAATGCCCTCTAGGTTGAGCACGCCTAGGGCACCCAACTGCGACAGGCGAATGGCCATGGTGACATCCACCACCCCATCCATGGCGCTGGCAATAATGGGAATCTCCCGATCAAGGCCGCCAATCTGCCAGCGCGTGTCCGCTAGAGAGGGATCCAGTGTTCTCAGGCCGGGCACGAGGGCGATTTCGTCAATGCCGTAGGCCCTGCGGGCGGTTTTGCCGCGACCAAGTTGCATAGTCCTATCCTTTAAAAGTCATTAAGCTAGCGTAGCAAAAAAGACTTCCCGCCGCTAAAGAAATTCTGTTGGGGCGATGCTATGCCTGGAGGGCAGTAATAGGTAGGATGAAAGGGGTCAGCGTCCCGCCTAAACAATTGTCCTCCGTTTGGAAGTCGGTCTGTGAATCTGACATCGTTGACTTTTTTGCGCAAGATGCGTTCCTCGACCCGCCAGTTTGCGGTGATTGGGCTAGGACGCTTTGGGCGGGCCGTTTGCACCACCCTAAACAGTCTCGGCTACGAGGTCTTGGCCGCCGATGAAGACGAGCGCCGCGTCAGCCAAGCCCTCACCGATCAGATCGCGGCCCACGCGGTACAGCTCGATACGACCCAGCCCACGGCCCTCAAGGAGTCGGGTATCACCGAGTTTGACACGGTGATTGTGGCGATTGGCAACTATGTGGAAGAAAGCATCATCACCACCCTAAATCTCAAGGAGGCGGGGGTGAAAAACGTAGTCGCTAAGGCGTCTTCAGAGATCCACGGCAAGCTGCTAGACCGCGTGGGGGCAGATCATGTGGTCTTCCCAGAGCATGAAATGGGCTGTGAACTGGCCCGTTCCCTCACCACGCCAGGAATTTTAGATCGGTTTGAAATTGATCCTGACCACAGTATTGCTGAGATCATCGTGCCCAAGGCCTTTGATCAGAAGACGATTATTGATCTGGATCTGCGCAACCGCTACGAGCTAACCGTGCTGGCCGTTAGCCAAGACCAGCAGCCCGATAAGTTTGAAATTAACCCCAGCCCCGTTACTCGACTGAAGGCGGGGGGGCTGATGGTGGTGATTGGCAGCAACAAGGGGCTAGAGCACTTGCCTGTTTAGCCCGCTAGCCCAGGTCGCCCTCAACAGGAGGACGTCGTTTGCCAGCATAGCTAAGCCCCCCTGTTCCGATGACCATTGGCCGAGCCTAGAACTCTACCGAGTCTAGACATCTGCAACCCTAGAAATCTAGCAAAACCAAGAAACGAGGCGCTGTTATGCGGGTGATTGGGTTAATAAGCGGCACCTCTGCCGATGGCATTGATGTGGCGGTCGTCGATCTTGAGGGCGAGGGCTACGGCCTGGAGGCTTGCCTAGTGGCGGGGTTTACCGAATCCTACCCCGATGACCTGCGCCAGCGAATTTTGGCCGCCTGCGCTGGAAACCCTCTATCCCTAGCGGACTTAGCGGATCTGGATGAGGCCATTGCCCAGCAGTTTGCCCAGGTGGCCCAGCAGGCCATCGATCAATCCGGGGCGGTGGATTTGGTGGCCTCCCACGGTCAAACGGTGTTTCATCGTCCGGTGCAGGGGCGGCAACTGGCCTATAGCGTGCAGTTGGGGCGGGGGGCTAGCCTAGCCCGGCATCTGGGGATACCGACGGTCAGTAATTTCCGACAGGCCGACATTGAGGCCGGGGGAGAGGGTGCGCCCCTGGTGCCGATTGTCGATCTTTGTTTGCTGAGTCATCCCCAGATGCGCCGCTGTGTGCAAAATATCGGCGGCATTGGCAACGTCACCTACTTGCCTACTTGGGATCGTCACCCATCGCCGCAGCCCCCGGCCATTTTGGGCTGGGATACAGGACCAGGAAACTCCCTCATTGACATCGCCATGGCCACCCTCTCCGAGGGCAGCCTTACCTATGATGTGGATGGAGCCTGGGCCGCCCAGGGCATCCCTTGCCTCGATCTGATTCACGACTGGCTGCAACACCCCTATCTGCACCAGCCGCCGCCTAAATCCACGGGGCGGGAACTGTTTGGCTGGGATTATTTCCAGCAGTGCCAGCGGCAGGCCCAGGGGCGTGGGTTGGGAACCATGGACTTCGTGGCAACCCTGACCGCCTTTACGGCGGCCACCATAGCCCAGTCCTACCGCACCTTTTTACCCGCCCTGCCCGATGCCATCCTGGTGGGCGGCGGCGGCAGTCGTAACCCAACCCTCATGGCTTACCTCCAGGATCACTTCCCCGATATTCCCGTCGCTCCCACCGACGAGGCCGGAGTGCCCGCCAATGATAAAGAAGCCATGGCCTTTGCGGTGCTGGGCTATTGGCGCTGGCAGCGGTTTCCGGGCAACCTGCCGACGGTAACTGGAGCCACCTCAGCCACGCTCCTAGGCGACATCCACTATCCCTAGAGCGGTGGAGGTTTTACGGTTCGCATCAATCAGCCCCCCGGAGATCCCACTCTTAGGAATAGGGCGTATGCTGGAGTGAGAGTGGCTTACTGGTCTAGGGATGCTGGCTATCAGCCCTGATCAGCGGCCCTTAGGTTCATGGTTTGAGGAGCAACCAGTGGTTCACAGTTTTTTGGTTGAACCAGGACGCTGGACATTACAAGGAAGCTGGTTAGAGCGGGATCGCCTCCCCACTCCGGTGAAGGGCAAAATTCTGATTGCCTGGAGCCGGGATGACTGGTTTACCATGGTGATGAAACTGGTCATCCCGGAAGCCACCCCCGCCGAAATGGCCCTGCAATATCGCGGACGACTCGCCAGCGGCGACTGCCAATATACGTTTGTGCTCCAGCATAGCCAGTTGGGCCGGGTGGAGGGTGAGGGCTGGGTGGCCCCAGACTCTATTATTCAGAGATATTGGGCCTTAGGGGATCGCCAGCGTCGCACCGGATTTGAAACCCTGCACCGCCTCGATGATGGCCGTTATCACATGTCCAGTGGCATCATGACGGGTCACTACCTCACCAGCGCCATGGAGGCGACCCTGCAACTTCAGGCGGCACCTCCCCTGGGGGGATAGCGGTCGAGTGATTTCTGACTAAAGTGGGCATATTAAGATCACCCTAGCGTCCATCGAACCTTGGTAAAGATTCTGCCCTGGTTCCGGCCCTATCCGGATCGGGTTCGGTGACCTAGGGATATGGCCCTAATGGGAAGGGAATTGTGGCCCCTAGGGCAAAAGGTTCATCGTTGGTCGTCGTTACTTTGTTCCCCACCCCCAGATCCGGTTAGGTCGTCCCCTGGGCAACGCGCACAATGGCTGGTTATCAATCGCTATGGCTGACTCAAACCTAGGCACCAAGCTTGCCAATCGCTACGAACTTCTTCAACCCCTAGGCCAAGGATCCATGGGACGGGTCTACTTGGCGGAGGATGTCTTGCTGGGCAGCGTCAAGGTGGCGGTCAAGTTTTTGTCCCAGACGATGATGAACGACAAGATGCGGGATCGCTTCATGCAGGAGGCGATGACCTGCGCCCAACTGGGCCAAAAAAGTATCCATGTGGTGCGCGTCACCGACTATGGGGTGAACGAAGAGGGGGTTCCCTTCTACGTGATGGAATACCTCCAGGGTCAAAGTCTGAGCCAGATGATTAACCTGCAACCCCTACCCATTCCTCGATTTTTAGGGCTAATTCGGCAAATTTGCCTGGGGCTTCAGGCTGCCCACGATGGCATTACCCTCAAAACCCAGGCGGAACCGGTTCCCATCATTCACCGAGATATTAAGCCCAGCAACATTATGATCGTCCAGGATCCGACCCTGGGGGAACTGGCCAAAATTTTGGACTTTGGTATCGCCAAGCTGATGCAGGCGGGCAGCGACCAAACTAATTGCTTCATGGGCACCCTTGCCTATGCCTCCCCCGAACAGATGGACGGGCGAGAACTGGATGGCCGATCCGACATTTACAGTCTCGGCATCATGATGTTTCAAATGCTGACCGGGCATCTGCCGCTGCGATCCAGCAGCCACACCTTCGGCGGTTGGTATAAGGTACACCAGAGCGAATCCCCCAAGCGCATTGAGGATGTCGCTAGCCAACTTAAGGTACCGAGGCTGCTAGAGGATCTGATTCTGCGCTGTATGGCGAAGCGCCCGGAGGATCGGCCCCAGACCATCCAGGATGTCCTCACCACCCTAGAACCCCTAGAAAGCCGCTATGTCAATGGCTTTCGCATTAGTCAGCGGATTAGCACCACCCTAAACCGGGTGCCCGTCGCCAAACAGGCGACGCTCAACAAGGCTGTCGTTGACGATGATCAAGTCTGTCGGCTGATGGTTTGGCCCCCCAGCAAGCCCATTGCCGAAATTGTCTTTCCCCACGCGGTACCCACCAGCCGAGGCAATCTCGCCACCCTGTGGGCCATGATGCCGGAGGAGGAAATCAACCGTCGCCTAATTAGCACCCGCTACAACACATTTATTTGCACCATGTCGCCCCATCCCGTCATGCTGTGGCTGACGGTGTTGTATAGCAGCACCCACGGGGCGCGCTGGCTGCCCTGCTATATCGATCTCAAAACCCAGCTAGGCCAGGAAATTGCGGGGCTGCTGGGCACCACTGGATCCTACAAATTGCTGCTGTTTGCCCTAGAAAATCCCCGCCGCTGTGCCCATGTGCTGTCTTGCACCATCGCCGATCCCCAGTGCCAACTATTGAAAGAATGGGTGGTCACCGCCCGTAGCCGCCCGGATCTAGGGGCGATGGTGACCAGCCGCGATCTGCTCCGCAATGAGCTGAAGACACATCTGAAGGCTAAGGTGCTCCAGCGCCTAGAATCTATCTACGTGGATACGGGATCTAACCTATCGGAGTAGCTAGCCGGACATCTTAGATCCCTGGGCTACGATGGGTCTAACTGTGGGCCTCAAAATCTTCAGGCTAGGCGGTGGATTAGAACAGCGGCCCTATTCCGGCAGGTCAGCTAGATCGGGAAGCGATCTGGGGTTATCGGCTAGAGACGGGGTGGAGTTGGTCGATCCAGGTTCAGTGGCGGTTTGCACCGACGGCGGGGGCTGCATCGCCTGCTGAAGTTGAAGAATACGAGGGGTGTCTACTGTAACTAGGCAATGGGCCGCAGCATTCGTCGGCAGCGTGTCGCTGGCAGAGGTTTCGCAGGCATAGACCCCAATCATCCGGGCGGAATAGCCATTACTTTGGAAAAACCGCAGGTGATAGCCAAACTCCTGAGCCGAGTTGCCAAACTGGGCCAGAACGCCGTAGCGCTGAGGCATGGTCAACGCTCGCCAAAACTGGCCGTTAATCACCACATCTACCACCCGCACCTCTGCCCCCTGAATGGTGTAGGACAGCCAGGAATCAATCAAACGATGGCGGCCCAACTGCGGCGGAATCGAATCCCGTGCCCACCACATGCTCGGCAGGGTCATGGTTTCGGCGGAGGCGGAGGTGTGAGTGAGCAATGAGCCAGGTTGAACTTGGCCGAGAAAAGCCTCACCCTCGGAGCGACTGGCGGTGGGCATGGTCAAAATTTGGCAGACATCCTCAGCAAAGCTGGCAGACAGGTTGGGGATGGCTCCCGATACCGCTGTGCTATTTCTGAGATCTCCCTGACATAGCTCGTTGGCCAGCACTGAGCCAGGGGTCAAGGTTAACCCCAAACTGCTGACCCCGGCGACAGCCATCCCTACCGTGGCCCACCGCCATCGTTCCTGTACCCCAGATCGGGATGACACTGAACCAACTGGACTAGCAGGAATCATGGAGGCCTCTTGCCCTAGGGCGGTGATCAATCAGCGAGGTACAGACGGGAACGGTGCTTATGGCGAAGCTGTAAGGATTGCCCAGCAGCCTGTTCTACCATCCAAACGACCTGTTCGGGACGCAGAAGGTTCCCGTCGTTGCGGCAGCTACCCACCACGCGAATCAGGGCTTCGCCAGGTTCCAGTTTCAGTTCCGTCACCTTCCATTCTGGCATTGGGGCTAGGGATCCGTCATCGGTAACTTGGTTCAGGGCCATGTAATCGAGTTCGTAGAGCTGCTCCCTCAGGTTGACCATCTGCACCTTGCCGGATTTGGTGGTTTTCTCCCAGAGGATTTCGGACTGGTTGAGCACCTGGTTAACCCAAGCCTCCCAAGCGGGTGTCGCCGGAGTGGGATTTTCGAGGCCGACCCGCAGGTAATATTCCGCCCGTTCTAGCAATTTTGTAGCCGCAGGGCTGTCGATGGGCACTTCTTCCACGCTGTACAGGGGAATTTCTGGCGGTAGTTCCTGGGTTAACCGTTGTAGAAATTCTGCGGGATCCATGGGAGCTTTTAGCTCAAAATCCACCACCTCACCGCTGCTGGTGGCCCCCAGGGGCAGGGCGTTGGCGGGGGAAAGTCTGGGGCCGGGATGGAATCCGCCCGTGAAGGAAATCGGTAGACTGGCCCGCCGCAAAGCCCGGTCAAACAGGCGCACCAAGTCCAAATGGCCAATTAGCGCCATGGTGCCCAGCTTGCCTAGGGTGATCCGCAACCGCTGCACCCGTTCTGAATCCGGTTTGCCGTGACCCACGAAGGCGGGAATCGGCAGCGGTGGCACCACGACGTTGTGGCCAAAGTCTGGCCCACAGACCCCGCAGTGGGAGCAGCCCTCAAAGGAGCAATCGGGCACGGTGGCGGCTTCCAGGGCGCGAATCAAATCCTGCTTCAGCCATTCCTTATCAATCCCGGTATCCAAATGATCCCAGGGCAGAGCAGCGTCTAAATTGGCGTGGGGATTGTCCCCATCCGTGGTCATCACGTTCCATTCGCCCTGGGCAATTTGGCGATACTTCCAGGTTAGGCCCGCTTCATCGATGGCCTGCGCCCAGGCATTGAAGGCGTTATCCAGACTTTCCCACCAAGAATCCATCCCGGCCCCCAGTTCCCAGGCGCGGCGCACCACGGCGGAGAGGGATCGATCCCCTCGGCCCACAAAGTCTTCCATGGCGGAAATTCGCACATCGGTGAAGTTCACCTTGGCCCAGCGCATGGTGTTGAACTCGGCCCGCAGGAGTCGTTGTTTACGATTGAACTCCTCGGTGGACACCGTGTGCCACTGAAAGGGCGTGTGGGGCTTGGGGGTGAAGTTGGAAATGGTGATATTAAAGGACAGCGGCTTGCGGCCCTTGATGTAGCAGGTTTGCCGCAGCCAGCGCACGGTTTCGGCAATGCCAATTACGTCGGCGTCGGTTTCCCCCGGCAGGCCGATCATGAAGTAGAGCTTCACTTTGTCCCAACCCTGTTCGTGGGCGGTTTTGACGCCCTGGAGCAGTTCCTCGTTGGTCAGTCCCTTGTTAATAATGTCCCGCATCCGCTGGGTGCCTGCCTCTGGGGCAAAGGTCAACCCGGTCAACCGCGTACCGCCGATGATGTTAGCGATGTTTTCGTCAAAGCGATCCACCCGCTGGCTGGGCAGCGACAGGGAAATGTTCTCGTCCTTGAGGCGGTTTTTTACCTCCACCCCCACCGCAGGCAGGGCCAGGTAATCCGAACAACTCAAGGACAGCAGAGAAAACTCGTTGTAGCCCGTCTTTCGCATTCCGGTTTCGATGGCGTCGATCACCGCCTCCGGTTCCACGTCCCGCGCCGGACGGGTGAGCATCCCCGGCTGGCAAAACCGACAGCCCCGCGTACAACCCCGGCGGATTTCCACGGTGAGGCGGTCGTGGACGGTCTCCACGTAGGGCACCAGACCCATGGCATAGGCCGGAATCGGCGTGGCCACCCGCCGCAGAATGCGCTTTGGCACATTAGGTCGATTGGGATGCACCGATCCATCCGCCGCCATGTCGTAGAACCGGGGCACGTAGACCCCCGGCACCTGGGCCAAGTCCAACAACAATTCCTCTCGGCTGAGGCCCGCCGCCTTGCCCTCTTCGATCACCAGACCAATTTCCGGCAGCAGTTCTTCGCCATCGCCCAGGGCGACAAAATCGAAGAAATCAGCGTAGGGTTCGGGGTTCGAGGTGGCGGTTTGTCCCCCAGCAAAAATCAGTGGCCAAGATCCACCCTCGGTGCTGAACGCCCCGGCGCTGTCCCGCTCCTGCCAGGTAAGGGGAACCCCTGCCAGGGTCAGCATTTCCAGAATATTCGTGGCCCCCAGCTCGTAGCTGAGGCTGAAGCCCAGAATGTCAAAATCCGTCAGATTCCGCTGGGATTCCACCGCAAACAGGGGCGTTTGGGTTTCCTTCAGCTTGGCAGCTAGGTCGGCGGCAGGTAGGTAGGCGCGATCACAGAGCTGCCGGGGCTGGGTATTGAGAATGCTGTAGAGAATGATGTGCCCTAGGTTGGAAGCACCGACTTCATAAATTTCGGGATAGGTTAGCACCCAACGCACCGCCGCCTGATCCCAGGGTTTATGCACGGCCCCTAGTTCGTTACCCAGGTAGCGAGCAGGCTTATTAATGTCTGGGGTTAGCAGGGTATCAACAGCAACGGGCACAGTAGGGACTCCAGATCATCACAGTACAACAGGCCCTTCCTACTATAGCGGGGGAGTTCCGCCCTTTGGTGGCTAATCTCCCAAAAGCAAAAACCTCCACGGTGGTCTCTGCCACGGTGAAGGCTGTAAGGGCTATAAATTGCCAGAGGCGAGTCTAGGCGCTCGTGAATGGTTAGCCTGACTAGGCCGCTAACAACGTGGTGTGGGACACGTCCTCCACCATTTCAAAGACCCGATCTAGCTGGGTGAGTTCAAAAATGATGCGAATGGTGGGGGGCACTGCACAGAGACAGAAGCGCTTGCTGCGCTGGCGAGCCTGCTTTAGGGCAGACACCAAGGAAATCAGACCAGCGCTATCCAGAGACTCAACCTGGCTCATATCAACGACCAGCCCATCCGACTTATCGCACTGGAGACGCTCCACCAAGCTGAGGTGAAAATCTTGGGCATTGGAGGCATTGAGGGATCCTTGGGCCTGCACAATTGCCATAGCATTAGTCATAGTTTGCATACCCGACATACTCCTGGTGTGTCCTACGTGATTTTAATGAGTGTAAAACGTAGCTTTGACATCTACGAAGGTACGCGCCCTGCCTCAACATTGACCACCCTAGACTTGGGAGTTGGTCATATCTTGATGTACATCTAGGCATCATCAACACAACTCATCCGTAGATTCACCGAATATAGCCCAAGGAAATGATTATGACTGTGACTTAAGTCACTTGTTTTGAGCTTTATTATCGTCATGGCTCTAGGGGGACTCTCTCCGAATAGACCTTAAGCTGCCAAGCTTCTCGGCAGCATGGCCGACCAAGAAAACCCCATACATCAAGGTAGCTAATGATACTTGCCTTAATAGGTGGAGTGAGTTGTGATCCAGAAATATACCGACGCCTGTGAGACGTTCGTGCTGCGGGAAAGGTTCCCGTTCCAGGCTCGAAGACCGCTCAGGTTGGGCAAAATCTCCCCGTAGCGACATTTTTGGTGAAAACGTGGTTGCTATTTTCCGCTGGGTCAGGTTTGGGCCAGCGGAAGCAGTAGGATCTTCACGGAAAATTTATCGAAAATACCCTGATCGTGAAAATACGGACTACGCTTCACTTCCCCCAGCCCCAGAGGCGGGGCGGCGGGCTGTTCCCTGGGTTGTTTCCCATAGGCGGCGGGTAAATTGGGAAACGATGGCACTGTGAGCGACCGACTCCCCTTTGTGCGGTGAAGTAGGCATCATCGCCCATAGGGCCACAAAGTCGGTATCCAGGGCAGGGTAAAACTGGTCTAGGGGCCAGAGCAAATCTGGGATCGTCGGCTGGTCAGCCCTTGACGGCATCTCTCCCCAGGCGATGCTAGCAGATAGGGGTAGCACGTTCTCCGGTGTCACTAGGGCTAGGGGTCTCACCCAGGCCAGTTGCCGCTCCGATAGAATTTCAATCACCTCTGTGTAGAGGCGATGTTGTTCGCAGATCAGATAAACAATTTGATGGGCCTGGAAGGGTGGCCGTTGAGGGACATCATGGCTCATGGCAGAGGGAATCATGGCGGCTGAAGGCGGCCCAGGAGGCCCTGAACCCTATACAAAGCGCTTGGATAACGCTGCCCCGATTTTAGCGAATTCCCTCCCCGGCTTCCCGATCAATAGGGTTTCACCCATTTCCCCATGGGTTACCCTACGCTAATTTGCCCTGACGGGTCTGATCCATTCCGTCCACGTCCGCTGGGGTTGGCAATCCACTCAGTTGGGACGCACCACAGAAGCCGCGATCACCGTCGCCCCAAGTCATGGCACAGTGGGCAGAGTATCCCCGAAAACCCACGATGCACACCCTCGACCAACTGCGCCAGGGGCAACTGGCGGGCCTCCAACGGCTGAACCTGTCCGCCAATCTAGCGACCTTTCCCCCGGAAATTTTTGATCTGGCCGATTCGCTGGAGGTGCTGGATCTATCGCGCAATCAGCTCAGCACCCTGCCAGAGGACCTGCCCCGGCTGCATCGGCTGAAGGTGATTTTCCTCAGCAATAATTGGTTCGAGACGGTGCCGGAGGTATTGGCCCGCTGTCCAAAGTTGGCAATGATGGGGTTCAAGTCCAACCGCATCACCCACCTGCCAGAAAATGCCCTGCCGCCCCAAACCCGCTGGCTGATTTTGACCGACAACCAACTAGAAGCCCTGCCCGCCTCCATCGGTTCCCTAAAAAATCTGCAAAAGCTGATGCTGGCCGGAAATCGCCTCCAAACCCTGCCCCCAGAACTGGCCCATTGTCGCAATCTAGAACTGATCCGTCTCGCCGCCAACCAACTGACGGAACTGCCCCCTTGGTTGCTAGCCCTACCCCGGCTCTCTTGGCTGGCCTATGCGGGCAATCCCTTCTGTAGCGAGGGATCGGATCTCTCCAGCGACGACCTACCCGTGATTGACTGGGCCGCTCTGGTCAAAGGCGAGGTGCTGGGCCAGGGCGCGTCGGGGGTGATTTCCAAGGGTGTATGGAAAACGGAGCATGGGGATCGGGAAGTCGCGATCAAGTTTTTCAAAGGGGACATCACCAGCGACGGCTATCCCAATGCCGAAATCCGGGCCTGTCTCGCCGCCGGAAAGCACGATCAGATCGTCAGCCCCATCGGCCAGGTGGACAACCATCCCAAGGGTCAACAGGGGCTTGTGTTTCCGCTGATTCCTGACAGTTACCAGGTTCTGGGTGGCCCGCCCAGCCTAGAAAGCTGCACCCGCGACACCTACCCCCCCGACCGCACCTTTACCCTCCCCGTGGCGATCCGCATTGCCCACAGTGTCGCTGCCGCCGCCCATCACCTGCACCAGCGGGGTCTTTTACATGGTGATTTATATCCCCACAACACCCTCTATAACGGCAGCGGCGATGCCAAACTGGGGGACTTTGGCGCGGCTTCTTTTTATCCCGTGGAGGATGCTGCCCTGGGCCAAGCCCTGGAGCGCCTAGAGGTTCGCGCCTTTGGTTGTTTGCTAGAAGATCTGCTAGATCGCTGCCCAATGACCGACGCCGACGATGCCGCCACCGCCACCTACGCCCAACTGCGCCAGCTTCAACAGCGCTGTATGCAGCCCGACCAACGGCCAAGGTTTCGGGAAATTCTGGACACCCTCAATCCTGGTTGACTGACAAAACTTGCTAGAACCCATATCGGTCAAAGGGTCAGGAGACCTGACCCCTACATGAAACCAATGCTGTAGGGGCGCGGTTTTCGCGCCCGATGCAGAATCTTGTGTCAGTCAGATGGCCCTCAATTAGGGCATAAAGGGATCTAAAGCGACTCCAGCAGGATGCGGCGGTTTTGGGGCTGCACCGGGCGGGCATTGTGGGCAAAAATCAGGCTAAACCGTTCAATTTGCGCCCTAGAGGCTTCTATGGGCCTTTGGAATACCAGCCAAGAGACAATTTCCGAGCAGGGCGGCGTGGTGAGGGAGCCGAAGTAGCGGAAGGTGTCGCCCTCGCTGGGCAGTAGGTCGCTGGGGTTGATGGTGGCGTTACGTACCGTCAGTACCTCGCTTTCGTGGGAGGGCATGGCTTCCCAAATGGGCCGGAGCACAGGATTTTCGGCCCCTTCTTTAATAAAAACGCCTAGCACGGCAATGCTGCCGTCTTCGTGGGTGTGGACAAAGTGAATTTCCATCGGGAAAGCCGCCCCCGCTACCGTGTGTTCGCTGGGGTGGTGGAAGTGAAACTGCTTTAGGGTGTAAGGCTTGCCATCGAGGTCTAGGGTGTTGCCGCCGTTGTCGCTGTCACCGGCGATGTTGACCTGGATAGTGTGGCCGTTGTTCAGCAGCTTCAGCGGCACGGGTTGATAGGCCAGGGT
Organism: Spirulina sp.; assembly: GCA_044070495.1. GTDB lineage: Bacteria > Cyanobacteriota > Cyanobacteriia > Phormidesmidales > Phormidesmidaceae > Nodosilinea. Next base: position 14,464 of record JBIPSI010000025.1, on the reverse strand, counting down.
GAGGGGACTAAGGTCGGCGGAGATAGGGTAATTAAGGTCAATGGGAGACTGTTCTCGGCCCAGACCACAGACCTGAAATTCTGGGGAAAGCTCTCCCCAATGGTCGGGGCCAGCTTCGCCCACATAGCCCCAGTGGTGTCCGGTTTCCCCAGCCATGGCCTGATACACCGATGTTGCCCCTAAACCGAGGGCGGTTCCGGCACTGCCCCAGACCAGCACTTGCAAAACTCGTCGTCGTTCCATAGTTGTTGGCTGGATCACACTACCCAGGATGAAAGAATTGGCCGTGGGGGTCGGGCTGACTCCGCCACTGGCCTACGATGCCCTTTAGGATTCCCTGGGCGTAGGCTATTGCGCTACAAAATTCTGGGGGAACAGAGTTTTGCAGTAATTGTTTACAGAAGGGTAACTACTCAGGCTTAAAAAAGTCGCTGCTTTTTGAGAATAGGCCTTGGTATTTGATAAGTTAAGCCCAATCGAGTAGCGTGAGTCTAGTCGTGAGCCATCCAAAGCCTTCGATACCGTTGAGTGACGCCGAGAACCGGGGGGGCTATGTGCAGGGGGAAGACGCTGTTGTGAGCTTGGTGAGTAAGTGATTGGAGCGTCTGAACCGCTTGGAAGCTGAGGTCAAAGACCTGCAAGGCCAGTTACGCACATTACCCCTGCCACAGCCTGAGTCGTTACGTGTTGACATCACCTACTTCGCCGTCCTGCCCATGGTTACTGATCTTTCCCAAGACGTTGCCCTGGCCGCCCTTGCGCCTGCCTTGAATACGACAGCAATGACTCCTCGCCTAGCGGCCATGTTGGGGCAGATGGTGTCGATTAGGGCGATTCGATTACTGCGCCATAAACCTGGTCGGCGGGCGTTGATAGCCTACGATGTCACCCTGGCTGATGGTGGTGAAGTGACCCTGCTCGGCAAAGGCCGATCCCGTGGGGCCGACCAGCGCACCTATCGCCTTCAGCAACAGCTTTGGCAGCAAGGCTTCAGCGACCACAGCCCCGACGGCATTGCGGTGCCAGAACCCCTGGGCATGGTGCCGGATTTTCACCTATGGTTTCAGGCATGGGTGCCAGGACGGATGGTCTCGGAGGTGTCAGAACAACCCTATCCCATGGCTCTGTGGGATCACATCGCCGCCGCCATCACCAAGCTGCATCGCGCCAACATCTCCCCCACCAAGCGCCACACCCTAGAGGACGAATTGCGAATTCTCCACGAACGCCTACCCGTTGTTGCCCTCGCCTATCCCCACTGGCAGGATCGCCTTCATCGTCTGCTAGAACGCTGCACCGTCCTCGCGAATGCTCTGTCCCCTGCCACCCCCACGGGTATTCATCGCGACTTTTACCCCGACCAAGTGCTGATTGCGGACAAATCAGGCCAGTCGGATCAGCCCAGCTACCTATATTTGCTGGATCTTGACCTCTACTGCGCCGGGGATCCGGCCCTCGATATCGGCAACTTCATCGCCCACCTCACCGAGCAAAGCCTGCGTATCCTAGGTTATCCTGACGGCTACCTTGCCCAGGAAGAAGCCTTTGTCAATAGGGCCTGTCGCCTCAATCCCGCCCTGCACCCCGATGCCATCGCCGCCTACAAAACCCTTACCCTGGTGCGTCATATTGCCATCAGCCACCAGATGCCCAGCCGCCAAACCATCACTCCCCACCTGCTCGACCTCTGCGAACAACGGCTTGACATCGCACCGTTTCCCCCAGGATAAGGGCCGTTTGCCGGAGCCTGGAGACCGAGATAACCCAGACCGCGCGGGACTTCTGCCCCCTAGGATTCTCCAAAATGCGAGGATAGGAAGCTGTGGTAGGCTAGGGTTAATTTTGTCGGGATAGGCCTTGCTGTGGTTAACCCCAACACTGAAGTTACACGCCTCAAAGAACTAATGCCGGCTTCGGCCCGCATGAAAATTAAGCTCATCCTCAATGACCGCCAGATTCCAGTCATCAAGGCAGAATTCCCGCGTCCTTGGCAACGTAGCCACTGCGTCACCCTCAATATGGATCTGTGGCAACACCTCTCGGTCGCGGAACGAGACCTGATCTTCCTACGCACCATTAGCTGGGTAATGCTGGCCAACCTGCTGAAGCCCAACGGGTATCAACTCCTGGCCGGGGCTGGCGTAGCCGGAGGCTTGCTAGAACTCATGCAGGGGGACGCCGTTGGGGTGTTGGCAGCAGGGGGCGTCACCGCCTTGGCAGGCTGGCAACTCTGGCGGCGGGTCAATGGCCCCCAAACCGACATCGCTGCCGATGATCGGGCGGTGCAGGTGGCCCAACGCCGAGGCTACACCCAAACCGATGCCGCCAACGCCCTGATTCGCGCCATCGAGGCGGTACCTGCCCTAGAGGGTCGCCGCGTGCTAACCAAAGATGAATTGCTGCGCTGCCAAAATTTGCGCACCCAAACCCGAATGACCGAGTTTTCCTCAGTGCCAACGGGATCCCAACCCCGCTAGGGTAAACACACTTCACCTGTTGCTGCTTCATATCCTGGCTAGTGCTGTTATGAACCGCGCAATCATATTAGCTATTTAGACTTGGAAAAAACTTTTGGTGCATCATCCGCTGCTGTAAAAAATGAAAGCGCGACCTTGATTTAATGCAAGGTCGCGACTATAAAAGCGCTAGAAATGGAACATGATCCCACCAGCGTCAGAGCCTCTGATTGTGTGGGCTAACACCCAACTAGCCAAAGTGCTGGGCCTTCGTCTTAGGTATAACTGGGTGATGGCTGAAAGCATCAGGTGAGCAGGGCTCACCCTTCGGGAGGTTATGCCTCGGTTTCGTCGGCTTCACCGTTGCGCTTGCGCAGGGCAGCAATACCCATGCCAATTAAGCCGGGCAGCAGAGCCGGAGTCGGCACGGGGGTAAACTGCCCCACCAGGAAGGCGGTGTTAGCCTGGTTTTCCTTGGTTAGGAAGGACTGTGTAGTCACTCCATCTACCTCAAAACCAGAGATTTTCAGGAATAAGTCCTGACCGCCAATGTTGACCGTCTCTTGGGAAAATAGGGAAGGCAAGAACACCCGGTCAGGACAGGGCTGATCACCACCTTCAGCGCAGGGATTTGCGTTGTTGGGTGTTTCAATGTGCTTGAATACAAAGTTGAAAACTTTGCTAATGTCACCTGTTAGACTGACCTCGAGGTTAGCTTCGCTTAGAGTCGTTCCTGTAATAGGGAAGTTGTTATGGGTGAACTCGCCTAGGCTAAACTTAGTTCCATCGGTTGGTGCAGTGAAAGTGGAGCGACCTGCAAAGACGTAGGAACTTTTTTGGCCGCCACTCTCCGCTGGGGTACCCCAAGAAATTGTATTGGTACCAACACCTGAAATAGCACCATTTGGGGTGGCCGTTGTCCATACGCCCCCAGTAGATATTGAGGCTGCTTCAGCAGTACTTCCTAGCGTTAAGGCTGTCGCCGTTGCAACGGCAGCAACAGCAGCTTTAGTGGTCAGAGATTTCATCATTGCGATTAGTTCCTTAAAGTTTTTTGGTGCTTTTAATCAATCTGGCAGGCACCCTTTGGTAGGCATCATCTATCTGAGTGATGCCACCGGAGTTATGCGAATATTCCATCACCCATTGGTGCATAGCAGCCTCAGCAGCCCAGCTATAGTCTGTGCTACTAAAAGCCCCAAAACACCCTGCAAACCTGAAAAGTCAGATGCTCTGGCGATGGATTGAAGAATTAGACGTGGTGAGATGCTCGCCAAAATAAAATAGTTAGATGCTTCTGGCGGTCGCTCATTCCCTGAATATCTAGAGCTATTGAAATGGTAAATGCTCTGAATCTTTCAAATTCAAGTTAAGCAAATTCCCTTAGCACCTTGACCTCTTCCCATCGATTCTTTATGGGAAGATAATCAAAGGGGCAGCTTATGTGAACTTTTAGCAGGCTGGATACCCTTGCCATCCGATAAGCCAGATGACAAGGGTATCCAGCCATATAGACTCTTGCCAACATCCACCACCGCTCGCCCTAAGAGGACGTTTGAAAAGCCGAAGCTTGTCCCAAGTTATACCGATGAGGTCAGCCTCAGTCGTCAAAAATCCCGTAGATTCGCACCGATCTAGCGACCAATCGCACCTGAGGCAACCCTTTTCAAACGCCCTCTAACCGTGACCGAGCAACAATGGGTGGTGCAACGGCTACCGTAGTGAACGGCACGCCAAAGACATGCCCTCCGTAGCAGTTAGCCAACGCTAGGAGATTCTAAGAAGTCTTCTATGATGGGATTAGGGTGTTACTGGGGCGTGTTTTCTCGATGACGGCACTCTTTCCGGGCATGGATCCTTGTCTGGATCAGTAGGAGGAAAGCCTAACGGGGGGGGGAGGTGTGGCTACGCAGGTACGGCCTCAATCGGTGCAGGTGCCCATGCTGGAGGACGTGACGGAACGGTATTTAGACATTCGGGATTTGGCTACCGGGGATGTGGTAACGGCCCTTGAGGTGCTTTCTCCCACCAATAAGCGCCCTGGACAAGGTCGCCAAGTTTACGAAGCAAAGCGGCGTCAGGTACTCGGTAGTTTGACGAATTTAGTAGAAATTGACCTACTCCGAACCGGGGCACCCATGGCCATGGTGGGTAACGTGGTCGATAGCGATTACCGCATTTTGGTTAGCGCCAGCCCCCAACGCCCAGGGCCGACCTCTATGCCTTTTCAATACGCGATCCACTGCTCCATCTACCGATTCCCCTGCGCCCCAACGATGCTCCCATCGGGCTGGATCTCCAGGCTATTTTTGCCGGAATCTATCAGCGAGGCCGCTATTTCAGCCGCATAGACTATCGCCAACCCCCACCACCGCCACCCCTAACCGAAGCCGAACAACAATGGTTGGCACAACGGCTACCGTGATGATTTAGGCTCTGTTAACACCAAGACTCCCTAAAGTTCTGCAAACAACACAGTAATTCAGGGATTCTTTCATTGCAGAGAGGGCAAATCTCTAGTAGAAGTCTTTACGATACGTAGAATATCAACAAATGTAAAAGCCGAGGATTACAACTACTCTCCTGGGCACGTTAGTCGTAGATCTTATCTGCCAGTAGTCTATTTCATGTTCAAAAAACGTCCGCCTGCCCGAATCTCTCCCATTACAGACAACCTTCTCCGCAACCCAGGCCAGTCCCTCGACGAAGAGCTACAGAGAATCTGGGAAGAAGATATCTTTGAATCCGGGGGTGCATTAGTATGCACCTTTGTCCTACTCGTCTACGAATGGTTTCAATGGCTATTCAAGATTAATCCTCATCCTCTATTACTAACCCTTGGCCTTATCCCTTGGATGATTTTTTCAATTTTTAAACTTCGTAAATCTAAGCAGTTAAGGAAACGCTTGAAAATGGCCCGTGATGGCGAAAAAGCTGTCGGGCAATACCTGTCAGATCTACGAGAAAAAGGTCATCGAGTTTATCATGACATCATTGGCAAAAACTTCAATATTGATCATGTCATTGTGAGTGATCGAGGCATTTTCACCGTCGAAACAAAAACCTACAGCAAACCCTCATCAGGCCGTCCCACGCTGGTATTTGACGGCAATCAAATTACCTGCAATGGCAAGCCGCTACAAAACGATGCCCTGCAACAAGCCCAAGCTCAGGCTAAATGGCTCCACGATTTGCTTCAAGAAAGCACAGGCCGCGATTTGCCTGTAAGGCCCGTTATCGTTTTTCCAGGATGGTTTATTGAAAAGACACCTGGAGCCAAATCCTCTTCGGTTTGGGTGCTTAATCCTAAGGCCCTACCAAAATTTCTAGAAAACGCACCCCAGCGCATTTCAGCAGAGGATGTAAAGCTGACGGCCTATCATCTGTCTCGCTACATTCGTGCCAATCCTACAGATTAAGTGTAGTCCTTTGAAAAGAGGGAATCTTGAGCCTTAGCTGTATACCCTATGGAATAGTCTAGACATAGACTGGTATCCTTTCAAACATGGCTAGCCAGCGCTAGGATCTTCTAGGAAGTCGTTTAACTTGGGCTATGTACCGATGAACGTGAAACTAGTTGAATCTTTGGTACAAGTGATCGAGTCCTTGCCCCCTGAGGACTATGCTCTGTTTCAGTCACAACTCACCACCCGCAGCGTACAAAAAACGCCTGGAATTTGTGGTGGTCACGCCCGCATTCGCAGTACCCGCATCCCCATTTGGACAATCATTTCCCTACAAAATCAAGGGGCCGACGACAACGAACTACTCTACAACTTTCCTGCACTCACTCCCTTCGATCTGATCGTGGCACGGGCCTACTATGCCAGCCACCCTGAAGAGGTTGACCATGCAATTATTGATCTGGCCGAGGATGATCTCGATGGCTAGGCTTTATTCCAATGAAAATCTGCCGATTGAGCTAGTGAAAGCTCTACGTCAACTCCATCACGATGTACTGACTTCCTACGAAGCCGGACGGGCGAATCAAAATATTCCAGACCATGACGTACTTACCTTTGCTGTGGGCGATTACCGTAGCGTCATCACCCTTAACCGACAAGATTTTATAGCGCTGCACCGTAGTGGGACTTTCCACAGAGGCATCATTATCTGCAAAGAAGACCGCGACTACCGAGGGCAGGCTGAGATCCTGCATTATTACCTAGAAAACCTAGGGCACACAATGGAAAACCGCCTTATACGAGTGCAAAAGCAAAATCAGCCCAAGGCCCAAAGCCCAATTTTTGTCGTCAGAGATTATCCCAGGGAACGCAGCGACTAAGGAAGCTTTTTGCCATCGTGACGATGGTGTTTTCGCGATTGATCTCATCAACGTAAACATTCTAACCAACCTGCTCAGGGAGGGAGCCGCCTGACAATGACGGCTCTAACCACGGAGCTTGGGATGCACCTAAACCACAGGGGCCGCTTCCAGCAGAGGCTCAATACCGCCTTGGGCCTCCAGGGCATGGAGATCGTCGCAGCCGCCAACGTGGTGATTGTTGATGAAAATTTGCGGTAGGGAACGGCGACCATGGGCGCGTTTGGCCATCTCGCGGCGGGCGGCTTCATCGCCGTCAATGCAGTATTCGGTGTATTCAATGCCCTTGCGGTCTAGCAATGCCTTGGCGCGAACGCAGAAGGGGCAGTAAGTCCAAGTGTAGATTTCAACGGTGGGGGACATGGCGATACCTCCGCAATTCATAATTCTTCATATTCTAAACCACCCGCTCCTCGTACGGGCACACTGCGGTGCGCCCCAACCCCACGCCCTCACCGCATCACCCCTTCAGCGCATGGGCAATGGCATCCACCACCCGCGACACTTCTACAATGGTTAGTCCCTCCACCTTCACGTTTTGGCCCTTAGGGACGATGGCTTTTTTGAAACCGAGTTTGACGGCTTCTTTGAGGCGCAATTCCAACTGAGAAATAGGCCGCACCTGGCCACCAAGACCGACTTCGCCAATCAGTACCAACTCTGGATCCACTAGGCGATCCCGAAAGCTGGCTACCACGGAAATCGCCACGCCCAAATCCGCAGCGGGTTCGGCCACGGTTAGCCCACCGGAAGAAGCCACGTAGGCATCGAGTTTCGATAGCGGAATGCCCACCCGCTTTTCGAGCACCGCCAAAATTTGCAATAGCCGATTGAACTCAATTCCCGTGGTAGACCGGCGCGGCGAACTGTAGCTGGTGGGGCTGACCAGGGATTGCAGTTCTACGACCAGGGGCCGCGTTCCTTCACAGGCGACGATGGTGGCGATACCGGGCACTTGTTCATCGCGATTGCCCAGGAATAGGGCCGAGGGGTTGCTGATTTCCGCCAGCCCCCGATCTACCATTTCAAAGACGCCCAGTTCGTGGGTGGCCCCAAAGCGGTTTTTCACCGACCGCAGCAGGCGATGGCTGGCAAAGCGATCCCCCTCGAAGTACAGCACCGTATCCACCAAATGCTCCAGCACCTTGGGGCCAGCAATCGCCCCTTCTTTGGTGACGTGGCCGACAATAAATAGAGAAATATTCGCTCGCTTGGCCAACTGCATCAGCGCCGAGGTGCATTCCCGCACCTGGGACACCGACCCCGGAGCCGAGGTCAGCGTAGCGTAGTAAAGCGCCTGAATACTGTCGATAATCGCCACCGTCGGCTGTAGCGACTCTAATTCCATCAAAATCGTCTCTAAATCAATCTCTGGCAGCAAATACAACTGCCCCTTTCCTCCAGAGACCGCTTCTAACCCAGGGGATTCCCAATCCTCCAAATCCGCATTCCCCCCCCTTTTTGCCTTTTGCCCTTTGCCCTTTGCCTTGTTTTCCGACTCCCGACTCCCGACTCCCGACTCCCCACTTCCATCCCCCTGCCCAAGCCGCTGCCAGCGCAACTTCACCTGCTGCCCCGATTCCTCCGCACACACGTACAGCACCCGCTGTCGCGCCGCCAACTGGTTCGCCACTTGTAAGAGCAGGGTCGATTTACCAATGCCCGGATCGCCCCCCAGCAGCACCAGGGAACCGGGCACAATGCCGCCCCCCAGCACCCGATCCAATTCCCCATAGCCGGAGGGTAGGCGCATTTGGGGATGGTCTTGAATTTGGGCTAGGGTGAGGGCGAGGCGGGGCTGCTGGGTGGTTTTAGCGGTGGTGGCACTGCGCCCACGGGACACCCCCGGCAACCGAGCTGAAGCGGACTCCTTGGCAGGCAAAGCCTGCTCTACCAGAGAGTTCCAGCTACCGCATACCGGGCAGCGGCCATAGTATTGAGAGGACTCGGCCCCGCACTCGTTGCAGACAAAGATGGAACGGGATTTAGCCATAGCAAACGCCCTGGTTTCGCGCAATAAACCTTAAAAAACCTTGAAATGATGCCGTTACGCTTGTTAACCGTGGATTAATAGCGATTATAGGGGGAATGTCGTCCCAGTCGGTTGTTGGGGGGCTGCGGCGGGTCGGCTTGGGTACCATAGAATCGCCTAGGATGTGAAGCTCAGCGTCATAAACCTGGCAAAACAACGAATTAAACGTTGGATTTCTTTATAGAATAGGGCGTTATGTAGGGAGCCTTGAGAACCTTGGAAAGCAACAAAGAAAAAATTCTCGTTGTCGATGATGAGGCCAGCATTCGCCGCATCCTCGAAACCCGTTTGTCCATGATTGGCTATGACGTGGTCACCGCCGCCGATGGGGAGGAAGCCCTCGACACCTTCCGCAAGGAAATCCCCGACCTGGTGGTGCTGGATGTGATGATGCCCAAGCTGGACGGCTATGGTGTCTGCCAAGAACTCCGCAAAGAGTCCGACATTCCCATCATCATGCTCACCGCCCTAGGCGACGTGGCCGACCGGATTACGGGTCTGGAACTGGGCGCGGATGACTATGTGGTGAAGCCCTTCTCTCCCAAGGAGCTAGAGGCCCGCATTCGTTCGGTGCTGCGTCGGGTCGATAAAACCGGAATGTCTGGCATTCCTAGCTCTGGCGTGATATCCGTTAACACCATCCGCATCGACACCAACAAACGCCAAGTCTACAAGGGCGATGAGCGGATCCGCCTCACGGGCATGGAATTCAGCCTGCTAGAACTGCTGGTCAGCCGCTCCGGCGAACCCTTCTCCCGCTCCGAAATTCTGCAAGAGGTGTGGGGCTACACCCCCGAACGCCATGTGGATACCCGCGTGGTGGACGTGCACATTTCCCGCCTACGAGCCAAGCTAGAGGACGACCCCAGCAACCCCGAACTCATCCTCACCGCACGGGGCACAGGCTACCTGTTCCAGCGGATTGTGGAACCGGGGGAAGAGTAGCGGTAGGGTAGTCTGCTAGAATTTCCTAAGGTTTTTGAGATGCAGCAGATGGGGCTCAACCGGGCACGAATTGCCATTGACGCAATGGGGGGCGACTATGCCCCTGGGGAAATCGTAGCAGGGGCCATTAGAGCCAAGGCCGAATTAGACGTAGATGTGCTCCTGGTGGGCGATCTGGATCAAATTCGCGCCTCCGTTGCTAGCCCCGAACACCTCCAGGGCATTGAACTGGTGGCTGCCGAAGGCACCATTGAAATGCATGAGGAACCCCTCAGTGCCCTGCGCCGCAAGCCCCAGGCTTCCATCAACGTGGCCATGGACATGGTGAAGCAGAAGCGGGCTGATGCGGTGGTTTCGGCGGGGCACTCTGGGGCGGCGATGGCGGCGGCGTTGCTGCGTTTAGGACGGCTGAAGGGCATTGATCGTCCGGCCATTGGGGCGGTGTTCCCCACGGTGATCGCCAACAAATCCGTGCTGATTCTGGATGTGGGGGCCAACGTGGACTGTCGGCCCAAGTACCTAGAGCAGTTCGCCATGATGGGCACCATCTACTCCCGCTACGTGCTGGGCGTCGAACATCCCAACGTGGGCCTGATCAACATTGGCGAAGAACCCAGCAAGGGCGACGAGCTTTCTCTCCAGGCCCATCAGCTTTTGCAGGACAACCCCAACATTCCCTTTGCGGGCAATGCCGAGGGGCGCGATATTCTTTCGGGCCAGTTCGATGTGGTGGTGTGCGACGGCTTTGTGGGCAACGTGCTGCTGAAATTTGCCGAGGCGGTGGGCGAATCGGTGCTGCAAATTTTGCGGGAAGAACTGCCCCAGGGCATTCGCGGCAAGATTGGCACCGCCATCCTCAAGCCCAACCTGCGCCGGATTAAGCAGCGGGTAGACCACGCGGAACACGGCGGCGGCTTGCTGCTCGGCGTGGCCGGGGTCACGGTGATCAGCCACGGCAGTTCCCAAGCTCCCTCGGTGTTCAATGCCGTGCGCCTAGCTAAGGAAGCCGTGGATAACCAAGTCCTAGACCGCATTCAGGCCCAGTATCAGCGGGTGGCCATGCCCGCCGCAGACGGAGAATAGCTTGTGGAAAAGTTTATGCCCGGTGTCGCTCTGGTAGGCAGTGGCTCAGCCCGCCTGCCGGGGACGCTCACCAATGACGACCTCAGCCGCGTTGTGGACACCACCGACGAGTGGATCAGCACCCGCACGGGCATCCGCGAACGCCACCTTGCCGCCCCAGAGGAATCCCTGGCTTCCCTTGCCGCCCAGGCTGGACGCGCCGCATTGGAAATGGCCCAGATTGCCCCAGAATCGGTAGACATGATTCTGCTGGCCACCTCCACCCCTGATGACCTGTTTGGCAGTGCTTGCCAGGTGCAGGCGGAACTGGGGGCCAGCCGTGCCGTCGCCTTTGACCTCACTGCCGCCTGTTCGGGCTTTGTGTTTGCCCTGGTTACTGCCGCCCAATATCTCCGTACCGGCGCTTTCCAAACGGTGCTGGTGATTGGGGCCGATGTGCTCTCCCGCTGGACAGATTGGAGCGACCGCACCACCTGCGTGCTATTTGGCGATGGGGCTGGGGCTGTCGTGTTAAAAGCCAGCGAACAGGACAACCTGCTGGGCTTTGAGCTATGCAGCGATGGCTCCATGAACGGCGTCCTGCGGCTCCCTTACCAGGCCCAATCCGCCCCCCTCACTGAGGGCACCACCATCCAGCAGGGCACCTTCACCCCCATCACCATGAACGGGCGCGAGGTCTACAAGTTTGCCGTCAGCCGCGTCCCAGAAGTCATTGAAAAAGCTCTGTTCCGGGCCAACCTCACCACTGCCGATATCGACTGGCTGGTGATGCACCAGGCCAACCAGCGCATCCTCGATGCCGTGGCCCAGCGGCTCAAGGTGCCTAGTGAACGGGTGATCAGCAACATGGCCCAACACGGCAACACCTCCGCCGCCTCGGTGCCCCTAGCCCTGGATGAAGCGGTACGCGCTGGCCACATTAAACCGGGCGACACCATCGCCACCGCAGGCTTTGGCGCAGGGCTAACCTGGGGTTCCGCCATTGTGAAATGGGGTTAATCACCCTAGCTAATCAATGAATTTACGGCCATACCCCACGCAGAGGCCAATTGATCCAACAAACCAATAAACTTTAAGGCCCCTCAGAACCAAGAACTGGTGGCATAACGGTGGAGTTGTGCGGCGGCAGTTAACCTTGAACTCTTACCGACAACCCCTTTACCGTCCGCACCAACGTAGGGTTAGCTGGCTGTTCAGCGAGAGTCCTAATGCTTTTTTAAGCGATAAAGATTAAGAGTCATCCAAATCGGTTAAAGCAGTTTTGACACAAGTCCTAACGCCTTTCCAGTCCCGGTCAGATAATCGCCCAATCAAGACCAAGTTCGCTGAACGGGGCAGCGTCACAATAAAGCTGCGGAAAACAGATGCCACTCTCAACCCTGCTGTCTGCCAATCCTGAAGTACATAATCTGTAACACTTAACCCTTTTGTTTGTGAGGTGATGAGGCCAATAATGACATCAGGACGAATGGAATGATACTCGGTTGAAGACAGCACAACTGCTGGGCGACGTTTAACACCTGTTACACCAGGGAAATCAACCGTTACTATATCGCCTGGGCTAAAATTCACTGAGCAATCTCCTCATCCTCAGGGAAAGCAGACACCGCGTACTGTAGAGAAAAAGCAGCTAGATCGAGTTGATCTTGCTCTGTCCAAGTACCGCTATCATCCATAACAGACATATTTGCCTGAACCAGGCTATTAAGAATCAGAGTCGCTAGTTGTAAGCGTTCAGCAGGCGATAGAGCAGAGAGAACATGATTATAAATTTCCTGAATTGCTGTTGGCATATCTTACATCTCCTATCCCTATGATCCTAAATCTAGAATAGATCAACTAATCTGCTTTCGTTCAAATGAGTTAAAAATGGCCTCGCGGATTTTTTTCATATCGCCACTAGAATAATTGATCCAGAACGATTTAATCTTTTCTTTTATATCTTCGAGGGTTCCGTCTTCATAGTCCAGAGAATCAAGAACTGGAATAATGCAAAGCTGATTAAATCCTGATTCACTAATTTTACATTTCCTAATTCCTGATACAGATATTTCTTTAAGCTTTACATAAATCTCTTGCTTTACTTGGATGCTTCCAGGGCCAGCAACTAGTCTTAATTCCAGACTCTGTGGCTCATTCCAAAACTCAAAAAGCAAGATTCGTTTACTATTTGTCCATCCAGAGCAGGATTTTTGGACAACCAAGTTATCCCATTCTTTAGGTGCAAATCGAATCCATCGCTGATTACTTCCATCCTTTTCAAGATTCATAGATTCTGAGTATTCTTCTATAATATTCCCTAGCATCTCTTCAATATCTGATCTAAGATCAGGCCGATGTTCATAAATCAGATCGATAGCTTGTCGGTGTTGTTTATATATTTCCCGACATAGTTGTGCTATATCAGACTCACTCATGATATGCCTCCGAATTAAATCAATATAGTGACGTATCGAAACATAAATATCATTGCCAATGCTTGACTTTTGCTCTTCGCAGATTTTTTCTAAAATATCTGCAATACTGGCGTAACTCAGCGATAACCATCTGGAGCTTGAAGCGGGGACACCATCCCTTGTCAAGAAGATAAATACTTTTTGGCAGTCAGGAAATTCTTTTTGAATGATTGACTCATATCTGTCAAGTTGATTGAAACCTTCCAAAGAATCAACTTTGTTCTCAATGACGCAAATGAAATGATTACTTGGTGAATAAATAAGTAAATCAATATTTTTCCATTCACGTCTCACTTCAGCATCATTGAAATTTGAGATAGCAAGCTCCAAGGTATTTAATGGCGCATTTTCTGAATTACGTAAAGTTTGCATCAGTAGATTTTTTAAGAAGTGTTCTCCAAGGCGATGCTTCTCAGACGGGCTTAATAAGAATTGGATAAAGTTTGAATGTTTGATCTCTTGTCTAACCATTCCAATAGCTTCAAAAATATTAAATCTAGAAATTTTCTGCTCTAATTCCTCTAAATTTTTATTATCTATAACGAATCTCTCAAGAGCTTCCCTTTTCTCTATTTCTGATTTCATGAGATCTGCCCATTTAACTTTTACTCAGTTCGCTCAATAGAGAAAGCCTACGAAGTTGATGCCTTTATTTTCTGATCATTTTGTTAGTATTAAAAGAATTCATCTAGTTTGTGTGCCTCTTGTCTACCTGTATTTTTTTAATAATATTCTAAGCTAGGCCCAAAAGGTATTCCGGCTTCCTGAAGCCTCTTGTTAACCTGATTACTCAACTCCTGAAGCTGCTCCATCCAAGGTAAAAGCCCAACGCTTGCCTGCATTCTAAATTCCAACAATCCGTCTCCCCAAGTCAGCATCTCAAGGCGTTGGCACAACCTTTCTACGCTTTCAGTGCAATTTACTGAGATTCTGTAAACTTCTTGCATTTCTTCATCTGTGAGTTTGAGTTGCACATCCCTAACATCTCCAAAAGGTAGCAAGTATGTGGAGGAAAGGTGTTTGCCAGCTAATGACGAAGTTGAGCCGCGAACGCCGCTTAGCCAGCGTCGTCGGGCTAACGCGTTCGTCGGCTCCAACGAAGAGTTGGTGTGCCTGGTAAGTGGACTTAGTGTTCCCAACCAGTAACATTTCTACCAGGCAGAACAAC
>JBIPSI010000024.1:0-83839 GCA_044070495.1 Spirulina sp. | reverse complement strand
CTAAGAGGGCGTTTGAAAAGGGTTGCCTCAGGTGCGATTGGTCGCTAGATCGGTGCAAATCTACGGGATTTTTGACGACTGAGGCTGACCTCATCGGTATAACTTGGGACAAGCTTCGGCTTTTCAAACGTCCTCTAACTGATCGATGTGTAGGGTAATCCAATGACCGCCGATGATGGTAATCGCCGCTATCGCCGCCCGTTTGCCCCGGCTGTCTTTAAGCAAGGGGTAGAGCCCATAGTTGATCATCTCAACGGTGAACAGGCAAAACAAAAACCAGGTAATTACATTGCCAAAAGGATGGCCCAACAAAAGCTCCCAGAATAAATTGCGGTGCTGATAATACTCCGGCAGGCCAGGTTCCCTAGTAACCAGCCCTTCGGCCAGATAAATGGCGAGCGCTATCAGGTTAAAAAAGATGGCTGGCACAATTCGAGTCAGCAACCGATGGCGAAAGAAGGGCCAAAACCTTTGTGGTTTTTCCTTGTAGACATAGCCCGATAGAATGAAAAAAAGAGGCATGTGGAAGGAGTAGACCAGCTTGTACTGGGCAAAAGCAGCCGTACCGGGGATAAATCCCTGTAGATCAGAGACTCGTTCCACGAAGTGACCGTAATAGACCAAAAACATCCCATAGGCTTTGGAGGCATCCAGCCAGGGAAGACGTTGAGTATGGGAAATCGTAGAAGAAGCCATTAACATTCGCAGAGGTAACTGTGGGATGGCAACCGTGATGGCAATCGCCGAACCGTTAGTTAGGGACAAGGCCGTAGCCCTGTGATACCTCTAACCTCTGGGCGAGGCTACGGACATCCGGTCAAAAGAGGTGATCTGTATCTTGGTGTCTCTAAAATTTATTAGAAAAAACTCCGTCCTCTCGCAGCATGGAAACAAAAGTTGAAGCACCTGGTCGGCCTCATGGCAGCGTAGGTCACGATTCCAGAATCGTAGGATGGATTGGTGCATCAAACCCTTGCTAATCAAGGCTTTGATGCGTTACAGCGGTGCCTGACACATCTTAAACAAGATGTCGCCGACTTCATGCTTGCTCGTCGATCTCATCCACATAGGCAGGGCGGGCAGATTGGGCCTGGGATAGGAAATAGTGCAGGCCATCCCAGTCTTCCACCTCAACTAAGGCGCGGATTTGGCCCAGTTGGCGCTGGTACAAGGCAATGGAGGCTAGCAATGCCTCGCGGTTGTAGCGGGCCATTAGGGTGCCCAATTCGGGAACACCGCCACCAACTCGGCTGGTGTCGCGAAAGCCAGAACTGGCCAGGGCTTGGGCGAGTTTCAGTAATTCAGGATTCGGCTCTTGCTGGCAAGCCTGAATCAAACTGCTGCTGACCATCACGGGTAGGTGGGAAATCCAGGCTACCGCTTGATCATGATCCTGGGGCGAACAGCAGTAGCGACGGGCTTCTAGTTGATCCACCAGTGTCGCCAGCACCTCCAAATCCTGGGGGGAGGTTTCCGCTGTCGGCGTCAGCACGTAGGGACGGCCCCGAAACAGATGGGCTTCTGCCACCGCCAAGCCCGCCTCCGCCTTGCCCGCCATGGGGTGCCCGCCGATGAAGTGGGGCCAAAGGGCAGCGAGATCTGGCACCAAGGCCCCTTTGACGGAACTCACATCGGTCAAAATCGCCTCGGATTTGAGATGGGGTACCACCTGTTCGGCAATCTCAACCACCCTATCGATGGGGGTGCAGAGAAACACGACATCGGCCTCCGCCACCAGGCTTAAATCAGTACTGGCTTGATGGACAACCCCCCGTTCCAGCGCCATTTCGACTGTTTCGGGACGACGGGCCACCCCTAAGACTCGATAGCCCAACCGGGAAAAATCGAGACCGAGGGAGCCACCAATCAGGCCCAATCCAACAATGGCAATGGTTTGCATAGGTTTCAATCGCGAGGGTAATGAAGAATAAGATCCCAGGGTTCTACTGCGGGATCTGACCAAAATCCTATCGGATCGACCACAGAACCCTGGGATCTCTTGTAGCAGGATCTCTCGTAGTAAAGGACGAGATCCCAGGCTTCTGCCCCGTAACTGACCGAAAATCCCAACGAAATAGCTCTAGAGTCCTGGGATCTCCGGTGGCCAAGGGTTGACCCCACAGAGAGGAATCCGCACCGGGTGCTATCTATCGAAGGCGAACCAAAACGGCTAGGATGAAGAGTACGTCCTAGAAACGCATAGTATGGGCGTTCTATCGTCGTTGTTCCATTCCTTCCCCCATCATGTCCCTGTTTGACTGGTTTGCTAATCGTCGTAAGTCTGGCCCCATCAGCGAAGACCGCCAAGAGCGGGAGATTGCCGATGGCCTGTGGACGAAGTGTGAGCACTGCGATGTGCTGACCTACACCAAGGATCTGCGAGCCAACCAGTGGGTCTGTGGGGAATGTGGCCACCACCACCGCATTTTTAGCGACGAGCGCATTCGCCAATTAATCGACGGCAATACTTGGCAAGTGTTGGACAGCCATATTCAGCCCAAGGATCCCCTAGGCTTTAAGGATCGCAAGGGCTACAGCGACCGCATTCGCGACACCCAGGCCAAAACCCAGCTTACCGATGCGGTGCAAACTGGATTGGGAGAACTGGACAGTCTGCCCGTGGCCCTGGGGGTGATGGACTTTCGCTTCATGGGCGGCAGTATGGGTTCCGTGGTGGGAGAAAAGCTCACCCGCATGATTGAGCGCGGCACCCAGGAACGTCGCCCCGTGGTGATTGTTTGCGCCTCTGGTGGTGCCCGAATGCAGGAGGGAATGCTGAGCCTGATGCAGATGGCCAAAATTTCTGGGGCGCTGCAACAACACCAGGCCGCCAAGCTGCTCTATATGCCCGTGCTGACTCACCCCACCACCGGGGGCGTCACCGCCAGCTTTGCCATGCTAGGGGATATCATCATTGCCGAACCCAAGGCCACCATTGGCTTTGCCGGACGCCGCGTAGTGGAGCAAACCCTGCGCGAAAAACTGCCCGACGACTTCCAAACCGCCGAGTATCTGCGGGATCACGGCTTTGTGGATCTGATCGTGCCCCGCACCCAATTGAAGGCCACCCTGGCCCAACTGATTCGCCTCCATCAGCCCGCCAGTGCCGACACTGTCCCCCTCACCCCGTCCACCCAGTGGAGCAACGGGCTAAACCACAGCGCCCCCTCCCACGTTGTGGCCGAGTAGCTTGCGTCTCGCAGTTTGGGATGGCAGTTTGGGATGAATGACGGCAAGCCTGCCTGATCATCGAGAAAACTTGGGAATGGCCCCCTTCGGTGGCATGATAGTCATTACTACATGGACTGAGGGAAAGTTTTTCCAAAGTTTTTCCACCGTCCGCTGTGTTGATGTCCATACCTGAACCCTATACATTCGAGGAGAACCATGTTGAAGAGATGCATGTGGCTAGTTGCGGTCGCACTCTTCTTTGTCAGCCAACTGATGATGGGAGAGGCCGTCGCGGCTGAGCTAGATGCGGCTACCCGCACGGTGCAGCTCAACCCTGAGGGAGACACTGTTGTGCTGTCCCTAGAGCAAGTGACCCGTGGCCGCCGCCAGTTTAACTACGCCTGTGGCACCTGCCATGTGGGCGGCATTACTAAAACCAACCCCACCGTGGGCCTAGATCCCGACTCCCTGGCTGGGGCCTTGCCTCCCCGCGACAACCTTGAAGCCCTGGTGGACTACCTCAAAGCTCCCACCACCTACGACGGGTTGACCGATATTTCTCAGGTTCACCCCAGCAAGATGAGTGCCGATATTTTCCCCAAAATGCGTAGCCTAACCGAGGAAGATCTGGTGGCCATTTCGGGTCACATCCTGCTTCAGCCCAAGGTGATTGGCGACATGTGGGGTGCGGGTAAGACGCGGTTCTCCGCTCCCCCGATCTAGGGCACCCCTCAGATCCAACCATTGGGAATCTCGCTATCGGGAAACCTTAAGGGGCTACGGCCCCTTATTTTTTTGGCTCCTCATGGTTTGAATTGGGCCTTTGAATTGGGCCTTTGAATTGGGCTGAGATGAAGCCGCCCCAGCCTAGCCTGCGACAAGGTTCTACACCCTGGCTAACTCTCAAAGGTTGCCTTTGCCATCGCAGGCGGTTTACCGAGTTCAGCCGACCGCCCCAGGGGCGTTGTGGGGTCAGTGTCAGCGCTTCTCAGAAGCGGTTGAAACCCCTTTGGTGTCGTCGTCCCCTAAATCTTTACATTGTGTCAAAGAAGGCGATAATAGCAGGTAAGATGCCATAGAGCGCTGAATTTCAGCCGCGTCTATTGAACTGGAGATAAGCCTTTAGAGGTAGTGTATGAATCGTGTAATCCGTGCCGCCCAGCGTTTGGGCATTGCTGCGTTGTCTGTGCTGCTGGTGCTAGGGGCCATGACCCTAGTCTCCGCCCCGGCCTCCGCCACCAACTATGACGTGAAAATGGGTAACGATGCGGGTCTACTCGTGTTTGAACCCAGCACCATCACTGTCAAACCGGGCGACACCGTCACCTGGGTAAACAACAAGATGGCTCCCCACAACGTGATCTTTGATGACGCTGGTAGCCCTGGGGATAAGGATCTGGCCGATAGCCTTTCCCACACCCAACTCACCTTCGCTCCTGGCGAAAACTACTCCACCACCTTCACCAGCGATATGCCCGCTGGCACCTACACCTACTTCTGCGCCCCCCACCGTGGGGCTGGCATGGTTGGCAAGGTGATCCTGGAAGGCTAAGTCAGATACCTTAGTTTTGGCATGAGCCTTCACTAAGCCTTTCTGTCCAACCACGATGAGAGCGTCTTATCTGGCGCTCTCTTTTGTTGATTAAGAGTCCCTAAAAACCGATGTAATTTCGGCCAAAAGCAGGCTGTTCGTTGCAATTACAGAACGCGAGTTGCCAAAAGCTGCTCTTCGAGGGCCGCAATCCGGTGGTAGGCTGCCGTAAGCTGGGCGGTGAGTCGCTGAATCTGAATGTCTTGGGAGAGATTCACCTCAACCGTTGGCCGCTCCGACGGACTGTAATCGCCGTCTACAAGAACGTCTTTGTGCTCACACATGCCGTCCAAACTGGGGGAGCTATAGCGCGGCAAGGGAGCATAGGAGGGATGACCACCAATCCTTAACTCGTGGCTGTCATCACCGAGGGTGTGGGCTGACGCTAAAATCGCAGAGACCTGAGCATTCACCTGATCAATCATGTGATGTAGGGCGTCAACTTTATCAGTTAAGACCACAACTTGTGCTTGGATTGAGTCCATAGGACGCCTATAGAGGAAATATCAACCCCTATCCTAGGTCGGGCTGTATAAATTCTGGCTGCTCTCCTGAATCATTTAACCTTTGTTCGATTAAGTTTTTAACCCTTTTCAAGGGCAGTAGTCTTACCTCCGAGGTTGATAAAGAAGCTTGATGAAGCATGGTGATTTGTAAGCTATCTCCTTGAAAAGGTTATGCTCCAAGGTTTTCACTCGGTAGACTAAATAGGTGGGACGGATTACAGGTAAGACCATCTGTAGCATGGGTTAGCGGAGTGTAACCCATGCTGTTCAAGGCTTTCATGCGTTACGGCGGGGTCTAACGCATCCTACTCAAGATTTTATCGACCTACTTAGTGCCCCATAACATGACTATTTCCAGGCTATTTATCCCAGCCTTCTTTATTTTTTACTCGTGAAAAAACTGGCCCAGATCGGGGCATCAAGTCCTGCTGACACCAAATCCGAATAGAAAACCACCTAAACGAATTGAGGCTGCGACAAGCTCAGCCTGAGTGAGATCAGCGTTTGAATCGGGGGTAAGCAACCGGGATTTGCTCTAAAAATAGATTTTTATCCTTGAGGGTGTCGCGCTAGCGGCATGGACGATTGGAATGAAACCCTTGTGAGACAAACCCTGTGACGCCCAAACCAGGCCGCCGATGAGGGTTAGGTTAACCCCCTATCGCTCCGCAATCACCCGCCCTGGGCTAACAAAGGAAACCCCCTGCTGGGAGGCCGTACTCATCATCACCGCCTCAATCACGGGTGGACTGACCAAGGTAGCGGCTCGCCAGGTGACCAAAAAATTCGCCCCAGCACCGCCCAGGGTGTTACTACTTTCCACCACAATGGCGGTGGAAGCTAAGGGGCCAAGCTCTAGGGGTTGGCTGAGGTAGGCGGTGACCAAGGCTCCGCTGGAGTCGTAGTAATCCACCGTTTCGATGAAAATAGCGGCGGCGGGATCGGTGTTGCGGAGGCTGAGGGTGGCCGTAAGCTGAAAGGGACGGTTGGGGCTGAGGTCGTAGATTTCGGAATAAACCGGGACGTACACCACCTGGCCAACGGCGATGGGGGGCAATTGGTCGGGGGCTACCTCGGTGACGTTGGGGTTGGTCGCTAGGCCGAGGGGGGTGCCCGTCGTCGGCAGCTTGGCTTCAGCGGTTGAGTGGGTTGGCGGGGTTAACGCACAACCCGTCATCCATCCCCAGCAGAGAAAGCCCCCCAGGATCGGCCCTACCCGCCGTCCTGGATTTCTTCCTCGCTGCATGGTAAAACGCATCCCGATTCGCACCATAAATGCTGTCCTAACTTTAATGAAATGACTCGTTCAGCGGCATTGTCCGCCATGACTACCCATCATGATCGTTGGAATGACGAGATACGTCCTTAGGAGATTTCTGGAAAACGTTCTCCCTTTCATGGTGGGCACTGCCCACCCTACGGTGGCTTGGATGACACAAATTGTTCAGCGTGATGGTTCGCAATGGCTCCCCGTCGGTTGTTGGCATGGTGAGATATGCCTTTCTTGCCCTTTTCAGGTTGCTGGCAATAGGTAGAAAACTGATCCAGTGGCGAAAACTGGCTAGGGGGCAGCCGCACGGTGGTAGTGGCCAGTCTAGACTAAACTATCTAGGGCGACCTAATGCAGTGTGGGAGAGAACATCAGCCATGAAGCGGCGAAAACTACTGGGCTATGCAGGATCTGGATTGATGGCCACCCTAGGCATGGAACTGGTGGCCAGTCGCCATGCTGTCCAAGCGCAATCGACGGATCGGCTGACGCTGCGCAGCCTAGGGCACACGGCGTTTCTGTTCACGGGCGGGGGGCAGCGTATTTTGGTCAATCCCTTTCGTCGCATTGGCTGCACAGCGGGGTTTCCCTCCCCGGCCCAACCCGCCGATATTGTTATGGTGAGCAGCCGCCTGTTTGATGAAGGCTACCTGAATGAACTGCCGGGTAATCCCAGAGTCCTCACAGAGCCAGGGGTCTACGACTTTGAAAACCTACGCATTCAGGGGGTGACTACCCCCCACGACCGGGAAGGTGGACGACGCTTTGGCAACAACACCGTTTGGCGATGGACTCAGGCTGGGATCACGGTGGTACACATGGGTGGAGCCGCAGCTCCGCTGCGGGTGGAAGAGCAAATTTTGCTGGGTCGGCCCGATGTGTTGCTGGTGCCCGTGGGCGGTGGCCCCAAGGCCTATACCCCCGAAGAGGCAATGCAGGCGATTCAAGTGCTGCGACCCAAGGTGGTCATCCCCACCCACTACCTCACAACCGCCGCTAATGACACCTGCGACCTCAAACCCCTCGATGATTTTCTCGCGCTGATGCAGGGCGTTCCCATTACCCGTGCACCCCAGGGAAGCCTTTCCATTCGCCCCAGCGACCTGCCGAATGAGGGAATGCGGATTCAGGTGTATCAATACCCCCTGGCCTAGGGCCTTCCACCGCTGAGCCACCAGTTCCCAACCCGCATTGTTTCGGGGGTGGATCCCTCCTACCCCCCTTCAAAAGGGAGATCTGGATTCAAAGTCCCGTTTGACTTAAAAAGAGGGAGATCTGGATTCAAAGTTCCCCTTTTTAAGGGGGATTTAGGGGGATTTCCACTGTTGTTAACAAGCCAAACGAGCCATCTGGTTCCTGGCTCAGTGGGCATCAAACGAGCGGTGCGTGGTGTTTGGCACACATCCCGTTCCCCAGTCGATGTAATTTAGCTTTAGCCTAGTAATTGTCTAGCTAAGTGTTCTGATAAGTGTTCTGCCCCAGTAATCGACGTTCCCATGGTTGATCTTTACGCCCAGCGTCGCCAGCGTGTGATGGACTTGATTGGCGGTGGCACCGCTGTTTTTGCTAGTGCCCCCCCAGCGGTGATGCACAACGATGTTGAGCATCCCTTCCGCCAAGACAGCAACTTCTATTACCTGACTGGATTCAACGAACCGGAGGCCGTAGCGGTGCTGGCCCCTCACCATGAGGAGCATCGCTTTGTGCTGTTTGTGCGGCCAAAGGACTTAGAAAAGGAGATTTGGTCGGGCTATCGAGTGGGGGTAGACCTGGCCAAGGAACGCTACGGGGCCGATGAGGTTTACCCCATTGCTGACTTGGACGAGCACCTGCCCAAGTATTTGGAAAAAGCGGATCGGCTCTACTATCACTTTGGCCACGACCAGCGCCTCAACGACCGAATTCTACGCTACTGGCAGCGCCTCTTGGCCACCTACCCCAAGCGCGGCACAGGCCCCGTCGCCATCGAGGATGCCGGACTGCTGATGCAAACCCTGCGGCGGGTCAAAGACAGCGACGAACTGGATCGCCTGCGAAGGGCCATCGCCATTGCCGCCAAGGCCCACAACCACGCTCGCGAGATAGCCGCCCCCGGTCGCTACGAGTACGAAATTCAGGCGGAAATGGAGCATATTTTTCGCCTAGAGGGGGCGATGGGCACCGCCTATCCCTCCATCGTGGCCTCCGGCGACAATGCCTGCATTTTGCACTACATCGAAAACAACCGCCAAATGCAGGCGGGCGACCTGCTCCTGATCGACGCGGGCTGCGCCTACGACTACTACAATGCCGATATCACTCGCACCTTCCCGGTGGGGGGCCAGTTCACCGCCGAGCAGCGGATTCTGTACGCACTGGTGCTAGAGGCCCAACTCAAGGCCATCGCCGCCGTCAAACCCGGTGCGCCTTTTAATGAATTCCACGATGCCGCCACCCGCACCCTCACCGAGGGCATGGTGGAACTGGGCCTGCTGGTGGGCGATGTGGACACCCTGATCGAAGAGAAAAAGCACAAGGCCTTTTTCATGCACGGCACCGGGCATTTTCTGGGGCTGGATGTCCATGATGCGGGTATTCTTCGCAACCCCGACAAAACCTGGAAACCCTTTGAGGCAGGCAACGTGGTGACGGTGGAGCCGGGGATTTACATTTCCCCCTACTACGAACCCGCCGAGGGCCAGCCCCAAATCGAGGATCGCTGGCGGGGGATTGGCATTCGCATTGAAGACGACGTACTGGTCACCGAAACGGGCCACGAGGTGCTCACTGCCGCTGTGCCCAAGACCATCGATGCCATGGAACGATAGGCGGATGGGGGAGGATGGTGCAGAGAAACGACGGGAACCCCTAGGGAAACGATAGAGAATGGCTCGGAGGGATTACACTCTCTTAAGGGTGTGGCCATCGCCAAACGTAGGTTGGGCCTATCATGCAAGAAGACATCGCGGCACCAGAAACCGACTTGAGCTACCACCAAACCAGCCGAATCCAAACTGCCACCGATCCCACCGCCTTGAAATCGGTGTTGGCCTGGTTTGATCAATTTCAGACGGCCCCCATCCCCCATGCCCTTTGGCTGCAATGTCAATTGGCCTTAATTGAGGGCTTCACCAACGCCGTTCGCCATGCCCACGCTGGTCTGCCAGAAGCCACCCCCGTCACCATTGAAGTGAGTATTTCCCACTGCGCCGTCGATATTCGCATTTGGGATCAGGGCCCAGGGTTCGATCTCAACAGGGTTTTAAAGACCAAACTCACAACCCACAGCCCCCACGATGAGGGGGGGCGAGGTCTCAAAATCATGTACTTGGTGGCCGATCAGCTCAGCTACCACCCCAGCGATCAGGGCAACTGCCTTCACCTACACAAGACCTACGCCTAATCCCAAGCATCACGGATAGACGTCACCGCTATCGTCGTCGAGAGCTTCTAAATCTATGACCGCATCGGGGGTGGTGTAGTGGAGGTCTTCCAGGGTTTGTCGTTGGCGACGACGGGAAACCCGACGATACTTTTTGGCCTGGAGCATGGGTTCTTGCTGCACTTGGCCCTTTTCCCCAACCTTACGCTTCAGCGCCGCCTGGCCAGATCTGGAGGACAGGTGGGACGCCTGGTAAGCTTCAGCCTCAGCCACCATGGCATGATACAACTCGTAGCGATCCCAGTCGGTACCTACCGCACAGCCCGGTTCATCACGGTGAAGGCAGTCCTTGAATTGGCAAGGGCTTTGGGCCAGCCGCCGCCGAATTTCCGGAAAGTAATGGCCTAGGTCGGCGGGGTCGGGGGGAAGGTCGGGCTGGTTAAAGCCGGGGGTGTCTGCCAGTAATCCACCCTGGGGCAAGGCAAACAGTTCTACGTGGCGGGTCGTGTGGCGGCCCCGTCCCAGCTTACCGGACACCGCACTGGTACGCAGGTGAGCCTCTGGCACAAGACGGTTAATCAAACTCGATTTCCCCACCCCGGAGGGGCCAGAAACCACGGTGATCCGCCCCTGGAGACGAGGATAGAGGTCAGTCCAGGTTTCCCCCTGATGGAGGCTAATCAGTAGGGGATGGTAGCCCCACTGGTCGAGGCGCTGCTGCCAATAGCGACGGGTCTGCTCCGTGACCAAATCCTGCTTATTGAGGCACAGCAGCACCTCTAGCCCCGTAGATTCCGCCTTCACCAAGAAGCGACTGAGCTGGTGCGGGTCGAGATCCGGTTCCGCCAGGGCAAACACCAGGAGAAGTTGATCGGCATTGGCCATGGGGGGGCGATCCAAAACGGTCTTGCGTGGAGCGACAGCGGCAATGGCCCCCCGCTGCCCCTCCCAGTCGGGATCCACCACCTGTACCCGGTCGCCCACCATCACCCGCTGACCAGTCTTCTTCAGCCGCGCCCGACGGATGCATAACAAAATGGGGGAAGGCGGTGGCCTCTGATCCGCCGCTGCATCCAGGGTTACCCAGTAGTAGTTGGCCTGCACAGCGGTAACCACTCCCCAATGAGCGGTGGGATCATGGGGGGCAGAGAAAGACTCACTCATGGACAGAGGATGACCGTAACGAACGCCTCATGCGGGTCGTCGAACTTGAAGCACGCAGTAGTCACCGCAGTCTTGCAGGACTTCAATGGCGTAACCCTCCATGCGGAGGCTGTCGGGCACCTGCTCTACGGGTTCACCCGCGTCTAGCCACACCTCTAGCAAGGAACCTGGCACCATTTTTTCGAGCTGGAGCTTGGTGCGGACAAAGTTGATCGGACAGGGCGTACCCCGCAAATCAAGGGAGTGATCCGGTTCCTGGGAAGACACCATAGACGGCGTATCAAGGCTACTCATCCGCGAAACAACCCCCCTAAAAAGCCTTCAATGCCACCCCGGTTTACCTTGTCCCCGCGAATTTCCGCCAGTTTCTCAATTAGTTCTCGCTCTTCTGGCTTGAGGCGGGTGGGAATGTCCACCTGAATGGTGATCAGGTGGTTACCTCGGCTGACCGGATTACCCAGCTTCGGCACCCCGCGACCCTCTAGGGTGAGCACGGTGCCCGGTTGGGTGCCAGCGGGAATCTCCAGTTCCACCGGGCCATCCACGGTTTCGACCTGAAGCTTGCAGCCCAGGATGGCCTGGAGGTAGCTGACCCGCAGATCGGACAGGATATGAATGCCGTCGCGTTTGAAGGCGGTATCTTCGCTCACAAACAGATAGACGTACAAATCTCCGGCGGGGCCACCGCGCATTCCGGCATCGCCCTCCCCGGAAACCCGCAGGCGGGTGCCATTATCTACACCAGCGGGTACGGTAATTTTTAGCTTCTTGGTTTCCTGGGTTTGGCCGCTGCCCCCGCAGACTTCGCAGCGGTCTTCAATCACCTCGCCCGTGCCGCCACAGGTGGGGCAGGCCGCGACTTGGGTAAAGCTGCCAAAGGGGGTACGGGTGGCCCGTCGTACCTGTCCGCTGCCGCTACAGGTGCCGCAGGTGGTGGGGCGGGTACCCGGTTTGGCCCCACTGCCGCTACAGGTGCCGCAGGTTTCTAGGTGGCTGATTTTAATTTCCTTTTCGCCCCCAAACACCGCCTCTTTAAAGTCTAGCTTGAGGTCAAGGCGCAGGTCATCCCCCCGGCTGGGGCTACGACGACGCGGCCCCTGGCCCATGCCGCCAGAAAAACCGCTGAAGAAACTCTCAAAGATGTCGGCAAAGCCACCCATGTCGCCAAAGTCTTGGTAGCCTGCCCCGGCAGCACTGCCCACCCCGGCTTCGCCAAAACGGTCGTAGCGGGCCCGCACCTCTGGCTCGGACAGCACCTCGTAGGCCCGGTTAATTTCCTTAAAGGTTTCCTCGGCACCGGGATCTTTGTTAACGTCTGGGTGATATTTGCGGGCTAAACGGCGGTAGGCGCGCTTAATCTCGTCTTGATCAGCACTGCGCGAAACACCAAGCAGATCGTAGTAATCACGGGCCATAGGGGGCTACCTAGACAACTCCAGCAACATATCCAAGTCTGCACCATCTTAGGCAGCTTTGACCGCCTTGCCTAGGTGGGATACCCGCCCTAGGAACCGTGCCTTTCTCCACTCGACCTTGACCCCTCGGCTCAGTCGGGCCTGCATCCGTTCGCCATCCGTTCGCCATCCGTTCGTTACTCGCTGGGCAATCGCCTAGTCAATTAGTCAATCGCCTCGTAGTCAGCGGTAACCGTGGCGTCGAGGTCGTCATCGTAGTCTGTAGCGGCAACGCCATCGTTAGGGTCGCTATCTTCACCGAGGTCGTAGCCCGCAAAGTCCATGCCTCCGCCTTCGGTGGCGCTTTCGCTGTAGAGGCTGGAGCCAATGGCAAAGAGAGCCGCCTGGAGTTGGTCGAGGCAGGTTTGTAGCTCCGAGGGCTGAATGGCGGGATTGTTGACTGCCTGGCGCAGGCGAGCCGCCTTGGTTTCTAGGTCAGCACGAGACCCCTCATCCATGCCGACCCCGTGGTCGCGCAGGGTGGCTTCGTAGCTGTAGAACAGGTTGTCGGCTTGGTTGGCAATTTCAGCGACCTGGCGACGACGGGTATCTTCGTCGGCAAAGACTTCGGCATCCTGGCGCATCCGTTCCACCTCGCTGGCACTGAGGCCACCGGTGTTGGTAATCCGAATGCTCTGGGCCCGCCCGGTGCCCTTATCGAGGGCGGAGACCTGCAAAATGCCGTCGGCATCAATCTCGAAGGACACCTCGATTTGAGGTACCCCACGGGGGGCGGGAGGAATGCCCGTGAGCTGGAACTTGCCTAGGCTTTTGTTGTCCTTGGCCATGGCCCGTTCGCCCTGGAGGACGTGGATTTCTACGGAGGTTTGGCCATCGGTGGCGGTGGAGAAGGTTTGGGATTTGCTGGTGGGAATGGTGGTGTTGCGCTCAATCACCTTCGTGAACACTTCCCCTAGGGTCTCAATGCCCAGAGATAGGGGGGTCACGTCTAACAGCAGCAGGTCTTTCACCTCGCCGCCCAGCACGCCCGCCTGGATCGAGGCCCCTAGGGCCACCGCTTCATCGGGGTTGACGGAGCGGTCGGGGGGCTTGCCGTTGAAATACTGACTGATGGCCTGCTGCACCGCCGGAATCCGGGTAGACCCCCCCACCAGCAAGATGCGATCAATGCCCTCCGGGGGCAGATCCGCATCCTTGAGGGCCTGTTTAACAGGCTCTAGGGTAGACTTCACTAGGTCAGCGGCAAGCTGCTCAAACTGGGATCGGTTCAGGCCCATCTCTAGGTGTTTTGGTCCCGTTTCATCCGCCGTGATGAAGGGCAGGTTGATGGAGGTGGAGGCCATGTTAGACAACTCGATTTTGGCCTTCTCGGCGGCTTCACGGATGCGCTGGAGGGCCATACGGTCGGTAGAGAGATCGATGCCCTCCTGACTGCGGAAGGACTCTAGCAGCCAATCGACAATGCAGTTATCGAAGTCATCGCCGCCCAGGTGGTTGTTGCCTGCCGTAGCCTTCACCTCAAATACCCCATCCCCCAACTGAAGAATGGAGACATCAAAGGTGCCGCCCCCAAGGTCGAACACCAAGACCGTTTGATCTTGATCCTGCTTATCCAAGCCGTAGGACAGGGCGGCGGCGGTGGGCTCGTTAATAATCCGCAGCACCTCTAGGCCAGCAATAGTGCCCGCATCCTTGGTGGCCTGACGCTGGGCATCGGTAAAGTAGGCCGGGACGGTAATCACCGCTTGGGTAACCTCGGTGCCCAGGTAGGCTTCGGCGTCCTGCTTCAGCTTTTGCAGGATCATGGCCGAGATTTCCTGGGGCGTGTAGGTCTTGCCGCGAATTTGCACATCCACGGTTTGATCCCGACCGCTAACGCAGGCATAGGGGACGCGGCTGCGCTCGGCCACGGTGTCGTCCCAGCGTCGCCCGATAAAGCGTTTGATGCTGTAGACCGTGTTTTCGGCATTGGTCACCGCCTGCCGCTTGGCCAGTTGACCCACCAGCCGTTCGCCGCCCTTGCCAAACCCCACCATACTGGGCACGGTTCGCCCCCCTTCGGTGCTGGTAATGACCACTGGCTTGCCGCCTTCAAGGACGGCAACACAGCTATTCGTCGTCCCTAGATCGATGCCGATTACTTTTCCCATAGCCCGTGGTGTTGAACAAAGTGACTGCGTGGCTCCTGGTTGGCTAGCGTGTCATCTAAGGTGAACTTGACTCTGGCCAACTCTTATTTAACGTGCCCCCCTTGGGTTGAAAAAATATCGTCCTTAGGCAAATCTCATCGCAATCGTGGACGAGGTGGATGGCATTGGCCCCTTAACCCTTAGCTTCCAGTGATCCCCTACTCGGCCATCTCTGGATCGGTGGCGCTATCCTCCTCTGGCGGAGCCGCGACTTTCACCATGGCATACCGCAGCACCCGATCCCCTAGTTGATAGCCCCGCACGAACTCCTCAATCACAGTACCTTCGGGGTGATCGGCGGTGGGCTCTCGCATCACTGCTTCGTGGAGTTGGGGATCAAAGGCTTGGCCCTCCGCCCGCAACACCGAGACACCGAGCCGTTTGAGCGAGTCCACCAGTTGTTTGTAGACGCTTTGATAACTCTTGTGGATGGTCATCTCGGCTTCGGTTTGGGGCTTAATCTGGGATCTGGCCCGTTCAAAGTTATCCACGACGGGCAGTAGTTCGATGATTGTGTTTCCCTTGACTTGGGCGTCGAGTTCTTCCTTTTCCCGCATCGTGCGCTTGCGGTAGTTTTCAAAGTCCGCCGCAATACGAATGGCCTGGTTCGACTGCTCCTCAAGCTGGGCTTTAAGATCCGCAATCCGCTGTTCAAGACGAGCGACCTCGACTCCAGAGGCCACCGCAGATTCCCCAACAGAATCCTCAGCCTTGAGTTCCGCCTCTAGGCCATCGAGGGCCTGATCGAAATCAATATCGATGACCGCGTCCTCTTCATGGAGTTCCTCCACGCCCTCGGCGGCAGGCGTCGCTTCAGGGATATCCGCTTGATGCTGTTCCTCTACCATGCCAATCTCGTAACCTGACTACTTAATGAACATAACCCAGTACTAGGCTCAAGCTTATCTTACTCAAGGAGACCGCAAACGGCATAGTTTCCTTCATAGTCTGCTAAGACCTGCTCCATGGCTGCGGCCCGCTGCGGCCCCATTCCCCTAGACAGGGGCTTAGCTTAAGTTACGTAACAATCCGAGCGGATAGGTCGGTTGTCAGGGCTTTATAGGAAAGTAAGCCCTCTAGGCGGCGAATCCTCCCTGGCCTGGGGCTAGGAACTAGTGCGGAGCATTCTCCAGGTTAGCCGTCGTGGCGCAGATAAAAGGGATGGGAGTATCATCGAGACTACGAGGGTGTAGGTTTGGCTATTTTTCACTATCGGCTTGATATCTCTGAACGGTTAGCGTCGGTGCCCTTGGCGGCTCGGCTCTGTTCCCAGGGGATTGACGGCGGTTCTGGCCTGGGGCTGCTACCTCGGTAGCCGTTGGTTCGGTCGCAACGGGGACGCCTTTGATCGATATGTTTGCAATTCCTCTGTGTTGGCATCGGCACTATGACTAACTCTTCTTCGTCTCGACGGGCACTTGTTCTTCAACGGAGCTTTTCGCCCTTTGGCAATAAGCTGATCCAATCGGGCTACGTAGACTCGGAGCAAATGCAAAAGGCTCTCGCTGAAAGCCGCAAGACGGGGCAAGCCTTAACCGATGTGCTGGAGTCGTTGACGGGACAGCAGCTTTCCCCTGAACTGCTGCGGCAGTATAAAAAGCAGCAGCTCTTCGAGCTTAAAATTCTCTACGGGGTCGAGTCCCTCGATCCGGAGCTCAACGATATTTCGGCGGCCCAGGTCAGCGGCTTGATCGATAGCCTAATTTCCGTGGATGTGTGTCGTCGCCATCGGTTAGTGCCTCTGTCCCAGGACGATGGGGATCATCCCTCGGTGCTGGTGGCCATGGTCGATCCCGAAAACCTGGAGGCCCAGGACGACCTCAACCGCATTCTGCGGCCCCGCAACCTGGCCCTGCGGCGCATGGTGATCACCGTTGAAGACTTCCAGCGGATCATTTCCACCTACCTCGATGAGGCCGTAGCCCGCCAGAAGAAGGAGGAACTGGATGCCGCCGTTGACGTGCGCACCAGCCTTGAAGAACTGGATTACGGCGGTGGCGACCTAGAAGACGTCATCGACGAAGAGGCCGACCTCGGCGAAGCCCTCAAGGATGCAGGGGCGGCTCCGGTGATTGCCCTGGTCAACAAAATTCTGGTGAAGGCGCTGCAAGAGGGCGTTTCCGATATTCACATCGAGCCCCAGGAGGAATACCTGCGGGTGCGCTTCCGCAAAGACGGGGTGTTGAAGGAAGCCCTGCCCCGAATGCCAAAGAAAATCATCCCAGCGGTAACCGCTCGCTTCAAGATTATTTCCGATCTAGACATCGCCGAGCGTCGAGCGCCCCAGGATGGCCGGATTCGGCGGGTATTTCAAGGTCGCAAGGTAGACTTTCGGGTCAACACCCTACCCAGTCGCTGCGGCGAAAAGGTGGTACTGCGGATCCTGGATAACTCCGTTACCCAACTGGGGCTAGACAAGCTGATCACCGATCCCCCCTCCCTGAAAATTGTGCAGGAAATGGCGGCCCGCCCCTTTGGTCTGCTGCTGGTAACGGGGCCAACGGGTTCCGGTAAAACCACCACCCTCTATTCGGTGCTGTCGGAACGCAATGATCCCGGCATCAACATCAGCACCGCTGAAGACCCGATTGAATATACCCTGGAGGGCCTCACCCAGGTACAGGTGATTCGGGAAAAGGGCATGGACTTTTCCGCTATCCTGCGGGCCTTTTTGCGCCAGGATCCGGACGTGATTCTGGTGGGGGAAACCCGCGACCGAGAAACCGCTAAAACCGCCATCGAGGCCGCCCTGACCGGGCACATGGTGCTCACCACCCTGCACACCAACGACGCCGCCGGGGCCATTGCCCGCCTCGACGAAATGGGGGTGGAGTCCTTCATGGTCTCCAGCGCCCTGATTGGGGTACTGGCCCAGCGCCTGCTGCGGCGAGTCTGCGGAGACTGCCGCATTGCCTACCAGCCTACCGTGGATGAACTCGCCCACTTTGGTCTTAGCGCCTCCGCCGATGGCGAAGTCACCTTCTACAAGTCCAACACCCTCTCCGTTGAGCAGATCTCCGAGGCCCGGGCCCAAAATACCCTGTGCCCCACCTGCCAAGGGGGCGGCTACAAGGGTCGGGTCGGGGTCTATGAGGTACTGCGGGTTACCGAGCGCATCCAGAAGTTGATTTCTGAGGGAGCACCCACGGAGGTGATTAAGGAAGCTGCCGTGGAGGAGGGGATGCAGACCCTGCTGGCCTATAGCCTCTCCCTAGTGCGTCAGGGGTACACCACCCTAGACGAGGTAGAACGGGTGACCTTCACCGACACCGGACTCGAGGCCGAACTGAAGGCCAAGCGCAAGGCCTCCCTCACCTGTAGCTGCTGTAGCGCCGAACTTCAGCAGGAGTGGCTAGACTGTCCCTACTGTCTCACGCCTCGCTTTGCCGAATAGGCGGCCTGGCGTCAGCCGTCTTGTAAACACCCTCTCGATGCCCTAAGGACTAGTCCGAATGGCCTCCTTGGGTTACTAAGTTTTACGTTGATGTGACCGTACGACCCACCCCGGTGGGCAAACTGATAGTAGCTTTCCGGGCATCGACGTCAGCGAACCCGCTTGTGGTTTCTCGTTTTTTCGTTCTCTCCAGACAGAGGTAATCCCATGGAATTGATGATTGAAGATTTGATGGAAGAGGTAATTGAGCGAGGGGGGTCTGACCTGCACCTGTCGGCGGGGTTGCCTCCCTACATCCGCATTAGCGGCAAGCTGACCCCCACCGAACACGAGCCGATGACGTCAGAGTCCTGTCAGCGGCTGATCTTCAGCATGTTGAACAATAGCCAGCGGAAGCAACTGGAGCAAACCTGGGAGCTGGATTGTTCCTACGGGGTGAAAGGACTGGCCCGGTTCCGGGTCAACGTCTACAAAGACCGGGGCACCTACGCCGCCTGTCTACGGGCCCTTAGCTCCAAAATTCCGAGCATGGAGGTATTGGGGCTGCCCCCCATCGTCCACGAACTCGCCGAGAAACCCCGTGGTTTAATCCTGGTGACGGGGCCAACGGGTTCCGGGAAATCCACCACCCTGGCCTCGATGATCAACAACATTAACCTCACCCGGCCTGAGCACATTCTCACCGTGGAAGACCCGATTGAGTTTGTCTACGAGCCGATTAAAAGCCTGATTCACCAGCGCCAAATTGGCGAAGACACCAAGAGTTTTGCCAACGCCCTCCGCGCCGCCCTACGGGAAGACCCCGACGTAATTCTGGTGGGGGAAATGCGTGACCTAGAAACCATCTCCCTGGCCATCTCGGCGGCAGAAACGGGCCACCTGGTGTTTGGCACCCTGCACACCAGTTCCGCCGCCCAAACCGTAGACCGCATGATTGACGTGTTCCCCCCAGAGCAACAGCAGCAGGTGCGGGTACAGCTTTCCGGTTCCCTGGTGGCGGTGCTGAGCCAAACCCTGGTGCCCAAGGCCAACGTCAAACCCGGCGAGTATGGTCGGGTGATGGCCCAGGAAATCATGGTGATTACCCCCGCCATCGCCAACATGATCCGGGAAGGCAAAACTGCCCAGATCTACGGGGCCATCCAAACCGGGGGCAAAGTGGGGATGCAGACCCTAGAGAAAGTGCTGTCAGACCTCTATAAGGCCGGAACTATCTCCTTTGAAGCGGCCATGTCCAAGACCTCCAAGCCCGACGAACTCCAGCGTCTGCTGGGGCCGGCCCCTGCCGCCGCCGGGGCCGGTCGGCGCTAACGCTCCAGACCAGGATGCCGATCACGCCTGGGTCTGCATCCTGAATCCCTCGCTATAATTTCCTCAACCTCCTTGAGCCCTTGAGCCATGCCTACCTACGTTGCCATTGGTCGCGATGCCTCCGGAAGCCAGCGGAAAGAACGGATTTCCGCCGAAACCCCCAACGATGCCCGCATCCTGCTGAAGGATCAGGGCCTGTTTGTCCTAGACATTAAGGAGGAAAAGGGCTTCAACTTCAGCCTGGAGTCCATCTCCACGTCGATGACCAAGGTGACGGTCAAAGACAAGGCGATTTTCTCCCGTCAGTTTGCGGCCCTAGTGAATGCCGGGGTAGCCCTGGTGCGAGGCCTGGGGGTGCTGGCCGACGACTGCACCAACCCCAAACTCAAGCAGGCGCTACTGGCGATCAACGCCGACGTACAGCAGGGCACCAACCTATCGGACGCCATGCGCAAGCACCCCGCCTGCTTTGACAACCTCTATGTAGCCCTAGTGCAGGCAGGGGAAGTCGGTGGTGTGCTGGACGAAGTACTGAACCGTCTGGCTAAGCTGCTGGAAGACCTTAACCGCTTGCAGAACCAGATTAAATCCGCCATGACCTATCCGGTAGTGGTGGGCATTTTGGCCGTCACCATCTTTGTGGCCATGACTATGTTCCTGCTGCCCATCTTTGCCGACATGTTCGAGCAAATGGATGCGGAACTACCTGTCTTTACCCAGATGATGCTGCTCATCAGTGCCTTTTTACGCAAACCCCTAAACTGGGTGCTGATGATTGCGATTGGCTTTTCCTCTAGCTTTGCCTTTAAGCGCTACTATGCCACCCTCAACGGTCGTCGCACCATCGACCGCCTTGCCCTCAAAATGCCCCTGTTTGGCGACCTGATTCAAAAAACCGCCACCGCCCGTTTCTGCCGCACCTTTGGTTCTCTCTCCAAAGCGGGTGTACCGATTCTGACTTCCCTAGAAATCGTTCGTGACACCGCAGGCAACCAAATTATTTCCGAGGCCGTAGACGAGGCCCGCAAGGATGTGCAAACGGGCGGCATGATTAGCATCGCCCTACAAAAATATGGCGTTTTCCCCACCATGGCCATTCAGATGATTAGCATTGGCGAAGAAACCGGGGAACTAGACGGCATGTTGATGAAGGTGGCCGACTTCTATGAGGATGAAGTAGAGCAGGCCGTAAAGTCCCTCACCAGCATTATGGAGCCGATCATGATTGTGGTGCTAGGGGGGATGGTGGGGTCAATTCTGGTCTCCATGTACCTGCCCATGTTCAAAATCATGGACGTGGTGCAGTAGGCGTCTGCCCCCTCCATCGCCCCTATCGTTTGTCAGGTTGGGTATTGGGGGTTTCTGATTCGGATTTCATATAAAATGCCGCAGAGCAATCATCCTACCCGCTACGGCGAGCGCTCAGATGGTTGTTCTAAAGGGATTAGATCTAGGATTGGCGATTGACTGACAGGTCGCCAATCTAGCCGGTCATTACGCCAGGGGTTGGCGGAAAACCTCTAGACCCGCAATTTTTTCGGACTGCCGCTGCACCTGAACCGACAGGGAATCGCACACCAGTTCGCAAAGATCGAAGACAAAGGCGTTGGCGATTTGATAGTACACACAAACGCCCTGCTGCTGTCGGGTCACCACACCCGCCTGGGCCAGAATTTTAAGGTGCTTAGAGACATTGGCCTGCCCTAGCC
This sequence comes from Spirulina sp., assembly GCA_044070495.1. GTDB lineage: Bacteria > Cyanobacteriota > Cyanobacteriia > Phormidesmidales > Phormidesmidaceae > Nodosilinea. Next base: position 62,758 of record JBIPSI010000024.1, on the reverse strand, counting down.
CTGTGACCTCAATAATCTCTGACACATTTTTGGGGCCAGCCTTCAGCGCACACATAATTTGCAGTCGGCTGGCTTCAGACAAGACTTTGAAGAAGTCTGCCACAAGGTGCAGGGTTTCCGGCGGAAGCTGCATGAAACGACAATCACTCGCCGGGGGACTGGAGACAGCCGAGGTGTGGGCAGGGGAGGAAGAAACCATAGAGAGACGCAGGGTGAGTCAAGGCTAAAGATTAAGACTTTATTATATAACCTAAGAGTAGTATATTGAACCCACTGTGCCAGTTTTCTCCGCTGGACAAGGCTCCAGGACGGAGCCTCGGCGGGGGATCCTGCCGAGGCCTGTTGTTGATCCAGAGAACAGGTTGCTTCAGTTAACGAGACGTCACTGAAGCCTGTTCACTGGCCTCGGTGGTGTGAGGTCAATGGGATGACCGATGAGCCGCACCGGAGGAAGTCTGCACGGCTAGGGTGCGATCTAGTTTCAGCCTGTCAAAGGTATCGCCGAGGGCTGCCGTCAAGGATTGCCGGGTGTGGGCATGGGCGCGGCGCTCGGCCTCCAGGGATTCCGTGAGCCGCTGGCAGCGCTGCACTAGAGCCGTAAGCTGAGTTTGCAGGTCGGTGAGGGAATTCGCCTGTCCAAGACCCTCAACTAAGGTTTGGGCCTCACGGTGAGCTTGCGCCTGTTCTAGAAGGCGCTGGGCCATGTCTGCCATTTGGACCTGGTGTTGTTCGGCCTCTTGGCGGCGCTGGCGGGCTTCGTTTTCGTAGAGCCGTCGCCAGTTGGCGGCACTGTTATGGGCTTGGTCACACTCGTGGCGAGTATCGGCCAATTGGCGCTGGAGGGTACGCACCTCGGCGATCCACTGGGTAAGGTCTTGGCTCATTACGGCTCCTGACACCACGGTCTGCAACGATATCGCCGCCCAGTATAGCGAGCTTTACCGAATCTGCACTGCCTTGGAGAAAAGGCCACAGGGGTGAAGGGTATGGAATCCGCCGTGGCCTTTAACAGACGAAATCTCACGGGTGGCCGTTGGAGGCAGGGATCAGCTTAGAAAGCCTAGAACAGTAGGCGGGCAAAGGGCCCAGGCAGGGGCAGCACGATCAACACCAGCAGGGCCAGGGCCAGCAGTCCGAGGAGGTCGCGGCGGCTGTCGAGCTCGCTGATGTCGTTGAGGGCGGGTTGATCGACCGCTGGAATAAAGAACAGCAGAATTGCCCAGATCAGCAGTTCAGAATGGACAAAGGCCAGCATCAACACCAGCAGCCGCGCCACTTGGCCGATAATCGCCCCGGCGCGTTGGCCATACATGGCATGGACGATATGACCACCATCCAGTTGGCCCACGGGCATGAGGTTGAGGGCCGTTACCACCAGCCCCAGACAGCCTGCAATCGCAACGGGGTGCAGATAAACCGCCTGTTCTAGGCCCACCTGGGCACCCAGGGTCAGCTTAATTAACAGGGCCAGCATCACCGAGGCCGTGGGATTGATGGCCTCAAAGCTGAGCAGGCTAGATCCGCTTTCGGGGATGGGAACGACGGTGGACTGGGTTAAGCCCCAGATCAGCAGCGGTAGGGTGACCACCAAGCCCGCCAAGGGGCCAGCAATGCCCACATCAAACAAGGCTCGTCGATGGGGCACCGGAGAACGCAATTGAATGAACGCCCCAAAGGTGCCCAGGAACAAGGGAAAAGGAATGAAGTAGGGCAGGGTGGCGTCCATCCGGTAGCGGCGGGCGGTGAGGTAATGACCCATCTCGTGGCAACCCAGGATCACCATCAGGGCGAGGGCGTAGGGTAATCCTTGCCAAATCAGACTGGGATCGGCCTGTCGCTGGGCTTCGGTGAGGCCCATAAGCCTGGCCCCGGCGGAGGTAGTGGTTAGCAAGGTAATGATCAACAGCCCTAGGGCAAGGCCCGGTCGGGTCAGGGCTTTAGATTTTTCTTGGGCCTGGGCCTGGGCTTGGGGATTGGGCACCAGGGCAAAAACAGGTTTTCCCTGCATTCCCTCCTGGAAAATCACCAAAAAGCGGTCGCCAAACTGCCGCCGCACATTCTCCTTCACCGTTTCGTAGGCTTCTGTGGGGGAGGTGCGCAGTTGCCCTCGGCAGATCATCGCCTGGGGCAGATATTCGATGTTTTGCAGATAATAGACCGACCAGGGAAAACAACCTTGCAGGGCGGTTTCTTCCTCCTTGTCGATGGGGCGTAGGGGGGGCTTGGGCGGCGTGACGGCGGGGGGTGTAGACTCTGGCGGGGATTCAGCCGAAGATTGGGCCGTAGTGGCGGCGGTAGGAGACCCAGGTACCGAAGGTTTGCGGCCCCACTGCACCAACCCCCAATACAGCAGGGGGCACAGTAGAAACAGCCCCAACAACACCCCTAGGGGCAGCGGCTTTTCTGGGCCTTGAACCAACGCCCAACCCGCCAACACCAGAGCGGGCATCATCATCACCAGCCACAGCAGCCAAACGGGGGTGCGAGTGATGGCTCCCACACTTTGCTGAACCGTGGCAAAGGTGAACAGACCCAGCAGCAGCAACAAAACCCAAAACACAAGCATGGACAATTAACCATTCACAGTAGGGGGCAACCCGTTCGCAGTAGGGGCAACTGATCTATCGGGAACTGACTGATTGAAACGTGACTGATCGAGAACTGCCAGATGAGAGGCAGATGGCCTAGGGGCATCGGGCCGTAAAGCCAAGCTAGGATTTGGAAAAGGGGTTCAACAACCGCTAAGATCAGCATCCTGACATCACCCCTGCCGCCGCTATTTGGATACCGCCATTACCGATATCCTGCGGTTCCTAACCACCGCCACCGAGTCAAATCCTATCGCGTCCTATGGCTTTCTCCCCGTCATCTACGGCTTCTAAACCGCCGCGTCCCGTCTTTGAAACCATCTACGCCTTCGCGCCCAACCGAGACACCTTGGGAGGAACCGCCTACTTTATTGTAGATAACGACTCCGAGGGATCTCCGCAAAATCTCCTAATCGATACCCCGCCGTGGGATGAAACGACTCGGCAATTTCTGGCCGAACAGGGCGGCGTACGGTGGCTGGTGATTACCCACAGAACGGCCATCGGCAAAGCAGCGGCCCTGCAAAAACACCTCGGTTGTGAGGTGGTCATCCAAGAGCAGGAAGCCTATCTACTGCCCGACCATCCCAAAACCGTTTTTCAACAAAACTTTAGGTTTGCCCCCCAAATTGAAGCCCTGTGGACGCCTGGGTACTCCCCCGGTTCCGCCTGTGTGTATTGCGAACGCTACGGCGGCGTACTCTTCACCGGACGGCACCTGCTGCCCAACCGCCAGGGCCAACCCGAACCCCTGCGCTTTTCCAAAACCTTCCATTGGCCCCGCCACCTGCGCCAAGTCGAAGCCCTCAAAACCCGCTTTAGCCCAGACACCCTAGCCCACCTCTGCCCCGCCGCCAACACCGGATTTTTGCGCGGCCAACGCACCATCGACAACGCCTACGCCCAACTGCAACAGATTGACCTCGACGCCCTACGTTCCGCCCCTGCCCTACTCTAACCCTATCCCCCCATCCCACTATCCCGCCATCCCGCCATCCCCCAAACAGCCCTTTTGTAAAACCCCGACCTAAGCCCTACCTTTCGCCCTAAACTGTTACTGATGAGCGGTTTGAGGGCTGAGGGCATTGGCAATCATGGCACTGGTCGGCATTTTAGGACTTGCCTATTTGTTGGGATCCTTCCCCACGGGCTATCTCCTGGTCAAAGCCCTGAAGGGCATGGACATCCGCGACTATGGTTCCGGCGGCACCGGGGCTACCAATGTGCTGCGTACCGTGGGCAAAGGCCCTGCCCTGGCGGTGTTTGTGGTGGATTTGCTGAAGGGCAGTGTCGCCGTGTGGCTGGCCCAGTGGCTCTTTCCGGTGCTTCTAGCCCGTCTTGGCGGGGATGGCTGGGTTCTGGCCCAACCCTGGGTGGATATGCTGGCGGGATTAATGGCGCTTCTGGGCCACAGCCGCTCGGTGTGGCTGGGCTTTACGGGCGGAAAGTCCGTGGCGTCGGGGCTAGGCGTGCTGCTAGCGATGGCGTGGCCCGTGGCCCTAGGTGCGTTGGGGGTCTTTGGCCTCACCCTGGGCATCAGTCGCATAGTGTCTTTGGGTTCCATGCTGGCGGCGGTGGCGGCGGTGATTCTGATGGTGGTCACCGGCCAACCCTTGGCCTATACCCTGTTGTCCTTGGTGGGCGGTGGCTATGTGATTCTGCGCCACCGGGGCAATATTCAGCGGCTTTTGGCGGGTACAGAACCCCGCATTGGCCAGCCCGTCGCTACTCCCAATACAGGCTCACCAGAATCGTAGATTGTTTTCGAGCTAGTTGACTGACAAAGGATTCTGCGCCGGACGCGGTTACCGCGCCCCTACCGCATTCGGATCATGTAGGGGTCAGGTCTCCTGACCCTTTGACGAATCTGGGTGCAGACAAGTTCTGCCAGTCAACCAGCTTTTTTGCTGTAAGGGCTTGGCTATGGGAGCTAGGCCAGATCAAAGCGGTCGGCGTTCATCACCTTCGTCCAAGCAGCCACGAAGTCTTGCACAAACTTCCCGTGGCTGTCGTCCTGGGCATAGACCTCGGCGTAGGCTCGCAGGATGGCGTTAGACCCGAAGACCAGATCTACCCGTGTCGCCGTCCACTTGGTCTGCCCCGTTTGGCGGTCGCAGATCTCGTACAGGTTGTTGCCAGCGGGCTTCCACAGGTAGTTCATGTCCGTCAAGTTGACGAAGAAGTCGTTGGTTAGCGCCCCTTCCCGGTCGGTGAAAACGCCGTGCTTGGTGTTGCCGTGGTTGGTACCCAAAACGCGCATTCCACCGACTAAAACGGTCATTTCTGGGGCGGTCACCCCCATCAATTGGGTGCGGTCGAGCAGCAATTCTTCGGGCTGCACAGCGTAATCTTTTTTGAGCCAGTTGCGGTAGCCATCGTGGACGGGTTCCAGCGGCTCGAAGGATTCGGCGTCGGTCATAGCGTCCGTGGCATCGCCTCGACCAGGGGCAAAGGGCACGGTGATATCCACCCCAGCCGCCTTGGCCGCTTGCTCAAGGCCGACATTCCCGGCGAGAACAATCACATCGGCCACGCTGGCCCCGGTTTCGGCAGCGATGCCCTCCAGCACCGTCAGCACCCTAGCCAATTGCTCCGGCTCGTTGCCCACCCAGTCTTTCTGGGGCGCAAGGCGAATCCGGGCACCGTTGGCTCCACCGCGCTTGTCGGAACCCCGGAACGTCCGGGCGCTATCCCAGGCGGTACACACCATCTCGCGGATGCTGAGACCACTGGCAGCGATCCGATCCTTCACCGCCTGCACGTCGTAGTGGGCATTGCCAGCGGGAACCGGATCTTGCCAAATCAGGTCTTCCTGGGGCACATCGGGGCCGATGTACCGTGCCTTTGGCCCCATATCCCGGTGGGTGAGCTTGAACCAAGCCCGCGCAAAGACCTCCGAAAAGTAGGCCGGATCTTGATAAAACCGCTCGGAAATCTGGCGGTACTCCGGATCCATCTTCATCGCCATGTCGGCGTCGGTCATGATCGGGTTGAGGCGGATGGAGGGATCCTCCACATCCACGGGCTTATCCTCTTCCTTGATGTTGATCGGTTCCCACTGCCAAGCCCCCGCCGGACTCTTTTTCAGTTCCCAATCGTAGGTCAGCAGCAGCCGGAAATAGCCGTTGTCCCACTGGGTGGGGTAGGTCGTCCAAGCGCCCTCAATGCCGCTGGTGACGGTATCGCGACCAATACCCCGCCGGGTGGTGTTGTGCCAGCCGAGGCCCTGTTCCTCCACATCGGCGGCCTCCGGTTCGGCCCCCAGCAAGGCCGCATCGCCGTTGCCGTGGCACTTGCCCACGGTATGCCCCCCAGCGGTGAGGGCCACGGTTTCCTCATCGTTCATGGCCATGCGGGCAAAGGTGATCCGCACATCATGGGCGGTCTTCAGGGGATCAGGATTCCCATCCACACCTTCGGGGTTCACATAGATCAGCCCCATCATCACCGCTGCCAGGGGATTGTCGAGATCCCGTTCGCCAGAATAGCGGCTGTGGGGATTGTCGCTGGGGGCCAGCCATTCCTTTTCAGACCCCCAGTAAATATCCTTTTCAGGGTGCCAAATATCTTCCCGACCAAAAGCAAAGCCAAAGGTTTTTAGACCCATGGATTCGTAGGCCATGGTGCCTGCGTAGGCGATCAAATCGGCCCAACTGAGTTGGTTGCCATACTTCTTTTTAATCGGCCACAACAGCCGACGGGCCTTATCCAAATTGACATTATCTGGCCAGGAATTAATCGGCGCAAACCGCTGATTGCCTGTGCCTGCCCCGCCCCGCCCATCGGCAATGCGATAGGTGCCCGCCGCGTGCCAGGTCATGCGAATCATCAGCCCGCCATAGTGGCCCCAATCCGCTGGCCACCAGGGTTGGCTGTTGGTCATCAGGGCGTGCAGGTCTTGTTTGAGGGCGGCGACATCAAGCTTCTGAACTTCCTCCCGATAGTTAAAATCGGCCCCTAGGGGATTCGTTTTGCGATCATGCTGGCTTAAAATATCGAGGTTCAGCGCCTTGGGCCACCAGTCCATCTGGGCCATACTGGGGGTGGTAACGGCACCATGCATCACCGGACATTTGCCACGGGGAGCGGTCATCATTTCATCCATGCTAAATATACTCTTGTGTGTGGGTGCTTTACATTGTCCATGGTGGCCATTATCCGATGGATCCATGGGAAAAGATTAAGTTTTAAGGAATTCATTATAGTTTTCGTGAAAAGATAACTCCGACCTAAAACATTTGCTAAGTATCTTTAAGATCCTAAGGAAATTGACTAAATCAATTCAGTCACTTATTAGGAAATTGAGGCCCATATAGATAAAGATTCCAAAATAGCAATCCAAGATTGAAATTCAAAGAATTGTGTCGTTGAAACAAATACCATCATGAATGCTGTATCCATGTCCATGCCTGGTCGGATTATGCCTGACGATATCGTTCCTTTCCTAATAGGTATTGTCTTGTTTGTGCTGTATTTGTTTTGGTCAGCCGCAACGGAAATGGGCACCCGCTGGCCCTGGCGCAAGCGATAGGCGGGTTATGCCAACAGCCAACTGAACAGCCGTTCTACGGATAGGGTAAAGCCCTGAGCAAAGGCCGGGACGGGAAGCTCGGCCTGGGGTTGGTCGTAAACCAAGGTGGCTTGATCGGGCCAGTAGACGAAAACGGATCGCTCGGATGGATCGATCAGCCAACCCATTTGGGTGCCGTGATCGAGGCTATGCAGAATATTTTTGGTCACCCTTGTTTGGCTTTGGTCGGGCGATAGAATTTCGATCATCCAATCGGGGGCGAGGGCAAAGACGTTCTCGATGCTGCCATTGTCTCGGCGGGGAATGCGCGGCCACTGGAACACACTGATATCTGGAACAATGGAACGCCCACCAAAGGTACAACGCAGTTCGGTAAAGGCCCGTGCAACCTGGGGAGGCTTCACCACCTGATTAATGGCGGGAGCTAACTCGGTTTGAATGGCGCTGTGTTCTCCCTGGGGCATGGGCTTTTGCAGGACAAGGCCATCGATATATTCGCTGGCGGGTTCGGTTTCAGGCTGGTGCAAAAATTCCTCTAGGGTCAGGAATTTTGTGGGGGTCTGTACCATCGCTAGCCTCCATCGACGGTGCGACTCAATTGTACGTCGCTCCATTTTAGGTGAGCAATTCTAGATGAGCAATTCTAGATCGGTGGCCTGAGCGTGGCGATATTGACCGTTGTCAACGGGTTTTAACTAACGGCCCAATAGGTTCGGAATATCTCCGCAGCCCCCCGGCACTGTGGCGCGGGTGAGCGAACCACCCCAGGCGCAGCAATACCAGCGCTGTTCCTCGGAAAGGCGTTCAACGTTCGTGAGATTGATCCCTTCCACCACGGCCCCGGTGTTGGCCCCGGTGGCATAGTCAGCCATTCCGGTGCGAGTGCGGGGGGTGGCGGTTTTGACATCGCCGTAGAACAAGACCGTGCCCATCAGATCGGCCCCAGAGAGGTCGGCATCGCAGAGGATGGCGCGGGAAAAGTTGGTTTTCACCAGGTCACACCCTTGCAGGTTGGCGCGAATTAGGTTGGCCTCACTGAGGTCGGCCCAGCGCAGGTCGGTGCCGTGCAAATCCGCCATGGCCAGCATCGCCCCCAAGTCAATGACGCGGGTGCCCTGGGGACGGTCTTCTTCGTAGCCGCCCCGCCCGTCAAGAATGGCCCGCCCCAAACGGTTATCGCGCTTGAGGGGCGTCAGCAGTCGAGAACGGGAGAGGAAGCGAATCACCTTGGCTTTGCCCCCGGCATCGACGCTGCTGAGAATGGCGGCGGTGCGAGCCTCGGCAATGATGCGCTCCTGGGGCCAGTCCTCCAGCAAGCCTTCGTCATCCAGCACTAGGTCAGAAATGCCCTGGAAGTAGGCATCGATGGTTTGCTGCTGGGTAATCAGGTTTTGCTGTAGGGTCAAATCGCGGGAAATGACGTACTGCCGCCAAGCCACAAACAGGGCCAAAAAGGCAATGAAAATCTGGCCAATCGCCCCCAAAAAATCCCCCAGTGCCCCCAGCACATCCCAGCGCAAGGTCAGCCCCCAGGTGAGGATGGCGCGGTTAATTCCGGTAATTCGCATCAGCCCAAACAGGCCAATCAGCACGCTGGGGATAGAAATGACGAGGGACTGCTGCCGGGGGGAAAGCTCCGCCAGAATTTCCGCAAAGACAGGCCACATCAACCGCAGCGAAACCACCGTAGCCACCAGGGAACCCGCCAAAATCAACCATACGCTATCGACAATCAACCCCATAAAAATGACCGCCACCGCCACCAGGGTCACCGCATTGGCGGATGCTAAGAAACTAACTGGCGCGATGGTGGGGTCGCTAACGGAAAGCGGCTCCTCACCTAGGCTAGGCGAGTTGGCAGGCGAGAGCGGCGGTGACGCTGGGTCGGGAGCTGTCGAAGGCGGGGCGGCGGGTTGGGCGGGGCTGGCTCCACCGGCAGAGGTAGGGTTGGGCGGCACAGGGGTCATGGGCAACCAGGAGCAGGGCGGCAAGGTAGGGTTGACGGCAGGGGCAGGATCTCGCTGCCCTGCCAAACGGGGGGCATCAATCACGATTTAGTATAAGTGAGCGTTCAATTCCCTGGATTTCTGCCTGGGTGGGAATAACGACGAATCATCTCCGGGCGACCCCGTGGCCAGGGATAATTTGGGGGGATGCAATGACAGTATGAACGTTCTGAGGCGGCAACGATGGCAGTGAGTGTTTCTCAAGTGGCAACCTGGAAGCAGCGGCAGGGAGCCTCGCCCCTGGTGGTGCTAACGGCTTGGGATGTGACCTCAGGCCACATTGCCGACCAGGCTGGGGCGGATATGGTGCTGGTGGGCGACTCCCTCGCCATGGTGGCCCTGGGCTACGACACGACGTTACCCCTGACTCTGGAGGATATGCTGATCTGCGCCAAGGCGGCACGGCGGGGAGTCCAAAGGGCGCTACTAGTGGTGGACTTACCCTTCCTCAGCTACCAGCCCAGCCTGGAAGAAACGATTCGCTCGGCGGGACGCATTTTAAAAGAATCCGCCGCCCAAGCGGTCAAAATTGAAGGGGGCCATCCAGCGGTGGTGGAACGGGTGCACAGTTTGGTGCAGTGGGGCATTCCGGTCATGGCCCATGTGGGACTAACGCCGCAGTCGGTGAATCAGTTTGGCGGCTTTCGTAAACAGGGCAAAACCGCAGCCGAAGCCGACCGCATTCTCGCTGAAGCTAAAGCCCTAGAGCAGGCCGGAGCCTTTTCCTTGGTGCTAGAGCACATCCCCGCCGACCTAGCCCAACGCATCAGCGACACCCTCACCATTCCTACCATTGGCATTGGCGCTGGCCCCCACTGTACTGGGCAAGTGCTCGTCACCGCCGATGTGCTGGGCCTTTCCCCCTGGCAACCGCCCTTCGCCAAGGCCTACGCCAACCTGCGGCAGCAGGCTATTGAGGCCGCCCAGCAGTTCTGTGAGGAGGTGCGGTCGAGGCAGTATCCTGGGTAAATTTCCGTTAAGCTAAGAAGGCTGATCCCTCACCCTAAATCCCTCTCCCAGAGGGCTACTGCTTATACATAGGTTTCTATTCCGCTTGATGCCCAAGGTTGATCTCCCCTAGCCCCCCTTGAAAAGGGGGGAACCAGAGTCAAAGTCCCCCTTGAAAAGGGGGATTTAGGGGGATCCCCAAGGCCTTACGGCATGAAAACAAGATGTTTATAAGCGGTAGCCCAGAGGGAGAGGGACCTTGAAGAAGGCTTCTCTTCCTCTGGGAGAGGGGCTGGGTGTGAGGGCCAAGACGGTGCGGTTCACCATTAGATTGGGTTCAAAACCCAGTTCCCGCCTGAGATCGGCTGACACATTCACTAGGCATAGAATCTATGACCACCACGTTACAACTCAAGTACGACATTAAAGATATCGGGCTAGCTCCCCAGGGCAAGCAGCGGATCGAGTGGGCTGGGCGCGAAATGCCCGTGCTGCGGCAGATTCAAGATCGCTTTGCCCAGGAGAAGCCCCTGGCTGGCATCCGCATTTCCGCCTGCTGCCACGTCACCACGGAAACCGCCCACCTGGCCATTGCCCTGAAGAATGCCGGAGCCGATGCCATCCTGATCGCCAGCAACCCCCTGTCTACCCAAGACGATGTGGCCGCTAGCCTGGTGGCCGACTACGGCATCCCCGTCTTTGCCATCAAGGGCGAAGACAACGACACCTACCACCGCCACGTTCAAACCGCCCTGGATCACCGTCCCAACATCATCATTGACGACGGTAGCGACGTAGTAGCTACCCTGGTGCAAACCCGCAAAGACCAGCTTTCCGACATCATCGGCACCACCGAAGAAACCACGACGGGCATCGTTCGCCTGCGGGCCATGTTTAAGGATGGGGTACTGAGCTTCCCCGCCATGAACGTGAACGACGCCGACACCAAGCACTTCTTCGACAACCGCTACGGCACCGGGCAATCCACCCTCGACGGCATTATTCGCGCCACCAACGTGCTGCTGGCCGGGAAGACCATTGTGGTGGCAGGCTACGGCTGGTGTGGCAAGGGTACCGCCATGCGGGCCAAGGGCATGGGCGGCAACGTGATCGTCACCGAAATCGACCCCATTCGCGCCATCGAAGCGGCCATGGACGGCTTTCAAGTGATGCCCATGGCTGAGGCCGCTCCCCAGGGCGACCTGTTCATTACCGTCACCGGCAACAAGCACGTTATCCGCCGTGAGCACTTCGAGGTAATGAAGGACGGCGCGATGGTCTGCAACTCCGGCCACTTCGATATCGAAATCGACCTGCAATCCCTGGGCGAAATGGCCAGCGAAGTGAAGCAAGTCCGCAACTTCACCCAGCAATACCTGCTGCCTAGCGGCAAGTCGGTCATCGTCCTCGGCGAAGGCCGTCTGGTGAACCTGGCCGCCGCCGAGGGCCACCCCAGCGCCGTGATGGACATGAGCTTTGCCAACCAAGCCATGGCCTGCGAATACCTGGTGAAGAACAAAGGCTCTTTGGAACCCGGCCTGCACTCCATCCCCGAAGCGGTGGATAAGGAAATCGCCCGCCTGAAACTGGTAGCCATGGGCATCGAAGTCGATACCCTGACTGCCGAACAGGAACTGTACATCAACTCCTGGACCGTGGGCACCTAGGGTCTACCCCTTCCAAGTCTGACAGTCTAGGCGACTGTCAACCCATAGGCGATGCATCCTCCCAGGATCATCGCCTTTTCCATCGTTTGATGGACTAAGTTTTGGCTAACGACGGATCAATTTCCTGGCGTTGCGTGCCCCCAATTTGTACACCATAGACGAGCCAAAATGGCTCTATTCCAAAACCTCCAAGATAGCGCTATGCCAGGTCTGGGCCACCCTATCGTAGCCGTCGGCGTTGGGATGTATGCCATCGACTAAGTCCGTCGGAGTTAGCGCCTCAGACATATCCACAAAATAGACAGATCGACCTCGATTAGCATAGCGATTAGCCGCCGCCTCAATTTCAGCATTGAAACCCATCGCTTGTTCGTTGCGGAGGGGATCGCCGAGGGGAGAAACGGAGGCAACGAGGAGCTTGGCATTAGGGGCATTGAGGGTGATTTGATCGATAAGGGCACCGATTCGATAGGGAGCCTGAGCAAAATCATGGGCTTCTGGGTAAAGAATGTCGTTGGTACCAATCATTAACAAAATGACGTCCGGGTCAGACGCTCCCAACCAGTTCACGATATTTTCTCGAAGAAACTGAATTGTTTTACCGGGATGTCCTTCATGATCTAGATCGGTACCGACCGAGCCATAGGATTGAGAACCCACAAAGTCTACAGCACGGTTTTCCGCTAAGAATTCAGCCCATAGTCTGGATCGATAGCCTCCTTCTGCACCAGTACCGTAGGTAATCGAGTCTCCTAAGGGCATAATTCTCAAGGGTGTAGAGGATTGGTCTAAATCCTGGTTTTGCTCCGCCAAAAAAGCAGAATTTTCAGGAGAATCATAGGTTTCCGAATAGACCTTAGTAGCAGTGCTATTACAAAGCAAGATACCTGTCAAAAAAATGGCTAGATGAATCACTGAAGAGATTTTCATGGCTCAAGGGGGAGGGAAATCAAGATTTTTTCCAGATAGATAGCATGGACGCCCTATCTGCTGATGATATCTATCGCTTTTAACGCCCTGCCAACGGCCATAGCTCTGGGCTATCTGACACAACGCTGAAAAACCTTAATCTCTTGTAAGATAGGTGACGCAATAGCAGAACCCAACCAGCCTAAAATCATCGACTGTTGTCGGGTTCTGATTCGCTGCGTCTACCTAACTTGGGTAAGGGGTCAGATAAGCCACCATAGGCTGAGGGCGGTTGCCTAATCAATGACCTACATGAAAATAAAAGAGTTCCTGCGACCACTACGGACTCAGAGAAATGAAGCGAAATCGGACGACCTCAGCCTTAGCCTACTTTCCCCCAAATGTCGTGTCAGGCTTGGCCGTTATCCTGGATAATGGAAAGGTTTTGAATTTTGCGTCCCCCCATCGTTAGTCTATGCGTACCCACTACTGCGGCACCCTTCGAGCCAGCGACATTGGCAGCACCGTTACCCTGTTTGGTTGGGTAGACCGTCGCCGCGACCATGGGGGCGTGATTTTTGTTGACCTGCGCGACCGCACCGGGGTCGTACAAATCGTCAGCGACCCAGAGCGCACGCCGGAGTCCTATCCCCAGGCCGACCCGCTGCGCAACGAGTATGTGGTGAAAATTGTCGGACGGGTCAGTCAGCGTCCGGCGGAATCCCTCAACCCCAAGCTGCCCACCGGGGAAGTGGAGATCTATGCAGACTCTATTGACTTGCTGAATGCCGTTCGCAAGCCCTTGCCCTTCCAGGTGTCTACGGCAGATTCAGAATCGGTGCGGGAGGATCTGCGCCTGCGCTATCGTTACCTCGACCTGCGGCGGGAGCGGATGGCCCACAACCTACGGGTACGCCACGAAGTCATCAAGGCGATTCGCCGCTTTTTGGAAGACCAGGAAGGCTTCATGGAGGTGGAAACCCCGATTCTGACGCGATCCACCCCCGAAGGCGCACGGGATTATCTGGTGCCCTCGCGGGTGAACCCTGGGGAATTCTACGCCCTGCCCCAGTCGCCCCAGTTGTTTAAGCAGTTGCTGATGGTATCCGGCGTAGACCGCTACTACCAAGTCGCCCGCTGCTTCCGCGACGAAGACCTCCGCGCCGACCGCCAGCCGGAATTCACCCAGCTCGACATGGAAATGAGCTTCATGACCCAGGACGAAATCCTGGCCCTGAATGAAGCACTGGTGTCCCACATTTTCAAAACCGTCCAGGGCATCGAGATTCCCCTTCCCTTCCCCCGACTCACCTACGCCGACGCCATGGATCGCTACGGCAGCGACAAGCCCGACACCCGCTACGGCCTGGAACTGGTGGATGTGTCTGACCTAGTGAAGGACTGCGGCTTTAAGGTGTTTTCCGGTGCGGTGGCCGATGGCGGCATCGTCAAGGTACTACCCATCCCCAGCGGCAACGAGCAAATTTCCAACGTCCGCATCAAGCCCGGTGGCGACATTTTCAAAATTGCCTCGGAAGCCGGAGCCAAGGGACTGGCCTACATTCGGGTGCGGGCCGAGGGCGCAGTGGATACCATCGGGGCGATCAAAGACAACCTGCCCGCCGAAAAAATGCAGGAATTGCTGAGCCGCACCAACGCCCAGGAGGGCGACCTATTGCTCTTCGGCGCTGGCCCCACAGAAATCGTCAACGCCACCCTGGATCGAGTGCGGCAGGCGGTGGCCAAGGAAATGAACCTGATTCCCGAAGGCAAGCTGAATTTGCTGTGGATTACCGACTTCCCCATGTTTGAGTGGAACGCCGACGAACAGCGCCTCGAAGCCCTGCACCACCCCTTCACTGCCCCCCACCCCGACGATGTGGCTGACCTCAAAACCGCCCGCGCCGTGGCCTACGACCTAGTCCTCAACGGCTACGAAATCGGCGGCGGCAGTCTGCGCATCTACCAGCCCGACGTACAGCAGCGGGTGTTCGACACCATCGGCCTCACCACCGAAGAAGCCAAGGACAAATTTGGCTTTTTGCTGGAAGCCTTTGAGTACGGCACCCCTCCCCACGGCGGCATCGCCTACGGGCTAGATCGCCTGGTGATGCTGATGGCCGGAGAAGACTCCATCCGTGACGCCATCGCCTTCCCCAAAACCCAGCAGGCCCGCTGCCTCCTCACCCAAGCCCCCTCCGGCGTGGACGAGGCCCAACTCAAGGAACTCTCCATCGCCTCCACCTACGAGCCGGAGGCGGACGAGGACTAGCAGATCGCCAAGTCCCCGCCGCCCTCACCCTAAATCCCTCTCCCATGGGGAGAGGGACTTTGAGCTTTTCTAGCTCCCTTCTCTTACGGGGAGAGGGGCTAGGGATGTAGCTTGCTTCCCGTAAGGGTTGGCTGGATCACATCAAAAGAGCGTGTTTGTGATCTACTGAGGATGGAGAATTAGCCTCAGTAGATCCAGTCCTCAAAGGGTTGGGCAAATTGGGCCAGGGAAATCAACTGAATGCGATCATCCGCTGCACCAGCCTGTCGATCCGTGGCGGTGTTGTAGCCCCAATCGGCCAAGAAAAGCTGCACATCCCCTAGATCGGGCTGGCGTTGTACCGATTGCAGGGCTTTGATGCGGTCTTCCACAAACCAGATCCTAGACTCAGGGGCTTTTGCCTTCAGTTGGCGCAGGCTGTCGTACTTAGGCTGCTTCACTTCCTTACCCAAAATCCGATCTGCCGCTAGGGCCATGCCCTGCTGGGCCAGGAGTTGCTGGATAAAACGGCCTTCCTTAGTGGAAATAATCACCAAATCGATACCCTGGGCCTGGGCCTGCTGAAGCCGAGGCAACACCCCTGGATAGAACCGATGCAGGGCCAGCCAGCCTTCCAAATCAGCGGCCATCCACCGATCTCGCACCCCGTCCACCGCTGTCCCTAACTGAGTGGCCTCCACCGCCGCCTGATCCAGCAACAAAGGAACCAGGGTGGGCCAGTGATCGAGAATGTCTTGGTCAGGCACCCCGGTCAGCAGGCCGTAGAGTACCAGGGGCATTTCCCAGCCCGTTTCTACCACCGGACGCAGAGGATAAAAACGCTCGGCTAAGCCCTGGGGAGGATCGGGGGAAGCGGGCTGAAACACCTCACAGTAGGCTTTCCAGGCGGTTTGAAAATACTCTAGCAACCCGTCGCAAACAACGCCGTCAAAATCTAGGGCAAGCAGGGTGGGGGGCATGGGCGCAAGGGAATTAGGGAAAACCAACCGCTAGTCCTCGGCAGGCAACTCCGTGAAAAAGTGGGCCTCGGTCATGCGGCTGCTGGTCATGATAGCGCTGGTCATCATGCCGTGGTGCAGGCGGCGGGCGGTGGCTGGGGTTGCGCCGTTAGCATCGGCAGCAGGCAGCGTTGATGGGGATGGGTTGGTCACCGAAGCCGTGATCACGGTCGCAGCCGGACGATAGGCTGAATTGACCAAGTCAGCAGCTTCGGCGGCATTTCCCCCAGAGTCTACGCTGACGGCAATCATAAAAGCCAACAACCCAATCACGAAGGCAAGGCGCAGATCGACCACTTGGCGGGCTATCTGACCCCAGGCACGGAGCCGCTGTGAGCTTGAAAGGGGAGGGAAATCCTGAGCCAAAACCAAAATCCTCTACTAATCACCCCAGACGGTCGGGCAGGTTAATCTTCGAGCGCCATGCCCAGACGATGCCTTGGGGTTTATCTATAAGTTCGATTAATTTTATACACAGAACTTTACAGAGTTACAAGGTGTGACGCAGGAGTCAGGGTAGAACTATGGGGATGTAATGCCCTATTTTCAAGGGTTCTGCGGATTTCTCAAATTTTCCTCAGGGCTGAGAGCCATTTGAATAGAAAAAAATCTATGGGTATGGCGTTGCAAACCCAACGGTAAACGGGATGGGCAGAGCGGAAGTCTAGGGACGGCTAGGGGCCGATTTTGACTGATCTCTGTCAAAATCGGGGTCGGTATAATGGTAGACACGGTTATCTGGTGCACCCCATGACAGCACAGCTTCCCACCGTACAGTTCTATGAAGGCATTCTAGAATCCATTGACAACGTCAGCCTGCGACGCAACGCCGACACGGGCGAGCGCATGGTGCTTTTGCTGTTCAAGCAGCTCAAAGCCATTGAAGCCTTCCAAAGCTTTCGCAGCCAGTTTTCTAAGGCCCTCAAGCTCACCGATGAGGAAGGGGTAATTACCATTGAACCCACCGGAATTCGCTTCATCTTTGGTGGCCCCGAAGGCGATGACCTAGAGCGGGTAGAATGCACCCTCACCATCGACCGGGAGGATCACTGGGATCGGTTTATGCGGTTTATGCATCGCTACGCCGAGGCCAACGGCATGGCCTACGGAGAATCGCCCTCAGCCTAGGACGGAGCGGTCATTCCACGGTAAAGACTGAGCCGTTAAGGCTATCTGTTGAACACGCCCCCTTGATCAGCTTTCCATGGGGTGGCGCTATCGCTACTGCGTTCGGTAGATTCGGTGCCCGCCGCTGGGATAGTTTATCCTAGAATCCGGTCTAACTTGTGCCGCGTCTTGTCAGACCACCGGGGACGCCGCCACAACCATGCAACCAGAGACGCAGCAGTAGATAGGTACCTATGAAAATTGCCATCACCGGAGCCACAGGGTTTGTCGGCAGTCGCCTAGTGGAGCGGCTGCAAGAGGAAGGCCACGACGTTGTGGTGCTCACCCGGAGCGCCGATTTAGGGCACAAGCTGTTTCCAGAGACCAGCTTTACCAAGGTGACCATTGCGGAATATACGCCCCTGGAATCTGGATCATGGCAGGAGGTGCTGTCGGGCTGCGATGGGGTGGTGAACCTGGCCGGAGCACCCATCTCCGAGCGTTGGAGCGACGAACATAAGCAGGCCATTGTGGACAGCCGTGTGATCGGTACTGAGAAGTTAGTAGACGCCCTAGCCCAGGCTGATCCTAAGCCCACGGTGTGGGTGAACGCCTCCGCCATTGGCTACTACGGCACCAGCGAAACCGCCACCTTCGACGAAACCAGCCCCGCCGCCGAGGATTTTCTGGCCCAGGTGTGTCGGGATTGGGAAGCAGCGGCCCAGCGGGTGAAGGACTATGGCCCCCGACTGGTGATTCTGCGGTTTGGCATTGTCCTCGGCATGGGCGGTGCGGTGGCCAAAATGCTGACCCCCTTTCGGATGTTTGCCGGTGGCCCCATCGGCAGCGGGCGACAGTGGTTTTCCTGGATTCACCGGGAAGACCTGGTTAACCTGATCCTCAAAGCCCTCACCGACCCCACCATGGAGGGGGTTTACAACGCCACCGCCCCAACCCCCGTTCGCATGGGCGAATTTTGCAAGGTATTAGGTAAGGTGCTGAATCGTCCCTCCTGGTTGCCCGTACCCGACTTTGTGCTGGAAACCATCCTAGGCGACGGGGCGCAGGTCGTCCTAGAAGGCCAGCAGGTGCTCCCAACCCGCACCGCCGACACCGGATTTCAGTACCAATACACCGACGTTAAAGATGCCCTTGTCGAGATCGTCAACACCTAATCCCTAACACCCAATCCCCAATCCCTAACCCCAACGCCTAACCTCTTTTTCCGATGGACATTAGCGATCTCCGCCGCGACTACACCCAGCGGGGGCTGGATCTACCTGACCTGGCCCCCGACCCCTTCGACCAGTTCACCCTATGGTTTCAGCAAGCCTGTGAGGCTGAATTGCTGGAACCCAACGCCCTAGTGCTCTCCACGGTGTCGCCCGAAGGCCATCCCTACCAGCGCACCGTGCTCCTGAAGTATTTTGACCGGGACGGCTTTGTATTCTTCACCAACTACGGCAGTCGCAAAGCCCAGCACATCGCGCAAAATGCCCAGGTATCGATGCTGTTCCCCTGGTATGCCCTAGAACGGCAGTTGGCCATTACCGGCACCGCCAGCAAAATTTCCGCCGCCGAGTCCTTTAAATACTTCACCTCTCGGCCTCGCGGTAGCCAGTTGGGGGCCTGGGTATCTCAGCAAAGCCAAATCATTTCCTCCCGACAACTGCTAGAAATGCAGTTCGACAAAATGAAACAGCGTTTCCTCAACCAAGATATTCCCCTGCCCGACTTTTGGGGTGGATACCGCGTCCAGCCCGCCAGTTTTGAGTTTTGGCAAGGTCGCCCCAGCCGCCTCCACGACCGCTTTCTCTACTTGCCCGATGCCGTCGCCGCATCGGGTTGGCAGGTGGCCCGACTATCTCCCTAGGGGCTGTCATCCCAGGCTAATGCGCCCATAGTTAAGGCCAATCGTTAACCGTTACAGCCCTCAATCGGTTGGTTGAATTAGGCGTGATCGGTCGGACTTTAGGCTGGTTTCGGCTGGCATGGCTGACTCGGCCTAGAAGCGGCTCATCCCAAGGAGACACCCAAATCGGTGACGGTGCCCCTTAAGATAGGGGAGGTAAATGACTGTTAAGCCGCTGCTATCAACCCCATGACCCTAACCCTAAGTCCCGATTCCGTGCTGGAGGTTTTGCGCCCCGTTCAAGACCCAGAGCTACAAAAGAGCCTGGTGGAACTGAACATGATCCGCAACGTGGCCATCCAGGACGGTGAGGTCAGCTTTACCCTGGTGCTGACGACCCCCGCCTGTCCCCTGCGTGAGTTCATTGTGGAGGACTGCGAGAAGGCCGTTAAAACCCTGCCGGGAGTGACTGCGGTGAAGGTGGATGTGACCGCCGAAACGCCCCAGCAGAAATCCCTCCCCGACCGCACGGGCATCGATGGCGTGAAAAACATTGTGGCGGTCTCCAGCGGCAAGGGGGGCGTGGGCAAAAGTACGGTGGCGGTGAACCTCGCCGTTTCCCTGGCCCAGGCCGGAGCCAAGGTGGGGCTGATCGACGCCGACATCTATGGCCCCAATGCGCCGATGATGATGGGCCTCAGCGATGCCAACGTGATGGTGCGCCAAGGGCCCCAGGGCGAAGTGCTAGAACCCGCCTTTAACCACGGGGTCAAGATGGTCTCCATGGGCTTTTTGATCGACCGGGATCAACCCGTGATTTGGCGTGGCCCCATGCTGAACGGCGTGATTCGTCAGTTTCTCTACCAGGTACAGTGGGGCGAATTGGATTACCTGATTGTGGATATGCCCCCCGGCACGGGCGATGCCCAACTTACTCTAGCCCAGGCCGTACCGATGGCTGGGGCGGTGATTGTCTCCACGCCCCAGGATGTAGCCATTTCCGATGCCCGTCGGGGTCTGCGGATGTTCCAACAGCTCAACGTACCCGTACTGGGCGTGGTGGAAAACATGAGCTACTTCATCCCCCCCGATGCCCCCGACAAGCGCTACGACATTTTTGGCTCTGGCGGCGGCGAAAAAATTGCCGCCGATCTGGGCGTGCCCCTGCTGGGCTGTGTGCCCCTAGAAACCAGCGTGCGGGAAGGCGGAGACCAGGGGGTGCCGATTGTGGTGCAGTTCCCCGATTCCGCTTCGGCCCAGGCGTTGAAGGCCATTTCTCAACAACTGGCGGCGAAGGTTTCTGTGGCGGCGCTGGCGAGCTAAAGGCACCCGTGGGGGGTAAGGTGCGTAGGAGTTGGTGGGCGGTGTCCACCCTACGATGTTTCCCTTAAGATGCCCCTATGGATAAGGTTTGGAGCGTTCGTGGTCTGTGTCTACACCACCTTAATTACTTTAATTCATCCCCATCACCCCATGGTCAATCTGCAATTTTCCCGCAACTGGCGTTCTTGGTTCAGCCCTTGGCAGGGGATGGACTGGTTCTTGATGGTACTGGTGGTGGGGCTGACGGGCTTTGGGGGGCTGGTGATCAACAGCACTCAACTGCACCTGGAGACCACCTACGGCCTCAACCACCTGGTTCTGGGGGGCGTGGGATGTGTGGTTGCCCTGTGGTTTGCCCGCAGCCGCTACGAAAACCTGCTCGACTGGCAGTGGATTATCTACGCTGTGGTCAATCTGTCCCTGCTGGCGGTGATTTTTATCGGCACGGTGGGCCTAGGGGCACAGCGCTGGATCAGCATTGGTGGCTTCAACATTCAGCCTTCGGAGTTTGCCAAGCTGGGCATGATTATCACCCTGGCCAAGCTGCTCAGCCAGCGAGATGCCTCCACCCTGGGCGGACTCTTTAAGGCCGTAGCCATTACCGCTGTGCCCTGGGCCTTGGTCTTCATTCAGCCCGACCTCGGTACCTCCCTGGTGTTTGGGGTGGTGGTGATGGTAATGCTGTACTGGGCCAACTGCAATCCGGGCTGGCTGGTGCTCTTCATCTCGCCATTGGTGGCGGCCATTATGTTCCACCTCATTCTCCCCGGTTGGCTACTGTGGAGTGCCATCATGGGGCTAATCGCCTGGTATACCCTGCCCTGGCGCTGGTTTAGCAGCATTTTTGCCACCGCCATCAACCTGATTTCCGGCAAGCTGGGAGATGTGTTTTGGGGGCTGCTGCAAGACTACCAAAAGGATCGCCTGATTCTCTTCCTTGACCCCGATAAAGATCCCCTCGGCGGCGGCTACCACCTGATTCAGTCGCGCATTGCCATCGGAGCCGGACAACTTTGGGGCCAAGGGCTAGGGGAAGGCACTCAAACCCAACTCAACTTCATCCCTGAACAACACACCGATTTCATCTTTTCCGCCGTGGGCGAGGAACTGGGTCTAGTGGGCTGTGCGGCCCTGCTGATCACCTATCTGTTGATCTGCTTTCGGATTTTGATCATCGCCCAAAACGCCAAGGACGACTTTGGATCACTCATCGCCATTGGAGTATTCGCCATGCTGGTGTTCCAAATTTCCGTCAACATCGGCATGACCATCGGCCTCGCCCCCATCACCGGGATTCCCCTGCCCTGGATGAGCTACGGACGATCCGCCCTGCTGACCAACTTTATGGCCATCGGCATTGTAGAATCCGTGGCCAACTATCGCCATCGCCTGAAGTTTACCGACTGATCTAGAATCCCGATTGACTCCCCCTCCACTAGGTAAGCATTTACACCGACCAACGCCCTGCCCTGAGAACCCAGTCTTAAAGGACTTAAACGTCTGATGACTTGGGTGGCCCCAGGCATAGGCCAGAATTCCCACCGATAAATCGTGCCGATGGATACGGCATTGCTTTAGAGAAACTTCATAATAAGTTTATACTTCTGACAAAGTCCGGTTACAATGTCAGTGGTTATACCGGTATCTATGTGATCGGAATCACTATAGCCAGGGTGCTTCGTGCGTATCGTAGTGGTTGATGTAGGTGTCAGAGCTTGAGGAAAGCGAATCATGGCTCAGGGTTTGCAGTCGTTAGTCGTTGCTGGTCATCTCATTCGCGGCGTATGTTATGCCAATGCGATTCCCCAGGGCGTAGGCCAGCTTGATCTGTCCACCATTCCTCCAGAGCGGGTGGGCTTGCAGGGAGAGTATGACTACTATGGGTTGGCCAAGCGGATTCAGGCTCGGTTTAAGGAGCGCCTGGGTCGAGTCGAGGCGGCTAAGGTCATCATCAGACAGCGGGGTGGGGTCATTATTCTGGGGGGGCAGGTTGAGTGTCGCGATCTCCTCGACGACCTCATTGCTATGGCACTCTGCACAGAAGGAACCACCCAGGTTGAGGTCTGTGACATGGTCATCAACGACCTTGCGTCAGACTCAGCCTTACAGGTGGCCTAGATACTCCTTTCGGTAGGTAACCCTATTGAATCCGCAAGGTGTATACCACCAAGGATACGACCAGCCAAGCGTAACAATCCCCTCGGCGATGTCCTGCGCTTGACCAGGCATCTTACGCTGGCGGCGATTCCTGCCCCCTCAGAGACTCCCAGCGCTGCTCTAGTTCTTCGCGCTCCTGCTTGAGGTGACGTTCCAGTTCTTGAATTTCATCCCGGCGGGCGGCGGTCTCTAGGGCGCGGCGATCCACCTCCTGGCTTTTCAGGGTGAGAGATTGCCGCCACCGCTCTGCCCGCTCAATTTCCTGTTCTAGGGCCGCAGGGGTAATGCCATAGCTGAGGTACTGATCTACTAAGCCCAACAACCAAGGAATCGCATCCTCAACCGCCGTGATCTGATTGAGGCCGTCGAGCTCCACCAACACCAGATTTCCTTCCTGAAAAGCCAGCAGGCGGGTCGTTTCCACGATGCGCTCAGATTGGATCCGTTCCCAGGTATCTTCGGAGGTGCGCACCGCCAGCAGCGCCAGTTCGGCCCCGCCAAGAAATGCTTTTTTTTGCACCTTCGCCAGATATTGCATGGGCGGATGTGTGGACTGCTATGGATTGAGTATACCGCTAGAGCTTGCGTCACCGTAGGGTGGGGCCAGAACTCAGGGCTAAGGGCAAATCCAGATCGCCATCTCCCGTAGTCTGATCCACCAGATCAACAGAGTGGATAATGCCCCGCTGATCATCCACCCAGACTTGGCGAGCTTGCGCCACCTGGTTATCCCGTAGGGTGACGAGGGCAAAGTGGCGCTGGGTTCGCCCTTCCTGCTGACGCCACCGGGGCACCCTAGCCGCATTTAGGTAGCAGGTGGCGGTGTCCCAGTGGATTTGGCGGCGCAGTTGATCCTTGCGATGCCGCAGGGTGTGGTGCATGTGGCCAAAGGCAACTAGGGGCACCGCCTTCCCTCGCCGTTTAGCATAGGCAATGGCAGCGGTTAGATCGGGATCGCCAAAGTCGCCGCCCAGGGGTTTCCAGTCCCGTCCGCAGGGGGCTTCTGGCTGGTCGCCCAACCCCTGGGGGCCGCAGTGGCCAATGAAGATGAGATCGTTGTAGCGGGTGGCTTCCACGGTCTGGCACAGCCGCGCCACCGACTCCTCAAAGCTATGGACTCCGTAGCGTTCCGCGTAGAACGGGGCATTGGTCCAGTCGGAACCTCCCCAGCTAAAGGGTCGCCCACCGACCACCGAAAGGCCAAACTGGGGTAGATCCAAGTGCCCATAGCCAACGTGGCAATTCCCTAAAGCCTGAAGTTGCTGGGTCACCCAGTCCTCCTGCTGGCGATTGTAGGGACATTTCTTTTGCCCCCAAGGGGTAGCGCTATACCAGGCATCGTGGTTGCCCAGAATGACCGCTTTAGGGAGATCAATCGCCGCGATCTGGCGCACTAGGGCTACCGCTTCGTTGCCAAAGTCACCCACAAACAGCACGAAATCTACCGCTAATCGATGCAGTGCCTGGGCATCGGCCTCACTCCACTGGTCGTGGACATCGCCTACAATGGCCACGACCAAGGAGGCTGGGGCAGCGGAGGAACGAACAGCGGTAGAGGCAGGGGAAATCATGGGTTAGGAATCGACACAGGAAAGGACGGGCATCTTTTTATTAAAGGACACAATTAAACGACAATGAACGCATATCGATGGGGCTATCGCCAATGCCTTACCTGATTTTTACCGACCTCGACGGCACCCTGCTCAATGCCGAGACCTACGACTATCAAGCAGCGCTACCCGTGTTAGCCGCCCTCTTTCAGCGGGGTATTCCCGTGATTCCGGTGACCAGCAAGACCCGGGCTGAGGTGGAGGATCTGCGACAATCCCTGGGCCTACGAGATCCCTTTGTGGTGGAGAATGGCAGCGCCATCTACTTCCCCAAAACCGGCCTGCCCTTTGCCCTACCGGAGGGGGAGGACGACGGTGACTATCGGGTGATGGCCCTGGGCTGTAACTATGTGACGGCACGGGCTGGGCTAAAGGCCATTGCTCAAGATCTAGGGCGTCCCCTGAAGGGCTTTGGCGATTGGAGCGTTGATCAAATTACGCAGATGACTGGGCTGACCCCAGCGGCAGCTAAGCAGGCTAAGGCGCGGGAGTTTAGCGAGCCCTTTATGACCCCCAAGAATGTCTCCCCTGACGACCTGCAAGCGGCGGTGGAGGCCATGGGCTTTCGAGTGGTGTTGGGGGATCGGTTCTCACACCTAATCGGCGGCATGGCTGGCAAAGGGGAAGCGGTGCGCCACCTCGTCAGGCTCTACCAAAGCGCCCACCCCCAGGATCCCCTAATTACCCTGGGCCTGGGCAATAGCCCCAACGACATCCCCATGCTGGAGGCAGTGGATCACCCAATTATCCTACCCGGTGAGGCTGGCCCCCATCCTCAATTAGCTGACCGGGGCTGGGCTGTGGCTCCGGTTCCCGCTCCTACGGGCTGGGCGGCGGCGGTGGAACCCTACCTGTAAGGCCCCTCAACCTGATCCCCAATCCGAACCCCCGACTCTCAAAAAACAGCACCGTAGGGGCAGGTTTCCTCGCCCCTTTGAATCGGGGGTCACCAAGCAGGATATGCGCTAAAGATGGATTTTCATCCTACAGATTTTTATCCCTGGGGGCGTGGCGCTAGCCGCATGGACGACTGGGATCAGGCCAGAACAGAGGGTCATGATCAGCGCTTTTGCCCATAGAACGATGGAGTGGTGCCGGGAGGCTGATGAACCAGCCAGTGCTGCCCCACCTGGCTCAGGGCAACCATGATCGGCTGAATTTCTCGCCCCTTGGCCGTCAGGGAATATTCCACTCGAGGCGGCACCTCTGGGAACACCGTGCGGGTGACCAAACCATAGCGCTCTAGTTCGCGCAGACGGGCGGTCAGGGTTTTGGTGCTGATACCGGGCAGGGCCGCCAGAAACTCGTTGGTGCGGCGGTTGCCCTGGAACAGTTCTCGCAAGATTAAAATCGCCCACTTGTTGCCAATGTAGGACAACACATGGTGGATGGGGCAGTGGGATGGGGGGTCGCTAGTGGGGGTCGGACAGGATGGGGGAAGCTGGGTCGAAGGGGGCATCGGCATCACTCCCGCTGAGGATGTCGCTTCCCATTGTGAAAGATTATTTTGTCGTTGACGGTTATCCCCGCGCCAGATGCAAGAAACTTAAGCTTCTCTTAATGAAATCCCGTGGTTTTAGGGATACCGAGTCCGTTGGTCGGGTTGAAGGGCTGGGAAATGGAGTTCCCTAGGGCGTCCCCGGTTCTTTTCCCAGCCCTTCTCCCACCGCAAGGCGGCTACCGTTCACGAAATCGTGGCCTCGCTGGGTCTTTTTGCCGCTGGGTTTAACCTCACGCAGCAGCAAGAGTCCCTCCCCCGTTTGCACCAGGGGGCCATGGCCCTTCAGCAGGCCTACCACCTGACCGGGCTGGGCAGCGGGGATATCCAGAGCCTCTACCGCAGGCCGCAGCATGGCGATATCAGGAGGCAGCACGGCCCAGTAGGGCGACCCCAGGGGCACCGTGGCCAGCACCTTGAGGGGCTGATCCCGCAGGGTGGTTTCGGCATTGGGATAAAAGCCCCGCACGCGGTTGTGGAGATCGAGGGCCGACTGGCTCCAGTCCAGCCGATAGTCCTCCCGTTGAATCAGCGGCGCATAGGTGGCTAGGGCCTCGTCCTGGGGTTCTGGGGTGAGGGCATGGGCGGCTAGGCCGCGCAGGGTCTCTACCAGCAGGTCGGCGCACTGATCCGCCAGGGCCGCCGCCACATCGTAGAAGTTATCCAGCAGGCCAATGGGCAGGTGCGACTTCAGCAGCATCGCCCCCGTGTCCATGCCGATGTCCATGTGCATGGTGGTCATGCCGGTTTCGGTGGCTCCATGGACAATGCACCACTGGATGGGGGCCGCCCCCCGATAGGCGGGCAGCAGCGATCCATGACCATTGATGCAGCCCAGGCGCGGCATCGCTAGAATGCGTTGGGACAGAATTTGACCATAGGCCACCACCACAAAGGCATCGGCCTGGAGGGCCTCTAGGGCCACAAGACAGTCTTCGTCTTTTTTAATGCGGCGTGGCTGAAGGATAGGACAGCTCGCCTCCAGGGCCACCTGCTTGACCGGAGACGGATCCACCTTTCCCCCTCGTCCCCGCCGTTTATCGGGCTGGGTCACCACGGACACCACCTCAAAGTCCGGTTCCGCCAACAGCCGCTTCAAGCTGGGCACGGCAAAGTGGGGAGTCCCCAAAAATACAACTCGCATGGCAACCTAACGAACCCTCGTCCCCTAATGTACCGCCTTTGGCCTAGCCCAGGGCTAGCAAAAGGGGTCATCGTAAAAGGGGCGATAAAAAAGCAAGGAGCCTTAGCCCCTTGCCATAGTTAGAAGTTTGGTTAGAAACGTGGACTGACGTTAGTAGATCACAAAGTCCCCGCAGCCCTCACCCTAAATCCCTCTCCCCAAGGGAGAGGGACTTTGAGCCTTTCTAGCTAGCTGCCCTTGATCCTAGGCTGTACCTAGCGACCAATGCCCATATACTGGAAGCCCGCCCGCATCAGGGCTTCCCGATCTAGGAAGTTACGGCCATCGATGAGGATGGGGCTGTGCATCCGCTGGGCCAGGGCGGCGTAGTCGAGGTCTTTAAACTGAGCCCAGTCGGTCACCAGCACCAGGGCATCGCAGCCATCGGCTAGGTGGGGGGCATCGTTTTCCACAATCACCCCGGTGAGGCCGTGGCGGATACCGCTCTGGGAGACAATCGGGTCGTAGGCCTTGACCTTGGCCCCCAGGCGATTGAGTTGCTCAATCAGAATCAGGGAGGGGGCATCGCGCATGTCGTCGGTGTCGGGCTTGAAGGTGAGCCCTAGCAGCCCCACGGTTTTGCCCTTGAGGATTTTTAACACCTGCTGGAGTTTTTCCAGGGTGATCTGGCGCTGGCGGTTGTTCACCTCCACAGCGGACTTCAGCAGTTGGGCCTCATAACCGTAGTCTTCAGCGGTGTGGATCAGGGCCGACACATCCTTGGGGAAACAAGACCCGCCCCAGCCAATGCCCGCCTGGAGGAACTTCTTGCCAATGCGGGAGTCGAGGCCAATCCCCGCCGCCACCTGGGTGACATCGGCCCCCACCCGGTCGCAGATGTTGGCAATTTCGTTGATGAAGCTGATTTTGGTGGCCAGGAACGAGTTGGAGGCGTACTTCACCATTTCCGCCGAGCTGAGATCCGTGACAACCACGGGCACCGGATCGCCGCCAGGAATGTCTCGATACTGGCCAGAGACAATGGGGGCATAGAGTTGCTGCATCAGATCGACCGCACGGGAACTGTTGCTGCCCAGCACAATGCGGTCGGGGTTGAAGGTGTCGTAGATGGCGGATCCTTCCCGCAGAAATTCGGGGTTGCTGACCACATCGAAATCGGCAAGCACTTCGGGATGGATAGCTTCGCCCGATCCGGCGGCCACGGCCACGGGCTGACGCTCGGCCACCCCATCCAGCACAATCATCCGTACCCAGTCGCCAGAACCGATGGGTACCGTGGATTTATTCACGATCACCTTGTAGCCGCCGTTGAGGTGGGTGCCAATGCCCCGCGCCACCGCCTCCACATAGCGGGTATCGCTTTCGCCGTTGGGCAGGGCTGGAGTACCCACCGCAATAAACAGCACCTCCCCGTGCTCAACCCCCTGCTGTAGGTCAGTGGAAAACTGGAGGTGCCCGGTCTCCATGGAGGATTTCATCAGTTCCGAGAGTCCGGGTTCAAAAATGGGGGACTGCCCAGACTGCATCAACTTCACTTTTTCTTCGTTGACATCAATGCAAATGACGTCATGACCCACATGGGCTAAACAAACGCCGGTAACCAGGCCTACATAGCCAGTACCAATGACACATACGCGCATCTTCAATAGTCCTCTACGAATAAACTATGGGGAGCATGAACCAACAGGTCGTTGATGAATGGGGAAGGAACTAAACCGAACTCGCCCAGCCCTTCCAGCATTCCATGGCACAACGGTCGATCTAAACCGAGATCACGGGTTTGGCAATTCCATCAATGGCATTGGCCTCCATCCGCTGGCGAAAATCCTCAACGGTGCGGACAAGGCCCTCCTGGAGGGGCACCGTGGGGCTCCAGTTGAGGAAGGTTTTGGCCTTGGTAATATCGGGCTTGCGGCGTTGGGGATCGTCCTGGGGCAGGGGCTTATAAATTAACTCAGCCCCTGGGTTCACCATCGCTTGCACCGCTTGGGCCAGTTCTAGAATGGTGTACTCATCGGGGTTGCCCAGGTTTACAGGCCCCATGTAATCGCCATTCATCAACCGCATTAACCCATCTACTAGGTCAGACACGTAGCAGAAACTGCGGGTCTGGCCGCCCGTACCGTAGACCGTGAGGGGAATGCCCTGAAGCGCCTGCACCACAAAGTTGCTGACCACCCGCCCATCGTTCTCTAGCATCCGAGGGCCGTAGGTATTAAAAATACGGGCCACCCGAATATCCACGTTGTTTTGGCGATGGTAGTCAAAGGACAGGGTTTCCGCCACCCGCTTGCCTTCGTCGTAGCAACTGCGGATGCCGATGGGGTTGACATTGCCGCGATATTCTTCGGTTTGGGGATGCACCTCCGGATCGCCGTAGACCTCTGAGGTAGAGGCCAGCAAAAACCGGGCTTTAATGCGCTTGGCTAGGCCCAGCATATTTAGGGTACCCATCACGTTGGTTTTGATGGTTTTCACCGGGTTGTACTGGTAGTGCACCGGGGAGGCCGGACAGGCCAGGTGGTAAATCTGGTCTACCTCTAGGCGAATGGGCTCCGTGACATCGTGGCGAATGCACTCAAAATAGGGATTATCCAGCCACTTTAAAATATTGCGCTTGTGGCCCGTATAGAAGTTGTCGAGGCAGATCACCTCATGGCCTTCCGCCATCAGCCGATCAATGAGATGAGAGCCGATAAACCCAGCCCCCCCAGTAACTAAAATTCTCATAACAAATCGCCTAGAAATCAGTATTGGTTTGACTACAACGTACCCAAACTAAGGGTTAACCTACCAACCTAGTTGGCCGAAGGCATCTTAAACATCTTCTGCCCCAACTATCATCGCCCGGATTATTAAACCCAAGTAAAACCATATTTAGGTAACCAAGGACATAGATTCACCCGCCCTTCACAGAACCGAGGACTCTAGCCTATAACGACTCACCATCCCCAGGTGCCCAGACTGCCCTTGAACGGCCCCACAATATCCTGGGTGATCCAGCCGCCGTAGAAATCCCCCGGTTGGGCCTGCACCTGTTCATCATCCACATAGCAGGCGTCCATTTTGCCCGGATAGACCGCAATGTAGTGGGCAATTTCGCGAAAGGGGGGAGTGGGTTCTGGGTAGTACCAGGCCCCATTTTCTAGGCAGCTATCGCCCACGGTGATGGTGTAGTAGGAGGCCATCCCCTTCCACTCGCAGAAGGTGGCCTTGGCGGTGGGCTGGAAGTAGGCCATTTGCACATCCTCCGGCGGCAGGTAATAGACCGGGGGATGACTAGTTTCGAGCACCCGCTTGGCACGACGAGAATCGGCAATCACTTCGCCATTGAAAACCACGCGAATGTGACGCTCCGAGTCCTCTAGGCGAGGGGGACGGGGATAGTCCCAAACGGACTCTTGACCGGGGCCGGGGGGAATAGGGGTGGGCATGGGAGAATGTCGAAGTCCTGGAAATCGGCGGACTGGATAGGGGCATTGTCGCAGGGAACGCAGGTTTTAGGAGGGCAAGACCATTACTGCCCTTGCCAATTTTGCATTTCCTGCTGAGCCTGGTCGTAGGCGCTGGTGTTGGGGGGCACCCGCTCGGCGGCGGCAATGGCTCCGGCAAAATCCCCAGCGGCGGCACGGGCGCGGGCAATCACCAAAATATCCTGACTCCACTGGCTAATGCGCTCTTGGGCCACAGCATGTTCCGGGAAATCGGCGGGAATTTGCTGGGCCAGGGCAATGGCCTCCTTAAAAGAGGTAGCCTGGTCGGGTTGGAGCATGGACTGGGCCTGCTGGAGCAGTTGGCGGTTGGTTTTGCGCTGCTGCCAGCGGGCGATGGAGGATTGGGCCTGGGCGTAGGTATCGGCCTGATCGGCGGGAACTAGGCTAGCGGCGGCGATGGCTCCATCAAAATTTCCGGCGGCGGCCCGCCCCTCGGCCAGGTCTAAAATGACCTGGCTCCAGCGGGCAATGTCGGCCTGGGCCTGGTCGTACTGGGGATCGCCCAGGGGCACCTGGCGGGCGCGTTCAATGGCGTCATTAAACAGCGAGGCCGGTACCGGTTCCACCAACCGACGGGCATCGTTGAGGATCACATCTCCTGTTACCACGGCACTGGCTTGCCCGGCTTCCGCCTGGGCCACCATGGCGTCAAAATCCGGGGGCCGTTCCCCCTCAGGAATTTGATTCAGCCAGGTGATGGCCTCGCCAAACTGTCGCTCCTCCAAGGCTTTGCGGGCCAAACCCAAGGCCGTTGGCCCATCGATATTCGTGCCAGGGAATAGGGGACTGGGCTCCTCGGACGGGCTTTCCTCTGGGGCGTCAGGCTCAGGGATGACCTCTCCATCGGGGGGGGCTGCTTCGGGTAGGGCCACGGGGGAATCCGGAGTTTCGGGCAGCGTCTCGGTAGTCTCCGGCAGGGTGGGGGCAGCGGCGCGATTACCCAAGAACACCGTTTGATTTCGCAGCAGCACCCCCAGCAGCAACACCCCCGCCGCCAGCAAAGCCCACTGGGGCCAACCCAGAGGTTCTGATCCTGAGGACGATCCCGTCTTCGGCGCTTCCGTTATGGCCGAGTCTGATGCGGCGGCGGCGGCAGCGGTAGCCACGGTTCCCGCATCCCCAGATCCTTGGGTGGCTGGGGCCTCCATCCTAGGGGCTGGCTCAACCGAGCGATCCACCGGGGGGGAGGTCAGGGCGGCAGGGACAACGATACCGAGATCTTCGACCTCAGAGTCTTCCTCCTCTAACGCCGGGGGCATGACCACGGGGCCTCCGGCAATATTGGCGGCGGCACTGGGGGGCACCAGCATCAAAAACCGCTGGGCCGCTGGAATTACCGCTACGGGGTGCTGTTCCGGTCGCCAGTGGTGGCGGCAGAGTTCCGGCACTCGATTGGCCAAGTAATCGGCCAGTTGCGTTAGGGTGAGGCAACCGTGGAAGCGCATCCCCTCAATGACGGCCTCCGTAAACAGGCCATGGCGCACCGCCAGGGTTTCCTGGGAAAACTCCTGGGGCTGGCAAGACAGCAGCAGCGGAATCTCCAAATCCTTCGCCATCTCCATCGTCTGCTGCCCTAATCGGGCAGGGGCAATGGCCGACTGGGGGCGGTTCATATCCAACATCACCAACACCTGGGCGGTTTTGCCCTGGGTCAGGATTTTGAACACATCGGCGATTAAAATTCCCGTTTGCACAATGCGGCTAGGGTCGGCATCGACGGGCAGCAGATAATCCTGCCCTTCCCAACTCACCCCATAGCCGCTGAAAAAAAACACAATCGTATCCTCGGCCCCGGCCTTAGCCACCGTCTGCTCTAGGCGTTGCCGCATCACCTCTCGGCTGGGGAAAGCGGCCCCCTGATACACCATGGGGGATACATCCGTCAGCAGGGCGCAGGATTCCGGAGCCAGCCCGGCCTCTTGCACCCAAAAATCCCTCAGCTCAATGGCATCGAACTGAGCGTACATCAAAGGCTGAAGCTGTTGGTATTGGTTGATGCCGACAATCACCGGCCAGTGGCTAGCCATTCCTGTAGAGGCCTCCTCGAATGTACCTGCCATAGTAGCGCCTTGCTCTCAGAGAGGCGCAGGAAAAACCAGCCCGTTTCTGCAACTGGGATCTGCGACCTAGATCAGAGAGTTCCCTGCCGCGTTTTGGATCAGGCTGGATACAATGGGGGCAAAGTTAAATCCCCCTGGCCTAGGGACAACCTGCGGCGATGGAATTGAGGTTTCGGAGGAGTAAAGCCATGGTGTATGGGTGGGCTGCATTAGCGAAAGCTTGGCCACGAACGTTGTCGCGCATCGGTCTAGCCCTAGCCCTGACCCTAGGCCTAGGCACCGTTGCCCCACTGATTAATCCCCCCGCCGCCGAGGCTTACAGTTCTCGCCTCAACCTATTTTTGGTGCGCGAATCGGGCGAAAGTTTTGAGACCTTCCTGCGTCGGTCGGAAATTATTGCGCGGGCGGGGGTGCAGCGCAGCTTCGACAGCGACGTACTGATGACCGAGGCCATTGTCACGATCATCGGCGAAAGTCAGGGCATTGCCATGCCCGTCCTCACCGTAGCGGTGAGCCGCAGCGATTGGCAGCGCCAGCCGGATGTGCTGGCCTGGGTCGAGTACTATCCAGCGGCCCGCGCCTTACTGCCCTAAACGCTTCCCTAGACGCATTTCCCTAGACGCTATTTATAGTGGTTCTCGATGGAGTAAGGTACATCGCTGCTGAGTTCTAGATCCCCCCGGTACCTAGTTGTCTAAGTCTCACGCTATCCCCCCTTTTTAAGGGGGCAGGGGGGATCACAGCAACATACTTCATCCATGGGAAATCCGCCAATGGTTACTGTTCCCCCGGCAGACCCTTGATTCCCTTGAACAATCCTTGTTCAAGGGTTGTCTTTTGTCGTATGCTTGTAAGGTTGTCAAGTTTAGCGTATTGCAGCCATGGCGGTTCCCAAGAAGAAAACCTCCAAACAAAAGCGCGACCAACGTCGGGCTACCTGGAGACGTACCGCAACCCTTCAGGCCCAAAAGGCCATGTCTTTGGGTAAGTCGGTGTTGACCGGTCGTTCCACCAGCTTTGTCTACCCCTCCGACGAGGACGACGAGGACGAAGAGTAGACCTTCCCTTTCGCTCAGCCGTACCTATAGGAACTCTAGCGCTTGTAAGCAGGGCAACACACTTGCCCTGCTTTTTGCGTAGTAGATTGAGGACTTGTCTAGGCTCAGGAAATCCTAGGTTTAAAGCACTCCCACATCCCCACTCAGGCAGGCACCCTATCCGCCACGGAGATAGCCCAAAGGGCCATTCTGCCGGATGGCCAGGGTGTCGGGGTGCGAGTTAGCGTACAATACCTGCGGAATCGTTGCCAATAAGTCAGGGTCGCCTGTGTTTGATGTCGTTCTGATTGCGCTAGACAATAGACCGTTCGACCATCAGGTGATGGCGGCGGTGCAGCAGCTCAAGCTGGCTGATGGAACTGCGGCGGTTTTCGCCCATGTTTTGCCCTACGCCGAGGATACGGCGGGGCAAGATGTGTCTCGGCCTTTGCCTGTGGATCACGAGTTTCCCCACAGCCAAATTGAGCAGCATTTACAAGCCTGCGCGGCCCAGCTACCAGATGTCACGGCGATGTTCGAGATTGTGCAGGGCGACGCCGAAACAGAGATTCTGCGGCTAGCCAATATTCACCAGGCCAGTCTGATTGTGCTAGGTAGCCGGGGGCTGACGGGGGTAGACCGCATTCTAGCGGGGTCGGTGAGCAGCCAAGTGGTGGCGGAAGCGCCCTGTACGGTAATGGTTGTGAAGTCGCCCGTGAAGGCTGACGAGGCCGAGGATCGTCCCTAGAGCATTGGTTCAGGATTGAGATAAACCCGGTTTCTTCCTCGATGTGCCTGCGCGATTTGGTCTTTTCAAGCGTAGAAACCGGGTTTTGTGTCAGCATTCTAGGAAACGCTAGCCTGCTGGAGCCGATAGCGCTGACGGAATTGCTCCTCAGCGACGGCCTCCAAAAAGTGCTGTAGGGCGGCGGGGTGGGTCGGGCTTGGTACCAAGTTTGGCTCAGCGGCGGCGATGTGGATGGCATCGGTCGGTGACTCGGTGGCGGTGATGGAAAACCCTGCCGTCGCCAAGGCTTGGAGGCCCAAATCTAAGGAAAATTCAGAAATCCCCAGGCGAGACAGCAAACGGGATCGCTCCACGGGGGTTTGGGTGCGGGCTAGATATTTGGCGATACCCACCAATTCTTGCCAGACCGTGATGGGAGATTCGATGGTTGTAATTGGGGAATCGCCTAACCGGGGCAGATCGCTAGGAATTGGGTCTGAATCGGACTGAATTACCCCAGTATCCTCGACGGCAGGGCGCACATCCACCAGCTTAACGTGGTAGTTCTGGCGCTGGCTGTGATCCAACTCCACCACCACATCACAGCGACCTTCGGGAAGTTCTTCTTTGTAATGTCCCCACCACTCCCCCGGAAAGCCAGCGGTGACGGTATCATCCCACAGCTCAAATTCGGTTTTAATGAAGCCGACTCCCTTATCCTTGGCATCGCGCAGGTTACGGTGGAAGGTGTTGGCAAACCAGGCCTTCCGAATCAGTAACCGGGGGACGGGGTGGCCCATGCCGTAGGGTTCCAGCAGTTTGAGTTCTCGAAACAGGGCTTGCCCCAAATCCACCACGGTCACCGTGAGGTCAATCGTCAAACGGGCCTGGGGAATGCCGCTGCCCAGCTTTTCCCGCACCGCTCGGTTCATCGCCGTAGTGAACATGGCCAGCCGATCTACGGGCAGGGTTAGCCCAGCGGCGAGGGGATGGCCACCAAAGCTGCTCAGCAAATCCGCCTGGGATTGGAACAGGTCGTACAGGTCTAACCCTGGCACAGATCGGGCTGAACCCCTGGCTAATTGGGGTTCTCCGCTTGCGTTAGGTGGATCGATGGTGAGCAGCAACGTGGGCCGCCCGAGGGCTTGGCTCACCTGTCCGGCCACTAGACCCAGAATGCCCGTGGGCCATTGTTCATCGGCCAGAATAATGCAGTGGGTGGTGGCCAGATCGATGGCGGCGGCCCGATCCATCACCTGACGGTAGAGATCCCGTTGCAGACCCTTGCGGCGAGTGTTGGCCAGTTCGGCCTCGTAGGCCAAGGTTCGGCAGCGGGCGGCGTCTTGGCTGGTGAGCAGTTCCACACAAAAGCTGGCGTCGCCATGAATACGGCTGACGGCATTGATGCGCGGCCCCAGCCCAAAGGAAATATCCGTGGGCCGATCCCCCGTTTTTTTGCACAGGGTCAGCAGTTCTTTAACCCCCGGTCGAAAGCGGGGAGGATTCCCTTGCAGGTGGGTTTGGAGTTGCTTAAGACCCTGCTGGGCCAGGTAGCGGCAGTCTCCAGTCAAATTTACCAGGTCGGCAATCAGGCCAATGGCGACTAGATCCAGGAGGTTGTCGAGGGGAAAATCTGGCGGGACTTCCAGGGCTTCGTACAGCCCCTCCAGCAGTTTGTAGGCCACCGCCACACCGGACAGGGTGGCCAGGGGATGATCCGCCGGAAAGGTGCGGGGGTTGATCAGCGCCACGGCGGCGGGTTCCGTCTCCGGCAGGGTGTGGTGGTCGGTGATGATCACCGCCATACCGAGGCTTTGGGCGTAGGCGATTTCCTCAAGGTTGGTGCTGCCCGTGTCGCAGGTGACGATCAGCCCCGTGCCCCACTCCCGCACCTGATCCAGTCCCGCCCTTGATAAACCATGGGACTCCCGTAGCCGATTGGGAATGTAGTAGCGCAGAGTCTTCCCCTGGTCGAAAATTTGCCCCAACCCTTCCCACAAAACGGCGGTGGCGGTGACCCCATCGGCATCAAAGTCGCCCCAAATGGTGACGGTTTCCTGAGTGTCGATAGCCTGCCTGAGGCGAGCTACAGCCCTGGTCATCGGTTCTCCAAAGGCGCTGGCGGGGGTGGGGGTGTAGGAGTCCTCGTCGATAAAACCGTCAATATCCCCTAGGGTGACGATCTGCCGCTGCCAGAGCACCTGGGCCGCCCAGCCCGCCAGGTGTAGCGGCGGATTTTGGTGAGCAACGGCCCCCTGCACCGCCCTACGCCATGCCTCCGGGGCCGGAGTAGAGGCCACATCCTGCCACAGCGGGGGGGACAGATCCATATCGCGACACCCAATAAAATTCGATACCCAATACAACCCGGAGAACGGCCATCGGGCGTCTATCCACCCAAGGGAATGATATAACCTACGAAGGTTTTTCTAGGGTAGGGGCACGGGTGGCACGGTACCTTCAGCGCTTCGGCAACAGGCTACGGCTTTTGGGGCAAACGTTAGGGCAACTTTTACAGCAGCGGCCCTGGATTGGGTTGTTGCTATGGGCGGGGGTGTTGCTGGTGATCAACCATCCCCAACAAAGCCTGATGGCCTACGACGAGGGCTACTACGCCCAGCAAGCCCGCTGGATTTTGGACAACCAAGACTGGATCACCGTGGGCTGGTGGGGTGCGCCCCTGTTTGACCGCACCATTGGGGCCAATTGGTTGATCGCCCTCAGCTATGTCGTGTTTGACCGCAGTGAGTGGTCGGCCCGACTGCCCAGTATGGTGTTCTCCCTGGGGGCCATTTTGTTGACCTGGCAGATTGGCAAACGCCTGTGGCCCCCCAGCACCGGGTTTTGGGGAGCGGCCATTTTGGCGGTGATGCCCCTGTGGATGCAGTCTAGCAAGTTGGCCACCCAGGATATGCCCCTCGTGTTCCTGGAGTTGCTGGCTATTTGGGGACTGCTTCAGGCGGAGGCCCACCCCCAACGGCGCTGGAGGTGGGGAGGGCTGGCGGGGGTAGCGCTGGGCCTGGGCTTTTTAGTAAAAAGCGTGATGATTCTGCTGCCAATGGTCGCCCTGCTGCCCTACCTGGTATGGGGTCGCAAAGGCCATCGCCATTTACAAAATCCAGGGTTGTACGTCGGGCTGGGGCTGGGAATCGCACCGACAGCCTTCTGGCTAGGCGCTAGCTCGGCTCGCTATGGCTGGCTGCCCTTTCAACAGCTTTTTGGCAAACTCCTATTTCTCGCCGAAGAGTGGAACCAAAGCCCCACACCCACCTTTAACCCTGCGGCCTCAGCGACCTACTACCTCTGGCACA
Organism: Spirulina sp.; assembly: GCA_044070495.1. Taxonomy (GTDB): domain Bacteria; phylum Cyanobacteriota; class Cyanobacteriia; order Phormidesmidales; family Phormidesmidaceae; genus Nodosilinea. The sequence goes on along the minus strand of JBIPSI010000024.1, from coordinate 25,519 downwards.
TTCCGGCCACCACCTTTCCCTGGGTGGCCTTTGCCCTGTTAGGGGCCTGCCTGCTCTGGCGCAACCCCAGCGTAGGCCGCCGCACCCTGTGGCTGGGGTATCCCGTCACGCTGTTTATTCTGCTCAGCCTGTTTAATACCCGCACCTGGTACTATTCGCTGCAACTTTATCCCTTTGTGGCCCTGCTGGCGGCGGTGGGGTTGCAATACCTGGGCCGCTGGTATCGGTCGCGGGCACCCCATCGCTATCGGGTGGCGGTGGGCCTCAGTTGGGCGATTGGGGTGCTGGGGCTGCTGCTGTTTTCGGCGGGTTTGGCGATTCTCTTGGCTCCTGGGGATTTGTTCGCGCCGGAAATTCGGCCCTACGGTTGGTTTGGGGTAATGGGAGGGCTGGGCTGGCTGGTACCCTGGCTGTTGGCGATGAATCGTCGCTATCCGGTTTCCCAGGGGCAGCAGAACCTCTGGCAATGGGGCTGGCTACTGGGGCCGTGGTTGGTGATCGCCGCCGCCTTTGGTACGGGGCTGTGGGGCAACTATAACCCCAGCCTCAAGGCGACTCTGACCACGGAACCTCTAGCCTCGCTGCTGGCCCAAAACCCGGTTCACCTGCTGCAACCCAGCGGCGACCGAGACACCATTCTGTTGACGTTTTACTCGCCCCAACTAGGCACCGCCATCGGCGACTGGAGCCAAATTCCCCCCGGAGAATACGCCTGGGGCAATGGCCAAGCCCTTCCCGTTCCCACCGAGCCGGGCTACGACATTATCGCCACCGTAGGCACCTGGCACCTAGTACGGGCACCCCTGGCCCCTACAGAACCCCCTAATCCAAGTTAACCCGTCTAACCTCCCCTGGACAGCACTGACACTAGTTGACTGACCAAACGAGTCGGCGGCATAGCAGTACGTGTGTATTTTGAACTCGATGCGGTAAGTGCGTCGGAATGGATCGCGAATGAAAGGTTGATGACTTGGGACACCTTTTGAGGAGGGGTGGGCCAGACGCGCATTGCTTGCCATAAAAAAACTACATCGGTTTTTACCATCGGTTGCACCCTAGAAATCGCCTAATTTGGCACTATTTTGCTGCTTTAGCCCGTGCAAATGTGCTCGATTCTGCTCACGTCTGTGCAAATCTGCTCAGAGGGCGTTTGAAAAGGGTTGCTTCAGGTGCGGTTGATCGCTAGATCGGTGCAAATCTACGGGATTTTTGACGACTGAGGCTGACCTCATCGGTATAACTTGGGACATGCTTCAGCTTTTCAAACGTCCTCTAAGCCGTTCTCAAGCACTGGCCCCTGGTTTCCCTGGTTGGCCCTAAGGTGGCGAAGCTGCGATATAACCGTTTCAGTCTTAACGACCCAAATTTTCCCGCTGCTAAAGCTCAGCCCATGCGCACGTCCTACCCTCAGGAGCTACCGCGATGAATACCCCCAGCCATATGATCCTGAACTTAGCCCTGTTGCGGCGACCGGATCAGGGGGTCTATACCTGGCCGATTTTGCTAGGGGCGATTGCTCCCGATGCCGCCCTCTTTGTGTTCTACGGCTGGGCCAAGGGGGTGCAAAAACTCCCCGACAGCGTCATCTGGCGAGAAGCCTACTACAGCCAACCCTGGCAAGATATCTTTGCGATTGGCAACTCGATGCCCTTGGCGCTGTTGGGCATTGCCGTCAGTGTTTCCTTGAAGCAAACCGCCTGGGGGTTATTTTTTGCCAGCATGGTGTTGCATCACCTCTGTGATTTACCCCTGCACCATGATGATGCCCACCGCCATTTTTTCCCGTTTAGCGATGTGCGGTTTACCAGCCCTGTCTCCTACTGGGACCGCAATCATTACGGCACCCTAGGGGCCTTGATTGAGTTGTGCCTGGTGCTGGCAGGCAGTGCATTTTTGCTGTCGAATGTGTCGTCGAGTTGGGGCAAAGGGCTATTGATTGTCACCAACGGCCTGATGATAGTTGTCTATGGTCTGGCCTATCTTCGTCCTCTCTGGTCTTAGAGTAGTCCAATTAGTAAACCATCCAAGCTGGCCCTCATCCCCCAACCCCTTCTCCCTAGGGAGAAGGGGAGCCGGATTCAGAACCCCTCTCCTGGGGGAGAGGGGCAGGGGTGAGGGCAATTTGTGCTAGATAATCACAGCGATAGGTTAACTTTGCAGAAGGGAAACCTTATACCATGCCCAAAGACTCCCACCTGCAACGGCAATTGGAAGAAGCCCAGAGCCAGATTCAGCAGCTATCCCAACAATTGGTTGCTGAACGTGATGCGGCTCGTCAAATTCAGGCTCAACTGCAAGGACAGCTTGATCAACAGCAGCGAGATATTGCCCAGCTTGAGCATCAGGCCAATCGGCTGCGATGGATTATCAACACCAGTCCCGCCGTTACCTATACTTGCCAGAGCACCCCTCCCTACGCCTATACCTACGCTAGCCCAAGCCTAGCCGTGGTTCTGGGCTACTCCCCCGACGACGTTCAGGCGGAACCAAACTTTTGGGTACAGCACCTACACCCAGACGATGCCCCCGGTGTGTTAGCGGTCATTCCCCAGGTGTTTGATCAGGGCAAGCTTCAGCATGATTACCGAGTGCGCCATCGAGACGGCCACTATGTTTGGATTCGCGACGTTCTGACGCTGCGGCGGAATGCCCAGGGAGAACCCCAGGAGGTGGTGGGTTACGTTACGGACATCAGCGATCAAAAACGATTGGAGGCCGAACGCCAGCGCAACGAACAGCGGATCGAACAAGAACGCCAGCGCATTGCCCAGGAAAATTGCCAGTTCCGAGAGACTTTAAAAGCCCAGGAAGCAACCTATCGTCATCTGTTTGACTGCAACCCTCAGCCCATGTGGGTGTACGATCTGGCGACCCTTCAATTTTTAGCGGTCAACGAGGCCGCAGTGGCGAAATATGGCTATTCTAGGGCAGAATTTTTAGCCATGACCATTGCCGATATTCGCCCCCCTGAAGAGGTGCCCCGGCTGCTAGACAATATTGCCCAGGTAGACTCAGGGCTGGATATCGCCGGTGTTTGGTCGCATTGCCTGCGGGATGGTCAGCGGATTCAGGTTGAAATTGTGTCCCATACCCTGGAGTTTGAGGGGCGGCGGGCTGAACTGGTGATGGCTCAGGATGTCACTGACCGCATCCGAGTGGAGCAGGCTTTGCGCTATAGCGAAGAGCGCTACCGCCTGTTCGTCGAACTGGCCCCTCATCTGATTTGGAGCGCGGATGGATCAGGGCGTAATGTCTATGTCAGTACGCGCATGGGCGAGTATCTCGGCTTGCCCACGGAGCAGCTCGTGAACTTCGACTGGCCGTCTGCCGTCCATCCCGACGATGCGGAACGAGTGCGTGATGGCTGGATGGAGTCGGTGCGAACGGGGATGCCCTATGAAACCGAGTGCCGGATGCGCCGAGGCGATGGAGCCTATCGCTGGCATCTGATTCAAGCCGTTTGCGTTCAGTGCGATCAGGAGATGCAGTGGCTGGGGATGGCGACAGATATCCATGATCGCAAACAGGCTGAACTCGCCCTGCAAGACTTGAACCAGTCTTTGGAGCAAAAAGTTACAGAACGCACCGCCGATCTTTATAGAAGCCAGACCGAAGTGAGGGTCATCCTCAATAACTCTCCGGCCAAGATCTATGTTGAAGATCTGGAAGGACGATACATCTTCGTCAATCAAACATTTCTGAGACTCTTTAACTGCCAGCTCGAAGAGGTGATTGGCAAAACTACCTATGAGTTTTTCCCGCCTGAGATTGCCGATACCCTGCGGACTAACGATCTGCGGCTGTTAGAACAGGGTGGGGTGCAGCAGTTTGAAGAAATCGTTCAGATCAACGGCGAAGAACGGTGTTTTCTCTCCAATAAGTTTTTGCTGCGAGATGATCAGGGGGAAGCCTACGCCCTCTGCGGTATGTCTACTGATATTACCAACCGCAAAGCCATGGAAGTAGCCCTGCAAAGCAGCTACGATCACCTGCAAGCCATGCTGGCGGCTCTCCCAGATCATGTCTTTCGGGTCAACCGTGAAGGGGTCTATCTAGACTTCTACCCCTCTGACTCCATCCTAGAAATTGCTGGCCTCGATACGTTGGTGGGGCACAGAATGGTAGACGTGTTGCCCCCAGATCTTGCCCAAGCTCACCTGCATCGCATAGAACAGGCCCTCAATACGCAAACCGTCCAGGTGAGCGAACAGTCGTTAGCGGTTGACGGTACGCAGCTGGTGCGGGAGGTGCGGGTGGCTCCTTGCGGCCCCAACGATGTGTTGTTTGTAATCCGCGATATCACCGACCGCAAACACATCGAAGCCCAGGTCAATCGCCAGTTGGCCGCCATTGAGGCTGCCGTTGACGGCATTGCCATTCTGCAAGACGACGTCTTCGTGTATCTGAACCGTGCCCACCTCGAACTGTTTGGCTACCACCAGGCCGAAGACCTGATTGGGCAACCCTGGACGGTCCTCTATGGGCCGGAAGAACAGGCTCGATTTGAACGGGAGGTGGTGCCCACCCTGGCGCGTGACGGAGCCTGGGTCGGGGAAGTTATCGCGACGCGCCAGGACGGCACCACCTTCGATGAAGGGCTATCGCTCACGCTGGCGGAGAATGGCCTCATGATTTGCGTGTGCGAAGACCTTGGTGATCGGAAACAAATTGAAGCCCGTAACCAGCAATTACTCCAGGAGTTGGCTGGCTTTAAGTTGGCCCTCGACGCATCGGCCATTGTGTCCGTTACCGATGCCCAGGGGGTAATTATCGATGTCAACGATAAATTCTGCACCGTGTCGGGCTACTCCCGCCAAGAACTAATCGGCAAGACCCATCGACTCGTAAACTCGAGGCACCATTCACCCTACTATTTCAGAGATTTATGGCGCACCATCGCCAGTGGCCAGGTGTGGCGGGGTGAAATCTGCAATCGGGCCAAAGATGGCACCCCGTACTGGGTTGACAGCACCATGGTGCCCTTCCTCGGTAGCCAGGGCCGACCGGAGCGCTATCTGTCTATCCAATTTGACGTTACGGATCGCAAACAGGCTGAAATTGAGCTACGTGATCTGACCAGTCGCCTCACCCTAGCGCTAGAAGCGGGAGATTACGGAATCTGGGATTGGGATTTGGTGCACGACGCCATCTGGGATGAACGAATGTATGAGATCTATGGTCTACAAGACCTAGATCGACCTGTCACCTACCAAGACTGGCGTGATCAGGTTCACCCCGATGATCTCGACGCGGTAGAGGCGCAGTTACAGGCGGCTGTGCAGGATAAGGTCACCTTCAACGTTGAGTTTCGCATTGTGCGACCCGACGGTGAACTGCGCTGGCTGCGATCCATTACGAGCACCCAATACGACACAGAGGGCAACCCGCTGCGGATTGTGGGGATTAGCTACGATAATACGGATCGCAAACAGGCCGAACAGGATCTGCTAGCCAGCGAAAATCGATTTCGCCGGGTCTTTTCCTCGAACATCGTCGGTATGATGTTTACCGATTTTAGCGGCCAGATCTTCGATGCCAATGATCGATTCCTAACCTTGCTCGGCTACACCCGTACCGAACTAGAGACCCAGGCGATTAATTGGACCACCCTCACCCCACCAGAACATCAAGCCAACGATATCAAAGCGATAGAAGAACTGCGCCGAAGTGGAGCCATTGACCCCTGGGAAAAAGAATACTTTCGCAAAGACGGTAGTCGAGTAGCGGTGCTGATCGGCGTGGCCATGCTGGATCAAGCGGATGGCCAATGTGTTTGTGTGGTGTTTGATATTAGTGATCGCAAACGGGTGGAAAGTCAACTGCAATCCAGCCAAGCTTATTTTCAAAGTATTGTTGCCGACCAAACAGAACTCATCTGTCGCTTTTTGCCAGATGGCACCCTCACCTTTGTGAACAATGCCTACTGTCAGTTTGTTCAAAAGTCGCCCGATCAACTCCTTGGGCAAAGCTTTATGCCGTTATTGCCTGAGGAAGATCAAGACATTTCAGCGACCTATTTTAGCCATCTTTCAATAGAGAATCCCGTGGTTACCTACGAACATCAAGTGGTGGCCCCCGATGGCTTGATTCACTGGCAGCAGTGGACCGGTCGCGCCTTCTTTGGTGCTGATGGTAGCCCCATTGAATTTCAATCGGTGGGGCGCGACATTACCACCCTAAAGGAAGCCGAAGCTCAACTGCGGTATTCTAACCAAGAGCTTCAGTATGTTACTCGCCTGAAGGACGAATTTTTAGCCAACATGAGCCACGAACTCCGCACCCCCCTCAATGCTATTTTGGGCATGACCGAGGGGCTGCAAGAAGGAGTTTTTGGCCCCCTCACCGACCGACAAAAACGTAGCCTAAATACCATCGAGCGTAGCGGCACCCACCTGCTATCGCTGATTAATGACATCTTAGATTTATCAAAAATTGAGGCGGGTCAGATCGACCTAGACTATACCGCCGTCAGCGTCGGCTTTCTCTGTCGATCTAGCCTCACCTTTTTACAAGAACAGGCCCATCGGAAAAATCTACAGTTTCAAACCCACATCCCGGCTCATTTGCCCGATCTCTACGGGGACGAACGTCGTCTGTGCCAGGTTCTCATTAACTTGCTCAGCAATGCCGTTAAGTTTACCCCCGAAGGAGGTCAGATCACCGTTATGGCCTCCTACAGGCCCCTGGCCGGAGCAACCCTTGCCCCCCATCAGGCCATCCTGCATCCGGAGGGGGATCCCGCCGCCACGGTAGGTATCTTAACCCTGTCGGTTGCGGATACGGGCATTGGTATTAGTCCCGAAAACGCAGAAAGGCTGTTTCAACCCTTTGTCCAGATCGATAGTGCCCTCAACCGCCAGCACCAGGGGACTGGGTTAGGGTTAGCCTTGGTTAAGCGCATTACGGAACTGCACGGCGGCACGGTGACCCTCACCAGTGAAGTTGGCAGCGGCAGTTGTTTTACCCTGCAACTGCCCATCATCCCCATTCCTTCCGACGATTGCCCTACCCCTATTCCCCTGGTGGCCCTTGAGGGTTCCCCTGGGCTAGCCCCCGACACCCCGCCCCTGATTTTGCTGGCCGAAGATAATGAGGCTAACGTAGACACCATCACGGCCTACCTGGGGGCCAAGGGCTACAAGCTCATCGTGGCCAAGGACGGCCTAGAGGCGATCAGCCTGGCTACCCGCACCAACCCAGACCTGATTTTAATGGACATTCAAATGCCCCAGATGGACGGGTTGGCGGCGATTCGTCAGCTTCGTCAAACCCCAGACCTGGTTAGCGTGCCCATCGTAGCGCTCACGGCCCTAGCCATGCCGGAGGATCGAGATCACTGCCTAGCCGCTGGGGCCAATGCCTATATCAGCAAGCCCATTCGCCTGAAGCACCTGGCCCAGATCATTCAAACCCTGTTGGCCCCCGACTCCACCACCTAGGGGGCACTGCCCCTCTCCGCTTCGGTTGTTCATCGTTCTCAGGCCTGCCCCTTGTTACCTTGAGCCATGGCGCACAACCCTAACCATACGCCGATGTTTGTGGTGGGCCTAGGGGCCTCCGCCGGAGGGCTACCAGCCCTAGCGTTGTTCTTTAAGGCGATGCCGAGTGACAGCGGTGCCGCCTTTGTCGTTGTCCAGCACTTTTCCCCCGACGCTGAGAGCCTCATGCAGGAGTTGCTGCGCCCCCACACCAATAGGGTGGTTCAGCAGGTAACCACGGACATCACCTTGTTGGCCGCCTAGAACAGTTGCAGATAGGCCGCTATGGTGAACGGCATCGATCCCGCCAAGTCAATGGCATTTTTTGCCGTCTTTGAGGTCGAAGTGGCGGTGTTTAGGGGTGATCGCGCCTTCAGAGGACGTTTGAAAAGCCGAAGCTTGTCCCAAGTTATACCGATGAGGTCAGCCTCAGGCGTCAAAAATCCCGTAGATTTGCACCGATCTTGCGACCAATCGCACCTGAGGCAACCCTTTTCAAACGCCCTCTCACCCTGACCCCAAACCTGGACGGCACCACCGAGTTCAGCGTTTCCGAAGTGTTTAGGGGTTTACTGGAACCGCTGTTAGGCCGTATCCTTCCCGACCTAACTCCATCCCTTGAAGCATTTGCTGCGGATCTGAAGCAACGGTGTGAGCGCTAGAGTCGCATCAGATCTAGAGACAGTTGGCCCAATGGCCGGAGCATCCATGGTTGAAGTCCAAGTCCTCGAACATGGATGCAAAGCCGCTTACTCGTCCTCGTCTAGATAGGCTTCATCCTCGTCCTCAACTTCAATCTCCATATCTTCAGTGGCCACCACCCCGCCGCTGATCTCCAACTTCTCCCGCACCTGGGCCTCTACCTTCTGAGCAAACTCAGCATCTTCCAGCAGCCGCTGCACGGTGTTGTCTCGCCCCTGGGCCACGTTGTCGCCCTCATAGCTGTACCAGGCTCCCTTACGGACGATCACCCCATGCTGCTCGGCTAGGTCAACCAAACAGCCCATGCTAGAGATGCCCTGGCCAAAGAGAATGTCAAACTCGCCAATGCGGAAGGGCGGGGCCACCTTGTTCTTAGCCACCTTCACCTTGGCGCGAATCCCGTACTCTTCCGTGCCCTTCTTCAGGGTTTGGATGCGGCGAATGTCTAGGCGCACCGAGGCATAGAACTTGAGCGCATTCCCCCCGGTGGTGACTTCAGGATTGCCGTAGGAGATGCCGATCTTTTGGCGTAGCTGGTTCAGGAAAATGACCGTACATTGCGACTTACCAATGCTCCCGGTAATCTTCCGCAGGGCTTGGCTCATCAACCGGGCCTGGAGGCCAACGTGGGCGTCCCCCATCTCCCCCTCAATCTCTGCCCGGGGCACCAGGGCCGCTACGGAATCCACCACCACCACATCAATGGCCGACGACCGCACCAACTGATCCACCACCTCCAAACCCATCTCTCCGGTATCCGGCTGGGATACCAGCAGTTCATCCACATTCACCCCCAGGGCGGCGGCATAGATCGGGTCAAGGGCATGTTCAGCATCCACAAAGGCCGCTACCCCACCCATCTTCTGCACCTCAGCGAGAACATGGAGCGCCACGGTGGTCTTCCCTGAACTCTCCGGGCCATAGATTTCAATGATCCGCCCCTTGGGCAGACCACCGCCTAGGGCCAGGTCAAGGGTCAACGCCCCGGTGGGAATGGTCTCAACCTTCATCCGGGCGGCATCCCCTAACCGCATGATCGCGCCCTTGCCAAAGTTGCGCTCAATCTGATTCAGCACCATCGTCAACGCCTTGGCCTTCTCAGTCTGCTCCGGTGTCTTCTTTGCCGCTGTGTCGTCCGCTTTGCTGCTTTTCCGGCCTGCCATAATTCCCTCGGTGCGATAGAACAAGACCTCTGAACCCCAGAACAGTTGTCTTTAGAGAACCAGTTTAGTACAATTGTTCCAAATCGCAATAGGGAGTTATCCAGGCTGGACAGGATAGCTGAAATTGAACCTCCCACTGTCAGGGGGTAAACATGGCCAAGCAGACCGTGACCGAATTGATTGCCTTCCCCGACTGGATTGTGGCGGTGACCCACCGCCGCGCCACCGGCTTTTGCTGCTGGGTGCTTACCCCCGAACTCGCGGCCCTTACCGATGGCGAAACCTACTCCACCAGCCAGGATGCCCTAGACGCAGGGCGTTGTTTGGTCTACTGCTCTACCGGGCCACAGATCGACTTTAGCCGCTGCCGCCTTTACGACTAGGGCGACACAACATCACACCCCGATGACAGGGTTAGGTCAATGGGTGCCATGCCGTCTGGCGTATCGTTCTGGGGTTTGTTCACCACCGTTGAAACTGGGTAGCGTTCCATCGCCTCTGATTCGTGGGGACGCAACATAGCTTGAAGGACCTCACATCGCTATTTGCCCCTCTAATCTTTAAGATTCTTTAAGATCGGAGTGTAGCAGGAGGGTCTATGAAACCGCTGGAGGGAAGGATTGCCCTAGTAACGGGGGCCACTAGAGGGTTAGGCAAAGGCATCGCCATGGGCCTTGGAGAAGCTGGGGCTACGGTCTATCTGACCGGGCGAACGATGACCGCTACCGAGGATGGCCTCGGTTCCCTGGAGGAAACCGCTGCTGCCGTAGAACAGGCGGGTGGTGTGGCGATTTCAGTGCAGGTAGACCACAGCGACGATGACCAGGTGAAGGCTCTCTTTGACCGCCTTCAAAAGGAGCAGAAGGGCCAACTCGATCTGTTGGTCAACAATGCCTATGCCGGAGTGTCCGCCCTGCGTACTGCCTACGGCAAACCCTTCTGGGAAGCTGATCCCACGTTTTGGGATGCCTGTAACGAGGTGGGGCTACGAAGTCATTATTTGGCTAGTGTCTATGCCGCTCGGCTGATGGTGCCCCGTCAGCGAGGGCTGATCTGTACCCTGTCCTCCTGGGGTGGGCTGTCCTACATCTTTGGGGTGCCCTATGGCGTGGGCAAAGCGGCCTGTGACCGCCTAGCGGCGGATATGGCCATCGAGCTAAAACCCCACAATGTGGCCTCTCTCTCCATTTGGCCAGGGATCGTGGGCACAGAACTGATGACCCAGTTTGCCGCAGAGATGGGCCTGGGGAATCGGCCAACCGGGGAGGCTGAGGCTATCAAAGAAGCGTACAACTGGGAAACACCCCTCCTGACTGGACGGGTGATTGCCGCCCTCGCCGCCGATGCCCAGGTGCTCCGCCGTACCGGACAGGTGCAAATTGTGGCGGAACTCGCCAGAGGGTATGGGCTAGTGGATGCAGATGGTCAGCGGCCTGCGTCGTTGCGATCCCTGCGGTTTGTGCTGCCCTATGCCGTGCCCGGACTGCGGCAATACGCGGCATGGGTACCCGACCTGGAGATACCCTGGCCCTTCCTGCTGCTGGGGGCTTTGGGATCTCCCAAGGTGTGAGCTATCTCAGATGGGGCATTCTACGAGCAGACCAAGTAAATAGTCATCAGATTCTGCGTCGGGCGAGGTTTTCGCGCCCCTACAGTATTGGTTTCATGGGGGGTCAGGTCTCCTGCCCCTTTGACAGATATGGGTTCTAGCAAGTTTTGTCAGTCAACCAAGTGAGCTATACCCTGTGACTCTGTAGCCACGTATTTTCAGGGCTTTCAGGAGTTATGACAGGCAAACAGAGATCTCGCCTCAATGGCCGACCAGCCAGATTTATTGATACAAAAACAGCCGTTTAGCGGCACGGGTAAAGGCGACATAGCAAAGCTGGTTGCGTTCGATAATGTTGCGGTTAGCCTGCATTGAGGGAATATCCACAAACACATCTTGGAAGGTAGAACCCTGGCTTTTGTGCACCGTAAGGCTGTAAGCGTAGTCCACCTCGTGGAAGCGTTGGCGCAGGTCCCAAAATTCCATCCAGCGCTTGTCCTTAGCCAAAACATCCAGCTTGGCTTGAAATTCCCCCTGGCCAGATTCGTGCAGCACCCGCAGGGTTTTGTAGTCGCCTTCCTCGGTTTCCACCTCTAGAATCCATACGGGCCATTCTCCCTCGCGTCCCCGTGCGGTATAAAGCACTTCGCATTCGGCGGAGGTGGACAGCACCAGGGTCTCTTCGTTGAGGCAGGGGTTGAGGGCAATCAACCGTTCTCCGGCCACAAAGCGGGGGGCCTGGGGCGGGTGCAGGGCACGGCGAATTAGGCGGTTTAGCTCGGCTACGCGGCGGTTGGTGTAGGCCAAGGCGCGCACTTGGTCGGGGTTATCTTGGTAGCTGGGGCTGGTGAAGGCTTTGATTAAAAGTTTTTCCCAGGTAGGACGCGGCAGCACAAAACAGCCCTCGGTGTGGTCGATGTTGGTATCGGTTTGAAATCGCGGCAGGGTGGGGCGTTCCAGGTTACGGCGCAGGTCTTCGGCAATCACGCCAATGGCACCGCCGTAGCGCACCACCTCCGTCAGTTCGCTGCGGTGCAGCACGTTGCGAAAACAGGCGGATTCCGGCTCCTTCACCGGGGGCAGTTGGGCTGGGTCGCCCACAAACAAAATTTGGGTGCTGTGGTACAGGTTCGATACCGCATTCACTAGCAAACCCCAGAGTTCCTCATTCACCATGGAGCATTCGTCCACAATCACCAGGCGGTAGCGGTCGAACTGGCTGCGGTGCTTTTGATCGACCTGGAAAACCTGCTTGCCATCCTCCTCATTCACCACCGGGCGCAGCCCCAGCAGTTTGCAACAGGTCATGGCATCCACCTCTAGCCGCCACCGCGCCGCCATAGTAGCCAGTACCTTGGTGGCCTTGTTGCTAAAGGCCGTCAACACAATGGCTCGGTGATCGCCCCGTTCCCGCAGCCGCCGAATAAACGCCTGCAACAGGGTGGTTTTGCCGGTACCCGCATAGCCCGTCAGCAGGTACAGTTTTTCCTGACCCGCCACAAAATGGTCTAACGCCGCCAGCGCATCGGTCTGTTCTGGGGTCAGGTCCATCTCCCCAGGGTTAGGATGGCGCACAGAACGCCTAGGTTGTGACGGAGTCTGGGGTGACACCATAGGCCAATCCAAAACAATGGACTCACGATCTACTCCCTGCCCTGGGGCTTGGGGTGCTAGCGACTGGGCAAGGCTGATCCCTGGAGAGTCGTGGGCCTTGAACCGCCCTCCACGCCCTTGACCATCCCTGAAGTCAGTTTGCCCAATTTCGTCGCCAAATTGCCCGTCCTTCTGGGCTTAGGATAGCGATCACAGCATGATAGAATGCACCATAATTCTGATACATTTCGACTGAAGTCAGGGGCACGGGTTGCTCCCCTTCGTCAATGGGTCTGGTTCATTTGGCTGTGTAGAGAGAGGATTAACCGTTCATGGATGCTGTAATGCTGCTGGCTAAGCTACCTGAAGCCTATTCGCTGTTCGATCCCCTAGTGGATGTGCTGCCGATCATCCCCGTCTTCTTCCTGCTGCTAGCCTTTGTGTGGCAGGCTGCCGTAGGCTTCAAGTAAACCTCGCGCCACCCTAAAGCATCAGCGTTCAATAGTCGCCTCCTTAGTCAGACTTCTGGCCTAGCCTGTGTCTGAATCTGTTTAGGTCTGAGCGTAAGTGTTGACCGTCGAACCCTGAGGTTGCTTTGATGAGGCCGCTTGGATAGGGTTAACGCCCCTAGATTCCTTCTCAAATTCCCTAAAGGAGCTGCTGTGGATTCACGGCAGCTTTTTTAATGGGCTAGCCGGTCATCGATTATAGACAGCGCAGGTATGACAGCCCAGGCTTTTGTAGCCTCCTATGCTGATTCGGCTGGGTCAATGGGTTAAGTATAGTTACGGTTTGTAACCTTAGGTTTGTGACGTTCCTCCATATACCAACGATGAAATTCACAACATTATCCACTCTTAGCTTAGCGACGGTAGCCCTAGCCCTCTGTGTGGCCACCCAGGCCCAAGCCGTGGGGTGCGGTGCCAGTAAAGCCGCCCCCGGCCTAACAACCTCCCTAGGAGCCACTGGCGAGGGTGGCCCTGGGTCGAGTCTTACCCCCGACAGCCAAGCCCTGGCCAAGGCGGCGGGTAGCTTTGGAGCCGTCGCCGCCCTGCTTGCCGGAGGGATGTTTCTCTACCGCAAGCAGCGCCCCGATGGCGCGCCGGTCGAACCTTCCATGTCCCCCACCTATCCAGGGGTCGAGGTGGAGCCGGTGCTGATTAGCGAGTCCCTGCTAGAGTCCCCTATGACCCACGACGACCAAGAGTCCGAGACCACCCTGACCCCGTCTCGCTAGACCGTACAAAACTTGGGATGAGGCCGATCCGAGAATCGGCCTTTTTTTGTGCAGAAAATCGTTGATGAGGGAATCGGCCTAGCCACCCATTCCCCATCCAAACCCTTCCCTGGATTTTAGGAGGCTTCTGAGCCTTCGCACCCTAGTCGCTGACGTTGATTGACAAAGTAGGGCAGCGGGGTGACGGCAGTCGGCCAATGGTAGACCACGTAGCGCAAGACCCAGGGGGCAGAGACCAGTAAGCATACGATGCCCAGCCACCAGTTGGCCTGGAATTCGGCCAGGGTATGGATGGGCGTGGAGGGACTAGCGCGGATGGCGGCATAGTCTAGGGCCGAGGCCAGGGCATTATTGAGGGCATGGGCGGCGATGGGTACGAGGAGAGATCGGGTGGTGAGGTAAAGCAGGGACATCACCACGCCAAAGACAAACAGACCAATCAGGTTGGAATGCAGCAGGCCAAAGAGGATCGAGGTCATCACCATGGCGGTGCGGACGCCCCATTTCACCGCCCAACGATGGAACAAAATGCCCCGGAAAAGAAACTCTTCGGTCACCGGGGCCACCACCACCACCGAAAACAACATCAGGCCGTTGTAGAGCCGAGGATTAGCAGACTGATCGGCCAAAAGCAGCCGCGATTGTTGCAGCGTGGCTTCCACCAGGTGAGGAGCCACCCAAGACAGCCCTAGATAGGACACCTGAAAAGCCCCCACGGAAAATAAAAAGACTCCCACCACCAGCCATAGCAACTGCAACCAGGCCAAATGCCAGGGCGGTGGCCCCATTAAGTCTTGCAGGTGCAGGGTCGGGAATCGTCGCTGGGTTACAATCAGCCCGCAGAGGCTAGTGAAGACTAAAATATAGAGCACCGGGGCCAGAATCGGGTCGCCCACTTGGATAGGCAAAAGGCGCAGGGATCCCAAAATGATCATCCCTAACCCTAGGCCCATGGAAATGGCAAAAAAGCCTACCAGCAACCAGCGGGCCTTGAGCGTTACAAAAGGATTATCAACGGGATAGTTAGGACGATCCATCAATCTGCTGCGTTGTCGATCCCGATGGGGATAGGCCATGGTTCCACGGATGTTCTCCACCCGTCCCTGACCACCCTAAGTCCACGCTGCCTCTACCTTAGCCCGATGGGCTACGGCATCTAGCCCTACCTTGCGGATAATTAAGATAGATGGGTTCTTCATCGTTCACCCATCGGGAAGGCTAATTGTTTCTACCACGAAACCACCCAACTCTGCCCGGATTACCCCCTAGGCCTCGGTAAGCTAAAGCAGAAGGCCAGGGAGAGCGAGGGTAGTTTTTATGGGGGCGGTTTCTATAATGACAAAGCAACGACCTCCTTCGCTAGGTATACCCCGGCGATTTCAACCGCCGTCCTTCTCCCAGGGCAGTGGTCGTCTGGGGAGGGGGTCAGCGCCCCAAGCCGCCACGGTAAGCACGGGACTTTCATGACCGACTCCTTTCCTGAGGGTATCTCGGGTTCGCTATTGATCGCTGAATGCGGTCTGGCCCTTTCGCCGGATCTGATACAGCATTTGGTGGCTGCGTCCCTCACGCTACGCCATAGCGCAGCCCCTGAATTACGCCTTGCCATGGGCCAAGCGCCGCTGCCGGATGTGGTGATCATTGCCACGGCCCATTTTGCCGAGCCAGAGCGGCGGCTGTGTCAATCGCTCAAGCAGGAAAGGCGCACACGGTTCATTCCCATTGTGGTCATCGGGGCCGATCAACAGCCTGCCCCTCGCCTGCTAGCCTTTAAGAGCGGGGTAGCCGACTATATCAACCCTACCCTCTGGCCAGAGGAAATTGTGGCCCGTCTGCACGTGCAGATTACAAGCTCCACCCTGCATCAACGGCTTCAGGGACAGGCTCAGCGAGCGGTGTCCTCTGGTGGGGCCAGCAAACTGCTCACGGATCTCCAGCGAGCCCTGCGTCGCCAGGCGGAACAACTCCAGGCCCAAAACGATCAACTGCACCAAGAAATGCAGGAGCGAGAACAGGCCCAGCAGGCCCTACGCCTAGAGCAACAAAAATCCGAACAGCTCCTGCTCAACATTCTGCCCAAGGCCATCGTAGACAAGCTTAAGCAACTGGAGGGATCCCTGGCAGAGCGCTTCGACGATGTCACCATTTTGTTTGCCGATATTGTCAATTTCACCCCCTTAGCCGCTCAAACCAGCCCCCTAGATTTGGTGAACTGGTTGAACCAAATTTTTTCGGAATTTGATCGACTGGCGGATCGCTACCGTCTCGAAAAAATCAAAACCATTGGCGATGCCTACATGGTGGTGGGTGGTCTGCCCCTACCCAGCCACGACCACGCCGAGGCCGTCATGGAGATGGCCCTGGCCATGCAGGCCACCGCCGACCACATTGCCCGTACCGATGGCCAAGACTTTCAGCTTCGCATTGGTATTAACACGGGGGCCGTGGTAGCCGGGGTGATTGGCATCAAGAAATTTAGCTACGACCTCTGGGGAGACGCCGTTAACATTGCCAGCCGCATGGAATCCCAGGGCTATCCGGGCAGGATTCAAGTCACCGAAGAAACCTACAAGCGGGTCAAGCACCTCTACCACTTCGAGTCCGTAGGACGAGTGCTCGTCAAGGGGCGAGGTTACCTCAACACCTACCAGTACGCTAGCCGTCGCTAGGGTCATCTGCGCCCAACCGCTCAGGGCTGTTATCGCTATCGTCAGGTTGGTTAGGACAGCGTCGATCCCTAGGACAGCGTCAATTCGATAAACCGTCATTCTTGTACCGACGGCAATCCACCCCTAGGGCGGATCAAGGTCATCAGGGGTCATTGTGACCTCGCCAGAGGGCAACAGTTCAACGTCCACGGTGATGGAAGTAGGCCGTTGCAGGTTAGGGAGCAGATCACCAACCTGGGGCAACCCGCTCTGGGTTAAGTACTGGCGAGCCAGCGATGTCAGGGGTTCGACCGCCAAAACCTCCCCCGATGGCCCTAGGCTAAGGCGATAGCGCAGGGGCGACGCCAAACCAGGAATGGGTTGCCACATCTCCTGCAAGGTGGCCCTCAGTACCTCTCGCCAATCCGCAGACGCGCTATCCGCAAGGGCAGAAGCCACATTTTCAGGACTCGATTCAAGCGCGGCCCTTTCTCCCTGCCCAGGGACACGGGCCGGAGCCGCAGCGGGGGAAGGTAGCTCAGCAGCGGTCGAACTCGGCCCAGAAAGGTCGGCCTCCGGGGCAGGGGACAACGGTGCCGCCACGCTTTCTTCAGGGGAGGGACGAGGGCGGCTAGGAGTATCTGCACGGGGTGAACGGGGCGCTACCGGAGCAGCGGGGGTACCGGAGGCTTGGCTAGGGGGCGACAGGACAACATCGGGCGGTGGCCCAGCGGGCGACGCCGCTAGCGGGGAGGCGGGGGCAGAATCAGGGGGGGGCGGGGCGTCTGAGGCCAGTCCGGCTGAACCGTCCTCCCCTGCCAGGGAATCTGTTTCTAACGGGGAGACTTCTCCCGCTAACTCTCTATTCGTCCCTCCAGGGGCGGCATCGCCTCCTTGGGTGGCCTCGCTTGGGGGCAACGTCTCCGCCGTGGGGGCCGGAGATTGCACCACCGAGAGGGGTATCTGCCCCAGCCATTGGCTACCCAATACCGCCGCCACCAGCACCGCCGCCACCGATCCGGTCCACAGCGGTAGCCGTCGCCACGTCCGCCGCTGCGGGGTCAAGGTTAGACCAGTTTCCTCCGTCCAGAGATCCACCGCCTGATCGGCCTGGGCCAGCACCACCGCCAAATCCGCCAACTGAAGCAGAGACATCGTCACCTCTGCTGACCGACTCGCCGTTACCACCGTCAACCGATGGCGGGTCAGCCCTAGGGGGGTGAGGGACATCTGGCCTTGGTTCAGGCCCCGGCGTGGCATGATCTCCTGACCATCAAGATAGTCCTGCACATAACCCTGAACGAGATGGGTTAGATCGGCCAAATCTGGGCCATGACCAGAAACCTCAAACAGAGGCAGATTACTGCGGCTGATTTCCCCAGAGTTGTCGGTCGTGTCCGCCTCACGCTGATAAGTCTCGTCCGACATAGCCCCATCCCACAGCCAAAGCTGAAACCGGGATCGGCGCAACACAACCCGTTCCGCCACAGCGCTCAGGGACGAGACCTGCCCCGTCAACCGCAGAGCCCAGGGGCCAGCGGCGTATTCGTAGGAGGACAGGGAAACAACGGAAGTCATGGGCTGAGGAATTGCTTTCGCGTTGGGCTAGGGGAAACTTGGGCTAGGGAATCAATAGGCAAGCACGGCAGGGGGCTAACGAAGGAAAAATCAGGCGAGGCAGCGCAGGCCGCAACCGTCTAGGGTTTGGATCGATCCAGCAGGGCTAGCCAAAGTCGGCGGGATCCCCCCTGGGCACCGTAGAACAGCAGATCAACCAGCAGCTTTAGGGCCAGGGTATTCAGATCGTCGGGGGTAGAGGTTTGGTCGGCTTCCATGCGATCCTGATAGGCATTGGCAAAGGCATCTAAGTAGTTGCCAAGGATGGCTACTCGATGGGGTGGTCGGCCTTGGTCTAAGGCTTGCTCCAACTGGGCTACGGCCTGGCGAATCGCCCCTTGATGGTGCAACGCTAGATGGGTAATCACCAGCACTAGGGCACGGGCTTCATCAATATCGAGCTTTTTGCGCCCCTGGCCCTTCCGCAAAGGACTCGCCTGCCGCAGCCGCCAAAGATTGACCCGGTCACTCAAAAGATCCGACAGGCCCAGATGAGCCGCCGCCGCTAGCATCGCCTCGGATCCCAAACCCGTCAGGGATTCTAAGGCCAGCAACACCAAGTCAAGCTGGGCCTTAATGCTCTGCAACTGCTGGGGCGTGGGCGATCCAGTCGTCAGCGGTTGCCCTAAATTGTGCCCTGGATCGGCGCTCCCAACATTTGGCCCAGGCTGAAATGACCCCTCCACCGTTCCCCCTCTCCTTTACCCTAAGGGATTGCGCCAATTGTGGCATGGGGGTTGCCATTATTGAAACCAGGTAGCCCCTCTCCATGGGCTGCGGGTGGGGCTAGTCATGAATCACCCCCACCCGCCGCTAGCGTCGGCACCCTAGCGGTAGAACGCTCGTCGGGATAGGAGTGACTGGTCAACGCTCTCCATCGGCAGGTTAGAATTCGCATCGTTCCAGCCCACCTAGGGGGGGGCTGGAGGTAGGCGATCCCCGGAAGACAGGGGCTCCACCGACGCCTCTAGGTAGGGGGCAGGGGCAAGACGGTTCAATTGTCCTAGCGCCCAATGGGCAATGGCTTGCACCTCAGGATCAGGGTCTTGGGCAGCATGGATCAGTAGCGGGCTGATCTGTCCTAAGGAATCGTAGAGGCGGCTGAGGTCGCGGAGGGCATTCTTGCGTACCTCTGGGCTGGGGTCTTGCAGGCCTAGTGCCAAGGCTCCCTGCATGGGCTGAAGACTGCGACGACCAATCTCTGTCAACGCTGCAAAAATCAAGCTTTTTTCCTGGGAGTCTGCTTCCATGAGGCTGTTGATCAAGGGCTGAATAGCGGTAGAGTTTCCCCGCTGCCCCAGTTCCCAAATAGCCCGCTGACGCACCGACGCCTCAGTGCTCCTTAATTCATTGACCAGGGTCTCCACAATGTTAACCGTGGGTAAACGGGCTACCTCAGACCGCTGCGCAATCCTGGCCTCTTGTCTCCTACTCTTCTCTGCTTCTGGGGGAGTTGCTTGGGACATCTCAGCCTCAAGGGAGGCCAAGGAGGACGAAACCAACGGCAAGGCAGGCGGTGGGTCGGGATCCATGTGGCCCTTCATCTCCTCAGATTCCCTTGCCCCAGCTAGGGGCTGGAAGGCAGTACCTGCGGGTAGCGGAGAACGGCGCAGGCGTCGCCATCCCCACCGGAGTCCCCACACAGCGCCTCCACTCGCCGGCAACAATAGGAGCCACCTCCATCTCCAGGGCGCACGGGCTACAGCATCGGCATCGGCACCATCGGGCAGGGAGGCAGGGGGGAGGCTGCCTGGAGGGCGGGTCGTTCCTTCAGGGGCTGTTGAAGCAGGAGCAGGAGAGGAAACAACCGATGGGGTATCCGTGGGTGCACCGTCCGCCGATGGCAGTGGTTCCTCAGGACGGCTGGGCAGCAGGTTCGGCACCTCCGTTGGCCCCTGAGCAGGGGAGGCGTCGGATAGAAGCTGAGGCGTACTCATCCGTTCCCAAGTTTGACGATCCAGTAAGCCGGTAGCGGGCAGATCCACACTGCCTTGAAAGGTTTTGACCGCCTCCTGAAGCACTGAGCTGTAGTCTCCATCCAAGGGGCCTGTATAAAACCCCAGTTCCGTCAACTGGCGCTGGAGAATCCTCACCTCCTCAGGGTTGGATCCTGGCCCCAATAGCACAGGGTTGGGCGTTACTCCAGGGCTGGGCATCTCTGGAGCGGGAACGTCAGCCTGGGCCAGAGGTTCCATCAACTCGGACGGAATCATCGCCATGGCAGACTGCCCCAGGGCCAGAGGGAACCCTAAGCTAGCGACACAAACCCCCATCCCCAGCGAGGATACACGCCTCGCCCAAAAGCCTAGGGGCCTTGGCTTTCCCGGTCTAGAAAACAGCTTCACTGTCGTACTCTGCCATTCACCTATCCGCTATGCTAGCCGGTTATTCTTAAAAGCCTCATTGGCTGACCTACATTGCCGACTAACGGTGCGTTTCATCTATCGGCTATGCTACTCACCTATCAAGCCAGACTCAATTCCTTGACATCCCCCTTGGCCTGCCCCAAGTCCTATGAAGCCCTACCACACGATTCCCATTGAAGACTGCAACGAACCTCTCCTACCGATTTCAGCCCAAATCTTCGCCATTGTTGACCCCCACCCCTACCAAGAACTGGGGGCACCCTACGGCAAACAGTCTCCTTACCGGCTACGGGCCAGCGTATTAACCGCCCTCCAGGAGGCCCAAAACGGGCTACAACAGCAGCAACCCCAATGGCGCATTCAAATCTTCGATGCCTACCGCCCCATTGCCGTCCAAGCCTTCATGGTTCAGTACACCCTTAATCAACTGTACCAGCAGCGCTACCCAGCCCAAACCCAACTCACCCCTCGTCAGCAGGCCGATCTGATGGCCGAGGTCACTCAGTTTTGGGCCATGCCCAGCGACGACCCTCGCACCCCGCCGCCCCACAGCACCGGGGCCGCCGTTGATATCAGTTTGGTCGATGGCGAGGGAAACCCCGTCCCCATGGGATCGCCCATCGATGAAATTTCTGAGCGATCCTGGCCCGACCACTTTGCCCACCAAGCCGATCCTGATTCCCAGCGCTTTCACCGCCACCGCACCCTACTCCACCAGGCCATGGCTTCCGCTGGCTTTTGTCGCCATCCCCAAGAGTGGTGGCATTTTTCCCTAGGCGATCAACTCTGGGCTTGGCTACAGCCAACCCACCAACCCAAAATCGCTCGCTACGGTCGGGTAACCGAAGACCATTAACCCCAACCCTATCCCCCGTAAGCCCAAGTAAAACACCATTGCAAGGTCAACTGGGCAGGACGGTCATCCTCTTCTCCCTCTAGACCGCGCAGGTGGATGGGGAGACCGTGAGCCAGTTCAGCCATGGCAGAGGAATTTTGACGCAAATCCCGCTCAACTAAATTCAGTAGATCCCCAATGGTTTGGTGATTGGCCCAGTCCCCCGCCTGGGTCGTCTCAATCACTGCATCCCCCGGCAAGGTCAGAGGTTCTGCGGGCAGCAGGTGACCACTGCCTAGGTCAATGACCCAAGTTTTGCTGCCCATTCCCAAAATCATCAGAGGCCGCAGGGAAAGAATGCCCTGTTGCCAGCCCCGCCCAGGGGAGAGTACCTGCGCGGGTAGCCCTCCCATCAACTGCATCACCCGCTCCGAGCTTTGGGCCAAATACCACCGGAACCGGGGCCACAGATCGGCCACCATCACTGGAGCCTGAACAAAGGTGTGCTTAAACAAGGCTTTCGGCCCATCAATGCCCTGGGTCGCCCGATAGGCTAGGGTGGCGCAGGCCAACTCGCGCTCCTCCTCTGAAACCGCTTTGCCCTCCTGGAGAAGTTTAGGTAGCCCCTGCACCACCACCCGCTGGGCATGGCCATGGAGGAATCGCCGCACCCACGCCTTGTCCGTAAACGTTAGCCAAGCTCCCAAGACCCCTGTTCTAGAAGGGACGGGTTCATCGATCAGCGTTTGGGCAAAGTCGTCCAGGGTAAAGGCCGCTGAGGAAGATCGCATGGGCGGCGGTGATGGGGATCCCGTGGTCAACCTCGCGGATCCACCCTGGACACCCATGTCAGCCATATAAAAGTGAAGCCGTAGCGTAGCTGTTCGCCAGGGCTGGAACGGACAAAGGGACTCGACAACCTTCCCTGCCGTCAGCATCTCATAAAGATAGGGTTGGGTCTGAGCCACCAATTCGGCCACGCCTAATAGGAAGGACTCAACCGACATCCAAGCCCCGTCAAGGTCATAGTCCAGCAGCGACAGCATCGTGTCAGGCGCTAGCCAGAGGGGAGGAGAAGGATCCGCCTGAGTCACCAAATCAAGGGCGTAGGTCTGCTGATCGGTAGTTAACGTTAGCACGGGTGCCAGCCGAACCACGCTCACCGTTCCCGACTCCTCCCGTTGCCGCAGACTCGCCCGTCCGCCCTCCACCAAGTGCATCACCTCATACCCACTGCTGGCTAACATCCACAGCAGGCGAGGAATCAAGGAGGGAATCGGTATAATCCCTGCCCCCGGCACCGCATCCGCAAGCAAGGACGAATCATCTGGCAACAGACGATCCAACACATTCCACACTTCTTCACTAATGTAGGGAGCCAGTACCTGAGGCGTTAGACTCACATCCGCAGGCCACCCCGCCGTAGGTGACCGCAGGGTCATCACAATGCTGACAAGTTGTTCGAGGGCCACCACCAACTCTGGATGCTCCGCCGTCGGCACCAGCACATCCCCAGGCGGCGATAGTCTACAGATAGATTGCCGCAGCACAGCAGAGGTAGCCCCCATGGACAAGGAGTCAGTCAAGGCCCAGGGGGTCAAGGAATGTATCACCGGAACAACCATCGTAATTACCACTTCCCCGAGATGAAGAGCCACATCCTAGAGAATGCCTAGCGGGGCATGAAATGCGACACCCCCTTAGCAAATCTATGAAAAACCTGGCTCTTCACCCCCAACTCACCCCTCATCAATGCCTGACCTCACCTACCACGCCATATAGGCCAAACGACGGGCCGTAGCAGCGATCTGATCGGCATTAGACACCAACTGGCCGCAGGCATCCCAAGTGCCCGCCAAAAACGCCTGACGCGCCCCCTCAGCCATCTCAACAGGAACGGACTGATCGCCATAACTCAGCCGCAGCGTCTCCAAATCAAGGGCTATCGTCAAGCTAGGATCTGCCGCCAAAGCTTGCTGAACCTGCGTCACATGTTCCGCCGTCGCCGTCACACAGGGAATCCCAATGGCCACGCAATTCCCTAAGAAAATTTCCGCGAAACTTTCTCCCACAATGCCACGAATTCCCCAGCGAACAATGGCCTGGGGGGCATGTTCACGGGAAGATCCGCAGCCAAAATTGCGATTCACCACCAAAATTGAGGCATTTTGATACTGACTCTGATCAAAGGGATGCTGTCCAGCCAGCGCACTACGATCATCCGCAAAAACCTGTTCGCCTAGCCCATCAAAGGTGACACATTTAAGAAAGCGCGCCGGAATAATTCGATCCGTATCAATATCGTTTCCCACTAGGGGAATTCCGCTGCCAGCAATTTGCTGAATTTGTGACATTACTCTACCCTATGGTTTCAATGACGTTTAACAACTTGTCAGTCGAGCCACTAGTTTGGCCTCAAAGACCTCTTCAAAATACTGCTTTTTATAGTCCAAATTCCATAACTCAGACGCACAATCTTCCCCCTTATGGAGAGGTACAACTTCTAAATGCAAAATATGGGCATCACTATCAAAATAGCAGTGAATACTTTTTACAGCTCCAATTCCGCGCCGATCCAACGCCACTGCCACCCGTAACAGGGCGCTTAACTGAGTCACCATTTGGCGATGATAACGCGTTGGCAAGTTCCGAAAATTCTCATGTTTTTTCTTAGGCCCGCTGCGGCGATGATAGCGGGCAATATTGGCAATCACTTCCAATTCCGTTTCCGTATAGCCCAACAATTCCCCATGGCGAATTAAATAGTAAGAATGTTTATGGTGGGCCGAGTGGCTAACGAAATGACCACAGTTATGGAGGATCGTTGCCGCCCACAGCAGTTCCTTTTCTAGCGCCCCCCAAGTATGCAGCCCTCCATAGGTCTGATCAAACAAATCCATGGCAAAACCAGCAACCCGCTCAGCCCGATCCAGATGAACCTTATACTTATGGGCCGTTTTCAGCACGTTGCGCTGTCGCACCGACTTTTGAAACTGCATTCGGTCTTCAATCAAACCATGGGTGATCATCCAATCCACCACCACCCCTTCCCGCAGAGCTCGCTCGCAAATGGTGATAGACTTCGCCCCCAGCAACCCCATCGCTTCGTGGAGAATCACCGCCCCCGCCACAATAATCTCTGCCCGCCGAGGGGACATTTCCGGCATCGCCAACCGTTCGCTGTAGCTAGCTCGTCGCAGTTCCTCAACCAGTTTAGACAAATCCTCGTAGGTCATCTGATAGCCATTCAGCGGATCGGGCACCAACCCAAGACGCTTGTAAGCCACCAACGCCGCTAGACATTCAATCGTCCCCGATGTGCCAATCATGCGCACCGTTTCTGAACCACCTAGCTTTGCCTTGAGTTCCTGCACAGGCAGTTCCAACATCCCCCGTACATAGGCTCTCAGGGCAATAAACTCTGAATCACTAATGGGATTCGTCTTCACAAATTGGGCCGTTAGCCGCACCGCCCCCACCTTCGTACTACTCAAACAGCGGTGGGGTTCCCCTGTTCCTAAAATGAGCTCCGTAGAACCGCCGCCAATGTCAACCACCGCATGGGGCTGTCCATGGAATTCCATGCCAGACAGCACACCTAAATAAATCCGGCGGGCTTCTTCAGTGCCTGAGATAACATTAACCGTCAGGCCCACTTCTTGGTATACCCGATCAATAAACTCCGCCCCATTGGTGGCTTCGCGCACCGCACTCGTTGCCACCGCAATCACCTCTTCAGCCTGGAGACTAGCAGCAATAGAACAGCAGCGCTTCAGAGCAGACACCGCCCTATCCATAGCCTCTGGCGTTAGGGTTTTGGTCGTTTCGTCAAAATTGCCAAGCCGAACCGTCTCTTTTTCACGGTCAATAATGCTAAAGGCTGGCAGATCTGGCTGAATCTTGACCACCACCATATGAATCGAGTTGGTGCCCACATCAATGGCGGACAGAATGCGCTCCCCCTTAATCTCCTCTGGGGCAAAATTGGCAAAAGAGGTAATTTGCTGATCAGATTCGCTCGCCAATCCTGTTGTAACCATTGCCGACCTCAACCATAGCTACTCCGATCTTACCTGCCCATTGTGCCGCCAATTGGAATAGCCCATCTTTTTCTTTGTATTCTAGAAGTGCTACAAACCATCCCCATGCAAAATTCCCCCTACTTCCGTTAGAAAATAGGGGGAATTCATTAATACCCTGGCATTGAGCTATTTTGACAAGGGGCAACCCCCTCACTATCTTCGCCGCAGGTGCGTTTCACGTCTGAGTTCGGGATGGGTCAGAGTGGTTCCACACCGCCATAAACACCAGGAAAAGTGAAATGTTGGTTA
>JBIPSI010000023.1:0-85320 GCA_044070495.1 Spirulina sp. | reverse complement strand
ACGGTTGACCCTGAACCTTGTTTTGCCTCTAAAAAGGCAGAAGCCCGATATTATGACCAAATCTGGTTCTCTAGGATCCAATCCATGCGCTGTCAGCTACCCCCTGTGGAGGCGGCATAAAGATGTGTCAGGCAGTCAGGGGCACAGGTTACTCTCCCTCATCACCCTATTTGCCGTTGACAAAGGTCAGCACCAGATATTGATCCTGGAACTTGGCCCCCGCTACAGACTTACCCGCCAATCCGGGGGGCAACATCAGATTCCGTCGCTGGTCGCCTGCTTCCACGGTCACCTCTGGGCCGTACTGGGTGAGCTTCACTTGGGTTTTATCGAAGCTGGGCAGAAAGAGCTTGACGGTTTTGCTAGGCAGATCCACCACCGTGGCAGGATTAGCCTGGGCGGCGATCTGGTCAATATCGGGAAGGGCTTGTATCACCGACTCCCATCCGTGGTTATGCTGACTGGGCATAGCAAAGTGGGGCAGGGGGGCGAAGGCTCCCTCGTGCTCAGCACCCAGATCGCCATGGTTGACCAGCACACCACCCACGGTGAGGCCAATTTGCTGGGCGCTGCCCCACAGGTAGCGGGCGGTGGCTACGGCATCGGCGGCGGGGGTCGTCACCAGAAAGGCTAGGGTGCGGTTGGGATCACTGACGGCATCGCGGCCCTGCTCTAACACGGATCGCATTTCCCCAGTGGGCCGATCCAAAATGTCCCCCGACCAATCGGTGGCCAGCACCGCCGCCGACACGGGCTGAATGAAGGGCGACAGCGACCGCCACAGGTCGGACTGTTGCAGCACATTGCGGAAACGGCGTACGTACCAATCCAAAATTTCCGGCAGGCCAAACATCCGCAGGGTGCCCATGCCCCCGGTGCCGTCGTAGACAATCACATCGTACTTACCGCTGGCGTCGTACTCGCGCAGGGCATTCAGCGACAACGCCTGATCCATCCCCGGCAGCACACCCAACTCTTGACCGTAGACATCCTTTAAAAAGGGTGTCCGCAGGTATTGGGCTTCCAGTTCCTTCAGGGTTTGCCAACTGGCCTCTAGTTGGGCGGCACTGTGCATCTGCACCGCCGTTAGGTTCGGGCTAATCACGGTCGGTTCCGCACTGAGAGCTTGCCCCAGCAGGATGGCCGGCCCCGGCGTCACATCCTGGATCATCAGCAACACCCGCTTGCCAGAACCCGCCAGTTGCTTGGCGGTGGCGATGGCCATGGTGGTACTGCCGCAACCGCCTTTGCCGAGAAAGGTAAGAATTTTTGCCATAACTGCTGGAGAAAAAAGATCTGTAGGATGTGCTAGCGCTAGCGTAACGTATCTAATCCTCACAAGCCCTTACAAGACGCTACAGCGCGGCAGAAACCTACCCCTAGGGCTGGCAAGGGATAGGTGGGCGGTGCCCACCCTAGGGGGCTAGAGATTAGAGCAGCCCACCCTACAGGACTGGGGAGCGACAACGTCGTAGAGGGGAGGTCTCCTCGCCCACCCTAATGGACGATACAAAACAAGGGGCTTAAGCCCCCTGTTCTGGCAGAACTTGCCCGACGTTTAAGGAGTCTAGGCGAAATCTGGTTCAGTGCGCTCAATTTTGTAGAGACGTGGCTTAGGCGGGGGATAGCTCGTCTTCAAAGAACCAGGTGGCGTACTTGTCTTCAAACTCTACGACCACGCCGACGCCGCTGCCATCCACCATCTTGAAATCGCTGATGGTGCCGCTTTTACCCAGGCGACCAGCAACATCGGGGGAAACACGGTCTCTCAGGCGGGAAACTTTCACTTTCTGGCCAATCTCTAAAGCCATGGCAATCAACGGCTCCAACTGCATACTGAACGATAAAACCAAAACACAGTGTATCAGCGTCTTGCCCCCTAATGATCTCCCTGATGATCTATCGTGAATGGGTAATGCGTCGGTGGCAGAAAAAGGCAATGCTGGCAAAACGAATTCTTCCCTGCCTGGATGTGAAGGCGGGCCGGGTGGTGAAGGGGGTCAACTTCGTGGATCTGCGCGATGCGGGCGACCCAGTGGAACTGGCCCAGGCTTACAATCAAGCGGGGGCTGATGAGCTGGTGTTCTTAGACATCACCGCCACCCACGAAGACCGCGACATCATCATCGATGTGGTGTATCAAACGGCGGAACAGGTCTTTATACCGCTGACGGTGGGCGGTGGCATCAGCAACCTCGATACCATTAAAAAGCTGCTGCGGGCCGGGGCCGATAAGGTCAGTATCAACTCGGCGGCGGTGAAGCGACCCGAATTTGTCCAAGAGGCCAGCGACCGCTTCGGTTCCCAATGTATCGTTGTCGCCATTGATGCCCGCCGTCGCCAGGATCCCACTAACCCCGGATGGGATGTGTATGTGCGCGGCGGTCGAGAGAATACCGGAATTGATGCCATTGCCTGGGCCGAGGAAATGGTGAACCGGGGGGCCGGGGAACTACTGGTCACCAGCATGGACGCCGACGGTACCCAGGCAGGTTATGACCTGGAACTCACTCGCACCATCGCCGACCGGGTGCCCGTGCCCGTGATTGCCTCTGGTGGGGCAGGCAACTGCGAACATATTTACGAAGCGCTGACCGAGGGCAAGGCCGAAGCGGCGTTGTTAGCCTCCCTACTGCACTATGGCCAGTTGACGGTTGCCGAAGTGAAGCACTATCTTCAGGAGCATAGGGTTCCCGTTCGGTTAACAGGCCATTAAGCCTTGATAAATGGGCCTTAAGCCTACCTTGACGGGGCTTAACATTCCCGTCAAAACGAGGGGCTAACGTTAGGGCGAATTCCGTTCACCGCTGAGCTAGATGCCATGACCACGGTTTTTGATTTCCTGATTAAGGGTGGGCCTGTGATGGTGCCCATCGTCGGTTGTTCGGTGCTCACCATGGCCACAGCCCTAGAAAGGGCGATGTTTTGGACAAAGCTCCTGCGGCAGGAAGATCAGGTGGTGAATGCGGTGCTAGAGGCCGCCCGTCGAGACCTCAGTGAGGCGGCGGCCCTGGCTAGCCAAGCTCAGGATTCTCCCATTGGTCGATTTTTGCTAGCCCCGCTACGGCTCAAACAGCCCTCCCCAGAAACCTTCCGCCTGGCCATGGAAACGGCGGGGGATCGAGAATTTGTGCAAATGCGGAAGGGCGACAAACTTTTGGAAACCGTCGTTGCCGTTGCGCCCTTGCTGGGGCTACTGGGAACAGTGACGGGCTTAATTGCCACCTTTGGCAACCTCAACATTGGTGGCGGTGGGTCGGGGGATCAAGCCACCGCAGCGGCAGCGGGGATTGGAGAGGCCCTGATCACCACGGCGGCGGGGATGGTTGTTGCGATCTTGGCCCTGCTAGTCTTTCGCGTCATGGTGACCTTGCAGGCCCAGCAAATGGATTACTTCTCAGACGTTGGCAACGAGCTAGAACTGATTTATCGCCAATACTGGCACGAGCCGAATTATCCGCTCACCGACGCCGATCACCCCAGCGAGGTCTCCCTCGTGTCCGACCGCCTAAGATAACCCGCGATAACCCGCAACGGCCATGCGCTTTAAAACCCAGGCTAGCCCTCCGCCCCCCCAAGTCGATCTCATTCCCATGCTGACTGTCATGATGGGGGTGCTGGCTTTTTTTGCGGTGATCACCACCACCCTAGGCAGCGAAACCCTAGTGGAGGTTCAGCTACCCGCAGAATCGCAAAACGATACACCGACGCCGCTCCCCGCCGATCCATTCATTGTTGAACTGGTGGGCGAAAACGACATCACCCTCAACGGCCAGCCAATTGTCCTAGAAGACCTTGGCCCCCAGATGGAAGCCTACCTAAGCCGCAACCCCAACGACACTATTTTTCTGCTGCCAAACCCCGATCTTCCCTACGAACAGGTGATGCAGTTCCTGGGCGAAATGCGCCGCATCGGTGGCGACCGAGTGTCCCTTGCCATCGAAGAGGGCTAGAAGGTGGCCCTAGCATCCTACGGGGCGCTAGTCCGTAGGTCGCGGGCGGATGCAAAACTACTTCTGAACCAAGCTGAAGGCTAGGACTTCGGTCGGTTGCGCGATGGTGGGCTGAGGGGTCACCAGGCTATAGAACAGGTCTTCGTAGCGATCTAGGGCACGGTTGAAGGCGTAATGCTCTAGGGCGTAGCGACGACCTTGGTAGGCAAGTTGTTGAGCCTGACGCGGGTTGTGATAGAGCTGAAGAATGCCTTGGGCTAGGGCCTGGGGATCTTCGGGGGCTACCACTAAACCACCGCCGCTGGCTCGAATCGCTTGGGCCGATGTGCCATGCTGGGGCACCGAGGCAATAATGGGGCGACCGCTGGCCAAGAGCACTTGGGTTTTGGAGGGCATGTTAAACCCAACAACACCCCGCTTCTGCATGATCAGTGCCACATCGGCGGCGGCCAACATATCGGGCAGTTCTTCCCTGGGCACGAAGGGCAGCAGCAGAACGTTGGTTAAACCCAATTGCTGGCGCAGTTCCTCAAGGCGGGCTAGTTTTTTCCCTTCACCGACGATGACCAGTTGGATATCGGGATAGGCGGCCAGGGTTTGGGCCGATTGAATGGCGTTATCAATACCCTGGGTCTCGGCGATGTTGCCAGTGTAGAGCACCACAAACTTATCTTGCAGGTGGTGGCGCTGGCGAAACTGGCTGGTTTCCCTGGGCTGGGGAGCGATGAAATCGACATCCACCCAATTGGAAATAGAAACCATTTTGGAGTTGGGCACCCCTTTGCTCAGCAGGTTGTCTCGAAAGCCGCTGGCAATGACGCTGATTTGGGTGGCGCTGCGATAGGAGAAGGATTCTAGGGCTTCAAACACCCGAATGGCCAGGGGATTTTTGATCAACCCCGTTTGGATGGCGGCCTCTGGCAGAATATCCTGCAAACTGAGCACGCTGGGACAGCGGAACCAGCTTTTTAGAAGGGCTACGGGAATGCAGGCTGGCAGAGAAGGACTGGTGTTTAGAATCACATCGGGCCGCCACCCGCGCAGGGCTTGGGTGAAGCTAAGGGTGATAAAACTCAGTTCTAGGGCAAAGCGTCCCATCAAGCCCGCCTGCTTGGGCGTCATCACAAAGCAGCGCTGAATCTGAACACCGTTACGGACTTCCGTTTTGTATAGGCGACCCCGATATTCTTCGTAAATTCGGCGTTCTGGATAATTGGGCATGGCGGTAATTACCCGCACCTGGTGGCCCCTAGCGACTAACCCCTCCGCTAACTCCGTCATGAGTGGCGCAATGCCGATGGGCTCAGGATAGTAGTTGTAGGAGTAAATCAAAATTCGCATAGGAGGCCCGCCTCAACAATTGAATATAGCCTGGCTAGGTCGGAGAAAAGTGCTATCGGCTAGCACTCAACCTGCCCTAGATCTTCAACCTTTGGAGAACCCTAGGCCTGCTCCTCGCCCAACCCGTAGGTTTGGGGGGTAGTATCTCCATTGATGAACAGGGATCAATGAAAATCACGCTGGGCACGGGTAGGTTTATCAAGTCTTGAAGACAAGAAGATCTGAGTTCACAATGTCTTCAGGGATTGACTCCGTAGACTCCAAAGGTCGATGGTAAGTTGCCACTGCTTTTAGGCAGGAGGCGTTACCATCGTTGTCTCAGCATACCCAGGCGGCACCTGGTCATGGGTAGGTGGGATCACCTGACTTTGAGATCGCCAATTTCAGCGAAATGGCGGATTGAGTGTAATCCCATCGCAGATTTACTGAGATCTTCAGCAAGTCTTGGCCTATCAACGCCTTACCGACCCCAAAACACAGCGAAATGCCGCAGCGAAAAAGATTCGACTGCGGCACAATCAGGAAAGCTACAGAGGTTCCAGGGATCACCTTAATAGGCCGAACGCAAATCCCCTCGCTCGTTACGGGCGCGTTCCTTGGCCTTGGCGGCACTCTTTTTCAGGGCCTCTAGGCGCTTGATATAGCGATCTCGCTGGCGCTTTTTGGGGGTTTGCTCAATCAGGGTTTTGAGGGCACTGCCCAGGCTCTTGTAGGCATTGGGTAGGGTGTAGCCAAAGCGGGTGGCAATGGCAATGGCTCGTTCGTCGGCATTGATGCTCTCTTGGAGGGTCTTTTGGTTGTTGTTGCGCTTGTACAGTCGCCAGCCCGAAAACCCGCATAGCCCCAGGGCCAACATCAGCAGTAACCCGTCCTGCACCCAAAGCTCACCAACGGCTCCCCCTAGGCCAATCGCTAGGGCCGCCATTTCCCAGCCATCACGGGGAATTGTGTCGTTTTGAATGCGGCCTACCTCATGCCAAAAGAGCAGATTGCGCTGGTCTAAGGCCAATTGTTCCCACTTCACCAGGTCAATCTGAATCTCGACTTGATCTTTACCTAACTCTTCGCAGGTAATCAACGGTGGACTCACATCAATGGCCGACTCCACCGTGACCCAGCTTTGTAGCTCAGGGGGCAGCAGGCTGCGTAACCGGCGCAACTCGCCCATGTCGGCGCGGGCAGTGGAAGTGGCGTAGGAAGTCATGGAGATCAGCCGTAGGTAAAACAACCAGTCAACTAGGGACAGTAGCCCCTAGGCAGGGCCACGTTCCTCTATACTAAACTCCCCTTAACCGATTCGACCCCAACTTTTAGCGTAGGGTCAACCGAACCAGTCAGGAAGATCTACTCATAATAAATCCTACTTCAAGCCCTTTTCGTCAAGGGGAAGGGCGAAGGTTATCCCTTCGCAATTTCGGCCCAACGTCGGGGTGCCAACTGACGCAACGCCGGAAAATCCTGGGATGACCACAGTGCCAAGACGTTTTAACCGCTTGGGACAGAGGAATTGCTAGCACGGACTCACCACAACGGGCACGCCCCCCGGTTGGGGAATCTGTGGCATGCCTTGGACAATGCCTTTTGTGCGTTGTCCTACCCTATCTGCGGGCTGCTGAGAAACTGCCGGATAGCGTTGGCGATGTGGTCGGCGGGGGGACGTTGAAAGTAGTCGTATCTCAAGATCGGATCCCCCGATTTCAAGACGATGAACAGGGCGTATCGTAGGGTTGGTTCGCGATTGTGACGCGAATTTCCCACCAGAATTCGCTCCACAACGATGCGATCTAGGTCTTCAAAGGAGCAGCATTTCTGCTCGTGACCTAAAATCCATTTCTGTAAAACCGTAATTTGGGCCTGGGTTTTGTCGAAACTGACGGTGACTGGCGTGGCGGCGATGCTCATGATCAGCGCGCTCAAAGGTCATACCGATCCTTGAGGATGGTTTGCAGTTCAGACTTCGATTGCATGGGAATCTGGGTACATCTCTGGGAAAGTCTTCTAAGATTAGTGTACCCAGTCTGTTGGTCAGATTACGCCCATAGGTTCACGGTTGTTGAGTCCCGCTTCGCTGCACCTAACCTACTGGGTCTAAATCCCCAAGATTACACGGGCGATGTTGAGGTAAATCAGTACCCCCAGCACATCTACGGCGGTGGTAATGAATGGGGCCGACATGAGGGCCGGGTCAAACTTGAGGGCTTTGAACAGGAAGGGTAGGGCGGCTCCGGCAAAGGAGGCGATGAGGGAAATGGCGATCAAACTGATGCCCACCGCCAGGGCCACACCCCAATCACCCTGGAGCAGGTAGGCCCAGAGGGTGACGGCTACCCCCAACAACAGCCCCAGCAGCCCTCCGGCCAGGGTTTCTCGGCGGATGATGCGTACCATGGCAGAGATGCGCAGGTCTTCGGTATTGAGACCGCGAATCACCACGGTGGAGGACTGGGCACCGACGTTGCCTCCGGCGTCGATCAGCAGCGGAATGAACGCCGCCAGCACCACCACCTGGGTCAGCACATCCTCCTGGCCTTTGATCACCGCACTGGTGGCCGTATTCGTTACCAGCAGCACCAGCAGCCACACCACCCGCCGCCGCACCACCGTCCACAGGTTGACGTGGAAGTAGTCGTCCTTGGCAGGCTGCACCCCCCCGGCGGTGTAGATGTCTTCGGTGACTTCCGCTTCAATCACGTCCATCAGATCGTCCACGGTGACGATGCCCACCAGCCGCCGTTCGCTATCTACCACGGGTAGGGCGATGAAGTCGTAACGCTGGATCAGGCGGGCCGCTTCCTCCTGGTCGGTTTCGGTGTAGACGTAGATCACGTCCGAGTTCATGATCTCCCGCACGGGCTGATCGAGGGGGGCCACGACCAAATCCCGCAGAGAAAAGGCTCCCAGCAGGTGGCGGGAGTCGTCGGTGACGTAGAGGGTGTAGATGGTTTCGGAACGGCGGGCCACCTGGCGAATGTGTTCGATGACCTGCTGGGCCGTCCAACCCTGCCGCAGGGTGACAAACTCCGAGGTCATGATCCGTCCGGCGCTGTCGGCGGGGTAGCCCAGCAGCAGGGCGGTGGCCTCCCGTTCATCGGGGCTAAGTTCTTGCAGCAGGCGGTTCACCACCTTAGCAGGCAGTTCCTCAAATAGCTCGGCCCGATCATCGGGAGACATCTGATCAATAATCTCCAGCACCTCCGGCTGTCGAAATTCTGTCAGCAGTGCCTCCTGCACCCGCCGAGGCAGGTGTTCGTAGACCTCGATAGCCTCATCCTTGGGCAACAGCCGAAAGGCTACGGCTTGGTAGGTATTGGGTAGGTCGTCGATGATTTCCGCCACGTCGGCAGGCTGCATGGGGGCCAACTGGGCACGAACGGCCTCATATTGGTTGGCCGCAAGCTGGGTTTGGATGGTTTGGGTGGTGTCTAGCATGGGACTTTAAATACCCAAAATAAGACGGGCAATGTTGAGGTAAATCAGCACCCCCAGCACATCTACGGCGGTGGTGATGAAGGGGGCGGACATCAGGGCTGGGTCAAACTTGAGGGCTTTGAACAGAAAGGGAAGGGCGGCTCCGGCGAAGGTGGCGATGAGGGAAATGGCGATCAGGCTGAGGCCCACCGACAGCGCAACGCCCAGATCGCCCTCTAAGAAGAAGGCCCAGAGGGTGACGGCACTGCCCAGCAGCAGCCCCAACAACAGCCCCGCCAGGGTCTCTCGTCCAACGATATAGGCCATATCGGAGGGTTGTACATCTTCGGTGTTGAGGCCGCGAATGACCACGGTGGAGGACTGGGCACCGACGTTCCCCCCGGCCCCAATCAGCAGCGGGATAAAGGCGGTTAGGATCACCACCTGCTGCAACAGGTCTTCCTGGCCCTTGATTACCGCACTGGTGGCGGTATTGGTGACCAGCAGCACCAGCAGCCACACCACCCGCTTGCGGGCCACGGTGATCAGGTTGGTTTGGAAATAGTCATCCCCGGCGGATTGCACCCCCCCGGCGGTATAGATGTCTTCGGTCACCTCCGCCTCAATCACGTCCATCAGGTCGTCGATGGTGACGATGCCCACCAGCCGTAATTCGCTATCTACCACGGGCAGGGCCAAAAAGTCGTAGTGCTGAATCAGCAGGGCGGCTTCTTCCTGGTCGGTGTCGGTCTTCACAAACACCACCTCCTGGGTCATGATCTCCTCGATCAGTTGGTCGGGTTGGGCCAGCACCAAATCCCGCAGGGAGAGGGTGC
Organism: Spirulina sp.; assembly: GCA_044070495.1. Taxonomy (GTDB): domain Bacteria; phylum Cyanobacteriota; class Cyanobacteriia; order Phormidesmidales; family Phormidesmidaceae; genus Nodosilinea. The sequence goes on along the minus strand of JBIPSI010000023.1, from coordinate 75,782 downwards.
CCAGCAGGTGCCGAAAGTTATCGGTGACATAGAGGGTATAGATGGTTTCGGAACTGCGGGCAAGGCGACGAATACGATCCAGCGCTTGGGCGGCGGTGAGACTGCCCCGCAGGGTGACGAACTCGGAGGTCATGATTCGTCCGGCGCTTTCGTCGGGGTAGCCCAGCAGCAGGGCGGTGGCGTTGCGTTCGGCGGGGCTCATATCCACCAACAGCCGACGCACCACTTTTGCTGGAAGCTCATCGAACAATCGCGCCCGGTCGTCCGGCGACATCCGATCTACAATTTCCAACACCTCTGGGTGCCGAAACTCTGTTAATAACGCCTGCTGTACCCGACTGGGCAGGTACTCGTAAACCTCAATCGCCTCGTCCTTGGGCAACAGCCGAAAGGCCACCGCCTGAAAGGTATCGGGCAGTTCGTCAATCATTTCGGCCACGTCGGCGGGCTGCATGGGAATCAGCATGGCCCGCACGTCGTCAAAACGCCCGCTTTCTAGCAACCCCTGTAGCGATGCTTGGGCTGTGTCTTGAACCATAGCCATCTCCTGCCCCAACGATTGTTAAGATAGCCTACATCGGTTCCCAAACCCCTTAATCCTCCGTAAACCTTGGCCCTTGGCCCACAAATTCCTCCTTACTATAGAGATGACCTAGGCGACCGATTCGGTAGCGTCTAAAGGCTGGTCTAACCCTTGCCGTAATGCGCCCCATTGAGGACAGTCCGCTTGATTACCCCTGGGGCAGGCAGGATGCCTACCCTACCCTCTGCGATGCCGACTCAAACCCTCACCTGAGCCACTACCTAGACTGTTGAAAAACGATTTTTCACGGGTTGGCCAATTCCGATTTGTTTGTTATGTAGGAGGATGTGCCATGGCGCAGTCCCTTTCTCAATCGTCTGCCCAGTCCGTTGGCCCCAGGGTGGAGGAGTTGGCGTGGCACCATCTACCTGCCCAGGCCATTACCCAGCAGTTGGGGGTGGATCCCGACCAGGGGCTTTCGCGGCAGGAGTATCATGATCGGCTGGAGCGCTATGGCCCCAACGAAATTAAGGGCAAAAAGGGCAAGCATCCGATTATTTTGTTTCTGCTCCAGTTCAATCAGCCCTTGCTCTACATTTTGCTGATAGCTGGATTGATCAAGGCCCTGCTGGGATCTTGGACGAATGCCGGGGTGATTTGGGGCGTGACGGTGATCAACGCCATCATTGGGTTTGTTCAGGAATCCAAAGCCGAAAGCGCCATTGCTGCCCTGGCCGCCGCCGTAGAAACCGAGGCTCTGGTGCGCCGGGAGGGCCAAACCAAACAGGTGTCGTCCCGCAAGCTGGTGCCGGGGGATGTGGTGTTGCTGAATTCCGGCGACAAGGTGCCCGCCGACCTGCGGCTGTTGCGGGGGCGCACGCTACAAATTAACGAATCGGCCCTAACCGGGGAATCCGTCGCCGTGGAAAAGCAGCCGGATTTGGATACCCTGCCTGCGGATACCAGCCTCGCCGACCGCCACAACATGGCCTACGCCGGGAGTTTTGTCACCTTTGGCCAGGGGGAAGGCATCGTCGTCGCCACCGGACTGAGTACGGAAACCGGGCGCATTTCCAAGCTGATGGAGGCGGGGGGCACCCTCGTCACGCCCCTGACTCGCAAGTTTGATCGCTTCAGCAAAACCCTGCTCTACGCCATCCTTTCTGTGGCGGCGGTCACCTTTGCGGTGGGGCTGGGCTGGGGCAATTCGCCCCTGGAGATGTTTGAAGCTGCCGTGGCCCTGGCGGTGAGCGCCATCCCCGAAGGCTTGCCCGCCGTGGTGACGATTACCCTGGCGATTGGGGTATCGCGCATGGCCAAGCGCAACGCCATCGTCCGCAAACTCCCCGCCGTGGAAACCCTGGGCAGCGCCACGGTGATCTGTTCCGACAAAACCGGAACCCTGACCGAAAACCAGATGACCGTCCAAACCCTCTACGCGGGTGGTCATCACTACGACGTAACCGGCGTGGGCTATGCCCCCCACGGCGAACTGCGCGATGGCGAAGACAACCCCGTGCCGCCGGAGGCTCTGCCCCTGCCCCTGGCCCAGTGCCTCCAGGCGGGTATGCTGTGTAACGATTCGGAACTGGAGCACAAAGACCACGACTGGAGCGTGGTGGGCGACCCCACCGAGGGGGCGCTACTGGTGGCGGCGCGAAAGGCCGGGTTTGACCGTCAGGAACTCAAGGCCAGCTATCCCCGCATCGACAGCATCCCCTTCGAGTCGGAATTTCAGTACATGGCCACCCTGCACCAGCAGGACGGTGAGGGGCAATGGCTGTTGATGAAGGGTTCCGTGGAGGCCATCGTAGCTCGTTGCGATGCCGTGCTGATGGGAGATGGCACCGCCCAGCCGATCAACCGGGAGCATGTTGTCCTCCAGGCCGAACGCATGGCTTCACGGGGGCTGCGGGTGTTGGCCTTTGCCGGAAAAGCCTTCCACGGCCACCATTTCGACCACGACGACCTGAAAACCGAGATGGTATTCCTGGGCTTGCAGGGGATGATCGACCCGCCCCGTTGTGAAGCCATTCGCGCCGTGGAAGCCTGCCAAACCGCTGGTATTGAGGTGAAGATGATCACCGGAGATCACAAGGTCACCGCCGCCGCCATTGCCGACCGCATGGGTCTGAGCGCCACCGAGCAAGTGATCGCCTACACCGGAAAGGAACTGGCCCAATTTGACCCCACCAAACTGACCAACGCCGTCCAAAACGGTTCCGTGTTTGCGCGGGTGGCCCCCGAACAGAAATTGCGCCTGGTGGAAGCCCTGCAAGCCAAGGGCCACATCGTCGCCATGACCGGGGACGGCGTCAACGATGCCCCTGCCCTCAAGCAGGCGGACATCGGCATCGCCATGGGCAAGGCGGGTACCGAAGTGGCCAAGGAAGCCGCCGATATGATCCTCACGGACGACAACTTCGCCTCCATCAAAGCGGCGGTGGAGGAAGGGCGCAACGTGTTTCGCAACCTGATGAAAGCCATTGCCTTCATCCTGCCCGTCAACGGCGGCGAATCCATGACCATTCTGCTCAGCGTCCTGATGGGCCGGGGCGATGTGCTGCCCATCCTCTCCCTGCAAGTGCTGTGGCTGAACATGGTCAACTCTATTGCCATGACCGTGCCCCTCGCCTTCGAGCCGAAGTCTTTTAATTTAATGAACCGTCCGCCCCGCAACCCCAACCAGGCGCTGCTGTCAAAACCCCTGCTGCACCGGATCGCCCTGATTTCGGTGTTCAACTGGATTTTGATTTTTGGGGTATTTGAAGCCGTACGTCGCTACGGGTTCGACCTCGGCTGGATTCCTACCAACCTCAGCGGCGATGATGCCAACCAACGCCTGCTAGCCCTAGCCCGCACCATGGCCATCCAAGCCCTCGTCGCCGGACGGATTATTTACCTGCTCAGCATGACCCAGTTCTGGGCCTCAATAACCGCCCGACTGCAAGGCATGAAGGTGCCCCTGGGGGATGTGTCGGCCATCGGCTACGGCATTCTAGTAGCCGTGGTGTTCCAAATCCTGTTTAGCCAGGTGGGGGTGATGAATTTCCTGTTCAAAACCGCCCCCCTCACCCTCGAACAAGGGCTGATCTGCCTGGGGGTATCGCTGCCGATGATTGGGGTGGCCCTCATTGCCAACCGCCTCAATCCCCAGAACTAATTTTCCTAACCGGGACTAATCCTCCTAAACCGTAGGGGTGAGATCTGATCGTCTGTTGATACTGGGGACAGACGCTATACCGGGGGCAAGCGAGAATGACCGTTGCTATGATGAGCATAGCGACGCCCTGGGGTCCCCATGTCGATAACCCTTGACTTACCACCTCATATCGAAGCTCTACTGCATCAACGGGCCGCTGTCACCGGGCAAGATTTGCATCATACGGCTCTAGCTCTCCTGTCACTAGGGTTGAGTCTCGATGATGACGACTTTTTTGCAGCCTTAGAGGGCATTCAAAAGGGGCTCGATGACTTTGCCCAGGGTGAGTTTTCTAGCCTGGAAGACTTTGTTACAGAGCAAAATCGCAAATATGGTCTTGCCTTAGAACCATGACCTATTAGGTAGAGATATCTAGCGTAGCCAAGGCCGAAGCCGATGCGGCATTCTTGAGTTTCTCTCAATACACTACCCTTGAACGATCCCAGGCATGGTATCAGCAGCTCATCGCCACAATATCTAGCCTGAAAATGCCACCCAGACCACCCTCGGGGAAACGAAGGCTCAGGACTAAGCCGGAACCACGACGGCTTTCGTTCCTGCAAGGCCAAAGGCACTGTGGACCGCCTGGAGCGCTTTGACGCCTTCTGCTTCATCCACCACGCAGCTAATTTTGATTTCCGAGGTGGCGATCATTTGCAGGTTAATGCCCTGTTCAGAAAGTGCCTTAAACATGCGAGCCGCCACGCCGGGGGCGTAGATCATGCCAATCCCAACCACGCTCACCTTGGCGATGGCTTCGTCCACCACCACTTCCCCAAAACCAAGCTCCTGGGCGGCTTGATCCATCAGGATTTTGGCGGTGCGGGCATCGGCCTGGGCCACGGTGAAGGCGATGTCGCGGGTGGGTTGGCCATTCACCAAACGGCAGCGCTGGGACTGGATAATCATATCCACGCTGACGCCGTTGTTGGCCAAGAGCTGAAAGATTTTTGCCGCCATACCGGGTTGGTCGGGCACATGGCGAATGGCGACCTGGGCTTGTTTGGTATCGAGGGCGGCACCGCGCACCACCGGGGTCGTCTTTGTTGAGGCCAGAGAGGCATTATCTGACGCCGACTGAGGCCGAGGGGAGGAGGTGACCTCGAAGGCTTGGCAGAGGGTGGCAATGGCGCGGTCGCAGTCGGCGGTGTCGATGGTGCAGCTTACTTTGACTTCCGAGGTCGAGATCAACTGAATGTTGATCCCCGCTTCGGCCAGGGTGGAGAACATTTTGGCGGCCACCCCCGGACGGCCAATCATTCCGGCCCCGGCGATGCTGATTTTGGCCATGTTGGTGTCCACCATCACCTCGGCCTGGGTGGTGTCGGTGGGGTTGCTGCGCAGGGCGGGGGCAATGGCTTCGGCCACGGCTTCGGCCCGATTGAGGTTGGCCCGCACCATCGTAAAGGCAATGTCGTTGGTGTTGCCCTCATGGATGGACTGGATGATCAGATCGACGTTGAGATCCTGGTTGGCCAGTTCGCCAAACAGGCGGGCGGCAATGCCGGGACGGTCGGGAATCCGCAGCAGGGCGACCTTGGCCTGGTCGGTGTCAAACTCTACGGCATCCACAGGGTGCGCCAATTCCAAGCCTTCCAGGGGGCGGGGCTGGGGCTGGGGCGAAATCACGCGGGTACCCGGTTCGTCCGTCCAGCTAGAGCGCACCACCAGGGTAACGCCGTAGTTGCGGGCAATTTCCACGGCGCGGGGGTGCAGCACCTTGGCCCCCAGGCTGGCCAGTTCCAGCATTTCGTCGCTGGTAATTTCTTCCATCAGTTGCGCTTCGGGCACCAGACGCGGGTCGGTGGTGAGAATCCCCGGTACGTCGGTGTAGATTTCGCACTTGTCCGCTTGCAGAGCCGCCGCTAGGGCCACCGCCGAGGTATCGGAACCGCCTCGTCCCAGGGTGGTAATTTCTAGATCGGTGGTTTGGCTAATGCCCTGGAAGCCCGCCACCACAATCACCTTGCCCTCGGCTAGGTGGCGCTGCATCCGCTCCGGGTTGATGGTGAGGATGCGGGCACGGGTATGTTCGGCTTCGGTGACAATGCCCACCTGCGCCCCGGTCAGAGAAATGGCATCTTGGCCCAGACTGTGCAGCGCCATGGTCAGCAGGGCAATGGATACCTGTTCCCCGGTGGAGAGCAGCATGTCCATCTCGCGGCGGCTGGGCTGATCGGTAATTTCGGTGGCCAGCTTCACTAGGCCATCGGTGGTTTTGCCCATGGCCGAAACCACCACTACCACGCTATTGCCCGATTCCACCGTGGCCTTCACCCGCTGGGCCACCGCCTGGATGCGCTCCACGGTGCCAACGGAGGTGCCCCCATATTTCTGTACGATCAGCGCCATAGTTCTTGCCTTCCTCTCCCTGCAAATGCGACTTGGCCGAGCGATCAGAGATTTTTCCCTCTTGGCCAATCCGCTAAACGGGCCAGCCCCAAACCAGGGCCAAAATAGCTTGGCCCAAATTTAAACCGAAATCCCCAAACTCGCGCAACTTTTTAGCCAGATCCTCTATTGTATCAGCAGCCGTGGGCGTATATAACGCCAAGGTAATGCAAGGGCGCTAGCATTGGTCATGATCGCAAGGCCATCCGCGAAACCCTGCACCACAGCCCATCGAGTCAGGAATCCGACCGGGGCACGGGTAAAGACGATGATGCATTGCGGCCAGGGGATTGATCCAACATGAGCCAAACAGTTGAATCCGCGAAAGCAATCTATTTCACTGCGGCTTAGACTGGATGAGCTAGCATATTATACAAAGTATAATTCAGCCCAGCCGTATGGATATTCAACTCAAAAAATGGGGCAACAGTTTGGGACTACGCATCCCCCATCGGTTGGCGGAGAGTTTTGGCTGGGATGAAAACTCGACGGTGGAATTGTTAGAGCAGGATGGGGCACTGATAATTCGCAAAAAGGCCACGGCAACTTCCTTAGAGGAGTTATTGGCCAGCATTCCTGATGATTTTACTTACCCCGCAGACGTAGAAGACTTTGTGCAAAACGAGCCCCAGGGGCAAGAATGGCTGTAATGCAGGAGACCGTTGGCGCACTGCATCGCGGTGAGGTGATTCGCGTTAATTTGAACCCAACCCAAGGGAGAGAGCAAATGGGGGAGGCTCGACCCTGCCTGGTGTTGAGCCAAACAGCGTTTAATGCGGCTAGGGGTGGCCTAGTGGTGGTGTCACCCATTACCAGCACGGTACGGCCCGACATTAAGACGCTCATTCCCATTCCTGAGGGGTTTCGGGTGAGTGGATCGGTGATTGCGGAGCAGGTGCGCACCCTTGATCTCAGTCAGCGCTGGTGGCGCAGCACCGGGGAATGTTTGCCCGCTGCGGTGGTGGATCAAGTGGTGGCAACGCTAAATCTGATTATTGGCGGCTAGGGTGGAGTTTAGAAACCCGGTTTTTTGGAAAAACCGGGTTCTGGGCCTGCTACATTGGCTCATGCCAGGGAATATCGAGACGACGGAAGTCCTGAACAACCAGCGGCGCAATGTGAAGCGTAATTTCTCCTTTCTCGGCTTGCTCAAAGAACCGTAAGGCTCGCTCTGCCAACTGAACAGGTTCTTAGGTGAGAAATCTTAAAATGAGGTTGGCATCGACCCAGAAATTCATCATTCTTGGATGAGTTTGTGTTTTTGGGCAAGATAGCCTGATACGTGCTGGCGCATTTCGTCTTTGCTGGCAGAACCCGATCTTGCAGCAAAGACTCCATAAAAGTCTGTCAGTTTTTTGGGAGCATGGCTCACTCCCTTAATTTTCTCGATAAACTCTGCCACCTGTTGAAGTTGGTGTGGTTCGAGATGGGTAAGTTCTGTCTGAAGATCGCTTAGGGTAGTCATTTTTTAACCCAATGGTCAATGACACAGTGATTCCTACAGGAGTGTTATAGCACGTCTTTAGCCTATGGCGAGACCCAAACGCAGCTTCCGGGCTGGATTTTGTTACCACGTTACGGTGCGGTACAATAACCGCGAGTTTCGGTTAATTCGTGATGAGTACCGTAAGATTTTGCTGTATGCCACCCAAAAACGTAGGGTGCATAACGCTAGGGCGAGGCTAACGCCAACGCGAAGCAATGCACCAAAGCCATATACCGAGAAATTCGCGATGGGTAAGCGGTGCATTGCGTCCACAAATTTAAACCATCCCCTTTTCAAAAAGATTGATGCCGCGAATGCACCCTACCTCTACTGAAGTACTTATCTGTCACAATGCACCAGTCTCTGCATCAGAAGGGGAACTCGCCAACTCCATTCCACCGCGCCAGAACCCCACACAATAACTGGCAGATGACCCAACGGAGCTGTTGAATCATAGGTAAGGGATGCACGAGAGAGCCAGGTTTCATTCACGCGCCAACCAACCCGATCCGCAAAGCAGTACCAGGCATTTTCACCATCCTCGCCGTTAGGTTGGCCACCACAGTCATCTACATAAATCTTTCTCTGCACGCTAAAGCCAAACCTACCGTCACTGGCATTTATCCAAAGCTGGTTTAATTTTGCTAACTCCCCACAGGGAAAATTCTGAAGACTGGCAGAATCTAGCCATTCTTCACTCTGTCGATTAGCAATTCCCAGCATGACATTGAGAGTTTCTTGATCAGCATCTTTCCATTGTTGAGCGGCTAGGAGACTCTCTAATCGCGTATAGTCAGCTTGTGAAAAGGCGTTATTATTTGCACTTGAATGGCTAGACTCAGTTAATGATGGAAGTCCATTGAAAGCCTGATTAAATCCAAAGGCTCCAATGAGGCCAATCCCTGAGAGTCCACCCCATTTTAAGAACTGCTGCCGTGTCAGGGTTGAGGATAGCGGGGTAGGTGTCGTTTTTTTACCTTGGCTGACTGCTTCGGCTTCCCGTTGTTTTTGTTGAGCCGCTGCGGCTTGTCGTTGGCTCTCGGCTTCGGCTTGCTGGAGTTCGACTTCGGCTTGTCTTCGTTGGGCTTCGGCCTCTTGCTGAGCTTGTATTTGCCGCTGGTGTTCTAGTTCTGCCACATGCCTATCTAGGAGTCGCTGGGCTTCGGCTTGTCGTTGGCGCTCAGTTTCTTGCTGGCGCTCGGCTTCGGCCTGTTGTTGTCTACGTTGGGCTTCGGCCTCTTGTTGGGCTTGTATTTGCCGCTGGCGCTCTAGTTCTGTGACGTATCCCTCCAGCGTATGTCCGTGTAAAGCGGCCTGCTCAATCTGAGCCGCATCCTCTGGACTCAGTTGCAGGTGGACACGATAGTCAATTAAGTCGGTGATGGTGCGTTGGCTGAGGGGCGATTCTCGTTCTAGGCACTCGCGCAGGGTGTCCTGATACTCCTGTCGCTTGCGCTGATAGTCTCGATGGGGTCTGAGTACCTCGGATTCAATGGCTTCGGCTTCGGCAGTGGATAGCCCCAGTTCAAGGCGAAGATTTCTTAACAACCGTAGGGCCGGAATCGTAAATTCCCCCCCGGTGGCTCGGCGTTCTGCCTCTTTGCGGTATTTCAGCTTGGGGTCATCCTGAGGAGAACGAGCTAGGGGAATCCGAAAGCCCTCATCCTTCAGGGTAATCAGACAGGGGCTCATGACGGGGGAGGTTTCCTTCACCTTGCGTCCGGCATAGCTGTGCAGTGCATCCACGGTGATCCATCCATTGCCCTCTTCATCGGCGGCTCCGGTGGCCAGTCCTTCTACCAGGTAGCGGGTATAAATCGATAGATCCACACCCTTTTCCTCAAAGGAATAGTCCACCGCACTGGTGGAGGCCAGCACCACCCGTCCCTCGGCCCCCAGTTGTTCCTCCAAGGGGATATCGCCATCATTCCGAGCTATGGCATCACCAAAGGCACCGCTAAAGCAGCAATCGAGGATAAGTACTTGGGATTTTGCTTTGCAGTCCCGAATGCAGTTATGAATGAACCGGGCCGAGATGGCGGTGGCAGTGAGCAACCGATTCCGCTGCTTTTCGGTATTGGCGGCGGCAAAGTACAGCTCGCGGCGATCATCCTTCACCCCATGACCCGAAAAAAACAACAGCACTAGATCCTCCGGCTGTCGATCCTGGAACCATAGTTCAATTTCCCGTGCCATGTCGGGCTGGGTGGGGTTAATCAGCGGTTTCGCTTCGTCAAAGCCGCCAATTTGTGGGTTCAGCAACACCGCTTGCAGCGCCATCACATCCTTAGAGGCGGCGGGCAACGGTTGCAGCCCTTCCCCGTAGGTGTCAACGCCGATTAAGAGTGCATGCTTTCCCATGGGGCTGGCAGTAGGGCGCTAGGGCTAGGGTGCAGGTGGGGTCTGCGGTTCCCGTATCTTAACCCGCAAATTTGCCAGCCGCTCAATGGTATCCGCCGCTTGATCTAGCTCCTGTTTATTGCGGTATTCGATGTTGTAGGTCATGCCGTCAATGTCGCCCGACAACGTTAGAGTTTTGCCGTAGCGCAAGTTGCCTAGGTAGTCCATCACCTTGCCCAGGTTTTCTCGGTTGATCTCAGCGGTCAACAGCCCAACCAAAAACGCCGCCACCCCAGACTTTGCCGCATCTGGAATATCCTCATCCCGTGCCAAACGAGCCGACTGCACCAAATTGCCAGCTTCCATTTCATCAGCAAGGGTCAATAAAAATGCTTCTAGCTCAGGGCGTTCCAGGTCTAGACCCGCTTCGCTGAAGTCAATTAAAACAGAACAGGATTTCACCATGGCCTCTTAAGAATCGAAATGCTTAGGCAACTTCTAGAAAATAGTTTTCCCAGTGGTGGGCAGTGCCCACCCTACAGCTAGGCTAACGTTCCGGTAGGGTAGGGCTTAGAAACCGTCAAGCATCAGACTTATATGCTCCTTCAACTGAATCTCGATCCAACACCTGCTGATATTCCTCAAGCTGGGCCAAGGCCAGGGCTAATTCTTGTCGGTGGTCGTCGGTGGGGTCGAGTTGGTAGCGGACTTGCGCCGCAAGGCATCGTACTTGGCATCGATCTCGGCGAGCCTCTCGTTCTCTTGCTTCAGCCAAGCGGTTTGTTTCTCTATTTCGACGGTTCCACTCAACGCCGAAATTAACCAGTGTAGCCAGGATGGCTGCCACGGTGAATCGGTTGCTCCATAGGCGGGGTTGGGCGATGAATCCGAGGAGGGGGAAATCTTGGACATCATAGAACCGCAGAAAGGCAATGGCGAGGGTTAGCACCGCCAGGGTGGTGGCGGGCAGCAGGGAGAGGAAATTCAGCCAAACTTGGGGGGTGAATAGTCCCATTCTAACGGGTGTTTTTTCCAGATTTTAGGCGGGCTTTGGGGATTTCTCAACGGTGGTCGGCAGGGGCGAGTTTTCGCTTTAACGCTCACCCAGGGCAGCACGGGCTTGGAGGGCAAGTTGGTGCAAATCCAAGCTGGGGGGAAGGGTGGCGGTGGGGGAGACGTCCGGGGTATCACCTGGGTTAGGCGCAGGGGAAGATGGGGCATTGGGAATCGTCTCTGGGGTTGAGGTCGTGGGTTGATCGAGCCACAGCAGGTATTCGATATTGCCCGCTGGCCCCACCAAGGGCGACCAGGTTACGCCCCGATACTGCCAGCCCAGGCGGAGGGCGCAATCTAGCACAGCGGCAAGGGCGGCAGCGTGATCCTTGGGGTCGCGCACGACGCCCTTTTTGCCAATGCGGTCGCGCCCCACCTCGAACTGGGGTTTCACCAGCAGCACCACCTCACGGGGGGGCACCAGCAAGGCCCAAAAGGCGGGTAGCACCTTGGTGAGGGAAATAAACGACACATCCATCACCCCTAGGTCGGGGCGGGGGTCGCCGTCGCCGTAGAGATCCGCTGGGTTGAGGTGGCGCAGGTTGGTGCGTTCTTTGAGGATCACCCGATTATCCTGGCGCAGTTCCCAGGCCACTTGGCCATAGCCCACGTCGATGCCGTAGACCTGGCTGGCCCCCGCCTGCAATAGGCAGTCCGTGAAGCCCCCGGTGGAGATGCCGCCATCCAGCGCCACCCGCCCCGCCACGGCAATAGGAAACTCCGCCAGGGCCTTGGCCAGTTTTTCGCCCCCCCGCGACACGTAGGGAGATTTTTCCTTCACCTGAATCTCCGCATCCTCGGCCACGGGGGTGCCGGGTTTATCCACCACCGCATGGTTCACCTGCACCTCTCCGGCCTGAATCCAGCGCTGGGCCTGCTGCCGGGAGGGACATAGCCCCCGTTCCACCAAGAGTACATCGAGCCGCTGCTTAGCCACGGATGTTTCCTGCCTGAGCCTGTCCGGCCTGATCCTTAGCGGCGCGTCGTTGATTTTGCCGTGCGGCCACCTGCTCCAGGGCGTACTTCACCCGATCCAGGCCTGATTTGGTGCCCTGCTGGTCGTAGCGGTCGCTGGCCTGAACGAGGGCTGGCACTGCCAGGTTATCGTTACCCAGGTTGGCGTAGGCGAGCCCACCGTTGTGAAGGGCTTCGGCACAGGTGGGTTCCAGTGCGATCACCTCACTAAATTGACCGATGGCTTTGGCGTAGTGTCCCCGTTCAAAGTCTGCTAACCCAGCCTGAAACAGCGTTCTAGCCCGTTCTGTCATGGGCATGGATAACTCCGTTACCGGGGCCGGAAACAGCACCGCCGCCCCCGCTGGCCGACGATAGGCCACCAGCATCGACCCCATGCCAAAGCCCAAAATGCCCAGCACCACGACGAGCCACGTAATCAGTTCCGTTGACATGGGGGTGAAATCCTAACCTTGAGAGTAGCCGAACGGTCAAAGAGTCTAGCGCTGTCTCAGATTCTCCGAAGGGAACCTGAAGTCATCCCGATAGTCCTAAGCCGCCCGCCAGATTGCATCAGCGACCCGACAGACATCATACATTTCTGCCCCATCGTGGACTCGGAGCAGATCGGCTCCACCCGCAATGGCGGCACAGCAGGCCGCCGACGTGCCCCACACTCGCTTTTGGGCATCGGGTTGGTCAAGAATCCAGCCGATGAAGCTCTTGCGGGATGGCCCCACCAACAGGGGACAGTCTAGCTCGCGGAATTTGCCTAGATTACGCAGAATTTCGATGTTTTGGGGATAGGTTTTGGCAAAGCCGATGCCTGGATCGATGGCAATTTGGCTGGGTTTGACTCCTACGGCAATGGCGTCTTCGATGCGGCGTTCTAGAAATTCATAAATATCACCAATCAAATCCTGATAATCCGTATGCTGCTGCATGGTGGCGGGGGTGCCGCGCAGGTGCATGAGAATCACGGGTACGCCCAGATCGGCCACGGTGGAAAGCATAGCGCGGTCGTAGGTGCCGCCGGAAATATCGTTCACCACATCGGCCCCGGCCTTCACCGCTGCCCTGGCCACGGCGGAACGGGTGGTATCCACGGAAATCACCGCTTGGCTGAGGGCCTCATCCCCATCGGCCCGAATGGCTTCGATGACGGGGATCACTCGGTTGAGTTCCTCTTCCCTGGAGATGGACTCCGACCCCGGACGGGTAGACTGTCCGCCAATATCCACGATATCGGTACCGTTGTGGACGAGGTGTCGCGCCTGTTCCACCGCCCGTTCTACGGTATTGAACTGGCCGCCATCGCTGAAGCTGTCCGGCGTCACGTTCAAAACACCCATGATGTAGGTGCGGCTACCCCAGGCAAAGGTGCGATCTCGAAGGTGCCAGGGCGTGGGCGTGGTAGTGACTGACATGGGGCAATGTCCTGGGTGAGGGCTTTTGGGCAAGGAGGATCTTATCAAATCATAGCGATGGGGCATACGGCGTGGTTAGGGCCGCGCCATAGCTGAGGCCATTGACGCCAGAAGCCTAGCTACCTTGAGATGAAGAGGCTAGATGAAAGGTCGGAGATCCTTTCCTCCGTGGAGCCTGATCCCGTCAACCTTGGTCTAGGCCAACCCGGCTGTACCGCAGGGCTAGACCGAGCCATCCACCTGAAGCTCGTCCTCCACGCCTTGGTGAACGGTTTTGACCCAGCGCAGGCGTTTGGGCCGCACCGATAGCCGTAGGGCCATGGTGGAAATCACCAGCAGCCAGTGGAGCATGTACAGGTTGCCCCACACCGTCAGCAGGGCGCTGGCCCAACGGGGTTGTCGTTGGGTGCGTCGCAGGCCGCAGTACATGCCCACCATCGACAGGGTGAGGGCGAGGCCGGAGACGGGCAAAAATACGGGCAATCGGTGGCGCAGCAGGGCCATGACAAAGTCGGGCAGGGCCACGGTAGGCAGACCGTACTGAATCAGCCAGAAGGCCGCCATATCGAGGGTTTTGCCGGGGGTAAGGCGGCTGTTGGCCAGAAAGCGCCAATAGTCGAGATAGCGCTGATAACCGCCCTCGGCCCAACGGTTACGCTGGTGCCACAGGGCCATGGGCCGTTCAACGCCCTCTTCGTCTACGGCGGGGTGCAGCATAAACTCAATATCCCAGCCGCTAAAGTGGAGCCGCAGGGTGAGGTCGAGGTCGTCGGTGATGGTTTCCTCGTTCCAGCCGCCGCACTGCCTGAGGGCGCTACGCCGTACAAATTGGCCGTTGCCCCGCAGTTCACCAATACCGTCTAGGGCAATGCGCTGCTGCTGAAAATAGGTATCGAGGGCCATTTCCGCCTGTTGACCCCGGGTGAGCCAATTCTTGGCGCGGTTGACGATGGCCTTCTGCATCTGCACGGCCCCCACCTGTTCCGCCGCAAACATGGGCACAATGTGGCGCAACAGATCCTTCGGCACCTGGGCATCGGCATCGAACACGCCGATAATGTCGCCCTGGGTGTCGGGCCAGACTTGGTTGAGGGCACCGGATTTGCCCCCGGTGGCGTTGGCGGCCCGGTGCAGCACCCGCAGTTGAGGATAGCGCTGGCGGAGTTCCTGGAGGCGCTGGGCGGTGCCATCGGTGCTGTAGTCGTCGATGATCCACACCTCGTAGCGGTGGGTGGGATAGTCCAGATTGCAGAGGGCAGTGACGAGGCGCTGGATGACCGCCTCCTCATTTTTAGCGGCCACCAGCAGCGATACGTAGGGCCAAAGGCTGGGGTTGGAACTAGCATGAGCGGCTTCAGGGTGATCGGCCAAGGACGGGGGCGGCAGCGGCGTTGGCCCCAGGCGAGGGCGGGCCAGCAACACCCGCAGGGCGTGGGTAGACAGCACCGCCATTAACCCGAGGATGACCCAACTTCCCCAGGACAACAGGTGAAGCGCCACGGTACTCCCCCAGAGCAACGTGAGGGTGAGCGCCGCCTTACGGCGACGCCCCGCATAGCCGGGAAAATCTTCAATGTCGAGATCGGCGAGGGGTTGAAACACAGCGTTTGGGGAGTCAATCATGGACGAGAACCGCACAGAGCACCACGAAGGAACGGGGAAACGTTCTTTACGTAACGTTACTAAGGTTTACCTATTATCCCGCTTTATCATCCCCGATGTTGAAGAAAAAAATGAGGTGATGTCTTGCCCCTAAAAGAGGGGAACGCTAATCCTAGCCCCCTGGGATGGCGCTGATGGGCGGCCTCAACGCCAAATTGCAAAGGTTTTGCCATCTTTCCAGGAGGTTATAGTTCGTACCGAGGAGTTCGCGGTACCCTGACCTCTAGATCAGGCTAGAAATCGCCCCAGGGGAGACCCAGCAACCGTGCGGGTACCCTTTGAGGCCAGGGGGTACCGGAGCACGTTTCTCCAACCCATTGCCCTTCCGCTTTGCCACACTTTAAGGCCACACCCATGCGCTTGACATTTGAGGATATTCAACCGGCTGGTAAGCAAGATGTTGGCGTGTATATGCCCTACTACCAGGGCAATAAGCGCGCCGCCCTTCCCTATGCTATTTCTCTATATAAACAGGGCAATTTAGAGGGAGAAAGACACATCGAGGGCGGAGAAAGCATCGCCTTTATCGCCACCTGGAATGTCTCGATGTTGCCCGCCGACCTCACCCGATGTCGCCTGCAATTTGATGGCGATGCCGACCTCAGCTACGAAATTGTGATGGCTACCTTTGAGTTTGTGGACTTTTTGTTTGATGTCATCGTAGCCCTGCGCAACAAACGAACCCCGGATTTCTCCAAGGCGTTCTATCGCAAGCTGTTGCGGGCCGAAGATTAGGGCGATTCTCTCCACCCCAAGCCACCGCTTACCGGGATTCCCAAGGGTCTGATGCCCCTGGGCGTTATTGTTGTGGTTCGCGGTGGGGATAATGGCCCTTAGCGTTCAGGTAAGCCTCAGCCGTTGGAGCCTTGTTCTGAGTCGGGGAAATGGGGTGGGTATTGTCAGGGGCATGGTTTGGTCTACCCTAGAGAATAAACGGTTCCCCCGATGGTAAGGAGTGATGGCGTGCCCAGTTCAAAGCATTTGTTGATTGGATCGACCGAGCCTTATAGTGGCAAGTCGGCAGCCATCCTGGGTATCGGGCTGCAACTTCAGGCCATGGGTTTGGATATTGCCTTTGGTAAACCCCTGGGCAGTGCCGTGGGCCAGGCCGCCCTCGATCCCGACCTTGACTTCATTGTGGAGACCCTAAAGCTCTCTGCCAACCGCTACTATCCCCCCGTCACCTCCCTGACCGAAGCCACGGTGGGCGAACGCCTGACCCTAGACGAGAGGGCCGACTATAGCCTCACCCCCTACGGCCAAAACCAAGGGGAATCGCTGCTGCTGCTAGAAGGCCCCGGCAACCTGACCGAGGGCACGATGCTCCATCTGTCCTTGCCTCACATGGCCGCCGCCCTGGATGCCCCCGTTCTGCTCGTCACCCGTTACGACTCGCCGCTGCTGGTGGATCGGCTGCTGTCTGCCAAGGCCCAACTGAACCACCATTTGGTGGGGGTCATCCTCAACGATGTGCCCGATGACAGCCTAGAGATGGCCCATCAGGTTACCAAGCCCTTCCTAGAGCAGCAGGGGATTCCGGTGCTGGCGCTGTTTCCGCGATCCCCCATTATGCGGAGCATCACTGTGGGCGAAATTGTGGAGCGACTACACGCTGAAATTCTTTGCTGCCCCGACCGCATGGAACTGATGGTGGAAACCCTCACCATTGGGGCGATGAACGTTAACTCGGCCCTGCGTTACTTCCGTAAGGGGCTAAACATGGCCGTGGTCACCGGGGGCGACCGCACCGATATTCAGTTTGCCGCCCTCGAAACCTCCACCCAGTGCCTGGTGCTGACAGGGCAAATTCCGCCCATCCCCGCCATCCTAGAGCGGGCCACCGACCTGGAAATTCCCATTATGGCGGTGGATTCCGACACCCTCTCCACCGTGGAGCGCATCGACGAACTGTTTGGCCAAGTGCGCCTACATCAGCCCGTTAAGGTGCAGTGTGTGCAGGATTTGGTAGCCAATCACCTCGATCTAGATCGCCTACTCAGCCTGATTGACCTGAAACTGCCTGTCTCGGCGGGCTAGGGGCAATCTCCCCGGTGGGCCTGCCCAGGGAGAACGGGGGTCTGATACAATGAAGCCCGTCTTCTCCTAATTGGTGTAGTCGTTGAGTCAGTCCATCGAAGCCTCCAAAGTCGATACATTCCTCCAGGAACTGGCCGCCATTCAACAGTCCGGTTCTAAGCGGGTGGCCATTCTTGGGTCGCGCCATGTGCCCATCACCCATCAGCAGCTCATCGAGTTGATGACCTACGCCCTGGTCTTAGGCGGCAATCGGGTGATTACCTCCGGCGCAACGGGCACCAACTCAGCGGCCATTCGGGGGGCGATGAAGGCCGATCCCAACCTGCTCACGGTGATTTTGCCCCAAAGCCTGGAGCGTCAGCCCCGTGAGTCGCGGGAGCAGTTAGAGGATGTCATGCATTTGGTGGAAAATCCCTCCAACGACGTACTCTCCCTGGCGGAGGCCAGCTCTATCTGCAACCAAGAAATTATCTCCCGCTGTCAACAGCTGATCTGCTTTGCCTTCCACGACAGCCACACCCTGCTACGCACCTGCCAAGACGCCGAAGACCAGCGCAAAATTGTGACCCTGTTTTACTTCGATTAGGAAACAAGCAATCTCGGTAGGGTGGGCACTGCCCACCGAATATAGCTTTTGGTAGGGCATTGCCCACCGAGTATGGCCCACTTAACAACGCTGTCTTACTTCAATTAGGGAATCGTCATGGCAATGCCCGGTTTTCTCCTGCTTAGTATTGCCCTCGCGGCGGTGCTTGTGTACGTGCCCTTCTTTGCGGTGGGCTATGCCCGCTTCAAGGTGGGCTACGACCAATCGGCCCCCCGCGCCATGCTGGCCAAGCTGCCCCCCTATGCCCAACGGGCCACCTGGGCCCACGAAAACGCCTTTGAATCGATGATTCTCTTTACCCCGGCGGCACTAATGGCCTACATCACCCAGCAGCAGTCTACGGTGGCTCTGGGGGCGGCGGTGGTCTATCTGGTGGCCAGAGCGCTGTATCCGGTGTTCTACATTGCCAATGTGCCCGCCCTGCGTTCCCTGATGTTTGGCTTGGCCAACTTGGGCACCATTACCCTCTATGTCTTGAGTTGTCGCTCGGCCTTCCTGTAGGCTGTTCTTGACTCGTCTAATTGATTCTGATTGATAAAAACTGTTTGTATTTGGGAGACCCTCCACGATGGCCTCTACGTTTTCCTTTGATATTGTCAGCGATTTTGATCGCCAAGAACTGGTCAACGCCCTCGACCAAACCCGCCGCGATGTCACCAGCCGCTACGACCTAAAAGACAGCAAAACCAGCATCGACCTCAGTAACGACACCATCACCATCGAAACCGCCAGCCAGATGAGCCTGGATTCGGTGAAGGAGCTAATGCACCAAAAGGCGGCAAAGCGGGATCTTTCCCTGAAAATTTTTGACTATGGTACGGTGGAATCCGCCAGCGGCAACCGAGTGCGCCAGCAGATCACCCTTAAGAAAGGCATGAGCCAAGACATTGCCAAGCAGGTCTCCAAGCTCATCCGCGACAACCTCAAAAAAGTCACCGCCTCCATCCAGGGCGATGCCGTGCGGGTATCGGGTAAATCTAAAGATGACCTACAACAGGCCATGCAGTTGGTGAAGCAGGAAGAATGGCCCGTAGCGCTGCAATTTACCAACTATCGCTAGGCTCTTCTGTTACCACCCTAGCTGACTGACAAAAGATGCTGCGTCGGGCGCGAAAACCGCGCCCCTACAGGATTGGTTTCATGTAGGGGTCAGGTCTCCTGCCCCTTTGTCAGATGTAGGTTCTAGCAAGTTTTGTCAGTCAACTGGGTTACCACCTAGGCAGGGAACGCCTCAGCGGAGTTGAGGTAACGGGCAATGTTAGCACCGACGGTTCTTGGCCTTTGAACTTTGGCTTTGTTGCGGCATTGTTAAGCCCTGGGGGATACCCTAGGGGCATTTTTTATAATAAAGACATAGCCTACGGCCCCTGGCTCTGGTTCTCTACCGCTGGTGGTTTACCGCTGGTGTTTCCCTGGTTTCATCGCTTCAGTTCAGAGCAACTAGGAAAGCGGGCTACTAGAAGCAGAGGAGACTCACCATGTTTAAACGCATTCTTGTGGCCCTAGATAGCTCGTCCCTACGGCAAACGGTGTTTGAGCAAGCCTTGGATTTAGCCCAGGCCACCGGAGCCAATTTGATGCTGCTCCATGTGCTGTCGGCCTACGAAGAAGGTAGTCCGGGCATTCCCATTCGCTCCTATCAGGCCTACTATCCGGTGCTGGATGATGCTGTGTGGAAGGACTACCAAAAACGCTGGGAAACCTTTGAATCCAACCGTCTCGCCATGCTGCAACGGGAGGCTGACCTCGCCAAGGCCGCTGGGGTAGAAGCCGAATTTTCCCAAGCGGCAGGTGATCCGGCCACCACCATTTGCGCCGTGGCCAAATCCTGGGAAGCCGACTTAATTGTGGTGGGGAGCCATGGCCGTAAAGGGCTGGGCGAACTGCTGCTGGGCAGCGTCAGCAACCATGTTATGCACCATTCCGCTTGCTCGGTGATGGTCGTCCACAGCGGCCAAACGGTCGAAGCCAAACTCCCCGCCACCGCCGCCGCTGGCCAAGGCTAATCCTAAACCCCATCCCCCCAACCCATCCACCCGTAGGGACTACTGTGTACGCACAAGTCTTTGACGTATACGACATAGGGAATTGATCCCCCCTAGCCCCCCTTAAAAAGGGGGGAACCGGATTCAAAGTCCCCCTTTTTAAGGGGGATTTAGGGGGATCTCCGAGGACTTGCGGCATGAAAACAAGATGTGTATACACAGTAGCTCAGGAGGAAGAAGGGAGCCGGAAACGGTTTTCAAAGTCCCTCTCCCCAAGGGTAAGTGCTGGATCACGGCAAAAGAGCGTGTTTGTGATCTACTGAGGCTTGACCTAGGGTTGCCAGCCCAACCGCTGGGCCTGGGCTTGGGCCACCGCTGGGATATCCTGGGCGACAAAGTGCTGGTGGAGAATCTGCACGCTCAGCATGTGGTTAATTACCGCATCGAGCTGCACCCGTTCGGCGACGGGGGTAGTTTCGGTGCGGTGTTGCTGTAGGACGCCCTGCACGGCGGCGTGGTCAAGCAGTCCGGCCTTACCCACCGCCTCCGGGCTGAGGTACTGATCGGCCAGAGTTTGCATGGCCCGCTGTTTCACCTGGTCGGTGTGGGAGGGGGGAGCCATGAAGGCAAATTTCTGGCGTTTGTAGAGGGTTTCGGGTAGGAGATCCCGCATGGTTTCCCGCAGGATGTATTTGTCTTGGTGGCCCCGCAGGCGCAGGTTGGGCGGCAGGGTCACGGCAAACTCCACCAGGGGATGATCCAAAAAGGCGGGACGCGCCTCCATGGAATTGGCCATATCCACCCGGTCTCCGGCCCAGCCCAACACCTGGGATTCAAACTGGGTCTTAATCCACACGTATTGGGCCTTGTCGAGGGGGTGGCGATCTTGCAGTTGGTCGGCCCGCAGGGTGGCGGCAATGGCGGCACCGGGGGCGTAGTCTTTCAGGGGTTGACGATAATCGGGATGGATCAGGGTTTCGGCATAGTGGGCCGACCCCAGCCAAGATTGCAGACAACTGGGGGTGAACCCCACCACCTCGGTGAGGGCGGCATCCTCTAGGGGCGTTTCGGCTAGCAGGTTGCCTTTAAACAGCTTGTTGCTTTCCGCTAGCCAGGATTCTAAATCGGCCCGCTCGGCCTCGCTGGCCTGGGCCATGCCGTGGCGAATCATATCCAGCCGCAGTTGGGGGTAGCCCGCAAACAGTTCGTCCGACCCCTCTCCGGTGACCACCACCTTGTAGCCCGCCCGATGCACATGCTCGCTCATCAGCAACTTGGCTACGGTGAAGGTGTTGTAGATGCTGCGTTCGGTGTGCCAGAGGGTACGGGCAAAGTGGTCATAAAGCTGGGTACCATCCACCCGCAGAATGTCTTGGTCGGCCCCCACGGCGGCGGCCATTTCCTGGGCGATGGCGGTTTCGTCGTAGTCGCTGTCGTCGAAGCCGATGGTGAAGGCTTTGACCGGAGCCTGCTGACAGGCGGCGGCGATGCCCAAAATCGAGCAGGAATCAATCCCCCCCGACAGGTAGCAGGCCACGGGCACATCGGCCTCTAGGCGCAGTTGGATGGCCTCCACAAAGCGCTGGCGTAGTTCTTCGATGCAGTCTTCGTCGCTGCGCTGGGGGCGGGTACCCATCAGCGGAAAGTTCAAATCCCAGTAGGATTCGGTGCGTACCTCCAGTTTCCCCTGCCGCCGCTGTACGATCACCCGCTGCCCCGGTTCCACCGCATAGATGCCCTCAAAGGCCGTGGTGCCAGGAACCATGGTCTGCATCAACTGGTGATACAGCCCCGCCGCCGCAAACCGCGCCTTCACCGCCGGATGGGCCAGCACCACCTTAATCTCCGAGCCAAACACCAACCCCTCCGGCGTCAGGCACCAATACAACGGCTTCACCCCAAACCGATCTCGCACCAGGCTCAGCCGATCCGCTTGTCGTTCGTAGACCGCAAAGGCAAACTCCCCCCGCAGGTGGGGCAGGGCACCCTCTAGGCCAAAGCGGTCGGTGAGGTGCAGCAGCAGTTCCGTGTCGCTTTTGGTGCGAAAGCGGTAGCCCCGCGAGGTGAGGTCGGCCCGCAGGCGTTTGTAGTCGTAAAATTCGCCGTTGTGGGCAATCAAAAACTGGCCATCGGCGGATCGAAAGGGTTGCCGCCCCCGCTCTGGGTCTAGGTCAATAATCGACAGCCGCGCATGGGCAAACCCCACCCCTCGATCCGGCACGATGTCGTAGCCAAAGCCATCCGGGCCTCGGTGGTACTGAATGGCGGCCATCCCCACTAAGATCTTTGGATCTACAGGATGGTTTGGATCCGCATACATCACACCGCCAATCCCACACATCGGCCCGTTCCTCATCTCACGGCATTACCCAGGGAGGTAACCTCGTTTTTAACCTGGGGATAATCATCTTAAAAAGGGATGGGGCGGCACCGGGGGTTCTTTAGAAAAGCTAAAGGGTTTTGGGGGGTGGTTATTGGTTGCTGGTTATTGGTTACTGGTTATTGGGGCGGGTTGCCTAGGGTGGCGGCGGCGGGCAGGCTGAGGGGAACGAGGGTGCCCTGGGCCGTTAGTCCTAGGTGAATGGATTCCTGGGGTTGGATGGCGGTTCCGGTGAGGGCGCAGATTTGGGGGTGGGTGGAGACAGCGGCAAAGCTGGCGTAGATGTCTTCGGGTTGTAACGAAGCCACTTGGGCGGCGGGGGTGTGTTCTACGTATTGCCAGAGGATGTCGCGAATCAACGCCTGATAGCCCCGGTCGCCTGCCATCGCCTTGAGCTTTTCCTTCAGCGAGCGCTCTAGGCGAATGCTGGTGACTTCCATATCAGAGGTTGAAACGCGAGTTAGGGTTGGCATCGGGGAGCACACCTCCATGGCGAGAACACAATAAACAGAACATTTCCAGAACATTTATAGTCTAGACACTTTTGTATTACGCGTGTAGTATTGACATAATTCGGTAAATCTACAGTGCTAACGAAAGTCACTAGGAACGCCACTAGACAGAGTCGCCTAGGCGCGTTCTAATGAGACACCGTGCACGTATTTCCTCAACGGCCCTGGGCTGAAGGAGTTCTGCTGTGAAAGGTACCTGGTTCACTGGCTTCGCTACAATCGCCATCGCCCTACTGCGGGATGGTCTGCGCCAGTTGGCTAGGGTGGCAGATCTCCGAATTACAGGCCCCACGATGATTCCTACGATTAGCCCCATGGTGATTAAACGGGCTGACCTAGGGGCACGCCTGGGCATTTCTGGCGGAGCATTTCTCAAGGTTTGGCTAAAGGTTCAATTCCTAGGACTGCGATCCCTAAAGGCTCAATCCCTGGGACTTCAATCCCTAGGCGTTCGATCCATAAAGGTTCAATTTCTGGGACTTCAATCCCTAGGCATTCGATCCCTAAACGTCCAATTTTTGGGCCTTCGATCCCCAATGGTTCAGGCCCTAAGGGTTCAGACCCTAGGGCATCGATCTCAGATCGACGCAACCTCAAGGCTCCTGGATAGTCAACGGGGGCGGCTGGATCGCCATGACGTGCTTGGGCACTATGCCAGTTTATGCCTCGGTTGACGTTCGGCGGGGTGTTCTGGTCTTCGATGGCAGGGCACCGCTAGGTCAACGAAAGGATCGCGAGACCCACCAGCGGGAACGGCCACTCTGGGAAGTTTGTCCCCGTCGGATCCGTGTCCCTTGGGCCTAATATCCCGTTCACTCAACCTTGGACGACAGGCGTTTACGGGGGCTTCGTGGATCGATGCCTGTGTGGATCGATGTCTGTGTTAATCGATGTCCCCATGGATCGGTGGCTGCGTGAATCCATGGCTGCGTGGATCCATGGCTGCGTGAATCCATGGCTGCGTGGATCGATCTGGGGTCGAGCTTGAATCGCTCAACCTTGCTCAACCTTGCCCAAGTTTGCCCAATCCCTTTTTGCTCAATTCTTTAGCTCAACCTTTTTGGCGCAGCGAGTGGGTTTTCGGCCCCTTCGACCTTGGCCCGATCTGCGCCGTTTTTGTCCTTCTTTTGCCCTTACTTTTGCCCTAGGCATGACCGATCATGTTGAAAATTACCTATTCCGATGTTGAACCGTTTGTTGAAGGAGTCACTCAGCCCGTGGAGGCGGTGGTGGCCCAGCGGAGCTTAGTGGCCCTGCGTTCTGGACAACCGCTCTGGATGCAGGCCAGCCATGGATCGCTCCCCTTTCCTGCCCAGAACGCAGGGGTAGAGTCCCTAGTGAAAACAGCTCGCCGCCTGGGGTTGGCGATCACGGTGTGCGATGCCGATTGGCTGGAAATTACCCTCCCCGGCACCTGGATCGCCGATAGCCCCACCAGCGATCACGGCATTCTGCTAGTCACAGGGTTGGAAGAGTCCCTAGAGCGGCAACTCTTGACCCTAAAACAGTGCCAACCGGATCCTATGGTGCGCGTTTAAACCCACCCATCAGGCTCCCGTTTTGGGCGGGCCAAGAATGCAGTACTGTAGAAGACGACCCAAGGGACATTCCCCCCAGCATCCTCAAGGAGAGATTTCCCCATGGCAGACCATGCCCAGTACCTCACGATCACGGCGGACAACTTTGACGCCGAAGTGCTTCAGAGCGATGTTCCGGTTCTGGTTGATTTTTGGGCAGCCTGGTGTGGCCCCTGCCGCATCATGAACCCGATTGTGGAAGAACTGGCGGAAACCTTTGCGGGCCGAGCCAAGGTGGCCAAGCTCAACGTCGATGAAGAAGACGCCCTGGCCCTTCAGTACCATGTGATGGCCATCCCCACCCTGATCTTCTTCAACAAAGGCGCGCGCGTCGCCACCATTGAAGGGGTTGCCGCCAAGGAAGACCTCGCCGCCAAACTAGAAACCCTCATCACCAGCGGCGCAATAACCAATAACCAATAACCAATAACCCACCCCCATGTCCCGCTCTGCCGCCCTGCGCTACTACGTCCTCACCCGACTGATGCTAGCCCCGTTGATGATCTGGACGATTACCACGGTGGTGTTTTTGCTGCTGCGGGCCACCCCCGGCGATCCGGTGGATGCCCTGCTGGGGGCGCGGGCTCCGGCGGCGGCGAAGGATCAGCTACGGGCACAGTTGGGGCTGGATCAACCCCTGTGGGCGCAATATATCGACTACCTGGGCCAACTGCTGCGGTTTGATTTGGGTACTTCCATCGCCACCCAGGGGCAAACGGTGTGGGCCATCATTCGCGCCCACTTTCCGGCCACGGTGGAACTGGCCCTGTGCGGCATGATTGTGGCCACGGTGGTGGGGGTAACGGTGGGGGTAATTTCCGCCTCGCGGCCCAACTCGGCCCTCGATGCCGGGGGGCGGCTGTTTGGCATCATCACCTACGCCATTCCGATGTATTGGTTTGGCATGATTTTGCAGCTTATTTTTGCGGTGCAGTTGCGCTGGTTTCCCATCGGCACCCGCTATCCCCTCCAGGGTACGCCGCCCGCTGGCCCCACGGGATTGTATCTGCTGGATAGCCTGCTCACCTTTGATTTAGGGGCTTTTGCCACCACAATCTATTACCTAGCCCTGCCCAGCCTCACCCTGGGGGTGCTGATTAGCGGTGTGTTTGAGCGTATGGTGCGGGTCAACCTCAAGCAAACCCTCACGGCAGACTATGTGGAAGCGGCCCGCGCCAGGGGCATCCCAGAGCGGCGGATTGTCCTAGTTCATGCCCTCAAAAATGCCCTAATTCCGGTGATTACCATCCTAGGGCTGACCTTTGCCTCCATGCTGGGCGGTGCGGTGCTGACCGAAGTCACCTTCTCCTGGCCCGGCTTGGCCAATCGCCTCTATGAAGCCATCTCCCAGCGGGATTATCCGGTGGTGCAGGGGTTAATGGTGTTCTTCGGCATGATTGTGGCGGTGATCAGCATCGCCATTGATATTCTAAACGCCTACATCGACCCCCGCATTCGCTATTAGCCCTCCATCGGTCGGGGGATAAGCAGCAGGCCTTGGCCATCCTGGATCTCAAATTGCTGGAGAGAATCGGGGACGAGGCCGGGGGTCGCGAGGGCCACCTGCCATTCGCTGAGGTCAAGCTGAAGCCAGTCGCCCAGGGTGACGGTGACGGGGTCGCCACCCATGTGGGTGATCATCACTACCGCGTCTTCGCCCGTGGGTTGGGTGCGGTGGCCGTAGAACAGGGTGTGGGTGGGTTCGCTGATGCGGTTGAAACGGTCGCTGCCGCTGAGGTTTTGCCGCAGCCAGGGCCGCTCCTGCCGAAACTGTCGTAGGGCAAGGGCAAAGACGGCTCGTTCTGGATCAACCTGGTCGGCGGAATGCACCACGTTGCAGCTATCGTGGCCATCCTCCATAAAGGCCATGGCAAACTGCTTTAGGCGTGGCACGTCTAAGTTCATCAGAAAATCCGGTAGTCCGGGCTGGTTGATATCCCCCAGGGCCGGGACGGTGCAGGTTTGACCATCGGCCCCCTGACCGAGGCAACCCTGACAAATTTGGGCGACGGCCTCTAGGTCGTAGTCGGTTTCTACCATGGCGGTTTGTAGAGCCTTGGCGAAGTCTTGCAGCGATGGCAGGCTCTCAAACCCCAGGGCTTTGAGTTGGGGGAAGGTGTCGGGTCGGGCGTAGAAGTCTGGCTCAATTTCCCAGTCTAAAAAGCCCACCTCTTCGGCCACAACCTTGACGCCGTAGCGGTCGTCGGTATTGCGGAAAAACCCCCAGGGCGTTTCCAGGCAGGCGTTGAGGAAATCCATGGGCAACCCAGGACTGAAGCCATGCACCCAGAGCAATGTGGCCGGATTGTTGTAGGCCCGGTTTAGGGCGCTGGGCAGGGTGTCGCCCAGGTTCCAGTTGATGTCGGCGCTGGGGTCAATTTGGTTGCCGCGTCGTACGGTATCGTGGTTGCCGCAGCCGGTAATCCAGTGGTCGCCCTGGGTGATGACTTCGCAAACCCGCTGCCATTTGTAATCCCAAAAGCCCTTTAGGGTGGGGGTATTGTGGGCAAAAATCAGCGGCCCCCACTGGAAGGATCCGGGCTTGGCCTCCATCAGTTCGCGGTAGGTGGATTTTTCCTCCCAGCCCTCCTCCGGCCAGGGTCGCCCGTCCTCAAAAATGGTGAACATCAGCCGCTGATGGCCTTCAATGTCCTGCACCACGTCGCTCATGGCAATCAGGTACATGTCGTCGTGTTCCACCCGCCCGCTGAGAGGGTTAAAGAAGCGAAAATCTTGCCCGCCATCGACCCGAATACCATCCACCCCAGTGTTGAGCTTGCGCCGCTGCATCTCTAGCAAAATGGCGCGCACCTGAGGCAGTTGGTGGTTAAGGTCTTGGCCGTACATATTCGGCCCTTTGAAAAACTGCTGGGGCAACAGTTCTAGGGCCTGGTTGTCGGCGTGGCCATAGACGAGGTCGTAAATCACCTGAATCGGCCCCTGGGAAAAATTGTGCAGGGTGGCGATTAAATCCACCATTTCATCGGGGCGCAGGCTGCCAAGCACGGCGGGGTTGGTGGCGGCGGAACCCAAAATCGGCACATCGTAGCCCCAGTTTTGGGTATTGGGCTGGCGTAGGGTCACGGTGAGGGTGATGGGTTCGGTGTCTTCCTCGGCAGCATCCTCAGCGGTGGCCTCAATGGCACTTTCAAGGGCGTCTTCAATGGCATCTTCGAGCGGGGACTTTTCTGGATAGCCAAGGCCCACGACGGCAAAAAATTCGTGGTCGAGGTTGGTGTCCTCCCGCCGATATTCAATGGTGGGTTCTACGGGCAACAGTTGCACAGCCTCATAGCCCACGTAGGCCGTCTCTGCCGCCGTTAGGGCCTCTCCCTTGGCCAGTTTGTCGGAAATGGTGCGGTAGATGCGGGTTAAGCCCTCCACGGAACCCTCTGGGCTGGAGGTCTTCACGTGGATCTGCAGAATGTTGGTGGGGGGTGGCAGGCGGGGAATTTCCCCATCCTCCCCACGGGCGGCGGTGCTTTGCAGGTAGGCGAGATCGGCCCGTTCCCGCTGGAGACGATCCATATCGTAGAGTTCTGCTGGGGCAAACACGCCGTAGGGCAGGGAGTAGGCTAGAGGGTCACGAATCGGGTGCTCCCGCCCTTCGGGATCGACGTAGCGCAGCCAGTAGAAGCATCCGGCCTGATCACGGGTGCCCGGTGTTAGCCCCGCCACCACGGCCCACACGTATTCCCCCTGCTGCATCACCGGGATGCGCTCCCGCTTAAAGTCTATGGTTTGCTGATCGGCCCGAAAATCAATCGGCTGGAGCGGCGTTAGGATTTCCAACTCCAGGGTACGCTCCGACTGAATCACCTCGGCGGCTAGTTCCGGTGTCCAAAAGCCAAATTCCGTTAGCCCATCCTCTCGATAGTGTGCCCCCAGTCGGCGGGCATAGGTTTGCCCCTGGTGAAAAATGGTGTCGTCTGTGTGACCTACGGCCTCGGCCCATTCCATCAACTTCTGGGTTTCGGTCAGTTCTAGGTACACTCCCTGATGGTCACTGGTCCACTGGGGCACGGGGAGACCTAAGGTCGGAGAAGCAGGATTAGGGTTCACGGCACACTCGATAGCGATGACAACAGTTTGGCTAGAAGCTTGGGCAGAATCATCGCCTAGTCTAACCAGGCCCAATCCTTAGACGCTCCATTTCAAGACGATTTATGCCCTAGGGTAGAGCCGTCCTCAC
Source organism: Spirulina sp. (assembly GCA_044070495.1). GTDB lineage: Bacteria > Cyanobacteriota > Cyanobacteriia > Phormidesmidales > Phormidesmidaceae > Nodosilinea. Next base: position 47,454 of record JBIPSI010000023.1, on the reverse strand, counting down.
CCCCCAGATAGACTTCTCGGAGCCAGGGAAATCTGTTCTGGGTGAACGGTTTTGTGAGACATTAACCTCATTACGCCGTAATGTTCAGGCCCCCAGACCTGGTGGGCACGGCAGCGTCAGCATAGATAAGGTGAAGGAAGAGATGGCCAAAGCAGCGTGGGTTTTTCCGGGGCAGGGTTCGCAGTCCGTGGGCATGGGGATGGACTTAGCCGAGTTACCCCAGGCTAAGGCTCGCTTTACCGAGGCGGAGGCGGTGCTAGGGTGGTCGGTGCCGGAGGTGATTCAAGACGCCGAGGACAAGGTCTCCAGCACCCGCTACACCCAGCCCTGCCTATACGTGCTGGAAAGCCTGCTGGTGGATTTACTGAAGGAGCGCGGCCAAGCCCCCAACGCCGTGGCAGGGCACAGCCTGGGGGAATACGTGGCCCTCTACGCCGCTGGGGTGTTTGACTTTGCCACGGGGCTATCCTTGGTTAAACAGCGATCAGAACTGATGGCTGCGGCCTCCGATGGCATGATGGCGGCCCTGCTGGGCTTTGATATGGACGACCTCACCGCCCAGCTAGCGGCCAACCCTGGGGCCGTCCTCGCCAACGACAACAACCCTGGCCAGGTCGTGATCTCCGGTACTCCGGCGGCGGTGGAAGCGGTGATGGCCAGCGTGAAAGCCAAGCGGGCGGTGAAGCTCAACGTCAGCGGAGCCTTCCACTCGCCCCTGATGGCCCCGGCGGCGGAAACCTTTACGGCGGTGCTGGAACCCGTTGCGTTTCAGGATGCCCAGGTGCCCGTACTCTCCAACGTAGACCCCACCCCCGCCACTGAGGGCGCAGTGCTCAAACAGCGCCTCATCCAGCAAATGACCGGGTCGGTGCGCTGGCGGGAAATTAGCCTCACCCTGCCCGAAATTGGCATTGATACCGTGGTCGAAGTGGGGCCAGGGAATGTGCTCACCGGACTGATTAAGCGCACCTGCAAGGATCTAGCCCTGGTGAATGTGGGCACTCTAGATCAACTCGAAACCCAGGGCTAGGCTCAAAAGACCGAACGTTCCCGAACGTTTAAGGCAAAAAGCCCAGGTAGAACAGCCATCTTGGCTGTTCTCATCGCAGGCTGCCCATCGCAGACGAGAGGCCTGCCCTCTACGATTAGCAGGCAGGATGCCTACCCTACCATCCCGGACACTCCTGAGGACTTGCCCATGGCCCGCGACCGCGAACCCGCCGTTAACCTGCTGCTATACCACCTGTTCAAGTGGTCGGTGGTCAGCCCGCTGTTCCACACCTACTTTCGGGGGCGGGTCTACGGGGCCGAAAACGTACCGCAAAAGGGCAAGCTTCTGGTGGTGGCCAACCACGCCAGCGACTTCGACCCACCGCTACTCTCCGCCGCCGTGCGCCGTCCCGTGTCCTACATGGCCAAGGAGGAACTGTTCCAGGTGCCTGTCCTCAAGCAGGCGATCACCCTCTACGGAGCCTACCCCGTTAAGCGGGGCAGTGCCGACCGCAGCGCCATCCGAGAAGCCCTCAAGCAATTGGAGCAAGGCTGGGCGGTGGGTATTTTCCTAGAGGGCACCCGCACCGCCGATGGCCGCATCCCCAACCCCAAAATTGGAGCCGCCATGATCGCCGCCAAGGCCGGAGCCGATCTCCTGCCCGTTAGCATTTGGGGCAACCACGGCATTGCTTCTGGCAAGTCAGCCTTTCCGCGCCCGGTTCCCCTCACCATTCGCATTGGCGAACCCATCGCCGCCCCCGCCACCACCAAACGCGATGCCCTAGAGGCGGTCACGGCCCAGTGCGCCGAGGCCATTCACACCCTCCACGATTTGGGCCGCTAGGGGGGTTCGAGCGACCTGCTCACAGAAAGTCCTGTCCCAGGAAGTCCTGATGACCTTTGGTTTGGAACGGCGAGGAGACCTAGCCCAGACGGTTGGGTTGGGTAGAAATTGGAGGTATTGTGTCAGGTAGACAGGCTTCAGGGAGTTACATTACCCAGTCTCAAGTTTGGTTGTTGCTAAGGTTGGCTTTCCACCGCAAACTGTTGGGCATAGAACTGGGCGTAGCGGCTTTTTTGGGCCAGCAGTTCGCTGTGGGTGCCGGATTCGATGATTTGGCCCTTTTCGATCACCAGAATGCGGTCGGCGCGGCGCACGGTGGCCAGTCGGTGGGCGATGATGAACACGGTGCGGTCGCGCATGATGCGTTCTAGGGCTTCCTGCACCAAGGCTTCCGATTCGGCATCCAGGGCGGAGGTGGCTTCGTCCAAAATCAGAATGCGAGGATTGAGCAGCACGGCCCTGGCGATGGCCACCCGTTGCCGTTGACCACCGGAGAGGTTCACCCCCCGTTCGCCCACCCAGGTGTAGTAGCCCTGGGAAAACTGGCTGATGAAACCGTGGGCATTGGCGATGCGGGCCGCGTCTTCCACGGCCTGGATATCGAAGTCCTTTTGGCCAAAGGCGATATTTTGGGCGATGGTGCCCGAAAACAGCGTATTTTCCTGGGGCACGATGCCGATTTGGCGGCGCAGGCTGCGGAGGGACACCGTGGCCACATCAACATCATCAATCAGGATTTGGCCCGCTTGGGGATCATAGAAGCGGGGTAGGAGGTTGACCAGGGTAGATTTTCCGGCCCCGGACGCGCCGACGAGGGCGATCTTTTCGCCGGGGAGCGCCACCAAATCCAGGTTTTTCAGGATAGGTTCCGCCGGATCGTAGCCAAAGGTGACGTTGCGGTACTCGACCCGTCCGGTGACCGGGGGCATTTCGATGGCGTTGGGCAGTTCGCGCACGGCAGGTTCGATGTCCAGCAGTTCCACAATGCGGTCTACAGAGGCTTCCCCCTGTTTGAATTCGCTGTAGTTGTGGATGAAGTGGTTGACGGGGTCGATCAGCATCAGGGCGGCGATCACGTAGCTCCCGAAGGAGGCTCCCGTCAGGTTGCCCTGGGAAATTTGCCAGGTGCCCATCAGCAAAATCATTACCACCACCAGGCCGTAGAGGAAGCCCACCACGGGGTACTGCACCGCCTGGAGCCATGCCGCTCGGTACTTGGCTTGGCGGTTCTTTTCGGCCTCCTGGGTGAAGCGCTCGATTTCGTAGTCTTCGGCGGCAAAGGCGCGGACGAGGCGAATACCGCTGAACACCTCCGTGACCAAGGAGGACAAATCCGACACCAGGTTTTGGCTGCGACGGGAGGACTTCAGCATTTGGTTGCCAAACCAGCCCGCCAGCACCGCCAGCAAGGGAATCAGCACCATCGCCGTGAGGGTGAGCTGCCAGTTGAGGTAAACCATATAGCCCACCACCACAATCAGTTGCAGCATGGAGGGGATGAAATCGTGGAAGAGCTTCAGCACCACCTCCCCGATGCGGTCGATATCTTCCGTCAGGCGGTAGGCCAAATCTCCGGTTTGGCTGCGCTCGAAGTAGGACAGGCTCAGGCTATGGATGTGGGTATAGACCTGTCGCCGCACCTTGAAGGCCACCTCCAGGGCGGCCTTGGACATGAAGGAATCCTGGATGTATTGGCCCACCTTCTGCACCGCAAAGCCCGCCATGGTAATGGCAATCAGCCGCGACACCGCCGGAACGTTGCCCTCCGCCAGCAGCGCCAATACCTGCCCCGACAACCAGGCCAAAATTGGCCAATAGCCCACAAAAATCAATGTGCCAAACATGGCCTTGGCAATGGTGGGCCACTGCTGCCGCACGTAGGGGGCGAGGATCCAATAGTTTGAGCCTTGGCGGCGAGGGTGGGTCAACGGGAAAACACCTGCGAGCATTGTTTCCCCAAGCTATCAGGTTTAGCGGCCCTGTGCGGTGAAGGGGTGTGACATTTTGCCGAGGGGGAGGAGAGATGGATAGAAATAGCGGTTGTCCATTACAATCTGTCTCTCGCCATCATTGACATCCCCTATGCCTACCGTTGTTGTTGCCACTGGTAATCCTGGAAAACTGAAGGAAATGCAAGCCTACCTAGGTGACTTGGCCTGGAGCTTGCAGCTTAAACCCGACCAATTAGATATCGACGAAACCGGGACGACTTTCCTGGAAAATGCTCGACTGAAAGCCTCCGAAGTTGCTAAAGCCCTAGGCCAGTGGGCCATTGCCGATGATTCTGGCCTAGAGGTGGATGCCCTAGAGGGTGCCCCCGGCCTCTATTCTGCCCGCTACGCCGACACCGACCAGACTCGCATTGAGCGCGTACTAAGGGAACTGGAGGGCGAAACGGATCGCGGTGCTCAGTTTGTCTGCGCCATTGCCCTAGCCCGTCCCGATGGCGAGATTGCCCTAGAAACCCTGGGCATCTGCCGAGGGGAAATTCTCACCGCCCCCAAGGGGAATGGCGGCTTTGGCTACGACCCAATTTTCTATGTGCCAGAACTGGGGCGCAGCTTTGCGGAACTGGCCCCCGCTGAAAAAGAGGCCCACAGCCATCGAGGCATAGCCTTTCGGCAGTTGATGCCCGATTTAGTGGCGCTGAATATGGAGAGTGACTAACTTCAGAACATCCCCTAACAGCGTAGGTAGTGCATGAGGGTGGCGATGGTGTCGGGGGGGAGAGCTAGGCGACGCTGGAGGTCGGCGATGCTGCGGAATGGCCCTCGGCGTTGGCGTTCTTGCAGCATGGCCTGGGCTAGGGGCATCGGTAGATCGGGTATCTGCCCCAAATCGGCCAGGGTGGCTTGGTTAATGGCGACGGGACGAACCACCAGGGGGCTAAGGTCGTCGTAGTAACAAAAGGAAAGGACGGGCGCTAGGGGCTGAAGGGTTTGGGGTGATACTCCTAGGGCCGCTGCCACATCCTCTAGGGCATGGAAGCTGACGCCGCTTTGACGCAGATGCACTAAAACCTGGGCCTGACGAATCGAAACCCCCGGCAGCCGCAGCCAGTCGTCCACCGTAGCCCGATTCACATCCAGCCGGAAGCCTAGTTCAGCGGCCTGGGCGACCTCAGCTAGGGACGTGAGGCGATAGGTGGGGTCTTGGGCTAACCGTTGGGCCAGGGACGACGTTGGCCCCTGGATTCGCTGCCATTGCTGCATCACCCGTGCCAGCGCTCCCATTAGCCCACCCGTTCCAGCAGTTGCCGCCGCTTTTGCTCAAATTCGGCTTCAGAAATCAGCCCTTCCTGGCGCAGGCTATCCAGTTCCCGCAGGGCCACCCCCAGGGCGTTGACCTGGCTGGGGTCGATGGGGGCGGACGGTGGGCTGGGAAGATCCTTGGGTTCAGCCCCAAAAAACTCTGGGGGGCGACCTAACAGCCAAGCCCCTTCCAAGGCGCAGGCCACGCGGGGAATGGGTGTCCAACTCAATAACAGATAAGCAATTCCCCAACCGGGCTGACCGAGGTAAAACTTGTGTAGTCCCGGCGCAAGGACAACCCCCAACCAAGCGAGGGCAACGGCAATGCTACGACGACGAGGCTGTGAGGGAGATAGCACCATGGGACGCTCACGCAAGGGGGCTAGGGCGGGCACCGTTAGGACTGTATGGATTTAGTATACTCTCCATAAAAGCGTTGCTTCCTCGTTCCCTCATTCCCTCATTCTCCCCTGGGATTGGTGATAATGGCCGTAGGGCTGTAACCGGCCTCGCTGAATAAGCTCTAGGGTGCGGCTTTATGATTACCGATTGCTTCCCATTTCTCCCCATCATGCTCGCTGGATGACCCATCCCCCGCTTTCCCCCGCTTGGTTCAGTCAGTTTACCGACCCCTACGCCGTCCTAGGGGTGTCGGTTACCGCTGATGATCGACGAATCTTGAAACGTTACCATCAGGTTGCCAAGCGGCTTCACCCCGATGTGCAGAATGATCCCTCATCGGAGTCAGATGCCTTTGCCAACCAAGCCCTACCTAAGTTGGTCAATCCGGCCTACCAACGTCTGAAGCAAGAAAAGCAGCGCAGCGAAATTTTGGCGCTACTGCGGTTTAAAGTGCGGCGTCTGGTGCGCGAGGGGCAGTTCCAGCCCCAGGGCAAGGAGAGCCAACATTTGCAGACGGTGCCCGAGGCGGAGGTGGATACGGTCTACGAGCATACCCTCCAGGAAATCAGCGCCACCCAGTACAATTCGGCGGACGACTTTACGGCCTGCACCCACCGAATTAGTGAGCTCAATCTGGTCTATTTCCAGCGCAAGATGGGGGAAACCATCATTCGCGAAAAACGGGTGGGGGTAATGAAGTCCCCCGTTTCTGGCCGAACCGTCACCCCTAGCGATGGGGGGGGCAGTCAGGCAACGATGGGTCAGGGTTCTGCCGTTGACAGTGCTCCCGCCTATGCCGACCGCCACTACCAGCGGGCTAGGGAGTACCTCCAAGGCAAGAACGCTCCGGCGGCGATTCAAGAACTGCGGGATGCCCTGAAGCTGGAACCCAAAAACAGTAATTTTCACTCGCTTATGGGGCAGGCTTATCTCCTGAACAAGCTGCCAGGGATGGCCAAGGTACATTTCAAACAAGCCCTGCGGATTGATCCCAACAACGTCGTTGCCCAAAAATACGCACGCCAGCTCAAGATCGATATCGAACCCACGGCTCCAACCCAATCGCCTTCCCCTAGGAGTACGGCCCCTGCTAAAAGTTTTCTGGGGCGTCTATTTTCCAACGCCCCCAAGTAGGGTTATCTCACCTTGGCCAAGGCTCAGTCTCACCCCTAGGATCGTAGGGATAAGGTCTTTTGTTAGTCACCGCCAAACCATGGGATTTTTTGATTCTGAAATCATCCAACAGGAAGCCATGCAACTGTTCCAGGACTACCAGTCGCTGACGCAGTTGGGCAGCAACTACGGCAAGTTTGACCGCGAAGGCAAAAAAATGTTCATCGAACAGATGGAAGCGATGATGGATCGTTACCACATCTTCATGAAGCGGTTCGAGTTGTCCGAAGACTTCACGGCCAAAATGACCATCGAACAACTGAAAACCCAGCTTGGGCAATTTGGCATGACCCCCGACGCCATGTTCCAGCAGATGCAGCAAACCCTCGACCGCATGAAGTCTGAAATTGAGCCCTAGCGTTTGCCCCTTAGCTTACGGCTGCAACCTGTGCTGTGCGCAGGCTCGAACCGATGCCCCTGCCCTTATACCGAATGCATGCCATAGCGATACCTAATCCCCCATCAACGGGATTTCTATCTTATGAAACCAAGCTTTTCGATCTAGGGCTACCCGTCGCTGTGTAGGATGGTAAACAGATCTTGGCTGATTGTATACAGTGACCAGGGCGCTTAACCAATGCTCCTATGGTCAGGATTAGCCCAGGAATGAACGTTTTTGCCTATTTTGATGCGAGTTAGGGGGTTTGAGTATGACGGCGGTTAGCACCCAATCGGTTCCGGCGTTTTGCGAGGGAGTAAAGCACTTTGGGGAACTGCCCCCAGACTTTGCGGCCCATGGCCAAGAGGCTGCCATTGCCCCAGGGCAACCCGCCATCGCCTCCCCCAGCGACCCCGCTGCCGTCTACCAAACCCTGCTGGCCGCCGATGCCCTGCGCTATCTGACGCTGCAAATGACCGCCAGCAAGCAGTCGGGCCATCCCGGCGGCTTTGCCAGCATTGCCGAAGCCATCGCCTCCCTAGTGATGCTGGGTCACAAAAATATCGTCACCGAAGTGGGCCACCATGCTCCGGGCTTCTATAGCAACGTGTTTTTGGATGGCTCTCTAGAGGCCATGGGCATCAACACCGTCCAAGACCTATGCGACCGCTTCCGGGAAACCCACGGATTGCTGGGCCACCTGTCGGGCCAAATTCCGGGACTCCTCGCCCCCGCTGGCCCCCTCGGTCAGGGGCAGCACTTCGCTATGGCCGGGGCCAAGCTGCATCCCGGTGTGCTGTTTCCCGTCACCATCGGCGATGGTGGCCTGGGCGAACCCTACATCATGAGCAGCATCGGCCACTTCAATACCGCCTACCCCAGCGCCACCAACTTCCTCCCCATCCTGGTGTGGAACGGCTACAGCCAGGAGCACCACAGCATGGTCTCCACCAAGAGCAACCAGGCCATGATCGACTACTGGCGCGGCAACGGCTTCCAGGAGGTAATCCTGGTGGATGCCAAGGATTTTGACGATGCCAACCAGCCTGGGGATTATGTCGATAGCACCGCCTTCTCCTTCCCCCAGCGGTTCGCCTTCACCCAGGCCGTCCTCGAAGCTACGGACAAAGCCGCCAAACTCGCCCTGGGCGGCACGTTGACGGTGCTGATTGTGAAGCAACTCAAGGGCGCAGGGGTTCACAAGCGCGGTGCCCAGTCCCACAACCTCTATCCCGGCGATTCCCTAGAGCGGGATTATATCGTGACGGCCCTGACCAATCGCGCCCTGCACCCCGATGCTTGGGCCTTGGTGCGCACCAACTACGAACGGGCGGCGGGTGGCCCTGCGGCCCAGGTGGCCGTCACCGAAAAAGAACTGCCCTTAGCGGATCTAGGCACCTTACCCCTGAACGAGTTCCCCGTGGGCGGCGATAAGCAGGTGGCCACCACCGCCATGGGTGCCCTGGTGGGCTACGTGGGTCAGCAGGATCCTCATTTTGTGGTCACCAATGCCGACGGCAACGCCGCTTCCGGCATCAACAACATCAACCAAGCCCTGAAGATCATCCACCCCACCACCGACGCCACCTACTTCCAGCAGCCCCAGGGCCAGGTCTACGAACCCCTCAGCGAAGATGCCTGTGCGGGACTTGCCGCCGCCCAGGCGCTATTCGGAGGCCGCACCCTTTGGTGTTCCTACGAATCCTTCGCCATCAACGGCCTGCCCATTTGGCAAACCGTCACCCAGGCGATGGCCGAGCTGCGTCGCGCCACCCCCTCCACCATCACCCTGTTTACGGCGGGAGCCTTGGAGCAGGGCCGCAACGGCTGGACCCACCAGCGCCCGGAAATTGAAAACTACTTCGCGGGCATGATGCGCAACGGCAACGTGTTTCCCCTCTTCCCCACCGACGCCAACGGCATCCAGGTCTGCTACGACTGGGCCTTGGGCACCGTCAACAAGGGCGTCACCATCACCGCCAGCAAGTCGCCCCTGCCCATTCGCACCAGCTTCGAGCAAACCCGCCAAGCCCTGGCCGAGGGCGCGGTGGAACTGGCCTCCACCCCTGGGGACAAAACCGTGGTGTTTGCGGTGATCGGCGACATGACCCTGATTCCCGTCTTCGAGGCCGCTGAACAACTGGCCAGCGCAGGTATCGGTAGCCGGATTGTCTCTGTGGTCAGCCCCCGTCAGCTCTATCGCCCCACCGATGTCGCCTGGGATCTGTGCTCGGAACCCGATAGCAACTTCCTGGATGATGCCGGATTCGAGCGGCTGTTTGGCGGCGATGTGGTGATTGGCGTGACGGGTGGTTCCAGCGCCATGTTGGAACCCATCATGCTCCGCAGCACCGCCCCCCGCGACACCTTCGCCTGGAAGCGCGGCGAAACCACCGCCACCGCAGGGCAAGTGATGGCTCTCAATGGTCTCACCGCTGAAAACTTTGTGGCCCGCGCCAAGGCGCTGCTGGGTTAGGTCTTCCTTAGAAACCTAGGGTTACCCAGAAATTCAGATCCCAGGGTTCTTGAAGAACCCTGGGATCTTGGCTTATGGCGCTATTTTTCAACGGAGTCCAGAGGCGATGACCATAGGCGTGTTGGTTAGGATGGATTAGGATCGTCTTGAGTCACCCTGTGGTCATGCCAACGCCTTTGATTGAGTTCCGCAATTTGCAAAAGGTCTACGGTGAGGGCAACACCGAAGTTCGTGCCCTGTGGAACGTCAACCTCGCCATCTACCCAGGGGAGTACTGCGCCATCATGGGGCCATCGGGGTCAGGCAAATCCACGGCCATGAATATGATTGGCTGTCTAGATCGGCCCACCGCTGGCGACTACTACTTTGATCAGCAGAATGTGGCCACCCTGGCCGATACCGACCTCGCCCACATCCGCAACCAAAAGATTGGATTTGTCTTCCAGCAGTTTCATCTGCTGTCCCAGCTTACGGCGAGGGAAAATGTGGAGCTTCCCATGGTCTATGCCGGGGTGACCAAGGCAGAACGGCAGCAGCGGGCCATCACCGCCCTAGAACAGGTGGGGCTAGGGAACCGGGTCAACAATCGTCCTAACCAGCTATCGGGGGGACAGCAGCAGCGGGTTGCCATTGCCCGCGCCATCGTCAATCGCCCTCTCCTGCTTTTGGCTGACGAACCCACCGGAGCGCTCGATACCCACACCACCGAAGAGGTGCTGAAGATCTTCGCTGAACTCCACACCAGCGGCATGACCGTGGTGATGGTGACCCACGAACCCGATGTGGCCCGCACCAGCCAGCGGATCATTTGGTTCAAAGATGGCGAAGTGATGAACGATCACCTCCGACCCGCCGACCTCACCTCATTCACCACCATTGGGAGCACCCCATGATCGCCAATACCGCCAACACCAATGCCGCCCCTACCGCCCTGCAACCGGGACAACTGCGGCGGATACACCACCTCGCCTTGAATGTGAAGGATATGGAAGCTTCCCGCCAGTTCTATGGTGGGCTGCTAGGGCTGCGTGAACTCACGGGCGACGAGGTAGACGACACCCTTAAGAATCTGGTGGCCTCTGGCCAAGTCGCGAACTTTGTGTTGCCCGATGGCCTCATCCTCGACCTGTTCTACGCGCCAGATTTAGACCCGCCCCACCCCGACCCAGAGCAATCCTTCACCCGCGCCTACCACCTCGCCTTCGACATCGCCCCGGATCACTTTGATCACGCCCTGGCGATTTTGCAGCAACACCACATTGCCATCGCCCATGGCCCCGTCAGCCGACCCACCGGACGCGGGGTGTACTTCTATGACCCAGATGGCTTTATGGTAGAAATCCGCTGCGATCCCGTCTAGCCGTCCCGCCACTATGCAACATCCGCCGATGCCCTCAGGGGTGAGCGCAGGCGAACCTCGCTCACCCCATCGCCCACTGTTTTAGGACTGGACTATGCAAAAGCTCACCATTACTCGCCCCGACGACTGGCACCTGCATCTACGCGATGGTGCAGCCCTTAAAGCCGTTCTGCCCCATACGGTACGTCAGTTTGCCCGCGCCATCGTCATGCCAAACCTAAAGCCCCCAGTCCGCTCCGTCGCCGAGGCAGCGGCCTACCGAGATCGCATCATCGCTGCCATCCCAGCGGGCCGACAATTCGAGCCGCTAATGACGCTTTACCTCACGGACAACACCAGCCCTGAGGAGATTCTGGCGGCCAAAGACTCCCAGTTTGTCAAAGCCGTCAAGTACTATCCCGCCGGTGCAACCACCAACTCAGACCTCGGTGTCACGGATATTCGCCGTTGTTATCCTGTCTTTGAAGCGATGCAGCAGGTAGACCTGCCGCTTCTACTTCACGGAGAAGTTACGGATAGTCATATTGATATATTTGATCGCGAGAAAGTCTTTATTGAGAAATACTTAGTCCCGCTGACAGCACAATTTCCAAAGTTGCGTATCGTGCTGGAGCACATTACCACCTCAGATGCCGTTCAGTTCGTTTTATCTGCCGATAATGTTGCCGCAACCATTACGCCTCAACATTTATTGTTTAGCCGAAATAGTTTATTCAAAGGTGGTCTTCGTCCCCATTTTTATTGCCTGCCCATTCTAAAGCGCGAAGATCATCGACGGGCACTTTTAAAGGCCGCAACCTCTGGCAACCCGAAGTTTTTTCTAGGTACCGACAGCGCTCCCCATGCTCGAAATAGTAAAGAGAGCGACTGCAGCTGTGCGGGTTGCTATTCGGCTTTGCACGCCATGGCGCTATACGCAGAAGCCTTTGAAAGCGTTGATGCCCTCGATAAACTCGAAGCCTTTGCCAGCTTCCATGGCCCCGACTTTTATCAGCTTCCACGCAATACAGAACCTATCACATTAACCAAAACAACGTGGCGAATTCCCGATGAATTGCCATTTCTCGATGCAGGACTTGTACCCCTATGGGCCGGGGAGGAACTAACCTGGCAAATGGTGTAACGCCCGTAGGGTTAACTCCATGTTCATTTCGCCATCGAGTTCAAAATACACACGTACAGCTACGCTGCCGATTAGTTTTGTCAGTCAACCAGTACTCTAGATGTTCTGTAATTTAAGATGTCCTTTCTGTTAGTGCAGAATTACCCATGGCTGCATCGGCTTCTCTGCCTAGGCGACGGCTTGACCAAGGGTGGGCTGCCATTCGGCTAAAGCACTATTCTTACCACACGGAGCAGACCTACAGGCGGTGGCTTCGGCGGTGCATCCTGTTTCACAACAACCGCCACCCAAATCAAAGGGGGGAATCGGAGATTGAGGCGTTTTTTGCCCCGTCTGGTGGTGCAGGATCCTGGGGCTGCCTCACCCGTGGGCTGAGCCAGGGTGGGCGGGGGTGAGGAGTCCGTGGGACTGGGGGGTGACTTACTTTGACCGTCAAATCTTGCCTAAGCGGCCTGGTCTGTCAGGGATTGGGGGCGATCTTCTAGCAGGCTGAGAAATTCGGAGACGACGCCGTTAGTCCAGCCGAAGCCGATTTCGTTGGAGCTATAGCCAAACTGGATATCGTCGGAGACGTTGGCGGAGCAGCGTTCTACGTCGTATTTTTCGACGAGGGTGCCGCTTTTTTCAAACTCCTTCACCGCCAGTTGCACAAACCGTAGAGCAATGCGGCGGGCTTCGGTTGTATAGCCCGTGTTGATCAGCCCTTGAATGGCGAACCATTGCAGCGGTGCCCAGCCAAAGGGGGCGTCCCACTGGTTTCCAGAGACGTGGGTGCTGGTGACAAGCCCGCCCGGAGCCTCAAATTTGTAGAGGTTATCGACCACCCGCAGGGCTTGGTAAGGAGAAGCCAGTCCGGCCCAGAGGGGCATGAAGGTGGTGACAAAGTCGTAGGGGCGACGCTGTTCGGTGTGGGCATTGTAGTCGTAGTAAAGTCCAGCTTCGTCGTCCCAGAGGTAGTGGTCGATGATCTGGTGACGGTGCTGGGCGCGGGTCTGCCAGATGTCGGCTTCCCACTGGCGGTCGAGGAGTTGGCAGAAGTGAGTGAGGTCTTGCTCCATTTGGTAGAGCAGCACGTTGAGGCAAACGGGGGCATAGTGGAGGATGTCGGCGCTGAAGGGGCCAAAGCGGTTGGTGATGTCGAAGCCACTTTCGCGCATGGAGCGGTCGCCCTGGTAGTACAGATCCGTCAGTTCGTCGGTGTCGGCGTTGTAGAACAGGCTAACGTCGTAGTCGGTGATGTCATTGCCATGGATCCGAAAATACTCGCGTACACGGTCGTAGTGGGTTCGTCCGGCTTCGTCTCGCTCGGAGGCGATCACTTCGGGGGCGGGGCCATGGCCGAGGGCGTGGTAGTGGGAGAGTCCGGTGGCGGAGTTGAGGTGGGGCGGCACCATCCAGTAGTAGTAGTAGCGCTCTAGGATGGGTAGCAAGGATTGTAGCCACTCCAGATCGCCGGTGTGATCAAACACGGCCCTAGCCATCAGGGACAACACCGGGGGCTGGGAACGGTTGAGCATGTAGGTGCGGTTGGCGTTGAGCACGGTGCCGTAGTGCTTCACCTGATAGATGAACTGATCCACCATATTTTTAGCCATCAGCAGTTCGCCATCCCGCAGCAGCCCTAGCACAATGAAGTAGCTGTCCCAGCCGTACATTTCGTTGAAGCGACCACCGGGTACAACGTAATCGTGGGGCAGATACAACAGACCGTGATCGGTAATTTGGTCGTAGTCGGCGGGCAGGATACGGATTTCAATCTGGGCGAAGGCTTCAGGGCTGAGCACCGCCAGCAAGGCATTTTCTACGGTGTAGCGATCTTCCTGGGCCGAAATGTAGATGGGCCAAGGGGTTCCCTCGATGTGATCAATTTTTTCGTCCTGGGCGGCCTCGAGGATGTTGCTGAGGGATCGCGAGAGGGTTTGCCAGGAGGTTTTGATGTAAGAACGAACGGCGTGAATTTGCCAGGCGGTTAAATCACTGCTAGGCACAGCATCGGAAACTTTAGTGGTGCGAACATTGACAGGCACAGGAGCAGAGATTGTCACAGGGGTAAGGCCAGGATTTCCTACCCCTAAAGCTTAACCAGTCTGCCCATTGACGAGAAGAGCCACAGGGAAGATTTGCAAAATCTTGCCAATGGGCACCCGTGCCTGATCGCGATGCTTCACATCGGTGAGGGCATCGTACCAGGGGCCTTTGAATTCTGAGGGTAAGACTAGGGCCGTATCACCCCAAACGACTTTGCCGCAGGGGTCTTGGTCGGGGCTAATCAAGCCCGCCAAAAAGCGAGGCACCACAGTGATGGCGGTATGACCTTGATGGGTTCTGGCAAAGGCAACGATGTGGTTGGATCGGTCTCCTTCCACGGTAATGGGGAGATAGTCTCCCATCTCAAAGACCGTCCGAAATTGCCGCCTTGCCGCCAGGGTACGCGTGATCAGAAAGAGCTTCAGCCGTCCATCGTAGCGGGTGGTTTTAAGATCAGAGAGCAGGCTTTTGAGATCCGTTTGGCAACGGCGTTTAATTTCCTGCAAAAAGGAGAGCCGTTCGTCGTAGTCTACCGGGCGGCGGTTGTCGGGATCGACCAGGCTAAAGTCCCACAGTTCGGTGCCTTGGTAGAGGTCGGGCACACCGGGGGCCGTGAGTTTAATTAGCGTTTGGGACAGGGAGTTGTAGATGCCGTACTCAGCAATTTTTTTCTGAAAGGGGCGAAATTCTGCCAAGAACTCATTATCGTCACTGTCTTTGAGGATGCGATCCACAAAGGCCACAAAGCCCTCTTCGTACTCTGTATCGGGTCGGAGCCAGGCCGTATAAACCTTAGCCTCTCGAACCGCTTTTACCACGTAGGCCTTGATCCGTTCCACAAAGCTTTTGTACTCCTGGGGATCGTCCCCAAAGGGGAAGGCTCCCACCAGGGTTTGATAGAGAAAATATTCGTTGTTGGGGTCGGGAATTGTGCGCTTTTTGGTAACAAGTTTGAAGGGATCGTTAATGGTCTGCCAGCGGCGTACCTGCTGATCCCATTCCTCCGGGATTTCCGATAGTACATTCAGTCTCGACCGCACATCTTCGCTGCGTTTAGTGTCGTGGGTAGAGGTGGTGTTTAGAGTATGGGGCCACTGAGCCAGTTGTCGCTGGTTAAAGGCATGAAACTCCTTTAGCGTTACTCCAAAGGTGCCGGGATCACCACCCACTTCGTTGAGGGAAATTAGCCGATTGTAAACATAGAACAGGGTGTCTTCTAATCCCTTGGCCATCAGCGGCCCAGAAAACTGCTGAAAGCGCATGGTGAAGTGCAACCATTGGGCCTGATCCTCCTCATTGAGCACGTCTTCGTAGTTAAGGGTAAGCACCTTTTCGATGAAGTCTAGCTCGTTTTTTAATTGGGGAATGCGTTTGTGGGATTGGGAGATAGCCCACTGAATATAGACCCGATCCCGGTCGCTCACCCCGTCCTCATTGATGTAGGTGCAATAGACCGGAAACTGCACCAGCATTTCCAAGATAGCCTTGCGTAAACCGCTAAGGGTAAAATCTCGCCCGTAGCGATATTTCCCGGCGATACTCTTCAGCAAATGGCCCAGGTTGTCCACATCTCCCACGAGGTTGGTGGCGGCAATTAAGTGCTTACGATCCACTACCCACTCGGCATAGTTGGGGGTATGATCTACCATGCGGCGGTAGATAGCGTTGAAAGTCCGTTCGTTAGATCGCTGGCAAAATAGGCCATTCACCTGGTTCAAAAAGTCGTAGCCTGTGGTGCCTTGAATGGGCCAATCCTCCGGAAGGGCTTCCTCCCGCTCTAGAATTTTTTCTACCACGACATAGAGGTCTTCGCCACAACGAGTTCTTAGCCGCCGTAGATATTGTTCTGGGTTGTATAGCCCATCTAAATGATCAACCCGTAGTCCGTGGATATGACCCGCTTTCACCAACTGACCAATCAGCGAATGGGTCTTTTGAAACACCTTTAGGTCTTCAATGCGCAGACAAATGAGCTCGTTGACGGTGAAAAAACGGCGATAGTTTAGTTCTTCGGCTCCTACCTTCCAAAAGGAAAGACGAAAAAACTGATCCGACAGCAGACTGTCGAGTAAATCGTAGCGATCCCCCTGCCCGCCAATTTCACCGTTAAAAATCTCTAAATTCTGCTGAATAAAAGACCGTACTTCTTCACTACCGTTGTACAGTTCCCACAGCAACTCTTTAATGAATAGCGCCTGGTCTTTTCGTTCTCGCCCGGTGGTTTCCGTCGAGATATTTTTGGCCATATAGAGGATGCCCAGCAGCTTGACAAAGTCTGGGTGACTGCGACCCAGGGTGCGGGCTAGGCGATCCATATCATGGGTGATAAACCGGGCGTAGGACTCGATGCGCAGGGGCACCCACAGGCTGTAGTAGTTCACGGTCAGCCCATCTTCGTCGTAATCGAGGCTGAGTTCGCCTCGTTCTAGGCAGCGCCCGTAAAAATCTCCCAACAGCGGCGTCAGCAGCTTGCCTCGGAAATCGTCGTAGGGGTGATCCCACTCCACATCAAAAAAGTCGCTGTATTCCGAGTGGGGGCCATGCTCCAGAATATCCACCAGAAAAGGGTTTTCGCTGTCGTAGGCCATGTGGTTGGGCACAATGTCCTGAAGCCAGCCCATCTCTCGCTGGGATAGATCTGCCGTGAGGGCCATAAAGTCCTCCTCGGTGCCGAGTTCGGGATTAAGCTGTGCAGGATCCACAATGTCGTAGCCGTGGGTGCTGCCCTGACGCGCCTTGAAAATCGGCGACGCATAGATATCCGATACGCCCAATTCCTGGAGATAGGGCAAAATTCGCTGGGCCGTCTGGAAGCTAAAGGCAGGATTGAACTGAAGTCGGTAGGTCGCGAGGGGGATACGCATGATGGGGTGGGAAATGGGGCAGGGCGTAGGTTCTGACTCCCCTCTACCCTTGGGAGAGGGGCTGGGCGTGAGGGTCAATCATCGCTACGTTCGTACAGCACAAAGCTTTGGGGCTGGAGGTGAAATTCTGTGCCAATGGCCAACATTGCCGGGGTAGTACTGCCGGGGCCGAGCCAGTCGTAGCTGGCGGAATCCAAACGACGATGCCAGTGACCATCGAGGATAGGTAGGTAGGGGACAGGTTCGGGCTGGAAGTTGGCCAAAATCAGCACTTCAGAGGCGTCTTGCCAGCGTTGCCAACAAACAATACCTTTGGCTGGGGTACATTTGGCGGCAATTTGGCGTTTCTCTCCCACCGCCAGGGCCGGAATCTGGTGTCGGAGTTGCAGCAGGGTTTGATAAAAGCGCCAGAGGGTACCCGGTTTACCCTCGCTGTGCTGATCCCAGTTCAAAACGCATTGCTTAAAGGTGTCTGGACTGGCGGCATCGGGCGGCTCGCCAAGGGCATGGAAGGCGGCAAATTCCCGTTTACGGCCCTCGCGCACGGCGGTGATGAGGTCGGGATCGCCATGGTCAATAAAATATAGAAAAGGGGCGGTTTCGCCATATTCTTCCCCCATAAACAGCAGCGGAATGTAGGGCGATAGCAGTACCGTTCCCGCTGCCAGTTTCAGGCCCTCAAAGCCGACGAGGGTACTCAGGCGATCCCCTATCATGCGGTTGCCGACTTGATCGTGGTTTTGGGCCGCCACCACAAACTGCTGGGGCGGGAACTGGCTGGCATCGTTGCCGTGCCGTCGGCGTCGATGGCGAGAATAGGCTCCATCGTAGACAAACCCCTTTTGCAGGGCCTTGGCCAATTGTTCGGGGCTGCCAAAGTCTTCGTAGTAGCCGCCGTTTTCCCCGGTGAGGAGGGTGTGTAGCGCGTGGTGGAAGTCATCACTCCACTGGGCATCCAACCCATGCCCACCCTGTTCTGGGGGCGCAATCACCCGCCGATCATTCAGGTCGCTTTCGGCCATCAGATAACAGGGATAGCCCCGTGCCTCGGCCAAGGGCTGCACCACCGCCTGCATTTCCGCCAAAATGTGCTGGGCGCTGAAGTCATAGATGGCGTGGATGGCATCTAGCCGCAACCCGTCGAGGTGAAAGTCCTGCACCCACATCCGCACGTTATCCAGCATAAAGTCTCGTACCCCGTCGCTGTGGGCGTCATCGAAATTGATGGCTGCGCCCCAGGGGGTGTTGTAGCGCTGGGTAAAGTAGGGGCCAAAGTCGGCGGTGTAGTTGCCCTCCGGGCCAAAGTGGTTGTAGACCACATCCAGCACCACCGCCATGCCCTGCCGATGGCAGGCATCAACGAGCTGTTTCAACCCCTCTGGCCCGCCGTAGCTGTGCTGCACTGCAAAGGGATACACCCCGTCGTAGCCCCAGTTGCGGGTGCCGGGAAACTGAGCCACGGGCATCAGTTCTAGGGCGGTAATGCCGAGGTCTTTGAGGATCGGTAACCGGGGAATGATCGCCTCAAAGGTGCCTTCGGGGGTAAAGGTACCGATGTGCAGTTCGTACAAGACGAAGTCCGACAGGGGTAATCCCGTCCAGCGGTGATCGCCCCACGGGTACGCCTGGGGATCCACTACCTGGGATAACCCATGCACCCCCTGGGGCTGGTACCGAGAGGCGGGATCGGGCCGGAGTAAGTCGTCGTCGAGTAACACTTGGTACCGGGTGCCGGGGGGAACGCCATCTATTACCGAGGCCCAGTAGCCCCCTGATCGCGCCGTCAAGGGGACGGTACGCCCATCCTGGAATTGCACCGCCACCCGCCGTCGCTGGGGTGCCCACACCCGAAACTCGCATTGGTTAGAACCCAGGTAGTTCGCTCCGATCATGGCCGGGCTGCCTCAGGGTATAAGGTCACTGAATGGACTGGGGAACTCCCAACTGTGCCTAAAGTGTAACGATTATTGTGTTGCAGTTAGTAACACTAGGTTACAAAACGGCCAACCGTTCGATCTGGCTATCGGCCTAGGTCAGGGGAAACCCAGGACACCACCGTACCCCCTGGACAGAGGCAAGTCCCGGAGCCGTTCCGTGCTAAGGGCACGGACAGGGCTGTATTCCTCACAACCCGCCGCGAAATCAGGTGTGTCACAATGAAGGCTTACTTTAAGGTCGTCCCATTGTCGTTTTTTGCCGTGGTCGCCGCCGATGGTGATTGAAGCCCAGGTACACCAACAACTGCGCGAGTTCCTGCGGGACTGCGGCGATTCTAGCTGGCCCCACCACCTCACCCTGGCCCGGTTGGTGGCGCGGGCGTTGCGCCTAGGTCGCAGTGCGCTCTTGCAGGTGGGGGGGCTATCGGCCTACCAGGGAGACTACCGGGTCAGCTACCTGGTGGCCCTGTTGTTGTGGCCGGGGCCAGCGGTGTTGGTGGTGCCCTCCGCCACCCAGCAACGGCTGCTGTTGGGCGACTTACCTCGATTACAGGAACGTCTGGGGCTGACGAAGGCCATTCAGGTCGGCAGTCGCTGGCCAGACTCGGACTTTACGGGGCTGCTGATTACCACGCCAACCGCTTGGCTGGCCGACCGTTTGGGCGATACGGGCGCGTTTCCTGCCGGCATTCCCACCCTGATAGACGATGCCGATCATTTAGAAACCTGGCTGGAGGATCTGCTCACCGTCACCCTCACCCACGGCGATTGGGAGGAACTCGGGCTGGCCTACGCCCAGCACCGGGATCTCATCCGCGATACCCGCGTAGCCCTCACCTACGCCGCCTTTCAACATCCCCCCAACCCCTACCACTGCCACCTGCTGGAGGAGGACGATCAGGATCGCCTGCACCACCTCCATCGCATCCTTACCACCGAGGGACGGGCCGAGGCCATGCCCCTGGCTTGGCAACGGTTTTGGTCTGCCTTTGCCGACGCCGATCACCTGCGCTGGTTTGTCACCGACCGTCAATCTGGCCACATTACCCTGCACTGCACCCCGGTCGATTTGTCGGTTTACCGAGAGCAGATCTGGAAACCACAGCCCGTGGTGCTGGTCGGGGCGTCGTTGGATCACGAAGCGAAGGCCGAAATCTTTTGCCAGCGGTTTGGCCTAGAGGATTTAACCTGCCTCAAATTTGCCCCCGACCGCCGTAATGACCTCGTCCATCTCTATCTCCCAGATCACCTGCCCCTGCCCAACACCCCGCAGTTTCAGAGCCGTGCCCACCAGGAAATTCGCCGTTTACTCGTTTGTGCGGCCCCGGACTACCCTGGCCCCACGCTCATTTTGGTGAATGACCTGCCCCTCAAGGGCCAACTGGCCGCCGCCCTGGCCGGAGAATTTGGCTCGCGGGTGCAGGTGGAACAGATCGATATCGATGAGAACACCATCCTCGTCAGCGGCTGGGACTTTTGGCACCAAAACTGCCACCGCCTGCCTCGGCCCACCCTGCTGATTATGGCCACCCTGCCCCTGCCCTCCCTAGAGCATCCCCTGGTGGCCGGACGGGTCGCCTTCCACAAACGTCGCCGCCAAGACTGGTTTCGGCTCTACCTATTTCCCACCGCCATGGCCGAAATTCAGCGGGCCATCGCCCCCCTGCGGGCCAACCAAGGTCTCGTCGCCCTGCTCGATACCCGCGTCCACTACCGCAGCTACGGCCAACAAATTCTAGAGTCCCTCAGTCCCTCCGCCACCACCCGATCCCTGCGCCCCGAATGGGATCTGCGCCCCAACGTTCCACCCCAACCCTCCTAGGCCCAGACAGTTGTATGATCCAGGCAGCGGTTTTAAAGGAAGGATCTAGGCCCATGGGGGAATCGAAACGGCGGCGCGAACAGCTGGGTGAAAAATACGGCCAAGCAGAACCCATCCTGCCCTGGCTGCCCATCACCAAGCAGCAGTCCCAAGACTTCATGAAATGGACGAGCCGTGGCACCTGGGCCATGATCATTCTGGTCATCGCCTTTTGGATCACCCTACGATTTGTCGGCCCCAGCCTGGGCTGGTGGAGCCTGGTGGACTAGGCACAAGGGCAGTTAAAGTACGGCGAAGAGCGTTACCTAAAACTTATCCTGCACCATGCCCCTATTCGGAGAAGTAGAGCGGCATGGGTAGGGCATGGCCCATCCTTGAATCCTGTCGGCGACTAGAAAAGCCGCACGGGCGCGCCTTATCCCTGGATTGGGCAGATTCTCAGAAGCGTTGCTGCCACTAACTGCCATCAATTTTAAATTTCTATGCGGATGAAAGGACTTGAACCTTCACTTCTTGCGAAACTAGAACCTAAATCTAGCGCGTCTACCAATTCCGCCACATCCGCGTATTGCTGATCTAGCATAGCAAAAAATAATCGTTTGGGAAGTCCCCAACGAGGAATTAGCGGGAAACCTGACCGCAATAGGGGCGGGGCAGCGCACCTTCGACCCAAAACCACTGACTCACGCGAATCTACGGGGCAAGCGCTAAAATTTAAGGCTAGGTCATGGCAGACTATCATTAAGAAAGATGTAAGTCAGGCAGCAGACGCCGTGTCTTTGGGGTGTTAGCCTGTCAACACCTTGCAGACCGACCTCTCACAGACCGACACCTCGCAGACCGACCACGAAGGAGACGCCAAAGGGAATGGGAAAAGTAGTTGGCATCGACCTAGGCACCACCAACTCGGTTGTTTCTGTCATGGAAGGTGGCAAGCCAGTGGTGATTGCCAACGCTGAGGGGATGCGTACCACGCCTTCGGTGGTGGCCTTTAGTAAGGAAGGGGAACGCCTGGTGGGGCAGTTGGCACGGCGGCAATCGGTGCTGAACCCTCAAAATACTTTCTACGGCGTCAAGCGCTACATGGGTCGCAAGTATGCGGAACTGGATGAGGCGGCCAAGCGGGTGCCCTACACCATCCGTCGCGATGAGGTGGGCAACGTGAAGGTGCGTTGTCCGCGCCTAGAGAAAGACTTTGCGCCTGAGGAACTGTCGGCCATGGTGCTGCGGAAGCTGGCGGATGAGGCCAGTCGCTACCTGGGCCAGCCCGTCACCGGGGCGGTGATTACGGTGCCCGCCTACTTTAACGACACCCAGCGCCAAGCCACCCGCAACGCCGGACGCATCGCCGGACTGGATGTGAAGCGCATCTTAAACGAGCCCACCGCCGCCGCCCTGGCCTACGGCTTTGACGAATCCTACAACCAAACCATCCTGGTGTTTGACCTGGGGGGCGGCACCTTCGATGTCTCCATTTTGGATGTGGGCGACGGCGTGTTTGAGGTGCGATCCACCGCCGGAGATACCCAACTGGGCGGGGCGGATTTTGACCAAAAAATCGTCACCTGGCTGGCGGATCAGTTCCTAGAGCAGGAGGGGATCGATCTACGCAAGGATCGCCAAGCCCTGCAACGGCTGACCGAAGCGGCGGAAAAGGCCAAAATCGAGCTGTCTGGGGTGGCCACCACGGAAATTAGCCTGCCCTTCATCACGGCAACGAAGGACGGCCCCAAGCACATCGAAACTCGCCTCAGCCGCTCCCAGTTTGAGGGGCTGTGTGGGGATTTGATCAGTCGTTTGCGTGGCCCCCTGAAGCAGGCGATCACCGATGCCAACCTGTCGCCCAACGACATTGACGAGGTGGTGCTGGTGGGAGGTGGCAGCCGCATGCCCATGGCCCAAGACCTGGTGCGGTCGCTGGTTGGCCTAGAACCCAGCCAAAACGTCAATCCCGATGAGGCGGTGGCGGTGGGGGCGGCCATCCAGGCGGGCATCCTCACCCAGGAGGTGCAGGACATCATGCTGCTGGATGTCACCTCCCTCTCGTTAGGGTTGGAGACCATTGGCGGCGTGATGAAGAAGGTGATCCCCCGCAACACCACGATTCCGGTGCGGCGGTCGGATATTTTCTCCACCTCGGAAAATAATCAAACCTCCGTGGAAGTCCACGTCCTCCAGGGTGAGCGGGAAATGGGGGCGGATAACAAATCCCTAGGCCGCTTCAAGCTGATGGGCATTCCCCCGGCTCCCCGTGGGGTGCCCCAGGTGTTGGTGTCCTTTGATATCGATGCCAACGGCATTTTGCAGGTGTCCGCCATGGACAAAACCACCGGACGGGAGCAAAGCCTGACGGTGCAGGGGGCCGCCAACCTGGACGAAAGCGAAGTGCAGCGGATGATCCAGGAAGCGGAAGAATACGCCGAAACCGACCGTTTGCAGCGGGAACGGGTGGAAAAACGCAACCGCGCCGAAGCCCTCACCTTCCAGGCCGAGCGATTGCTGCGGGAGGTTGCGCTGGACTTTGGGATGCAGTTTGCCCGTGAGCGTCGTCGCCGCATTGAAGCCCTCGTCCAAGAACTGCGCGATGGCCTAGAACGGGGAGACGAACGCGGCATCGACATCGCCCAAACCGAACTGCAAGACGAACTCTACGACCTTAATCGCGAAGCCTACCTCTACGAAGCCGAGGACGACCAGGAGGGCGGCATTCTGGGCCAAATCGGCAACACCCTGAAAAAAACCTTCGCCTTCGACGACGACCTCGACGCCCGCCCCAACTATGGCTATCAGGGTGGTTCCTGGGGCAACTGGGATGACGATTGGGACTACGACAGCCGAGGGCGTGGTGGCCAAAGCTACGGTCAGCCGCCGAGTTACGGTCAGCCCGGCTACAACCCGCCTAGCTATGGCCAACCCGGTTACGGTCAACCCAACTATGGCGGCAACAGACCTGCCTACGGCGGTGGGGCCTACGACACCTACCCCAATTCAGGCTATGGTCGCCAGGGCTACGATGGCCGTCCTGCGGATAACCGACCCGCCGATAATCGACCCGTCGATAACCGTCCCAGCTACGACAACCGACCCGGTATTAACGATAATCCGGGCTATGGCCGTCGTGGCTATCAGAATTCCCGCTACGATCAGGGTTCTGCCTACGATGCTGGTCGTCCCAGGGCACCCTACGACAGCCGCGACGCCAACCGCGAGCCGAGCCGAGAGCCCCGTCCCCCATACCCCGCAGCGGGCTATAGCCAGGATCGCCCACCGGCTGCGGCCCCTGGGCGCGATGCCGGGTACGGATCGGAGTACAGAGGAGAGGCTCCCCCCGCGAGTCCGCGCTCTGCGACTCCTGGGTCTCGGCCCCCGGCACGACCAGACAGCGATTTTACCGCTGGCCCTAGCATCAACCCGGGCTATGGCCCCAGGCCAGCATCGCCTGCCAACGGTGCAGGGGGGGCGAATACTCCAACGACTTCCCGTGGTACGGCGGGCGGGTTTGACAACTGGGACGACGACCCCTGGGCCGAACCCCAAGGTGAGGATCGACGCTCGACCCCAGCCCCCAACCCAGCGCCAACGGATCGACGGGAACCCTCCCGCCGTCGGCCTAATCCACCGCCGCCCGATGCTGACTACGGCAGCAACTGGGATGCCCCCGACGAGTGGCTCTAGGGTGCGCCGTTTCCATCGCCCATACCTCTACATTCCTGAACGCCCGATATGCAAAACTTTCGGAACTACTACGAGATTCTGGGAGTTTCTAGGGAGGCCGACTTTGGCACGATCAAGCAGGCCTACCGTAAATTAGCCCGCCAGTATCACCCCGACCTCAACCCCGGCGACCAAGTAGCCGAGGAAAAATTCAAATTGCTGGGGGAAGCCTACGAGATCCTATCGGACACTGATAAACGCGCCCAGTACGAACGGTTTAGCCAGTATTGGAAGCAAAAGGGGTTTCAGCGGCAGACCGAAACGGCGGCGACCCGCGAGGCCACACCTAGCCGTGGTGGTGGGCGAATTTCCCTAGAAGACTTTGGCTTTGGGGAGTTCCCAGACTTCAATCACTTTATCGACCAACTGCTCAATCGCCGCGCCGACTCCCCCCAGTCCACGGTAGAGACATCGGCCTACGCCCGTGAACCAGAGTATAGCGCTCCACCGCCCGAACCCCGTCGAGGTGGACGACGTGACGCCGAAGCAAGCCTCACGATTCCCCTAGAAAAGGCATTCCGGGGTGGACGAGAGCGCATTCGTCTGGAGGATGGTCGATCCCTGGAAGTGCAGATGCCCGCCGGAATGGTGACAGGGCAACGGATTCGTCTACGGGGGCAGGGCGTCGGCGGCGGCAATCTGTACTTGCGTATTGAAGTTGAGCCCCACCCGCTGTTTAAGCTTCAGGGTAGCGATGTGTTTTGCCGCTTGCCCATCACCCCCAGCGAAGCCGCCCTCGGCAGCACCATCGAAATTCCTACCCTAGACGGCCCCCAACGCACGACGCTTCCCCAGGGAGCTCAGACCGGACAGCGAATTCGTCTGGTTGGACGAGGCTATCCCATCGGACAGGAACGGGGAGACTTGATGATTGAACTAGAGGTGGTCATTCCCTCGCGCTTGAGTGATCGGGAAAAGGCACTCTATGAAGAACTGCGCCAAATGGAAAGCCTCAACCCTAGAGCCCACCTGTTGGGTACGACCTAGACCTGAGGCGATGATGAAACAAGGACAGCACGACTTACAAACGACCTAAACCATCTGGGTAGCCCAATCTGAATGAGAGAACCCCGGTGCCCAACCCCGAAACCTGTAGGGGGAAGGCCTCCTCACCCAGAAATACCGGGGGCAAGCCGTTGAATGGGTTCATCTTAATCGAGTGGTCGGGCTGCCAGGAGGCCGCTCAGCACCCTAGTAAGCCCCTTTGCGCAGAATCAGCACCGTAATAGTCTGCACAATCAGCTTGAGGTCGTACCAGGGCGTCCAGATCCGCTGGTAGATCAAGTCGAGCTTAACAATTTCCTCAAAGTCTTTGATAGCAGAGCGCCCGCTGACCTGCCACTGTCCGGTTAACCCAGGCTTCACCTCTAGACGCCGCCAGTGATGAGGGCTATAGCGGGAGACTTCGTCGGCGGTGGGGGGACGGGTACCCACTAGGCTCATTTCGCCGCGTAGCACGTTCCAAAACTGGGGAAACTCATCTAGGCTGGTCTTGCGGAGAAAGCGACCGACCTGGGTAACGCGAGGATCGGACTCATTTTTGAAAATTAACCCTTGGGCCTGATTGGCTACCGCCGACTTTAGGTCATCGGCGTTTTGCACCATGGAGCGGAACTTCCAGATCCGAAAGGGTTTTCCCTTGAGTCCGTAGCGCTCTTGAGAATAGAGAACTGGGCCTGGACTATCGATCTTGATGGCAATGGCAATGGGTAGGCTGATCACCGCCAGAATAAATAACCCCACTAGGGCTCCGACAATGTCGAGGATGCGCTTGGTGGCACAGGTTACGGAGGGATGGTATGGAACTAGCGGAAAATCGGTGGCCGGTTTATTTTCAAGAGATAGCATGAGAGCCCCTGTGATTCAAGCGTTGCTAGAGTGGTAGGAAACGTTAAGACCGATGGGAACCCAACAACGAATCTACTGCCTACGTAATATTGCTACCACACAAACTTACTGAGACACCTGGATAATACCGTGTATCTACATACGTAACAAGCGAACTATAGTTTTTTCTGAACGGCGGCGCTCGTAGTATCACTTAGCTTTGTCAAAACTTCGAAAGAGAGCTGATAATATAAAGGTTTAATAAAGTTCATAAAAGAGTGATTGGTCGTAGGTTTCGGCCCCTAGTCTGCCTAAATCCCGCGTATCGGAGCAGTGGAGACAACAGCGATTAAGATGGAAGCCGACCATCAGCCCTAGGCGGTGCAGTGAGGATCACGGGTTCATGAGTATGGCAGACAAGATGGCTGATCAATGGCTATCGCGGGTACGCGTGGATTACCCTGACCAGCCAGAGTCAGTGTATGACGGTGTTGTGGGATGGCTGTTAGGGCGGTCGCCGGATCGACTGGATCAGGTTGCACCGGAGGAACTGAGTTTGGCCCAGCAGGCCATGACCTATCGCTACCGAATTTTGCAGCAGCGCTATTGGGGGGTGAGCCCAGAGCAGGGCTATCGCCATTTAATCAAGCGCCTGAGTGGGCTTTTTCTCGTCCGCAATAAAATCAGCACCTGGATTGCCCTCAGCCGAGATCGCCACCGCACCGTTGTTGATGTGGTGCAGGAGGTGGTGCAGGAAATGATGCGTAGCGACCGCTACCTCGGTGACGAAATTCAGTGGATTGCTACCTGTACCCATCAGGAGCGGTTACGTAGTTTGCTCACCTTGGCCAGCCTAGAGGAGTATTGTCTGCGGCCTATCCGCAACCAGCCCCTGATCATGTACCGCTTTGTGAACTACCTGCGCCGTAGTCAGCGGGGGGGGATGACCCAAGTGCCGACGGGGGCCTTAATTCGCCTGGTTTCCGATGAAATTGCCCCCGACGATAGCGATGAAGTCCTCAACCTCATTGATAGTCAGGCTTGGAGCCAGTATCAGGAAACTGAGGCGGTGTTGGAGCAGCAGTCCCAGCGCCAGCAGGTTAAGGAGACGTTGATGATCTATCTGCAACGCCATCTTAACCAGGAGGCGGTGCGCTGGCTGGATCTGCATTTGCAGGGGTTTTCCCAGGAACAGATTGCCCAGACCATGGATTTACCGGTGCAGCAGGTTTATCGTCTGCGGGAAAAAATTAGCTACCATGCCCTCAAAATTTTCGCCCTAAAAGAGCAGCCCGCCCTAGTTCTCCACTGGCTGAAAACATCCCTCCAAGACCATAGTCTTGGTCTGACGCCCAGCCAGTGGCAAACCTTCTGGCAAGGTCTAACCTTGGAACAGCAACAGATTCTTGAGGCTGTCCAATCTGGGCAGTCCCTAGAAGAGGTGGCCCAGCGGTTGGTGCTAAAACCTAAGCAGGTGCAAGGTCAGTGGGTAAAACTATACCTTCAGGCCCAGGCCCTGCGTACCTAACCCTTTGCTTAGGGGTTACGGGCCTAGGGTTTAAGGGATGTCTGGGCTATCGTAGCGTTTTGCAGATGGTCGTAACCAGCAGAAGAAGTAACATTTCGCACGAAATCCGTGTCAGTTTCTGGTCAGCCCCCTAGGATATAAGGTAGCTTTCCTTGCCACAGAGCCATGCCGGAACTCGACGCCCTAGGGCCGACCGAGGACACACGCTTCCCCAATCAAAGCGGCGATGAGGCCGCTAACCATCGCCTGAATGTGGATCAGATGTTGTCCTTAATTGACAGCATCCTGCCCTTTGAAGCCTGCCTGTTCTACCAGGTTATTCCTCTGTCCATTGAGGCAGGTCATCTCAATCTAGGCATGGTGGATCCAACCGATACCGCCGCCCTAGAGTACGTCCGGCGGCAGGTGTCCTACATTAAATACTCTGTGGTGTCTTGGCCGGTAGATTCTGACTGGCATCGGCAAGTGCTGTCCAAGTATCTCAGCTATGCGGCTAAGGCTAAGCAACGCAAAAGCCCTTTGGGGCCAGGCCAAACCCCCGCTTGGCCAACGACCTCTCCTGCCTCACCCAGGGATGATCAGGCTACCTTTGTTGTTGATAGCCCTACGGAAATTACAGGGACAACGGCGATCCCCAGTCCAGCGGCCCCTCCCGCCCCCACCGCGCCTCCACCGCCGTCCGCTGCCCCATCGCCGCCCCTCCAGCTTGAAATGGATGGGCCAGATATATCCGCAGCGGGGGAAACTCACCTCGCCAGCCTTCCTCCGAAGGCCCTGATGCAGGCTTTAGTGCAGCAGGTTCTCAGTGAGGGCATCGGTCGTTTGTATTTTGAGCGACAGGCCGACAGCGGCAGAGTTCTCCGCAGCCAAGACGGCGTCTTACAGTCGGTGATCGAGGATCTCAGTCTCGACCTTTTCCAGGGGGTGATCAATGAACTCAAGCGGCTCACCCACTTACCGCTGTTGTCTGTGACAAAGACAAGACAGGTGGAAATTGAGCGGCTGTATCGTCAGGAACGAGTGCTGCTGCGCCTGCGGATCATCGCGGGCACCCACGGAGAAGAAGCCACGCTACAGGTGTTACGGGGAGCTGCCCTCAAGTTCTACCAGCAGCAGCAAATCGAACAACTGGGACGAGATGCCCTTGGCATTGCCCAAAACCTTCAGCAGCGCATCCATGCCATTCGCGATCAGGCACGCGAGAATCTACAAATCGGCAGCCCCCCCACCGCTACCCTGCTAGCCGTCAGCAGTATGTTGAAGGCGATGGAAACCCAAATCAACCAACTCCTTCAAAATCAGGAATATTCTGACCC
This sequence comes from Spirulina sp., assembly GCA_044070495.1. GTDB lineage: Bacteria > Cyanobacteriota > Cyanobacteriia > Phormidesmidales > Phormidesmidaceae > Nodosilinea. The sequence goes on along the minus strand of JBIPSI010000023.1, from coordinate 18,417 downwards.
GCCTTAGATGGGATTTGCCTTAGATGGGATCTGCCTTGCGCGAAATCCGAATCAGAAAACCCCTAGCCCTTAGAACGCTGGCCCCAGGCGCTGGTCATGCGGCTAAAGTTCACCTTAAATTCCTCCAAACCAAGCCAGTCGCCAGGGCGATCTTCATCCCAGGAGGCGGAGAGAACGCCGTAGGTTAGCCCTACCACCCCCAGTCCAAAGCAGCCTAGGGTCGTCAGCAGCACGGCATAGGGAGGCAGTTCCACGTTGCCTTTCACAATTAGAAAGTAGCTAACAAAAAAGGCGACAATGCCCAAAAATGTGGGAGTCCCCGAAAACACCAGCATCCGACGCAGCATCCGCTGGCTAACCACCTCTGGAATGGCAGTGGCGGCGGCTCGCTGCTGGGCCTTTTCGCGCTTTTCGGCCCTAGCCTTGGCTTTTTCGCTAATAGCCTTGGCCTTGGCCGCAGCAGCAGGGGAAATGGCGTCTGCCGTCTCTGGGGTTGAGCTAGCTTTTGGAGGATTCTTTTTGCCCTTAGCGGGGGCAGTATCCGAGTCTCCATTGGCTCCCTTGCTCTTTTTGCCAGGTTCAAAGGGAAGACGTTTGCGGGATGAATCTGGAGCCATAGCGAACTGAAACCTAACGTAGTTTTGGGGATGGTCTACCCATCCACTGCTCTTCTAGCCTACCGAATTCAAGCTCAGAGGGAAATGCTCGCCGCGCCACAGATCCTAGGGGTCTGTGGCGACACAGATTTAGGGTTAACGCGAAAAACTAGGACAGAGGAGCAATTCCTGTGTCCTAGTTTTCATCCTAGTCTGTATCCTAGCGCAGCGAATCAAAGCAGGGCTTGAGCCTAGCCACGAATGCCGAGCTTTTGAATCAGGGCGCGATAACGGTCGCTGTCTTGCTTTTGCAGGTAGGCCATCAGACGCTTGCGGTGGCCGATCATTTTCAGCAGGCCACGGCGGGAGGAGTAGTCTTTCTTATTTTTTTGGAGGTGCAGGCTGAGGCGATTGATGCGCTCGGTCAGCATGGCGATCTGAAGATCGGCAGATCCGGTGTCGGTTTCGTGAACTTGGTAGTCAGAAATAAGTTCCTGCTTGCGCGCTTGCAACAGAGTCATGGGATGCTTCGTTCTCTAAGAATGAATTTGTGCCAGGATTTTTCACTATAGCACAGTGGTTAGGGGGACGACCCATTCATGATCAACTCATTACCGCGCGTCACTTCTCCCATGGAACTCAGTCGCTCAGTTCCCCTAGGGTTTGATTCAGCGACTGAGCCAGGCAATGGCTTCCCGCACCCAGGTTTCGGGATCGTCACTTTTGGAGGCTGTGCTGTGCTGGGCGACGGCCTGGAGGGCTTTGAGAATTTCGGCCTGGGTATAGCCGAGGGCGCTGAGGGTGATTTCTACCTCTTCGTGGATGGAGGCGATGGGGCCACCCGTGGGCACGGAGACTATCCCCGCCTGGGCCTGCCAGTCTTGGAGTTTGGTTTTGAGTTCGAGGACGACCCGTTCGGCGGTTTTGCTGCCCACCCCTGGGGCCTTGGAAATCAATCGGGTGTTGCCCGTCACAATGGCCTGCACCAGGTCGCGATCCCCTAGGGTGTCTAGCAGGGCGAGGGCCATTTGGGGGCCAATGCCGCTTACTCCGGTTAGCAGCAAAAAGAGATCCCGTTCCCGGCGCTGGCCAAAGCCGAACAGCACCATCTGGTCATCGCGCACTTGCAGATGGCTGAACAACTGCACCGTTTCCCCCTGGGGTGGCAGGTTGGCGAGTTGGCGGGCGGGTACCTGTAGCTCGTAGCCAATGTGGTTCACCTCTAGGGTGACGATAATTTTGTGGTTACCGGGCTTTTGCACCTCGGCCAAGGTTCCCTTTAGATAGCTGATCATGGGGCGCTATCAGGCCCTTTGGGGCGGGGGCGATGCTCTGGGGGCAGGCCGGGTTTAGTGGCTTTGGGCCGTTTAGGCACGGGGGCCGGAGGCTCTGGGGTGGGCTGAAGCTGGCTGCGGCCATTTTGGATAATCCGCAGCATTTGGGAAAGCTGTTGCTCGACCTGGAACAGCACGCGGTCGGCGTAGGCATCGGCCTCCTGCTGAATCATGGCCTGTTCTTCGATGGCGCTTTGGCGTTGGGTCTCCCATTCTCGCTGGGAGGCTTGCTTGAGCTGTTCCACTTCGGCCAAGATGCGGGATCGCAACTGATCGCATTCGGCCTGGGCCTGGGCCTGCACTTGGCGAGCAATTTGCTCGGCCTGCTGCACAAGACCCATTTCATCGAGGATCTGGGTGGCCTGCTGCTCGGCGGCGTGGATTAGATCCTGGGCGTACTGATTGGCTTCCGCCAGGATGGTGTCTCGCTGTTGCAGCACCTGCACCGCCTGACGAAAGGCCGGGGGCAAATTAAGGCGGATGGCATCCAGTTGATCGAGCAGTTGATCCTCATCCACCAGCGTCCGACCGCTGAAGGGAACCCTAGGACTCCCCAGAATCATCTCCTCCAGCTTGTTTAAATCCTGCTGAATATCTACATCTCCGATGCTGGGGACGGATCGCGGATCGGTATCCTGGCGGGCGGCGTCGGCAAATCCGTTTTGGGGCTGGCTGAGGGAGGTGGGGTCTGGACGTAACATTGGTAAACGTCTCGCGCTACATGGTCAGGAACAAGGTGATCAATGGGGCCACCAAACTGGGCAATTTCTTTGACCAGGCTACTGCTGAGAAATCCATACTCCGTGGAGGTGGCCAGAAACAGGGTTTCCAGATCCTCGGCCAGGGTTTTATTAGTATGGGCCATTTGCAGTTCTTTCTCGAAATCAGACAGCACCCGCAACCCTCGCAGCAACACCTGGGCTTGATGGTGGTGAGCGTAGGTGATGGTTAGGCCATCGTAGTAATCGACATCTACATTACCCAAGTGGCTCACCGAGGTTTGAATTTGGTCAATCCGCTTGGCCACGGAGAACATCGGCACCTTATTAGGATTGTGGGAAATCAAGACAATCACCCGCTCAAACAGACGGCTGCCACGGGAAATAATGTCTAGGTGTCCTAGGGTAATGGGATCAAAACTGCCCGGATAAATGGCAATCAACGCACCATCTCAATGTCGATGCAGCGATTATATAGCGATCTGGATGGGTTCATGCAGGGGAGACACATGGGCCTCTGTCCTAGGGGCTAACGTCCGTTAGAACAGGGCACGAATGGAAGTAGTCCTGGATACAATCGTCCCAATACAGTCGTCCTGAACACAACGGTAGAACCTTGGAGAACAGCCCCGCTGGACGATGGATTCCCGGAACAGCCTCAGTCTAAGGGCTGGGAGAAGACAAGCGCTTATAGTAAGCCCGATCACAGCGGGCGGTTTCCACCTCCTCAACGGGCAGATAGCCGCTGGTTTCGTAAAGCTGCACCGCTTCCTTGAGCACCGAGGCGGTTTCCACCCAAATCTGCTCAAAGCCGCGCCGTTGGATGGCTTCCTCTAGCTGGTTCAGCAAATGGCGACCTAAACCCTGGCCCCTGGCGGTGGACTGGAGGTACATTTTGCGAATTTCCACGGCCTGATCTCCCCGCTGGATGGGATAGTAGCCCGCTGTGCCCACCAGGGTATCGTCGTCTTCAATCACCCAAAATTCGCCGTCCGTTTGCCAGTAGTGGGTTTCTACCTCTAGGGCATCCCGGTCGCTGCCCTGGGGATCCCAACCCAACCCATACTCCGCCAGCACAGCGGCAATCACCGCCCCCGCCGCCTGACGATCTTCGGGTTGCCAAGGGCGAATGCGGTACTGACGAAACGGGCTAGGACGGTAGGAATCGATCATGGTTGTAAACAGGGTGAGACCTTAGGGTGAGACCTTCTAGGGTTGGTGTTTCCAGGACGGTAATCCCATTGCCTTAACATTGCGTAACAATAAAGCGTGGGCGATGCACTAGGGAGGCGCAATGGCGGTTGGAGTTTGGGTATTGGGCAATCAACTGTGGGCGGAGCAGGCGGCATTGGCCAGCGTGGCCGCCGAGGCGCAAAAGTCTCCGGTATTACTGATTGAATCAGAACAGTTCCTCCAGGATCGCCCCTACCATCGGCAAAAACTTGTCCTGGTATGGTCGGCCATGCGGCACTTTGCCGAAACCCTCGAAACCGAGGGCTGGCCCGTCACCTACGCCATCACCCAGAATACCGAAGTGGCCCTGCGGGACTGGATTCGGCAGCACCAGATCCACGAACTGCGGGTGATGGATCCAGTGGATCATCCCTTTTTGGCGTGGCTGCAAGGGCTGGACTTGCCCTGTGACCTCACGATTTTGGACAACAACCATTTTCTGTGGAGTGCGGCGGATTTTCAAACCTGGGCCAGTGCCCGTAAGGGGCTGTTGCTGGAGAGCTTCTACCGAGAAGGACGGCGGCGATTTGGGGTGCTGATGACCGGGGATCAGCCGGAAGGGGGCCAGTGGAATTTTGATAAGGACAACCGCAAACCGCCCAAGGGCAAGCTGAATCCGCCCGATCCCCAATGGTTTGAACCCGATGCCATCACCCAGGCCGCCATCGAAAAAGTCGAAACCCTAGACCTCCCTACCTTTGGCCAAGCGACTCCCTTTCGCTGGGGCGTTACCCGTGACCAGGCGCTTCAGGTGCTGGAAACCTTTATTACCGAACGCCTAGCAACCTTTGGCCCCTACCAAGACGCCATGGTGACGGGGGAAGATACGATGTGGCACGCCCTGCTGTCGCCCTACCTAAATCTGGGTCTGTTACAGCCGATGGAGGTGATTCAGCGGGTAGAGGAAGCCTATCGGGAACGCGCCCTGCCGTTGAACAGCGTGGAGGGGTTCATTCGCCAAGTGTTGGGCTGGCGGGAATATATGCGCGGCCTCTACCACTACTTTGGGGCCGACTACGCCCAGAGCAACGGGTTTGGCCACCATCATCCTCTGCCCGATTTCTTTTGGACAGGCGACACCCCCATGAACTGCCTGCACCAAGTGATCGACCAAACCCAGCGCACCGGATACGCCCACCACATCCAGCGGCTGATGATCCTCAGCAACTTTGCCCTGATTGCCGGACTCAACCCCCAGGCGGTGGAAAGTTGGTTTCACGCGGCGTTTATTGATGCCTACGACTGGGTGATGCAGACGAACGTGCTGGGTATGGGCCTGTTTGCCGATGGTGGGCGATTGGCCTCCAAACCCTATGCGGCTTCGGCAAATTACGTGAACCGCATGGGCGACTATTGCAAAGGCTGTCGCTACAACCCCAAGGAACGCACCGGGGAAACGGCCTGTCCCTTTAATTTTTTCTATTGGGACTTTCTGCACCGCCACCGCGACACCCTACAAGCCCAGGGCCGCATGAGCTTTATCCTCAAAAACCTCGACAAAATGAGCGAGGAGGAACTCAACGCTATCCAAACCCAGGCCCAGCATTGGCACCACCAGCAGCAGGCTTCCTAGGCGTAGCTTGCGGCCCCTAGGACAGTGCTAGGTCGATGCCGTCGGGGAGTTGGGCACCGGACAGATCGGTGCGGGTGAAAATCGCCCCTGTCAGGTCGGCCCCACGCAGATCGACCCCTTGCAGAATCGCCCCGCTGAAGTCGGCATAGCTGAGATCGGCCCCTTGCAGGTTGGCTTCACTGAGGTTGGTTTTAGGGGAATCGGGTCGCAGGCCGTAGCTGAGGTTGGCGCGGCAAAGCTTGGCCCCTTGGAGGTTAGCCCCCACCAGGGATGCGCCGCCCAGGTGGGTGTAGCTGAGGTTGGCCTGGGATAGATCAACGCCATTCAGGTTGGTGGACTGGTCGGAACTGGGGCGCAGGTCGGCCTCGATAAGCAGGGCATGGGAGAGGTTGGCCCCCTGCAAATTCACGCCGCAGAGGATGGCTTTGACCAAGTTGGCCCCGGGTAGGTTGGCCTGGGTAAACACAGCCCCGCTGAGGTCGGCATCGCGCAGTTGGGCCTGGGATAGGTTGGCTTGGGTAAAGTCGGCCCCCCACAGCAAGGCTTCACTGAGATCGGCCTGGGCAAAGGTGCTGCGAACAAAGTGGGCACGCCCCAGGCGAGATTGCCGCAGGTCGCTATGGCTAAAGTCGGCCTCGCTGAGATCGGCCTGGAGGAGGTCGATCTCCAATAAATTAAGACCGATAAAGGTGCGTTCTCCGGCCCGGTAAGCCTCTAACAGTTCGCCAGCATTCATGGGTTAACGGTGGCCACAATACTTCAGCAGTGTACTGCATTTGCCGTCACTCGCTCTGGCGCGGCGGATTCAACGGGGGCCAAGGGATCCATCCCTAGCTGCTCGCCAATGCGGCGGCGGGCCAGTTCTCGGTATTCCCAAAAGTGTTCCCCAGCGGCGCACAGCCCCAGGTAGGTGTTGAGGATTTGCGGGCGCTGGAACAGGATGATGCCCAGTTGCCGCCAGAATTGACCCCGAATTTCGGGCCGTCGAACGCCCTGGTGCCAAATCACTTGGGCCACTAGGCGCAACCCCTTGCCGAGGGGAAACTGCATGGTTTGGTGCTGGTGCTGGCGGCTGCTGAGGGCGAGGCACTGCCGCAAACAACGACGGAGATAGACCTCAGGGTCGTAGAGCGTCCAAATGCCCTGCACATACTCGCGGGCAATGGCGGCGATGGGGCGGGTGGGAACAAAGTTCATCAGGGTGTTTTGGTCGCCTGTGGGATGGCCGATCTCATCCAGCAAGCGTCCTTCCCGTTTGAGCCGTTCCCACAGGGCGGTGTTGGGCGGAGCCTGTAAGATGCCCAGCATCGGTTGGGGAATGCTGGTTTCCTCCACAAACGCCTGGATGCGTCCTCCGGCCCCGTCACGCTCGCCATCAAACCCTAGGATGAACCCGGCGTAGATCAACAGTCCGGCCTGGTTAATTTTGGCGCAGGCTTCCACCAGGGGATTGCGGGTATTTTGTACCTTGCGCGTCACCTGCAAACTGTCTTGGTCGGGGGTTTCAATGCCGAGGAACACGCCATAGAACCCGGCTTGTCCCATCAGATCCAGCAGTTCCTCGTCCTCCGCCAGGTTCACCGAGGCTTCGGTGATAAAGGTAAAGGGATAGCGGTGCCGCTGCATCCAGGGAATTAGTTCCCGCAGGAAGGCTTTGACATTGCGCTGGTTGCCGATGAAGTTGTCATCCACGATAAATAAGGAACCCCGCCAACCCAAGTCGTAGAGAGCCTGAAGCTCGGCTAGGGCTTGGCTGGGGGCTTTGGTGCGGGGCCTGCGGCCATAGAGGGAAATGATGTCGCAAAATTCGCAGTTAAAGGGGCAGCCCCGCGAGAACTGAATGGCCATCATCAGGTAGGCATCCCGCTGGAGCAGATCGAAGCGGGGCATGGGGCTTTGGGTGACATCGGGCTTCTCGGCGGAGCGAAAAATGCCCGACCTATCGCCGCGATCCAGCGCCTCCAAAAAGGCGGGCACGGTCATTTCCCCCTCATCGAGGACTAAAAAGTTGGCCCCAGCCTCCAGGGCATCTTCTGGGACAGAGGTCGGATAGGGGCCACCCACTGCCACGGGTTTTCCCAGCCGCGCCGCCTTTTGAATCAGCGCCAGAAAATCGGGCTTTTGCACCATCATGGCAGAGACAATCACCAGATCGCACCAGGCCCAATCGGCGGCGGTTTCGGGGGCCACGTTGCGATCATAGAAGCGGATCTCCCAATCGACGGGCAATAGGGCCGCCACGGTGATGATGCCTAGGGGCGGAATCACGGCCTTTAGACCCGCAATTTCCATAAATCGGTCGTAGGACCAAAAGGATTGAGGAAACTCAGGATAAAGCAGTAGAGCTTTCATGGGCTGACTTGGGTACTTGCAAAACGGTACTTGCACAACCGCCCGCCAGGACGCTGGGTTCACAATACTGGGGTTGCCCATAACCCACCTGCCAAAATGCCCATGGCCCCACCTCCGAAGAAGCAGGGCCATGGGCAATAATGGGTTCTGTATAGTAAGGCTGGAAGATCAGAGTATAGAGGATTCAGGCTAGGGGGTTATACATAGGTGCCGAGTGGCGTGATTTAAGAATAGGGGACAGTGCGTAAAGAAGTGATAAGGCATTGATAAAGGTTTTCCGAAGAATTACGGGCTGCCTTAGCACACCAATACCCCCGCCGTTTGCTGAATCGGCACCACGTTCAAAACATCCAACTGGGCGCAGTATTTTAGGTCGGCTTCGTTATTGAGGCGCAGTAACCGCTGGCCGTGGCTAGCGTAGTGCATGAGCTCCAGCAGTTGATCCTGCCAGTGCAAATACAGGCTGACGGCCCCAATCACCGCATCGTTACCCGCTAAGTCCTTGAAGCTTTGCCCCGTGGCGTCCATAATGCCCTGGATGACGGCCCCGGCACACACGGTATCTTCGAGGGAATAGGTGCCTTCCCAGCCGGAACCCACTAGCCACACGGTTTCCGGGTTACGCTCCAACAAAAAATCCACGACGGCTTTGCGGGTGGTGAGGGCGGCGGTAATTACCGTGGGGGCGTGCTCAATGCGCTTCAGACAGCGGGTGCCGTTGGTGGTAGACATAAATAACCGTTTGCCCCCGGAGGTCTCCGCTGAATGATCTAACGGCGAATTACCCAGGTCGCAGCCTTCTACCATGCCGCCGCCCCGCTCCCCAGCCCGCAGCCGCTTATCGTTAGGCCACTGTTCGCTCACGGTTAGCAGTTCGTCAATGTCGCTAAAGACCTGAATGGCCTCTGCTCCGGCTTCCAGGGCAGCAGCCATAGTCGAGGTGGCCCGCAGTACATCAATGGCAATGGCGCAATCGGGCGCTAAGGCATCGGGCACTTCTTCGGGGATGTGATAGAAAAATAGCTTCACGGCGGGGAAATCTCAACTCAGTGATTACGGGTCGGTGGAGACGGCTGACTGATGGCGAGTGACAACTTATGATTGCAACTCCCTATTTTAGGTGGGCAGTGACCTAGTTTATGACGTTTTGTCATTGTCTGCGATACAGAGCAAACATAGATAACTCAGGGGAGAATCACCAGGGTATCGTCTCCCGATTCAGTTCAACCCGAGCCCTGAGCAGCCCACTGTCGGCAAAGAATGCCATTCATAGACAACGGGGGCAAGCTTGGGCGGCCAGCCTGGGCAACGCCTAGACAACGAAAGCACGACCAACGTGATGCCCTTTCCCCTTTGGAGATGCGCCGCGAACGACTCGCTCAGGGCAAACGGAATGTCCCTATGACACTGGCTGTGGCTACATCAATCGGCCCCCAGCCTGATGGACCTGCTCCAATCGGTACAAACCGGCCCTCCATCCGTAATTGCTCTGGCTTATTAAGGCCCATCTTAAACATGGCTTATGGGCTCCAAGGGTGACTTTAAAAAATGAATAAAAAATGAATTTTAGCGGCCTTTAAATCTTTAACTCAAAGGGCTTTTAGGTTTTTCTATTTATTCAAAAATCTCCATGGTATGCTGATTTTATCTGGAGAATATCATGAACCCCTTAACTGGATTTACCGCTGCGCTACTTTTGATAACCCTGTCAGAAATCGGGGACAAAACATTTTTCATTGGCATGATTTTGGCCACCCGCCACCCTCGCCGCTGGGTGTTTCTGGGGGTCACCATGGCCCTTTTCTTGATGACGGTTTTGTCGGTGGCCATTGGCCAAGTAGCCACCCTTTTCCCCCCTGTAATTGTCAATGGCTTGACCGTCGCTCTGTTCCTCGGCTTTGGCCTCAAACTGCTCTACGATGGCCTGCGAATGAAGGGGCCAGGTAGCCTTGAAGATGAACAAATCGAAGCCCTAGAAGCGGTCGAAAAACGAGAGCAAGCAGCGGTGGTACGCACCAATCGCGCCGTGGTGTTAGAAGCCTTTACCCTCACCTTTGTGGCGGAATGGGGGGATCGAACCCAACTGGCCACCATTGCCCTGGCGGCGGCTCAACATCCCGTTGGCGTTGTGCTGGGGGCCACCCTGGGCCATGCTATCTGTGCCGCCATTGCGGTGGTTTGTGGCAAGCTGGTGGCGGGGCGCATTTCTGAGCGCTGGCTGACCTTGATTGGTGGATCGCTGTTTATTCTGTTTGGCGTCATCGCCGCCGTTGAACGGTTTGGCCCCTAGCCCAATCACGGCAGAGATCCCATGGGCCTGTTAAATTCCAAATCCGAGTTCGTGTTACCGGGGTTAGGATGTCGAGTTCGCCCCGGCACAATTCTGGGATCTGAGCCTAGGGGGTTTCCACCGCTTCTAGCTCCGGTTTGGGGGCGGTGGGCCAGGGGATGCGGCTATCTTCGGCGAGGATGCGGGCAATTTCGCGGGCACCGTAGCGGTTGATGTGGCTGGGGTCGGCGAAGAAGTGGGACTGCCAGCGCCAAATTTCCAGCAGGTCAACCACGGTCATGGTGCCCCGGTTGGCGTGGGTTTGCAGAAAGCCCTGAAACTGCCGTTCATAGCCGAGGCGCACGGGGTCGAGGTAGTCGTTGCTGAGGGGCAGATTCACAAAGACGATGGGAATCCCCCGATTGCGGAAGGATTGGATCATCGCCTCTAGGGACACCGTCTGCACCCCATCGAGGCGAAAGGCGCGGTAGGTGTTGTCGTACTGGCCGCGCACAAGGGGGAAGGATCGGTAATACACCGCTGGGTTGAACTGATCGTTGACCGCCAAAAAGCCCTGGCTGTTGATGGCCGTTGGCGGGATGGTATCGGTGGGAATGGCGAGGTCGGGGGCAGGATTGACCAGGCTGAGGTTGGCCCCATCGCGCACGGCGGCATAGCCGGGAGACTCCAAAATGGCGGCGAAGGTGCGGTCAAAGCGGCCACTATTAAAGCCCCTGGCCCCCTCGGCCCAAATCACCAGGCGGGGGTGCATATCCTCGGCCAAAAGCTGGCGGGTGACAAAGCTCATCACCTGGGCGGTGGCCCCATTCACACTAAAGTTATAGACTCGCAAATCGGGATAGCCCTGCACCGCCAAAGCCTGCTGCAACACCTGGGGATCTACCCCCTGCAAGGCTCGCGAACTGCCCATAATCAAAATATCCGGCACGCCCAGGGTGGCCACGTAGGAATGGTAAAGACTGATCTGCTCATCCAAGACATCACTGCCTAGGGCCGGAAACACCCGTGGCATACCGTCCCGTTGGGCTTGCTGACGAGCCTGGGCCTGGGCCACCGTTAGGTTGTCGAGATATTCCTGCGCCCGCCGCTGACTGAAGGCATAGCGCGGATCCTCTACGGGCATTCCCTTCAACCACAGGGCCGATTGCCCCCAGGTGGTTGCAACCTGTTGCCACTCGGCGGCTGTCGTAGCGGTTTGGGCCAGTTGAGCCGCCTGATTCGCCTCACTCACCGCCCGATACCAGCGTTCCTCCGCCGACCATTCCGGTTCCGGCAGGGGAGCCGCCGCCGCCATCGGGTCTAGCCCGGTAAACTCGGATCCTTGATCCAGGGATTCGGCCACGCCGCCACAGCTCACCAGGAACAGCCCCGCTGCACCAATGGCCCACGGGAGGGAGGGCAGGGAAAAGGCACCTTGGGGAGCCGCTGCCTTAGGAGGGGCAAGCTTGGCCCGTAGTCTATTCTTCAACCACAAACAAACGGCAGAATCGGGGAACATCAGGGCGATCCCTCCATGCACACTTGCCCTGATCTTAGCGGGTAGAATGCAGTTGTTGGTCTAGGTTAGTCCTGCGAGAGAAACAACCATGTATCTAGAGGCTCCACCTGCCCTAACTGGGGAAAATCGTATGGCCTTTCGCGTCCTAGATTGGTCAGCATTTCAACAGATTCACCAACTGTTAAGTCCGCGTACCCAAGCCCGCTTTACCTATGACAATGGAACGTTAGAAATTACCATGCCGCTAGAAAGCCATGAACGTCTGGCACGGTTAATTGAGCTATTTGTTCGTATTTTAGTGGTAGAACTGGGCTTAAAAATGAAATCTATGGGGTCAACCACCCTGGCCAGGGAAGACCTTTCAAAAAGTGCGGAGCCGGATAGCGGTTACTACATTCAAAACTATACCCTAGTGGCCGATCATGAGATCAACTTAGCCGTTGATCCGCCCCCAGATTTAGTGGTTGAGGTTGATATTACCCACACCGATATTCAGAAAAATGATCTCTATGCCAGCTTGGGTGTGCCGGAATTCTGGCGATTTAACGGGCGTGATTGGATAATTTTGAAGCTTATTGAAGGGCAATACGAGGAACGAGATCAGTCTCCCATCTTTCCCATGGTGGCTAAAGCCGATCTCTACCGTTTTCTACAGACCGCCATGACCGATGAAGTCGCGGCTGAGGTAGACTTTCGCCAATGGGTAAGGCAGTTAGCAAAATCTTGAGCCGTGGTCTGACACGACTGAACCTGTAGGTTGGGTGCAGCGATAGCGGAACCCGAAAAGCCATGCCAGTGTTGGGTTACACTCCGTTCCACCCAACCTACAGGCATCATTGTAGCTGTGTCGATTCACGACAGACTTTTGGCTATCCCAAAAATAGTTTGTAGGCGGGGTTTTGGTTTTCGTCCCAATATTGATAGCCTAGGTTATCCAGGAAAGATTGCCACTGTTCCATTTCGTCCGGGGGCACCTGAATTCCGGTGACGATGCGGCCATAGTCCGAGCCATTGTTGCGGTAGTGGAAGAGGCTGATGTTCCAGTCAGGACTCATCGCATTGACGAATTTCATTAGGGCACCGGGCCGTTCTGGAAATTCAAACCGATAAATCAACTCGTTATGGGCGAGGGCAGATTTGCCACCGACCATGTGGCGCAGGTGCATTTTGGAAAGCTCATCATCGGTGAGATCCAGGGTTTTCAAACCCTTAGATTCAAACACTTGGATCATTTTTTCGGCATCGGCGCGGCCCTGCACTTCTAGACCCACAAAAATATGGGCTTCGTGATTGTCGGCAATGCGGTAGTTAAATTCCGTTAGGTTGCGGGTGCCTAGGCATTCGCAAAAGGCTTTTAGGCTCCCTGGCGTTTCGGGGATGGTGACGGCAAAGATGGCCTCCCGCTGTTCGCCAATTTCCGCCCGTTCCGCCACAAACCGCAGCCGGTCGAAGTTCATATTCGCCCCACAGGCCACGGCGATTAGGGTTTGGTCGGTGATGCCCTCGCGCTCCACGTAGGCCTTGGCTCCGGCGATGGCCAAGGCTCCGGCGGGTTCCAAAATCGAGCGCGTGTCCTCAAACACGTCCTTAATCGCCGCACAGGTGTCGTCGGTGCTGACCAGAATGATGTCGTCCACATACTGCTGGCAGAGGCGGAAGGTTTCTTCACCCACCTGGCGCACGGCCACCCCATCGGCAAACAGCCCCACCTGGCTCAGCCGCACCCGCTCCCCAGCCTTGAGGGATTGATCCATGGCATCGGCCTCGATGGGTTCCACGCCGATGATTTTGATCTCCGGTCGCAGGCGCTTCACGTAGGCGGCAATGCCGGAAATTAGACCGCCGCCGCCGATGGCCACAAAAATGGCGTGGATGGGCTGGGGATGCTGGCGCAGAATTTCCATGCCGATGGTGCCCTGTCCGGCGATCACATCGGGATCATCGAAGGGATGGACAAAGGCAAGACCCTTTTCTTCGGACAATTGGCGGGCGTGGGCGTAGGCATCGTCGTAGGTTTCGCCGTAGAGCACCACTTCGCCGCCGCGAGCTTTCACCGCATTCACCTTCACCATCGGCGTGGTGGTGGGCATCACAATAATGGCGCGAGTCCCCAACTGCTTGGCCCCCAAGGCCACCCCCTGGGCATGGTTCCCCGCTGAAGACGCAATCACCCCCTGGGCCAACTGTTCCGGCGACAGGTGCGCCATTTTGTTGTAGGCCCCCCGCAGCTTAAAGGAAAACACCGACTGCATATCCTCCCGCTTTAGCAGCAGCCGATTGTGCAACCGGGCCGACAGGTTGGGGGCCATCTCCAGGGAAGTTTCCTGGGCAACGTCATAGACACGGGCGGTGAGAATGCGTTCGAGGTAGTCGGTGGCCATGGGGAGAAGGGTAGGGGAGTGAAGGGTGAAGGGGTGGGGTGAGAACAGGGCAAAGCAGGGGCGGCGTTAACCTTAGGGATTTTTTAACCTTGAGAATCTCTATTTTAGGGCGCGACGGGAACCTCAGGTGATCCAAAGGGGTGGGGTGGAATGGGTTCCCAATCCGTGACCAAGGCAACCCAGATAGCCGTTCTACCTTGAATTTGCGATGATAGGGTTTAGCCTTTGTTCGCACGATTGCCCATGTCCACGGCTACGATGACCACCGCCACCATCAAATTCCTCGTTGAGCCGACTCGCCCGGAATGGGTAGAACAAGCCTTGGCGAATTTGGACACCATTTTGCTAGACCACGCCCAGTGCGAACGCAAGGCCGCTGGGGTGGCCATGGGCCTGATCAACCGCTACCCCTCCGACCGGGAGTTGATTCTGGCGCTGACAGAAATTGCCCAGGAAGAACTGGCCCACTTCACCCAGGTACACCAGTGGCTAGAGCGACGGGGGGTGCCCCTGCGTCCGCTACAACCGCCACCCTACGGAGCCAAACTGCGGGAACAGGTGCGATCTGTGGAACCCCAGCGTCAGCTTGATTTGTTTCTGGTGTCTGCCCTGATCGAAGCCCGCAGCCACGAGCGCCTAGGACTGCTGGCCCAGCACTGCCCCGACCCCGCCCTGGCCAAGTTTTACCGCAGCTTGATGGCCTCGGAAGCTCGTCACTACGGCACCTACTGGGTGTTGGCGACGGGTCGCTTCCCTCGGTCTGAGGTGGATGATCGCCTGAAAACCCTAGCTGAGGCCGAAAGTGAGATTCTGGCAACCCTCCACCCAGAGCCAAGGGTTCACAGCTAGGCCACGGAGGTCAGCGGACGATGAGCATCCCTCCCCACGACGAACGGCACCCCAGTTCTGCCCTGATTTGACGACCTAGGCTAGAAACAACCTCAGGAGGCAGACCATGTTGATTGTCTGGGTGCGGCTGTTCCATACCCTCGTTTTCGTCGTGATGTTTGGGGCGATTCTGTTTCTGCTGTATTGCGGGCTGGCTAATCAGCTCACGCGGTGGACGGCCTTTGCCTTTGCGCTGATCAGCGTGGAAGTGGTTGTTTATGCCACCCATGGTTTCCGCTGCCCCCTGAGAACCTGGGCCGAACGCCTGACGCCTGACGATCAAGTCGTGCAGGATATTTACCTGCCCGCTTGGCTGGCGGCCCGTGTGGTGGCCATCTCTACCCCGCTGTTAGGGATAGCCTGTTTGATCCTCCTGGTGAGGCTACTTTGGCAGTAGGTTCGCCCCTAGTTGAAGGAAATTCTAGCCGACCCCGTTGCTCGGCCAGGGCGATTTCAAGGCAGGTTATGGCTGATACGCTGACCTGACCAGCCGTCTCGGGTTCGTCTCGTCGGGCTGTTGTCAAAGGTTGGGGCGCTTTAAAATAGTGTTGGCCCTACAACGCCCTGCATTTCGTTTTCCCATGGCCGCCAAAGATCTGTTTCATGATGCCGTTAAACGCGCCCTCGAAAAGGACGGCTGGACGATTACCCACGACCCGCTGTTTCTTAGCTTTGGTGGGGTGGAAATGTACATTGACCTGGGGGCTGAACGCATTATGGCGGCTCAGCGGGGAAATGAGAAAATTGCGTATGACCCAGAGGAAGAGGTGATTGTGAAATGGACAATGTAGACCATTATCGCCAACTGGTTCAAGAGCTTTTGACGGAGTATGGCCAGGTAGACTTCAACATTCCAGAGTTGGAAACGGAACTAATTTTTGATACGGAGCGCGATCACTATCAGGTGGTTCATGTGGGGTTCTCGAATAAGCGACGGGTCTATGGTTGTGTGCTGCATGTGGATATTAAGAACGGCAAAATTTGGATTCAGCACGACGGCACCGAGGGCGGCATTGCTAATGAACTGGTAGATCGTGGGGTGCCTAAGCACGATATTGTGCTGGGGTTTCATTCGCCCTTTAAGCGCCAATTTACCGACTTTGCCGTGGGTTAGAGCTGGGATAAGTCGGTGGGACAGATTAAACGTAAGACCCCGTAGGATGGATTAGCGCAGCGTAACCCATGCGTGCATTATCCTTAGCAACCTTGCCCTAGCCTGCACCCTCAATTTGACTCTGAAGATGCTTCGACAGTTAACCTCTTCTGCTAATACTGCCCTCCCCTTATGGGTTGAACATTCCGAGAACGACTCCAAGGTCGCGCACATAACGTTCCCAACCAGCGGCAGTAGATAACCTCGAACTCAGCACCAGCGGTTTTCGTCTGTCCGCTGCGTTGGGGTTGTTATGCGGCACTTGCGCTATCACTGATCCGCGATCCAATCTTGACACACCTCGCAAAAAGATACATCTTCTTCAGAGTTCAAAAGACTTTCCAAATCAGGATGCTCAGGTGGGTTATCACCTTTTTCCCATTCACCTAAATATTCTATGTAAGTCTGCTCGCATCTTGCACATGTATGACCTTCATATTTAGCGCGGCAATTGTAGCAGTAAGTGATCGCAGAGTATGACCTCGGATCGGGTAGAACAACTGCTTCTTCACCACATAATTCGCAAGTAAAAAATGAATAATCAACTCTTTCCTTAGGATGGAGCGGTATACCTCGATCTGACATATGTTTAACATACGAGAGATAAGCAAGAGAGAGCGTTTGATAGCTATCTTGCTCAGGTATATCTTTTTCTTCCATACCTGCTTCAATCATTTCTTCCCATCTAAGTTCGTCAAGTTCTTCTAGCTTCTCAGACAAACTTAGTCCTAGCTCTAAACTTACAAAATCATCTAAGAAACGGAATGCGACCCCTAGAAATTTATTAACTGCATCCTTATCCAGAGAAGCTTCCTTATGCTCAATATCGTTTCTTGCTTGTCGCAACTCTTCCAGCTCTCCAGCCAACTGATATTTAGCTGCTTGTTTGCCATTTGATTTATATTCCACATAGCTATCCAGCGGAATATTCACTTCATTCACCAATCGCCCAATTGCTTCGACGCAGCTAACTGTATGTCCATTCTTGCGATTCGTATAAATAAGTTTTTCATCATGTTTTGCAAGTCTTGCCTTTAAAAAAAGTTCAATTGCATGGAAAACATGTAGAACAATGTATTTCCAATCAGATTGACGTTTGCCGTAAAGGTGATGCTCAATACCGTGAACGAGAGAATCCATTGCATTCTCTTCAAGTGTTATTACTAGCTTTTTTTGCTTAGAAGTATCTTGCTGAGCCATACGCACCTTACTAGCTAATTTAAGACCTTATTAAAAGGGATGATGCCTCCAAATTTCTAACACAATTTCTAAAACTTGGGGTTTGCTATTGCAGTCTCTCGGTGCCGGATAACGACAAAGCTCACCAGACGTAGATAACTTTTGCAACTCACCGAGCAGTTTGTGGCGTTCCGGTGAAACAACTTATTATGCATATACTACCTGAAGAAAATTGCCAAAAAATACAGTTTAAATAGACTAGTCTTGATTTCTCACTTCCCATTGAAATATTATGTCATTTTCAAATATGTCGATTAATTTAATGAGTACAAAAAAGGTCGATCCGACTGGTTGTACAATTGCAATCATTCCTTTTTTCATTCTCGCGAAGTGACTAGGGAACCTGAAAACCATTGGATCAGTGATGTCTCCAAAGCTGCTTGCTCCGGCAGCCACTCTTACAGCGCCATTATTGCTCGAAAGATCTACACATCCATGAGTTGGCTGTAAAGTAGCCCACCTTATAGGGATGCTTCGTAAATCTGTTTTACTGAAATGCACTTCAATACTTATCCCACTGTGAACTACTGGAATACGTCTCTTGCCATTGCCGTAGATTTTGTGTATTTCTCCATATTCAAACGTTTCTTCCTCAACAGCAGCTCGCAACTTCCTATTAAAGAAACTCACGCTTATATTATTTTCCAATAATTTCCTAAATCCTTGCGAATAGATTGTTCCGTTTGGATCTAAAACACCTATAACAACTTCAGTTATTCCTGAGCTAATTATTAACTCTGCACAAGATTGAATATCTTGGTCATCAAATAGTTTGACGCACGGCTCTAAAGTTGTATAGATAGTTGAGCCATGAAGTTGATCGGCACATAATTTCTCTATCGCTACACGTTCGGCGTGGTCATTGCCCCGTTCACCACGATAGCCAGTTGCAAGAAGTTCTCCACTTTTCGCGATCACAGCTCCCACTCGAGGATATTTCGTACATTTGAGGTGTTCCTCAATTGCCATTTTCATAAAGTCTGTTTTTGAAAATATTTGCGTCATAGCATTTTGTATGCATAACGTTCCGGCTGAGCGGCTGTACGCAACTTTTGCAACACCACCAAGATCGCTCAACAGTCCGCTCCAGCCGGGTTGTTAGATTGCGTCGGTACTGGAATTAGACTGCTCAGCGCGCTGCTGATGTATCAAAATGGGCAA
>JBIPSI010000022.1:0-86948 GCA_044070495.1 Spirulina sp. | reverse complement strand
GAAGGTAAAAATCCTCCGACAGGTTTGCCTGAGCCTCGGCATAAAACTTATCCACACTGGAGGGCTTAGAACTTTCGATCACCGAGGACGGTAAGGCTTCCATCCCTGGCGCAGGTTCCTGAGTACTTTCGATCACCGAGGACGGTAAGGCTTCCATCCCTGGCGCAGATTCCTGGGTACTTTCGATCACCGAGGGCGGTAAGGCTTCCATCCCTGGCGCAGATTCCTGGGTACTTTCGATCACCGAGGGCGGTAAGGCTTCCATCCCTGGCGCAGATTCCTGGGTACTTTCGATCACCGAGGGCGGTAAGGCTTCCATCCCTGGCATAGGTTCGGCATAAGCGGGTGAGGCAAGGGCCAATAATCCAGCCATCAGAGGGTAAAACGCTAAGGCAGACTGGGGCGTATGGTTCCTAGACATAGGGACTTCATGAAGGATTTTCCTTCAAAGAGAATGGAAAGGATTAGGGACTTACTGAAGGGGCATGGGGGCCTGAGGTTTGGACAACTCCCCCCGCAAAAATCGAATGAATTCTAGCAAGTGTCACCCCATCTGCCTCACCTATGGGGTGAACTTTGAGAACTGTCCTGATCAAATCGATCAACCCAATTCAGAAGCCATCGTCCCCCATCTCCAAGTCCACACTGAACTCATCTCCATCCATCCTCCCTACCCTTCGCTGATCATGCGCAGCAGTTCGTCGGTGGAGATCTTGCCACTCATGTCGGTGCCCTCTAGCAGGCTGTCGGCCAGGTCGCGTTTTTGTTTGTGCAAGTCCACGATTTTTTCCTCGATGGTGTTTTGGGCCACCAGGCGGTAGATGGTGACGGGGCGCTGTTGGCCCATGCGGTGGGCGCGGTCGCTGGCCTGGTCTTCCACGGCGGGGTTCCACCAGGGATCCATGTGGATCACGTAGTCCGCTGCGGTGAGATTCAGCCCGGTGCCCCCGGCCTTGAGGCTAATCAAAAACACATCGCCCTGGCCCGATTGGAAGGCATCGACGCGTTTTTTGCGATCCTTGGCGGGGGTGCTGCCATCCAGGTATTGGTAGTGAATCTTTTGTTTATCGAGGAATTCGCGCAGGATGGCGAGATGGTCTACAAATTGACTGAACACCAGGGCTTTGTGGTTATTTTCGAGCAGTTCCTCCAAAATTTCCCCAAAGGCATCGAGTTTGGCGCTGGGCAGTTTGGGTTCGGCCTTCACCAGGCGGGTGTTGCAGCAGGCGCGGCGTAGTTTCATGATTTCCGCCAGCACTTGTAGGTGTTTGGCCCCGCCCTCGGCCCCTGGTTCCGAGAGTTTGGCGATGGCTTCCCGCCGCAGGGCTTCGTAGAAGGCCATTTCCTGGGTGCTGAGTTCCACCTGGAGGGTGATTTCGGTGCGGGCGGGCAGTTCGTCGAGCACTTCGGTTTTGGTGCGGCGCAGGATGAAGGGCTGGATCAGCTTCTTCAGGCGGTTGCGGGCCTGTTTGTCCTGGTTGCGTTCGATGGCGTTGGCAAAGCGCTGGTTGAATTGCTCCTGGGAACCCAGCAGGCCGGGATTGATGAACCGAAACAGGTTCCACAGTTCCCCCAGGTGGTTTTCGATGGGGGTGCCCGTGGTGAGAATTTTGAAGCCGCCCTGGAGTTTCATCGCCGCCTGAGATCGTTTAGTAGCGGAATTTTTGATCGCCTGGGCTTCGTCTAGCACAATGGTTTGCCACTGCACTTCCGCCAGCATTTTGGCCACCTCCTCCTGTTGCAGCAGGCCGTAGCTGCACACCAGCAGGTCGAAGGGTTGTAGGGAGTCCAAGACTTTTTGACGGTCGCCACTGCCAAACTGAATCGGGTTGAGGGTGGGGGCAAACTTTTCGGCCTCGCTCAGCCAGTTCATGCACACGGAGGTGGGCGCAACGATCAGGGTTGGCCCCTCCGGCGCACGGGTGAGGATCACCGCCAGAGCTTGCAGGGTTTTGCCAAGGCCCATGTCGTCGGCCAAGCAGGCCCCTACACCCCAGTGGGCCAGCCGCGCCAACCAGTTAAAGCCCTCGACTTGGTAGTCCCGCAGTTCCGCTTGCAGGGTGGAAGGCAGTTCGGGCTTGAGATCCTGGGCTTCCTTCAGGCGTTTGACGTGGTCTTTCCAGTGCTTATCGGTTTTGAGTTGGCCCACCTCGTCCATCCAGTCTTCCATGGCCAAGGAGGCGAGGGGATGGAAGCGCACGCCCTTGCCGCTGGTTTCCGAGAAGGCCCGCAGTTCGTCCAGGCGCTTGCGAAATTCCTGGGTGAGGGCCACAAATTCCCCATCCGCCAGCTTGATAAACCGACCAGGGGAGGCTTCTAAAAGCGCCATCAGCCGCTGCATATCCAGCACTTGGTCATCGCTGACGGAGAGTTCGCCACTGGCGGCAAACCAGTCTCGCTGACGCTGGATCTGCACCTTGAAGTCCCCCAGCCCGACTCGGTTGATGACCCGCATTTTCTCGCCTTCGGGCCATTCCACCACCGCCTGATCGCCCAGGTCTTGCAGTTCCAGCAGCAGTTCTAGGCAGTCCTCCGGGTCATCAATCAGCCATTCCCCGGCCTCGTCCTCCAGGCGTTGCAGGGTGGGGCAGGCTTTTTCCACGACGCGGGCCAGTTTTTTCTCTTCCTTCAGGTCGCGGTGAGTTTGGAGTCGTTTGCCGCCCACCTCCGCCAGCACCATTTCGCCGCCGCTGCCCGGTCGGTAGTAGGGGCCATCGTCGCCAAAGGGGCGGGTTAGCAACGACACCTTGAGGCCAGATCCGGCGGGCAGTAGGTGCAGGTGGGGAATGGTCTGGGCGGGGACTTCTTCTGCATCGGTGATGCCGCCGCCAATGTCGGAATGCACCGTCACCAGGCTAACGATGGCGTTGAGGGTTTCTAGCACCTTGTCCTTGGCGCTTTCGGGCACTTCTAGGGCATTTTTGGGGCCAAGCACGGCGGCAATGCGTTGGTGTTCCTTGGTAAATTCCACCACCTTGATGCGGGTGGGGGTTTCTTTGATCAGGGCGATGGCCTGTTTCTCCTCCAGGGGCGGCGTCAGGGAGAGGGTGAGCATCCCGTTTTTGCCCTGTTTCACGGTCAGGGCGGGTTCTCCCTTGACCATTTCCAGCGGCGTGGTGGGGGCATCTTCCCAAAACACCAGGGGATGCCCCACTAGGGCCAGCAGGGCCTTGTCCTGGAAACGGTAGCTGTTGGAGCCGTAGGAACTGTAGTCTGAGGTTAGGTAGGCGCAAATTTCCCGATCCTGGAGGGTGAGGTAGGGAAAGCTGTCGAGTTCATACTTCAGACGATGCAGGGCCACCACTCGGCCCCGACTCCAGCCGCCCTTAACGCTGATTTTCTGCTCCTTCGGTTGCAGTATCCAGGTTTGGCTGGAATACATCGTTAAAAACCAGGCCAGCCGATACTCGGTTTCCACCGCTGCCGCCGATCCTTCGGTCTTGGCGAGGCCAGGGTTGAGGCCGATCAACGCCGTTAGGGCCAGTTCCCAGGGTTCCTTGGGGGCAATGATTTCCGTAACGGGCTGAATTCCGGTGGATTCCCGCAGGGCCGGGGCTTCCTTGCCGTAGGTGCTGCGCGGATTCAGTCGAGATAGCACCGTGGCCGCCTCTAGGGCAAACCAGTCGTAGCCAGCGGCCTTGGCGTCTTTGTAGATCTCCTTCACCGGATTGGGGAGCCGATCACGGGCCGCGTCTACATTCACCCAGTACAGGCAGAGGGCATCGATCAACGCCTCAAAGCTGTGGGAGTCGGCTAGGGTGCTGAGGGGGGTGTTGGTGAGGTAGGCCTTGGCGGCGGTATTGCCCTGCAAGGTCTGGGCCACCTTTTCGAGGGATCCGTGGGTCACGGAGAGCCAGTGGCGATAGGTTTGCTCGGCAATGGGGTGGGCGTATTCCTCGGCGGTGCGGAGGCTGGCGGCACTGCCCTCCTGCAACAGGGCCAATATCGGAAAGATGCCTGGCACGGTATCAAAGTAAACTTTGCGCTTGCCCGTGGCTTTTTTCAGTATTTTGAGCGCCAATTGCCCCGCTTCGATGGTTGCGGCATAGTTCCCCCGCAAACAACTGAGCCAGCCGTGCAATAAAAGGGACTCCTCTGGGGCGTCCTTAGCCAAGTCTTTAAGTCCCGCTTCCGCCTCCGCCAGTCGTCCCCGCATCAGCAGTTGCTGAATCCAAATGCTCCGCAGTTGGTTCGAGGCGGTGGTCTTTTCCCCCTGACAATCTGCTTGCAGCAGGGCAAAGGCATCCTCCGCCGGGGTGAGGGCCAGAATCGAGTTGACACAGAGGTTGCCGAGGGCCGCTTCGTAGATGTCGGGGTCTTTTTTCAGGGTGAGGAACCAGTCCCGGTCGAAGGGGTTGTTGCAAATTTCCTCAAACACCTGGGCCATGGAGATGCGGCTGGTGGCAAAAACATGGTTGTAGTAGGTCTCAAACTGTTTTTCGATGTAGTCCCAATCCACCCGATAGAGGCCAATGCGCACCTCCCGCAGAAACTGATCTTCGCTTTGGAACGACCGCTGACTCCGATTCCAGCCCACGGTAGGGATCGGCAGTTTCTCCTGCACCGCCGTCACCATCGGCTCAAAGGTACCCTGGCGCAGGGCGTCGCGAGTCACCAATTCCACCAGCAGGGGATGACACCGGGAACCATGCCCGCCTTCAACCACCAAGATCTCGCGGTTCATCAGCCGGGCCAGGTGGGGACTCAATTCGGCCAGGTTGTACTTAAGCTTTTGGCCGCTGTGGCGCAGGTAGGCATTAAGACAATCCACCACCTTGGTCTTGCCCACGGGGGTGTAAATAATGGAGAAC
The DNA here is from genome assembly GCA_044070495.1 of Spirulina sp. Taxonomy (GTDB): domain Bacteria; phylum Cyanobacteriota; class Cyanobacteriia; order Phormidesmidales; family Phormidesmidaceae; genus Nodosilinea. Next base: position 82,137 of record JBIPSI010000022.1, on the reverse strand, counting down.
AACTGCACCAGTTCCCGATCAAAGGCTGGGAGTTGGTGATAGCGTTCCAGCAGTTTCGCCCGCTCGTCCTCCAGCGATATCTGCGCCTTGGCCATCGTTTGCCCACCCTATTCAGCGATTAGCTATTAAGAGTGATTGTATCGGCTAACACGGGGTGCCAACGGCTTTCCTGGTACATATTTGCCCCTGCTGCACCGATGGCCCCCTGCGGTTCTTTAGCTGCGAGTAACCTCCACCGTAGATAACCCTACCGTCGATGGGGCGGGAACCAAGCCATGAACCCTGGCGTCAACTCAAGCTCAGACCGATAGGACTAAGGGCGGCCTAGGGCTGTGGCCCAACCGCAGACAGCCACAGGGCATCTATGATATACATAGGCAGGGCTGGCATATATCAGGGCGAGGCCGTTGATGCAGCACTGCAGTGAAACTTAATATTGTGACGGTACTGTGATGGCTTAGTCAGCGGGGCTAGGATGCCCGTTAGCCGTGACGTAATGGTTCAACCAAAAGGTTTCTATGGCTCGTTATACCAACTTATTAACCCTCTCTGAACCTGAAACATCCCAAAGCCTGGGAGCCTCCATTGTCAAAACCCTGGAGGACTGTGGCCTTAGCATGGTGTACGCCAACAAGGATTATTTCGTGGCCAAAGAGAAGCCGGGACAAGTGGCCCTCGCTCAACTCACGACCATTGAAGTGATGATCAACCAGCCGACCACCGTGGCGAAAACCGCAAGGGTAAACCTAGTGGTCAAAAATGAGGAGCTGCCCCTTCAGCACAATAACCACTGCCAACGCATGTTTGAGGCCGTGAGCAAAGCCATTGGATCCATGCTCTAGCCCCACTCCAACGGCGAATCATCACTCCCCTTTGGCGGTGCTGATGACCGTCTGCTTCTAGATGGGCGACTTCTAGATGGGCGACTTCAAGGGGTTGCAATCCCGTTTCACCGAGTTACGTTCAGGCGATCTAGGCGGAGCTGATGATCAGGACTGAGCAGTCGGTAGTAGGCCAGAATCACCACGCCAAACACCCCTAGGGCGGCCCCAGCGGCGATCATAAACACAATCACAATCTGGTAACGCACGGCATCAATGGGGTTGGCCCCGGCCAGAATTTGTCCGGTCATCATCCCTGGCAGGCTCACCAAACCCATCACCATCATGGAATTGATGGTAGGAACCATGCCCACCCGGATAGCCTCGCGCACTTGGCTATGGACGGCTTCCCAGCGGGTTGCCCCCAGGGTTAGCAGGGTTTCAATCTGGTCGCGCTGGGCCATCAGGCTCTCCATAAAGCGATCCAGCCCTAGGGAAATACCGCTAAGGGTGTTGCCCAACACCATGCCCAACAGCGGGATCAGGTACTGGGGGTCGTACCAGGGCTGGACGCGGATAATGCCGACCATGGCCAAGCCGGTGACTAGGGCCGACGAGGCCAGCACCGACAGCAGACTATGCCAGTAGATGCCCGCAAACCGCCGCTGGGTGCGGTTTACGGCAGCAATGCCCGCCATCCATGCCATCCCCAGGGCAATCGCCACAACGACGAGGGGGTTCTCCTGGGTAAATAGCCATTCCAGCACAAAGCCAATCAGTAAAAGCTGAACCACCATGCGGAACGAAGCCACCACCAGCGTCTTCCCTAGGCCCAACTGAAAGACCGCCGACAGCACCACGTTCACCAAAATCAGCAGGGCCGCCAGGGCAAGTTGGCCATAGCCAAGGGAGAGATAGCGACCGTCCATTAGGTAAAGTCCTTGAGGCGAAGCTGGCGGGTGGCGGTGCGATCCATCTGGTCGGGATCATGGCTGGTCAGGATGCAGGCCCGATTTGGCTGCCGAAGCCACTGGGCAATCAGGGCCTCGACTTGGCAAGTTGTGGCGGCATCTAACGACGCAGTGGGTTCATCCAGCAGCAGCACCTGGGGATCGAGCTGAAGCGCCCGCAGCAGGGCCAGAATTTGCACCTCGCCACCGGAAAGCCGAGATCCCTCCAGATCGAGAAAATCGAGGTCGCGACCGAGGTGGTGGAGCCAGGTCTGGATACGGTCAGGATCAAATCGTTGCTGGGCATGGATTTTGGCAGCGAAGGCTCGCTGGAGGTTGGCCCGCACCGTGCCAGCAAAGGCCACCGACCGCTGGGGCAGATACATCACGCGACTACGGTAGGTGGGCAAACCCCACTCTATCGGCGTTTTGCCCGCCAAACGAACCTCTCCCGTGGCTAGAGGATCCAGCAAAACTAGGTTTCGCAGCAGCAAGGTTTTGCCCGCCCCAGAGGGAGCAACCAGACCCAGACAATCGCCAGGGTATAGGTGAAAGCCAACGCCGCGCCAGAGCCAGCGATCCCCCAAGGGTCGTCCTAAATTGTGGCCAGAGAGTAAGCCGTTACCGTACTCCATAGAGAATTGTTTAACCGAAGTCTAGGGCAGGCGATGCAATGATAAGAAATTTCTCATTTATGAGATCAGCATTTGCTCACAAAGCGTATTTTTTGTATCGTTAGCTACAGAAAGGTAGTCATCCTTGAAAGTCAGCCGGACTCAAGGGCGGCATAGAACCGACTATTGCTCTTCAGTGAGGCCGTCATTCCCATGTCATCCCCTGCCCTCAAAACCGCTCAACTGTCCGACCTGTCCATCTCCGCCGACTGGTCTCTCGCCTGCCAACTCAACTACACCCGCGATACTTGGGTAAAGCTGATTCAGGCTCCCAACCCCTACGCCGAGGATGAAGCCAAGCTGCTGTGCCAGCATTCTGCCCAATCCTGGGTGGCCTGGGTGCCCGGTCATGGCGAAGTGGTGCTCGACCGCAGCCACTTCTACGTCTAGCTGTCGCGATTGAAAGGGTTGATGCGCCGAGGGTAGCTTGGCCCCTCTGGCCCGTTTAGTTTCGCTATGAATGCAATAGGTTAGTGACCGCTATGGATAGCTTGTCTCCTGTGGATTGGGATGAAATGTTTGAATATCTACCCGGCACCCTGGTGGAGCTGGTAGATAACCCCGGCATTTTGCAGGAAATCGAAGCCTATGAAGCCACGATGGTGCCCCCCATTTGGCTCAAAGGCGATCCTCGTCCTCGCTATCCCCATAGCCTTCGCATCGTATCGCGCCAAACAGCCCCCGTCTGCGACCTAGAGGCGGTGTTGGCCTAGGCGGCGACACAACCTTAGTTAACTCTCAGTTGCAAGCCCCGGTTTCTGCTTAAACCTGTCCAAGACTTGGCCAGTGACAGCGTAGAAACCGGGGTTCTGTCTGCAAGGGGAGTGTAGATCAGAGGGGAAGGATAGTGGTGCCGCGAATGCAGCCTACGCCTGGGTAGGCCAAAGCTTAAAATATCTAGTCGTCCTCTCTCACTTCATCCCAAACGGGGTGACAACTGAATAGGGATAGAGATAGGGAGACAAAGATGGTTCAAACCCTGGCAATTTCCGAAAATCTGACCCTCAAGTATCTGCGGGAATCCTTTAATCTCACCTGGGCACAGGAACCGGACTTTTTCCCAGAATGGCAATCTGAGTTGCCTACGCTCACAGCGGCCCAACAGCAGGCGCTGGCTCGCATTCGAGATCGCTATTTTCACCAGCTTGAGGAAGGATCGATGCTGGAAAATGGCGTGAAAATGATGATTGTGTCGCCCTTGCTGGATTTGGCGGGCTTTTATGATCCACCCTTTCGCTGCCGTTTCGAGCCTTCTGTGGAGGTAAGCCTTGACACAGGCGAAACCACCCTCAAGGGCCGCATCGATACCCTAGTGGTGAATCAGCAAATCTGGGTTTGGGTATTGGAGGCCAAACGCACCACATTTTCGCTCTCTTTGGGCATTCCCCAGGCGTTGGCCTATATGCTGGCGAATCCTCAGCCCCAACAACCCGCCTATGGGTTGCTGTGTAGTGGGGAAAGTTTTCTGTTTCTCAAGTTGTCGATTCAGCCCAGCCCCCAGTATGGTTTGTCGCAGCACTTCAACATCCTCAATCCTGGCAATTTGGGCCAAGTGCTGGGTATTTTGCAACACCTGGGACAATTAGCTTTAAATCAAAAAACTTCCTGATTAGTAATGGCTTAACTGACCTTTGATTTGTTGAAAAAGGAAAACCTGTGGCCTATCGAATTCTCCATTGTGGCAAGTCCCTTGAGAACTACAATCTCTGTCTTGAACATGCTGTGGCAGGTTTTGGGACACGAGGGCCGGAAAAAGACGATATTATTTTTCTCGCTGTCAACTACGAAAAACAAACCCTATGTGGCCTGCGGGCTAAATTAGGAGAACCGACCGATCAAAAACCGTGGCCTGACGCAGATCGCTATGTATCCGTCTATAGCCTTGTTGATCTGGAGTATGCCAATCCCTTCGATATTCGCTTCCTTGCAGACTGTGGTGGAAAGTATTGGCCGCTTAAATACCTCCAAGGGGCGAAGGCAATAAAAGATGAAAATGCCGTTCAAGCACTGTGTAATGCCTTTGATGCCAGCCGAGCTAAAGATCCTTTTATATTGATCGATGGCGACAAATCAGAGCCTAGTGAGACCGAGGAAGACAACCTTCTAGACATTGATCCCAATGATATTGAAGAGATCTTGACTGAGGTTCCAGATGCCAGAATTAAAGTCATGGGAACCTTTCAAACCATCCCCTTTAAGAATGAAACAGATGCCCTACGTGGTCTTGAAGGTCTTGTCAACGAGAATTTCTACAGTCTATTTCCTCGCTACAGCGCTGCTCAATCTTTTCTGATCCCAGAAAACCGATTATTTTTGTCATCCGGGATTGAAGCGCGTGGAGACAAACCTGTCAAAGGTATTCGTTCAATTCCCGATGCACTCTTAATTGTTTACAGCGCCCATGAGAAACACCCTTTCAAAATCGCATTGATTGAATATGAGTGCTTTGGGGAGGGCAAGACACGATCTCAAGACAAGTCTAACTATCTCAATGGTCAGGTTATTCCTCAGCTTATGCGCTTCGCCTCAGCATTTAGCATTGTTACTGATAAGCAAATACGCGATCAAACTACTAAGGTATGGGTAGATAAAATTATTAGCTATATTTACGCTAATCCAGACTACATCAGTAAGGTTTCAGGCTGGATTAAGCAAATCTCTCCTAACCTTTCAGATCAGCTTGTGGGTAGAGAGATTGATCGCGTCTTCACTGAAGCCTTTCAGAATTCCTTGCAAATTATCCTCATCATTGATGATCTCAGCGACGAACAGAAGGATACGATTGCGAATGTTATTCGAGCCTTTAAGCTTGAGAGTGGCGAGAGTATAGAATTCATTTCCTATATTGTTCGCCTTGAACAACGCATTCAGATTTCAGATGCGAATGCGGAATACGCACTATCTGTTCAATAGTATCGAGATCAGGATTGTTCCTGTTGGTGCTACCTGGTGGCATCTATTCTCTACACCTGCCACCAAGGTAGATTAAGCCGTCAGAGCACCCTAGGACAACAATATTCCTTCAACGGGGATCTGATTCTGCCGAAAGGGTGAGCAAAAAGGCGAGGTTGGTGGTGGCGTCTAGGGCGTGGGGGGCATTGGCCAGCATCAGCACAAACACACCGGGTTCTAGGGCAATGGGTTGGCCTTCTAGGGTGAGGGTGCCGCTGCCGGAGATCACATGTACCGTGGCGTTGCGGGTGGAGGTGTGTTCCGAAATTTCTGTACCTGCCGCCAGACAAAAGAGGCTGTATTGGCAGGTGGTATCTTTCCACAGCACCTTGCTGAGCACACCAGATTCGGGAAACTCTAGGTGGTCGTGGAGTTGCAGGGTGGTGGTGGGAGGGGTGATGAGGTTGGCCATGGTGAGAATCAGGGCGTTCTAGAATAGGGTCAGGGCGTTTTGCGGTTTTGTCTATGCTAGCCACCGTTGCCGTTAACCTGCCGAAAACCTTGCGGGTCAGCGAGGAACAGTTTGGGGCCATCGTCCAGGCCAATCCTGACTTGCGCCTAGAACTCACCGCTACGGGAGAAGTGATCGCCATGTCGCCGACCGGGAGCGAGAGTGGGAGCTATAACTTTGAACTGGGTATTGACTTAGGAATTTGGAACCGTCGAACCGCTCTGGGCAAAGCGTTTGATTCCTCCAGTGGGTTTCGGTTGCCCAATGGGGCGATTCGTTCCCCCGATGTGGCTTGGGTGGCGATGGAACGCTGGACAGCCCTCAGCCCCGACCAACGCCAGGGATTTGCCCCCCTCTGTCCCGATTTTGTGATTGAGCTACGGTCGGCAACGGACGATGTAGCCACCCTTCAGGCCAAGATGCAGGAATATATGGACAACGGCTGTCGGCTGGGCTGGCTGGTGAACCCCAAAGCCCGCACCGTAGAGGTGTATCGTCCCGATGCGGCCCCAGAAACCGTACCCTTCACAGCGACCTTATCGGGGGAATCCGTCTTGCCCGGATTTGAACTCAACCTCCATAGCCTCTTGCCGTAGAAATTCGGGGGAGGCGAGATCCCAGGGTTCTTGAAGAACCCTGGGATCTGGTGGGTTACTGGTTTAGCACATCGCGTTTGTGGGCGGGGGCGGCGGCGATGGCGGCAACCTGGGCGCGTAATTCCTCAGAAACGCCGATTTCTTCGAGGGTGATCATCAAATCTTCGGCCACAGCATCGAAGTGGTCGCCGTTGAGGCCGTGCTGTTGCACCAGGGCTTGGTGGGCTTCGCGCATGTAGCGGCCATCGTATTTATCGGTGCCGCCAAAGGCGTAGGTGAGGAAAGCTTTTTGGTGTGCCCGCTGCTTCACCATGTCCACATTGGCGAAAAAGTGCTTGATGCGGTCATCCTGAAGCACTCGCTCATAGAATTTATCCACGGCGAGATCCACCGCTGCGGCACCGCCCAGTTGGTCAAATAAAGTCGTCATTCGTTGTCCTTTGCAAAATAAAAAACGGTTGTCGGGGAGTAGATCCCAGGGGTAGATCACAAACGTGCTCTTTTGCCACGATCCCGCCCTCACCCCCAACCCCTCTCCCACGAGGAGAGGGGGGCCGGAAACGGTCTTCAAAGTCCCTCTCCCCAAGGGAGAGGGATTTAGGGTGAGGGCTGCGGGGGCTTTGCGATCTACTGAGGGTTCTTAAAGAACCCTGGGATCTGAGGCACAAACTAGCGCCCTTCGATGACGGGAGTACCCGCCTGGGGTGCGCCCAGTTGGGTGGGCTGGCGGAAGACCGAATAGACCGCCTGCACCGTAAACAGCACCATACCGATAGCCCCAATGGTAAACACCACATCACCGGGGATGCGGAGCCACACCGTCCACTGCATCCAGGGGGAGCCAATCACCTCGGCGCTGCGGGCGTACCAGGTGCCGTGGTTGACGGACTGCATGAGCTGGTAGAAGCCGTTGGGGATCAGACCCAGGACCATCATGGCCAGGAGGCCACCGTTGAGGCTCCAGAAGGAGACCCGCAGCAGCTTTTCGTTCCAGGCGCGGTCGGGCACAATTTCCCGCAGGGAGAACAGCATCAAGGCAATGGCCAAGCTGCCGTAGACCCCAAACAGGGCGCTGTGGGCATGAATCGGCGTGGTGTTGATGCCCTGGGAGTAGTAGAGGACGATGGGCGGGTTGATCAGGAAGCCGAACACCCCGGCACCCAGCAGGTTCCAAAAGCAGGTGGCTAGGAAAAATTGCAGGGGCCAGCGGTAGAAGTTCTGGGCCTGTTCAGACATCCGCAGGGTTTTCACCACCTCAAAGCCGATCAGGGTGAGGGGCACCACTTCCAGGGCCGAGGCCACGGCTCCCATCGCCGCAATAAAGGAGGGCGTACCCGCAAAATATAGGTGGTGCAGGGTGCCGATCACACCACTGCCCAGGTAGAGAATCGTCGTTAAATAGGCGGCGCGGAGGGCCGAAGACTTTTTCAAAAAGCCCAGTTCGCTACAGAGGTAGGCAATGGCCACGGTGGCGAACACCTCAAAGAAGCCCTCCACCCACAGATGCACCACCCACCAGCGCCAATATTCCGCCACGCTGACCGGGGTGTGGTTGGTGTACATCAACCCAGAGGCGTAGAACAGCGGGATTGCGATGGCGCTATAGAGAAAGAAGTGGTTTAGCCCGGTTTTGCTGCCTTCCTTTTGCAGGGCGGGCCGCAGGGCGCGGAACATCAGCCACAGCCAAAACACCATGCCGCCGATCAACAACACCTGCCAGAGGCGGCCCAGTTCCACATACTCGTAACCCTGGTGGCCAAAGAGGAAGCTGTTGTCTCCGGTGAGGATGCCCTGCACACTGGCCCAGGAGCCGACTAGGGAACCGACCACAACGACCGTCAGCGCCACCAGCAGGGTGCTATTGCCCCACACCTGGCCCTTGGGTTCCTGCTTGCCAAAGCGAGGGGCAAAATACAGACCCGCCGCCAGCCAGCAGGTGGCAATCCAAAACACCGCCAGTTGCAGGTGCCAGGTGCGCGAAGCCGCGTAGGGCAAATACTGCTGAAGGGGCAGACCATAGAAGCCGTCGCCCTCTACCGCGTAGTGGGCCGTCACCATGCCCATGGCAATTTGCACCCCAAACAGCGCCATCGCCACGCCAAAGAACAGGCTGGTGGCCTTTTGGCTGGGGGTGGCAAGGCGTAGAGCCGGACGCTCCGCGACGATCTGCACCTCTTCAGAATCTTCCTGGGTGAGGTAGACAAACAGAAAGGCGGCGATGGCAAAAATCAGCGTAATCACCGATACAATCGACCACACCAGGAATTGCCCTGGGGGCTGGTTGCCAATCAGGTCATCGTGGGGCCAGTTGGCGGTGTAGGAAAAGGGCGTATTAGGGCGATTAGCCGCCGCCGCCCAGGCCGTCCAGGCAAAGAAGGCCGTCACGTCGTGGATCTCTTGCTCGCTGGTGAACCAGCCATCGGGGATGGAGTGGATCCGCGAACCGTGGGCCAGCAGGGTTTGATAGTCCGCAAAGACCTGCTTGAGTCCCTGAGTTTGAGCCGTAGTCAGCACCAGGGTATCGGCGTCGGCATCGTAGCGGTTGGGCTTAAACTGCTCGCTCACCTGGGCTTGCAGCGTCGCCCGATCCGTGGCACTGAGGGCTTCTAGATCCGCCTGGGAAAAGCTGGGATCGCTGGCATAGATCACCCCAGCGGTGGCCAAGCCCCAACGGTGCAGCACATCCGCCGTCCAGTCGGGGGCGAGATAGCTGCCGTGGCCCCAAATGCTGCCGACGTGCTGCCCACCTCGCCCCAGGTAGGTGACTTGGCCATTTTCTACGTCACTGGCGGTAAAAATCACCTCATGCTGAGGCGATTCCACAATGGCCGGATGGGGTGGGGCGTATTTAGAAATGGCGGCCCCAGCCCCCAGCAACACGCTGAAGGTGACGACGCAAATCAGCACCAGCCACACGGGTAAGCTTAAATTTTTAAGTCGTGATCGGGCCTGGGCCGCGACCTCAAAGGATGGATTAGCCATGGCAAAACATTGTGATATGAAGGCAGACTCAACAACGCTCCTAGCCTAGAAGATGGCTTTCACCTCATCCCTTGACTTAAGTCAAAAATCCCCTTGAGAGAATCTTAATTTTGCTGACTCCTATCCTAGAATCTGATTCCAGAACATCGCTAAGCCCCATAGAATCAAGCCTTTCGACGATTAGCGATAGATGGATAGCGATTGAGGCAGATGTCCTTGCTGCGTTATAATTTGCAATAAAATCGCTGTAATTATTCATTAGAAATCCCTTAATCTTTGCGATTTATTGCAGATCTCCATAGAGTGAGGTACACAATTCCTGAGTTTTAGATCCCCCCAGTTCCCATCTGTAGAAGTTTCATTCTTCACCCCCCTTCATAAGGGGGCAGGGGCGATCCTCGCAATGCACTTCATCCAAATTAAATCCGCTATTTCATTTTCCTAGTCCGCACAAATGCCTATGAACCAGCAATCCTTAGGTCTCAGAGATTGGCTAAAAACGACGCTGATTTTTCGGGAACTCAACCCATCACAACTGCAAGATTTGGCCCGCATTGCTCAGCGTCAAAGATTTCCCAAAAAAGCCATTCTTTTTGAAGAAGGATCCGAAGCAACGGGTTTCTTTGTGGTAAAAACGGGGCGGGTCAAAATCTACAAAACCTCCCCCAACGGCAAAGAGCAAATTCTCCAACTCTTTGGGGCGCGGGAATATTTTGCCGAGGTGCCCGCCATGGATGGCCAATGTTTCCCCGTTTCCGCCGCCACCCTAGACGCCTCGGAACTGTTGTTTTTTCCCCGCCAAGATTTTCTCTCCTTATTAGGCGACCATCCCGAAATTGCCATTGGCCTGTTGGTCAGTTTTTCCATTCACCTACGGCAACTCACCAAAACCATCGAAGAACTCGCCTTCAAAGACGTGCCCCAACGGCTGGCCACCTACCTATTCGATCAATACGCCCGGTCGCCCCAGTCGGATACCCTCACCCTCGACCTCACCAAAAGCCAGCTCGCTGCCACCCTGGGCACCATCCCCGCTACCCTCTCAAGGGCCTTCTATCGCCTCAGCCAGGAGGGGCTAATTGTGGTCAACGGCCCCGCCATCGAGGTACTTAATGCCGACGGTCTACAAGCCTTCGCCCAAGCCAATCAGCCCAGCAGCAATGATGGGGAAGATTAATCGGCGTAAACTAGGGGCAAGGCGAATCCTGTGGAGGTGTGACCGATGATTGCCGAACCCAAATTTATGCCCATGTCGCCCCAGGACTACCTCTATCCCGATGTGATGGTTAGTTGCGATGCTAGGGATAAACATGCGATCAAGCTGATTCAATACCCCTGCCTGATTATTGAGGTCTTGTCTCCCGGCACCGCCGCCTACGACCGCAGCGACAAATTTACCCACTATCGCCAAATTCCCACGCTGCAAGACTACGTCCTGATTGATGCCGACAAAATCAGCATTGACCGCTATCGCCGCATTGCCGACCGTCACTGGGATTTGCAAACCTACCTGGCAGGTGAATCCCTCGATTTACCCAGCATCAATTGGGAAATTCCCCTAGAACACATTTACGAAGACGTGCCACTATTCCCCCAGGATGACGCAGAAGATGAAGCTCAGTAGGTTGGGTGGCGCGAAGCAGAACCCAACGCAATCAGCCCCCGGTGTTGGGTTACGCTCTGCTGCACCCAACCTACGCCTGAAGCCATTCACTTAGGGAATGGGGGTCGTTTCCAGAATTTGCGCGATCAGATCCTGGGGTCGGGCATTGCCCACAGGAATCAGGCGGTGGGCCAAAACGTGGGGGGCGAGGGTTTTCACATCGTCGGGGATGGCGTAGTCTCGGCCTTCGAGGTAGGCGAGGGCTTGCACGGCGCGATAGAAGGCCACCGACCCACGGGGGCTAACGCCGAGGGTGATTTCCCGGTGGGCACGGGTGGCGCGAACCAGGTCGAGGATGTACTGCTGAAGGGAGGCTTCCAGCGTGACCTGGGCGCACTGTTGGCGTAGGGCTACCACTTCTTCGAGGGTGATGCAGGGCTGGATGTCGCGGCTAATGGCTCCGCCCCCCAGGCGTTGCAGCATACTCAGTTCTTCGGCCTCGGTGGGGTAGCCCAGGCTAAAGGAGAGGGCGAAGCGATCCATCTGGGCTTCGGGCAGGGGGAAGGTGCCCTGGTATTCCACGGGGTTTTGGGTGGCGACGACAAAAAACGGGTCGGGCACCGGGCGCGATAGGCCGTCGGTGGTCACTTGGTGTTCCTCCATCACCTCCAGCAGGGCGGATTGGGTGCGGGGGGTGGCGCGGTTAATTTCGTCGGCCAGCAGAATGTTGGCGAATACTGGCCCCGGCATAAACTGAAATTCGCCGCTGTTGGGGTTCCAAATGCTGGTTCCGGTCACGTCGGTGGGCAGCAAGTCGGGGGTGCATTGAATGCGCTGAAAATTGCCGTCGATGCAGCGGGCTAGGGACTTGGCTAGCAGGGTTTTGCCCACGCCGGGAACATCCTCTAGCAGGGCATGGCCATCGGAAAACAGCGCCACCAGCACCAGCCGAATGGCCTCATCCTTGCCCACGATGGCTTTACTGAGGTTTTGAACCAGCGTTTCAATCCGATCTCGCATTAGCCTTGCCTTTCGTGTTCTAGTTCTGGGGACTGTTTTGGTGCCCTATCCTAGGCTTATCATGACCCCGATTAGCCCCAATTGCCCACCGGAGTTTTAGCTAGGGCAGCGAGGGCGGTTTGGCAGTCTTGCTCAATTTGGGCCTTGAGGGCATCGAGGGAGGGGAAGCGCTGTTCGGGCCGCAGGTGGTGGTTCAAAAACACCTGGAGGGATTTGCCGTAGAGATCCCCCGACCAGTGCAGCAGATGGACTTCCACCGTGAGGCTTAGGCCCTGCACCGTGGGCCGGATGCCCAGGTTCATCACCCCCGGTAGGCGTTGCCCTGCCACCGGGCTGGCCCCCTCCACCCACACGCTATAGACCCCGTGGGGGGGCAGAAACTTGTCTTCGGGGATGGCCAGGTTGGCGGTGGGAAAGCCCAGGGTGCGGCCCAGTTGTTGGCCCTTCACCACCCGCCCCGACAGGCTGTAGGAACGGCCCAGCAGGGCTTCGGCGGTGGCGAGATCAGCCTGGGACAGGGCGGTGCGAATGCGGGAACTGCTGATGCGCTCACCCCCCAGGCAGGTGTGGGGCGTGATGTGAACCTCCACACCGTAGGGGCGGGTGAGGGTTTGCAGGTCGTCTACGGTGCCCTGGCGCTTTTTGCCAAAGCAGAAATCTTTGCCGACGCTGATGTGCTGCACCTTGAGTTGTTTAATCAGCAGGTCTTCGACAAATTCCTGGGGAGTGAGATTCGCCAAGGCCTGGGTGAAGGGCAGCAGCACCAGTTGGCCCACGCCAAGCTGGCTAATCATCGCCGCCTTCTCGGTGATGGGGGTGAGGGCGGGTCGAGATTTGCCAGAGAAAAATTCCTGGGGGTGCGGGAAAAAGGTCATCACCGTGGGGGTGGGCGTGGTTCGCAGATCCCGCTCTCGCTGGGTGATGTCTGGGAGGGAAATATGGGGATCGGCCTGCCCAGTGCGATGGCTCAGTCCTCGCAGGGGGGGCGCTTCCGACCAGGGGGGCAACGCTGGGGCCGATTCTTCGGCGACCAAGTCGGCGGGATCTAACCCTAGGCGGTGGGAGGAAATCTGCTGGATAACGGCCTGATGCCCCAAATGGACACCGTCAAAATTCCCCAGGGCAATGGCCGTTGGAGTAATGGCGGTCGTTAGGGAAGAGGTGATCCACACGCTTTACATTTTTACACAACCGCTCCCCCAGACCACATTCTCGCTTCAAGGGACTTTAAAGGGTTTTCGGCTCCCCCGATCCCAGGAGGGTGAGGGGCTGGGGGTGAGGGGCTACGCTGAATCGCTAACGGACGGGCAACAGCGTGGCAGGGGTGGGGGCATAGAGGTCGAGGGCCATGCCTTCGCGGGCGACGACGCTGTGGGGAAAGGCAGACTTGGTATCGGCGGCCACTTGATCCATAAAGTCGTCGTCGTGGGCGGGGTCGTGGTGGAAGATCACCAGGGTTTTGACGTTGGCGGCCTGGGCGACTTTGACCGCCTCCTGCCAGGTGGAGTGGCCCCAGCCCACCTTGCTAGATTTGGGATCGCTATACTCGGCGTCGGTGTAGGTGGCGTCGTAGATCATCACATCGGCGTCGCGGGCAAGGGACAGCACGTTTTCGTCGAGGCGATCTGGGAAATGCTCGGTGTCGGTGATGTAAGCGGCGGCTTTGCCCTGGCAGGAGACCCGATAGCCTACGGACTCGCCAGGGTGGTTCAGCAGGGCGTTTTCTACCACCACATCGCCAATTTTGACGGTTTCGCCAATTTCAATGTCGTGGAATTTTAGATCGGCCCCCATAATTTGCAGCGGCACCGGAAAGTTGGGGTGCAGCATTTGGTCGTTGAGGCGCTGCTCGATGGTAGAACCGTTGGGGGCGATGGCCCCATAGATATTGAAGCGGTTGCCCTTGATGAAGGCCGGAACAAAAAAGGGAAAGCCCTGGATGTGATCCCAGTGGGAATGGGTGAAAAAGAGGTTGGCCTCTAGGGGCGTATGCCGCAACAGGGAAACGCCCAACTCCCGCAAGCCCGTACCGCCATCGAAAATGAGGCGATGGCTGCCCACCAGCATCTCGATGCAGGAGGTGTTGCCCCCATAGCGAACGGTGGGTGCCCCCGGACAGGCAATACTGCCCCGAACGCCCCAAAACCTGACTAGAAATTGCGGGTTTAGCTCGGCCATGAATCTTTAGGTATCAGAAGGAACGTGGGCAGGTATAACCAGTCAATTCTGCCTTGGGGTAACGTTATCAGGATGGAGATCAGGATTCTTTTTATAGTAATGAAGTTTCGCGGTTCTGGTCTGTGATTTCCGTCAACACTAAATTTTACTTAGCGACGGTCGTCACTGCCGTTTTCCCCGCACCGATCTTCCCCTAGCGGCCCAGCACCGCCGCCCCCTCATAGAAATAGATTCCGGCGATGCAGCCCGTCATCAGGGTGGCCAAGGTTCCGGCCCAGAGGGCTTTCCAGGCGAGTTCGCTGATGTCCTTGCGGCGGGAGGGCACAATCCCCGAAAGCCCGCCCACGAAGATGCCCACCGAGGGCAGGTGGGCAAAGCCGCAGAGCACATAGCTGACAATGACCAGAGCGCGGTCGCTGAGGGTGCCATCGGCGGAGAATTGGCCCAGGGCAATGTAGGGGGGAATGGCGGTTTCTAAAAAGCGACGGCCAATCAGTTGAGAGGAGATCCACAGCTCTTGCCAATCGAGGGAAACGCCCGTTAAAAAGGTGAGCGGCAGAAAAATCGCCCCCATGATGTTCTGAAGGGTAACCACCTGAAAGACCTGGCCAATGATGCGCCACAGGAAAAAGGAACTGGTGGACAACTGGGCCAACTGACCAAACACAATGTTGAGCAGGGCGATTAACCCCAAAATCGCAATTAGGGCGGCGGCGATGCCCGTAGCCATTTTGACCCCGTCCAGCGCTCCCAAAATCAGGCTATCCATGGGGCTTTGGCGTTCTTCTTCGGCCATCTCCACAGCGGGTACATGGCCCAGGGTTTCTGGTTCCTCGGTTTCGGGCACTAGAATTTTCGCCATTACAAAGGCGGCGGGAATGGTCAGCACCGAAGCCGCCATCAGGTGGCCCGAAATGGAGGGAAACGTGCCCCGCAAAAAGCCCGCATACAGCCCCAACACCGTGGAGGCAATCGATCCAAACATGGAGGCCAAAATGGCGCAGAGTTCGCTGCGGGTCATGCGTTCTAAAAAGGGCTTGATGGCAATGGCCGACTCGATGCCCACGAAAATGTTCGCCGCCCCAGCTAGGGCCTCGGCCCCGCTGATGCCCATCGCCCAGCGAAAGAACCGGGCAAACACCCGCACCACGGGCTGAATTGCCCCCAGGTTATACAGCAGGGCAAAGATGGCCGAGAAGAACACGACCTGCGGCAGCGACCGAAAGGCAAAAATATAGCCCAAATCCAAATTCGCCGCCCCCAGCCGATCCCCCGGCACCGGCACAAAGGGATCGGTCAGGGCACGGGCAATCCAACGTCCGGCCCCGGCTGGCCCAGCGGGGGCGGCATTGGGTACCAAAATGGGGCCAAACAGAAAACGTGCCCCGGCATCGGAGGCATCAATCAGACCGTTCAACAATCCACTCAGCCAAACCACCGCATCACGACTAATGGGCAGCAAAAAAATCAGCAGCCCTACCACCAATTGCAGGCCGATCCCCCATTGGATTAACTTCCACGGTACCCGCCGCCGATCCTCCGACCCTAGCCAAGCAACAAAGCACAGTCCAGCCAGTCCCAGTAGCGAAATTAAGCGCAGAGCCATGGTGCAACCTTTGCAAACCTGACCCCGATTATGCCGAAGATCGCCCCCAGCGCAACAAAATCACGACGGAGCTTAACGTGAGCCCATAATTCACCCACGGCCCATAATAGGGGAGGTACGTTCTATCGTGCGACGCTGTGTCGTGCTCCCCCTGTCATGGATGCCTTTTCCCCCCTCCCGCCCGATTGGACGGCCTCGGCCAGCCATGCCACCGCGTTTTGTTGCCCCCGCTGTGGAGCCAGCAGCCAACAGGCCAAGGCAGTGTGGATCAACCGTCGCTCCCCCGTTTATGGGGAAGATCATCGGCGCAAATGGCAGGAGTTTTACCACTGCGGCGAGTGCGAAACGGCCTGGTGGGCCTGGAGTAGCGACCGTCCGCCCTCCCCCTATGACCGCAATGGGGGCGAGGACTCGGAACTATCCAACCTAGATTAAGACTATGGTACGGCCAAGGAGACAGTGGGGATGACAGCGGGGTCAGGAAACAACGTTCAAAGCCTAGGGCCGCTCCCGTCCCGACCGATCCTCAACACGCGGATCGATGCCACCAGCTATGGGGATGCCTGTGATCGGATTCAGGCATGGGCCGAGGCCCAGCGATCTGGCTATGTGGTGGCGGCTAATGTCCATGTGGTGATGACCGCCTACTTTGACCCCGCCTATCAACAGGTGGTGAACCAAGCGGCCCTCGTCACCCCCGATGGCATGCCCCTGGTGTGGGGGTTGCGGCAACTGGGCATGGCGGGGCAACCGAGGGTCTACGGGCCGGATCTGATGCTGGCTTGGTGTGAACGGGCGGCGCAAACGGGCCTGCCAATCTACCTCTATGGCGGCACCGAGGCCACACTGCTCAAGCTCACGGAAAGCTTGCAACACCAATTCCCTGGTCTGGTTATTGCCGGGGCCTACGCGCCTCCTTTTCGGCTCCTCTCACCCCAGGAGGAAGCCGCCGATATCGCCCGCATTCACGACTCTGGGGCCAGGGTGGTGTTTGTGGGGTTGGGTTGCCCCAAGCAAGAGCAATGGATGCACCGCCAGCAGGGCCACCTCCAGGCGGTGATGATCGGGGTGGGAGCGGCCTTCGCGTTCTTTAGCGGTGAGGTTTCCCAGGCCCCTCGCTGGATAATGAAACTGGGCCTAGAGTGGCTCTACCGCTTCAGCCAAGAACCCCGGCGGCTATGGCGACGATACCTGGTGAACAATCCCCTATTTGTGCTGCTGTTTGGCCTCCAACTGCTGCGGCATCGGCCTAGGCGAGGTGGGGGCGCAGACGGGTCACCAGTTGATCCGTAGGCAACACGCCCTCAATGCGATCTACGGGTTGGCCCCCTTTGAATAGAATCAACGTTGGCAGGGCGGCGATGTGGTACTTAGAGGCCAGTTGGGGGTACTTGTCGCTGTCGATTTTGACGATTTTGATCTGGCCCTTCATCTGATCGTTCACCTGAGTGAGGATCGTGGCCATCATCTGGCAGGGGCCGCACCAGGTGGCGTAGAAATCCACCAGCACGGGTAGGTCAGCCCCGGTGATGACTTCTTCGAGGTTGCGAAATCGCTGCTTTGTGGTCATGGGGTTGCTCCTTGAGGGATTGATGAAGTTCAATGCCGATCCTAGACAGAGGGCTCGATCTCCCGTTTAATACCTGTAACCAAAGTTTTGTAAAGAAACCCTGCTGCGGTCATGCTGTTGTTTTGTCTTACCTATTTCCTAGCTTGGGTCAGTCCACCCTAGGGCGCTGATCGTTACCTTGGCCCGTGAGCGATGGGCGGAGGTTGGGCAGCCAAGTTGGCAATGGCCCTGAATACGGGGTCATGGGGCTGGCGTATTTGGGCAATGGACGGTAGGCATTGGGGCGAACTGTTTTTATCTTAATCGCGATGCCCTTGGCTTGTTTGGTCTAGGAATACCGCTGCTTTGGGCGGTTTACCGAATCACACCATGGCCGCCATTGCATTGAGTAACCCGTGTTAGGTAGACGAACCCTTGAACGAGTTTCTGGGTTGCTGTAAAGCCGTTTTCAATTCCTGTCCCTAGCTTGTCCACCAGAGAAGACCGCTGGCTAGAACAGGCCGTTCTCTAAAAAAGACCGTTCTCTAAAAGATTTCCTCTAGAAAGCATTTAAGGAGACACCTTGAATACCCAAGCCATACGAAGGCGGCTACGTCCGCTGAAACGGGAATGGTTCTTTAATACGCGGGCCGATATTTTGGCGGGGGCCGTGGTCGGTCTGGCACTGATTCCAGAGGCCATTGCCTTCTCCATCATCGCCGGAGTAGACCCCAAGGTGGGGCTGTATGCGTCCTTCATCATTGCCATTGTCACCGCCTTTTTGGGGGGCAGGCCGGGGTCTATTTCCGCCGCCACCGGGGCCATGGCGCTGTTGATGATTGACCTGGTACGCGACCACGGGCTGCAATACCTGCTGGTAGCCACGTTTTTAACCGGGGTGATTCAGGTCGTCTTCGGCGTCCTTAAATTGGGGCGGCAAATGCGCTACGTGCCCAGGGCGGTGATGGTGGGCTATATCAATGCCCTGGCGGTGCTGATTTTCTTGGCCCAGTTGCCGCAGTTGACCAACGTGTCGCCCATGGTATACGTGCTGGCAGCGTTGTCCTTGGGCATTATCTACATCCTGCCCCGCTTTACTAAGGCGGTGCCCTCGCCCCTGGTGGCCCTGGTGGTGATGACCATCGCCAAAATTACCCTCAATATTGATGTACCCACCGTGGGGGATATGGGAGAACTGCCCACCGCCCTGCCCCTCTTTGCCCTGCCCCAGGTGCCCCTAAATTTGGAAACCCTGCGGATTGTGCTGCCCACCTCGCTGACCATGGCCATTGTGGGACTGCTGGCCTCATTCCTCACCGCCTCCCTAGTGGACGAGTTGACCGATACCCCCAGCGATAAAAACCGCGAAGCCAAGGGCCAGGGCATCGCCAATATCATCACCAGTTTCTTTGGCGGCATGGCGGGCTGCGGCATGATTGGCCAGTCGGTAATTAACGTGCAGTCGGGGGGACGGGGGCGACTGTCTACCCTGGCGGCGGGGGTGTTTTTGCTGATTGCCATGCTGGTGTTTAGCCCCTGGGTGCAGCAAATGCCCATGGCCACCCTGGTGGCGGTGATGATCATGGTCTCCATCGGCACCTTTCGCTGGGCGTCGTTTCGGGATATGGCCAAAATTCCCCGCAGCGAAACGGCGGTGATGCTAACCACCATGCTGGTGACCATCTTCACCCGCAACTTTGCCCTGGGGGTGGCCACGGGGATTGTGATGAGTACGGTGTTTTTCTCCCGCAAAATTGCCCAGTTGGTGTTTGTAGACAAGGTGATGCGGGACGAGGGCCATCGGGTCTACAGTGTGTCGGGCCAGATTTTCTTTGTGTCCAGGGATGAATTTCTAGAAGCCTTTGACTTCAGCGAATTTATCGACCGGGTCACCATTGACCTCACCCATGCCCACCTGTGGGATCAAGGGGCCGTAGCCGCCCTGGATAAGGTGGTCAACAAATTCCGGCGGGCCGGGGCCGAGGTGGAGGTGGTGGGCCTCAATGCCGCCAGCGCGACCCTGGTGGAAAAGCTGGCCGTCCATAGTCAATCGGCGGAACCTGGGGATCAGCCTGTGGATTCGCCCGCCCTTGAAACCGAAGTCCGGTAGGAAAACCCATGCAACGAATTTTACTCTGTACCGATGGCTCGGCCTTTGCCCGCACCAGCTATTCCTATGCGGCCTGGTTGGCCCAGGGGCTAGGGGCCAGCGTGGACGTTCTCTACGTCACCGATGCCAGGGGGCAAGCCACCGCCGAAGCCAGCAACCTCAGTGGCAGCATTGGCCTAGGGGCCGCAGAAAGCCTCCTCAAAAAACTCGTGGAGGTAGAACACGAGCGGGCCAAACTCAACCACGAAAGGGCCAAGCTGATTTTGCAGGAAGCCGAACAGGCGCTTACCCATCAGGGAGCCACCACGGTTAAACTCATCCACAAAACCGGGTTTCTGGTAGATTGCATCGACAGCCTCGCCGCCGATGCCGACCTGATGGTGCTGGGCAAGCGGGGGGAAGCGGCAGACTTTGCCACCGGGCATCTGGGGGCCAATGTGGATCGCATTCTTCGCAGCAGCCCCAAGCCCTGCTTGGTGACCCCCCGCGAGTTTGTGCCCATTGAGCGTCTGTTATTGGCCTACGATGGCAGCCCCACCGGACAAAAGCTGCTCTCCTTTTTGGTCACTACGTTGGTGAACACCCCCAGCCTGCGCGACCTAGACCTTCACCTGCTAACGGTGACCACCCCAGACTCGGAAGGGGAGAAAAAACGGTGCCTGACTACGGCGGTGGCTACGTTGCAGGAGGCGGGCCTGAATCCTAAGGCTACGCTGTTGATAGGAGAGCCGGAAAAAGCCATTGCCCAATATGTCGAGCAAGAGGCCATTCACCTGCTGATGCTGGGAGCCTACGGCCATCGCCGCATTCGCCACTTGGTAATCGGCAGCACGGCCCTACAACTGCTGAGGAGCAGCCAAATTCCCGTGCTGTTGTACCGCTAGACGGTTAGCTAGTAGGTTGGGTGGCGCGATAGCAGAACCCAACAAGCCCCAAATTCCTGGCGAGCGTTGGGTTTTCTCCGCTGGGGATGCTTCGCTGCACCCAACCTACATTGGAGAGGTGTCAGGCAATCAGGAAGGATCCCAGGGTTCTTTGGGTCACGATCCCAGCTTTTGGCGTAATGCCGGGGCAGAACCCTGGGAGCGGTGCAAAACCTAGGGGGATCTGAAACCTGGGCAGGGTGTGCCGTCCTCCGCCAGGAACCGTACGCACTCCAATCCTTAATTTTCTAGCGGCAAAATTCGTCCCACCAAGGTCATGGCGTAGGGTGGGATCCGTTGCCCTTCGGTCATGTCCTATGGTGGCTCTCCCATTTTCCTTGGTCAATCCCATCAGCCTGCGTCACTGGCGGGGGGATCTGTTTGGCGGTGTTACGGCGGCCATCGTTGCCCTGCCCCTAGCGCTGGCCTTTGGGGTGTCTTCGGGGGCGGGGGCCACCGCCGGACTCTACGGAGCCATGTTTACCGGATGTTTTGCCGCCCTGTTTGGGGGCACCCCCACCCAAATTTCTGGCCCCACTGGCCCCATGACGGTGGTGATCACCACCGTCATCACCAGCCTGGTGGCCCGCTACCCCGATACGGGGCTGGCCATGGCCTTCACGGTGGTGATGATCGGCGGCGTGCTGCAAATTCTCTTTGGCCTCATGCGCCTCGGCCAGTACATCACCCTGCTGCCCTACACGGTGATTTCCGGCTTTATGTCCGGCATTGGGGTGATCATCATTCTGCTGCAACTGCCGCCGCTGCTGGGCCACGCCGCCACCGGGGGCGTAATTGGCACTCTCCAGGAATTACCCCAGTTTCTCAGCGATCCCAACGGAGTAGCCCTGGGGTTGGGCCTGCTCACCCTGGCCATTGTGTTTGCCATTCCACCTCGGCTAAACCGAGTCCTACCCGCGCCGCTGGTGGCCTTGGTGGTGGTCACGCTGCTGTCGGTGGTGTTTTTTGGGCAGGGGTCACTCCCCCGCATTGGCGAGATTCCGAGTGGATTCCCTCGCCTCCAGTTCCCGACCTTTACCCTGCGTGAACTGGATGACATGCTGCGCTACGGGCTGATGCTGGGGGTTTTGGGGGCGATTGATTCCCTGCTCACCTCCCTGGTGGCGGACAGCATTTCCCGCACCCAGCACGATTCTGATAAGGAACTGATCGGCCAGGGGATTGGCAATTTAATATCGGGCCTGTTTGGTGGGTTGCCCGGTGCCGGGGCTACCATGCGTACCGTGGTGAATGTGCAGGCGGGAGGCAAAACGCCGCTCTCTGGGATAATCCATGCCCTGGTGCTGCTGCTAGTGCTGTTTTGGGCTGGGCCACTGACGGCCCAAATTCCCAACGCCGTGTTGGCGGGGCTGCTGCTGAAGGTGGGTATTGATATTTTGGACTGGGGCTTCATTAAACGAGCGCCCCGCATCTCCCTCAAGGGCACCGGAATTATGTACCTGGTGCTGTTTCTGACGGTGTTTATTGACCTGATTACGGCGGTGCTGGTGGGGGCCTTCGTGGCCAATGTGCTCACCATCAAGCGCCTCACCGATGTGCAAAGCAGCCGCATCAAGACCATCACCGACGACACCGCAGACAGCAACCTATCCCCCGAAGAAAAGGCAATTTTGGCCAAGGCCAAGGGCGATATTTTGCTGTTTCAATTAGGTGGGCCGATGAGCTTTGGAGCCGCCAAAAGCATTTCCCGCCGCCTCTCCTTCGTGAAAAACTACCAAGCCCTGGTGCTAGACCTCAGCGACGTGCCCACCATCGGCGTCACCGCTGCCCTGGCGATTGAATCCATTGTGCAGGACTCGATCAAACGGGATCGCCAGGTGTGGATTGTGGTCAAACCGGGTCAGGTAAAAGATCGCATCGATACCCTAGATCTGCATCGGTTCCTACCCGCCCACAAGACCTCTGAACATCCTCCTGCCGCTGCCATCTACCAGGTAGACAACCGGATGCAGGCGTTGCAATCCGCCCTCCACACCCTCCACTCCGAAGCACGAGTCTAGCCCAGGGGGCTTAGGTTTCCCTGGTCTGAGGTTGTCGCTATCGTCACTTGGGTCAGGGACATTCAGGCAACGTTACCAACGTTGGAATGTCCTACCCTTTAAAGGAGAAATGTCTCAACCAGACTGGCTACAGCCATGGATCGGTCGGTGAACCGCTGGTCAGCAAAGCTGGCGATAGGGGAGTGGGACTCACGGCCACTCCGTATAATGAATGTCGCGATCACGAATGTCGCAACCGCCATGGTATTCTTTCTGCTCCGCTTCCGTCCCTATGAAACCGATGCCCCCTGAATCCTCTGGTTCCCAAACCTCTGCCCCATCTACGCCCAAGCCAGAGGCCCAGGCCGCCCAACCCAATAGCTTATGGAGTAATCTGCGGGTGCTGTTGATTGCCCTCGTTGTGGCCCTGGTGGTGCGGGTCGCCATTGCCGAACCGCGCTACATTCCGTCCAACTCGATGGATCCCACCCTGCACATTGGGGATCGTCTGCTGGTGGATAAAATTGGCTACCGCTGGCAGGCTCCCCACCGGGGCGACATTGTGGTGTTTAATCCCCCGGCCAAGCTCGTCAAACTGGGCTACGACGGCAGCCAAGCCTTTATTAAACGCATCATTGGCGAACCAGGGGATACGGTACAGGTGCAAGGGGGAAGAATTCTAATCAACGGCGATCCCCTAGCGGAGAGCTACATTTTGGAAGCCCCCCAGTATGAGATGCCCGCCATCGCGGTGCCTCCGGGCTATGTGTTTGTGCTGGGCGACAACCGCAACGACAGCAACGACTCCCATGTGTGGGGGCCGCTGCCCCAGCAAAACTTAATTGGCAAAGCGAGATTGCGTTTCTGGCCCTTAGATCGTTTAGGTCGTCTTTCCTAACCCACCGATGAATCAACCCTTCTCCCCCCGTCAGGGCTGCACCACCCAACACACCCTTGCCACCCCCCAGGGCATGATCCCCTACATCGCCGAAGCCCAGTGGCAAACCCTCTACGACAACGACCAGCCCGTAGCCGAAATGTTCTACGTGGCCTACACCGTAGAGACCGAGGATGCCCCCCACCGTCCGCTCACCTTTGTGGTGAATGGGGGGCCAGGGGCGGCGTCGGCCTATCTGCACATGGGGGCGATGGGGCCAAAGCGGGTGGCCTTCCAGGCAAATGGGGGCCTACCCAAGCCGCCGGTACAGGTGGTAGACAATGCCGAAACCTGGCTACCGTTCACCGATCTGGTGTTCATCGATCCCATTGGGACGGGGTTTAGCCGCGCCCTGCCCAAGCCAGAGGAGTCTGCGTCTAAATCCGCCGCCAGCCCTGCTAAGGGGGATCAGGAGAAATCGACCCATGCCGAAACGCCTGCCCCCAGCGCCTCGGCCCTAGAGCAGGCCAAAACCTTCTGGAACCTCGACCGAGACTTGAAGGCCCTGGGGGAATTTATCCAGCGCTACCTGTCCGACCAGCATCGGTGGCTATCGCCGATTTTTATTGCTGGAGAAAGCTACGGCGGATTTCGGGTTGCCAAGCTGGCCCGCCGCTTGCAGCAAGACTTTGGCGTGGGGCTGAATGGCACCATCATCATCTCCCCGGTGCTGGAGTTTGATCTGCTGGGCGGCACCGACTACACCTTCTCCGGCTGGGCCACGGCGATCCCCTCTATGGCCGCCGCCGCCGTTCACCACGGGCGGGTAAATACCGCCGACAGCCCCGAAGCCCACGCCGCCAAAGCCGAAACCTTTGCCCGTCAGCGGTTGATCCCTTTCCTGGCCCTGGGCAACCTGGCCAGCGAGGAGGAACGCCAGCAAGTCTACGGGGAATTGGCGGCCTGGGTGGGGCTGCCCTTAGAGGTGGTGCAGCGCTGCCGAGGACGTTTAGAGAGTGGCCTCTTTGCGCGGGAACTGCTGCGG
This sequence comes from Spirulina sp., assembly GCA_044070495.1. Classification (GTDB taxonomy): domain Bacteria; phylum Cyanobacteriota; class Cyanobacteriia; order Phormidesmidales; family Phormidesmidaceae; genus Nodosilinea. Next base: position 57,800 of record JBIPSI010000022.1, on the reverse strand, counting down.
GATCAAGAGCACATCCTAGGTCTGTACGATGCCTCGGTGACCGCCATCGATCCCTTCCCCGGTCGGCTGCTGAACCAAGGCACCGACCCCACCCTAGAAGGACTAGATCGCCTGTTCACGGGGGCCATCAACAGCCACCTGCGCAGTACTTTGGGTCTCTCCACCCCGCTCACCTACCACCTGCTGAACTACGAGGTCTTCAAGGCCTGGACGTTCCTCTCGGCCAGTGAGGCGAAGCAGGGCTTTGTGGGATCCGTAGACGACCTGCGAGCAGCCATGGCCCTCAACCCGTACATGCAGGTGGCCATTAACCACGGCATTTTCGACCTTGTGACGCCCTACTTTGCCTCCAACCTGCTGGTAGATTTGATGGCCCTCAACCTAGAATTACAGCCCAACCTGGCCCTGCGCCACTTCCACGGGGGCCACATGTTCTACACCTGGGAAGCCTCCCGGCAGCAGTGGCAACGCTCTATGCAGGCGTTTTATCAAAACGCCCTAGCCTGAGGGTTTTCCAACAGCGGTGCCCTCAGAACTCTGGGGGACAGGGCAACATTAACTTTTGTATCTAGATCGCCCCTTACAAGATGAGAGTGCGTAATGGAACTTGATAATTAATTCAGAACAGCAGGTTAGAAGGATATACCCATGGGTTTTATCAAGTCTATTTTTGGCATCGTTGGCGGTCTCTTCAAGGCCATCTTGGGCGTGTTTGGCGTTGGTAAAAAGTCTGAGTTCTACATGGAACTGGAAGAAGGATCTACCGAAACCCCTCCTGCGGCGGCGGCTCCTACAGCGACGGCCCCTGCTGCACCAGTTGCGGCTGCCCCTGTTAAGGCCACTTCAGAGACTGCACCAAGCCCTGCTCCCGCTGCCAAGCCCGTTGCGGCCCCGGTCGCAGCCCAACCAGCAAAGACCGCTACCCCGGTAACCAGCTTTGCGGCCAACTACCTCACAGGCTCCACCACCACCAGCCGTCGCCGTCCTGGCCCCAGCCTGTCTCCCTTTAAGGATATGGCTAAGCAAGTTAGCCCCCGCTAACTCAGCGAATCCTCCGGCATTGGTTTTTTGGCCTCAATTGATCCCTATGGGAAGGTTCTCGGCTGTCTGCCTGACACAACGCTGAAAAGCCTTGATTGCTGGTAGGTTGGGTGGCGCGATAGCAGAACCCAACAAGCCCTAGGTTCTTAGCGAGTGTTGGGCTCCGCTTCGCTGCACCCAACCTACTTGGGAGATGTGTCAGGCAGCCAGGGTTCTCGGTTGCTGGTGTGCCCTAGGCTCCAAGCTATTTACTGTCCATTGGCCCCTCGGTTGCTTGCACCCTGGAGGCCAAGGGATATTTTTTTGGGACGTGGTTAGAGCCGGAGACCATGTTGTTAACCTCAGTGCGGGCGGGCTTACCCCAGCCGATCCATCACCTGGTTGTAGAAGGCTTGGTTGGCGGCGCGACATTCGGCGAGGCTGTCTGGGTAGGCTTGGTTTTGGGAGAGGAAATCCTGCCAGCCCTGGGTGGCGCAGCGGTATTTATTTTTGTAGGTTAGCTCGAAGAACGTTTTGCCCCGAAGGCCCAACCGCCAGCGGGTGTTGCTCCAGGTTTTGAGGGGGTACAGCGTGGGCCGATGGCGTAGGCTGGCAAACTTGCTGCTAAAGGGAAAGGCCAACACCTTGCGGCCCAGCAGCGTGCCCCAGTAGGCTCCGTGGAAGGAACTGGTGAGGATGGTTTCGCCGGAGCCGAGGAACGCTAGCACCGTCTCGAAGTCCGTTTCGGTATGGGTGAGGTGGGGGAATCCCGGCATATCAATCTGAAATTTCTGGTGGGAGAACACCACGATCTCATGCTGAGGTGGGCGGGGTTGGTCGAAGGCGGGGTGCATACAACTGGCACAGGGCACCCAGGGCCAAGGGACATCATCGTCGCGCACTCCCACTAGGTCGCAGTGGGCCAGGTAGGGGCGATAGTCAAACTGGCGATAGTCGCCTAGGCGATGGAGGGCGTAGGTTTGTTGGCCTGCCCCCCACACAATCCGCTGGCCTCTGTGGGGGGCCTCTTGCAGGGCGGTAATTTGGGGCAAAAAGTGATCGAACAACAGGCCACCGCCACCGATGATGACGTGATCCGCCGCCAGGGATGAGGGTAGATGGTTGGGATCGAGGGTGCGCAGATCGCGGGCGGTGCTGGCTAGGCCGGGGAAGGGGAAGTATCGGAGGGGGGAGGAGAGGAGGTCGCCGACGTTGTGATCGTCGATGACGTGGTAGTTGATGAGGTTAGGCATTGGGCAACGGCGGCTTGGATTTCTTGGGTAAAGCGTTCGGTGGAAAATAGAGGGGATTGCTGGGCGAGGGAAGCACGCAATTCCTGCTGACGATGGGGGTTGGCGAGAACGGCGGCAATTTTATCCACCGCATCCTGGGCTTTGATGAAGATTAAATCGGTATTAGCGGCGTTAACAATTTCAATTTGCCCCCCCCGCGAACAGACGAAGGGAATCAGCCCCGCCTTCACCATTTCGGCCACGGAAATGCCAAAGGGTTCGGGTTTGTGGTGGATGCCGTAGCGACAGCGGCCCACTACTTGCAGATAGTCGGCATAGGGTAGGTTCTCGTAGTAGGTCACCCAGTCGGCATGGGCGCGGGCCAGCTTTCGCACCTTGTTTTGGTAGCCCCAGCCGTAGGTGCCGCCGCCGCCGCCCGTGATGTAGAGCTTGACGTTAAAGCCCCGCTGCCGCACCGCCGCCAGAATCTCAATGACCCGGTGGGTCTGCTTGGCAAACACCACCCGCCCGCTGCACAAAAAGGCGTCTTCCTTGTCCTCCCAGGGTACGGGTACCAGGTCACTCACCACCGGAGGATAGAGTACCGGGGCCGCAATGCCGTAGGTTTCCATCACCTTTTCGGCGGTGTGGTGGGAGTTGGCCACCGAGGCATTGGCCTTCAGCCGTTCCTCAGAAAAATTCGACAGCCAGAGGGCCAGCTTCATTACCGGGCCAGCCTGTTTCCAGGATTTTTCCACCACGTTGACCCAGTGCAGATACTGAAACCCCGGCTTGCCCAAATCCACGGCGTTAAAGGCCGAAATCGGCAGGTCGCAATCGGCGCTCACCCGCTTAAACCCCCGCAGGGAGAGATGGTTGAACAGGATTTGTGCCCAGGAGAAGTTGGCGATCAGGCCATCCACCCAACGGGTATAGCGGGAGGGCAGCAACGCCTGCACTTGCAAACTGGGAGACTGGGCTAGGGCGGTGCCATACATGGCGTCAAGCTTGGCTAGGTCAACCCCGGAGATGGTGTAGAGGGTAACGTCGTAGTCGTCAACCAAGGCGGCCAACAGCCACAGGGCCACGGCTTCGGCCCCGCCCCCCAAAAAGAAGGGCTGCCACACAGCCAGGGTTTTACGGTGAGGATGGGTCATGGCATAGGGAAAATGCGTTCACTCTAGAATGCCCAACCCTAGGGTAGATGCACACCTTGAAATCAGGTCAACTCCTCGCCCTTCCCATCCACGCAGGCGACCACAACCCCCTTTCGCCTAGCCAGGAGTCGATCACGTATGCCCACGGGGCTAAAACGTTGCTCAGCGTCTTGTTGAATCAATTCGGCCCGCTGTTGGCGTTCTGCAAGATAAGTATGTACCTCATCTCGATGTCTGAGGTAAGTAGTAAAGCTCAATCATTTGTAAGATGATTCGGCTTCTTCACAATCGCTGAAAGCCTCAATTGGCAAGGGTTACAGGTGATTAACTATTTGGCATTTAATTCGTCCCACCTACTTACATCGCGAAACACCAACGTTGATGATTAGGCGACCCTAGACGTAAGGTTCAGGGAGGTGGTTGGCCAATGAGTATCGTCATCTCAGCGGATCAGTGGCTTATCTACAGCAGCCATTCCAGCGACAGCCCCCAGCGGCTATCTCGGCCAAAGCGAGAGTTTTGAAACTGGAGGTCGCTGCCGAGGCGCAGTTGACGGGTGACGGCATAGCCTAGGTTGAAGCTGGTGATGCCCACTTCGCTATCGGTGCCGGGGGCCACCCAATGCTGACTGAGGGAAAAATCCGCCGCGCCCCCACGGGAGGGAATCACCATTAGCCGCAGGCCCAGGTCAACGCCGTCGGTGCTGTAGGCGGGGGCCGATACCGAACGATAGCCGACGCTGGGGGCCACATTCACATAGCCACCCAGGGGCAACAGGTAGTAGCGGGCCTCGGCTCCGTAGGATTCTCGCTGGCCGTTGCTGCTGCGGCTATAGTCGGCGCTGGCGGTGAGTCCGGTTCCGGGCCACACAAAAACATCGTCAACCCCCAACTGAAAGCCGCCGATTTCACCGTTGGAGGGAAAGTTGGCATAGCCCACCCGCAGCCGGGTACGAAAGCTGGGCGTATGGCGAATTTCCTCGGCAATGTCGGGCACCTCGTTGAGCCACTGTCGCAGTACCGGGCTTTCTTGGATGATTCTGGGATCGAGGTCGAGGGGAGCTAGTTCCTCCTCCGTCAGAGGAGCAGTTAAGTCAGGGGCCGGATTGGGGGATGAGTCCTCTGGCGTGGCATTGGGCGTGGCCGATGGCGCTGGGGTCTGAGCCAGAACGGTGGCTTCGTCAGGCGGACAGGCTACTTCGGGAGACACGAAGGCTACGGCGTCCTCAGCGACATGGGGGTAACAGTCCACAACCGGGAGTTCTTCGGCCATGGCGACCCCGCTTCCCAGGCTACCAATGATGCCTAGGGCTAGGCCAAGCAATTTCCCATGGACTAAGGACTGGGCCATCACACCACACACTCCCATTGATCTTGTCTGCGATCTCGCCTGTTGATGCACCAATCGCTTAGCCATCATAAGAAAAACGGCTCTGTAGGTCTACAAAGCCGTTGGGGGAAACGAGGATAGCGTTTTTTCTTGGGCCAATTACCCAGGGAAATTACCCTAGGGGAATGACCCGCAGACTCTAGCGCACTTGGCCACGGGAAGCGGTGACATCGATGGGCTTCATGAAGTAGAGGCTCACCATTTGCCAGCCGATGGTGGCGATGTGGGGCAGCTTTTGCAGGGTTTGCAGCAGCTTGGGCTGATTGGATTCCGACACTGCCGAAATCTTGGCGTTGGCGGCAGCGGCCACATCCAGGCGCTTGAAGAAGTCGGGGTGTTCCACGTTCAGAATCACCGGGAAGACGCGACCAGCGGTTTCGTTGGTCTTTTCGATCACTTCGATGTCGTAATCCCGTGCGTTCAGGCCCAGGGAGGCGTAGAAACCGCTGCGCTGAAGGTCGTTCAGGTACATGGTGGCGAACACCGACAGCAGGAAGAAGCGGCACCACAGCTTGGCCTTCCAGTCGGTGACGATGTCGGGCTGGGCCTTCATCAGGGCGGAGAAGAAATCGCCGTGGCGGTTTTCATCTTGGCACCAGTTCTCGAAGAACCGGAAGATGGGGTACACCTCGTTTTCGGGGTGAGACTCTAGGTGGCGATAGATGGTGATGTAGCGCCAGTAGCCAATTTTCTCGGAGAGGTAGGTGGCGTAGAAGATGAACTTGGGCTTGAAGAAGGTGTACTTCTTGCTCTTGGTCAAAAAGCCCAGGTCGAGCTGAAGGTTGAAGTCCGACATCGCCTTGTTGAGGAAGCCAGCGTGGCGGGCCTCATCGCGGGACATCAGGTTGAAGCACTCGGCCAGCACGGGGCTTTTGTCTTTGAGGCGACGGCCCAGTTCCTTGTAGAGCAGGAAGCCGGAAAACTCGGCGGTGCAGGAGCGCTCTAGAAACTCCACAAACAACTGCCGGGTTTCGCCACTGATGTGCTCCCAGGACTGCTCGAAGGACTCATCCCGCACAAAGTGGTGGCGGTTGTAGTCTGCCCGGAATTCCTCCAAAATGGCCTGGAGTTCGTCTTCGTTGATGGAGATGTCCATGGTGGCCATCTCGTCAAAGTCGGTGGTGTAGAACCGAGGGGTGAGGATGGTGTCCTTGGCGGGAGCCTTGACCCCTGGGCGGATTTCTTGAAATTCAGGCTTTTTAAGGGAATCTACCATGAGTCCGTGGTTGCGCGGTTGATTGAGGGTGTTTGAGTTCAGCGGACTGATTTTCCCCAAGGACGATGCCGAGGGATGCCGCCAGATGACCCGGACATCCGTTGTAACAAAGCAACGAAGGACGGGTTGAAATAAAATCGCTGAGTGTTAGTTTATCAGCGCTTTCAGGAGTTCTGCCAAGGCTTTAAGTTTTGCAACAAAACATCTCAGACTGTAATGGCCCTGGGCCGATACTGCGGAGAGTGGCCTGGGTACGCTGTTTTAGAGAGCTAGGGGGAGGGAGGTGATTCCCGTTGCCCTGCTTCTATCTATCGTTGTTCCCTTGATGTCCCATGGCATTTTTTGGTTTTCTTCTGCTGGTGGCTGGTGGTGCGCTTTGGTTTGTGCGAGGGCATCAAGGTCACCGATCCCGGCACCTGAAGCTGGCCCACACCACCCCCATTGGCGAACTCAAAAGCCTCGCTGCCGCCGTGGCCCAGGAAATTGGCAGCGGCGACTGGCGCGACTATGTGCTGCTGTGGGGCACCATCACCACCGAGGCCCCTCTCACCTCGCCCATGAAGGGAATGCCCTGCGTCTACTACAGCAACGCCGTCATCCGCGAGTATGAAGAAACCATCCGCGAGCAAGACGAAAAAGGCAACTGGCGCACCCGCACCCAGCGCGGCTCCGACACCATCAGCCAAGAAAACCAGTCTATCCCCTTCGATTTGGTAGATCAGGTTTCTGAGCGGGTCACCGTGAACCCCGAAGGCGCTGATATGGAAACCGTTGAGGTGCTGAACGAATTTCGACCGGGGCAGTCCAGCGGTGGGTCGATCTCCTTTGGCAACTTCTCTATGCACATGGGAGACAACTTTGGAGGAGGCAATCGCCGCACCCTGGGCTATCGATACCGGGAATCTATCCTGGCCGTAGGGCGTCAGGTCACGGTTCTAGGCATGGTCAGCGACCGCACCGGAGCCCTCACCGTTGAAAAGCCCAACACCAACCAGCCCTTTATTATTTCGCCCAAGTCCCAGGAAGCCCTAGTGCAGTCCGCCACCCAGAACGCGCAAATCGCCTTTTGGTCGATGGTGGGATGCCTTGGCCTAGGAACAATTTTGCTGATTGTGGGGTTACTTAGCTAGCGCCCTGAATGGGGTCAGCAGCCGAGATGTGACTCGCTTAATCAAGCACCAGTAGGTTGGGTGCAGTGAAGCGGAACCCAACACTCGTCGAGGATCTCGGGCTTGTTGGGTTCTGCTATCGCGCCACCCAACCTAGGAAAGATCAATGCTTTTCGGCGTTGTGTCCGTCAGCTAGCCAGAGGACTCCCAGCGAAACCGCTCCTCCAGTGGTGAATCATGAAGCCAGCCACCGTCCACCTAACCCACGATTTAGCCCAAAATTTAGTTGATCACTGGTCAGCCTGCGGCAAAGTTGCGCTCGATGCAGTAGCCCATACCTCAGACATCCAAAGGGTCACCTGCAAAGCCTGCTTGAACTCGGTAGCGGGGAAGAAACTTCTTGGTGAACCGCTCAAACCCGTCACCATTCACCTCACCCACGACTTGGCCCAAACTTCAGCCGATCTCCCGTGGATGGCCTGCGGAAAACTTGTGCTTGATGGCACCCACACTCTAGATATTCAAGACGTTACCTGTAAGGCTTGTCTCAAATCGGTGGCAGGCCAGAAACGTCTACAGAACCTTCACCCCCAGGAAGACGAACTATCTTAACCCGCCTCAATTTGCTGGACTACCGTGCGGGCCGAGTAGCTCACCCCAGCGGTGCCCTCGCCGGGATGGGTGGAATCGCCCACCAGCCAGAGGCCGTTGATGGGGGTGCGGTTGGCAAAGCCAAAGGGGCCGTAGCTGCTGACCCGCATTCCCAACCCGCCGACGATGCCCTGCTGACGGGCGGTGAAGTGGGCGAAGGTGCGAGGGGTGGCGGCTTCGACATGGAGGAGGTGTTTGGCATCCAGGTCAAAATAGCTGGAGAGGCGGCGAATCGCGCCATCGGTATAGGCTTGCTTGAGGGCAGCGTAGTCCTGGGTTTGCCACCAGGGGCCTACGTCGGTGAAGGTAGAGGCAATAATCGTGGCCTGCCCCGCCGGAGCGCGACCATCCCCAGGACGACTGACGGAGACGAACAGAGAATTGTTTTCGCCGATGGGGCCATCGTAGTTATAGAGAAATTGCAGGTGGGGCGGACAGTTGGGGGGGATAGCTTCCGCATCAACGCCTAGGTAAATCACAAAGGCTCCGCTGCTGGGGGGCAGGTTTTTCACGCGGCGACGGTAGCCCTGGGGAGCCTGATCGCCCAGCAAGTCCACCAAGTTTTGTACGGTGACATTGGCGACGACGTGATCGGCGGGTTCCACCCAGGTTTTGCCGGATTTTTGCTCCTGCACCGTCACCCCTGTGACTCGTCCGTTTTGGGTGTGAACCTGCTGGACGGTGTGGCGTAGTTGCAGCAGGCCGCCATCTCGCGCTAGGGATTTTTCCAGCAAATCACTCAACACCTGCATACTGCCCTTGAGGTGAAACAACCCCTGGGGCGCTTGGGAGACACTAAGGGCGGTGGCGGCGTAGAGCAGGGCGGTTTCGTCGGCGTTGACCTGGGAATAGAGCTTGAGTTGCAAATCTAAAAAGGTCTTCAGGCGGCGATCTTCGGCCAACCCTAAGGACTGAAGCACTTGCCCCACGGTGGCGAAGGTGTAGGGCACGGTGCGCAGGGTGTCGGGTCGCAGGGCTTGCACTAATCGACCCAGATCCCACAGGTTGCGGGGGGGCAGCACCGGATCTCGCCCCTGGAACCGCCAGCTTGGCACAAACAAATTCCGCAACAACTGCCACAGGGGTTCACTGCCGGGAAATTGCCGCTGCCGTTCCGCCTGCCATGCGTCGGGATCTCGCCACACCTGAATCGGCTCGGTTTCTCCCGGTAAAAAGACCGCACAGGCCGGATCGCAGAAGGTGGCCTCCGGCAGGGGAATATCCAGTTCGGTAAAAATCTGGTGGTGGATGCCCCCCGGTTCCAATCCCGCCACTTGGGTCGCCCCCACATCGAAGGTGAAGCCCCGCCGCCGAAAGGTAGAGGCACAGCCCCCCGCCACCAGAGCTTGATCAAACACGCGCACGGCATAGCCCCGTTTGGCCAGCAGGGCCGCTGCTGTAAGGCCGCCAATCCCCGCCCCAATCACCACCACACCTTTGCCGTTTGCCATTTGACTGCCACCTGCCACCATGGGGCTTGCCATAGTCGTTACACTTCTTAATATTTCTCTCAGTTTAGCCTAGAGTATTGGTGCAATAGGGCTAAAAACCCGGTTTCTGTGTCGTCGCCGGAAGGCATAGGCTGCTCAGCCGAGAAACCGGGTTTCTGTACCGATGAAATACGTTTCGCCACCATGGGCATCAGCGGGTGGGGATATCCGCCACACCCTAGGTAGAACCCAGTTCGCCAGCGCGTTACACTGTTAAAAACCCGTATTTGGGCAGGTTTGGTCTATGAGTATGGAAATTAAAGCTGTGCAAGCCCCCTACTATGGCGATGCTATGTATCGCACGCCGCCCCCAGATTTGCCCTCTCTGCTGCTGAAGGAGCGGATTGTGTACCTGGGTCTGCCCCTGTTTTCGGGCGACGACATCAAGCAACAGGTGGGCATTGATGTGACCGAACTGATCATCGCCCAGTTGCTCTACCTTCAGTTTGACGACCCCGACAAACCCATCTTTTTCTACATCAATTCCACGGGCACCTCCTGGTACGACGGCAATATGATCGGCTACGACACCGAAGCCTTTGCCATCTGCGACACCATGAACTACATCAAGCCCCCCGTCCACACCATCTGCATTGGTCAGGCCATGGGGTCGGCGGCGGTGATTTTGGCGGCGGGCACCAAGGGCTATCGGGCCAGCCTGCCCCACGCCCGCATTGTGCTCAACCAACCCCGCAGCGGTGCCCAAGGTCAAGCCACCGACATCGAAATTCGCGCCAAGGAAGTGATCGACAACAAGCGATCCATGATGGGGATTTTGGCCAAGAGTACGGGCAAAACCCTCGACCAAGTGATGCACGACTCTGACCGCATGTTCTACATGAACCCCCAAGAGGCCAAGGAGTACGGCATTATTGACCGTGTTTTAGAAAGCCGGAAAGAGCTGCCCAAAATGGCGGCTGGAGTCGCCTAGATCGTGGCTTTTGTCGGATGCGTTAGGCCATGCCGTAGCACATCAAAGGGGTGATTCAGTCTGGGATGATTCGACATGGATTCTGCCAAGCTAACCCGTCCTACGGAAGGCTCCCATCTGGTGGGCAGTGCCCACCCTACGTTATTCAGATTTGGTCGCAGAATTTTTTCAAACCTACGTTGTTTCTCATTTTTAAGGTTGCAAAAACGCTATGCCCATCGGTACTCCCAAGGTTCCCTATCGTCTTCCCGGTAGCCAATACAGCCAGTGGGTTGACATCTACACCCGCCTCAACCAAGAGCGCATCATTTTTCTAGGGCAAGAAGTCACCGATACCCTGGCCAACTCCATTGTGGCGGCCATGCTGTACCTCGATTCCGACGACAACAGCAAGCCCATTTACCTCTATATCAACTCCCCCGGTGGTTCGGTCACGGCGGGGATGGCCATCTACGACACCATGCAGTACATCAAGTCTGATGTGGTAACGATCTGCCTGGGTCTGGCGGCTTCCATGGGCGCGTTTCTGCTGGCGGCGGGTAGCCCCGGCAAGCGGTTGGCTCTGCCCCACTCGCGGATTATGATCCACCAACCCATGGGCGGCACCGGACGGCAACGCCTCCAGGCCAGCGACATCGCCATTGAGGCCAAGGAAATCCTGCGGGTGCGCCAGGAACTCAACGAAATGATGGCCCGCCACACCGGCAAACCCATCGAACAAATCGAAAAAGACACCGACCGCGACTACTTCATGTCTGCCGAAGAAGCCGCCACCTATGGCCTGATCGACAAGGTGATTGAAGATCGCAGCCAAGAACTCGCGACCACTGCGGCCTCGACGATCTAGCCTAACCAGGCTCATCGTTACTTGTATTGGGTTTGCGTTTGCATCATCAAACCTATCGCAGTCCTTGATGGGGTGCGCTCCTCCTTAAAAGATCTGCTGTCCTAGCAGTTTTTTCAGGGGCGCACCTTTTTTACACCGATTTTCTAGGCTGTCTTGGTATAAAAGAGTGCGCCATTTTTCTCGAAAGTTGGCAGAATAGGGGCGACTTTAACGACTCTGCGCTCCCTAGGCTAGCATCCAGTCATCGGGGCGATTACCAAAGGTAGGATTCCATGGCGGCGGCACACTACTATCGAATTTTGGGCCTGCGCACCGGGGCCGATTTTGAGGCTGTGAAGCTGGCCTATCGCAATTTGGCGCGGCTGTATCACCCCGATGTGAATCCGGGGGATCACCTGGCCAAGGAGAAATTTGTCCAAATTACCCAGGCGTACCAGGCCATTGCCGATGCGCTGCCCGCTGGCGTGTCCAAGGTTAGCCCTCGAACTACGACCACAGCAGACTCTACAGCATCAAGGCCTGCTCCCCCATCTGCTGCCAAGTCCGTCCCATCAACGCCACCGCCCTCGGTATCAAGTCGTGGGGCATCAAGTCGAAGTCGTGGGGCGTCTACCCGCTCAGCGACAACTCAGTCAGCGACAACTCAGTCAGCGACAACGAACTCGGCCCCGCAGAACGGTGAATCTCCGGCCCCATCACAGCCCCCCATTCAGCAGCCCCCTGGGGGGTCTGAGGCCGACCAAGACCTGAAGCAGAGTAGCTTTGTCCAACTTCAATCGTTCCTACAAAACCAGCGCTACCCCAGGGCGGTGGCCTTGGTGGAGGGCTTGGCCCATCGCTTCCCCAACGATCCTGAAATTCGCCAGTGGCACGCCATCACCTACTACCGCTGGGGGCAGGCGGCCATTAGTGACGACAACCTTACTAAGGCCTCGGCCTGTCTGAAAAAAGCGGCTCGATTGGATCCTCTAAACCGTTCTCTACAGCAGTCCCTTCAGCAGGAATGGCAGCGGTTAGCTGAGGTAAGCCAGCGCCCAACGGTTGGGGGGGGACGCCGTCATTAGAGGACGTCGGCAAAGCCTTTGCGAGTCTTTTGAAACCAGGCAAATCCGACCCAGGCTACTAGGCCACAGCCCACTAAATAGCTGAACCAAGCCTGCCAATTAGGGACTTGTCCCCACATCAGCACACCGCGCACATCACCCAAAGAGGGGGTAAGGGGATTGAGCAGCAGCAGCGGTTGAAACTCCTCCGGCAGGGCTTCAATGGGATAGAAAATGGGCGAGAGAAACATCATCATGGTGGTTAACAGGGACACCACCTGGGCAATGTCGCGCACGTAGACGCCCAGGGCGGTTAGGAACCAACTGAGGCCAGCGGTGAGCAAAATAACCGGAATAAACACCAAGGGGAACAGTAAAACCGTGGGCTGGGGAACCCCAAACAACAGCATATAAAACAGCAGCCATACCCCTAGGCTGACTAAGGTATGAAACAGGGCCGAACCGATGGACACCCAGGGCAGAATTTCCAGGGGGAAGACCACTTTTTTGACATAGCTGACGTTATTTAAAATCAGGGTCGGAGCCCGGTTCACACATTCCGAAAAAAAGTTGAATACAATCAACCCGGCAAATAGCAGCAGGGCAAACTCGCCCTGAGAATCGTTGCCCTGGCCCCATTTGGCCTGAAACACCACGCTGAAGACAAAGGTATAAACCGCCAGCATAAACAGCGGGTTGAAAAACGACCACAGTAACCCCAGGCTCGATCCCTTATACCGCCCGACCACGTCCCGCTGGGTGAGTACCTTCACAAGGTCTCGGTGTTGCCAGAGGCTAGATACCAGGGCAGAGGGGGAAAGACTAAATTGTTGCATGGGGTAGCGAGAACATGGGTCAAACACTCAGGACATTAGCACATTGCCTTGGTATCAGACTGTCTTCGTCGCTTAGGTATAGTCTGACCAATGATCTAAGCCTAGGCCGTAGCAGAGAAATCACCGTAGGCCACCCCGAAGGCTAGGCAACGGGCTGGGGAATCGCCATCAGGGATTGGGCCTCGGCCAGGTGTTTGGCCAGGGTGGCCTTGGGCAGAGGGCCTTGCAGGTGATCCCAGGGTAGGGGTTGGTCGGTGGGCCAGGTGTCGTGGACGTAGAAATCCAAGGTTGGAAGCTGGCCCTTCATGTCTTTGAACGCCCGTTTGTAGCTGCCGAGGGAGTCGCCATAGTGACGCACCTGTTCCAAAAGCGGAGTCAGGCGGCGATCCCCTCTGGAAATGAGGGCCTGGATGACTGACCAGTTGTAGCTTTCGGGCCGAAAGTCTGCGCCGATTTTGCCGAGCTGTTTTTGCAGAAATTTCAGCCGTTTTTCCGCCTCGCGGTTGATGCCGTACCACTGAAACGGCGTGTGGGCCTTGGGGACAAAGGTGCTGCATCCGAGGGTGAGGCGCAGACCGGGGGCGGCTTTTTTGAGGCGCTGCATCATGGTGGCGGTTTGCTCCAAATCCTCCATCGCTTCGCCGGGAATGCCTGCCATGCCGTAGAGCTTGAGGGCACTCAGCCCTCCGGCTTTGGCGTTGACGGCGGCGGCTTCGATGTCTTCGGTGTCCAGCTTTTTGTTGACGATGTGGCGCACCCGTTCCGATCCGCTTTCCACCGCAATGGTGATGGATCGGGTGCCGTGGCGGGTCAGGGTTTCCGCCAGTTTGGGGTTGACGGTGTTGGTACGCACCGAGGCAATGCTGAGCCGCACCTGGTCGAACTGGGGCTGGTTGAGGTAGTCCAGCAGGGTGTCAAATTCGGGGTGCTGGGTGACGGAAGCGCCGAGCAAACCCAGGCGATCCGTCACCGCTAGGCCGCGCTCGATGGCGGGCATCAGCGATCCTTCTAAACTGGCGGTGCGAAAGGGCAGGGTGAGGTAGCTGGCGAGACAAAAGCGGCACATTTCCGGGCAGCTTCGCACCACTTCCACCATAAAGATATTCTCCCAGGCGGCCAGGGGCGTCACCACGGTGGAGGTAGACAGCACATTGCCGCGATAGGTTTGCTTCTGCACCTGGGCGGGGATGCCGTCGTCGATGGGTTCAATGGCCACCATCGGCCCCGTGGGGTCATCGAAAACCGGGCGATACAGGGCAGGCACATAGACCCCCGGCATTTGGGCCAGGTGGCGCAACTTTTCCTGACGAGAAGCGGCTTTTAGGGCGTTGAGCTGATCAAAAAAATCATCTAGAAGGGTTTCGCCATCCCCCAGCAAAATCACATCAAAAAAGGCGGCAAAGGGTTCTGGGTTAGCCGTCAGCACCGGGCCACCGCCAAACACCAGGGGATGCTCGTCACCCCGGTCTTCAGCATGGATGGGCACATGCAGGTTCTCCAAATGAGTCAGCACATTGCCATAGTCCAACTCCCAGGACAGGGAAAACCCCACCACATCAGGCCGAGCGGGTAGCGGTTCCTGGTGATCGGTAAACAAACGGCTCACCGCCACATCGGCGCGACGGGCTAGGGTGGCCCACACCACCTGATAGCCCAGGCTGGTGATGCCGACGCTGTAGGTATTTGGAAACGCGAAAATGACGGCTAGGGCATCCTCCGTGGCAGAAGTAGGCTCGAACAGCAGGGTTTCGTCTAGGAAGGGGGAGTCAGCCACGGGGTCGGTAAAAGGTAACGCTATCTTTAACCATAGTAAGCGGGTCGCCTAGATTTCCGGCTCTGCCCTCCACCGTGAACCCAAAGCGCCAGTCGGAGGCAGGTTCCTAGAAGATTGCAGTCCTTGGCTTATTCTGCACTCAGGCTAAATAAAATCGCAGCCATAAATGGCCAGCCATTCTCATTTTGGTAAATTGGCCATTGGCCCTGAGCCTGTCGAAGAGTGACAAGGCTTAGAGGACGTTTGAAAAGCTGAAGCATGTCCCAAGTTATACCGATGAGGTCAGCCTCAGTCGTCAAAAATCCCGTAGATTTGCACCGATCTAGTGACCAACCGCACCTGAAGCAACCCTTTTCAAACGCCCTCTTATACAGGCTCAGCCTGAGCGGTATTTTATTCACTAGCCTAGTCATACTGAGAATTGCTGATAAATGGCCCCTAGCCTTGATATGAGTGGATTGGGATTGGGGATTTGGGATCAATCGTGGATGGAGCCATCGGGCATGATGGCCCCGGTGAGAATGGTGCCCGTCAGCTTGACCATGGTGCGCCCGCCTACGGCCACCTTGGCCCCACTGAGGTCGGCCCCACTCAAATCCGCGCCGCTAAAGTCGGCCCCAATCAGGTCGGCTTCGCGTAGGTTGGCGTGGCTGAGGTCGGCCTGGAGCAGGTTGGCCCGAAACAGTCTGGCTTTGCTGAGGTTGGCCCGGTTGAGGTTGACCTTGTGCAAAAAAGCGTCGCTGAGGTCGGCTCCACTGAGGTCGGCCCCACTGAGGTTGCGATTGGCAAAGTCCTTCTCGCGCAGGTTGGCCCCCCGCAGATCTTTGCCGCTGAGGTCTGGGCGCTGGCGGTCTCGGTGGGCGCTGCTGGCGGAATTGCGGGTGTGGGCGTTGTAGGTGTTGTAGCCCGGATCGACCGATGGGCGGGGTGGGGCGGTGTTAGGGGTCACCTTGGGGCCAGTCGGGCCAGTGCCATGGTGGTTAAAGCCGTAGCTACTCTGGCGACCCGCACTCTGATTGGAATCCTCGGAACCGCTGGTGGCTTGGCCCGATGCGGCGGATCCACTCTGTCCACTGGTCTGGGAACGGCCTACCCCCGCTGCGGCATCGCGCCGTTGGCGATAGGTTTGGTAGGAGCTAGAGGCTTGGGATGATCCCGTTGGGCCAGCGTTTTGGCTAGACGTTCCGTTAGCCGAGCTTCCGTTAGCCGAGCTTCCGTTGGCTGAGCTTCCGTTGGCTGAGGTGCCCTTAGCTGAAGTTCCGTGGGCTGAAGTCCCGTTGGCCGAGGATTGGCCTGAATCGGACTTAGCCCCACCATTGGCCGCTGTGCCCTGACCGTTGCTGGCGGCGGTGCCTGGGCCGTAGGGCGGCTGGCCGTAGGTGTTCTGCTGATAGCGATAGTAGCGACTCTGGTAGGTGGAATTGGCCGATTGACCCGCGCTGCCAGTGCCAGAATTACTAGGGTTGCTGGAGCTACTGGAGTTGCCACTGCCCTGAGCCGAGCTAGGTTCGTAGGGCCGCCGATAGTTACTGCCGTAGCCGTAGGGGGGGCGATAGTTGTTGCCGTAGTAGCGGCGGTCGCTGCCCTCGCCAGAGGACTGGGAGGCGGAGTAGTAGCTGGAGGAGGAAGACTGATAGCGACTGGTGGTGCCGTAGCGGTTGGTGGTGGCACTGGCGCTGCCGTTGCGACCATTGCGGTTGTGGGAACGCAGCACATCCCGCGCATGGTTGAGGGCCTTAATTTTGTCCTGGGCCTTTTGGTACAGGCGCTCGTTCTCTTGGGGGATGCGGTCGGGATGCCAAACGAACACCAAATCCTTATAAGCCTGGTTGATGTCCTCTAAAGAGGCACCAGGCTCTAGCTCTAGAATTCGGTAGGCGTTATCCAGCTCTCGCATAGGGAGATAGTCTCGCGCAGAGGCCGTGGGGCGAAGTGCTTAATTCCTAACATTTTAGGCGGGTTCCCCCTCCCGCGTAAGGGTGCTGGGCATATCTACGGTTCAGCTTAAGGGTCGTTGGCCCCAAGGCCCTGATTCTTAAGGCAAATTTCGGGGATCGCCACGGCTTAATATAGGGACATAAAACCAAGTTCAGCCCGTCCCTGGGGTAAATCCTCGGTAAACGGCCCCCTTTGGATTTGGATCCGGTTTCTTCAGCGGTTGGGAGGTAATCATGCGAATTTTAGTCATGGGCGGCACTCGGTTTATTGGGGTGTATCTCACGAAGTTGCTCGTAGCCCAGGGCCATGAGGTGGTGCTGTTTAACCGAGGCAAAAAGCCGTCTCCGGTGGAAGGCTTGCAAACTATTGTGGGCGACCGCACCGATGCTGACACCCTGAAAAGCAAGCTGGCGGGGGAATCCTTTGACGCCATCTTCGATAACAACGGGCGTGAACTATCGGACACTCAGCCCCTGGTGGAACTGTTTGGCGATAAGGTACAGCACTTCGTCTACGTGAGTTCGGCTGGGGTGTACCTCAAATCCGACCAAATGCCCCACATCGAAGGGGATGCGGTGGATCCCAAAAGCCGTCACAAGGGCAAATTTGAAACCGAAGCCTACCTCCAGGCCCAGGGTGTCCCCTTCACCTCCGTGCGTCCGGTCTATATCTATGGCCCCCAAAACTACAACCCCCTAGAAGCCTGGTTCTTCGACCGCATTGTCCGCAACCGCCCCGTTCCCATCCCCGGCAACGGGATGCACCTCACCCAGTTGGGCCATGTGCAGGATTTAGCCGAAGCCATGGTCGCCGTGCTGGGCAACGACACCGCCATCGGCCAGATCTACAACATCTCCGGCGAAAAGGCCGTCACCTTTGATGGATTGGCCCGTGCCTGTGCCGAAGCATCTGGCCAAGATCCCGCCGACCTCAAGATCGTCCACTACGACCCCAAAGCCTTTGACTTTGGGAAAGCCAAAGCCTTCCCCATGCGGGTGCAGCATTTCTTCACCGCCATCGACAAAGCCCAGGCCGAACTCAATTGGGCACCGAAGTTTGACCTGGTCGCGGGGCTGAAGGACTCCTTCCAAAACGACTATCTCGCCACGGGCAAAGACAAGGCCGAGGTGGATTTTAGTTTGGATGATCAAATCCTCGCTGCCTAGACAGATGCCTCGCATCGACCCCTAAGCTGGGGTAATCCTCCAATCACCACGGGGCTAGAACGATGGAAATGGCCCGTTGCCCTAGCCCCAATCTGCCCTGGCAAAGGGGGTAAGATAAACGGGTTAGGTAGGTCGTTTCCTTCGTGTTAGCCCCTTGATCCAATGGTAGTCAGGGGTTACGGCATTGCTGGATTGCTTGGCAGTCCAGTGTTTTTTCAGCAACTATGGTTTGAGCGAGTCGGTAAGATAGGTTAATGGCAACACTACACATCGGTTGGTTTCCGCAGGCGCAGCAGTTTTTCCTTTGGGGAGAGGCCTGGAAGCCATTGCCCCAGGAGGGGTTTGCCGCCTGGGAACAGGTACACCTCCACCCCTACGCCATTGACCAATCTGAACTCACCGCCCTCCTGACCCGGTTGCAGCAGGCCATCCTTGGCAAAGGAGAGGGAACGCTGTTACCCGCCGCCCTTATCGCTGGGGGCACCCGTCGCAAGGCCACGACGAGCACCGGAAAACGCACCACCAAGGGATCTACTCGCAAGGGATCTGAACCCAGTTGGGGACAGTGCGTCCTTCACCTGCCCTCCCATTTAGATATCAACGGTCAGGCCGATATCAACGGTCAGGACACCCACAGCCAGGCCGATCACACCATCGAGAGTGATGCTGGCTATGGCGCGATTCACCCGATTCACTCGGCCTATGGGGCATCAGAGGATAGTGGGGATGGGGCTGAAATTCCCGCCGTAAAGGTGCTACATCCTTGGCAGATCCAGGGCTGGTGGCTGTCGGCCTCGGACGCATTGCCGTTGCTATTGGCGCTACCCCTCGGTCAAGGAGTAGAACTGGGTGCCGATACCCTCGGTGCCGATACCCGCTTTTGGGGACATGTCGCCCGTTGGGGGTTGAGTTTGCTGGCACGGGGCAAGGTGTTACCAACGATTGAACTGACCAGCCAAACCCTGGCGGCGGGCTGGCGACCGCTGTTTGATAGCGCCGCCGATCAGGAGCGCCTACGCAACTTTTCCCACACCATACCCGCCCTCTGCCGCAGTTATCTGGCCTTGGGTAAGGCGGAACCCAGCCTTAGCTGCATGGCTCCGTTGACGGCTCCTCAGGAATTGCTCGTGAGTCTGCTAACGGCTCAAGTGGATCACCAGATGCGCCAAGCCGCCCAGGAGCACCCCCTCAACCTCAGTAACCTAGGCCAAGAACTGCCCCTCCAGCCCTGGCTTCAGGCGTTGACGAGCGCTAAAAATTCCCTAGAAGCGTCCCCGGTGGCGGCGAAACGGCTTCAGGAAGCCCTCGCAACTTGGACGACCCCCCTGCAAACCCTGGCGGCGGATCCGGCCTACCAATTTCGGCTGCGGCTGGTGTTGCGACCGCCGGAAACCCTGGAAAACCCCTGGGAACTGCGCTACCACCTGCAATCGGTGGCGATGCCCGACTGGCAGCCCAGTGCCGATTACATTTGGCAGCACCCCGTCGCAGAACTGCGACACCTGGGGGCCATCCTGCAAGACCCCCAGGAAACCCTCTTGGCTGGCCTAGGTCGCGCCGCTCGGTTCTATGACCCCATCCGCGACAGCCTGAAGCAGCCCCACCCCACCCACTGCACCCTCGACCCGATCCAGGCGTACCAGTTCATCAAGGCTTCCGCTTGGCTGTTGCAAGACAACGGCGTGGAGGTGGCTTTCCCCCCCGGTTTGGCTCCCTCGGTGGACGACACCCGCAGCCGTTTGGGCCTGAAGGTGCAAGCGGAAGTGCCCCCCAGCCAGCAACGGCAGCGATTGGGCCTGAAAAGCCTGCTGAATTTCCAATGGGAACTGTCCCTGGCCGGGGAAACCCTCAGCGCCAAGGAGTTTCAGCAGCTCATTCGCCAAGGATCGCCCCTGGTGGAAATTAACGGCAAGTGGGTGGAACTGCGGCCCCAGGATGTGAAGGCGGCCCAGAAATTTTTGGAGGGCCAGAAAACGGCGGCTCCCCTGTCGGTGGAGGATGCCCTGCGGATTAGCACCGGAGACACCCAACTCATCGACAAGCTGCCCGTCGTTAGTTTTGAAGCGTCCGGTTCTCTGCAACAACTGATCGACACCCTGACCACGGGCAACCAAACCCTGGCCGAAATGGCGGAACCGCCCGGATTTAAGGGCAAACTGCGGCCCTACCAAGCCCGTGGCGTGTCCTGGCTGGCCTTTTTGGAGCAGTGGGGGCTGGGGGCTTGCCTTGCCGACGACATGGGTTTAGGCAAAACCATCCAACTGATCGCCTTTTTGCTGCATCTGCAAGCCAACGACTGGCTAGAGTCTCCGGTGCTGCTGGTGTGCCCCACCTCGGTGCTGGGCAACTGGGCTAAAGAAGTGCAGCGCTTTGCCCCCAAGCTCAAAACCCTGGTCTACCACGGCGACAAACGCCCCAGGGGCAGCACCTTCGCCAAAATTGCCGACACCAAATCCCTGGTCATCACCAGCTATGCCCTGGTGCATCGCGACCTCAAATCCCTGCAAGCGGTGGACTGGCAGTGCGTGGTGCTGGATGAAGCCCAGAACATCAAAAACGCCGAGGCCAAACAGTCCAAGGCCGTCCGCCAAATCGAAGCCCAGTTTCGCATTGCCCTGACCGGAACCCCAGTGGAAAACCGCCTGACGGAACTGTGGTCGATCATGGATTTCCTCAATCCGGGCTATTTGGGGCCAAAAAACTTCTTCCAGCGCCGCTTTGCCACCCCCATCGAACGCTACGGCGATGTGGCTTCCCTCAAGGCCCTTAAATCCCTGGTGCAGCCCTTCATTCTACGCCGCCTCAAAACCGACCGCACCATCATCCAAGACCTGCCCGAAAAGCAGGAAATGACCGTCTTCTGCGGCCTCTCCGCCGAACAGGCCAACCTCTACCAACAAACCGTCGATGCCGCCCTCGCCAGCCTGGACGATGCCAGCGGTGTGCAGCGCAAGGGGCAAATTCTGGCCCTGCTCACCCGGCTCAAGCAAATCTGCAACCACCCAGCTCTGTTTTTGCAGGAATCTGGCCTGGGCCTCAAGGGTCGCTCTGTAAAGCTGCAACGGCTGGATGAAATGGTGGAAGAACTGGTCGCCGCCGGAGATCGCGCCCTGATTTTCACCCAGTTTGCCGAGTGGGGCAAGCTGCTGCAACGGCACCTCTCCTCCCACCTGGGCTACGAATCGCTGTTTCTCTACGGCAGCACCAGCCAAACCCAGCGCGAAGCCATGGTAGACCGCTTCCAAAACGACCCTGCCGCCCCTCGCCTGTTCATCCTCTCCCTCAAGGCCGGAGGGGTGGGCCTCAACCTCACCCGCGCCAACCACGTTTTCCACTTCGACCGCTGGTGGAACCCCGCCGTAGAAAACCAAGCCACCGACCGCGCCTTCCGCATCGGCCAAACCCGCAATGTACAAGTCCACAAATTCGTCTGCTCCGGCACCCTAGAAGAACGCATCCACGAGATGATCGAGAGCAAAAAAGCCCTCTCAGAACAGGTGGTCAGCGCTGGCGAAACCTGGCTGACGGAACTCGACACCGACCAACTGAGAACCTTGCTATTATTGGATCGTGGTGCAGTGATTGATGAGGGGGATTAGGGATAACGCCTGACTCGGCCAACCTGCCAAGCTGCTGAAAGCATCCCAACCCTACGGTATTGTCCAGGGGAATAATGATCAACTCCTTAAGATCTGAGCTTTGCCTTTCAGAACTAATGGATAATAGCTGGCATGATAGTGAGCGTCTAGCAGGTTCGACACTTGATACAAAGTTAGGCTGCTTGATTTCTTAATAGAAGCACACCTTGAAGGTGATGAATCTTGTGTTGATTTTTCAGAAATGACGGCTATTTCGGGTTTATGAATGAAGCTGTATAGCAGTTGCAATTTGCGTTTTTTAAACCGGCTGAAAGCCTTGTCGCACCTAGACATAAGGTTGACTTATTACCATATGCCCAGAAGAGCCGAAACGACTTTACGGATAAGTAATTATGAGTGAAAGCAAAAGTTCAGAGTATCTTTTCTCGAAAGCTCTTCGGATCTTCTTGATAGAGATCAATGGCTTATCAGAGAGTCTACCTGTTATTATGAAATCCTTGACGGAGTCTCGTCATGACTCGGAGCAAAAAATAAATCAGTTTTTCAAAGAGCATGGAGAACTAATAGAAAAAGTTGAAGAAGATAAAAACGGGAACAAAAAGAAAGCGGAAATATATAAAGTATCATTTGAATACTCATATGATATCGGGAAATTAATACGTACATATTCAAATTTTTCTGCGGCAAGTTCGATAATTTCCAACGGACTGCTGGTTATGATGATTAGTCAATTTGATGCTTTTTTAGGCAGACTAATAAAGGCTATGTATTATGCAAAGCCAGAGATGCTTAATGCTTCAGAAAAGCAGCTTACTTTTGCAAACCTTGTGCAATTTGGCTCCGTAGAAGCTGCGCGTGAGTTCCTTTTAGAGAAAGAGATAGAATCAGTTCTTCGCGAAAGTCATGCAGAGCATTTTGAGTGGTTGGAAAAGAAGCTTGGCATCCCTTTACGTAAGGAATTAGATATTTGGACTACATTTATTGAGATGACGGAACGTCGCAATCTCTTTGTGCATACAAATGGTATTGTTTCATCCCAATACATAACGGTATGCAGAAGTCATGGTGTAGCAATCAAGGAGGACTTAGTAGTTGGCAAGAAGCTTCACGTCAGTGAAGCGTACTTGCAGGAAGCTTATGAAGTACTCTTTGAGCTTGCGACTAAATTGACCCATGTAGTATGGAGAAAGCTGATTCCATCTGAGCTATCTATTGCAGATACTAAATTAAATGACGTTTGCTATGAACTTTTGAAGGAGGAAAATTATTCTATTGCAAAAAGAATTTTGTCTTTTGCAATGAAATTGCCAAGATATAGCTCTCAACAAGACAAACTCATTTTTATTATAAATAGTGCGATTGCTTACAAATGGGGAGGTGAATCAGAAAGAGCGCAAAAATTAATATCAGAGACAGATTGGAGTGCTTGTAATAATGCCTTTAAATTGGCTAGCACAGTATTGTCAGACCAATTTGACGAGGCGGCTAAAATTATGAAAACAATCGGTAATGCTGGCGAAGTGACCAAGAATCACTATAAGGAATGGCCAGTGTTTAGAGATTTTAGGCACAGTCCGCAATTTTCAGATACTTATCGCGAAGTTTTTGGAGAAGATTTCGAGACAGTCAAAGTTTCTTCAGGCTCTGAAATTGATGATCAAGACAACCTGAGTTTCTCTGTCCAAGGAGATGATGAATCATTGTGCGAGGATTTTGAGCAACTGCTACCTAATCACTCTAGTCAGTAGGGTAGTACGTAGGGTGAGCATTGCCCACCACTCAGATTAATTAAATCTATGTCCATCGCCATTGAACCCGCACCCATAGAAACCGACTCCCATAGACTAGGCTCAGACTATGTTGTCACAAGAACTCAAATCACAAGTCCTTAGCTTGCCGCCCGATGATCGGCTGACGCTGATCGCTATCATTTGCGCTATCTAGCCATTCTTATCTCTACTAAAGTCATTTATTTGGAGTAATCATTATGGTTTCAACAGAGCTGATTTCGACCTTAAGAGAGCTAAGTCGCTCAGACAAGTTCTACATCATGAAACTGCTGATCTCAGAACTTGCCCAGCAGGAAATCGACCTGATTAAACCAGATCAGGCTTATCCTGTATGGTCGCCCTATGGTGCAGACGAAGCCGCAGATACGATGTTAAAAGCTTTACAGTCTGCCAAAACTCAAGACCATGGTTAATACTGAGCGATATTCCTTCCTTAATCTAAGCTAGTCAGTAGAGTAGTCGCTGCCCACCATCTAACTCTTATAAATCGACTGGATAACACCCCTAAGTTGTGATCTTCTCTAGCAAAGATTATGTTAAATTCCTTAAGATATGGCTCTTATCTCGTGAACCCGCTGAATAATAATTGCTGTAGCATTGGCTATCTAGCAAATCTAACGCTCGATGCTTAGCTGGTGGCTACATCACCCAGTGAGTTGGAGCGCCATAGGTACACACAAATGGTGAGAATTTGGCGAAGCCCAAACCGATGGGTGCTTCTTGTAGCGGCAATCGTGATTCTTGGTGCCATTGGTATCCTGATTACTGTTTTAATCAAATATCATCGAGCCGCCACTCCGCAAAAGCCATCGCAGTTCTATACGCCTCCTCAACCGCTTCCCCCAGGCGAACCAGGTAGCATTCTTCGGCAAGAACCGCTGCCCAGCAACCTACCCGAAGAGGCACAAGCTTGGCGGGTGATGTATCTATCAACGGATTTGGATGGGCAACCCATTGCGGTGACGGGTACCATTGTTGCGCCCCAGGAAGCCCCGACTGAACCGCGCCACATCATCGCCTGGGCCCACGGTACGACGGGTATTCGCCCCGAATGCGGTGTCAGCCATACCTCAGACCCCTACCAACAAACTCCGGCGATTGAGCAAATGCTGGCGGAAGGTTTTGTGGTCGCCATTACCGACTATCCGGGCCTCGGCACTCCCGGCACTCATCCCTATATGGTGGGGCCAGTGGCGGCGCAAAGTGTGCTCGATTCGGTACGGGCCGCCCGCCAGATTGCTGAGGTGAGTGCAGGGGATAAATTCGTTGTCTGGGGGGCATCCCAGGGCGGAAATAGTGCGCTTTGGACAGCTCAACGGGCGAAAACCTATGCGTCTGAGCTGACGTTGCTGGGGGCGGCGGCCTCGGCTCCAGCTATCAATTTGCGGGGTATTGCAGAGTTTAATTTAGATAAGCCAGGGGGAGGAATTTTCCTAGGCTACGTCTTTGCGGCGTGGGATGTGGTTTATCCAGACGCCGATCTTAACGCCATTATCAAACCGGAAGAGCGGGCCGCATTCGACCGTATGGTTGAACCATGTTTTACGGCCCCAGCCGGGTTTCTTCCTATTCTGAATACGTTGCGAACACCAAAACAATACCTGAGTGTCGATATTCTCAAAGCCGAACCCTGGATTACATTGTTCGAGGAAAATACACCGAGCGATCCTATTGAGGTTCCTGTGTTAATCGCCCATGGTACTGCTGACCCGCTGATTCCTTTTGAATTGAGCGAAGCCGAAGCCATTCGCCGTTGCAAGGCTGGCGAGAATGTGCAATTTGCTCGTTATCCAGGCTCGTCCCATGATGCTCGTGAGGACACGGCAATCTATATTCTCGGCTGGGTGGTAGACCGCTTCGCCGGACGACCCACGTCATCAAATTGCGAGAGTCAGTAGGGTCGCCGCTGCCCACCCTTCAACTATCAAACTAACTATCGAATCCATGCCCCTAGCCATCGCCCTCGAACCTGCGCCCATAGAAATCGACCCCCAAGGTGTCGTACGAGTCGCCAAAACTCGCGTCACCCTAGATACCGTTGTAACGGCTTTTCTTGAAGGATTCACACCAGAGGAAATCGGAGAGCAGTACCCATCCCTACAGCTTTCAGATATTTACCTAGTCATCGGTTACTACCTCAGACATCTAGATGAGGTACATACTTATCTTGCAGAACGCCAACAGCGAGCCGAGTTGATCCAACAAGACGCTGAGCAACGTTTTAGCCCCGTGGGCATACGTGATCGTCTATTGGCTAGGCGAAATGTAGCTTAATCGCTGAATGTGGTCTCGATGGCGAGGGGGAAGGCCAAGTTAGGTTCCTTCCTTTGCGACAGATAAGAATCACAACTACTGAAAAATTTGAGCTATGAGAACCTTCACTGCAATTATCGAACGAGACACCGATACCAATCTCTACTTTGGTTATGTACCTGGCTTCCCTGGCGCACATTCCCAAGGAGAAACCTTGGATGAATTGCAAGAAAATCTGCGTGAAGTCATCGAAATGCTTCTAGAAGATGAGGAAATAGCTCACGAAACGGAATTTGTTGGTACCCAACAGATTGTGGTTCAGTAAGCGATGAGTAAAACTCCCGTTCTGAAACCGCAAGAAGTTGCCCGTATTTTAGAAAAGCTAGGCTTTGTGGAGGTTCGTCAAAAAGGCTCACACAAGCAGTTTCGGCACCACGGTGGTCGGGGAACAACCGTTCCTTTCCACAAAGGACGCGACATTTCTCCTAGACTTCTACGACAAATTGAAAGCGACATCGGATTAACTATTGAGGAGTTTTTAGAGTCACGGTAAATTTGATAAGTTTATTGACCTCGACAACTACTAAGTAGCTATAGCGGATTTCACACGGGTCAAGTACATGTCGATGATCCCCCCTGCCCCCCTTAAAAAGGGGGGGATAGCGTGAACTTAGACCACTAGGCACTGGGGGGATCTAGAACTCAGCAGCGGTGTATCTCATGCTATCGAGAACCGCTATAGTTCAAATTAAACATAAAATATCAGGGTGGCGATGGTGCCCCCAATGCCCGCTCCCCTCCGGATTACGTTGACAGACGAGGAAACGCGAACCCTCAACGAACTGCGCGTGGCTCAGCGCCTGCCCTATCGAACCCGTGACCGTGCCCACATGCTGCTGCTGAATGCGCGGGGGTGGAACGTTCCCGCCATTGCCGAGCTGTTTGAGTGCCATGAACACACGGTCAGGGCCACCCTCAAGCGTTGGGAAACGGGAGGGTTAGGCGGGTTTTGGGAAGCCCCTGGACGGGGTGCAAAGCCCAAATGGCAGCCGTCCGACTTGGACTATCTAACGACGTATCTCGACCAGGACACCCGAACCTATACCAGCGTGCAACTAGCTCAGAAGCTGAAGCAGGAGCGCTCGGTTGACTTGAGCGGTGATCGGTTGCGGCGTTTGCTGAAAAAAAAGGCTATCGGTGGAAGCGCACCCGGTATAGCCATCGACGGAAACAAGACCCGGTGAAAAAGGCGCTGAAGCAGGCGGACTTAGCGACCCTGACGCAGGCGGCGAAGGACGGTCATGTTGCGATCAAGTACCTGGACGAAGCGGGGTTCTGTCTTTGGAGTTCCGTCAGCTACAGCTATAGCCGCATTGGAGAGCAGAAGCGGAGGTCACAGACGCCCCAGCAGTATGGTCGCCGGATGAGTATGTTGGGATTGTGGCAACCCGCTCAGGGGTTTGAGTATGCCTTGAGTCAGGGTGGTTTCAAGGGAGATCGCTATATTGACGTGATGGACTGGGTAGCCCAGAAAGCCGCGTTGACGTTAGCCGAGACCGGGCGCATCACCGTGGTGGTGCAAGATAATGGGTCGTTACACACCAGTCGTCTGGTGCAGCACCAGTGGTCTCGCTGGCAGAAGGGTTGTTCATATTTTTCCTGCCCCCTTACTGTTCGGAAATGTAGCTTGCTTCCCGAATGGTATCCAATTGAGACGGAATGGCGGCAACTCAAAGCCCATGAAATTGCAGGTCAGATGTTTGATAACGAATACGATTTGGCGATGGCCGTGATCGACGGCATGGAATCGCGCAGTGTAGGCGGAGGGTATGCATTGGAGCGTTTTATATTTAATTGCGCCTAGCTACTTAGATTTTTCAAATCTAGCTCGAAATCTTCAACATCGTAGGAGTACAGGGCTATGTTGCGCGGTTTGAGAAGCTGGCGGAAAGCGTAGAGGGGCATATCAGCTAAGCGACTCGCGTAGCCCAGCGTTAAACGTCCTGTTTGAAACAGATGGATAGCGATTTCTTGTCGAAATTCGCTTGGTGTAAGCTGAGAGGCCTGCAAAATTTCATCTGAGATGACGATACTCATTGGCCAACCCCCTCCCTGAACCTTACGTCTAGGGTCGCCTAATCATCAACGTTGGCGTTCCGCGATGTACTCATAGCACTCTTATTTGATTTGCGAAGTGCCCTGCCCATGGGGCTGGACAGCAACGGGGTTTCCAATTTGGTAACCCAGCCCAGGGTAGCCGTGGGCCTATGCCAAGGTAGGATCAGCCCCTTAAATGAAGGATGAGACCTATGATGGCCCCACGATGGATGTATGGTGCCCTCAGCCTGAGCCTTTTGGCGTTGGTGGGCGGTTGGAGTAGCGTTCAGTCCATAGCCCAACCGCCCGCACCCCCGACTCCAGAGAATGTCACGATGGCACCCAAAACCGACCTGCTGGCCCAATCTGAAATGACTGACCCCGCCCTCACAACGGCCCAAACCGCCTTTGGGTTAGCCCTATTTCGGCAACTGCACCAGGAAGCCCCCCAGGAAAACCTGCTGATTTCGCCCGTTAGCGTGGCGATGGCGCTCTCGATGGCCTACAACGGTGCCGCCGGAGACACCCAGGTCGCCATGGCCGAAGCGCTGCGGCTGCAAGGGCTTGACCTTGACCAAATTAACCAGGGCAACCAAGCGCTGATGCAGCGGTTGGCGGCAACGGAACCGGAGATTGATCTAGCCCTCGCCAACGGCCTGTGGATGAACCAGAACCTCCCGGTTTACCCAGCCTTCATTGCCGCCATGACCCAATACTACGGGGCCGAGGTGGCTGCTGTGGACTTTGCCGATGCCGCCATTTCCGATCAAATTAACCGTTGGGTGAGCGATCAAACCCGTGGCCACATTCCCACCCTGGTGGATCAAATTGACCCTGACCAACTGATTTTGCTAGTGAACGCCCTGTACTTCAAGGGCGACTGGACGACCGAGTTTGATCCCGCCCTCACCGCCGATCAGCCCTTTACCTTGGCAAATGGCAGCGAGATTCAGCATCCGGCCATGCAGCGCCAGGGCAATTTTCAATACCTTGCCACCGACCAATGGCAAGCCGTCAGCTTACCCTACGGCGAACAGGAAACCCTTAGCTTTGAGGTGATTCTTCCCGCCGAGGGGGTGACTCTTTCAGACGTGGTGGCGCAACTCGCCGCCGAAGATTGGGCCACCTGGATGGGACAATTTCGGCGACGGGAAGGGATCGTCCAACTGCCCCGCTTCACCACCGCCTACGAAGCGGATCTGATTCCGGCCCTGCGACGTTTAGGGATGGGAGTCGCCTTCAGCAATGCCGCCGACTTTTCTAGGCTGACCTCCCTAGAGGCCGCCATCAACCAGGTGCGCCACAAAACCACCCTGGAAGTCACGGAATCTGGGGCCGAAGCGTCCGCCGCCACCGTCGTCGGCATCATGCCCACCTCCATTGTCGTGGATCCAGAACAACCCTTTGATCTGCGCGTGGATCGGCCCTTCATCGTGGCCCTGCGAGATCGACCAACGGGGACACTGCTGTTTGTGGGAGCCATTGCCGATCCACGCTAGCCATCACCGGTACAACCGGGTTGGGTAACGCTAACTCATCGGCCCCTATCCCAACCCGCTTACATCAGCCCATAATGATGACATTCCGTCATTCTTCAATCACAAGCCCTTTGCCAGGAATATACTTGACGGGCTTTCCTTCTTCCAATTCTCCCTCGGCCCATTCGTAGGGTTCATAGGCACCTAAGTTTGAGAGGTCAGCGTTGAGCCAAGCGGAATCCTCTTCATTTGGGATATTTTCAACTGAGGCTGTATCCTCAGAGGCAGCTTTTTCCCTCCACAACAGAAACTCTACAAAATCAACCACTGGCTTGATTAACGAGTCAGGAAATCGGTCAACAGCTTGAATTAGACGAGCCTTCTCTGGATTCATTATATTGGAAGTCGAATAAGTTTCTATGACAGGTAGAATTGGTCTATGCTTGCAGAAAATGAGAATTATTTATCCATAAAGATCTGATTAAAGATTGATCGTTTAATTCTGAAATTAATTTCGATACAACGGACATAAAGATCATCTAAGTCGTCAACTATAATCTTTCTATCTCTATTCATTTTATGAATGGCAGCTAATGTACCTTTGATCGCCAAGCCAAGACGAATGGCCTCTTTTCTCACCGCGAGGTCATCCAGTAGAACATAGTCTGCGTTTAGTTGAATACCTAGGGCAATTGCATCGGACTCACCTCGACCTAAACGTCGATTGAGACTTTGGGCGAGATTGCTGAGAGCAACCACATGAACTTGAAGAACACCAGAGTCAAGAAAAGTTTGAACCATCTGGCTAGCGGGATCTAGTTTCGCTGAAATCTCATCTGCGACGGATTGTGGGACATAAAAATTATCAGGATAGTCAAGAAACTGACCAAGATAGCTAAGCTTCGCCAGGAAAATTAGTGGTGATGAGTTAATGACAATCTGCATCTGTTCACCAGATTTTCTCTATCTCAATATCCTCTTCAGATAGATAGGAGAACTCAATTCCCATTAGATCGAGGATTTTGAGAAATTCCGAAGGCTCAAGCTGCATGATTTCTGACGCTTTCTTGAGGCTGATGACTCTGGCCAGCAAAGCACCAATCAAAAAGAGAAAGTTTTCTTTTTGATCAAGAGTCTGGAATAGTTGTACTTCTGAGGCAATGGTTTGAGTGACTTCTCGATTCATGATTCTAAGATTATCTCATAAAAAATATCTGTCGCTCCCGATTCCCAATCGATCAGCTTAATTTGATGCAAAGATTACTCATTTTCATCATTTGATCCTAGAAAGAAGAGTTCATTGATAATCGTGATGTATCGATCTGCAAGGGCAGAGACTTCACGGTGAGCCATATTCAAAATCATCTTCATCTGTTCGTTATCTTCCAGAGGAACATAATCTTTACTGTCCATGTAAGCCTCTATTCTTTCAATAGTTGCTGTATCTCCTGAAAGAAACTCTCTAAAATCCTTTCCAGCCTTACTAGTGTTACAGGCTTTGCAACTTGGAATTAAATTTCCAAGTCTATGCTCTCCAAGCTTCTCCCGATTGATGGGAATCGCGTGTTCAATTACTAGGTCTGTCTCTGCGCCACAATAAGCACATTTGTTTTCAAAATATTCTTTAGTTGCTTTCCAATCAGCTTCACTAAAGGACTCGACGCCCAGACTGCTGAGGATATTCCTAATAAATAGGTTTTGGGCATTGCCGATAGGATTCCCCCGATAACGACTATTAGCGCGATTAGAAGGCTTTTTGGCACTAGATTCCTGAAGGTCTACAGCCTTGTCGCCCTGATCATCAGAGACGGTAATCTCAATATTCTTGCGTGAAAGGTAGTCTTCAAAAGGAGTTCGACTCGATTCAAACCATTGGCTCGTAATACGTACTTGCTTTCCCCTGACCAAATAGATCTCTGTCCAATATCGTTTAGACAACGACTGATCAATATCTTCGACTAGAGCGCAGAATGGGAAATTAACCCCAAAGTTAGCTTTGGAATACTTGGGATCAAGGAGGGACTGAATTTCGTCATGATTTACATGCTCACAATAACGAAAGATTCCGGGGAGGTTTTGCTTAACCAATTTTCCGATTTTCATGGTGATCTAAATATATGTCCAAAGATAGCCTGATAGGAACTTAGCGTAGCGACTGATCACTCTAACCCAGGCTTACCAGATTAGCTGGCAGTCGTATTGATGGAAGGCTGTATCCTTGCTAACAAGCATAGCTGACTCAATACGGCTTTGAGCAATTAGCAAACGATCAAAAGGATCCTTGTGATACCAGGGTAGGCAGTCAAGTTCAACAATGTGAGCCAAAGTAATGGGTAGCAAGACGAGTCCATTCTCAGCTTGTTGCTGTTGAAGAATATCTAGAAGAGGAGCCCGTAGCGCAAGTTTACCCAAGTGGGTCTTGATTTGAATTTCCCAAATGCTGCCTAAGCTGACCATGAGATCATTTTGAGGCTTTTTAATCAGAGCTAACGTTGCTGGGGGAATCTGACTAGATTGGCTATCCCACCAAATAAACGTGTGTGTGTCCAGCAACAATTTCATGGTTCGCCTAACCAAAAGCTATCTGGGAGGGGGGCATCAAAATCATCGGCTATGACAAAGGCATCTGGATGTAAATCAGGCTGGCGCTCTTTTAAGGGTTGGACTTGCATTTTAGCTTCAACCCATTGCAATAGTCGCGTCGCTAACTGAAACTGCTCTTGCCAGGTTAGTTGCTGGGCTTCTTTAATTAAGTCTTGAAGGGTCATAGTAGCGCTCTCTATTTTCTATGAAATGTCTCGTCTATCGCTAGACAACTTTAATCAATCTGACTAGCACTGCCCAGTTTCTTGTCGCTTCGTCATCCAGGCTTTTGTTCCGAATCGACCACTGAGAAGACCCGATACAGAGAAGTCGGCATCTAGCTTTTCCCAATGCAGTCCTGTTCTAGAAGGTGTAATCTCTACGGCTGCTAGGTCTTCTGGTGATGCACCCGCTAAACCCTGGACGATATCTGGCGGGAAGCTAAATAATGCCCCACTGTTAAGGCGAATTACAATCAAGCGGTTTATATCGTCGTAGTGGACTGATACCGCTTGAGGTTCTGTCGCCTTGGCTTGGTTAGCGGCTTCTATAGCTCGCTGGTACTGTTCTAGGAATTGGGCATCATCAATGACATCCACCATGACTATTTAGCCCACATATTCTAGCTTTGGCGTGATCGGGCTACCTGCTTCCGAAACAAACTTCAGGACAATACGCTCCGGAGCAATACCACCTTGAATCAGGTCTTGGGCAATTCCCTGTTCCATACCGTCATACTCAATCCAGACTTGGCCCTGCTGAAGGGTGACGTAAATCAAGTTGCCTCTTACTCGTCGGCCTCTATCCCAACCGACTTGCATCAGCGCATAGCGCCCCTGCTGGTCATCAAAGACGGTATCTAGGCGAATATTGCCGTGGGATGGCACAAATTTGGCGTAGCGCTCAATCACTTGCTTCACAATGTCTCGATCCGTCGTGGGGGTATCCACTGCGTTACCTCCGAGAGTTCTACATCTACGATCAGCAAATTTAGTGGCAGGTCGCGTATTACCAGTTCCCCAATGGGTTCCTTAAAAATATCGGCAAAGGTATTCTCATCAATCGCTAAATATAGATCGCGCTCTGGATCAACTTGATTCAACAATAGGCGATAGAGCACGTACTGACCAATAGCCTGTTCTAAATCAGCAATGGCCGATGCCCGCCGAAACTCTTTTACCTCAACAGCAATTTGACTAGCGCCACGCTGAGCCCCAATAAAGCGCGACTCTCTTCCATTATCACCCGATGTTTCAGCCGCACCCAGGTCTATAAACAGGAAGCGCTCTCCGTAGGAGATGACGTAGGGATCGGCGGTAATGCTCCAGCCATCGTTAATCAACGCTTGCCTAACCGCATAGTGAATTGAATCTCGTTGAGGCATTGCGTCTATCCAACCCGCCTGATGTAGCCATCACTATAAAACAACCCTCCCCGGAGCAGAACACCGAGGAGGGCTGAATGTGTTTACCTAACTAGGCCGAGCCTTAGCCGAAGCGGCTGGAGGTGGAGGCGATTAGGAAGGCGGCGTAGGTGAGGATGTAACCCACGGTGAAGTGAGCCAGACCCACCAGACGAGCTTGAACGATGGAGAGAGCAACGGGCTTGTCCTTCCAGCGAACCAGGTTCGCCAGGGGAGTGCGTTCGTGCGCCCACACGATGGTTTCGATCAGCTCTTGCCAGTAACCCCGCCAGGAGATCAGGAACATGAAGCCGGTAGCCCAAACCAGGTGTCCAAAGAGGAACATCCAGGCCCAGACGGCGAGGTTGTTCATGCCGTAGGGGTTGTAGCCGTTGATGAGCTGAGAGCTGTTGAGCCACAGGTAGTCGCGCAGCCAGCCCATCAGGTAGTTAGAGGACTCGTTGAATTGAGCCACGTTACCAGACCAGATGCTGAGGTGCTTCCAGTGCCAGTAGAAGGTGGTCCAGCCGATGGTGTTCAGCATCCAGAACATCGCCAGGTAGAAGGAATCCCAAGCGGAGATGTCGCAGGTGCCGCCACGGCCAGGGCCGTCGCAGGGGAAGCTGTAGCCGAAGTCCTTCTTGTCGGGCATCAGCTTGGAGCCACGGGCATCCAGAGCACCCTTGACCAGAATTAGGGTGGTGGTGTGCAGACCCAGGGCGATGGCATGGTGCACCAGGAAGTCGCCAGGGCCAATGGTCAGGAACAGCGAGTTGGCGTTGCTGTTGATGGCCTCAAACCAGCCGGGCAGCCAAACGGCGTTGGCGGTTTGGGTCACGCTGTCGGCATTGGACAGCAGGGTATCGAAGCCGTAGAGCAGTTTACCGGAGGCCGCTTGCACGAACTGGGCGAAGACAGGCTCAACCAGGATTTGCTTTTCGGGGGTGCCAAAGGCCACCACCACATCGTTGTGGACGTACAGACCCAGGGTGTGGAAACCCAGGAACAGGGACACCCAGCTTAGGTGGGAGATGATGGCTTCCTTGTGCTGAAGAACGCGGTCGAGGACGTTGTTCTTGTTAGCAGCGGGATCGTAGTCCCGGATCAGGAAGATGGCACCGTGGGCGAAGGCCCCCACCATGATGAAGCCAGCGATGTACTGGTGGTGGGTGTACAGGGCCGCCATGGTCGTGTAGTCCTTGGCCATGAAGGCGTAGGGAGGTAGCGCGTACATGTGCTGCGCCACCAGGGAGGTGACTACACCGAGGCTAGCCAGGGCCAGCGCCAGTTGGAAGTGAAGGGAGTTGTTCAGGGTGTCATAGAGACCCTTGTGGCCTTCACCGAGACCGCCTGCGGGGGGCTTGTGGGCATTCAAGATTTCCTTGATGCTGTGGCCAATCCCAAAGTTGGTGCGGTACATATGCCCAGCCACGATGAAGATCACCGCGATGGCCAGGTGGTGGTGAGCCATGTCGGTCAACCACAGAGACTCGGTCTGGGGATGGAACCCACCCAGGAAGGTGAGGATGGCAGAACCCGCGCCGGTCGCCGTGCCGAAGACATGGCTAGAGGTATCGGGGTTCTGGGCATACACGCCCCAGTTTCCGGTGAAGAAGGGCATCAGACCTTCGGGGTGGGGCTTCATGGAAAGGAAGTTATCCCAACCCACATGGACACCGCGAGATTCGGGGATGGCGACGTGTACCAGGTGACCCGTCCAAGCTAGGGAGCTGACGCCGAACAGACCCGCCAGGTGGTGGTTAAGGCGAGATTCAGCGTTCTTAAACCAGGACAGGCTGGGGCGGAACTTGGGCTGAAGGTGCAGCCAACCTGCAAACAGGAAGATGGCGGACAGAATCAGCAGGAACACAGCCCCGGAGTACAGGTCGGTGTTGGTGCGCATCCCGATGGTGTACCACCAGTGGTAAACCCCGGAGAAGGCGACGTTAACAGGCGTAGAGGAACCAGCTTGGGAGAAGGCGTCTACCGCAGGCTGACCAAAGTGGGGATCCCAGATCGCGTGGGCGATGGGCTTGACGTTGAGCGGATCTTTGATCCACTGCTCGAAGTTACCTTGCCAGGCGACGTGGAACAGGTTGCCCGAAGTCCACAGGAAGATGATTGCCAGGTGGCCGAAGTGGGAGGCGAAAATCTTTTGGTAAAGATTCTCCTCCGTCATGCCATCGTGGCTTTCAAAGTCGTGGGCGGTGGCAATCC
Source organism: Spirulina sp. (assembly GCA_044070495.1). GTDB lineage: Bacteria > Cyanobacteriota > Cyanobacteriia > Phormidesmidales > Phormidesmidaceae > Nodosilinea. The sequence goes on along the minus strand of JBIPSI010000022.1, from coordinate 22,582 downwards.
CGTACCAGATCCGCCGTGTGGTCGGATCGGCTGCCAGATCCTGGCTAAATTTAGGGAATTTAGTTGCCATGAATCAAAACGGATTTAGTACGACATTTGAGTCATGTTGCGGCTGGTAGGGAGAAACCCGTAGGGGCTGACCGATGTGTCTGCCCTGGGTTTCCCCCCAGGAGATTCCATGACGAGAAACCTAGCCCACCGCGATGATACGAGCCAGGAAGAAGGCCCAGGTGGTGGCAATGCCTCCGAGGAGGTAGTGAGCCACACCCACCGCCCGACCCTGAGTGATGCTCAGAGCGCGAGGCTGGATGGCGGGAGCCACCTTGAGTTTGTTGTGAGCCCAGACGATGGACTCGATCAGCTCTTGCCAGTAGCCGCGACCACTGAACAGGAACATGAGGCTGAAGGCCCAAACAAAGTGGGCACCCAGGAACATGAGGCCGTAGGCCGACAGGGCGGAACCGTAGGAACCAATCACCTGAGAAGCCTGTGCCCAGAGGAAGTCGCGCAGCCAACCGTTGATGGTGATGGCGCTTTGGGCAAAGTTACCGCCCGTGATGTGAGACACGGTGCCATCGGGGCTAACGGTACCCCAAATGTCGGACTGCATCTTCCAGCTAAAGTGGAAAATCACGATGGACAGGGAGTTGTACATCCAGAACAGGCCCAGGAACACGTGGTCCCAACCGGAAACCTGACAGGTGCCACCCCGACCGGGGCCATCGCAGGGGAACCGGAAGCCCAGTTCGCCTTTGTCGGGCACCAGACGAGAGCTGCGAGCGTACAGCACGCCTTTGAGAAGAATCAGCGCCGTCACGTGAATGGTGAAGGCATGGATGTGGTGCACCATGAAGTCGGCGGTGCCGAGGGTCATGGGCATCATCGCCACTTTGCCAGCCACCGCAATCACATCGCCACCGAAGATGGGGCTAACCCCAGCTAGGGCGTTGGGAGCGGTACCGCCAGCGGCAGCGGCGTGGAAGCTTTGCACCCACTGAGCAAAGATGGGCTGAAGCTGAATCGCGGAATCCGAGAACATATCCTGGGGACGGCCCAGAGCCCGCATGGTGTCGTTGTGGATGTACAGACCAAAGCTATGGAAGCCGAGGAAAATACACACCCAGTTGAGGTGGGAGATAATCGCATCGCGGGAACGGAGCATCCGATCCAGGGCGTTATCCATGTTCACGGCGGGATCGTAGTCGCGCACCATGAAGATGGCGGCGTGGGCCGCAGCCCCCACAATCAGGAAGCCGCCAATCCACATGTGGTGGGTAAACAGCGACAGTTGGGTGGGGTAATCCGTCGCGATGTACGGATAGGGAGGCATGGCGTACATGTGCTGCGCCACGATGATGGTGATGGAACCGAGGATGGCCAGGTTAACCGCCAACTGGGCGTGCCAGGAGGTGGTCAGGTTCTCGTACAGGCCATCGTGGCCCTTGCCACCAAACAGTAGGGGGTCGCCCTTGTGGCCTTCCAGGATTTCCTTCATGCTGTGGCCGATGCCCCAGTTGGTGCGGTACATGTGGCCCGCAACGATGAAGAGAACCGCCAGCGCCAGGTGGTGGTGAGCCGTATCAGACAGCCACAGACCACCGGTGACGGGGTTGATCCCACCCTTGAAGGTAAGGAAGTCGGAGTACACGCCCCAGTTGAGGGTGAAGAAGGGCTTCAGACCCTCGGCAAAGCTGGGGTACAGATCCGCCATCAAGCTCTTATTCAGGATGAACTCGTGGGGCAGGGGGATATCCTGCGGAGCCACGCCCGCATCCAGCATTTTGTTTACAGGCAGCGAGACGTGGATTTGGTGACCGGCCCAACCCAGGCAGCCCAGACCGAGCAGGCCCGCCAGGTGGTGGTTCATCATCGATTCCACGTTTTGGAACCATTCCAGCTTGGGAGCGGCCTTGTGGTAGTGGAACCAGCCCGCAAACAGCATTAGGCCAGCCATCACGAGGGCACCAATGGCGGTGCAGTAGAGCTGGAAGCCGTTGGTGAAGCCGGAGGCCCGCCACAGTTGGAATAGACCAGAGGTAATTTGAATCCCCTGGAAACCGCCACCCACATCGGCGTTCAGGATCTCTTGGCCAAAGATGGGCCAAACGACCTGGGCGCTGGGCTTGAAGCCCGTGGGGTTGGTCATCCAGGCTTCGTAGTTGGAAAACTTAGCGCCATGGAAGTACATGCCGCTAAGCCAGATAAAGATGACGGCTAGGTGACCGAAGTGCGCACTAAAGATCTTGCGCGAAATGTCTTCTAGGTCACTGGTATGACTATCGAAATCGTGAGCGTCGGCGTGGAGGTTCCAAATCCAAGTGGTGGTTTTGGGGCCTTTGGCCAAAGTCCGATCAAAGTGACCCGGCTTGCCCCACTTCTCGAAGGAAGTAGGCACTGGGTTCTTATCAACGGTGACCTTGACCTTCGCCTCCCGCTCGCGCGGGGTAGTTGTCATGGAGACTCTCCTCTCTCTAGACAAAAGCAAACAGCGAGAATCATATCGCCTTGAGTGTGAACTATACCTGCGACCCTAGGGTCTGTTGGTATAACCGCTACTAGGACGGTGATTGCTCTTGAGCATTATAGTCTCGTAAATTGACGGTTCTTGGCAGAGGTTAACAATAATTCAAGCTGCGGAAACCCTTGATTTACGGGCATTCCAAAAATACTCCGATCACAAAATTGAACTCTGACATGGGGGGCATTAACAAAACTCAATAAAAATCTCAAGTTTTCGCCGAAAAACAGCGGCCAATCTCGACTTTTGTAAACAAATGTTAATCAAGGATGAGAAGAACAAAGGACTACGATAGAAAATGCTGACCTAACATGGATTTTCCATAGACGTGGTAGCGAGGGTTTTGATCGGCATATCCTCGGCTGTGCGCGGAGGCTGTTTTTTGGGGAATGATGGAAGCATCTGCTTCAGTCAGGAGCCGCAACAAATTATTGAGGATTGTAACGAGCTGCCATGGTTTCCCAGTCTTTTCCCGATGGAAAGCATGGACTTGCCTGATCGGGGCTGCCCATCGCATAGCCGCCGATGCCCGGAGAACGATCCCCCCTTCTCCCCATTGGGGCTGCCTGCGGTGAACAATGGGGTGTGGGTCGGTGGTTGGCGGTTGTTTTTTGGTGGCTTGAAGGGAGACCCATGCCCAAACCTGCGTATTCCCTGGGGCGAATTCCCCGGCGACATCTGTTGAAATTGGCCCTGGCGGCAGGGGTATTGCCCAGCTTGGCAAGTACCTGTGCAGCTCCCCTAGACTCCGATGCTCCGGAGCCAAGTTTGCCGCCCGTGGGGGAGATGTGGCGGCAATTTGCAGGCACCGAACTGCGGCTGTTGTTAAACGATCATCCTTGGACGCAGGGTGTGCGGCCCTACTTAAAGGAGTTTGAAACGCTGACGGGGATGACCTTGAGGATCCAAACGGTGGCGGAACCGGACTACTTTAATGAGCTGGAGGCCACCCTCAACAGCCGCCCCCAAGAGGTTGATGCCTTCTTTCTGCCCATGGATTCCACCGCCTATCGCCTTTGGCAAGGGGAACGGCTGCATTCCCTCACCCCCTTCATCCACGATCCCAGCCTCACCGCCCGCGACTACAACCTCTACGACTTTCCAGAGGGGTTTCGGCTGGCGGCGATGTATCCCCCAGGGCAGGCCGAAGCAGAATTATTTGGCATTCCGGCCACGGTGGAGGTCTATCTCCTGTTCTACAACAAGCGACTGGTAAATCGGTTTTTGGGCGGGCAGGTGCCCCAAACCATGGCCGAACTGGTGCAGGCGGCGACTCGGATCAACGCCAGCGGTGAGGCCGTCGGCATGGTGCTGCGGGGCATTCCCTCCGACACGATTATTGATACGGTAACGGGAATTATTTTGAACGGCTGGGGTACCGAGCCGACGCCGCTGCCCTTTAATGTCTGGTTTGATGGCGCTTGGAGCCGCCCCCGCTTCACCGATCCGCGCATTGTGGAGGGGCTGATCACCTATGCCAACCTGATGCGGGCAGGGCCACCCCATATTAAACAGATGGATTGGGCCGAGGCCACCCATCGGTTCCGCGATGGGGAAGCGGCTTTTTACATTGATGCCAGCCTGTTTGGCCCCGATTTTGAAAATCCCGAAACCTCTACCCTGGCTGGAGAGGTGGGCTATGCCGTGCTGCCTAGGGTGCAGACCCAAAGCCTGACCGGACATTGGCTGTGGGGGCTGGGCATCTCGAAACAATCACCCCATCCCCAGGCGGCTTGGTTGTTGATTCAATGGGCCACCCAATCTGCCATGGAGGCCAAAATTGCCGTAGCAACGGGGGGCGCACCGCGTTTTTCCACCTGGCTCACGCCCTCGGTCTACACCGAAGCCATGAACCTTGACTACGCCCTGGCGGTACAGACCGCCATGCGCACCTCGCGGCCCACGGCGGTGTTCCATCCCCAATGGAATCGGGTGGCCCTCGCCATTGCCGAAACCATCCACCGTATCTACGACGGCGAAGACCCTAGGGTCGCCGCTGCCCAACTCCAGGCCCAGGTGCTCCAACAATTCGCCCAGGCCGAGGAGGGACAATGACCCTAGACCGAATTCGTGGTTGTCTGCCTAAAACCATTCGCAGCCAGTTGCGGCTGGGCTTTGGGGTGATTTTGGTGCTCCACGGGCTGAGTGCAGCCATTAGCTACATCAGTTTGCAGCGGTTTTACTACTACAGCCAAGCCACCCTGGCCGAAGCCCAGCAGGTGCAGGAGTTGAGCTTACAGCTCAAAAGCAATTTTCTGCTGGCCCGTCAGGCGGAACAACGCTATTTCGGCACCTGGCGACAGGGGGGAGAGGGCATCCACAGCCAGAACAACGGCCAGAACAACATCCAATCCAATCGTTACTATCTGGCCCAGGTGCAGCAAAACTTAGCCGATCTTCAGGGTCTAGCCGATCAGTCTCCGGAGTTAGACCAGGCCCTAGGGCTGCTAGAGTCTCTATTTAATAACTACGATCTCGCTTTTCAGAATACGGTGCATCAGATCGTCAACAGCGAGGCCAACCTCGATCTCTATGCCCAGGCCCAGGCGGTTCTAGAGACGTTGCCAGAGAACGGTCGTTTGGCCCAAACCGAGCTTGATCAACAGGTGTGGCAACTCCTGGCCCAACAGCAAACCTACCTGAATAGCCAAAATCCCACTCACCTGAATGCGCTCTACCAAGGGCTAGACCAGCTAGAGGCGAATCTGGGGGAAATGCCAGCCACCGAGGATCCAGACTCTCCCCAGCGCCTTGCCCAGAACTACCTCGATTCCCTGCGGGCGGTGCTGTTGCTGGATCAGCAGGTGCAGGTAAACCGGATTGTGGCCAGCAACATTAACCGAGACATCAACCAAATTTTGACCGGAATTGGCCAGCGGGCCGAAGAGCAGTCTGAAGCGGCCCAACTAACCTTGAATCGCACCGCCCGTCAGAGTAGTGCGGCCCTGGTAGCCACGGCTCTGAGTGCGCTAGCGTTGGCGGTGGGGGCCAGTGTGATCCTGGGGCGGCGGATTATCCATCCCCTCACCCTAATGGTGGAAGCGGCGGAACGAATTGCCCAGCAAGACCTCGATCACCCCCTGGAAATTACCGGGGAGGACGAATTTGCGGCGGTGGCCCAAGCCTTTAACCACATGGTGGATCAGGTGCGCTGTAGCTTCGTGACCCTAGAGCAGCGGGTGGAGGAACGCACCGAAGCCCTGGCCTTGGCCAATCAATCTCTCCAGGAACAGGCCCAATCCTTGGCGCTGGCCCTGCAACAACTGAGCCACAGCGAGGCTAACTACCGTTTATTGGTGGATCACCTTCAGGCCGGAGTGGTAGTTCATGCGCCGGATACCACAATTACCATGTGCAACCGCATGGGGGCCAAACTGCTGGGGGTATCGGCAGAGGCCGTTGTTGGCTACGGAGCCTTGGCACCCACCTGGCCCTTGGTGGATGAAAGCGGGACGCTGATTCCGGTGGAGCAGTATCCGGTGAATCGGGTGTTGGCTACGGGCCGCCCCATGGAAAATCAACTGCTGGGTATTCGCCATTCTGACCAGCCAGGGGATTGCACCTGGGCCTTAATCAATGCCTTCCCCACCTTTGATGACCACCAGCGGATGACCCAGGTGGTGGTGACGTTTATCGACATTAGCGACCGCAAGCTGGCCGAGGAAGAACTGCGCCACCAAGCCCTCCACGATGCCCTGACTGGATTGCCCAACCGCACTCTATTTATCGAACGGCTGGATCAGTCGCTGCAACGGGCCAAACGCTACCCCGACCAGATGTTTGCGGTTATCTTTATTGACCTAGATCGTTTCAAGGTGGTGAACGACAGCCTGGGGCACCTGGTGGGGGATCAGTTGCTCGTTCAAATTGCCCAAATTCTGATGCGCCATGTGCGAACAGTGGACACCGTGGCCCGCCTGGGGGGAGATGAGTTTGTGATTTTGCTAGATCGCATCGCCAACCTCAATGAAGCGATCCATGTGGTCGAACGCATCCAGACCGACATCAAAACGCCCTTTTCGGTGATGGGACACACCCTCTTCAGCACCGCCAGCCTAGGCATTGCCCTGGCCAGCCCCCAATACGACCGGGGCGAAGATATGCTGCGCGACGCCGACAACGCCATGTACCAAGCCAAGGCCAGGGGGCCATCGTCGGACTACGTGATTTTTAACCCTGCCATGCACGAAAGTGCGATCCAGCTTTTTGAGCTAGAAACCCACCTGCGCCAAGCCCTAGACCGCCAAGAGTTCATCCTGCACTACCAGCCCATAGTTCACCTAGCCGACCAGACCCTCCTGGGCTTCGAGGCCCTCGTTCGCTGGCAGCATCCCCAGCGAGGCCTGGTTCCCCCCGTCGAATTTATCCCCCTGGCGGAGGAAACCGGGTTAATCATTCCCCTCAGCCATTGGATTTTTGAAACCGCCTGTGGCCAAATGGCTGATTGGTGCCAGCGTTGGTCAGCGGCTCGGCGACTGAGGATGAACGTCAATGTCGCCGCCGCCCAGTTCGAGCAGGCCGAATTTCCCGACCAGGTAGATGCCATGCTTCAGCGTACCGGGCTATCCGCCACCAACCTGGGCCTAGAAGTCACCGAAAGCCTGCTGCTGTCCAACGTGGAGGTCGTCCTCAACACCCTCTCCACCCTACAGCGGCGGGGGGTTAGCATCAGCGTGGATGACTTCGGTACGGGCTATTCCTCCCTCAGCTACCTCAAACGCTTCCCCATCAACACCCTCAAAATCGATCAATCTTTCGTCGAAAACATCGACATCGACCACGATGATGTCAGTATCGTCACCGCCATCATTCAAATCGCCAAATCCCTCGGTATGACCGTGGTGGCCGAAGGCGTCGAAACCGAGTTCCAAGCCCAACGCTTACGAACTCTGGGCTGTGACGCGATCCAGGGATTCCTCATTGCCCGATCTCTCCCCGCCGCCCAAGCCGAAGCCCTGGTGCAAGCCCACGCCACCGTGCCCCTAGGGCTATCCTAGGGCGTCCGCAATCGTCGAATCTCTGGAAACCTGACCAGCCACTTTCCCAGCCAAGCCCCTACAGGGAATCGGGATCAATGCCCAGTTCCCGCAGTTTCTCGGCCAAACGCTCGGCCCGTTGGCGCTCCTGCTCTGCCCGTTCGATCCCTTGCTCAGCCAATTCTGCGGGGGTGGGGTAACGCTGGCCCTGTTGATTAAACCAGCCGAGGGCTTCTCGGTTGATGGGGTCGGTGGGCAAGGTGCAGCGTCCCAGACCTAGGCCAATTTCCGGCATCCAGAAGGGTTCACCGCTCTGCAAGTGATAGTCCTTGCCCACCAGCTTGTAGACCTCGAAGGGTAGGTGTTTGTCTCGTCGCCAAAAGTTGGGGTTGTAGATGACGTAGTACAGCACCCCTAGCTTGGCGTAGATCTCCATTTTGGGGCCATACTCGCCACCGGGAGTTTGGGACACCATTTCCAGTGCCAAAATTGGCGGCACCCCGTTTTCTTCCCAGGTCACATAGCTGTTGCGCGACCGTCCGCCCTTGCGCCGCTCCACGCCTAGGCTCAGGAATCCATCGGGGACGATGGGCACACGGTAATCTTCGCCCGTGGTATGGTAAATGCCCATATCCACGGCAAAAAACCAGTCCTGGCGGTCTTTCCAGAGATATTCCAGCACAAACAGCAGCAGGTTAGGCAGCCAATTCTGGTCTTCGTTGTCCACCGGGGTATCGTCGGAGCAGGGGAGTTCGTCGCTGGTGGGCAGTTGGCTAATATCAAGGTCGAGCATCGCGGCCCTCCACCATGCAGGGTAGCTTCATTATGGATCATGCCCGTCGGAGGCAACCACGGCTTACAGGGTATCGGGGTCTATGCCTAGCTCCCTAAGCTTTTCAGCTAGACGCTCGGCCCGTTCTGCGGGGGTGGGGTAACGCTGGCCCTGTTGATTAAACCAGCCCAAGGCTTCTCGGTTGATGGGGTCGGTGGGTAACGTGCAGCGCCCCAGACCTAGGCCAATTTCCGGCATCCAGAAGGGTTCACCGCTCTGCAATTGGTAATCCTTGCCCACCAGCTTGTAGACCTCGAAGGGTAGGTGTTTGTCTCGCCGCCAAAAGTTGGGGTTGTAGATGACGTAGTACAGCACCCCCAGCTTGGCGTAGATCTCCATTTTGGGGCCATACTCGCCACCGGGGGTTTGGGACACCATTTCCAGGGCCAAAATTGGCGGCACCCCGTTTTCTTCCCAGGTCACATAGCTGTTGCGCGACCGTCCGCCCTTGCGCCGCTCCACGCCCAAACTCAGGAAACCATCGGGGACGATGGGCACACGATAATCTTCGCCCGTGGTGTAGTAAACACCCATATCCACGGCAAAAAACCAGTCCTGGCGGTCTTTCCAGAGGTAGTCCAAGATAAACAGCAGCAGGTTGGGCAGCCAATTCTGGTCTTCGTTGTCCACCGGGGTATCGTCGGAGCAGGGGAGTTCGTCGCTGGTGGGCAGTTGGCTAATATCAAGGTCGAGCATCGCGGCCCTCCACCACACGGGATAGGTTCATTATAAATAGAGTCACCGTTAGCACCCTGATACTGACCCAAGCCTGCAACCTATCGCCCTAGAGAATGCGGGTTAGGGCAACCGTCCGGGGTATGATTTTTCTGATTAAAACCCATGCCCTAGCGCGTGATGGGGCGATGTCATTGGGAAAGGTTGCCATGAAACAGGCCCATGTGATCGGCTTAGGAAAATCCGGCATTGCTGCGGCTCGGTTGCTGCGAAAGCAGGGCTGGGCGGTGGTGCTGAGTGATCGCAATGCTACACCCCTAGCGACGGATCAACAGGCCGAACTCCAGGCGGCAGGAGTGACCGTAAAGCTGGGCCATAGTTTTGCGGTTACGCCAGAAGATCGGCCCGACCGCGTCGTGGTTAGCCCTGGGGTGCCCTGGGATTTGCCCGCCCTAGTAGAAGCCCGCGCCGCCGGACTGGAGGTGATGGGCGAAATGGAACTGGCCTGGTTAACGCTACAAAACCAGCCCTGGGTGGGGATTACGGGCACCAATGGCAAAACCACCACAACGGCCCTCGTCGCGGCCATTTTTCAGGCTACGGGGTATGACGCCCCCGCCTGTGGCAACATTGGCCACGCCGCCTGCGAACTGGGCCTGCAAACTCCCGCACCGGACTGGGTGATCGCCGAACTCAGCAGCTACCAAATCGAAGCCTCGGCCACCCTCACGCCGCGCATTGGCCTGTGGACGACCCTCACCCCCGACCACCTACAACGCCACAAAACCCTCGACAACTACGCCCGCATCAAAGCCTCTTTACTGCAACGGTCGGAGTTTGCCATCTTCAACGGCGACGATCCCTACCTACGCCAGCATATCCCCGCCGAATTTCCCCAGGCCCACTGGACGAGCGTGGGGGGCAAAACCGCCCTCGGTTCCCTGGTGCCCACTACCTATATCGAAGACGGCTGGGTAATGTTTAAGGGCCAGCCCATCGTCGCCGCCGATGCCCTGAAAATGGTGGGCGACCACAACCTGCAAAACCTGCTGATGGCCGTGGCCGCCGCCTGTTTAGCCAATATCGCCCCCGCCGCCATCGCCGCTGGAGTGGCCAATTTCCCCGGTGTGCCCCATCGCCTAGAGCACATCTGCACCTGGCAGGGCATTGACTTTATCAACGATTCCAAGGCGACGAATTACGATGCCGCCGAAGTGGGCCTGCGTTCGGTCGCCAGCCCCGCCGTACTGATTGCCGGGGGCGAAGCCAAGGAAGGCGACGATGGCCCCTGGCTCCAGCGCATTCAGGAACGGGCCGCTACGGTGCTGCTGATTGGCGATGCCGCCCCCCAGTTCGCCCGCCGCCTAGAGGAAGTCGGCTACCGGGATTATGAAATCGTAGAAACCATGGATCGTGCCCTGCGCCGCAGTCAGGAAATTGCGCCTAGCTTGGGGGCCAGCGTTGTCCTGCTGTCTCCGGCCTGCGCCAGTTTTGACCAATACCCCAACTTTGAGGCCCGTGGCGACCACTTCCGGCAACTGTGCCAAGACCTCGGCTAAGCTCAGCCCTTGGACGTGGAAACCACGCCCCTACCCCTATCCTTTGGCTTGGGCACAAGAATCATGCCCCTACCCCTGTCCTGATTACGATTGCACCCAATGACGACGCTTCCTGACCTGACTAACGATACCCTCTGGGCGATTTTGAACAACGAACTGGACGACGATACTGTGAACCGTCTGGTGTGGCACTACCTGGGCTATCGGCCCACGGAGGAAGGCTGGGATACCGCAGCGGTGGATCCGGCCTGGGTGGAGAAGTATCCAGAGCCGCCGAACTTCATCGAAAGCCGACCCGCCACCGTGCAGCTCACCCGATCCATTCCCGCCGAGTACAAGCAACTGCTGAAGGAAGAACTGGGCTTCAAGGGTTACACCGTGGATCAACTGGTGCCCCGCCTCACCCGTCGCGCCACCATGACCAACTGGCTGCTGGCCTATCGTGCCCAGCAGAATACCTCCAGCCACTAGGGCTTCACGGGTTGACGATGGGAGATCAATCAATCCCGCCAGACCTACCGTAGGGGCGAGGTTGTCTCGCCCACTGATACCGGGAGCCAGCAAACCGGATCGAGCATCAGCCATTGACTTAGGGGGTCGATGATTGAAATCATATCCCCCCTATTCGATGGGTTGATACAGCCCCCGTCGAGTGGTGCGATAGTTGCAGGCCACCAGGGATTCCACCAGCTTTGTGGCGCAGGTAATGCTGTCTAGCACAGGCACCCCCAGCACGCTGGCGATCCTGGGAGCCAAACCCGCCACCGGGCCACCACCTAAAATCACCACATCAGCCTTGTCTTGGGAAATGGCCTGCTGCCCCGCCGCAATACAGGCTTCTACGGCGGCCTCTGGGTTGGCTAAAACAGCCCCATGGCGGATGTCGGCAACGCGTACCGAGGCAAGGCGGGTGTGGAGACCATAGAGGCGGGCCAGGTCAGCGATAGTCACCGAATTGTGGGATCCGAACGTGACAATGCTGTAGCGGCCCCCCAGGGTATGGGCCATCAACATCGCGGCCTCCGCTAGCCCAACTATCGGCACAGCAATTTCAGCACGAGCTGCCCTCAGCCCAGGATCGCCAAAGCAGCCGATGATGGCTCCATCAAAGTCAGGGCTGTGGTGCTTGAGGGCTTGCACGGTGGCCACCGCTGCCTCGGCAAAGTCTAGGTGGGAGCGAATGACGGCAGGGCCAGGGGCAGTGACGCCCACCACAGAGGTATCGGGGGCGACAACGGTGCGGGCAATGGCCACCATGCGGTCGGTGACAGCGGTGGTGGAATTACTGTTTACTAGCAGAATTTTCATGGACAACACCATATCTATGGGCAAGGCAATGGCAGACTCGGATCGGGGTAATCTTACCGGGGTGAATGGGGGATTCCCCCCCAGTGGCAAGCGCTAAGATCAAAGTAGACCCAGGGGTGCCACCCTCTCTTCATTGGCGTGCCTGGGCTAAGAGGTCGCTATGGTCTATGTCAACACCGCCGCATCTAACCCTCCCGCTGCCCACCCCACCACGAGGCCGATCATGATCTTTTCCCTAGGCCACGGCCCCCTCGGACGGCAATACGCCGAACAGCGCCAGCAAATGGTGCAACAGCAAATTGTGGGGCGCGGCATCACCGACCCCAGGGTAATTAATGCCCTGATGACGGTGCCCCGCCATCGCTTTGTGCCTGCCGACTACGCGAACCGGGCCTACGCCGATGAACCCCTTCCCATTGGCCAGGGCCAAACCATTTCCCAGCCCTACATTGTCGCCTTTATGACCGATGCGGCCTCCATTCCGGCCAACGGAAAAGTGTTGGAGGTGGGCACTGGGTCGGGCTATCAGACGGCTATTTTGGCGCAACTGGCCCAGGAGGTCTATTCCATTGAAATTCTCACCTCTCTGGCCCAGCGGGCCGAGCAAACCCTAGGCCATCTGGGCTATCCAAACATTCACCTCAAACAGGGCAATGGATACGAAGGCTGGGCTACCCACGCCCCCTACGATGCCATTGTGGTCACGGCGGCTCCCCCCCGCATCCCCAGCGCCCTGGTAGATCAACTGGCCATGGGGGGCAAGCTGGTGGTACCCGTGGGCCACTCTAGCCAAACCCTGTTGGTGATCACCCGCCACCTCACGGGCCTTTCCACGGAATACACCATCCCCGTGCGCTTTGTGCCCATGGTGGATGAACCTGTTGTGACGGCCTAGCCTTCCTGGATCACGGTCGCCCTAGGTAGCGGTTAACCGAGATACAGTCCATCCATCAGCCGTTGGGGCAAATTCGCTGAATACTCTTGGCTCAACTCTACGAAGGGTTTTATCGCTCAATGCGTTCAAGCTCTTCACGAATCACTTTTCGCAGGGTTGCTTCCAGGGGTTCACGGTTTGCCTGAATATGCTGACGGAGGGCTTCATTGATTAAGGTCTGGTAGTTGCCGCCACCCGCCCGATGCACTTGATCCCGAAACCAGGTCAAGATGTCATCATCTAGGCGAATGGTGATGCGGGTTTTGCCGGAGGGTGCCGGGTCAATCGCGCCTCGCTGGCCTTGGCTGAAATCATATTCTGTTGCCATGGTTAGCCCTCTTCGTATTGTCGGCGTTCTGGTCGCGTTGCCTTGCGGGCGGAGATGACTCGAATAGCGTTGCCACGTAACGTGTAGACCACCACCAAGACTCTTCCCAGGGCATCAAGCCCCATCGTGACAAAACGATCTTCGTCAAAGCGTTCGTCTGGAATTGTGATGGCTAGATCATCCGAAAAAACAGAGACAGCATCAGCAAAGTCAACCCCGTGCTTACGCAAGTTGGCGGCGGCTTTGGCTGAATCCCATTGATAAACCATCTCAATTCTAGTATGCACATCTGTACATACTATCTGTACATATTAGGAGATTTCTAGGCAAGAAGATCCCTGCTTTAGGCGGGGACTATAGCCACCGTAGGGTGGGCACTGCTCACCATGAGAGGGAGAACGTTTTCCAGAAATCTCCTTAACGAATGGCCTGCAACAGCCCGTAGCGAATCAGCCCGCCGTATAGCCCCTGCCGCATGGGCCAAAGGGCCAGGGCACCCTGGATGGTTTCTGGCCCCGCCTGGATCAGCCCCGTCACCGCTTCCCAACTGAAGGCCGAGGCAATCACCTCATCCCAAAAGGGGGCCACCGCCTGAGACCAGTCGGCGGTTTGCACCTGCTGGAAACCCACATTTTCGGCAATGATTTCATACTCCGGCAGCGACAGCACGTAGGGCAGGCCATAGACCCGATAAATCCAGTCCAGTTGGCCCCGTTCGGCGGCGGTCAGCGGCCCTGCTAGGGAATTGGTGGGGCGGTGGCACCAGGTCACCATCAGCAGCTTACCCCCCGGCTTTAGTAAGCGGTGGCACTCCTGCAAAAAGCCCGCCTTGTTGGGCATGTGTTCGCCGCTCTCCATCGACCAAATGAAATCGAAACTCTCGTCGGCAAAGGGAGTTTGCAGGGCATTGGCTACCTGAAACTGGGCGCAGGGGGCGCTGTCTGCGGCCAACCCCGCCGCTTCGGCCCGCTCCGTGGCCCGTTTGGCCTGCACGGGGCTGAGGGTAATCCCCGTCACCCTGGCGTTGAACCGAGTCGCTAACTCCAGGGCACTGCCGCCAATGCCGCAGCCGCAGTCCAGAATATCCACCGCCTGGGTGACGTTGGCCCAGCGCAAACATTCGTCGATCAGGTCAATCTGGGCCTGTCGGCGATCCTTGCGTACCGTGCCCATGGGGCCATAGTAGCCGTGGTGCATGTGTTCGCCCCAGATTTGCTCCCAGAGGCCGGAGGATGCGTCGTAGAAGGATTGGATTTGTTCGGAGAGGGGGGTGGGCATGGGGGGAATGGTTATTGGTTGTTGGTTATTGGCAGAGAGGTGATGAGGGGAGGGGTTGGTGCACTGCGGTGCGCCCGTACGGGGGTGAGAATGGGTTTACATTACTTTATTAAGAAAATGATTAAAAAGGACGCAGGGATCCGAGGGAAACGGTGTTCTGGGGGTTTGGGGCGATGGATAGAGGGCGGTCTATGGGGACTTTATTACGATCCATTAAGGTTTGCTAGGGCCAATGATAAGAGCTGAAAACTCTCGCTATAGACTGGTTCATGATTAGGAAACCCTTACTGTATAGACCCTTTTGACCGCTTTTTAAGGGGCTCCTTAGGGCTGTCAAAGTCAGTAGTCGTGACCCAACATTGGAGTTTTAAATTCAATGTCCCATTCCGTCAAAATCTACGATACCTGTATCGGCTGCACCCAGTGCGTGCGTGCCTGCCCCCTAGACGTCCTGGAGATGGTTCCCTGGGATGGCTGTAAGGCTGGCCAAATCGCCTCCTCCCCCCGGACTGAAGACTGCGTGGGCTGTAAGCGTTGCGAAACCGCTTGCCCCACCGACTTCCTCAGCATCCGGGTTTACCTGGGTGCCGAAACCACCCGCAGCATGGGTCTGGCCTACTAGGGCTGTTCCCGCTGCACATCATCATAGTTTCTGCATTCTCGTTTCCCCGCTGGCCTCGGTTGGCGGGTTTTTTCGTGGGGCAGAAACCTGATTACCTGACACACCAGTAGGTTGGGTGCAGCGAAGCGGAACCCAACACTCGCCGAGGATTTCGGACTTGTTGGGTTCTGCTATCGCGCCACCCAACCTACCAGAAGTCAAGGCTTTTCAGCGTTGTATCAGTCAGTTCGGAAACCCCAAAGCGCTAGTCAGGAATCCAAACGTAGGGACTGCCCGACACCGACACCCCGCCTGTTCTGGAGAACCGAATCACCACAATGTTGGAGTCATCTCGGCCAATGTCCAAATAGCCGCTGGCCCAAAGGTCGGACTGCACCACCCCAGTTACCTCTAGCCGATAGCCCCCAGGCCGCAGGTGAACGGTGTGCTGGCGGTTGAAGTTGTGGGGTCGGTAAATCAGCCGACCATCCAGGTAAACGGCCCCCCAGTCGGTGCCTAGGGCGTCAAACTCCACCCGCACCCGCTGCTCTGCGGGAACGGGAACCGGATGGGGATAGGGCCAAGGATGGGGCCAGGGGGACGGGCGGTGAATGATGATGACCCGGTTGGCCAGGGGTTGAATAGGCTGGGATAGGCTAGCCTGAGATACCGGGGCCGATGGGATGACAGGCAGCAACCCCAGGCTGGCCACGAGGCTCAAACTGGGTAGACCTAGGCGATAGTCCATAGCGATCCTCCTCCGGTGCTCCTGCGGTACTCCTGACACGTAGATTTAGGTGATGCAGACTCAATGGCAACCCACGAAAACCATGGGGGATTCCCCCACCCAGGGCGAGCCGCCTTTCCCGGCAAAGTTGACTAGAATCTAAGTAGCCATACCCAATATGACTCCGGTTCGAGCCGAGAGGTGCCCCCTAGGACGGCATTCTCGAAATCTTGAACCTTCTTTCACTGTCCCAGATCAAAACGGCAAGGGTCGCTAGGCCCAGCTTGATGCACCGATTGATTTTGGACAAGGTTAACCCACTTATCGTGACGTACGAGGATACGGCTTTGAGTAACACCAGCAATTTCCGTGAAGCCATTCAAAAGGCGAAAGGTCAATCCCTCATTGGCCCCAACGTTATCAAAAACGCCCTACCCTTTGTCGGTGGTGGCCTGGTTCTAACGGCCCTGGGTTCCTTTGGTGGCCTCAGTGTGATGGCCAGCAACCCCGCCATTTTCATGCCCACCTTCTGGGTGGCCTTGGTGGCCCAAATCGCGCTGTTCTTCGTGGCCAGCGGCATTGCCAACCAGGAAAAAAACAGCACCGCCCTGCCCCTCCTGGCCACCTATAGCCTGTTGACGGGCTACACCCTCAGCGGCCTCATCTACGTCGCCCTGGGCACCGCTGGCGTGGGCATTATGGGCATTGGTTCCGCCGCCTTGGCCTGTGGAGTGGTGTTCATCGCCGCCCGGCAAATTGGCTCCAACCTCTCCGAGGAAGACGGCTTTGCCCTCACCCGCACCATTGGCATGGGCGTGGTCGCCGTGCTGATTGCCGTGGTGGGTCAGTTTCTCTTTGCCCTCTTCGGTGGCGGCGTACCCCAGTTTTTGGATATCGCCATCTCCGCCTTTGGGGTGTTGGTGTTTGTGGGCGCTTCCGTGGTGGATTTCTTCATCCTGCCCCGCACCTACAAAGATGAGCAATACCTCTCGGCAGCCCTGTCGATGTACCTCACCTACATCAACCTGTTCATCTTCATCCTGCGTCTGCTGATCGCCATCAACCGCGACTAGAAGACCGGTATAGAAACCCGATTTCTACGTTTGGAAAAGTCAACTCCCCTCGGTGCACCGACGAAGAAACCGGGTTGCGCTCCATCCTGCACCGATGCCCTAGGCTCACCGAGATCTGTTGTGGGGGTGACGCACCCATTGATGGGGTTGGCAAACGGTCTATCCCCTTAGCGTTACCCACCCTGTGGAAATGCAGCGATACCCGAAGCCCCTCTTCCAAGTGGAAGAGGGGCTTTGCCTTGAATGGATTTTCCCCTCCTCCTGACTACCCATATCCTCGATGAGTCTGCCTTCACAAGAGCGACGTCTGGAGGACGGTTATAGCCCCTGGGCCACCTGAATGAGCGATAGAACGGTGCCCTGGTAGTAGTGGGCCAAAATTTGTGGGTAGGTATAGCCCTGGAGGGCCAGCCCCCTTGCGCCCCACTGGCTCATGCCCAAGCCATGGCCAAAGCCGCGCCCATCAATGCGAATGGTGTCGCCCTGGATGGTGACGGAAAACAGGGTGCTGCGGAGACCAAGGGCCTGGCGAAGTTGGGTTCCGGTGAGGGTGCGGGTACCCTGGGTGCCCTGGAGCCGGATGGACACTACTCGCCCTCGGGGCGTCAGCCGTTCCGTGGCTACCGCCTGGAGCCGACCAATCCCCGTTATCCGCTGCTGAAACTGGCTAGCGCTAAAGGTTTCTGACCAACGAAAGACCGGAGCATCTTGATCAAAATCGGGCACGCTGCGCAGGTAGGGAAGGGGCTGTTGCCAGATGTCTTCCACATTTTCGGTTTGGCCCCCAGAAGACGAGTGGAACACCGCCTCAATCACCCGCCCGCTGTGGGTGAGCACCTGCCCCCGGGTGGCATTGACGGCGGCCACGGTGGAGGGGGCTTCGCTGGCCAAACCTTTGTAGACCTGGTGGGCGGTGGTGGTGCCCACATCAAAGGATTCCGCCAAGCTGCGATCTCGGCGGTTGAGGGCGTAGGAACGGGCCGCGACCGCCTGAGCCTTGAGGGCTTCCTGGGGCCAACTAGCGGGCATTTCCGCCCCGAGCACGCTGTAGAGATATTCTTCCAAATCCACCCAGTTCACGGCGGTCACCTTGCCGCCGCTGGGCATCACCAACACCCGCCCCCGGTACCAGGCATCGTCAATAAAGATATAGCCGTCGCTGGTGGGTTCTACCCAGAAGGCTTGGTCGCGCCAGTCTGCCAGCTTCAGGGCACCGCCTTCGGTGGTCACCATCACCGCCTGCCCCTGGGGAATTTGCCCTACACTTTGCCCCGCCATGGTTTTAACGAGGGCCGGGGTGGAACTGCCCACCGCCACCCTAGCCTGCCCCTCGGTCACGGCCACCCGCATTTCCACCGCCGCCTGCACCGGCAACGCCACCAGCCACCACAGCGACAGCCCCAAGCTGAACTTAAACAGAGTCAAAAACCGATTCCACAGAAGCCCAGAAACCGGGCGCTGATGGGGCTGCGTCATGGCCAGAGGAGGGTAAACAACTGCCGAAACGGGGCACGCCAGGTAGAATTACCCAGCGAAGCAAGACGTTTTCAACCTTACCACCGCTGGCTAAATCCGGCGCACATTCCGGCCTGGATTTGACTGACGCCCCAGCCTTGCCAAAGGTTGCCAACCGATACCAGGATCCAGCGTCAAAACCGGTTCCGAGGTTGGACTATGGCCTAGGGATAGGTCTCCGCAAGCCCTAGAGTTCTGCAATTAAGCTACGCACCGCTGGCACACTGAAAAATTGCTGCGTGGTTTCCATCAGCCGATTACCCCACAAGTTTTGGCGCAGAAAATCCTCATTGGCGTAGCGACTGTCCTGCTCTAGGGCGGTCATCCCCATGGATAGCGCCTGCTGACAAAGGCTACTGCCCGCATTGGACACCGCTCGACAGTTGCCCTGGGCATAGCGAACGGCGGCAATGGCGAGCTTCGGTTCGGGTTCTTCGCCCCCCGCCAGAGATAGGGCTTCCTCCCACTTGGCCACCGCCTGGTCAGCCTGCCCCTGCTCGTACAACACCAGGCCAATGTTGTTCACCGAGGGCCAGAAATCCTCCTGGGCCTGCACCGAATCCGTATAGCGGGCAATGGCGTCGTCGTAGCGCTGAAGCAGCAGGTAGGCGTTGCCCAGATCAAACAGGGCGTTGGCGTTGGCGGGTTCGCGACGTAGCCCCCGCTCTAGGTAAGTGGTGGCCTGAAGGTAGTCCTGCTCTTGCAGGTAGGCCGACCCCAGGGCGAACAGAATGCGCGGTTCCTCCGGGGAGAGGGAATTGGCCCGTGTCAGCAGCGTTAGCGCCTGATCCGTTTCCCCAGCCTGAAGGTATAGCCCCCCCAACAAGGCCAGCACCTGGGCATCGTTTGGCGCAAGTTGGGCCGCCAGTTGGGCCAGGGTCAGCGCTCGGTCAAATTGCCGATATTCCGCCAGTTGCTGGGCCTCGCTGGCAAGGTAGCGCCCCTGCTCGGTCATCAATTCATAGTCTAGGGGCAAGACGTAGGGGGTCAACGCCTGGGCCTGAGCCAGTTTGGGGGTAGTGACAACGCTACTCAGGGCAAGGGCAGCGATCAGAGAAATCCGTTTTAGCACAGCAGTTTTAATGCAGCAGTTTTAGTGTACAAGGCGAGCCTACCGATCAGGGTAGTCGATTCCGAGTTAAATCGGTGTAGGCTGCCCTGAATGGTACGGTAGGGGCTGGCACCATGTTTGCGCTGTCACCCATCCCGTTTTCTGCCGCCTCCGTTGCCGATGGAACTTTCTATCAGTTTGGACTACTGGTTTACCTTTCCCATCGCCATTGGGATTGCCACCATTGCCATGGCATCGGGGGTGGAAGGGGCCACCTTCTTTACACCATTATTTATTTTAGGGCTGGGGTTGCCCACGGAGGTGGCGGTGGGAACAGGGCTAATCACCGAAACCTTCGGCTTTTCTAGCGGGCTGTATGCCTACGTGCGCAAGGGCTTGATCGACTACAGCCTCGGCCAGCGGCTACTGCTGGTGACGGTGCCCCTAGCCCTCGTGGGGACTTGGGTAGCCCAGGGCATCCCCAGCGAGGTGCTGAAGGGAATCTTGGGCCTAGGGTTGCTGGCCATCGCCATCAGCTTTTTGCAAGCCTCCGAATCCGAGGATCTCGCCCAACTCGATGCCGAGATTCAATCAGACCTCCAGGCCGATCTCCAGGCCCATCCCGACCATCTGCCCCAAACCTGCATCACCTCTGCCGCTGGCGAAACCCTCTGCTACAGCATCGCCCACCCCACCGAAGGACGCTTGCTGGCCGGGGTTGGAGCCCTCTTCTTAGGCATGGTCTCCACCGGGCTAGGGGAAATGAACGGCTACTTTCTGATCCAGCGCTGCCGGGTACCCAGCAAGGTCGCCGTGGCTACCAGTGTCTTTGTCGTCGCCATTACCGCCCTCACCGCCTCCATTGGCCATGGGGTGCAGTTTGTGCAAACCGGGGGCGACGCCCTCTCCACCGTCCTCAGCTTAGTGATATTTACCGTGCCCGGTGTGCTAATTGGCGCACAGTTTGGATCCATGGTCGCCAGCCGCCTATCGCCCCAAGTCCTAGAACGCAGCATGGGAATTTTATTCGTAGTAGTGGGCACCTTCGTCCTAGGCGAAATTCTCCTCAGCCATCGCGTTGCCCTGGCTGCTCTCCTCCCAAATCTCCTAGGGGGCTAATCCCAGACCTCATCCCCCAAACATTTCCCCAGAGTCCACTACCAATGATCGAGTTTGTTTTCGCTAATAATAGAAGCAGTTGCCACCCCCTGCCACCATGACCACCACTAGTGAGAGCAACGACCGCCTAGACCGAATAGAAGCCACCCTAGAGAAGCTGGTTGATGAACTGGGCCAAATGAGAGCCGAGCAAGGCCAAATGAGAGCCGAGCAAGACCAGATGAGGGCCGAACAAGACCGTGGCCGCAAGTGGGAAGACCGGACGTGGGATGTGATCAAGTGGGTGGGTGGTATTTCGGCGGCGCTGTCGATTAGTGCGGCCATTGCCCTGGTAGGGCTAGTGATTCGGTTGTCGCTCGCCCAATAGAAAACCTTGACTGGGGCCGGGGCTGGCTGGGGGCAAGGTCACGATTTCGATACGTATCCCCTAATGCCTGCGCCCCTCACTACCCAGCGATCCTGGAGTCCTGATTGCCTAGCAACATGTAGCTGTAGCTCTCTTAATTAAGATACGTTCGGGCTGAGCCGGTCGAAGCCCATCCCTCAGATATCATCAAACGTTATGCCCTTTCCCCTTTGGGACGCGCCACGAACGGCTCGCTCAGGGTAAACGGAATGTCCCCATGAAATTGGCTATAGCGATATCGCTAAAGTAAGGTAGCCTTGTATGTTTTTTGACTGACTGAGGATTGTCTATGACCAGCTTTGATCGTTCTGAGGCTTCCTCCACATCTGTAGAGGGGCAAACAACCCAGATGCTACCCGTGAAGCTAGACGATGGCTCGACTTTTTTGGTAGAAGTCCCGACGGTGAAAGGGCGACAGGATGTAGCTGGGGGCGGGTTGCGCGATGCCGAAAGCCTCAGTAAGTCTATCAATGGCATAGTCAAACTCGTGACAGGCCCCCTGAAGGCTGTGCAACCAAACAAGGCTACCGTAAAGCTGGGCTTGGAAATTGGCATTGAGCAGGGTAGCCTGGTTGCCGCGATTGTGCGGGGGGTTGGCAAGACGAACCTAGAAATTACGATGGAATGGACCAAAGATGACATCCAGCATCTGCCCGATGTTAAGGTTGATAACTCGGCAGTACCGGAAATTGATGACTTAAGCCAGCGCTAGTAGCAAGCTATGGCGTATATCCAACCATCCACCCTCGACGAGTTACTGCGGTGCTGCGTGGTCAAAGTTGTAGTACCTGGTGACTGGGGCACTGGCTTTTTCATTGGTGAGGGAGCTATCTTAACCTGTGCGCATGTCGTTAGCTTGTTACCGGAAGGTAGCGCGGTTCAGTTCGAGTGGGATGGGCAGACTTACGATGCAACGGTAGCCAAAAAAATCTCCCCTGCCCAAGCGGATGTTGCGCTGTTGAGATTTCCCCCCTGGAGAGATGACTTGCCCTGTGTCTACCTGGGTCAAGCCGCTCAATCGTGGCAAAAGGCAACCACCTATGGCTTTCCCACAGACTTCCAGCAAGGTGGCTTTCCCGCCATTACTCGCCTTTCGGGTTTTGGAAAAGACGTGGACGGCTCGGAAGTTTTGGGGTTTGACTGGATTCGAGTGAAGCCGGGACGCAGTGGTTCTCCGCTCCTTAACCGGGATACAGGCTATGTGTGCGGAATCATAAAATTTACCCAAGACCCTTCGGGTAACTTCGGTGGAGGGGCCGTACCCACCGCAGAAATCTTAAAAGCGCTGCCCGAGGTCTCTGATCTGCAAACCGCTTTTCATCAAAGGTGTTCCCTTTGGAGAAACTTGTTGCCGAAAGCATTCGCTGAGCGGGATTTCCAAAGCCATGGACAATCCTCCAAGCAGATCGTCAAATGCCTTGAGGCATTGAATTACGAGTCTCAATACTATGTTTTTAAGACCAACACGTCCGGGCAAAGACGAGCGGCGGCTTTTGTTGTTCAGGCCGAAGATTCCCGCATTCAGGAATGGCTGGTCAAACGCTGACTGCCTGACACATCTTTATGCCGCCTCCACAGGGGGTAGCTGACAGCGCATGGATTGGATCCTAGAGAACCAGATTTGGTCATAATATCGGGCTTCTGCCTTTTTAGAGGCAAAACAAGGTTCAGGGTCAACCGTG
>JBIPSI010000021.1:0-90832 GCA_044070495.1 Spirulina sp. | reverse complement strand
GTGTCGTCGCCTCAATGTCGATTACGAGCGCTTACCCGAATCCTCGGAGGCCTTCATTCACATCGCCATGATTCGCATCATGCTACGGAGGCTCGCGTGAGGGGTTTAATACCTCATCTCCGTGTTTTTAAATATCCTCTTACTCGCTTTACCTCACCCGCGACGGCAAAGTTAAGTTTGAGTTTGAAGATACCGAACACACCAATCAGTCTTTTGTGTCTACCACATCCGTTCGCGCTAACGAGTTTTGTAAAGTCGCAGTAACCCGTGAACAGCACACCCAAGTAGACCCCACTAAAGACAAAGACGGTCAGGTGACCGGGGTCAATATTCAGAAATGGCTGGCGATTAAGCTTTACATCAACCAAAAAGAAGTGGGTTCCTACACTCACAAAGACAAACCTGACGTCGGCAGCAACTCCCAACCATTGGAAATTGGCCGTAGCTATGTCGGAAATGATATGGGTACCTCACAGATAATACCGTTTGCTGGCATCATTAGCGAAGTTCGCCTCTGGAGTGCGGCCCGCAAATCTGCCGATATCGGCAGAGAAATTAAAGGCTCAGAATCGGGGTTAGTATCTTGGTGGCAATTTACTGAAAACGCGGGCAACATCGCCACCGATGCCAAGAGTACCAACCATGCCACCCTCAAATCAGGCTGTCAGTGGGCTAAAGATCCCAGCCCACAAGCCTCGCCCTTGACCCTCTACGCCAATGGCGAACCCCTACAAACCGAAGATTATCCCGCCCCCGGAACAGAGGGCGGGAGTCCTCAATTTACTCTAGGCGCGGTGGTACGCAATCAGCAGCCGACGGACTGCTTTAAAGGGCTTATCGAAGAAACCCGCATCTGGAAAGTGGCCCGCACCCAAGAGCAAATTACCGATAACCTGTTTACTCGTCTGTTGGGCGATCGCGATGACCTGATTGCTTACTACACCTTTGATGCCGAGAGTAAGACTGAGATCAAAGATCAATCTTTGCGGGGTCAGCATCTGACCCTGGTGAATTGCCCCGACCCCATGAACACTTTTGCCCTATCTACTGCCCCCATCAGTAGTGATATTGCCCAGGTGCGCAGTGCTCTGGCTGGGGTCAAAACCGCTTTTCAAGATGTCATTCACAGTCAGCCGGGGGTGCAAGAATACGGCGATCTAGAGGTTGATAGCGCGGGCAACTTGGTCGGTGTCCTCAAGCGTTGCTATAGCTACATCAAAGACCAGCAGTGGCATTTGCTCACCGGCTTTAAGGTGGGTAGCCTGGTCACCGAGTGGATTGGCCAGGTGCAAACCGATCCTCAACTGATTGGCTTTATTGAAGGGGCTCCCCCGGTACCTAGCGAAAATCTGACGGCCCGCAGTGCGGCCCTAGGGCAAGACTATGCTGGAGCCAGCAAAATTGAGCTAACCCAAGCCCAAAGCACCACTTACACCTATTCATCGTCCAAAGACAAAGGCTTCGATATGTCCGTTGCGACATCGGCTCAAGTCGGGTTTAAGTCCCACACCGATGCGGGCCTGGGCTTAGCCACCAGCCTTGAGGAATCCGACGTGCAAGTGGGGGTAGCGGCCAGTTTTGAAAATTCGCGGGGTTGGCTTGATGATGCCAGCACCGGTACCGGCAAGACGACTTCAAAAGTCAGTTCCATGACGATGCAGGGCTTTTGGGAAAACGAGGCCCAGTATGCTGATCTGGGCAAACGCTTCGTCCCATTGAATGTGGGCTTTGCCCTCGTCCAGTCGGAAACGGCAGATATTTTCGCTTTGCGCCTGCGGCATAATAACGCGCTGGTTTCTTACCAAATGCGTCCTAATCCCGATATCCCCAAAGATTGGAACATCATCACGTTTCCCATTAACCCTCGCTATACCAAGCAGGGGGTGCTGGATGGCAAAGTCGGTAACGATGTTGATCCCAACTATCCCAATGCGAAAACCTATAGCCCCAATATCAGTTATTTCAAGCCGATCGAAGCCTATAGCTTGAAGCAGGCAATTCAGCGAGAAGAGGAAGAACTGCAAGCCTATTTTGATCAGTTTGATGCAGGAGATAGGGGACGCTCGGAAAAAGATCCATCGCTACCCAACCTGGCTAAGCGCAATCTGGTCAATACCTACGTTTGGACAGCCGATGGTGGGCTCTTCGCCGAGTCTAACGAAACGATGGATGTTCAGCAGGAAGTGACCGGGGGTTCCTATTCCTTTACGGGCATGGCAGGACTAACGTTATCGGCAGAGATTGCCATTTCTAAAGCCGCAGTCGGCTTTGAGCTTCAGGCGATGTTTGGTGGTCACCGCAATCTGACGGTGACCAAGAGCAAAGATTCTGAAACGTCGTTTGGCATGAACGTGGAACTCGACGTGGAAGGGGATCTTTCATTACAGGATGCTGACGGCAACTTGATTATGGACTTAAGCGATCAGCTGAACCCGCAACCGAAAAAGAAACCGGGCAAAGTCGATGCCTATCGCTTTATGAGCTTCTACCTGGAGCCACGAAACAGCAACTTTGATGAATTTTTCAACAAAGTGGTTGACCCCATCTGGTTAAGCCAGGGGCAACATCCCAACGCAATCGCCCTACGGCAAGCTCAGCAAACGGATAAAAAGCCCCCCTGCTGGCGAGTCATGCATCGCGTCACCTTCGTCAGCCGCGTCTTACCAGAATTTGAAAAGACAACCAATCTACCCGCCCTGGAAAAAGCCATGGTTGCTAGCGATATTGATAGCAATTATGAGCTCATCAAAAAACTAGAACCTTTCATTCGCCACAATACGCAATCCTGGGAAGAGTTGAAAGCAGCGGTTGAGGGGGCGATCTCGCTTTACCTACCAGCTCTTGCCCCTCATTCCGAAATGGTCGTGCAGCTCATGGCTAATTATCTAGGTGTTATCAAACGTTAGAAATGTTGGTTGTCACGAAAGGTGGGGTGAATTTAGTATCTGTTTAAGAGGATGTTTGAAAAGTCCTGTTGCCTGTAGCAATGGTGGCGATCCCCCTAAATCCCCCTTAGAAAGGGGGATTTAGGGGGATCGGCGAGTGCCTAAAGCTACAGGGGATCCCTTTTCAAACGTCCTCTAACAGACCAGTACCCGGCCTAGAAAGTCAACCTTCTTTCACGCCTGTGGCTTGGCGTTTTGGGGTTATGGGAGGTGGATTTACTATCAGACCAACCGGTGAAGGTCAATACTACTGAGGCCCCCATCGCCAAAAACCTTCGCCAGTTCATCATTCCCATTGCCATTGAAGTCACCGGCTAGCCACTTTTGACCATCCCAGAAACTGCCCTGCTGGGTAGCCCAGCGCTGCATGGCAAACCCAGATCCGTTCGACAAGTGAACGTCAATAGTCGCTGCACCATTGTCATTAAAAACCTTGGCTAGGTCGGTCCGATTATCGCCGTTAAAATCGCCTACAATCCATTTTTGGGCATCCCAAAATGCCCCCTGTTGGGTGCCCCAGCGCTGCATCACAAACCCCGTCCCGCTAGATAGGTGAACATCAATACTGCTGAGGCCATTGTCATTAAATACCTTGGCCAAGTCGTCCCGTCCATCGCCATTAAAATCGCCCACAATCCATTTTTGGGCATCCCAAAAGGCTCCCTGCCGAGTGCCCCAGCGCTGGATAGCAAAACCTGCACCATTGGACAGGTGAACATCGACGCTACCCATCCCAACATCATTAAACACCTTGAGAAGATCGGCTTTTCCATCGCCGTTGAAGTCGCCTGCCAACCATTTTTGGCTATCCCAAAAGCCCCCCTGCTGGGTGCCCCAACGCTGCATGGCAAACCCGGCCCCATTAGACAGATGCACATCCGCACTGCCTAGGCCGTATTCACTAAAAACCTTCACAAGATCGGTTTTTCCATCGCCATTAAAATCACCACTCAGCCACTTTTGAGCATCCCAAAAGCCCCCCTGCTGGGTAGCCCAGCGCTGGATAGCAAAACCCGATCCACTCGATAGGTGGGCATCCACACTACCCAGACCAAATTCGCTGAAGACTTTAGCCAGATCCGCCCGGTTATCCCCGTTAAAATCGCCCACAATCCATCGCTGGCTGTCCCAAAATCCGCCCTGCCGAGTGCCCCAACGCTGGAGGGATAGGATGGAAGGCGGTGCTGGTGGTGGCGCGGGTGCCAGGGATTTTAGGTCTAGCTTGACATTCACCGGATTCGTTGGGCTAATGGACACCGCCTCCGTGCGCAGCAGGGTGCCCCCTTGAAGGAAGCTGACCTGGTAATTACCTGGGTCAAGCAAAATCTGGTAGTCCCCCGCCGTTCTAGAGAAGGTGGAATAACTCAGGGCCGCATTGGCGGTATTTAGGACGTTAACGGTAATGCCGCCGACGCCTTCGCCAACGTCATAGAACGCATCACCATCTTGATCTTGAAACGTCACCCCCAACAGCCAAGCTTTGCCGCCCAGCGCGAATCGGTTGCCAAAATGCTGGGTCACCACCAGTGGGCCAACGTTGGTGCCGGGGTTATTATCAGGAACCACGCCTAGGCCCACTTCCCGATAGCCCGGGCTCATAATCGCATTACGGTGTCCGGGGGGATTTTGAATGCCGGTGGAGGTATTGCCCCAATCTACCGCGAAAGCTGCATGGGTATGAAAGGTAGATTTACCAAAGGCGTAAATGTTTTCGGCAACGGAGCTATAGCTATAGCCTGCGTTCAAAATGCGTTGGCCTAGGGTAGGCTCTCCCGGCAAATTATGGCTCTGGCTATCGTACTGAATCATCAGTTCAGAGTGGGTTGCCGCCGAGAGCCCCAATTGATCAGACCAGGCTATGGGCTGAACCGGAGACAAAAGACTCCACTGAGTCGCCAAAACCGTGCGATCTACCTTAAAGAAGGTGAGGGCTGAGTTCACGTTGGCATCGGTGGAATTGATCAGCAGCGGCAGTTCCCCCTGGGGATTCGTTCGCATCCGGTTGATCAGTTCCAGCATTTCCACCTCTTCCGCCGAAGGGCCGCTGAGGGTGGCTTGCTCAATCACGATAGCCTGGTTATCAATCTGCACCGTCGCTGTATCGACTTCTCCCTTAAGCGATATCAACTCTTGCCCAGAGATTGTGACGCCTTGCACGAGATTAGCGAAAATTTTGCCCTCATCACCTGGGCTATCCCCATCGCCTAAAACTGAGTCTAAATAATGACCAAATTCCTCCAACAAAACCGACTGAATCAGGGAAGAGACCAATCCTGTCCGCCACTGCTGCAAAAGCAACTCAGAGGATAGATAAATGGTGCTAGTTGCCTCAGAGAAAGCTCCCAAAGCTCCGTTAATCTCGGTTGTGGAGCGAATGTCAATGGTGGGCCATGGCATAGAATCTTCAGCTAAAAGCGTACCGATGCCAGATAGATCTTTACCTTCAAAGGCCTGACCTAGAAGACCATAAAAGCTATTATCTTGTGAGACCTTAAAAAGACTCTCCTTAACCCCTGAAAGCGCTTCCGATAAAACTCCCAATAGATGATCTTGTGTAACTACGTCAAAATCTTGATCGTCAGATATTGGAATCAAAGAATTACTCATTTCACCTCCATCACTGGGTTATGTCGTTAAGGTATTTTCCCAGCGAGACTCTATCCCCATGGAAACATTTCATTTTAAGAAGCGCCTGGGAAAACACAAATCTTATTAGAGTTAGAAGCCAAGCTCTAAAAATCATTTGTCCAGCCTGGTATATTCCCCCTTGGCAAGTATGGAGAATCTGTGGTAATCCTGCAAAACTCAGAAAAGTCTTCGACTCTAAGGTACGCATTCAATGGGGCAGATTTTACTCGAATGCAGTACGTCGCGAACAACCCCACTATCCCCATAGTCAAGAGTGAAGCACAGGTTGAACCTTAAACAGGAAAAAACTAGGAGCATCCTGAGAGGACGTTTGAAACACCGAATCGTGTCCTAAGTTATCCCTCTGAGGTCAGCCTCAGCCGTTAAAAACCCCGTAAATTTAACCGATCTAGCGACCAATCACCCCTGAGGCAACCCTTTTCAAACGTCCTCTGAGCCAAGTAAATATGTACCTCACCAAACAGAGACCCGCTCCATGACCTTTCCGATCTTAGTCACCGTTATTGTCGCGACTGACCGCAGAAGACCTGGCAAAATACCAATCCCAAGGTGGCCAGGGTTAAATTACAACCCGACTAACATCATGCTGAACAAGACCGCCGACCGCTTTGGAGTAATAAAGGTCAGAATTGACGGCGATCTGGCCTATCAGATTCCCAGAACTGAGGGCGTTGGCAACGAAGACTATTGTCTCTGAATGCCAAGGATAAACTAAGCCCTGGATAGCGGAGTATCGCTTGGATAAGTTAAGCCCCTATGGGAGACTCAGGCCTGATGACCGGTGTATATCAACGCTAGCGACACCACGTTTGACAGAACCCTGATGTAGCTGATAGAGCGTTGCATGGTCGTTTAATGGGCTTCTTGGAAATCAGGCACAAGTCAATTTTCCAGGCTTATGCTTTGCTATCGAAGCGAGGTTTGAGTATAAAAAATAGAATCCTTATAGGCATGATTACGGACATTTCCGCAGGTTTAATCTAGCATTACAAAACTGTATTAATCCTGTAAAAAAAAAGATGTTTTAGGGTGCTTCAATCCGTTCTTTGGTTTGATAGAGACAGGCCGTGCCGAACGATGTATTTCCTTCGCCCCTAGGGATATACGGGTTCGTGCTATCCGTGATTGGCAAAGGCTTGTGTAGGTAGCTCTCCTTGCTGTGGCGATCCTAGCTTGGAGACCTCCGGTGCCCCCTCTAAGCCCCATGACTTTGCCTAGGATTGCCATTTCCCCTAGATCCTTTCAGACTCAACGTTGCTATATGGCTACTTCTGCATCCCATTCTCCTATTCCCTCCCAAGTCGGCGTTTATGAATGCGAGGTCACGCTGAAGTTTCGGCTGATCGAGGAGGATCAGGTGATGAATAACCGTGATCACCTGCTAGAACTGCTGATCGACGCCTTCTCCTACGGGAGTGATGAGTTTGTCGAGGCAGTTGAGTCACAGGTTAAGGTGGCGGCCATCGACGAGGTGGCGGCCTCTCCCCTGATGCGGCGTCAGCTCATTCGTCTTCGCAACCTGCCTCCCCTCTAGGAATCCCCTAGCCAGGACATTGGCTCTCAGGCCCTATCGAGGACGAGGCTTCCCCCTCGGTTGTCTCAAAGCCCCTGTTCCTGGGGCGATCTCCGTCCTACCCCTCCGCCTAAAGATTTTTTGGGGAGATGTTTGACAAGCGCATTTCCCTTCCCTATACTGAGAATTGTCGAAAAACACAGGCCCCCATCGTCTAGAGGCCTAGGACACCTCCCTTTCACGGAGGCGACGGGGATTCGAATTCCCCTGGGGGTATATTAAGGAGGCTCTGAGCTTTATGTTCAGAGCCTTTTTGCATTTTTTTGCATTTAGGTATTACATCCATAGCTGATTTCCCATGGCCGATTTCCCTCGGGTGAAGTGCGTGGCGATGATACCCCTGCCCCCCTAATCAGGGAGGTACCGGGTAAACCTGTTTAGGCAGCTAGGCACTGGGGGGATCTAGACCCCAGCCAGGGTGTATCTCACTGCAGCGAGAACCGCTACATCTATCCAGGGCGTTCAGTGGCGAGCCGGCGGCGGTGAGTAGCCTTCCCCAGGATTGGTTCTGGGGATCGCCCGTGGAGCCAAGGTCTCCGAGAGTTGCCCCGCCATGGTGTAATTTGATTGAAATGATTGGAAACAGGCCACGATTCTAGGGATCGGGGCTTGCCCAGGGGGAATACGACGTTTGGTAGCGTGGATAACGGCGGAGTGTTGACCCCCGTTGAAATCATGAATCAGCGATTGGGAGCAGTGAACCTATGACCGTATGTGAGTATAGACCTGGCCTAGAAGGGGTACCGGCCACCCAGTCGAGCATTAGCTACGTGGATGGACAGACGGGCATTCTGGAGTATCGGGGCATTCGTATTGAAGATCTGGCCCAGCATAGTACGTTTTTAGAAACGGCCTACCTGCTGATTTGGGGTGGACTGCCCTCCAAGAGCGAACTGGATGCCTTTGAGTATGAAATTCGCTACCATCGCCGCCTCAAATACCGCATTCGCGACATGATGAAGTGCTTCCCGGAGAGTGGGCACCCCATGGATGCCCTACAGGCCTGTGCGGCGGCGCTAGGTTTGTTTTACTCCCGTCGAGCCTTAGACAACCCGGTTTACATTCAGAAGGCTGTGGTGCGATTGCTGGCCAAAATTCCCACGATGGTGGCGGCCTTTCAGCTCATTCGCAAGGGAAACGACCCGGTACAGCCCCGTGACGACCTTGACTATGCGGCCAACTTCCTCTACATGCTCAGTGAACGCGAGCCCGATCCCCTAGCGGCCCGTATTTTTGATGTGTGCCTTACCCTCCACGCCGAACACACCATCAACGCCTCCACCTTTTCGGCCATGGTCACCGCCTCCACCCTCACCGATCCCTACGCGGTGGTGGCCTCGGCGGTAGGCACCCTGGCGGGGCCGCTCCACGGTGGGGCCAATGAAGAGGTGATCGACATGCTCCAGCAGATTGGATCGGTCGAAAACGTGCGCCCCTTTGTGGATCGCTGCATCGCTGAAAAGTCTAAAATTATGGGCTTTGGCCACCGGGTCTACAAGGTCAAAGACCCCCGCGCCACCATCCTGCAAGGGCTGGCTGAGCAACTGTTTGAAAAATTTGGCCAAGATGAGTACTACGCCATCGCTCTCGAAATGGAGCAGGCCGTATCCGAACGGCTGGGCCATAAGGGCATTTACCCTAACGTAGACTTCTACTCCGGCTTGGTCTATCGCAAACTGGGCATTCCTGTCGATCTGTTCACCCCCGTCTTTGCCATTGCGCGGGTGGCGGGTTGGCTGGCCCACTGGAAGGAGCAACTGGGCGAAAACCGCATCTTCCGGCCCACCCAAATCTATACCGGGCCACGGCAGCAGGGCTATGTCAGCCTTGAGGATCGGCCTCAAATCTGGGATAAGCAGTTTGTGGCTCCGTCCATCCACAGCTAACCCCCCTGATGGGTCATACCCCCCTGGGCAGCTAAAAATAAAGGCTGGATGATAGATATAGTGACGATTTTCAGGAACTCCTGCCCCTCGAGCCTTTGGCTTGGGGGGTTTTTGTTGGTCTTACCCTCACCACGCAGCAAGACGGCAGAATTCTGACCCCTGTGATATGCTGGGCGGAGTTAGTTGATGGTTGACTTGCCTACCGCGTCAGATTTGTCCTGGGCCTGGGTACATCTCCGGAAAACTGCCTGCCCCTACGTTTTATTGTTTGGAGATGTCTCTATGTCGATCTATGTTGGCAACCTATCCTTTGACGCCACCCAGGCGGACATCAGCGAAATTTTTGCTGAGTATGGTAGCGTTAGCCGAGTTAGTCTACCGACGGATCGGGAAACCGGTCGGCCTCGCGGCTTTGCCTTTGTAGAAATGGGTTCCGAAGCCGAGGAAGACGCCGCCATCAGCGCCCTAGACGGTGCTGAGTGGATGGGTCGCGACCTGAAGGTTAACAAAGCCCGCCCCCGCGAATCTCGCCCCTCCGATGGCGGCGGCTGGAATAATCGTCGCGACCGTCGCTAATTCAATTCCCTTGCCTCAACCCCTCAACCTGCGACTAGCGGTTGCTGCCGCTGCATGGAGTGGGGCCTCGGTTGAGCCGTCCCAGGGTTCTTTAGTGCGTTATCCAAACTTGTTAGGGTGTACCGACGTAGAACCCTGGGATCTGTCCCGGAGATCCCAGGGCAGCTTTGTTGATTTAAGTTCCCGCCTTCCGCAGGGCTGCCCATCCAACCGTAGAGGCAAGGAAACCTTGCCCTCACACCTTGGGGGTTGTCAGCGAAGGGTTGGAATAGCATGATTGTTGTTACGTTAAGGAGCACCCATGGCCCAAGTTGTTTTGGGAGAAGACGAGAATATCGAATCAGCCCTCCGCCGCTTCAAGCGCAAGGTGTCCCGGGCTGGCATCTTTTCCGACATGCGGAAAAATCGCCATTTTGAAACCCCCATCGAAAAGCGCAAGCGCAAAACCCTGGCCCGCCACAAGCAACGCCGCTGGGGTTCAAAGCGTTAGAGAAGCCAGACTGGCCACTAGTTGTTCCAGATGATCTAGGGTATGGGTGGCCATCAGGGTAATGCGTAGGCGACTGGTGGGTACCGTGGGTGGACGCACCGCTGAGACCCACAGTCCTAACCCTTGCAACCGTTGACTAGCCCTCATAATTTGATGAACCGAGTCCCCCGCTAAGCACAGAATGGGAGACTCTGAGGGTAGTCGCCGAAGCAGCGGGTTCCCCCCGTCGCCTAGGGTTTCGTCTAGGCGATTTTTTAATGTGTCTACATTGCGCCAGAGACTCTGACGTCGCTGGGGTTCTGTGGCCACAATTTGCACCGCCGCTAGGGCCGCCGCCGTATCCGCTGGCGAAAGCCCGGTGGTGTAGATCCAGCCGGGGGCACGGTTCCGCAGAAAATCAACCATCGTTTGGGAACCCGCCACATAGCCGCCCAAACTGCCCAGCGCCTTGCTGAGGGTGCCCACCGTCACCATGGGGCGTCCGAGACAGCCCAGATGCTCCACGGCTCCGGCCCCTCGCTCCCCTAAAACTCCCGTACCGTGGGCCTCATCCACCAGCACCATGGCCTCGTAGGTTTCGGCTAAATCGAGAAGCTTGGGCAGGGGGCAAAGGTCGCCATCCATACTGAACACGCTGTCGGTAGCAATCAGGCAGCGGCGATGCTGGGCACGGTGGGCGGCGAGGGATTCCTCCAGGTGTGCTACATCCCCGTGGCGATAGTTGTAGGTGGTGGCTCCGCTGGCCTTAGCCCCTGTCCGCAGGCTGGAGTGGTTGTATTCGTCGCCGAGGATTAAGTCTGGTGGCCCTACTAGGGCGGTGATGGCACTGAGGTTAGCTAGATAGCCAGAGCTAAACACCAGGGCGTCTTCGGCCTGCTTGAGGTCAGCCAAGGCCAGTTCCAGATTCCGATGCAGATCCCGATGACCGCTCAATAACCGTGATCCGGTGCTGCCCGTGCCGTAGGTCTCAATCGCCTCCATGGCGGCGGCGGCAAGGCGAGGATCCCCCGCTAGGCCCAGGTAGTCGTTGCTGGCAAAGTTGATTAAGGACTGTCCGTCCCGCACCATGACGGATCCGGCGCGTCCTTGGGCCACCTGCACGGTTCGATAACGCTGGGCACGGTGGAGGGCGGCGAGGGATTGGTTCATCCAGTGGTAGGGGGTGGGCATGGGGGTGGCGGGTGGCAGGTGGCGGGTGGCAGGTGATAGGTGGCAGGTGGCAGGTGATGGGTGGGGGGTGGGGGGAATTGTCGGATTTGTGCTTGGGGTTTTGTTAGAATTTTGGTCGCATTATGGTTAGGCTAGATACAGAGTGGCATAGCGTTTGCGCCCTTTGTCGATGCGACTGGCCAGGATGCCAGCGACCTGTTCTGGCGATTCGTGCCAGCAGCCAGCCCAGCGACCCGTTCAGACTATTTCACAACACCGTTCACCATACCTATGAGGGGGCACCGTTAATCACCTATGGCACAGCAACCATCCCTAGAGCCTGTTCGCCCCTTTGACCGTGCCACCCTGGAAAGTATGTTACAAGCCACGAAAACCCCTG
Source organism: Spirulina sp. (assembly GCA_044070495.1). Taxonomy (GTDB): domain Bacteria; phylum Cyanobacteriota; class Cyanobacteriia; order Phormidesmidales; family Phormidesmidaceae; genus Nodosilinea. The sequence goes on along the minus strand of JBIPSI010000021.1, from coordinate 79,164 downwards.
CCACCGGATGGACGATTGAAGCCAGTGAGGAGCTATACCGCATCCATAGCTGGGGAGATCCCTATTTTTCTATCAATGCCGATGGCCATATTACGGTGTCGCCCCAGGGGGATCGGGGTGGGTCGCTGGATTTGCTGGAGTTGGTGGAGGCGATCAAGCAGCGGAACCTGCATTTGCCCCTGCTGATCCGCTTTCCCGACATTTTGGAAGACCGCATTGAGCGGATTAACGCCTGCTTCGCGAAGGCCATTGCCCGCTACAAGTACAACGGCGTTTACCGGGGGGTGTTTCCGGTGAAATGCAACCAGCAGCGGCAGTTGTTGGAGGATATTGTGCGCTTCGGTAAGCCCTACCAGTTTGGTCTGGAGGCGGGTTCCAAGCCGGAATTACTTATCGCCCTGGCCACCCTCGATACCCCCGGTGCTCTGCTGATCTGCAACGGCTATAAGGACAAGGACTACATCGAAACGGCGATGCTGGGCCAGCGCCTCGGTCAGCAGCCGATTATCGTGATTGAACAACTCAATGAGGTGGACTTGGCCATTGCCGCCAGTCGTCGCCTCAATATTCGTCCGGTGCTAGGGGTGCGGGCTAAGCTCAGCACCAAGGGGAGTGGCCGCTGGGGGGTCTCGGCGGGGGATCGGGCCAAGTTTGGCCTCACGGTGCCGGAAATTCTGACGGTGGTGGATCGGCTGCGGGAGGCCGACATGCTGGACTGTCTGCAACTGCTGCATTTCCACATTGGTTCCCAAATTTCCGCCATTAGCGTCCTCAAGGAGGCTCTGCGGGAAGCCAGCCGCATTTATGTGGAATTGGTGGGCCTAGGGGCCAAGATGGGCTACCTGGACGTGGGCGGCGGCCTAGCGGTGGACTACGACGGCTCCCAAACCAGCTTTTACGCCTCCAAGAACTACAGCACCCAAAACTACGCGAACGATGTGGTGGCCGAGGTGCAGGAAGCCTGCCGGGTGAAAAATGTCCCCGTTCCCACCCTGGTTAGCGAAAGTGGACGGGCGATTGTCTCCCACCAGTCGGTACTGGTGTTTGATGTGCTGGGGTGCAGCGATGCTCCGGCCCAGGATGATCTGGAGATTCCTGGCGAAGACGATCACGCCATCCTGCGGGAGTTGTACGAAATTCACCAGGGCATTACCTCCCACAACGTGCAGGAACTCTACAACGACGCCCTGCAATTTAAAGAGGAATCCATCAGTCTGTTTAACTTCGGCTACCTAACCTTGGCCGACCGAGCCAAGGCGGAACGGCTCTACTGGGCCTGCTGCCGTAAGGCGCTCTCGGTGGTAAGCGATGCCGACTATGTGCCCGAAGACATCGAGGAACTGACCCAAAGCATGGCCTCGATCTACTACATCAACCTCTCGGTATTCCAGTCCATGCCCGACGCCTGGGCCATCGACCAACTGTTCCCCATCCTGCCCATCCACCGCCTCAACGAAGAACCCTCCTGTCGGGGCACCCTAGCCGATCTCACCTGCGATAGCGATGGCAAAATTTCCCAGTTTATCGATCTCCGGGATGTGAAGCACGTCTTGGAACTGCATCCCCTAGACGCTGATAAACCCTACTACCTGGGTATGTTCCTCGGTGGGGCCTACCAGGAAATTATGGGCAACCTGCACAACCTGTTTGGCGACACCAACGCCGTCCACATCCACATGACCCCCAAGGGCTACCAGGTGGAGCATGTGGTGAAGGGCGACACCATGACCGAGGTGCTGGGCTACGTTCAGTACGATGCCGAGGACATGATCGAAAACATCCGGCGGCGGTCGGAACAGTCCTTGCAGGAAAACCAAATCACCCTGGAAGAGTCGCAACTGTTGATTCAGCAGTATGAACATAGTCTAGGTCGTTATACTTACCTGGTATAGCGACGGCCCTGGGGGTTCCTGGCCCTGTGCCTATTTTGGCAGTGGCCACTGTCTCCTACCGAAGCCAGGGCCACCGACTATCCTAGGGGGAGAATGGGGTGACATCGTTAAGTCACTTAGGCGCGCTAATCCCTAAGTGGATGGTGGGATAGCGGCCTATCGGTCTGTAGGCCACCCTCCCCGACCTCCCCACCGAGGTCTGTGCTTCTTCCTTTATGTTCTCTCGTCAGCGGCAACGACCCATTGGTAATGCCTACTCTAAAACGCCCCCAAAAACGACTCCTTCTCTCCCTAGTGCCCCTGGCGCTAACCCTATCGATTGTTAGCCAAAGCCACACCTCGCCTTCGGCGGCGATCTCTAGCCAGCCCAAACTCTGCCAGGTTTCGGCCTCTCAGCCGATGACGCTTTCCATTGCCAGCGAATATAACACCCTGCTGCGGGAAAGCTGGCAAGTTTATCGAGATCGATTTATCCAAGCCGATGGTCGGGTGATTGACCGGGAGGATCGGGATCGCACGGTCTCCGAAGGGCAAGCCTACGCCATGCTGCGGGCCGTTGCCATTAACGACCCCGTCACCTTCGAGCGCACCTACACCTGGGCCAAAAACAACCTAGCCCGCCACGATGCTGAGGGGCAGATCACCGATCACCTCTGGGCATGGCACTGGGGCCAGCGGGACGATGGTAGTTGGGGCATTGTGGACGAAAACTTCGCCACCGATGCCGACATTGATGCCGCCACCGCCCTGATTTGGGCGGCCCAGCGCTGGCGTTGCCCTCAGTATTTAGACGAAGCCAAAGCCATCTTGGACGACATTTGGGAACTGGGCACGGTACCGCTCCCCGATGGTCAGCGCCAGTTGCTCCCTGGCCCCAAGGAGGCCTTTTTCAACCAACCCGACCGTCTGATTCTCAATCCCTCCTACTTTGCCCCAGCCAGTTTCCGACTCTTTGCTGAGGTGGATCCTGATCGCGACTGGGAAAGCTTGATCGACAGCGGCTACACCATGCTGGCGGATCTGGGCCAGTTCTCCGACACCGGACTCCCCCCCGACTGGATCATCTACAACCCCATCACCCAAACCTACCGCCCCCTAGAACCGGACTTTCCCCTGCAAAGTCGCTACAGCTTCGATGCCATCCGGGTGTGGTGGCGGGTGGGCCAAGATGCCGCCTGGAACCAAGAACCCCGCGCCAAAGCCTACCTGCAAGCCCAACTGCCCGAACTGATCCAGCGCTGGGAAGCGGATGATCGGCTTCCGGCCCGCCTTTCCCTAGATGGGCTGACAGAATCTAGCTACGAGTCCACCGCCCACTACGCCATGCTCTACTCGGCCCTGCTCCAGGTCGATCCCGCCACCGCTGAGGAAATCTACCAGCAGAAGCTTCTACCCGCCTACCAAGACGGCTTCTGGGATAACGACACCGCCTACTACACCCAAAACCTGGCCTGGTTTGGCCTGCTGCCCCTAGAGGTTTCACCGGGACGCCTCCAGTCGGCCCGACAATCCCTGTGGCGGGTGATGTGGTAGGGATGGCCCCTCTCAAAATCCTGCTGATGCGCCATGGCCAATCCCAGGGCAATGTCGAGGGCCGCATGGAGGGCTGGTCATCCACGGGGCTGACGGATTTAGGCCGAAAACAGGCCCAACAATTGGGTCAGCGTCTTGCTAAAGAAAACAGACAGCCCACCCATATCTATTGCAGCCCCCTACAACGGGCCACCGAAACCCTAGCCGCCATGGCCTCAGCACTGTGGGCAACGGCAGAGATCCCGATACCTGAAGTCCCAACATCAGCAATCCCGATATCTGAAATCCCCGTGCCGACGATATTTCACGACGACCTACGGGAAAATCACCAGGGCATTTTAACGGGGTTGACCTGGGCCGAGGCGCAGGCGAATTATCCCGACCTCTGCCAACGCCTGGAAACCTCCCTGGACTGGATTCCTATCCCCGACGCAGAAACCCCACAGGCCGGACATCAACGAGCCGAGCGCTTTGTGAACGACCTGTTGCAGCATCACAACGGCGATCAGCTTTGGGTGATCAGCCACCAGTGGATTTTGCAGCACATCCTCGCCTGTCTTCTGGGCTGTGGGCGCACTTGGGGGATTCCCCTCGGCCACACGGCGATTACCGAACTTTGGCTAGACCGGGATCGCTGGTTTGAAACCGACCCCAATCAGCGGCTCAATACCGAACTCTGGCGCGTCCAGCGGTTTAACGATCAAGCCCACATCTCCCCTCAGATTGTGACGAAAGGCAACGCTTCTGTTTAGGATGGAACCTAACGCTTTGTGAACTGGTTTGGCGGCATCCTATGGCTTCTCGTCCTGATATTCTCTTCCTCGTGCTCGATACCCAGCGGGCGGATCGCCTCTCCTGCTACGGCTACGACCAGCCCACCTCGCCGAATTTAGATGCCCTCGCCGCCGAGGCCACCCGCTTCACCCAGGCCATTTCCGCCGCCCAGTGGACGGTGCCATCCCATGCCTCCATGTTCACGGGGCTGTACCCTTCAGAGCACACGATGGTGCAGTCCTATTCCGTGTTGCCCGCCGACCTGCCCACCCTAGCCGAACGCCTGGAGGCCAGCGGCTACTACACGGCGGGCTTTTGCAACAATCCCCTGGTGGGTGTGATCAACAACGGTTTGCGGCGAGGCTTCACCAGCTTTTTGAACTACAGCGGCCTGTTGACCTCCAAACCCAACCAGGCAGGTAGTCGCCCCGGCTTGGTAAGCCGCTATCGGCAATGGTTTAAGCGCCAAGTCGCAGGGGTATTGAACCGGGTGCAGGACGCCTTTGCCCGTTCCGATGCGCTGCTAGCCCTCAGCTTTACGCCGCTGATGGTGCCCCTGTGGCAAACCGCCCTCAGCTTTAAGGGCAACGGCCCCAAATCCCTCGACGACACCGCCAACCTGCTGATCCACCGCCACGGCACCCAGGCCGACCAGCCCGTCTTCGCCTTCGTGAACCTGATGGGCACCCACATGCCCTACCATCCCCCCCGCCGCTACATCGAGCAATTTGCCCCCCACGTTTTGGCTGACCGCAAAGCCCAAACCTTTTTGCAGCGCTTCAACGGCGATGTTTACGGCTGGCTGGCCCCCCTCACCGGAGCGCTAGACGACCACCAAAAGCAAACCCTCGACGGCATGTACGACGCCGAAGTCGCCTACCAGGATGCCCTCTTGGGCCAATTCTTCCAACGCCTTAAGGACTCTGGCCGTTTGGACAATACTCTGGTGATCATCTGCGCCGACCACGGGGAACACCTGGGCGAGAAGAAATTCATGGGCCACAGCCTGTCTATTTATAACGAACTGGTGCGGGTACCGCTGATCATCCGCGATCCCCAAAACCGCCTCGTCCAGGGTACCACGGTCGATGGGGTAGTCTCCACCCGCCGCCTATTCCACACCGTCCTCGCCGCCGCAGGCCTCGCCAACGACAAAGAACTTACCCTAGACCTGATCCACAGCCAAGATGAGTCCCGCAGCCGCGATTACGTCTTTGCCGAGGCCATCCCGCCCCAAAACGTGGTGAACCTGATGCAAAAACGCCAGCCGGAACTGGTGCGAGAAATGAGCTGTGACCGCGTCCGCCGCGCCGTGTGGATGGGCCAACACAAACTGATCGAAACCGAAGGCTCCGAAGCCGAACTCTACGACGTGCTTGAAGACCCCACCGAAGCCCTCGACCTCAGCGCCATCCTGCCCGAAAACGTGGAAGCCCTGCAAGACTGCCTACAAGCCTTCGCCGACCGCAGCGACCGCTCCCTTTCCCAAGCCACCCCCACCCGCGCCACCGACTACGACGACCCCGAAGTGCGCCGCCGCCTAGAGGAACTAGGGTATTTGGAGGATTGATTTATGATGGGAAAGGGGATAGATTTTGAGTCTATTCCTCGATCATTCTTTGCGTATGGAGGGCTGTTTATGCCTAGTCAAGCAAGAACGGTTCAAGAACTGCTTCAGGAGGCCAATCAACTATCTACAAAAGAACAGCTACAACTCGCAAGACAGCTACTTCTGCTTGTCGATAATCAGCTAGAAAAGCCTACGACGGATAAAAAAACAATCGCCAGAAAACCAGCAGCAGCAATAATAGCAGAAGCAGAAGCAGAAGCAGCAGAAATAGATCTTTTAACGGGTACAGACACTCATAACCAAGAAGGTAGTATTGATTACCTCTTGGTACATCCAATTCCGGTGAGAAACTTTAAGCCCATGAGTCGGGATGAGATCTATGATCGAGGCTAAGCGTTGCTTCATTGATTCTAACGTCTGGATTTATGCAGCCACTCAATCTGAAGATATTCCCCCTGACCCTCGCCATGAAATAGCAAGAACCCTGATCAATCAAATGCAACCTGTCCTCTCTGTGCAGGTGATTAACGAAGTTTCTTACAACTTAGTCAGAAAGTTCAATTTTACTGAACCGGATATTCAGAAACTGGTTAAGTCGTTCTATCGAACCTATACAGTCTGTCCAATAATGGATGAAGTGCTTCTTTTGGAAGCATCTAGCATAAGACAACGCTACAACATATCATTTTGGGATTCTATGCTTGTCAGTACAGCCATTCAATCCCAATGCTCACTTTTCTACACAGAAGATATGAATCATGGGCTAATAGTCAATGACGTATTGACTATTATTAATTCATTTATCTAGATCAAATTTCTATGCTAACTCCTATGTTCATCATTTACTTTGCTGACAATGAAAACACTTAAAGACTTATATGACCAGGATTATGCGCTCTGGTTAGAGGCGACCTGTCAACAACTGGCAGAACAACGATTTACAGATCTAGATTTGTCTAACTTACTGGAAGAACTGAGCGACATGGGGCGTAGCGAAAAACGAGCCTTAACCACCAATATAATTGTGGTTCTGATACATCTTTTGAAATACGCCTACCAACCCCAAAAACGTTCCAATAGCTGGCGATTTACCCTCAAAGAACACCGTCGCCAGATTCACGAATTGCTCAAGACTAGCCCCAGCCTAAAAGACTACTTTCTTCAAAAATTCGACGAATGCTACGTTGAGGCTAGAGACTTGGCCGCTACCGAAACTGGACTAGACTTGGAAAAACTCCCTGAAAACAGCCCATTTACTCCAGAACAAACCCTAGCCAGAGACTTTTTGCCAGAATAGATGCTGTGTTTCAGATGCTCAGATTGTATATTTAACCTGCCCATGTATCCCCCTGTTTCCCCGATTATTTTTGAACTTGGCCCCTTTGCCCTGCGCTGGTATGGGCTGTTGATGTTGATGGCCATTTTATCCGCCGCAACGGTGGCCAGTCGCTATGTAGCCCGCCAAGGTGAAGACCCCGATAACCTGTGGGATATGCTGTTCTGGATCTTAATTCCAGGCTTCATTGGGGCGCGGTTGTATTACGTGTTCATTCAGTCCCCACGGGGGCCGGAGGGGTTGGGCTATTATCTGGCGAATCCCGGCAAAATCTTGCAGGTTTGGGGTGGCGGCATTCACATTTTCGGTGGGTTTATCTTTGGGGCCATTGCGCTATTTCTGTTCAGCCGTATTCGCAAGCTCAATCCACTGCCTTACCTAGACGGTATCGCCTTAGGATTACCCTTAGCCCAAGCCATCGGTCGCTGGGGAAACTTTATTAATCAGGAACTCTACGGCCCTCCGACAACGTTACCTTGGGGTTTACGCATTGATGCCCAACATCGCATTCCGCCCTACAATAATTTGGCCCAATATCCAGAATCGACTCGGTTCCATCCTCTCTTTTTGTATGAGTCGGTTTGGAACTTAGTAGGGTTTGCCCTTTTGTTTTGGATCGCTCGCAAGTTTGAAAAGCAACTTAAGCCCGGAGACTTGGCCTTAGGCTACCTGGTCTGGTATCCCTTAGGCCGTTTCTTCATTGAATTTCTTCGCACGGACTCCTGGTTTTTCCCTGGCACCCCCTTTAATGTGGTGCATATTTTATCGGCGGCGGCCATGGCGTTAGCGGGATTTGTTCTTTATCAGCGGCACCGTCAGCCTTCCCTAGATCATTAAGCAGTGGATCATTAAGCCTTCTCCTAGCTGACTGACACAATCCCCAAAAGCCCTGATCTTTAGTAGGTTGGGTGCAGTGAAGCGGAACCCAACACACACCGAGGATTTCGGACTTGTTGGGTTTTGCTATCGCGCCACCCAATCTACTTTGGAGAGGTGTCAGACCATCAGGCGTTCTGTTTTGCTGCACTCTTAAGGGTTGCAGTAGGGGCAATAGCTGGGGTCGGCCTTGGCTGGGAGGTCGGCGGGAGGGTTGTCCTGGGTGTGATCGCAGCGCTGGCACTGGTGGCGAATTCGGGCTGTGAGCAAGGTGGGGGTGCCGCACAGAGCGCAGGGTAGCCCCGGCCAGCGTTTTACCTCCCGAAAGCCGGGACAATTGCAGGCGGGGCAGGTTTTGGCGATGGCCCGCAGCAAGTCCTCTGTAGCTTGGGTAATGACGGCCATGCGGGTTGGGTTGTAGAGGGCGCGCATGTCGGTTTCGAGTTGCACCGTGGCGGCTTGGCGTAGGGCGGTTTCTACCGCTGTCGATAATGCCGATTCCGTGGTGATGCCCTTGGCGATGACGGTGCCGTTGGCGCGAACGATTAACCCGTGGCGGGGAAAGTCTACGGCGGCGGCAAAGGCTTCTGCTGCTTGAACATTCTGAACGGACTGCTGTCGATAGTTGGTCTCGGTAGAGAGACATTCGCCCACGATTTCTAAGCCATACTGACGGTCAATCAGCACCACCAGCTCGCGATTGCAGGGCACAAAGGGAAGGTGGGGATGTGGCCCAAAACTTCCTTCGCTGGCAATGGCTAGGGTTTCCCCGGTGCGTTCTAGGGCGGCTTCGGCCTTAAGGCGGGCGGTGGAAAGCTGATCGGCGGGGCGCTTGACTTCGCCGGTGAAGGTGCCAAAGCTGTCGGTATCAAACCCAGCGGGCACGGTGACGGTGAGGCCCAGGTGCCGTTCGATGAGGGGGGCGATGGCCTGCTCTTTGCGGTGCATGGTGGCAAGGACGACCACGCGATGGGCAAATAGGTCGGTCATGGCAACGGTGATCGACGGGGAAATATTATAGGATGCTGTCAAGCGTAACCGCAGCGCACGGGTTGGCGGTCATCGTTTCTTTTTAGCCTAGACCAGCGCCATACCCCCTAGCCATCCCCGTTGTCGAGGCGCAGGGAGTAGGAAACCTACCCCGACGACCCTGGTTGGGGACTAAGGCCGTCGAGGTAGGCTGGCTCAGGCTCAGAGGGCGATGGTGCCGCAGCGAACATTTGGCGATGGAACTGCGGCCCACTCTGAGATTCACATGCCTGAACCAAGACCGGAGAACGCGCTAGGTAGACCCATGGCCCTTGGGCCTAGCGCAGCTACAGGCTCAAGGAATTTAGTTTTATAAATTGTTCTTCATGAATCTATATTTCTGAGTCTATACGAAAGTTTCGAGGGATGGAATACCCGATGCCCCTAATTTAGGCTGCAATTTTCGATGCAAAAGATAAGTCTGACTTATTTAATAAAGTATTCGCAATAGATGCAATTAATGTTCAGGGCGGACTTTTCCCAGACTCAGTGGATCGCAAACCCAATCTTTGGTCGTGATCTGGCCCGGGGCTGAGCATTCTCCCCCAGGGGGACTAGCCGTTGAGTACCTTCGCCCTCAGCGTAAAAAGTTAGACATTTTTGCCCTAGGTATGAAAAGGTAGACGATAATAGTGGTGCACAACTCTCTAAACCTGTGAATATTTAGAGGGTAGGAGGAGCGAGGACGTTTCTCGTTAGTTTGTATCGGGGATGCAGCATGATGACAGACCTTAATCAGCCAAGCTGTTCCCAAGCCTGTAAGCATTACGTCGCGCCCCAGGGGCCACTGAGCTGTGATTCTGAGTTTTATATTGAGCGGCCTCCCCTAGAGCAGTCCGTCTTTACTAAGGTGACCCAGCCCGGTACCTTACTGCGAATCAAGTCTCCTCTCCACACGGGAAAAAGTTCCCTGCTGGCAAGGCTTTCAGACCATGTTAGCCGCCTAGACTATGCCCATTGCACCATTGATTTTCAGCAAGCCGACACCGCCTGCTTTGACAGCTTGGATCGATTTCTGCGCTGGTTTTGCCGCATTGTTACCTTTCAACTGGGGCTAGAACCAAAGCTAGACGATTATTGGGATACAGAAATTGGCAGCAAAGTCAGCGCCTCGATCTACTTTGAGCACTACATCCTGCGACAGTTATCCAAGCCCTTTGTGCTGTCCATTAATGAAGTCAATCGTCTGTTTGAGTATCGCGAGATTGCCGAAGATTTTTTATCGCTGCTGCGGTTTTGGTATGAACAGGGGCAGCGATCACCGATCTGGAAAAATTTGCGCCTTGTCTTGGCCTACTCCACGGAAATCTATGTGCCACTGGGGATGGAACAGTCGCCCTTTAATGTGGGGGAGCAGGTGTGGCTGCCAGGGTTTACCCTTGACCAAGTGCGGGATTTGGCGAGTCGCTATGGTTTAGATATTGCACCGGGGGGCAAGCACGAGAACACGATTCAAGATTTGATGCGCCTAGTGGGGGGCCATCCTTACTTAACTCACCTAGCCATTGCGCGGCTCAGCCAGGTGGGGTGTTCTCCCCAGTTGTTGCTGCAAAGCATCACTAACCTGACGGGGTTGTTTGGGGAGGAACTGTTGAGCTGTGCGGCCAACGTCAAGGCTTGCCCCGATCTCGTGCAGGGGTTGCGGACACTTTTAACGGCACCGGAGGGACTGCGGCTACCCGCCCAGGTGGCCTATTCCCTCACCAGTTTGGGAATTGTCATGGAGGAGAATGGCCGATGTCGGTTTTCCTGCGAACTCTATCGGCGCTATTTTGAGGCCGAGTTGGGCGACCCAGCCACGGAACCCCTGCGCGTTGTCAACCAATTGCAAAGCGAAAACCAGAAGCTTCAGGCTTTGGCCTATACCGATGGCCTCACCCGCATTCCTAACCGTCGCGCCTTTGACCTACGGCTGGCCCAGGTTTGGCAGCAGGGGCTACTCACCCAAACGCCCGTCACCCTAATGCTGGCCGATATCGACCACTTCAAGCACTATAACGATAGCCACGGGCATCTTTTGGGAGATGCCTGTTTGCAGTTGGTGGCCCGTATTTTGCGTCGTCAGGTGCGATCCAGCCTCACCGATTTTGTCGCCCGCTACGGTGGCGAAGAATTTGCGGTCATTTTCCCGAATATTTCCCTCGACATTGCCCAACAGCGGGCCGAACAGTTGCGCTCACAAATTAAAACCATCACCGCCGATTCAGAGTTGCCCGGTGTCACCCTGAGCATTGGGCTGGCGAATGTGCAGCCAACCGCAACGGGTAGCCCCGCGCAATTGGTGGCGGCGGCAGATCGGGTGTTGTACGAATCGAAACGACTGGGGCGCGACCGGGTGACCACGGTATCCCAGCTTAAATTTTCCTAAACGTTAGAACCGTCGAATAACCAGCACAGTTAGAACCTCCGAGTAACCTGCCTCTCCCAACAAACAATCATCAGTAACTAACCACCACCAACTAATCACCAATCACCAATAACCAATCACCAGCCCCTCCCATTTCGGCCCAGTTGCGGCCAAGCTCACCGTGAAAAGCCTCCCCCTCCCCCCCTCCTCCCTTAGCCCACTGCCGCCCTACCAAGTTGGGGGAAGTCTCAGTCCAGATCGGCCCAGCTATGTCTACCGTCAGGCGGATGCCCAGCTTTACCAAGCGCTGATCGCTGGGGAATTTTGCTACGTCCTCAACAGCCGTCAGATGGGCAAGTCCTCCCTGATGGTGCACACCCTGCGGCGGCTAGAGACTGAGGGCTATCGCTGCGCCACCCTAGACATCACCAGCCTTGGGTCTCACCAGGTGACGGCGGCCCAGTGGTATCGCGGCGTGGTGGCGGATCTGTGGCGGGGGTTTGGCCTGGTTGGGCAGTTTGACTACAAAACCTGGTGGCAGAACCAGGGCGATGTGCCTCCGGTGCAAAAGCTCCACGGCTTTTTGCGAGAGGGACTGCTGGAACCCTGCCCCGACCAAACTTTTATTATCTTCATCGACGAAATCGACAGCATTCTGGGGGTGGATTTTTCCCTGGATGACTTCTTTGCCCTGATTCGGTTCTGCTACAACCAGCGGGCGGTGGATCCTAGGTATCGGCGGATCACCTTTGCGATTTTTGGCGTGGCCACCCCCGCCGATTTAATTCAGGATCGCCAGCGCACACCGTTCAACATCGGGCAGGCCATTCCTCTCAATGGCTTTGAAGGGTCAGAATGTGGGCCGCTCCTAGCGGGTCTAGAACCCGCCATTACCCAGGCCGAGGCCATTTTGCAGGCCATCCTCGACTGGACCGGGGGACAGCCCTTTCTTACCCAAAAGCTGTGTGCCTACATCTGGCAGCTCCATGCGGATCAGGGGAGCCAGATTGCGGTGCCAGCGGGGCAGGAGGCCGACTGGGTGCGCCAACGGGTGTTGGATCACATTATTAACCACTGGGAAACCCAGGACGAACCGGAGCACCTTCGCACCATCCGCGACCGCCTGCTGCGCCACACCGACGGCATGGGTCGGGTGCTGGGCCAATACCAGCGCATCCTACAGCAGGGCCAAGTGCCCCTCGACCAATCGGCGGAGGAAACGGAGTTGCTGCTGTCGGGCCTGGTGGTGAAGGCGGAGGGGCATTTGCGGGTTAAAAACGCCATTTACTCAGCCATTTTCGATGAAGCCTGGGTGGCCCACCATCTGAACCACTGGCGGCCCTATTCCCAGGCCATCCAAGCCTGGATTGATTCTCAGCGCACCGATGCCTCGCGGTTGCTGCGGGGCCAAGCCCTGCAAGATGCCCAGGATTGGGCGCAGGGAAAGCGGCTCAGCGATGATGACTATCAGTTTCTAGCCGCCTCGGTGGAGTTTGATCGTCAGGCTATGCGGCTGGCCCTCGCTGCAGAACGCAGCCAAGCCATGGCGGCCCAACTCCAGCAGGCCCAGCGGGTGACGCACCTGCAACGGTGGCTGCTAGGCACCCTAGGCATTGGGTTTGTGCTGGCCAGTGGGCTAGGCAGCTTGGCCTGGTACCAGTCTGGGCGGGCTAGCCAGAGTGAGCAGATGGCCCGAAGCAGTGAGGTTAAGGCCCTCTCCGCCTCCGCTGAGGGCTGGTTCGACTCCAAAAATCGATTGGATGCCCTGCTGCAAGCCATCCGTGCCCAGCGACAATTGGCCCGTCTGCGCCAGCCCGACCCCGCCCTGCAAGCCGAGGTTGAGCGGGTGCTGAAGAAAATTATTTTGGGCATCAACGAGGTCAACCGCTTCTCTGGTCACAGCGGGGAAATTCGAGCCGTGGCCTACAGCCCCGACGGTAGCCAAATCGCCTCCACCAGCAAAGACAACACCATCAAGCTCTGGAATCCCGATGGTTCCCTGGGCCACACCCTGGCCACCCCGGACGACAGCGAGGCTGATCAGGAGGCGTTGAGCATCGCCTATAGCCCCACGGGGGATCAACTGGCGGCGGGCTATGTTAACGGGGCCATTAAGCTTTGGGATACCAGCAGCGGGGATCTGCTAGAGACCTGGGAAACCGGAGCGAATCGGGTGTTGAGCTTGGCCTTTAGTCCCGATGGGGAACGGGTGGCGGCGGGGGATATCCGGGGCAACCTCCAGCTTTGGCGGCGGGATGGCACCCTGCTCCACCACATCAAGGCCCACGATGCCATGATTAGAACAGTCGCCTTCAGCCCCGATGGGGAGGTGCTGGTCTCTGGCAGTGCCGACCAAACCCTCAAGGTGTGGCATCCCACCGAGGGCCGATTGCTCAATACCCTCAGCGGCCATCGCGCCACCGTGGCCCATGTTACGTTCAGCCCCGATGGCGATCAAATGGCCTCCGCCAGTTCCGACAAAACCATTGTGCTCTGGGATCGGGCGGGGCAGATCATCACCCGTTTGGAAGGGCACCAGTCCTCGGTGACCCATGTGCGCTACCTCGCCGATGGGCAACGGCTTGTGTCCACCAGTCTTGACCATGAGGTGCGGTTTTGGCAGCGCAACGGCGAGTCTCTGCCTGCCTACGAAGGCATTGCCGCCGCCGGACGCTCCATTGACCTCAGCCCCGATGGAGAATTTATGGTGTCGTCGGGCCTGCCCGATAACCACGAGGCCATCCTTTGGCGGATCGCATCCCCCTTTTATAACGTCATCGGTAGCCACGATGCGCCGATTATTGGGGTGGCCCACAGCCCCACAGCGGATCTGCTGGCCTCCTCCGGGGTGGATGGCCAGGTTAAACTGTGGCAGACGGACGGCACGCCGTTAGCCGCCATTCCGGCCCACCGTGCCCCCGCCATCGATGTGGTGTTTAGCCCCGATGGCCAAATCCTCTCCTCCGCCAGCATGGACGGCACCATTCGGCTCTGGCAACCCGATGGCACCCCCCTCCTCACCTACCCAGGGCACCAGCCCAACGTGGCGCGAGTCACCTTCTCCCCCGATGGGCAGACCATTGCCTCGGCGGGGATGCAGTCGAATCTTCAGGTTTGGCAGCTCGATGGCCAAGATCGTCAGCCTTCTGGTGCGGATCGCCTGGGAATCTCCAGCCTGGTCTGGCATCCCCAGCGGTCTCTATTGGCCTACAGCAACGCCGACAACGCCATCCAATTTCTAGATCCGGCCACCAACAGCCTCCAACAAACCTTGGTAGGCCATACCGCCCACATTCGCGACCTAGCCTTTGATGCCGAGGGCCGTTACCTGGCCTCCGCCAGCGAAGATCGCACCGTGCGCCTGTGGGATGCGGATCGGGGAGAGGAGGTCGCTGTGCTAGAAGGGCACACCGATATTATTTGGGATGTCACCTTTGCTCCCCCGGCGGCTGATGCGATCCTGGGGGTGCCGTTTTTGGCCTCCGCTGGGGGCGACAAAAGCATCCGGCTCTGGACGTTGACGGGCGACCCCATCGCCATCCTGGATAAACACAATGCGGCGGTGTATCGCCTTAGCTTTAGCCCCGATGGCCGATGGCTGTTTTCCGCTAGTGCCGACGAACGGCTGATTCGCTGGGATCTAGAAGCGGTGATGACGGTCGATCCCTTAGCCTATGCCTGCGACTGGGTGCAAGACTACCTCACCCACCATCCCGATCTCAGCGACGATATCCGGCAAGTCTGCGATTGACCCACCAGAGTCTGCACTCGACGGCTAATGGAACCATGGAAATACCCAGAAGAATGGTGAGCACAGTGCGTATACATCCTTGTCTCGATTCCGAATGGATGGCCGCCACTCGACAGCAGGAGTTAACCCTTCCTAGGAAGGTTGCCGCCAGCCTAGGAAGGTCGGCGGCAGAAGCAGCCCGCACCGGGTTTTATAGGACTCAGGCCAGACAAACCATTGATTGGCGCGAAGCGGTGCAAGCGGCCTGTGCAGCCAAAATCAGCATTCCCCCAGAGGCAACCTTGCCAAGTCAGGGGCAAGCCTCATTCCAGGAAACTCACATCCAAGTCACCAATGAGACCACGCTGGGCGCATCCCAACGGCTGGTAGAGCGTGGATTGCGACCCCTGGCCCTAAATTTTGCCAACGGACTCACTCCGGGCGGCGGCTTTCTGAATGGAGCCAGGGCACAGGAGGAAGTGCTCTGTCGATTGATCCCCACCGTACCGCGATGGACTTTCGGCAGGCCCTAGAAACCACCTACAGCGGAGCTTTCTCCGACGTTGTGTTTGCCATTAGCGATTGGTCGCCAGAACGAAAATTCCTGGGGCCATTTCGGGATGTGTTTGCGGCCCATAGCCAAACCTAGGGAGTCTTAGAGGATCTTAGGAAAGTATTAATGAGCATACAGCGACCCGAATCGCAGAAAAGGCTTCCTCGGTATTAGGCTCAGAGTAGCGAACACAGTTGACCGGTATGAGGTGGTCAACGCCATTCCGTATGTCCTGGCAACGGGTTCTGGGCGCTGTTTCCAAATATCCTCTCAGGGTTAATGCTCCGGATTATCCATAAAACTCCTGAAGTATGGAACGTCTTCTATGTCAAAAGCGTCACACGAGCAACAGATAGTAGCGCGAGTGCAGGATTTTCAGCGCGTCTTTAACTTGACTTGGGAAATTAAACACCATGCCATCAGTGAAATTTATTATTAGAAACGACTGGGGGACAGGCTTTACCGCCGACGTAACGATCACCAACCTCGGTACTGAACCCCTGACCCAGTGGGAACTTGCCTTTGATGCGCCCTTTCAAATTACCAACCTGTGGAGCGCCACGCTTCAGCAGGGGACGAACGGGAGCTTTGTGATTACCAATGCTGTCTGGAATGGCGGGTTGGCCCCTGGGCAGAGCATTACCTTTGGCTTTAATGGCCAAAATTCCCCTGGGGTCACGGTGTCCCCTTTCAATCTCACTTTAAATGGTGTACCCGTAGCGGGGACTCCCACGCCAGCACCGGAACCCGCTCCAGAACCGGAGCCTACTCCTGAGCCGGAGCCTACTCCTGAGCCTACACCTGATCCTGAACCTACACCTGATCCGGAACCTACACCTGAACCGGAGCCTACACCTGAACCAGAACCCACTCCAGAGCCGCCGCCAGAACCGGAACCTACACCAGAGCCAGATCCAACCCCTGCGCCCACGCCAGATCCAACCCCTGCGCCCACGCCAGCGCCAGCGCCTGGCCCAGCGGTGACGGTTAACTTCGACATCGATAACGACTGGGGATCGGGCTTTGTCGCCAATATTGTGATCGAGAATTTGGGCAATACGGCCATTTCGGGCTGGACGCTAGCCTTTGATGCCAATTTCCGCGTTGACAATATCTGGAATGCCAAGCTACTCAGCACCCAAGACGGCATTACCGTAGAAAACCTGGGCTGGAACCAAACCATTCCAGCGGGGGGCAAAGTTACCTTTGGCGTGCAGGCTACGAGGCTCAATGGCGAGGCCGTAGCGCCGACAAGCTATGAGTTAAATGGTGTCACCGTGGGTCAGTCCGGTGGCGTAGTAGAACCGCCCCCCGAACCGACGCCTGATCCAACGCCCGAACCCACCCCAGATCCCATTCCTGACCCGACGCCTGACCCGACGCCTGACCCGACTCCAGATCCTATTCCGGATCCCACACCTGACCCGACTCCAGATCCTATTCCCGACCCCGCCCCTGGGCCTGAGATGTCCGGGCCGTTTAACTATGGTGAGGCGTTGCAAAAGTCTTTCCTGTTCTATGAGGCCCAACGGTCTGGCGCACTGCCGGACGACAACCGCATTGCCTGGCGGGGAGACTCGGCCCTCAACGACGGAGCCAGCGTGGGGCGCGATCTCAGCGGTGGTTACTACGATGCGGGCGACCATGTGAAATTTGGCCTCCCCATGGCGGCTTCTATGACGATGCTGGGCTGGGGCGTGGTGGAATATGGCGATGCCTATGCCCAAATGGGTCAGTTGGATGAAGCCCTGGAGGCGATTAAGTGGGGCACGGATTACATCCTCAAGGCCCATGTCAGCCAAAATGGTGTCACCCAGGCCTTTTGGGGGCAGGTGGGAGATGGTGCCCTCGACCACAGCTATTGGGGTGCCCCAGAAAATATGACCATGGCGCGACCCGCCTTTGCCATCACCCCCAACCGTCCCGGCAGTGATTTGGCGGCAGAGGCGGCAGCGGCCCTGGCTTCGGCCTCCATCCTGTTTCGGTCGGTGGATGCGGGCTATGCCGACACCCTGCTCACCAACGCCCAACAGCTCTATACCTTCGCCGATACCTACCGGGGCACCTACTCCAGTTCCATTCCGGCCAGCGCCCAGTACTACAATTCCTGGAGCGGCTACCAAGACGAACTGGCCTGGGGGGCCACCTGGCTACACAAAGCCCTAGAAGCCAAGGGTTCCACCGATACCAGCTATCTGGCCAAGGCCCAAGCCGAGTATCGAGGCATTGGCCCCGGCTGGACGCAATCCTGGGATGACAAGTCCTACGGCACCGCGATTTTGCTGGCCCAGGAAACCAATGACAGCCGCTACCGCACCGACGTAGAAACCTGGCTGAATAGCTGGCTACCGGGGGGCAGCGTGCGCTACACCCAAGGGGGGCTGGCATGGCTGAGCGAATGGGGTTCCCTGCGCTATGCCGCCAACACCGCCTTCTTAGCTGGGGTCTATGCCGATACCGTCAACGATCCCAACGGTCGGTACGATGTCTTTGCCACTAGCCAAATCAACTACATGTTGGGAGATAATCCGCGCAACGCCAGCTACATGATTGGCTTTGGCGAAAACTATCCGCTCAACCCCCACCATCGCGCCGCCTCCGGCACCACTAACATCAACGACCCCGCCCCCAACGACCACATCCTCTATGGCGGTCTGGTGGGTGGTCTCTCGGCCCCCAACGACTTCGCCTATGAAGATGTCCGCAGCAACTACTTCACCAACGAAGTGGCCCTAGACTACAATGCGGCCTTCACCGGAGCCTTGGCCCGGATGGCCTCTATCTACGGCGGCGACCCCCTCAGCGATCAGGAACTCAATGCCCTCCCCGGCATTGTGGTCACCGATTTGGGGTAAAATACCTGACTGCTTGACACCTCTCCAAAGTAGGTTGGGTGCAGCGAAGCGGAACCCAACACTCACCGGGGATTTCGGGCTTGTTGGGTTCTGCTATCGCGCTACCCAACCTACTAGAGATCAATGCTTTTTGGCGTTGCGTTCGTCAGCCAGGTAAAACAGTTGTCCTTTCCCTCGTCCTTAGGAGGATCAAACCCCTGGAGGCCAGCTATGGCTCCTCAGGGGTTAAGGCTTCGTAGGCGAGGGCGGCGGCGGCCTGTTCCGCCTGTTTTTTGGTGGGGCCATGGCCTGTGCCTAGGCAGCGGTCTTGGAACCAAACATCGGCCCGGTAGCGCTGGGGATCATTCTCACGACCGGGTTCGGTGGTGCGGTATTCGGGCAGGGCGCGATGGCGTTTTTGGGTGATCTGTTGCAGCAGATCCTTGTAGTTTTTGCGGCTAGGGTCGTTTTGCAGACTGTGGGCCAAGCGACGAAAGTGGGGATCTAACCAAGGGCGAATGAGCTTAAGGTCGTGGGTTTCCAGGTAAATCACCGCCACCACCGCCTCTAGGGCGTCGGCCAACCGCTGGGTGGGCACGCCCTTGGTTTTCAGGCTGGGGTCGGTAATCAGATAGGCATCCAGACCCAAACGAGCCGCCAACTGGGCCAGGGTGCGGTCACTAATTAATTGGGATCTCAACGCTGATAAATCCCCCACTGAGGCACCCGGAAAACTCTCCTGCAAACATTCCGTCGCCGCCAGCCGCAGCACCGCATCCCCCAGCAGTTCCAACTGCTCGTAGTTGTCCGTGGCGTTGGCAGATTCGTGGGTGAGGGCCAGATCCAGCCGCTCCCAGTTCACCTCCAAATCCGCAGGTAAACCCAACTTTTGCAAACACCGCTGAAGCGAATGGGAAGGCACCGAAGACATATCCTAAAAAACGGGAAGGAGTCGGACATAAGCCGGGTTCTGTTCCCCGTTGCCGGGGGGCGGTTATCTATCTGGGACGACTGTTACCAGCCGCCTCATGCGGTACGCAAAGACGGGACAGGAAAAAGACCAACCCTTGCCCCTTCGACCTTGCTCCCAACCGGGGTTTACCGAGCCAGCACCTCTCGATGCTGCTGGTGCGCTCTTACCGCACCCTTGCACCCTTACCTGTGCCTGGAGACACCCCAAGGCCATCGGCGGTATGTTTCTGTGGCACTCTCCTCACGGTCACCCGCACTGGGCGTTACCCAGCAAGTCTGGTCTTTCGGGAGCCCGGACTTTCCTCAGGCCAGCCGTAGCCAACCCGCAACCACCTCGCCAACTCCTTCCTAACTCTAGTTTAAATCCCCAGCGGCCCTGTGGATGGTTCACCCTGCTCATCTACCCATCCCAATTCGCCCAAGGCGCAGCCGTCACGATTCGCCAGCGAGCTTTTGGGCGGTTTCTCTCAAGTCATCATTCATCCTAAATCCAGTGGTGATGAGCTGATCTAGGGCAGGCGTAACGGCATTGAGTAACCCCTGACGCTTGGCTAGCACCAAAATTCCTACCGTTCCAGTATGGGCGAGGTTTTTGGATTGGGCCATGCGTCGTCCTCTGGCTTCATCCATAAGTAATAGGTCAGCCTGTTGTTCAAGGGCCAGGACAATCGCCGCACTCTCGCCTGCATCTAGCCGTTCTCGTAAAAGACTAACCGCAATGGAATCGGATACGTCGGCGACTTGAATCCAGGTTGCGGTGCTGATTTCCCTAGCTCCAGGGCGATTGAAGCCCATACCAACGACCTCCTGTTCAACGGCCCTCGGAATCAGTACGTTGCCATAGAGACCTTGAATTAGGGCTAAATGATCAATCCTGGCTAAGGCAATGAGTGGCCCAGCATTAGAGACAACAATCATCGACCTGATGGTTTGAGTAATGCCTCTACGGTGGCGACCTCCATTTCTAATTCCGCTGAAGTGATGGTGAAATAGGGAATTTGGTGACGGTCTAAAAGATGGATAAAATCTGCCTTGGAAATTCTGAGTAACTCCGCTCCCTTGCCCGTAGAAATGCGCCCTTGACGAAACAACTCCAGGGCCAAAAGCTCTAGGATTTGGTCAGCTAATTGTGATTCGGAAACATCTAAGGTTCCTAGTAAATCCCTTGGTAGACTTAGGCTTACTGTTAGGTCACTCATTGGCCAGATGCCTCCTTCGGATCTTTGTTTACTATAGCCATCTTCGCATCTCCCAGCATGGCCTTGCTTTTAGCTCAAAGTTGCCTCTGGTGTATCTGACTTAAGTTCTTATCTCAACCTGTATGGCAGTCGTGACCTGGTTGGTGGATTAGGGCAGACTCGCTGCATCATCTCAAATTAGGCGGGGAGTCACAACCCTGGCATCCCAATGGCAATGGTGTAGCAATGCGCCGCTATCCCTAGCCTCAGGGTAATCCCATTCCTTATAATGGGGGCTACTCTCTGCCCTTCATCCTGCATTTCCTGTGACCCAAACGCCGCTTTCCCCCCGCCAGTCCGCCGCTTCCATCGATGCGCCCCGTCCCGATGCCCTGGGCCGTTTTGGCCCGTTTGGTGGCAAGTATGTGCCCGAAACCCTAATGCCCGCCCTCAGCGAACTGGAGGAGGCTTTCTATCGCTACAAGGATGAGGCGGGGTTCAAGGCGGAACTGGACGGTCTCCTGGCCGACTATGTGGGTCGCCCCAGCCCGCTGTATTTTGCCGAACGGCTCACCGCCCACTATCGCCGCCCCGATGGCCAAGGCCCCGATATTTACCTGAAGCGGGAAGACCTCAACCACACTGGGGCGCACAAGATCAACAACGCCCTGGCCCAGGTGTTGCTGGCCAAGCGCATGGGCAAACAGCGCATCATCGCCGAAACCGGGGCCGGACAGCACGGGGTAGCCACCGCCACGGTTTGCGCCCGCTTTGGCCTTCAGTGCGTCATCTATATGGGTGTCCACGACATGGAGCGGCAGGCGCTAAACGTGTTTCGGATGCGGCTGATGGGGGCCGAGGTGCGGGGCGTGGCCGCTGGCACAGGCACCCTCAAGGACGCCACCTCCGAGGCCATCCGCGACTGGGTAACGAACGTAGAAACCACCCACTACATCCTCGGTTCCGTGGCTGGCCCCCACCCCTACCCGATGATGGTGCGCGATTTCCATGCCATCATCGGCGAAGAAACCCGCGCCCAGTGCCAGGAGAAATGGGGCGGCTTGCCGGATATTCTGATCGCCTGTGTGGGCGGCGGCTCCAACGCCATGGGCCTGTTCAATGAGTTCATTCACGATGCCAGCGTGCGGATGATCGGCATTGAGGCGGCGGGTAGTGGGGTAGACAGTGGCAAACACGCGGCGACGCTCACCGCAGGACGGGTGGGTGTGCTGCACGGGGCCATGAGCTACCTGCTGCAAGACACCGATGGCCAAGTGATCGAAGCCCACTCCATCAGCGCGGGGCTAGACTACCCCGGTGTTGGCCCCGAACACAGCTTCCTCAAGGATGCCGGACGGGCGGAGTATTACAGCGTCACCGACCAGGAGGCTCTCGATGCCTTCCAGCGGGTCTCTCGCCTAGAGGGCATCATCCCCGCCCTCGAAACCGCCCACGCCTTCGCCTACCTGGAAACCCTGTGCCCCCAGCTATCGGGCAACCCCCGCATTGTGATCAACTCCTCTGGCCGGGGCGATAAGGACGTGAACACCGTGGCCAAGGCCCTGGGTGACCTAGACTAGGCTCGATGACATAACATGAACCGATGTTCATATCTAGGTCACTGAAATCGGTGGAACGGATGACAGGCAAGGCCCCGCTTAGACTTTGG
The DNA here is from genome assembly GCA_044070495.1 of Spirulina sp. GTDB lineage: Bacteria > Cyanobacteriota > Cyanobacteriia > Phormidesmidales > Phormidesmidaceae > Nodosilinea. The sequence goes on along the minus strand of JBIPSI010000021.1, from coordinate 56,871 downwards.
CACGTCGATGCCTGGGATGTCTGTGGCGACAATACCCAGCAAACTGTGTCGGTGGGCGATCCGTTGACCGTAGCTGGGGAGTTTAGCGCCCTGGAATTTGATGCCTCAGCCCTCACCAATGCCGCCGGGGAAAGCCTGTGCTCCCAGTGATTGGCTAGGTCAAAGCGCCCTATGGCCAACCATGGGCCATCAACTTGATCTCAATCACCCATCAGTGTGATCAAAGTCACGACATACACCCCTGGTATGTCACCAACGCCAGGGGTGTCATTTCTTACCATAGAAAAAAGCGTAGGAGGGTACCTACCGTGGCCAGCCCTTGTAACAAGCCCCTAAAAGTCAATCCCTTTATTAGTCTGCGGGATCCGCAAACGGGAGAGTGGCGCGTGGTAAAGAGCAGCCCCAGGAACCGTCAATAATTCCTGGGGATAAAAACCATCCGCTTTGCATCTCGGAACATCGCGACCAGCGGTAGAATGACTCCACTCCCTCAATGGCCTCCATCGTCTCCAGGAGTGTGTTGACAGTGTTCTGATTTTCTTCGCTGGCCCCTATGCGTACACTGTATCCCCCCATCGAGCCTTACCATACTTTTAGCCTTCAGGTGTCGCCCCTCCACCATCTCTACGTTGAGGAGGCCGGTAACCCCCACGGCAAGCCCGTCATTTTCTTACACGGGGGGCCAGGGGGCGGCTTGGTGCCCACCTATCGACAGTTTTTTGATCCGAAACGCTGGCGAATCATATTGTTTGATCAGCGTGGCTGTGGCAAAAGCACGCCCTACGCCGAGCTAGAGGACAACACCACCTGGGCGTTGGTCAGCGATATGGAGGCCATTCGCAAAACCCTAGGACTTGAGCAATGGACGGTCTTTGGCGGCAGTTGGGGCAGCACCCTGGCCCTGGCCTATGCCCAAACCCACCCCGACCGCTGCAATGGGTTGATTCTGCGCGGCATTTTTACCCTGCGCCAAAGGGAAATCCACTGGTTTTACCAGGAGGGGGCCAGCTTTTTATATCCCGACGCCTGGGAGCAATATCTCGCCCCGATTCCAGAGACCGAGCGGGATGATCTGTTAGCGGCCTATTATCGACGGCTGACCAGCGAGGATCGGCAAACTCGCCTGGAGGCCGCCCGTGCTTGGGCGATTTGGGAAGCCAGCACCAGTATGCTGATTCAGGATGCCAACTTGGTGAATCGCTTTGGGGCCGATGAGTTTGCCCTCGCCTTTGCCCGCATTGAGTGCCATTATTTCGTCAACCACGGCTTTTTTGAACAAGACGATCAGCTACTCCAAAATGTGGATCGTATTCGCCATATTCCTGGGGTAATTGTGCAGGGGCGCTACGATGTGGTGTGTCCGCCCACCACGGCCTGGGAACTGCATCGCGCTTGGCCAGAGGCCAAGTTTGTGATGGTGCAAAAGGCGGGCCACTCGGCTCTAGAACCGGGGATTGTCAGCACTCTGATCGAAGCTACCGATGCCTTTGCTAACCGTCCCTAAGTCCTTAAGGTATCCCTAAGCCCTTAGGAAAATGTAGTTCCAGACGGCAAACCTGGGCACCCTAACAGTAACCCTCTCCAACCGCCGCCCGACGGTTTTTGCCATGCGCGTGCTGGTGCTCAGCCATACCTACATTGTTGACCTCAACTGCGAAAAGCTGCGGGCCTTAGCCCATCTCGATCCAGCCCTAGAGGTGGTGGTGGGGGTGCCCCGACGTTGGAGTCCTGGGGGGGTGCAAAATCGACTGATTGAATCCCAAGGGTGGGAGGATGGCAACTTTAGGTTGGTGCCCCTGGGCAACTTTAGCCAAAATAACCAAGGCTTACTGGGCTTTGGGCCAGATTTAGTCACGCTGATGCGCGAGTTCCGCCCCCAGGTGATCCAGGTGGAACAGGGGGCCAAATCCCTCGCCTATGCCCAAACCATCACCCTCAACCGCCTGCTAGGACTCAACGCCAAGAACGTCTTTTTTACCTGGTGGAATTTGCCCTACGACCTCAAATTTCCCGTGTCCTGGCTGGAATCCTATAACCTGCGCCACACCGATGGCCTAGTGGCGGGCAACCAAGACGGAGCCGATGTGCTGCGTCAGCGGGGCTACCAAGGACAATACCGGGTGATGCCCCAGCTTGGGGTGGATGAAACCCGCTTTTTTCCCCAGGCCCAGCCCAGCCTAGCCCAGCAGTTTAGTATCCCAGAGGGCACCTTTGTGGTGGGGTTTGTGGGGCGGTTTGTGGCCGAAAAGGGGCTACTCACCCTCTGCGACGCCCTAACGATGCTGAAGGATCATCCTCAACCCTGGGTGTGGCTGCTGCTGGGCCGAGGCGACTTGAAAGACGCTCTGCAAGCCAAAATTGCGGCGGCGGGCTTGTCCGACCGGGTGCGCTGGGTGGAAAGCGTGCCCCACGCCGATGTGCCGAGCTACATCAATTTGATGGACGCCCTGGTGCTGCCCTCGGAAACCACCTATCAGTTTAAGACCCTGACCTCCGCTGGTTGGAAAGAGCAGTTTGGCCATGTGTTGATCGAAGCCATGGCCTGCGCCGTGCCCGTCATCGGGTCAGATTCCGGCGAGATTCCCCACGTCATCCAAGAGGCCGGACTGGTCTTCCCCGAAGGCAACGCCGCCGCCCTGGCCGAACGTCTACGCCTGCTGCTAGAGAACCCCAGCCAACGCCAAACCCTGGCCGAACGGGGCTACAGCCGCGCCATGACCCACTACACCAACACCGCCCTCGCCAAAGAACTCTTCGCCTTTTACCAAGACCTTGGGGCCTGATAGCCTGCTACAAGACCGAGCGGTCGCCCATCGCCGGACTTGGGAGGAATCCAGGCTAAGATTTTAGAAATACTTGTGTTGCTAAAGTCCTACATCCCATGTCTTCCCCCGCCTCCTCCGTCCCGACCTCCGCCACGGCAGCGAATCCCCTGCTGGCGTTGGACTATCTGCCCGCCCTAGAAGCCCTCGGCGATGAGTATTACGACGTGGTGGAAGCGGCGGATTTTCCATCTCACCAACTGCGGTTTCGCAATGATGACCTAGTGCGGCGGCTGGGGCTAGATCCGGCGGCGGTGAGCGATGATCACTTTATCCAAGCCTTTGGTAAGTTTGAGGGCCGAGAACCCCTGCTGGCCCTGCGCTACCACGGCTACCAGTTTGGCCAATACAACCCCTTTTTGGGCGATGGGCGGGGCTTTCTCCATGGCCAGGTGCGGGGGGTGGATGGCGGACTCTACGACTTTGGCACCAAGGGTTCCGGCACTACGCCCTACTCGCGGGGCGGCGATGGACGGCTGACCCTGAAGGGTGGCGTGCGGGAGGTGCTGGCCTCGGAGGCGCTCCATGCCCTGGGAGTGACGACTTCCCGTACCTTTAGCCTGGTGGAAACCGGGGAAGCCCTGTGGCGCGGCGATGAACCCTCCCCCACCCGATCCTCGGTGATGGTGCGGTTCAGCCGTTCCCACATTCGCTTTGGCACCTTCGAGCGCCTGGAATACCACCAACGGCCCGACCTGATCGCCAAGCTGCTGGAGCATGTCATCGACGTTTACTACCCAGCGGTGCGCCTGTTCACCGATCCCCAGGAGCGGTTTGTGCGGTTCTATGACGAACTGGTGGAACGGGTGGCCCAGTTGGTGGCCCAGTGGATGTCCGTCGGCTTTTGCCATGGGGTGCTCAACACCGACAACATGTCCATCACCGGGGAAAGCTTCGACTACGGCCCCTACGCCTTCATGGACAAGTTCGACCGCCGCTTCACCGCCGCTTATTTTGACCACGGGGGCCGCTACAGCTACGGCAACCAGCCGATCATCTGCCAAATGAACCTAAAGGCGCTGCAAAAGCCTCTCAAGTTGGTGATGCCCGAAACCGAAATGGACGCCGCCCTAGCCCAATACAAAGACCGCTACCAGCACCACTATCAATGCCTGATGCTGCGGAAACTCGGCTTTGGGGCCGATCAGGTTGCTCTATTGACGGACGACCTAGCGACTACATTGGTCAACCAAACCCAGGAACTCCTGGCCGCTGTGGAAGTCGGCTACCACGAGTTTTTCCTGGGCCTGGCCCAGCAGTTTTCTCCCCAGTGGCGGACGGAACCCGATCAAATCTTGTCCACCACCCTGCAAGCCTCCGACCCCGCAGCGGCGGAACGGCTCCAGCTTTGGCGGCAGTGGTACCATCAAGCGCTGCGATCCCTGCCGGAATCTGCCCTAGACAACCTTCAACAAACCCTGCGGCAAACCAACCCCGAAACCGTGCTGCTGCGGCCCGAAATTGAAGCCATCTGGGAACCCATCACCGTCGAAGACGACTGGCAACCGTTCTATGACCTGCTGCAACGGGTGCAGCAACCCTTTGTGGTGTAGCGGCCATGGAATCCATGGCGATGGGATAGATTCAGACTATGGAGGAGACAGGCTGGGTGGTGAGCAGTGCCCACCCTACGACGACTAAAATAAGGGCATAGCGGGTGACAGGAAAAGAGAATGGCGACCACGGCAGACGATGTATGGCGGTTACTGGCTGAACTGGCAGAATCGCAAAAAGAAACGAAGCGCATGTTTCAAGAAACCGACCTCAAGTTTCAGGAGACTGCTCGTAGGTTTCAGGAAACCGACCTCAAGTTTCAGGAAACGGATCGCAAATTTCAGGAGACAGATCGTAGACTTCAGGAATCGAGCCAGAATCTGGATCGGATCATTGCGGAAACTCGACGGGATATGGCTGAATCCAGTCGTCAACTAAACCAGCAGTTGGGGGCGTTGGGCGGCAAGTGGGGGTTGTTTGTCGAAAATATGGTGGCTCCGGCCTGCAAAACGTTGTTTTTAGATCGGGGCATTCCGGTGCATCAGGTGAGCCAGCGGGTGCAGAAGATTCGCGATGGCGAGACCTTAGAAATTGATGTGCTGGTGCAGAATCAAAATCACATTTTGGCGGTGGAAGTGAAAAGCAGCCTTAGCGTAGACGATGTGAAAGAATTTGTGGAAGATTTGCAGCAATTTCACCAGTTTTTTCCAGAACACGCTGAACGACAGCTCTATGGGGCGGTGGCTGGGATTGCCTTTGACCATGGGGCCGACCGCTATGCCTATCGCCAGGGGTTGTTTGTGCTAGCCCAATCGGGGGAAACCATGCGAATTCTCAACGATGCTACCTTTGAACCCAAAGCCTGGTAACAGGGCCGAGGGCTTGGTTATCGATCAGATTGTGCCCCCTGGAGATCCGGATAGGGGCTGACGAATTATCATAAACGAGTTCTGGCAGCGGGTGACGAGACAGCGGCAGCTTAAGTAATCCATCACCAATAACCAATAACCAATAACTAATAACCTGTCTCCCGTCACCAATCCCTCCTATCCACGAGAAACCCCATGGGCACCTGGGTTAAACAAACCGATCAGGCCATTTACTTGATGTCTGGGAGCACCTATATTGCGGTGATTCCCAAACGTCCCTCCACCACCAACCCCAAGGAACAAGTGGCCAATGTGGCAGCCATGAAAGCCTGGTTTGCCCGGAGCGACCGACCGAGGGGGATGACCTTTTCGGTGGGTACGGGGGAACCAGAACCGGAACCGGCTCCAAAGCCACCAGGGCCAGGGGATGGGTTGGTGATTCCCGACAATAATCAGTTGTTGGTCACCACCGACACGGTCTTTAAGGTGAGGCCCGTGCAGTCTAGCCAACTAACATCGGCGGAAAAGGTGACAGTGAAGCGGGGCACTCAGCTCGCCCTGCGCTACTACACCGATGGCGGCAGCGACCACTGGCGGATAGAACTGGCGGAACCCTCCCTGGGCGAGGGGAACCGTACCCTGTGGTATGTCTACAGCCTCCATGCCCGCCTGGGCACCGACGCCACCCTCACCGTCACCCGCGACACCCTGTTTAAGCAGGAACCCAAACCTTCCACCAGCCTGCCCAACAGCGCCAAGGTGTTTGTGGCTGAGGCGCAAACCTTCAAGCTAAAGTCCTTTCGGCCCGCCGCCGATAATCACACCCTGATCGAGCTGGCGGACACCACCCTTGGCCCCAACAACAACACCCTGTGGTACGTCTACAACCTCCATGCCAGCGCCAGTACCGACGGCGGCGAAGTGCCCCGCCCCCACGATGGCCTCCAGATTGAAACCCTGCGCGATACGGTGTTCACCCTCAGCCCCGACCTACCGGAAATGCTGCCAGACAACCAAAAGGTGGCGGTGCCCCAGGGGCAGGTGTTGGATATTCAGTACTACATTGACCAAGGCAGCGACCGCTGGCTGATCGACTTGGTGAAGCCAGAACTGGGGGATGGCAAGGCTACCACCTGGTATATCAACACCCAAGACACCAAGCTGCTGTCCGACATCACCCTCACGGTGGTAGCCAACACGGTCTTTAAAGAAGAGCCGATTCCGTCATCGGAACTGCCGGAGGAGGGCAAGGTGGCCGTGCCTGTCAACACTCAGTTCAACCTGATCGGTCACCTACCAGCGGCGGCGGATCATGCCAAGGTGCGCCTTGCCGATACCACCCTCGGCCCCGACGAACTCGATACCTGGTATGTCTACAATCCCCATGTGCGCATTGTGGGTCAGCGGCAACTGCTTCAGGTCTTGGGGGATACGGTGTTCAAAACCAGCACCGCCCTCTCTAGCGATCTGCCCGAAGAGGACAAGGTTTTGGTGAAGGCCAATACCGTCTTAGAGGTATCCTCCTACGCCCAGCCGGAGAAAAACCATGTGCGGGTGTCCTTTAGGGGGGCCTTTCTGGGGGTCAAAAACCGCAATACCTGGTACTGCTACGTGCCGGATATCTACCTAATCGGTACCGAAATTGGCAATAACCCCAACGACCAAGGCCAGCCCAAGCCACCCCCCGGTAATCGTGGCATTCCCCTCCGGTTTCCGGGGTTTACGGGCACCTACTACTCCAACGACCCCATTTACTGGACGACCCAGCACGGCGAGAAAGGAAATTTCACCTGGGGCGAGGCGCTCCATGTCAACGCCAGCACCGGGCAGTATCGCCGCCCCACCAGTGCTGATGTGATCTACGGCATCCTGCGTATCGCCAAAGCCCTGGAGGACATCCGCAAACGCTACGGCAAACCCATCACCATCAACTCCTGGTATCGTGATCCGGCCACCAATGCGGCGGTGGGAGGGGCCTCCCAGTCGCGTCATTTGCTGGGGGATGCGGTGGATTTTGTGGTGTCCGGTCGCCATCCCTACGATGTCTACGCCGATTTGGATGCTTGGTGGGGCGGCCAAGGAGGGCTGGCCAGTTCCCGATCCTTCACCCACATTGATGCCAGGGGCTATCGCGCCCGCTGGAACTACGACGGCACTGGCCCCGCTTAGGAGGAAAACCGATGGGCACCTGGATTAAAGAAACCGATATAGCGATGTACCTGATGCAGGGGGGCGTGTGGATTTCCCGCATCACGAAATCCCCCTCCGCCTCTAACCCCAAGGAACAGGTGGCGGACATCACGGGCATGGAAGCCTGGTTTGCCCGCGCCGATGCCCCCACCGCCATGACCATCTCCCTCGCCACCGGAGCACCGGAACCCGAACCCTGGCAGCCCCCCCCCGTGACGGGGCAAATTAATGCCGAAGGGCTGGCCATGATCAAACACTTCGAGGGCCTACGCACCACCGCCTACCAAGATTCCGTCGGCGTGTGGACGATTGGCTATGGCCACACCAGCATGGCTGGCCCCCCCCAGGTTTACCCCGGCATGGTGATCACCGTCGCCGAAGCCGAAGCCATCCTTCAGCAGGATTTAGATCTGTTTGAGCGTGGGGTCTCCCAGGCGTTGACCGTGACCACCCACGAAAACCAGTTCTCGGCCATGGTGTCCTTTGCCTTTAATGTGGGACTCAACGCCTACCGCAACTCCACCCTGCTCCGCAAACACAACGCCGGAGACTTTGCCGGGGCCGCCAACGAATTTCCCCGCTGGGTCTACGCCGATGGCCAAGTGCTGCCGGGGCTGGTGCGTCGCCGTGAGGCCGAGCGTACCCTTTATCTCAAGCCTCCGAGCTAGGATCTGCGGAGGTAGGACGGCTTAAAGGTAAGCCCATCGGCAGGATGGGTTAGGGGAACGTAACCCATGCAGGTCAAGGCTTTGATGCGTTACGAATTGATGCGTTACGCAAGAGGGGACTTGGGATTAGCGGCCAATGGCTTTGACCAGGAAAATGCCGCCAAAGTAGAGGAACAGCACCGCCCCTCCCAGCAAGCTCTGGGTGACCGGATCCGTAGACGGGGTGAGAACCGCCCCCAGCACAGCGGCCCCCAGCAGCACGTAGCGCCAGCCAGAGAGCATTTGCTTGGAATTCACAATGCCCAGCAGCCCCAGCAACAGTTGCAGGACGGGGATTTGAAACGCTAAACCGGTACTAAACAGCAGCAGCAGCACAAACTCAAAGTAGCGATCAATCGACCACAGTTGCTCAACCACATCGGCCCCGTAGCTGATAAAAAAGTTGAGGGCGGCGGGGATGAGGGCGAAGTAGGCGAAAAATAATCCCGCAAAGAACAACACACTGGAACCCAGCACCATCGGCCCCACTAGGCGACGTTCGCGGCGGGTAAGACCGGGCAGCACAAACATCACGATTTGATAGAGGATGAAGGGACTGGCAATCACCAAGCCGCTGTAGCCCGCCACCTTGAGGGACACAAAGAAATATTCCCCCGGCGACAACTGAAGAAACTTGACCCCCTGGGCCGGAACCTCCAGCAGGCTAACGATGCGTTTCACCTGCCAAAAACAGGCCACAATACCCACCAGCACCGAAATCAGGGAGTAGAAAATCCGCATTCGCAGTTCTTCCAAATGGTCGAACAGCGACATCTCCACATCGTAGGGGGCTTCATCGAGGTCAGCCTCAGGGGCGGTGCCATTGAGGCGAGTTGTCTGGGGGGTGGCGGTGTCAAGCTCGGTGGGCGGCGTCATAGCTGCGGCAATATCCCAGGGTGAAGGTCTTGGTTACGGTGTCTTTGGGTTGCGGTGTCTTTTATTGTAGCGGGATGCTCTGGTGCGCTTAGGCCATTCGGCGTTCCTATCAACGATCTCAGTCCGCAACCGTTACGGCCTGGGAAACCCCAAACCCGTCTGGCCGGATCTAGGGTGCTTCTAGATCAGCGGCATCGGAGTCTGGGGTGAGGTTGAGGGTACGTACGGCCCCAGAGTTGCCCAGCACCACCGGATTTTCGCCATTAAACGACAGGGAAACGCCCCCTGCATTGCCCGTGGTAAACACCAGGGAATTCTCGGCGGTCCAGGTTTCTTCATAGCCCTCGTCGGAGGTGCCCTCATAGACCGTGCGACCATCGGCCACCACGCTCAGCCAGGAGCGCTCACTGAGGCGAACGGCCACCACAATCGGCGCTTCTAGGGCTGCGGGTTCCGGTTCCGGCTCAGCGGCCACGGGGGCCTCGGCGGTCGGGGGTGGCTCGGTTGGGGTAGGTTCCTCCACGGGCGGTGTCGCGGTTTGAGGACTCGACCCGCGACCCAACCATAGCCCTAGTCCACCGCCAATCAAAATCACCGCTCCCACTAAGGCCAGCCACAGGGATAGACCACCGCTACGCCGTTCCTCGGCCATGGCAGCCGCCTGGGGAAACGGATTAGTCAGGGGAGCATTTTGGACGGTGGAGACAGGCCGAGATGGTGCCGTGGCCCTAGCTGCTTCCGATGCTGGAGTTGGCTCTGGCTGGACAACCGAGGTCGGGGCTGGTTCTTGGGCGGCCTTGGCCACAGGAGTGGGGGCCGGAATAGGGGCCGGAGCCGGAGTGGACTGAGGGGCTGGAGCGGGGGCCGCAGGACGATGACTCACCGCTGGCGTGACGAGATCGGGGCTGGGCACCATGGGGGGCGGCGACACCACAAACTCCTGGGAAATCGCCTTGCCATCCAAGCCCAAGGCTTCCGCATAGCGACGGATAAATCCCTGAATAAAAACCGCCTCTGGCAACTGCTCCTCTCGCCCAGTTTCCAACGCTTGCAACAGAGCGGGGCGAATAAAAATCTGGTTGGCCAGAATGTCTAGGGACAGCCCTTGTTCCTGCCGCACTTGGCGAAGATGATCCCCGATGCGCTGAAGTTGCTCGACTTGGGTGGGCACTAAATTAGCCACGCGACCTCACTGAACTCGGTGATGGTTAATCAATCTAAACGAAGTTATTTTAATGGATGGTGGCCAGGGATGGCGGGGATTCGTCGGGCATCTGAGCGGATTCCATCTTCTAGGAGGTTGTATTTTCATGAGGTTCGACCCTCCCCCTAGCGGCTTTTCTTCACTCTTTTGCGAGTTAAAAGATCCCCAGAATCCAGCGGCCCACGGGTAACGCCCAGCTTACTTTCCAGCTTTAGGCTACGCCAGAGTTGGGTGCCCGTGATGTGCCCCGTCAAAAGCTGTTGGTATTGCTGAATCGTGCGGCGGACTTGATCTGGGGTTTCGTCCAGAAATTCTAGCCGTAGCGTCCTGGCCCCCAGGGAAACCAACCGCTGGGCGTATTCTGCCCCGGTTTGAGCGACACCGTTGAATAGGGTATTACGGCACCCGGCATCGGCCTGGAGGATGTGCTCGGTGCCCACCCGATCCCGCAGCTTCACCTGGTGGCTTTCGCAGGGGCGGCCACAGTCGCGAAAATCCTTGCCCTCAGACAAAAAGGCGCAGAACACGCAGTGCTCCATGTGGAACATCGGCATGTGCTGGTGCAGGGTGATCTCAAACCACTGGGGCGGGGCCGATTGCAGTAAATCCCCTAACTGGTCGGCATTGAGGTCGTAGGAGGCGGTGACACGCTCTAGACCGTAGCGCTGGATGAAGTAATCCGCCGTTAGGGCATTGGCCACGTTGAGGGAGAAATCCCCAATGCAGCGCTGATCGGCAAAGTAGGCCAGGTGATCATAGTTGCGGATGAGGTAGCCATCGGCCTCGGAACGCCTTACCTGCTCCAAAATGTAGGCTTCGCGGGGTTTGGTGATGCGTGGCGGGGCCACCCACAGGGTTTGGTTTTCGTGGTGACGATTGTCCCGAAACCACTGCACCGTGGTGCGATAGGTGGCGGGGTTTTCCCATTCGCAGTAGAGGGTGTCGATGCCGGATGCTAGGGCGGCTTCGAGTTGGGCTTGGGTGCGAACGAGGACGGTGAGGGCGGGGGAGTCGGGAGTCGGGAGTGGGGAGTGGGGAGTGGGGAGTAAGTCTGCTAGCTGGGCTTGGGGGGAAATTTGCCAGCGGCGGGGTTGGGCGCGTTGTTGGTCTAGGGTTTCGACGATGGTGCGGCGCAGGCGGTTGAGTTCGCTGACGGGGAGCATCAGATCGCCGCTGAGTTGGTTGTCCAAGGCACCCAGACAGAAGGGGGTGTTGCCCAGGCGGCCCAACTGTTGTTCTAGGCGTTCCGTGGTGAGGGGATTGGTTTCAGCGGCGACCAAGGGCATGGCGGATTCCACCTGAACGATGTGGCCCACCTCATCCTGGGCGGTCAGCACTAGGGGTTGATCCACCTCACCCTGAACGGTCACGGTAATGGGGCGATGGAATTTGGGGGTGTCTCCGGCGTAGGTTTGGCGCAGTTCTTTATCCAGGGCGGGGTCGCTGGTTTTCCAGAGCCGATCCCCCACCCGAATACGGTTGAAATTCACCGCCTGTCGGCCAAACTCTAGGGCCACCTCCTTGCCCTTGGGGATGACCTGGTAAATGCGGCCCCCTTCCTCCTGGGCGGCGGGGTTGCCCTGGTCAAACACGACGCCATCCCCGGCTTTGATGGGCGCTTCGGGCGTTAGGAAAACCCGTCCCTCGGCAATGCGGCTGACCCGACCAAGGTAGACCCCCCGCTTTTTGCCAAACCGTCCGTGAACGAGGGCCTGGTTATCAATGCCCTCAAACCAGCCCGTATACAACCCACGGGAAAAGGCCATTTCTAGCTGGTAGCGATCCTCGGTCTCAGCGTGGGCAACGGATGGGAGATCCCCCCTGCCCCCCTTAGAAAGGGGGATCTGATTCAAAGTCCCCCTTCCCAAGGGGGATTTAGGGGGATCCCCAGCGGAGAGACGATCCCCCCTGCCCCCCTTACCAAGGGGGGAATGAGTTTGATCTGGTTGAACGCTCTCTGTCTGCAAACGATCAGTGACCTTAGCAAACGCCGCATCAATGGCGCGACGATAGATGCGGGTCACGTTGGCCACGTATTCAGGGGTTTTCAGGCGACCTTCGATCTTGAGGCAGTGAACCCCCACCTCCCCCAGGGCAGGCAGCACGTCCAGTCCCGACAAATCCTGGGGACTCAGCAGGTATTGACGATCCCCTAAGTCCACCGTTTCCCCATCGGCAATCAGGTCGTAGGCCATGCGGCAGGCTTGGGCGCATTCTCCCCGGTTGGCCGACCGTCCGCCTAGGGCTTCGCTCGTCAAACATTGCCCGGAATAGGCCACACACAGCGCTCCGTGAACAAACACCTCCAGGGGCATGGCGATGGCCTGATCCCGCAGGTGGGCCTGGATGCTTTGGATATCTTTGATGGAACATTCCCGCGCCAGCACCACCAGTTGACAGCCCAGTTCCTCCGCAAAGGCCACCCCCGCCGCACTGGTGACGGTCATCTGAGTTGAAGCGTGGATGGGAAAATCCGGCGACAGATGCCGAATTAGCCGACAGAGTCCCACATCCTGCACAATCACCGCATCCACCCCCGCTGTGATGATGGTTTTGAGGTACTGCGCCGCCTCCGCCAGTTCCGCCGGAAACACCAGGGTATTGAGGGTAACGTAGCCCTTGACGCCGCGACGGTGCAAAAAGGCCATCAAATCCGGCAGGTCGGCCTCTGTGAAGTTTTCGGCCCGCATCCTGGCATTGAACCGATCCAAGCCAAAGTAAATGGCGTCGGCCCCATTTTCCACCGCTGCCTTGGCGCAATCCCACTGACCCGCTGGGGCTAACAGATCAGGTCGCCGCCAGGAAGTATCGCCAGGGCGGTCGTTGGAAGCAGGGTTGAACGTTGATCCAGCGGCAGGGATCGGCGTCGAAAAGGTGGACATGGGCAGTGCCAAGGGGTGCATCTTCAATAACCATACTCCTTAAACCCTTAATCAAAGCTAAGCGTTACTATGGGTTAGCTTTAGGCCGCTACAGCCCTAGACTCGATTGACCAACGGCGGAAAATCCCGCATTCTAGAGTCTGGCGGCCTGGGTTGTGCAATGGTTTAGGCTGCCCCATCTTCAACCGGCTGCCTCATCTTCAACAGGAGTCCCCATGAGCTATCGCATGGATCGCCGCGCCTATGCGGAAACCTTTGGCCCTACAGTGGGCGACCGCATCCGCTTAGCCGATACAGAACTGATCATTGAGGTAGAGCAGGATTTCACGACCTACGGGGACGAGGTGAAATTTGGCGGTGGCAAGGTGATCCGCGATGGCATGGGCCAGTCTCCCATTGGGCGCGAGGCCGGGGCCGTGGACATGGTGATTACCAATGCGCTGATTTTGGACTGGTGGGGCATCGTTAAGGCCGACATTGGCATTAAAGACGGCAAAATTCACAAAATTGGTAAGGCGGGGAACCCCTACATCCAAGACAACGTCGATATCATCCTTGGCCCTGGTACCGAGGTCGTCGCAGGCGAGGGCATGATCGTCACCGCTGGCGGCATCGACACCCACATCCACTTCATTTGCCCTCAGCAGATCGAAACCGCCATTGCCTCCGGCGTCACCACCATGATCGGCGGCGGCACTGGGCCAGCCACGGGGACGAATGCCACCACCTGCACCCCTGGGGCCTGGAATATGTGGCGGATGCTGCAAGCGGCGGAAGCCTTCCCCATGAACCTGGGCTTTATGGGCAAGGGCAACAGTGCCCTACCGGAGGCTCTGGTGGAGCAGGTGAAGGCTGGGGCCATGGGCCTCAAGCTCCATGAGGACTGGGGCACGACCCCCGCCACCATCGACACCTGCTTGGCCGTCGCCGATGAGTACGATATCCAGGTCGCCATCCACACCGACACCCTCAACGAAGCGGGCTTTGTGGAGGACACCATCGCCGCCTTCAAAAATCGGGTGATTCACACCTACCACACCGAGGGGGCTGGGGGTGGCCACGCGCCCGACATTATCAAGGTCTGTGGCGAAGCCAACGTGCTGCCCTCCTCCACCAACCCCACCCGCCCCTACACCCGCAACACCCTGGACGAACACCTGGATATGCTGATGGTCTGCCACCACCTCAGCCCCAGCATTCCCGAAGACATTGCCTTTGCCGAGTCCCGCATTCGTCGCGAAACCATCGCCGCAGAAGACATCCTCCATGACCTGGGGGCCTTTAGTATGATTGCCTCCGACTCCCAGGCCATGGGGCGGGTGGGTGAGGTGATCATCCGCACCTGGCAGACCGCCCACAAAATGAAGGTGCAGCGGGGGCCACTGGCGGAAGATTCTGACCGCAACGACAACCACCGAGCCAAGCGCTACGTGGCCAAATACACCATCAACCCCGCCATCACCCACGGCATTGCCGACCATGTGGGTTCCATCGAAGCGGGTAAGCTGGCGGATATTTGCCTGTGGAAACCCGCTTTTTTCGGCGTCAAACCCGAAATCGTCATCAAAGGCGGCGCGATTGCCTGGGCGCAAATGGGCGACCCCAACGCCAGCATCCCCACCCCGCAGCCCGTCCACATGCGGCCTATGTTCGGCAGCTTTGGCGGTGCGGTAGCCGCTACGTCGTTGACCTTTGTGTCTAAAGCGGCCTTGGAATTGGGAATCCCTGCCCAAATTGGCCTCACCAAAGCCGCCCCTGCGGTGGTCAACTGCCGCAACCTCAGCAAGGCCGACATGAAGCTCAACACCTACCAACCCCACATGGAGGTGAACCCCGAAACCTACGAAGTCCGCGCCGACGGTCAACTGCTGACCTGCGAACCCGCCGACGTGCTGCCCATGGCCCAGCGGTATTTCCTGTTTTAGATCTGTCCTTGGGATCGCTTCCTGGTGAGATGGCGAAGACTTTTCCAAATGTTAGGGATCGTAGGTGGAATGGCGCTGAATTAAAGTTGGTGGACAGTGTTTACCCTACGGATTCCCTAAACTGGTGGGCATTGCCCTACGGCTTACTTAAATACCGTGGTTAAGATGACGGTGATGGTGGCGCTGGCAATCAGGGTAAATGCCAACTGCACCACCCATTGGGTACCTTTTTGGTAGGCATCAAACTTGTCGTTAGAGCGTTCCATCTCGCGACTGAGCGTATCAAACCGCTGATCCACATCGGCGGTAAGTTTATCAACATCAAGCGTGATCTGATCCAGCTTGTTGGCGAGGTCTCGTAGGGTAGGTTCGGGTTGGGGCTGTGCAGTCATGGCCTAGATGCAGGAGAATAATGCCGTCGGGACTGTTATCCCCTCCATTCTAGGTTGTTCTGTGAGGTTGTCCCATGAGTGCGCTGCCGCCTAATTTCCCAGCCGGTGAGGATGATCTCGACCGCTTTGTGCAGGCTCAACAGGATGACTATGCCATCGCCCTGGCCGAGGTGCGTAACGGCTACAAACAGTCCCACTGGATGTGGTACATCTTCCCGCAAATGCGGGGACTCGGCTTGAGTGAAATGTCCCAAACCTATGCCATTGGGGATGCCGCAGAGGCCAAAGCCTATTTGCAGCATCCCATCCTGGGGCCACGGTTGCTAGAAATTACCGCAGCCGTTCTGGCCTTAGAGGAGCTATCGGCCTACGACATTTTTGGCACACCGGATGATCGAAAACTGCGTTCCTGCTGCACCCTGTTCGCCAGGATCTCGCCACCGGGGTCGGTGTTCGAGCAAGTGCTGGCCAAGTACTTTGACAGTCAGCCCGACCCCACGACGCTAGAATACTTTGCCAGTGGGACAGATGCCTTTGCCGTGAGGTCAGACGATGGACAAGACTCTCTACGACCATGATTTTCAGCAATGGCTCAGCCAGACGATACAGCAATTGCAAAAGCGGCAGTTTGAGGGGCTAGATATTGAGCATTTAATTGAGGAGTTGACAGAGTTGGGCCGATCCGAAAAAAATGCCCTAAAGAGCAACCTCACGATTCTTCTGGCCCATTTACTGAAACTGCGGGTTCAATCTACCGCCCCAGAAACTATGAAAGGAAGCTGGTATAGCTCTGTCCTTGAACATCGTCAGCGGGTGTTGGATAGCTTGGAGAGTACCCCGTCGTTGAAGACTTTTCTATCGGAAACGATGGAGCAAGCCTATCCCAATGCTCGCAAGATTGCGATTAAGGAGGGTAAGCTGGCAAAATTTGGAATTCCTACGCCATCCGAGGCCGATTATCCGCTAAGTTGCCCTTTTTCTAGTCAGGAAATGCTAGACGAAGACTTTTACGGAGGTTAGGGAGCGAGAGTGGAAGGGTGCTGAATTAAGGGTGCCTACCCTACGGCTGAATTAAAGCTGGCGGGTCTTGCCCCACAGCTACTCGGTTCCAACGGGTGGGAGACATCGCCCCTGCGGTTTGACGGGTTAGGAACCGGAGTTATCTTATTCGGATCGGGTATCACTCCTGGTCTGCATAAAGGTGCAGGGTGTAGGTGGCGAGGGCATCGGGGAGCGTGGCGGGGTAGTGGTGGAGATCTCGGTTGCGGAAGAGTACCGTAAACCCTCCAGCCCCTAGGCCCATTTGGGGCCACAGCCGATAGCAGGGAAACTCGGCCAAGGGCGACTGATGGTCGGCGAGGAGGGGAACGGGCACCGCCTCAAACTGGGGAAAGTGCTTCAGCAACCACGCCGCCACCTGTTCGTTTTCCTCCGGGGAGAAGGTGCAGGTCATGTAGGCAAGGTAGCCGCCCCCAGCCACGGTTTGGGCGGCTTGGCCCAGAATGCGTTTTTGGCGACTGGCGTTTTTCTTGATGGTGATCGGATGGAAACAACCCAAGGCTTGATCGCCCTTAGCGAGGAGGGATTGGCCACTACAGGGGGCATCCACAATCACCACCGAGGCGGCTTGGGGTAGATGTTCAGCCCAAATTTTCGGGTCTAGGTTGAACACTAGGCTCTCCATGGCCCCACAGCGTTTGAGGTTGGCGATGAGGATTCTGACCCGCTTACGGATGACTTCATTGCACCAAAGCTGTTTGGGCCGGAGCTGCTGACGGGCCAGCAAACTTTTGCCCCCCGGTGCCGCACACATATCCAGCACCAGATCAACCGAGGTTGGGATCGCGTTCAACACCGCCGCCGCAAAGACCGAGGCCATGTCTAGGCAGTAGTAGGCCCCCGCCTGGTGTAGGGGATGCTGTCCAGGGCGCTGGTCGGGCCAGAGGCGATCCACAGCGGGCGGCTGCCAGGGCAAGGCGGGGGCAAGGTCAAAGGGCACCTCCGACGGGCGGGGCTGAGTCCACAGAATGGCCTGGGGAAAGGTTGGGGGCGAGGTGAGGGCTTCCACAAAGGCAGACTGTTGTTCCGCTTGGTCGAACAGGCGGCGGCTGAGCTTAATCAGCAGATTTGAGGGCTGGGCTGGGGATCTAGGCATCATGGCAGGCCATTATCTCACACCCCCAGGGAATGGTGTGGGGCGGCGCGGCTAGGGCCTTGGCTGAGGCTAGGGCCAGATAGGATATAGTGTGCTTCGGTTGTGCTTCGATTCTGCGTTCATAACATTGTGATCGTGCCTTGATTCGGCTTCAATAGCCCCTCGCGTTGCGCGACGCCCCTGAGTTTGTCTATTCTCCTTGGCCCATGCCCACGGTAACGTTTCCCCTGTCTTACCTTCAGCAGCTCACCCAAACACCCCTGGCCCAGCTTGAACGACAGGCCTTTGACTACGGCCTAGAAGTCACCCTGCGGGAGGACAACCTAGAGGTGGAGGTAACCGCCGAACGGCCCGACCTCTTATCCGCCGAGGGCTTTATTCGGGCGATGAATATCTATGGTGGGCAACCCCGCACTGTGCCCGAAACCCTAGCCGATTCGGGCTATCGGGTCACCGTGGATCCGTCAGTTTTAGGATTACGGCCTCACCTGGCGGCGTTGGTGGTGCGGCAGGCCCATCTTCGGGATGGCGGACTGGAGGTGTTGATTCAGTTTCAGGAGAAGGTGACCCAAACCTTTGGTCGCCAACGCAAAAAGATCGCCATTGGGGTCTACGACCTGGATCGCATCGTTGGCCCCCTCACCTACACGGCCCAGGCCAAAACCGACGTTACCTTTGTGCCCCTAGGGGAAACGGCCCCCCTCACCGCCGTCAATCTGCTGGCCCACCACCCCGCTGGTAAGCTCTATGGCTCTACCCTGCCGGAGGGAGACACCGTGCCCGTGCTGCGCGATGCCCAGGGGCAGGTGCTCTCGCTGCCGCCGATCATTAACGCCGCTGGCGTGGGGGAGATTTCCGCCGACACCCGCAACCTGTTTATCGATGTCACGGGCATTTTAGATCGCACGGTGCAGGAAACCATTAATATTCTGGCCCATAATTTTTTAGACACTGGGGCCGAGGTGCAGACCGTCACCGTGGTTACCCCCGCCGGATCGCAGGTTACCCCTAGCCTAGATCGGCGTGCCGTGTCCTTTTCGGCGCGGTTTTTGAATGAAATCATGGGGTCGGCCATTCCTAAGGCCAAGCTGGGCCAGGTGTTGGGGCGCATGGATCTGGTGGTCAGCGGCACGAACGAGGTCTATGTGCCCACCTACCGCACCGACCTGATCAGCCAGGTAGATTTGGCTGGAGATTTGATGGTAGCCCTGGGGATTGATAGCTTTCAGCCAGAACCGCTGTCGGTGAAGTTTCACCTGGGCGAGGCCGATGGACTACGCCAGTTTGTGTTTCGGGTGTGCGATGTGTCCCAGCGCTTGGGGCTAATGGAGGTGAAGGGCCATGTCCTCACCGATCCCACCCTGTTGGCCCTGTTTTCTGAACACTACTTACAAACCAGCAACGCCAAAAGCCGTGCCTACAGCGCCACCCGCACCACACTCCAGGTCGGGCTTCTGGAGGTTCTATCCTGCAACATCAATGCCCCCAAACCCATCAACCTCTACGAAACCGGGGAAATTCTCCGCCTCGCCGCCGATGGACAGGGCGAAGAATCCCAGTCCTGGGGCTTTGCCAGCCTCAATGCCAGGGCGTCCTTTTCCACGGCCAAGGCCTACCTGCAAACCCTGCTGCGGGCCTTGGGGGTTACCTACGATCTTACTGAAGGTCACAGCCCCTACTACATTCCAGGACGGTCGGCCCTGGTGCAGATGAATGGGCAAACCATTGGCGAGTTTGGCGAAGTTCACCCCAAAATTCTCAACCAGTTCTCTTTCCCTGAACCCATTGCCATGGGAGAACTTAACTTGAGTCAGATCTACCCCCTGATCAATACCCCCTGATTGACGGACAAACCTGGCCAGAACTCAGAGCGGTCAAAGGGGCAGGAGACCTATCCCCTACAGGTTCTAATAAATAATGGATACCTGGCTGCCCGTGGATCAGGGCGAGGGAACCTCTCCCCTACGGTGAATGGTTGGAACTGGGGCGGGGGCGGCGGGGTTAGGTGCAGCGGGAATAAAGCGCACATCGGGACGGCTTCTGGGTAGTCTAGACACTGTAGGCATCGACGTTGCCCCCATGGCTGAACCCATTCCTGAACTGGTGATTGAAGCTGGCCGTACCGAGGCCCAGTACTTTCGCGATCTGTGGCGCTACCGGGAGTTGTTTTACTTCCTGGCCTGGCGAGATATTTTGGTGCGCTACAAGCAAACCGTGGTGGGGGTGGCTTGGGCGCTGATTCGACCCTTTTTAACCATGGTGGTGTTTACGGTGGTGTTTGGCCGTTTGGCTAACCTGCCCAGTGAAGGCGATGCCCCCTACCCAATCCTGGTGTTTTCTGCCATGCTGCCCTGGCAGTTTTTTGCCAATGCCCTCTCGGAATGCAGCAACAGCCTGATCACCAACGCCAACCTGATTTCTAAGGTGTACTTTCCCCGATTGGTGGTGCCTACCAGTGCCGTGATTGTTAGCTTTGTGGACTTCTTGATTTCCGGCGTGATCCTGCTGGGGCTGATGGCCTGGTACAACGCGGTGCCCTCCTGGCGTATCCTCACCCTGCCGCTGTTTACCGCCATTGCCTTTGCGGCGGCCATGGGGGCGGGGCTGTGGCTAGCGGCCCTCAATGTGCAGTACCGCGACTTTCGCTATGTAGTGCCGTTTTTGGTGCAGTTTGGTCTGTATATTTCGCCCGTGGGCTTCAGTAGCGCCATCGTGCCCGACCGCTGGCGAATGCTGTACTCCCTCAACCCCATGGTGGGGGTGATCGACGGCTTTCGTTGGGCCATCATTGGCGGCGATGTGCAACTCTTTTGGCCTGGATTTTTGCTGTCCCTGCTGCTGGTGTTAGTCCTGCTCTTCACCGGAATTCTCTACTTCCGCCGCATGGAACGCACCTTTGCCGACGTGATTTAATGCCCGTCATTGAAACCTGGACTTGGTTTAGATCCTGCCTAAAACCGGGGGTCGAGCAATTGGGTTGCCAAAGACTGGTTTCCAGTATTGAGAATGATGTGGCGCTGGTCTAGGGTCAGCCAGCCCTCTGTCTTAAACTCTTTCAGCAGGCGGGTGACGGTGACGCGGGTGGTGCCAATGGCGGTGGCCAGTTGGTGATGGGTAAGTTTCAGGGGAATCCGAATGCCCTGGGGTTCTACCTGGCCAAAGTCCTTGGCGAGGAGTACCAAAAAGTGCCGCAGCCGATCCGCCACCAAACGCTTGCCCGATAGTGCCAACCAGGCTTCGGTTTGCTGAAGACGCAGGGTAAGATTCCGAAATACCCCCGTCATCAACACCGGGGAAGCCTCAATTTCGCCGAAGGGCAACACCAGCACATCAACATCGGTGAGGGCCGTCGCCCAGTAGGGATCCACCAGGGTGAGGGGAAGGCCCATGGGCATGGATGGCCCCGCCAGTCCCAGCAGGGTTTCGCTGCCCTCTGGCTGGATGGTGAACAGTTGAACCACCCCCCGGCACACCACCAAAACCTCCTCTGGCTTTAACGGAATCGCCTGCCCTGCGGGGTAAGCCATCAGGGATCGCTCTCGATAAAGCTGCTCCAGCAAATCAATAAAACTTCGCTGGGACTGCTCTCCAAGGGTGGCTGCGTAGGAAATAGCCGGGGCAATAGACACAGAAATACCCAGAATGCGCCGAAGGATCAGCCGATGCGGCCTAGGGTTAGGCATGGCCGAGACTTTGGCCTAGACGATGCCCAGCACAATGGCTGCCCGTCTCTATCTTCAGCACCCAACGTTAAGGGACTCCCTTAGCTAGGTTAAGCTCCGACCAATAATCCCTTAAGCTTTTGTAGGCTGGCATACCAAGATGGATGACTTTGGCAGTCTGCCATACGTTTTACAGGAACCTAGCCAACCGATCCTAGGCTCGCCTTCCGTCCCACAGCCTAAGGTCTGACAGCCAATCCTGTCCCCTACCTGCTAAGGCAAATCGCGGGGGTAGCTCACCCGTGTCTACGGTCAATCGTGAGTATTCCTAAAGAATCCCGGCGATTTAGGGCAATCCTCGGTACGGTAGAAGGGCAACGTGGTGTGGAGAGGATCCCTTGAAATCAACTTCGGCAAACTGGCAGCCTGTCATCCTGAGTGTGTTGGCCATTGTGGGATTGGCGCTGCTTACCAGTAGCTTTGTGATTATTAACCCCGGTCAGGCGGGGGTGTTGAGCATCCTAGGTAAGGCCCAGGACGGTGCCCTGCTGGAGGGCTTGCATCTGAAACCGCCCCTGGTGTCCACGGTGGATGTCTACGATGTGACGGTGCAAAAATTTGAGGTTCCAGCCCAAAGCTCCACCAAGGACTTGCAGGATCTGTCAGGGCGGTTTGCCATTAACTTTCGCCTAGACCCTACCGAGGTGGTCAACATTCGCCGCACCCAGGGCACCCTAGAAAACCTGGTGTCTAAAATTGTGGCTCCCCAAACCCAGGAGTCCTTCAAAATTGCCGCTGCCCGCCGCACCGTTGAGGAAGCCATCACCCAGCGGGCAGAACTCAAGCAAGATTTTGACGACGCCCTCACCTCCCGGCTTGCCAAGTACGGCATCCTGGTGCTGGATACGAGCGTAGTAGACCTGACCTTCTCAACGGAGTTTGCCAAGGCCGTAGAAGACAAACAAATTGCCGAACAGCGCGCCCGCCGAGCGGTCTACATCGCCCAGGAAGCCGAACAGGAAGCCCAGGCGGAAGTTAACCGAGCCAAGGGCCGCGCCGAAGCCCAGCGCCTGATTGCCGAAACCCTGAAAGCCCAAGGTGGTCAGCTAGTGCTGCAAAAGGAGGCCATTGAAGCCTGGAAGTCTGGTGGAGCTTTGGTGCCGCAGGTGCTGGTGATTGGCGATGGGCAAGGAAGCAACGTTCCTTTCATCTACAACCTCAGTGGTGAGGCGGTTCAACCCAACCCTAGCTAGCCCCTGGGGAGGGAGAAGGAAGCCCCAAACGGTTCTACCTCTCTCCCCTTTGGGCCAGGGACTGAGCGTAAGTAACCCAACCCATACAGCCTTCACCTCCAAGCTTCGCCCTCATCGCCTCAGGCAAGACGGAACCTAGGGGATGAGACTGACCATGTTGTCGGAGGAGTAGGTCACTTCCTTCACCATGCCAGGCTGGCCCAGGGGCTCGGCCTGCCGATTGTTGTAGCTAATCACCACCGCCCCCGCATTGCCTGCCCGAATGGTAAGGGCTTGATCCGCCGTCCACAGGCGACTGTCCCCCGGCTGCAAAATTCCTTCAAAGGTAGTGCTGCCGTCGGTGGTGACGCGCATCCAAGATTGGGCCGTCAGGGTGGTTTTGACGGCAATGGGAGCATTCGATGCCGCCACCTCCGGGGGTGCCTCAGGGATAGCTGGAGCGGTGGGGGTGGCAGGCGTTTCCACCGAGTTCAGGGGATCTAGGGGCGGCAGCATCGTGGTTTCTGGGGCGGTCTGCTTCAGCAGATAGGATAGCCCGCTGACCGCCGCCATGAGCACCACAAAGTAGGCCGCATAGAGGTGGAGGGGACGTAATTGAGCCGCCGGGGAGTCCTTCCAGGATCGAACCTGAGGCTGCGCTGGCGCGAAGAACTGGCTAGACAGGGTGTCGCCATCCAGGTTGAGGGCATCGCCGTAGCGACGCAGCAGTCCCCGGATGTAAACCGGTTCTGGCAAACCATCGAGGTTGCCCTGTTCGATAGCCGTCAGCAAGCTGGCCCGAATCAGGGTTTTGCTCGCCATGGATTCCAAGGAGTAGCCTTGGTCTTGCCGAGCGGCCTGTAACAATTTGCCCAGTTCAATGAGCTGGGTTTGGTACAAGCGGTTAGAATCAACCAACTGTTTTGTCTTCATACAGGGAGCATTCACTAAAACGGCGACGTACCAACGAGAACCTGTGAGGGTAACTGTGGGCTTGTCGGTTGAACCTCTGACTCAGCTAATAATGCCCTAATTTCGGCTGCGGATAAAGATCGGTAAGCCCCCCCTTTTAGCTTGTCTAGGTGGACTGGCCCCACCGATAGGCGATGAAGGCGCAATACGCGATGCCCCAGGGCCTCGGCCACACGGCGAATTTGGCGATTGCGTCCCTCCCACAGGGTAATCGCCAGATCGGTGTGATGGGGGGTGGGGGTGCCTAGGATGTCTACCTCCGCAGAGCGGGTCGGGCGACCATCAAGGGGAATTCCTCGTCGCCAGGTGGCTAGGGTTTCTGGGGAGACCTTTCCCGCCACCCGCACCTGGTAGCGCTTGGCAACGTCATGCTTGGGGTGGGTGAGGCGATAGGTAAAGTCGCCGTCGTTAGTCAGAATTAAGGCCCCGGTGGAGTAAGTATCCAGCCGCCCCACGGGATGCAGCCCCAGGGTGTGTAGGGAGGATGGCAGGATAGTGATGACAGTGGGACGACCCTCTGGATCGGCACAGGTGGAGACTACCCCTAGGGGCTTGTTCAGCAAGAAATAATGGGACTGGGGACGCTGCTGAGGCACTAGGGGTCGCTGGTCAACGCAGACTTGGTCGTGGGCGAGATCGACCTTTTGACCGAGGTGGGCCGGAACACCATTCACGGTGACCCGCCCAGCCACAATCCACTCTTCGGCCTTGCGTCGAGAGGCCAGACCATGCTGGGACAGCAGCTTTTGGAGGCGCTCTGCCATGGAGGGGAACCCCTAAAAAAATGAATTAAAAGTGGATCAGTATACGATTATAGCAATTGTTCCCTAGGTATAAGTTCTTAGCGGTCATCCTCGCCCTGGGGCAGGGTGATACGAAGCCAGGCTCCCCCTAAATCGGGATGGTTGGCAGCGGTGATGGTGCCGCCGTGGGCCTCCAAAATTTGGTGCACGATGGCGAGCCCTAGCCCTGTGCCCTGTCCCATCTCCGTGGGGGTGACCTCGGAGGAGGACGCCAGGGCGTTGCGGCTACGGGAGGGATCGGCTCGGTAGAATCGATCAAAAATGTGGGGCAGATCCTTAGGGCTAAAGCCCGTACCGCCGTCAATGACATCCAGGGAAAAGGCGGCTTCCCCGGCCGATGCGTTGGGGGAACCAGGAACTAGGCAGAGGTAGATGGCCGCGCCGTTGGGGCTGTGTTTAATCGCGTTGTCCATCAGGTTCAGCAAGACCCGATGGAACAGGGTTTCATCGAGGGGCACCCGATATTCGCGAGGCCCCTGGTAGTCGAGGGTGAGGTGCTTTACCTGGGCCAGGGGTTCTAGGCTGTGCCAAGCCGACTGAATCAGGGAAGGTAGATCCACCGATTTGAGGGTTAAGCCCTGGAACTGACCTCCCTGCAAACGGCTGAGGTTGAGCAGATCTTCCACCAAGTTGCTGAGGCGAATCGTTTCGTTAATCAGCCGATCCAGCCAAACCTTTAGGGCCGGATCAACCCTGGGCTGGAGGGTTTCAGCCACAAGGCGAATGGAGGTGAGGGGCGTTTTAAGCTCGTGGGCCACATCGGAGGTCCAGCGATCCCGCTGCTGCACCAACAGGGCCGCCTCCTGCCGATTCTCTAAAAAAACACCCACCTCTCGACCGCTGAGGGGCAGGGCATAGCCGCGCAGGGGATAGGTGGGTTTTTCCTTGGGATGCAGGGGGTCGGGGGAAATTTGGTAGAGCATCCATTCTCGCTGGCAGGGCTGTTGCCGATCCCGCGCCTCATCAATCAGGGCGTCTAGCTCGTAGGAACGGGCTACCTCTAGCAACAACCGTCGCTGCCGCAGTGGCCCCGCCAGGGGTTGACTGATGTGCAACAGTCGCATGGCTTCTTCATTGCACCAAATCAACTGATTTTCTTCATCCACCTGCAAATAGCCCACGGGGGCAACGCGCAGAACGCTCTCCAGGGTGTCGCGACTGGTGCCCAGCAGATCAATTTTTTCCTGTTGTTCAGGGTGGGCTGCTACCAGTTGCTCAATGCGCCCCAGAGCCACCGGCCAGGATGACGTGCGGAGCAGGGCTAAAATACGCCGTTGCCGGTCCCGCTGCCGGAGCCATGGCCATCCCAGCAGTAGAACGCCCGTTAACAGGCCCAGAAAATACCAAAGAACCGCCACAGCCAAAGGGTGAATAAGGGCCAAGCCATCCCAAAGCAGCCCCCGCAGTGGAGACCCTTGGAGTTGTACCGCCAAGTCATACCGCCAAGGAGGATGCCTTCAAGCCTATCGCAAAAAAAGCACCCCCTGGGGAGTGCTTGAACGAGATACTGCGAGCGACCTCAAGATTTTCAATCTAGGAGGCCAAGGGAAATGGCCGGACAAAAGCCTACCTAACCACCGCCCCGCGATACTTGAGACCTTGGGCGTGGTCAACCTTGACCCCTTTGGCCAGGTGGCGAGTGGCCACGGCACCACGATAACGACCGATCACTTCATCGGACACGGTAACCGCTGATTGAACTGGATTGTAGGCAACACCGCGATACATTAGGGACATAATTCGCCTCTCCTTAAATGAATTGAAGGGGATAAACAGAGGCGCGTTCCTTCGAGCTAAGCTCTACTTCCGTCTCTAAAGCTAGAGATGAACGATAGTTTCTGTATTTATTGTTACCGTTTTCCTGGAGCCTGTCAAGGCTTAATGTCAGGAAACAAGAAGAATCCCGCTGGCGCAGGCCCTTCCCTGCCGATGGGTTGCCCACGGATGACCACTCCCTAGCGCTAGGTTGAGCGATGCACGGCCCCATTCCCCCCCATCGGTTTTTCCCTTATCTCACCTGGACGGAGATCGAAACTATGCCCCAGCGCGATCAGGTGGTCATCGTGCAGCCCATTGGAGCCATTGAACAGCATGGCCCCCACCTGCCCCTGGTGGTGGATAGCGCCATTGCCACCACCGTCCTCGGTGGTGCCCTAGGGCAGCTAGACCCGGCCATTCCAGCCTACGCTTTGCCTCCTCTGTGCTACGGCAAATCCAATGAACATTGGCATTTTCCGGGCACCATCACCCTTTCGGCGGAAACCCTGCTGCGGGTAATTACCGAAGTGGCCGAAAGCGTCTATCGGGCGGGATTTCGCAAGTTTGTGCTGATCAATGCCCACGGTGGTCAGCCCCAAGTGCTGGAGATTGCCGCCCGTGATCTGCACCTGGCCCACCCGGATCTGATGGTGTTTCCGCTGTTTGTCTGGGCAGTGCCCAACGCCGCAGGGGATCTGCTCACTCCCAAGGAGCTAGAGCTAGGCATTCACGCTGGAGATGCCGAAACTAGCCTAATGCTGTCGATTTTGCCTGATCAGGTGCGGATGGAAAAGGCCCAGGCCGAATTTCCCCGGCATTTGCCCACCCATACCTGGCTCACCATGGAAGGGGCACTCCCCTTCGCCTGGGTCACGCAGGATTTGAGCCAGAGCGGTGTCCTCGGCGATCCCACCGTGGCCACCACCGACAAAGGAGCCCAAATTCTGGCCTCCCTTGTCCAGGGCTGGGTCAAGGTGCTGGAGGATATCTACGCCTTTCAGCAGCCTTGCCAGCGGGGTGGCGGGGTGCTGCCACTGAAAAGTGAACCAAACCTAGGAGGCGAGTAGACTCATCTGCACGCTTTGATGAGCCACCATGCACCAGCGGGGAATCGGAGGTAGCCGAGCAGGCTTTCGTAACCTAGCCTTCTCCATGGGGACTTTATCAACGGGCTTAAAGTTGCACAATATCCAACCGGGAAGTTATGAGACGATCCATCCAGGCGGCTAGGAAGGTGCGGTTGGCGGCTTGTTCTTGGGGGTTGGTGGTGTCTGCGGCATGGGGCAGTAGCCCTTGTAACGAGGCGCTGGTAACGCAGAACATCGATTTTTGGAAGCTCTGGCAAATCTTCACCCGCACATCGTCCAGACCGCGACCGCTGGACAGGTAGAACTCAGTCAGATAATCCGGCAGGAAGTGGCGCATGTCCTGCATGAGCAGGGTGGGGGGAATCCCGGCACCGCCCACGGGGATGGGGTCGGCGTAGAGGGCACCGTACTGAAATCGGCTCTGCTCGGCGGGGATTTGGTTGGCCTGGGCATTGTAGGACACCGTCCCCAAGAAGGGCGCACCCCGAAAAAAGACGGCCTCCACGTAGGGCACCGCCACATCCATCAAAAAGGTTAGCCCAGCGGATTTGGGCATGAGGTCGTAGGTTTGGCCGTTGATGTCAACGCTGTAGGTGATGGGGTTGCTGGCGGCGGCAACCAGACCCGCTTTAATGAAGGCGACCACTTCGGGGATAGTTTTCACCGTTCCGGCATCGTAGGCGTCGGATAGGTCGATGAAGAGATCGCTCATCACCCGCCAGAATTGGCCGAGGGCGCTGTAGTAGGCGAGTTGGCGCACCTGCTCAGGGAGGAAGTCTGGAAATACGGCGTTGATGCTGCGAACGAGGGGATTGGCCTTGGTTTTGGCGGTGGTAGCCCTGCGGCAGAGGGCTAGGAATTCTTCAGAATCCAGATACTCGTCCATTTTGCCGCCACCGTGCCAAAGCATGGCCTTCATGCAGTATTCGGCGTACTCAAAGTTGATGCGGTCGTGCCACCAGTGCTTGAGCAGTTTGCCAACGGACACCTCGCCATTGAAGTATTTGAAGAAGGGAAACAGCACCAAGAACTGGTGGTCGGCAATGTAGATCAGGTTGTCCGAGTAGGCATCCAGCACCACCCCATAGCTTTTCAGAATGCCCACCACCTCCAGCACGTTGGTATCCGAGTCGGGCAGCAGGGCATCCGCCGACAGCAGACGGTCGATAAACGGCTCTAGGGGATGAACCGACGCGGGTTTAGGGAGAGTGTTGGTCATGGCGGCAAGGTCTTGACAGGGCTATCGGCAAGGGTGGCGATGGGGGGGATTGACGATCAGGGAAGCACCGGGACAATCACCGGAACATCCATCCCTAGGGTATTGACCGGGGCATCCACCCCTGGGATATCAGCCATTAGGGTATCGGCCACCAGGGATTCATTCAGGGGAGTCCGCCGTAGGGTGCTGACCTGAACAAAGCCTTGGTAGGGTTCGTGCAGAGCCAGGGTGGTGTGTTCGCTCCAGCGGGCCATCCAGTTGGGTTGCAGGCCAAAGGCGATGATCAGGCTGGCCAGGGCGAGGGCGGGGAGGCGGTCGCGCCAGGTGACGCTAGGTAGGTCAACATCCAACTGGGGCGACGTGCTGGGGAGAGCCACCGCCAGCCGTCCAAAGAAGGCGCGATTCACCAGCAGCAGAAAGTAAACCGCTGTAAGGCCCGATCCCACCATGCAGAGCAAGGTTTGTACCGGGAAAATCAGGAAACTGCCCCGAAATACAAGAAATTCCGAGATAAAGCCCACCATGCCGGGAATCCCTGCGCTGGCCATCACCCCCAAAATCATCAGGGAACCGACGAAGGGCAAGCCCCGTTCGGGGTTCAGCAGCCCCCGCAGCACGGTGAGATCGCGGGTGCCCGTGGTGTGGTAGACCACCCCCACCAGCAAAAACAGCAGCCCCGAAATCAGCCCGTGGCTCACCATTTGGAACACCGTGCCCACAATGCTGAGGGGCGTGGAAGCCGCCGCCGCCAGTAGCACATAGCCCATGTGACCAATGGAACTGTAGGCCACCATTTTCTTCATGTCCGTCTGGGCAATGGCCGCCAGGGAACCGTAGAGGACGCTGATTACCGCCCAGGTGGCCATCACCGGAGCCAGGGCCATCCAGGCATCGGGGAAGAGGCCCAGACCAAACCGCACTAGGCCGTAGGTGCCCAACTTCAGCAGCACCCCCGCCAGCAGCACCGAAACCGGGGTCGAAGCCTCCACGTGGGCATCGGGCAACCAAGTATGAAAGGGAAAGAGGGGGACTTTGATGCCAAAGCCAATCAGCAGCGCCACCAGTAGGGTGATTTGCTGGGCCAAGGGTAACGCAGTCGCCAAACCGCTGTCGTAGTCGAAGCTGGTGTTGCCCGATAGCCACACTAGGCCCAGGAAAGCGCCCAGGATCAAAATCCCCGATAGGGCCGTATAGATCAAGAACTTCGTTGCCGCATAGCCCCGCCGTGCCCCGCCCCAGATGGCGATCAGCAGATACAGGGGGATGAGTTCTAATTCATAAAAGATAAAGAACAGCAGCAGGTTGGCCGAGAGGAAGGCCCCCGCCACCGCACTGTTGATCACCAAGATCAGCGCATAGTACAGCCGAGGTCGGTGCAGGTGGGGGTCACTGATGTAGATGGCGACAATTCCCAGCAGGCTATTCACCGCCAGCAAAGGGAGGGAGAGGCCATCCAGCCCCAGGCGATAGCTCAGCCCCAGCGGTTCCACCCAGGGCAGCAGTTCTTCAAACTGAAAGCCCGGTGTGGTGATTTCAAACTGGGTCGCCAAAAACACAACCCCCACTAGGGTCAACCCAATCGTTAGGCCGCTGACCAGTTTGGCGATAAAGGCCGTAATTTTCCCAGGCCAAAGGATAACCGCTAAGGCCCCCAATAATGGAATCAGAATCAGTGCGCTTAGCATAGCTACCACAGGCTCCAGGTCATGAAAACGCCAATCAGGCCCACCCCGGCCATGATGGTGAACAAATACAGTTGAGATTGGCCAGAAATGCTGTATTTCAGGCTTTCTCCACCCAAAAGAGAAGCCAGCCCCACGGCATTCACCAAGCCATCCACCACGTAGCGGTCAAACCAATTGCTGAAGCGCGACAGGCCACCCACGGCAGCGACAACGGTGTTGGCATAGAGCCGTTCGGTATAGAAATCGTAGGCCAGCAGGTCTTGCAAAATCCGTACCGGGCGGTTGCGCGACCGTGACAGCGACTTAGACAGGGGAATCACCGCCCCAAGGGCGACCCCCGCCACCCCAAAGGCCACCAGCAGCAATGTCACTGGCAGGTTCAAATACTCCACAGGCGGCAACAGCGACATCCGGGCCATCATCACGGGTACCAAAAGGGTCACGATAGATAGCGATACCATCGGCACCGCCATCGGCCAGGGCACCTCTGGGGCACGGCGGGTTTTGGGTTGGGCTTGTCCCAAAAACACCAGGCGGAATACGCGGGTTAAGTTCAAGGCCGTCAGGCCATTGACCAGCAGGAACACCAAGGCCAGCAGGGGCGAACTCTGGCTGAGGAAATCCGCCCCCATGCGCAGACCCCAGAAGCAGCCCAGGGGAAAGATACCCACCATGCCCAGGGATCCAATCACAAAGGCCAAGGTGGTAGCAGGCATCCGTGACCACAGCCCACCCATTTCCGTGAGGTTTTGGCTGGTGGTGGTGGTGATGATGCTGCCCACGCCCATAAATAGCAGCGCCTTGGCCACCGCATGGGTAAGCAACAGGGTAATCGCCACTCCGGGCCATTCCGTCCCTACCGCCACAAACACCAGCCCCAAATAAGCGCTAGTGGAGTAGGACAGCGTCCGCTTCAGGTCAATCTGGGCCAGGGCCACCAGGGAGCCACCAATAGCGGTAATGCTGCCCAGGGCAATCAGCACTCCCAAGGTCACAGGCGACAGCACCACAATCGGCTGAAGGCGAATCAGCACGTAGGCTCCGCAGGTGACGACGACGGAATTTCGCAGAATCGAGGCCGGGTTGGGCCCTTCCATCGCCTCATCCAGCCATAGGTGTAGTGGAAACTGGGCGCACTTGCCAATCGGCCCCGCAATCAGCGCCAGCCCCAGCAGCGTGCCCACCAGGGGCGAAAGAGTCTCGGTTTTCACCCACTCATAGAGGTCGTTAAAGTTCAGGCTACCCGCCATGGCGGCTAGGGCCACGACACCCATCAGCAGCAGCACATCGCCGATACGCTTGGTTAAAAAGGCATCGCGGGCAGCCGTCACCACCAGGGGCTGGGCATACCAAAAACCCACCAGCAGATAGGTAGACAGGGTCAGCATCTCCAGCAGCGAGTAGGAAACAAACAGCGACCCACTCAGCACCAGGCCGCTCATGGCCGCTTCAAAGAAGCCCATCAGGGAATAGAACCGGGCCAAGGCCCAGTCTTTCTCCAAATACCCCAGGCCAAACACCTGGGCCAGCAAACTGAGGAAGGTAATCAGTTCCAGTGCCCCTAGGTTCAGCACCGAGATATCAAAGGCCAGTTCCAAATGTAGGTCGGCAAATTTGAACCAGGAGAAAATCAATTCCTGGGAACCCTCATTCCAAATGCCCTGGAACACCAACAGGCCATGGACAAAGGCCAACAGCGTCATGGCAATGTTGAGGTAGGCCGCTGGCCTTGGCCCCGTGCGGCGGATAAAGCCCATTGACCAAGGCAGAGCCAACACTACCCCCAGCAGCCCATAGATCGGCAGCAGCCAACTTGTCTCCACCCACATTTGGTTCATAAATCTGTCACTACCTCGCCTAAAACATCTGCGACAGGCTACCCATTTTTCCCAGCGTTGCCACGAATCCAGGACAAGCGTCCGTCACCGCAGACCTATCCCTTCCAGCCTGACGAATTCGCGGCCATCGCACCATTAAGATATGTGAATGGGGTCATGCCGGAAGGGCTGATTCGGCCCCTTGATCACTCGTCCATGCATCCGCTACGAGGCCGCAACAGAAAGACTGTGTCAACCCCTATTTAGCCCTCATCGTACCCGATTCGTGAAGCCCCACCGAGATAACGCCTGACGCCACAAGCAATAGATTAAAATCAATGAACACGAAAGAGAAATGCTGGGCGCAGCCCCCTCGGCGGCGGTCGATTTAAGGCCGATCAGGATGCCCTACTGGCCCTAGCGGAAGACCTGTAATGGTGGTGAGGACTCACCCTGCCGAGGGAGTCCAATCCCCTATTCTGTGGGGCTTTTGGGAATAAGCTTTAATAATACTCAACATTAGCAACAATCATTGAGGCTTATATTGCAAAAGTGCCAACCGACACCTATGCTTAGGTTGTCATCAAAGAGAAATCAGGTCTTTTCGTCTTCAAAGTGTTGGACAAGTCCCGTTTCTTTAGACTTCGGGATTGTTCGTGCTGCCTGCGGATAGCTGAGCTAGGGCGGGACGGGATGAGGTAGGTCTAGATTTAACAAGGAGATTACGACAATGCCAATTGCTGTTGGAATGATTGAAACCCTGGGTTTCCCGGCTGTCGTGGAAGCGGCTGACGCCATGGTGAAAGCCGCCCGTGTAACCCTGGTGGGCTACGAGAAAATTGGTAGCGGTCGCGTGACCGTGATCGTGCGCGGCGATGTGTCTGAGGTGCAAGCCTCCGTATCCGCTGGGGTGGAATCCGCCAAGCGCGTCAACGGTGGCGAAGTGCTGTCTACCCACATCATTGCTCGTCCCCACGAAAACCTTGAGTTTGTGTTGCCCATCCGCTACACCGAGGCTGTGGAGCAGTTCCGAACCTAAGATCGGCACCGAGTTTCGTAGACCTTCACCTTAAAATCTGCGGCCTGAGGTCAGGAATGGGTGAACGGTTTTTGAGCTTAACTCGAATTTTAATAACGTGCAGCTACGGGCTGCACAGGTTACGCACACAGCTAGTAAACAGTACAAACTTAAGGAAGGGCTTACAAGCATGGCAATTGCAGTTGGTATGGTAGAAACGCTGGGTTTCCCGGCAGTGGTTGAAGCCGCTGATGCGATGGTGAAAGCCGCTCGCGTCACCCTCGTCGGCTACGAAAAAATTGGTAGCGGTCGTGTCACCGTGATTGTGCGCGGCGATGTATCTGAGGTGCAAGCCTCCGTGGCCGCTGGGGTTGAAAATGTGAAGCGCGTGAACGGGGGTCAAGTGCTGTCCACCCACATTATCGCGCGCCCCCACGAAAACCTAGAGTTTGTGCTGCCCATTCGCTACACCGAAGCGGTAGAACAGTTCCGCGAGAGCGTCAGCGGTATTCGTCCCTACGGCAGATAGGTAGGCCATGCTCTTGGCTAAGGTGCGTGGCACGGTGGTTAGCACCTGCAAAGAACCCAGCCTTAGCGGTGTGAAGTTTTTGCTGGTGCAGCTCATCAGCGAAACGGGGGACTTGCTCCCGGATTACACCGTGGCGGCGGATGTGGTGGGCGCAGGCACAGGCGAGTGGGTTCTGATTACCCAGGGTAGCGGTGCGCGTCAACACCCTGGCTATGAAGGGCGTCCGGTGGATGCAGCGGTGATTGCCATTGTCGATACCGTCAGCCTCGATAGCGGTGCCCTCTACGACAAACGGCACGACTTTAGCTAGGGGTAGCCAAGCTGCTACGGCAACTGTCCAGGGTTGGGAAACCGCTCTGGGCATTGCCTATCCAGGCTAGCGTGTCCCTGGGCAAGGGCGCTGATTTTTTTGGAGACTTGGATCATGACGGTCAGCACGTTGGCGGCGTCCCGTGTGTCGGATGTCACCCCGGAGGGAGCTTTCTCCAGATTTGAATCCACAGGCGATGTGCGTCTGGGCCAGGGGGTCGTCATTGCCCCTAGCGCTGTCTTGCGGACTCAGGAGGGGGCAACCTGTGTGGTGGGTTCTCGCACGGTTATCCAAGAGGGGGTAACCGTTTATGGTCTGGGTCAGGCCAAGGTGCTGGGCGATGATCAGCGGCCCTACACCGTCTGGATTGGCCAAGGGGCCACCCTCACCCACCGGGTTTTAATCCAAGGCCCCGCCTACATTGGCGACAACGTTTTCATTGGGTTTCGCTCCACGATTTTTAATGCCCGCCTGGGGGCCAACAGCATTGTGATGATGCATGCCCTGGTGCAGGATGTGGAGGTGCCCCCCGGCAAGCTGGTGCCGTCGGGTTCGGTGATTACTCGCCAAAGTCAGGCCGATGGTTTGCCGGACGTTAGCCCCCAAGACCTCGCTTTGGTGCGGGAACTGCTGGGCTACGGCCCCGCCCCCGCTGATTTAAATGCTTTATCGGCTCAGCCCCCCTCGGCTGCAACTAGCTCTAACTTAGCTGGCTCCAACTTAAACGAACGCGATGGATTAGGTACTATGCAATCTCAACAGCTTTCCCCCGATGTTGTGCAGCGGGTGCGCCAGTATTTGGCCCAAGGTCTGCGTATTGGCACCGAACACGCCGATAATCGCCGCTACCGCAGTGGTGTGTGGCAAACCTGTAGTCCGATCACGTCTAGTCGCGAAGGAGAAGCCTTTGCGGCCCTAGAAGCCTGTCTGGCGGAACACCGGGGCGAGTATGTGCGGATGTTTGGCATCGACCCTAAGGCTAAGCAACGGGTTGCTCCAGTGACGATTCAGCGGCCCGATGGTAAAGCCATTGAGGTGAACGGGTCTGTACCTGCGGTGTCCAATGGGGCTAGCCAAGCCTATCGTCCAGCAGCGGTGGCATCGGGATCTCTGTCCGCTGAGGTGGTGCAGCAGGTGCGTCAGTTTCTCAGCCAGGGCTACCGCATTGGCACCGAACACGCCGATGGCCGTCGCTATCGCAGCGGTGTGTGGCAAACCTGCACCCCCATCACCTCTAACCATGAGGGTGACGTGATTGCTGCCCTGGAAGCTTGTTTGGCCGACCACGCCGGGGAATACGTGCGTCTGTTCGGCATTGACCCCCGCGCCAACCAGCGCATTGCCCCCATCACCATTCAGCGTCCCGATGGCAAGCCTGTCAGTGCCGCTTCGGTTCCGGCGGGGACAGGCTTTGGCCGTTCCGTGGGCCAGCGTCCGGCTTCTGGTGGTTCTGCCAACCTCAGTGGTGACCTCGCCCAGCAAGTCCGGCAACTGATCGGTCAGGGCTATCACATTGGCGCAGAACACGCCGATACCCGTCGCTACCGCAGTGGCGTGTGGCAAACCTGCGCCCCCATTACCTCCAACCGCGAGAACGAGGTACTGGCGGCGGTGTCCCAATGTATGGCGGCCTACCCCAACGAGTATGTGCGTATCTTCGGCATCGACCCCAAAGCCAAGCGCCGTGGCCCTGAAGTGACAGTGCAACGCCCTGGAACCGCCCCCGCATCCGGCCCCAGCGTTCCGGTAGCGTCCTACTCTGCCCCTCAAGCCTCTGCTCCTACCCCTGCCAGCCGTGGCGGTGGTCAAGGGCTGAGTCAAGACGTGGCGCAGCAGGTGAACCAGTTCGTCAACCAGGGCTATCGTCTCAGCCTGGAGGCTGCTGACCAGCGTCGCTACCGCAGCAACGTCTGGAAGACCTGCGCCACCCTAGAAGGCAGCCGCGTATCGGATCTGCTTGCCGCCATTGATGGCCAACTGCGGGCACATCAGGGCGAGTATGTGCGCCTCGTGGCTGTGGATCCCAAGGCCAAGCGTCGGGCCGCAGAAGTCACCATCCAGCGCCCCTAGGTTAGGGCGATTCTAAGGATACGGATAACCCATGATAGGGCCACTGCCAACGGCGATTGCCAATACTGACGCTCCTGCTTTAGGGGGACAGGTGGAGGTAGCCGAGGGCGTGGCCCTTGGTGATAGCGTAGTGCTGAATGCGGCTCCGGGGTGTCGGTTGGTGCTGGCCCCTGGGGTGTGCGTCGGCAGCGGCGTGATTATCCAAGCCGTCCGGGGGGATGTGGTGATTGAACCGGGGGCGGTGCTGGGCAGTGGTGTGCTGATTTTTGGCACAGGACGCATTGGCCAAAACGCCTGCATTGGCGCAGAAAGCACTCTCATTAACCCCGCCATTCCATCCGGCCAAGTGGTGCCGCCCAACTCCCTTCTGGGGGATCCCAGTCGGCCCTCTGCAAACAGTGCTAATTCTGACCTGTCTGCCTTGGTACAGGGGACGTTTGTTCAAGAAACCCTGACCCAAGGGAGGGTTGTACAATCGAATACGCCTCTGGCCAATATAGAAACCTCTGAAACAGGGGCTTCTGAAACAGGGTTTCTGGGCCAAGCACAATCCCCTGAACAACCTTCTGAACCATCGCCCCAAGCCGTATCCACAACCGCCGATGACCATCAGGGGGCCGTATCCAGTCCCGCCCAGGCCGATGGATCTGTGATCCCTGAGGCTACTTCCGACGCGATGGAGAGCGACGCTGCTGCGGTTAACGGTACCCGTCCTGCCCCAGCCCATGGCCAAAAACAGGTGCAGGACCTATTGGCCAAGCTGTTTCCCCATCGGCAACCGTTAAATGGTGTCACGTCCGGGGGGGTGTCTTCCGAAGACAGGCCTTAGAATGGAGTTATGGATCTCATCCCCTAGAGGCGCTCTATGCAAGCCGACAGTAAACTAGCCTCCAAGCAAGATTTGAAATTGGCCACCAAGGCCAAGCTGAATCTGGCCACCCCTCCAGCGGGCCAGTCGGAGGCCCAAAGTCGGTTTGAAAAATATCGTGGCTCGGCCCTAGGGATGGTGGCGGCGGCGGGGTTTCCGGTGGTGGTGAAGGCGGCGGATGCCATGCTGAAGGCTGCCGATGTGTACCTAGTGGGCTACGAGAAAACCGGAAGCGGGCTTTGCACAGCCATTGTGCGCGGCGGCGTGGCCAATGTGCGAATGGCGGTGTCGGCGGGGGTCGAAGCGGTGGAAGAGGCAGGCCAAACGGCGTCCTCCAGCCTGATTCCTCGGCCTTTGCCTAACCTGGAGGCGGTGTTGCCCATCTGTGCCCGTTGGGAGCAACTGCGGCGCGAAGGAAAAAGTCGGCTGGGCAGTCAGGCCATTGGGTTATTGGAAACACGGGGCTTTCCGGCCATGGTGGGCGCTGCCGATGCCATGACTAAATCCGCCGATGTGGAGCTGATTTCCCACGAAACCATTGGCGATGGCCTCTGTACGATCTTGATTCGCGGTTCCTTGCCCAACGTGGCCATTGCCATCGAAGCCGGGATGCACGAAGCGGAACGCATCGGCGAACTCCATGCCGTAATGGTCATTCCTCGGCCCCTGGACGATCTGGCCGACTCCTTGCCCCAGGTGGAAATGGAGGAAGAACAACCCCTGCGCCTACCCATCAACCTGGAGGCCAAGCAGGAGGAAACCACCGCCGAACCCCTGGCCCTGGAAGCCGCCGCCACCGAAGAACTGGCCCAACCGCTCAGCCTAGGGCTAGAGCGCGAACTGGCTGACGAGGAACTATAAATCGAGCTATTAATCATAGCTATGGAACCTCTCAGCGTTCCATGGCATCTGCACATGCAAAATACCTGGCCCATAGGCCGTGAACATCGCCCCTGCCTTTGAGGGTGATTCTCAACGTTGCCCACAATGGATAGGCAGAACGGCGGGAGTTCATTAAACTGTTGGGTGTTTCGTGGTGTGTTTCGTGGGGTGGCAGAGGCGGGTATGGCTGATTCACAGGAGCCAGGATCCGAGCAGCGGTCTAGGGCAGTGCCCCGATGGCTGGGTTTCAGCGTTGTAGCCGGATCAACATTACTGTTGGTAGGTGCTGGAGCGGCTTGGCGGGGGTGGACTTGGCTGCAAGGCAACCTTACCCCCTGGCTAGAAGCCGAACTGACCACCGCCCTCAACCGCCCTGTGGAACTGGGGGATCTTGATCGACTCACCCTCTCCGGGGTACGGGTGGGGCCATCCCAAATTCCGGCGACGATCACCGATCCGGATACCCTTTCGCTTCAGGCTGTGGAGGTGCAGGTCAACCTGCGCGATCTCTGGCAGCGGGAACTCAATCTCGATGTGGTGCTAGAGGGGCTGGATCTCTACTTAGAACAGGCCGCCGATGGCCAGTGGGTCAATCTAGATTTAGAGTTGCCAGAACGAGACGAGACGGATCGCGATCCCTGGATTACCGTGCAGCCCGGATCCATTCACCTGCGAGATGGCCGTGTCGTCCTGGTTCCCTACGACCGTCGGCAGGATGTTACGGCGGGAGCAAACCCTTTCCAGGCGCGTCTTGTCAATAATCCGAATGGGATCTCAGGCACCGAACCAGGGATTCGTCCTCGGGTAGAGCTAACCGATGTCCAGGGCCGAGTGCAGTTGAGCCAGGGCGCAGACCCCATTCCCCCAGGTCAGCGTTCCCGGATCCAGCAACTTGATTTTGAAATTGGCGGCACCTCAGGGACAGGCGGCGAAATTCAATCGATGGGGGAGGTGAAACTGCCTAGGGCAGAGGGTGATCCGCTACGGGCTAAGGCCAACTTGCGTACCCAGGCCGTCACCCTGGCAGATATCCTGCTGATCTCCGAATCGTTTCTGGAGGAGCCGCTCCCTGTTCAGTTCTCGACTGGCACCGTGAGCGGCACGGTGGATGTAGTGCTAGGGGACAAGCCCCCAACCTTTACAGGCACGGCGCGGGTGGAGAAGGCGACGCTGGAAACCCCTGGTTTGCCCAAACCCATCCAGGATCTTCAGGGGGATGTCCGCCTTCAGGGACGCGCCATTGCCTTTGAAAATGTGACGGCGCGGCTGGAGGACATCACGGCCAGCGCTGGGGGACGGCTGGATTTAGATCAAGGCTATGACCTGACGGGGCGGATCAATCCCTTCACCATCGCCCAGGTGACGGAGCTATGGGAGGCAGAACTGCCCGTGGCGGCGGCGGGGACGTTTGTGGCCGATATTGGCCTCACTGGCCCCCTGACCCAACCCGTTTTCACCACCGAACTCGTCTCCCAGGATCAGGTCGTGATCGATCAGGTGGCCCTAGCCGAGGTGCAGGCCAAGACCACCTTCCAGGAATCCAACCTGATCATTGATGGCTTTCGGGTGGTTCCCCAGGCAGGGGGAAGTCTTGCCGGGAGCGGATTATGGGCCTTGGGCTCCCCCGGTCGGTTAGCCCTAACTATGACGGGAGATCGCCTCCCCGCCGATGCCCTAGGGCGACCCTACGGTCTACCAGAAACCGTTGAAATTGGCCCCGTCTCCCTTGTGGCGAACCTGGCGGGGCCACTGGATCAACTGGTTGGCCAAGCCCGCTGGCAAGCATCCTCAGGCACCTACCCGACTCAAGGGCAGATGACCTGGGCCAACCAAACCCTCACCTTCACCGATACCTTTGTCCAGGTGGCGGAGGGGACTGTAGCTGGGGAGGGCACCGTGGCCTTAGATAGCCGTCGCTGGCAGGCGGATCTGCGAGCGACGGGGTTATCGTTGGTGGCCCTGGGGGCTGGGGTAGCGGGGGAACTCAATGGCCGAGGGGAACTGCGGGGGCCTCTGGGGGGCAATCTTCTGGTCGAGATGGAGGGACAAGGCATTGCCCAGGCCGTCCTGGCAGCGGGGGGCGTGGTGAATGGTCGAGCCAACCTGGGACAGGGGCGCTGGCGGGCCGATGTGGTGGGGCGTCAGGTGTCCCTAGCGGCCTTTTCACCGCCTTTGCAGGGAACGGGCGACGGCCAATTTGAGTTTTCTGGCCCCACCAACGCCCTCACCCTGGCGGCGATTCGGGGCCAGGGGCAGCTAGAACTATCGGACGGGCTAGCCACCGCCGCCGCCCTGGCCCCTCAACTGGCAACGGTGCGGGAACCCCTGAGGGCGGATTTAACCTGGGATGGGCAGTCGGTACGGGTGAATCAGGCTAGCACGGCGGGGCTACAGGCCAGGGGAGTGGTGACACCGCTACTGCAAGGGCCAGGATCGCCGGGGTTGGACAATCTAGATCTCGACCTAACCGCCAGGGGGGTGAACCTAGCGGCCCTGCCTATTCCAGGGCAACTGGTTCCGGTGCGAGGCGTCGGCACGTTTGATGGTCAACTCACGGGCCGCCCCGGTACCTTCCGTCTCACAGGGGATGCCCAGCTCGATAATTTTGGCCTCGGCGAAGTGGCCTTTGCCACGCCTTTGACGGGTCCTATCTTCTACGATCAGCGTCAGGGCTTTACCGTGGATCTGCGCGAGGCCAGCCAGCGGGAGGCGGGAGATCGGCTGCTAGTCACCAATCAGCAGGATCCCTACGACCTCAGATTTACCCTACGCAGCGGTTCCACCCTAGCCGATGGACACCTCCAGGGCGATGAGGTGTTTGCCACCGTGGCTAACCTCTCCCTAGACGATCTACGGCTACCCCAGGGCGGCCTTGAGGGGATTGGCACGGTCAGCGGCACCGTCGAATCAGCCGTGATTAGCGGCAACTGGCGCGAACCCAATCTCCAGGCCTACTTTGACATTGTGGATCCCGGCTTGGGCTACATTACCCTGGGGCCTGCCCAGACCGCCGCGAACCTCGAAGATGGCAGCGACATCGAAGAACTCGGTGAAGAGGACTTCCCCGCCGAGTTAGCCGTGAACTATGGGCGACTACGGGGCACCCTGCGCTACGCCAACCAACTGGTGAGCCTGGTCGGGGGTGAACTGATTACCGCATCAAAGGACAGTCGCTACCGGCTCAGTGGCACCTATGCCCTAGATGGGTCCCAGCGGGTCAACGGCAACCTAGACATCGAGAATGCGGAAATTCAAGACCTTTTGGTAACCTTTAAAATCTTTGAACTGTCGGATTTTCGCCTCAATCTGCTAACCCCCCCCGACTGGTTCCGCCCCACTAGCGCCGCCGATCTCGCTAGCCTAGAAACCACCCAGGTCGGGGATCGCAACGCTTCCTTCCTCGATCAACTGCGACGCTTTGCGGAGGTACGTGAACTTCAGGACATTCTCACCGCCGAGGCTGAAGCGACGGTGCTGCCCCCCTTAGAGGGCCTAGAAGGGCGCTTTTCTGGCACGGTGACGGCCCAGGGAACGCTGCCTCGGCAGGTGCGGGTAGATGTAGACTTGACGGGCAGCAACTGGCTCTGGCGAGATCCCAGCCATCCCACGGGCATTGGCTATCGCCTCGACAGCATTCTGGCCCAAGCCACCTACGAAGATGATCTCCTGCGCCTGCGGCCCATTCGTTTGCTGAGTACCTTCCCCAGTAACGACCCCGAAAACCCGACGGTGGCCACCGCCGAACTCAACGGCGACCTCAACCTGGGATCCGACGACGAGGTAGATCGCACCCTGCGGCTTAACATTACCGATCTCCCCCTAGAGGCGGTGCGTCGCCCCCTGCGGATTCCCGATACCTTTGATGGCCTGATTAATGCGGGGGCGGCCCTCACCGGGAGCCTGGCTGACCCCCAAGTGCGCGGACGTTTAGCCGTCAACGACGCCACGATCAACCGGCAACCCATCGATGTGGCCTCGGCGGATTTTCTTTACCAAGAAGCCCGTCTCAACTTGCGCAGCAACATCGCCATTCAGAATGAGGTGGATCCGCTCACGCTGTTAGCTAGCGTCCCCTTGCCCCTGGCGGGCACCACCCAAGTCCCTGACCGAGACGACGTGACGGTGCGGCTACGACTGAAGGATCAGGGGTTTGCTCTGGTGAACCTCTTTACCCAGGCCGTTACCTGGGAAGGCGGACAGGCCGACCTGGCCCTCAATGTGGATGGGGCTTGGCCTGTGGACAAACCCTTCGAGGAATCCCTGACCTCTCTTGTGGTGACCGGGGCTGCCAACTTTGACGGCGTGACCCTGAGTTCTCGCAGTTTACCGGAGCCTCTCACCAACCTGCGGGGCAGCGTAGCGGTGGTAGAAGGTCAGGCCCCTGAGAATTCCGTTTACTTCAATGGCCTTGTCCTCGATTTTCAAGATCTATTGGGCGACTTCAGTGCTGGACAGATTGCCGCCCAGGGCAAACTCAAGGTGCTCCCCTCCATTCATGATCTTTTTCCAGGGGTAGTAGGCACCCCCTTTGCTACCGCACCGGAGGGTGACGATCCCCAGGATGATCGCTTTCGGCTTAACCTTACCAACATTGCCCTCGATTTGCGTAACCCCGCCGGTACCTACACGGGCAAGCTCGATGGTGAGGTGGTTGTGGGCGGTAGTCTTTACCTGCTAGAGCCTTTAATTTCTGGAAATCTACGCCTCTCCAACGGCATCGCGACCCTGCCCGACTCCCAGGATGGGACAACGCTAGTGGGTGGAGGTGGGGGCAGCGTTAGCAATTCCAACCCCAGTGTCTATCAACCCCTGCCGCCGGTGCTAGAGGACTTCTCCATCACCTTGGGGGAGAATGTACGCCTAGCCATTCCAGGTGTGGTGGATGTGAGTGCCCAGGGCGACCTGAAGCTAGTCGGCACCGTCCCCGATATTAAACCTGATGGCCGCATTATGCTGCCATCAGGTCGGATCAACCTGCTCACCACCGAATTTCGCCTTACCGGCGACGAAAACTACGCCGAATTTAGCGCTAACGACGAGCGCATCGACCCCTACCTGGTGGCCAACCTTTCAGCGGCGGTGTCCGACACCCTGGGCAACAGCACCAGCCTCGCCGCCGCCACCCCCTTTCCCCGCATCGAGGTCAACGATGACCCCATTAGCCAACTGGGTCTGACCCAAAACGGTGTTCAAACCATTCGCATTCGTGCCAATGTCAACGGTCGAGCCAGTCGAGTGATTCAGCTCCAGGGCGTCGAACTCTCTAGCACCCCCCCCCGCAGCGAGGGGGAAATTATCACCCTAATTAGCAGCGAATTTCTGACCGCCCTCGAATCCACCCTGGGCAGCGTGTCTGGCGGCGGCGACAACTTCCAAGGACTGCTGGCCTTTGCCGGATCAGCCATCCTCAACCGAATCCAAAACCTGATTGGAACAGGCTTGGATAACACGGAACTACGTCTCTACTCCGCTTCCCCCCCCGGTTCAGATCAGGTGGATGTGGGCGGTGAGGTCAGCTTTAACCTATCGCCTAGCCTAGGTTTATCCGTCCAAAAGGTCTTCACCAACGTCACCCCCGCTCTCTTCGGGGTACGCTACCGCATCACCGACCAGATCACCGTGCGAGCTGTCACCAGCTACGAACAATTCAACGAAAATACCGGAGCCATCGTGGAGTTTCGCTTCTAGGGACTCCGGTCACGATCCCCTATCCCGCCCTCTGCCCCCATGACCCTCCTGGTTAACCTAGCCTACGGCCTCGCCCAGCCCACCGGCACCACCACCTACGCCCTGCACCTGCGCCCCTACCTCTCTGCCCTAGACCCGATCTACCTCAGCGGTCAGGCGATTCCCGACGATGGCGGCCAATGGATCTCTGTTCCTGGCGATATGACCGCCGCCCAGGGGATGAAGGGGCACCTCAAGCGTCTGTGGTGGACCCAAACCCAACTGCCCCGCCTCCATCGTCAGACCAAGGCCACGCTACTGTTCTGCCCCATTCCCGAAG
Source organism: Spirulina sp. (assembly GCA_044070495.1). Taxonomy (GTDB): domain Bacteria; phylum Cyanobacteriota; class Cyanobacteriia; order Phormidesmidales; family Phormidesmidaceae; genus Nodosilinea. Next base: position 13,435 of record JBIPSI010000021.1, on the reverse strand, counting down.
CGCCCCTGGGTAGCGGCATCCCCTACGTTGTCACCGTCCACGATCTCATTCCCCTGCGCTTCTTTCGGCCCTGGGCACCGCTGAGACTCTACTGCCAGCACTACCTTCCCCACATCCTGACCCAAGCCCAACACATTCTTTGCAACTCCCAGACCACCGCCGATGATCTCATTACCCGCCTAGGCTGCCCTGCCCACCGCATCACCCCCATCCCCCTCACCTATGACGAAAGCCGATTTCGCCCCCTCAACCTCCCTACCCAAAATTACTTCCTTTGCCTAGGCCGCAACGCCCCCTACAAAAACTGGCAGCGGGTCATCGCCGCCTTTGCCCAAATCTCGCCCGACTACGACCTGTGGATGGTTGGCCCCTACCACCCCCGTTATACCCCTGCCCTCCAGGCCCAAGCCCAGGAACTTGGGATTGCCCACCGAGTCAAAATCCTGAATTTTTTGCCTGCGGAAGACCTCGTAGCGGTGATAAACCAAGCCATCGCCCTCGTGTTTCCCAGTTTGTGGGAAGGCTTTGGTCTACCCATCCTAGAAGCTATGGCCTGTGGTACCCCTGTCCTTACCAGCAATCTCTCGGCTATGGCCGAAGTCGCTGGCGATGCCGCCCTCCTCGTTGATCCCCATTGCCCCGACGCCATTGCCCAGGGCATGATCCGCCTCAGCCAGGATTCAAATCTGCGCGATCAACTTCGCCAAGCAGGCTTCCAACGCATCCGCCACTTTTCCCAACAACAGTTTGGCCATCGCACGACCCAAGTCCTACAACACACCATGGCTAGCCAACTTTAGGTCTCAGGAGGTTAGGTCTCAGGGATCCCGTCCCGATCCATGCCGCCTGATCCTTGGCGGTAACTAGCCCCGTTGAGGCACCACCCATGGATCTCAAGGCCTATGGGGATAGCGCGAAGGGACTGTTCCGGGATATGAGAGAACAGTCTGCGGCGAATTCTGCGGCGAATTGGATGACACTTCAACTACGGCCACGCCCCATGCAATGAGAAGCTATGACGGTTTTCTCCGTACTGAGACCTGGGAAGCCCCGATTGGGAGGGCATAGGTTTTACGAGGCTTTCTGTCGGGAAATCAGATATCCACAGCGATGCTCCCCCTGTACCAGCCAGTGGGTGCGCTGCACGGCACAGTCTGATAGGGCCAGTTGAAACATCTCTAGTTCGTGGCCGCAGACGCTAGGGAAAGACTCGGCAATGTGGGAAATAGCACAGTTGTATTCGGTGATGATGTAGCAGGGGCCGGGATGATCCACGGCAATGTGGGGCTGCATGTCCGTGGGATCGACCTCGTGCCATTCGGCCATGTAGCCCTCGGCCTGCCGCAGATTTACTAATTTCGCCACCCGTTCTGCCACGGTGCCTGTGCCCACCTGGTCTCGGTATTCTAGGGCCTTGCGTTCCCACTGTTTGCGAAGGATGGTGCCCACCTGATCGCGACCTACGGTTTCCGCCAGGGTATCCAGCAGGGAAATGGCGAACTCGTCGTACTGGGCGGGGAAGCGGTCGCGGCCTTTGCTACTGAGGCGATAGAGGTGATTCGGTCGGCCCATGCCTTCGTGGACGGCTCGGTGGTCGATGACCCCCTCCGCCTCCAAATCCTTGAGGTGGCGGCGAATGGCCTGGGCGCTGACCTCGAAATGTTCCGCCAAGGCTTGGGCGGTGGCTTCGCCCTGCTTCAACAGGTAGACCAGAATATCATCCTTGGTGGAGGAGGGTTGCTGCACGAACGTCATGGCATTGGCCAGCGTGGAGGACTAGATACTTTGACAACATTTATGTTGCTAAACTACCCTAGAATTGAGTTAGGCAACCTAAATGTTGCTTTAATTGTATAGAATGATTGGGCTGTGTAGCCATATCTTTGTCCTGCGATGACTATCACTCCTCCCACCCAAGCCTCCGACAAGAATCTCGAAATGATGCGAAGCTTTGCCCAAAGCTACGCCAAGCGCACGGGGACTTACTTCTGTGCCGATCCGGGCGTGACGGCGGTGGTGCTGGAGGGCTTGGCTAAGCACAAGGATGACCTGGGTTCTCCCCTGTGCCCCTGCCGCCACTACGAGGACAAAGAGGCCGAGGTGAAGTCGATCTACTGGAACTGCCCCTGTGTGCCCATGCAGGAGCGCAAGGAGTGTCACTGTATGCTCTTCCTCACCCCCGACAACCCCTTTGCTGGGGAACAGCAGGAGATTTCCGTGGAAACCATCCGCGCCGAAACCAGCAAGTATCAGTAAGCCCAGTCTCCGCCAGCCTAATCTCAGTAAGCCTAATCCCCGTTGACCGAGCCGCCGTCCAGAGAGTCGAGTCTATGAGTGCTTCTGTTCAGTCCCTCGTTAGCCAGCCCTACAAGTATGGGTTCACCACCGACATCGAGGCCGATGTCATTCCCCGTGGCCTCAGTGAGGACGTGGTGCGGCTGATTTCCGCCAAGAAAAACGAGCCGGAATTCATGCTGGAGTTTCGCCTCAAGGCCTACCGCAAATGGCTGACCATGCAGGAACCCCTGTGGCCCAACGTCAGCTATCCGCCCATCGACTACCAGAACATCATTTACTACTCGGCTCCCAAGGTTAAAGAGAAAAAGGGCAGCCTAGATGAGGTAGACCCTACCCTGCTAGACACCTTCGAGAAGCTGGGCATTCCCCTCTCCGAGCAAAAGCGCTTGGCCAACGTGGCGGTGGATGCCATTTTTGATAGCGTCTCCGTGGCGACCACCTTCAAGGAAAAGCTGGCGGAGGTGGGGGTGATTTTCTGTTCCATCTCCGAGGCCGTCCAGGAGCACCCGGAACTGGTGGAAAAGTACCTCGGTAGCGTGGTGCCCATCGGCGACAACTACTTTGCCGCCTTAAACTCAGCGGTGTTTAGCGACGGATCCTTTGTCTATATTCCCAAGGACACCGTCTGCCCGATGGACTTGTCCACCTACTTCCGCATCAACAACGGCGACTCTGGCCAATTCGAGCGCACGCTGATCGTAGCGGAATCCGGCAGTTCGGTGACCTATTTGGAAGGCTGCACCGCCCCCATGTACGACAGCAATCAACTCCATGCCGCCATCGTGGAACTGGTCGCCCTCGACGATGCCACCATCAACTATTCGACGGTGCAAAACTGGTTTGCCGGAGACGAAAACGGCAAGGGCGGTATCTACAACTTCGTTACTAAACGCGGCCTCTGCGCCGGGAAGAATTCCAAAATTTCCTGGACTCAGGTGGAAACGGGTTCCGCCATCACCTGGAAATACCCCAGTTGCGTCCTAGTGGGCGACAACTCCGTCGGCGAGTTCTACTCCGTGGCCCTTACCAACAATATGCAGCAGGCCGATACCGGAACCAAAATGGTGCATGTGGGCAAAAACACCAAGAGCACCATCGTTTCTAAGGGGATTTCCGCCGCCAAATCCAAAAATAGCTATCGCGGCCTGGTGAAAATTGGCCCCAAGGCCGAAGGTGCCCGCAACTACTCCCAGTGCGACTCCATGCTGATCGGCGACACCTCCAGCGCCAACACCTTCCCCTACATCCAGGTGCAAAACAGCACCGCCCAGGTAGAACACGAAGCCTCCACCTCCAAAATTGGGGAAGACCAACTCTTCTACTTCGCCCAGCGCGGCATTTCCCCCGAAGATGCGGTGTCGATGATCATCAGCGGCTTCTGTCGCGACGTGTTCAACAAACTGCCGATGGAATTCGCCGCCGAAGCCGATAAACTCCTCGCCCTCAAACTCGAAAACACTGTCGGCTAAACCGTAGGGTGGGCACTGCCCACCATTCCCCTGTCGAGAAAACACCGGGGATGGTGCATTGCTTCGCGAATGCACCCTACGAATCGATGATATTGCCAATTATTTTTGCCCTGAAGCTTACCGGATATTGCCAACCACCCCAACACCATGATTAACGAAAACAGCGAGATCATTCTTTCCGTCAAAAACCTCCATGCCACTGTGGACGGTACCGAAATTCTCAAGGGCTTGAACCTGGAGGTAAAGGCTGGGGAAATCCATGCCATCATGGGCCTCAATGGTTCCGGTAAGAGCACTTTTTCTAAGGTGTTGGCGGGGCATCCCGACTACGAAGTCACCGCTGGGGAAGTAAGTTTCAAGGGCGAAAATATCCTAGAACTAGAACCCCACGAACGCGCCACCGCTGGGGTGTTTTTGGCCTTTCAGTACCCCCTCGAAATTCCTGGGGTGAGCAACCGCGACTTTTTGCGGGTCGCCTACAATGCTCACCGCAAAGCTAGGGGCGAAGAGGAAATCGATGTGTTTGACTTCGATGACCTGCTGGAGGAACGGCTGGGGGTCGTCAAAATGGATGCCTCCTTCCTAGACCGCAGCGTTAACGAAGGCTTCTCCGGCGGCGAGAAAAAGCGCAACGAAATCCTGCAAATGGCCCTACTCGATCCAGCCCTCTCAATCCTGGACGAAACCGATTCTGGCCTGGACATCGACGCTCTAAAAATCGTCGCTAACGGGGTGAACCAACTCACCACCCCTGACAACGCTGTGGTGCTGATTACCCACTACCAACGGCTGCTGGACTACATCGTGCCCGACTACGTTCATGTGATGGCTGAGGGCCGCATCATCACCACGGGTGGTAAGGAACTGGCCCTAGAATTAGAATCTCGCGGTTATGAGTGGATTTTGGCCGAACATCGTGCGGAGGCTGTAGCGTAATGGCAAACTCTTCTGATCTCAACGCAACCCTGAGTATCCCTACCTCCGCCAGTCTGACCGAGCAACGGGATGCTTACCTTAAAATCCTGATCGCCACCGCCAAAGCTGCCGTTCCCGCCGACCTAGCCTTAGCCGACCTCCGCACCCGCGCCGAAGCTCTGCTCAAGGAAGAAACCTTCCCCTCCACGCGCCAGGAAGACTGGCGTTTCACCGATCTGTCGGGGTTGCTATCCGTCACCTTGGCCGCAGCGGAATCCTCGACCGTCACGGAAACGGCTATCAATCCCCTGCGCCTACCCGAAACCACCGGGGCGCAGATTGTGGTGGTGAATGGTGTCTTTGATGCCAAGCTGTCCCAGTTGGAGCAACTGCCGGAGGGCGCAACGGTCGGCAGCCTGCAACTACTGAGCCAAAACGCTGACCTGATGGCTAAATTGCAGCATCGCCTGGGCCAAGCCAGCGGCGGCCATGAGGTGTTCACGGCGCTAAATACCGTCGGGTTTCAGGATGCGGTGGTGATTTACCTGCCTCGCAACGTGGTCATCGATACTCCGGTACAAATTCTCTACGTCCACCAAGGCCAAGACACCCTGGTGCAACCCCGCTGCCTGGTGGTGGCGGAAACGGGCAGTGCGCTGACCCTGGTGGAAGACTTTTGGGGCACAGGCGACGAGGTGCGCCTCACCAATGCCGTTACCGAACTGTGGCTAGAGGCCAACGCTCAGCTTACCCACAGCCGCATCCAGCGGGAGGGCGCAGGCACCTACCACATCGGCAAAACCGTGATTACCCAGGCCCGCGATAGCCAATACATCGGCACCGAGGTTTGCTTTGGGGCCAAGCTCGCCCGCCACAACTGGGAAACCTACCAAACCGGCGAGCAAACCACCACCAAGCTTTATGGACTAGGGGCCATCACCGACAGCCAACACGCCGACACCCATAGTTTGGTGGCCCTCAGCCATCCCCACGGCACCGTGGAGCAACAGCACAAGGCCATTGTGGACGGCAAAGCCCACAGCGTCTTTAACGGGCGCATGGTGGTGGCCCAAAAAGCCCAGCAGACCAGTGCCAGCCAGCTCAATCGCAACCTGCTGTTGTCGGACAAGGCCAGGGTAGACACCAAGCCCCAGCTCGAAATTGTGGCCGACGATGTGAAATGCGCCCACGGAGCCACCATCAGCCAGCTTCAGGCCGACGAGATTTTCTATCTGCAAAGCCGTGGCATCAGCGCCCCCCAGGCCCAGCGGCTGCTGATCTACGCCTTTGCCATGGAAATCCTAGAACGGATCCCATTAGAATCATTGCGAGCCACCTTGGCCAAACGGATTACCCAATGGACGTAGCTTAAGCCTCGATCCCCCGTACGGGCGCACGGCGGTGCGCCCCAACCTCGGCCCCAACCCCAGATTCATATCCACCCACCCCCCGCCCTCCCATGACCGTCGCCCAAGAACTGTCCCTGGCTGCTAAGGTTTGTGCCGACTTCCCGATTCTGCATCAGGAGGTGAATGACCATCCGCTGGTGTATCTCGATAATGCGGCCACGTCCCAAAAGCCGAGGGCGGTGCTGGAGGCGTTGAACCACTATTACCAACTGGATAACGCCAACGTTCACCGGGGCATCCATGCCCTCAGTGCGCGGGCCACAGATGCCTACGAGGGGGCGCGGGATAAGGTGGCGGCCTTCATCAACGCCGCCAGTCGGGACGAAATTGTCTTTACCCGTAACGCCAGCGAGGCCATTAACCTCGTCGCTTACTCTTGGGGGATGAGCGCCCTGAAGGCGGGGGATGAAATCATCCTCTCGGTGATGGAGCATCACAGCAACCTGGTGCCCTGGCAGTTTGTGGCCCAGCGCACTGGGGCCGTCCTTAAGTTTGTGGGGCTGACGGACAGCCAAGAATTCGACCTAGACCAGTACCGATCCCTGGTGAGCGACAAAACCCGGCTGGTGGCAGTGGGGCATGTTTCCAACGCCCTAGGCTGCATTAACCCGGTGGAAGACATCATTGCCCTGGCCCACCGCCACGGAGCCAAGGTGCTGATCGACGGTTGCCAGAGTGCCCCCCACCTGCCCCTCAATATGCAGGCGATGGACTGCGACTGGTTTGTGGCCTCTGGCCATAAGATGTGTGGCCCAACGGGCATCGGCTTTTTGTACGGCAAACTGGCCCTGCTTCAGGAAATGCCCCCCTTCCTGGGCGGCGGGGAAATGATTGCCGATGTGTACTTCGACCATTCCACCTACGCCGACCTGCCCCACAAGTTTGAAGCAGGCACCCCAGCCATTGCCGAAGCCATTGCCCTCGGTGCAGCGGTGGATTACCTGTCCTCCGTGGGCATGGACAACATCGCCGCCTACGAGCACGACCTGACCGCCTACCTCTACAAGCAAATCCAGGCCATCCCCGAAATCAAGCTCTATGGCCCCAATCCCAAGGCTGACGGCAGCGGTCGGGCCGCCCTGGCGACCTTTACGATTGACGGAGTCCATGCCCAGGATTTAGCGACGCTGCTGGATCAATCGGGTATCGCCATTCGGTCTGGTCACCACTGCACCCAGCCCTTGCACCGTTTGCTGGGGGTCGATTCCACCGCTCGCGCCAGCCTCTATTTCTACAACACCAAGGCTGAAATCGATACCTTTATCGCTGCCCTCAAGGACACCCTGGAATTTTTCCGGGGTATTTTCGACGATGAGGATTAATCTCCCAGGGATCGCATCGGGGTACACCGTGAGCCCGCAACATGAGATTCTAGAGTCATCGCCCACCTAGCCCTGAGGACGCCTGTGAAAGCCATTACCCTGCTTGGATCGACCGGGTCGATTGGTACCCAGACCTTGGATATTCTGGAGCATCACCCCGACCAATTTCGCCTGGTGGGGATTGCGGCGGGGAACAATGTGGAGCTGTTGGCCCAGCAGGTGCGGCAGTTTCGACCCGAAATCGTTGCCATCTGCAATGCCGAGCGGGTGGGCGAACTGCGGGAGGCGCTGGCGGGGCTAGACCCCATGCCCCAAATTCTGGCCGGGGAAGAGGGCGTGGTGGAAGTGGCCCGCTACGGCGATGCCGAGGCCGTCGTCACCGGAATTGTGGGCTGTGCGGGATTGTTGCCTACCCTGGCGGCCATTGAAGCGGGCAAAGACATCGCTCTAGCCAACAAGGAAACCCTGATTGCCGGAGGCCCAGCGGTGCTGCCCCTAGTGGAAAAGCACGGGGTGAAACTGCTGCCCGCCGACTCGGAGCACTCCGCGATTTTTCAGTGTTTGCAGGGGGTGCCCCAGGGGGGGCTGCGACGTATTTTGCTCACTGCTTCCGGCGGGGCTTTCCGGGATTGGCCCGTGGAAAAGCTTAGCCAAGTCACCGTGGCCGATGCCCTCAAGCATCCCAACTGGTCGATGGGGCGCAAGATCACCGTCGATTCTGCCACCCTGATGAACAAGGGTCTGGAAGTCATCGAAGCCCACTATCTCTTCGGCATGGACTACGACCACATCGATATCGTCATCCATCCCCAGAGCATTATTCATTCGCTGATTGAGCTGCAAGATACCTCGGTGCTGGCCCAGCTCGGCTGGCCGGATATGCGTCTGCCCCTGCTCTACGCCCTCTCCTGGCCAGAGCGCATCTACACCGACTGGGAACCGCTGGATTTGGTGAAGGCGGGCAACCTCACCTTCCGCGAACCCGACCATGCCAAATATCCCTGCATGGAACTGGCCTACGCCGCCGGACGGGCCGGGGGCACCATGACCGCCGTGCTCAACGCCGCCAACGAGCAGGCCGTCGCCCTGTTTCTAGACGAAAAAATCCGCTTCCTCGACATCCCTAAGGTCATCGAAGGCGTTTGCGAGCGACACCAGTCCCACAACGTCACCCAACCCGTCTTGGCCGATATCCTCGCTGCCGACCAATGGGCTAGGGCCGAAGTCCTCAGCGTCAGCCAATCCCTCTCCAGAACCACGGTTGTCTCTCACTAGACTGATTTTTCACTACACTTATGGCCATCAGGCGGTGGGCAAGGCGTCTGAAAGCTTGGCATACTGAAACGACGCTAGGAAAGCAATCCTATGGATTGGATTATCGTTCTGGGAGCCATCATCCTTGCCCTGCTGATTGTGGGGTGGGTGTTTAAGCTCATTAAAAACACCGTCAAAACCATTCTGCTGGTGGCCTTTTTGCTCACCGCCCTGTACGTCCTATGGGGCGTAGAACCTGCCGCCCTTTGGGATCAACTACAACAGTGGCTAGGGTGGGGCCAGAACTAAGGCCATAGCCTTGGATCCTCTCCACCCAGATGATTCGCCGCCGACCAGGCCCTTAATTCATCTCCGACAAGCGAATGCGGGGATCCACTACGCTCAGCACCAGGTCGGCTAGGAGGTTGCCGATGATCAGCATCACGGCCCCCATCATCAGACTGGCCATCACCAGGTAGAGATCCTGGGCGGTGACGGCCTCTAGGATGAGCTTGCCCAAACCGGGCCAGTTGAAGTAGTTTTCGGTAATAAACGCGCCGCCTAGCAAACTAGCGAACTCGAATCCTAGCAGGGTAATCAGGGGGTTTACGGCATTGCGAAGGGCGTGGACGTAGATCACCCGATCTTCCGGCAACCCCTTGGCGCGGGCGGTTTGGATGTAGTTTTGGCGCATCACATCCAGCATTTGGCCACGGGTAATGCGTTGCAGCCCCGCAAATCCGGTGATGCTGAGGGCAATGGTGGGCAGAATCAGGTGCCAGCCCACATCTAGGATTTGCCCAAACCAGTTGAGGTCGTCGTGGATGATGCTGGTGCGTCCACCGATGGGAAATAGGGGCGCGGTGAGCTGGGCAAAAAATAGCAGCAGCAGGCCCGTGATGATGGTGGGCATCCCTTGGCCGATGTAGCTCAGCACCCGCAGGGCACGGTCTAGCCATTGGTTTTGCTTGACGGCCCCCACAATGCCGAGGGGAATGGCGATGGCCCAGGTCACCAAAAATGACGCAAAGGACAGCAGCAGCGTGTTAGGCACTCGTTCCCAGAGAATATCCACCACCGGGCGCTGGTAGGCAAAGCTGAGGCCAAAGTTGCCGAAGAACACGACTTGGTAGAGCCAGGTGAGGTATTGCCGCCAAACGGGTTGATTAAGGCCAAACTGGGCTTCGAGCTGGGCTAGGGTTTCCTCGGAAAACTGAGGGCTTTGGCGGTACTGATCCAAAAAGTTCCCCGGTGCCAGTTGAATCACAAAAAAGCTTAGGGCCGAGGCTAGGAGCAAGGTCAACAACGCCTGCAAAATGCGCTTGACCACGTAAAGCGTTGTGTCGCTGGTGGCCCAGTTCACCAGTTTGTCCCAGGGGGAGGGGCCGGGGGCGGTGGGGCGCAGGGAAGAGGTGGAGGGGGCCATGGGCAACGATGAAAATCTAGGTCGGGAGCCAAAGGGGGAGTCCGGGTTAGATGATTCTAAAACACCGGGGCGAGAGTTGCAGAGGCGGCGACCATCCGGCAATTGCAACATTAGATTGCTAAGGCGACATTTTTAAGACCTGGATAACTTTAGATAGTTAAACTCCCTATTCAGAACTGGCCTGTACCCTAACGCCTTCTCCCTTAGGGCTACTGCTTATACATAAGTCTCTATGCGGACTGGTTCTTTGTGTGGATCCCCCCTAGCCCCCCTTAAAAAGGGGGGAACCGGAATCAAAGTCCTCCTTGAGTAAGGGGGGAACCGGAATCAAAGTCCCCCTTTTCAAGGGGGATTGAGGGGGATCTCCAAGGACTTATGGCATGAAAACAGGATGTGTATGAGCGGTCGCTATTGGGGAGACGAATTTTGAACAACCTTCCGGCCCCCCTCTCCCACGGGGAGAGGGGCTGGGGGTGAGGGCCATCCACCGAAACTCCCTACTCAAACCCGCTATGACCACTGTGCAAGCCCCTCCTGCCAAAACGAAAACCCTGGTTTTGGTGGCTCCCCTGTCTGGGCAGTTGGTGCCCATCGATACCGTGCCCGACCCCGTTTTTGCCCAAAAAATGGTGGGCGACGGCATTTCCATCGACCCCACCAGTCAGGCGCTGTTGGCCCCCTGCGATGGGGAAATTGTGCAAATCCACAGCGCCAACCATGCCGCCACGGTGAAAACCGCCGAGGGCATCGAGATTTTGATGCACATTGGCCTGGATACGGTGGCGCTGAAGGGGGAGGGCTTTACTCCCAAGGTGAAGGTGGGCGACCAGGTGAAAACTGGGGACATCCTAATCGAGTTTGATGCCGACTTTGTAGCCCAGAAGGCCCGTAGTCTACTGACCCAAATTGTGGTGACGAATGGGGAGCGGGTGGCGGAATTTCGGCCCAATGTGGGGTTCGCCAATGCCGCTAGGGATACGGTATTGACCCTGGTTTTGGCGGAAGTCGCCGCTGCCGCCGATGAGTCCGCTGGGATAACGATTCGGTCGAAGGGCATCATCATTCCCAATCCATCGGGACTCCATGCGCGGCCCTCGGCGGTGTTGGCCCAGTTGGCGAAGAAGTATCAGTCCACCATCCGCATTCACCGGGGCAGCGACAGCGCCAATGTTCGCAGCGTGGTGGGGTTGATGGGGATGGAGATTGCGCGGGGAGACACCGTGACCCTAGAGGCATCTGGGGCCGATGCCGAGGAAGCCATTGCCGAACTGGAGGAAGCCGTCCGCACCGGGCTGGGGGAAGAGGGAGCCACGCCGATTATGTCGGCCCCCGCCAGCATTGCCCAGTCCGAAGTGTCTGCCCCGGCACCCCGGCCCAAGAGCGATGACCCGAACATTATTTTGGGGGTAGCGGCTTCCTCAGGCTTGGCGGTGGGCAATACCCTCCGCGCCCGTCGCCAGGAATTGGACGTGCCCGAAACCGGAGACAGCCCCAACGCCGAACGCCGCAAGCTGGAGAAGGCCATGGCCCAGGCGGAGCTAGAAATCGAAAGCCTACGGGCTAAGGTGCATGGCCAGGGCGATCCCGGCAAGGCGGCGATTTTCTCCGCCCACCAGGAATTGCTGGACGACCCGGAACTGGCGGACATCGCCACCAGCGCCATCGACAAGGGCAAAAGTGCCGCCTTTGCTTGGCAGCAAACCTACACCACCCAGGCTAACCAGCTCGCCCAGCTTAAAAACGAACTGCTGGCGGAACGGGCCAATGATTTGCGGGACGTGGGCGACCGGGTTCTCCGCATTCTGCTAGGCGTCCAAGAAGAAGCCCAGGTCTATCCCGAAAACACCATCCTGCTGGCGGAAGACCTCACCCCCTCCGACATGGCCACCATCGACCCCAGCCGCGTCAAAGGGTTCTGCACCGTCGCCGGAGGGGCCACCTCCCACGTGGCGATTTTGGCCCGTTCCATGGGTATCCCTGCCATTGCTGGCATCGAGGCCCGCACCCTGGATCTGCCCGACGGCACCCCGGTGATTTTGGACGGCACCAGGGGCAAGCTGCGCCTCAATGCCACCGCCACTGAAATCGAGGCCATCCAAACCCGGATCGCCCGCCAAAAGGCCAAGCAGGAGGAAGACCTACGCCACGCCTTTGACCTGGCCCACACTCAGGATGGACGGCACATCGAAGTGGTGGCCAACATCGGCGGGTTAGAGGATGCCGAAGCCGCCCTCAAGGTCGGCACCGAAGGGGTCGGGTTACTGCGGACGGAATTTGTCTTTATGGAGGCCAGTTCCGCCCCCAGCGAAGACGAGCAGGAGGTGATCTACGCCAGCATTCTCAAAACCCTGGGGCCAGATAAGCCCATGATCATCCGCACCTTGGATGTGGGGGGCGACAAACCCCTACCCTATCTGCCCATGGCCCACGAGGAAAATCCCTTCCTAGGGGAACGGGGCATTCGCCTGGGGTTCGACCGTCCCGAACTGCTGCGAACTCAGTTTCGCGCCATCCTCAAAGCTTCTACGGCAGGTAAGGCACGGGTGATGTTCCCGATGATTGCCCGTCTAGAAGAACTCCACATGGCCAAGGCAGTGATGGAAGAGGAGCGCCAAAAGCTGGGCGTGCCCCCCATCGAAATTGGCATCATGATCGAGGTGCCCTCGGCGGCGGTGATGGCCGAACGCTTCGCCGAACAGGTGGATTTCTTCTCCATCGGCACCAACGACCTGACCCAATACACCCTGGCCATGGATCGCGGCCACCCCAAATTGGCCCCCTTCGTCGATGCCCTCGACCCCAGCGTGCTGCGGATGATTGACCTCACCGTGCGCGGAGCCGACAAACATGGCAAATGGGTCGGCGTCTGCGGCGGCGTGGCCGGGGATCCCCAGGCGGTGCCCCTCCTCGTCGGCCTAGGAGTCAAAGAACTCAGCGTCAGCATCCCGGTCATCCCCTCGGTGAAGGCCCAGGTGCGAACCCTCAGCTACCCCCACTGCCAGGAACTCGCCCAACAAGCCCTCAACCTAGATTCCGCCGCCCAAGTCCGTGATTTGGTGCCATTGGATGATGTGTAATTCTCGGAGCCCTCACCCCCGGCCCCTCTCCCAGTGAAATGATTGCTCATACACACCTTGTTTTCATGCCACAAGTCCTTGGGGATCCCCCTAAATCCCCCTTAGAAAGGGGGACTTTGAATCTGATTCCCCTCGTAGAAAGGGAGACTTTACATCCGATTCCCCCCTTTTTAAGGGGGGCTAGGGGGGATCAACCACAGGAACCAAGCAGACCGTAACCGTAAGAAAAAACCGAACCACCTTCCGGCCCCCCTCGCCCTTGGGG
>JBIPSI010000020.1:0-107121 GCA_044070495.1 Spirulina sp. | reverse complement strand
GCCATGTCCGGTTCACCCACAACTGCGACCCTGAACCCGCCATGGCCTCTCGGAAGCAGCATGAGCAGCGCACCTATCAAATTGAGTTCAAAATACACACGTACAGCTATGCCGCCGACTAAGTTTTGTCAGTCAACCAGCACGGGGCCAGTGGTCTCAGATAATCCAGGGTGTAGCGGGCTCTAGCCTTGAGAATATTGAGATCATCCACCCGTGCCAAAAGCTGATCAAGGGTGGCCACGTCATCTGCTGGAAGTTCTCCCTCTGCATTGCAATTTAATAAATCATGCAGTTGATTTTGAGTTGATAGAGAGAGGGCAGTTTCTGCCAGGGCCACTAGCTCATCGTGGCTTAATCCCGTGAGTAATTCAGAGTCGCTACGGGCAGCCGTTAGCTTGTGGGTTGAGATAAATCGAGGTCATCGATAATGTCCTCTTGACCTTCGTCAAACGTTTGGGCAAACACTGCTGCCTTCATAGAGATTCATTCAAAAGTCCATGGCTCCTCCGGGTTCAGGGTGATAAGCCCAGCTAATATCTAGGCACAGCAAAGCTTTCAGCGAATGCAGGAAAAGCAAAGTGTATCAGTTAATACAGTTTCAACCACAGATCCGGAAGAGCCTTCAATTCTGCCTATTTTCGCGATAGTAGTGGATGTAGGTACATTCAAGATTCTCTAAATCAAAGCGATAGTTGACGGTGTGGGAGACCGTTCCTTCGTCATCGTTGTGCCCCCCTGCTAAATCCCAGATTTTTCCTTTGCGCATAAAGAAAGGTGTGGCCGATAGCCCTTGATATAGCCTTAGGAAGAGCCAGTAGCAGGGAAGTTGATTGATATTGCGTTGTTCTAGATGGGTTTCATCCTGGATGCCTGCACTAGAAATATAGACATGATCCAGTACCAAGTTAAGCCAAAGGGGCTTATCTCCATAGCTTAGGGTGCATTGTATCCGATCATCGCAGTGAAACTTACAGGATGGTAAACAGGCCGAAGGGGAAGACTGTTTACGCCAGTCAGGCTGTGCCCTAAGGCTCTCACAAGCCGGACTGTCTAGCCCATAGAAACGCTGCCAGTGAAGCGTAATCGGTTGATGATTGGGCAATGACTGTTGGCTTGGAATTTGTAAGGTAATATCACCCGACATCGGCAAACCAGGACATAGGGCTTCGTAGTTTTTGTCAGGTATTAGGGTGTACCAACCTCGGCGATACCAGCCCATAACACAACCTCTGTATCAGGATATTCCTAGGCTAACCAAGGGTTTCCGTAAATCCTGTGATGGGCTGTCTCATCCTCTGTGATGTGAAGCGTTAACGGGTGTGATTTGGCCAGTGGCGTTGATGAAATTGCATGGGCAACCCCGCTGAAGGGGATTAACCATCCACTTCGGCCAGTTCGATCACCTGCTCTTCGTAGTCTCTGACTAAAAAGTTCAGGGGCATTTCGGTGCGAATTTTGTGCTGAATGCCTGTGAGCTGCACCCGCATGAGGATGTACTCCAAGCACTTGCGATCAAAGCAAACGTGGCGCTGGCGATTGCGCTCCCCTAGGCTAGCTCCAGTGATGATGTGTAGTTGAGTATTTTTACGTAGTTGATACCACAGCCCATCCGGCCCGCCCGCTGGCCCCGCCCCCGCTAAGCTGGAGGTGCCGCCCATGTAGAAGGGGTCAAGTCCGCCTGTGCCTAGGGTTTGCTCATAGTTGTAGTAGTAGTGTAGGGGCACCTCGGCGGCAGGGAGGCTAAGCATGCCCTCGTAGAAGCGGCGGGCTACCTCTAGATCAGACACCATGATGGTGTAGACCTTGGGAGCACTTTTGAGGAACATCCACATGGCCCCAGCATAGGCCACTAGCAGCATCACCATAATGCCCTGGGTAGACAAAATGCTGTCCATCCCCAGCAGGGCTAAGGTGGGGGACACAACAAGGAGCGGCATAGGCAAGACGGTTAGCATCATCAAGCGTTCAAGGACAACGGCAGGGGCCAGTTTCGCTCAACCAGCGTGGCTGCTTTCCAGTGTACCAAGTTCCTCCCAACCCTTCCGGTCGGGCTAACGTGACGACCTAAAACCCCGGTTTCTCGGCCCATAGGCCATGCCGCTGGAGTAACGACGCAGAAACCGAGGTTTTAGACCTGACGCACCGATGGGCTGGCTAGCCGTGGGCCTCGGCGTATTGGTCGGAGATGGGGACGGTGGGTTCGGAGGTTTCTGTAGCCGGGGCCGCATTGCCCTGGGGCAGAGGGTTGCGGGCCTGAATGAGGCCAATGGCGCGGCTGACGCTTTCCGGCAAAATCACCACCAGGCTATCGTCGGGGGCACTGTCGAGGGCGGTGTTAACGGCCTCGGTTTCGTTGAGAATGGTGCGATAGCTGGCGGCGGTGGGCACTTCTTCGAGACCATGGACGATCCACTTGGCGGCATCGCCACGGGGGCGACCACGGGTGTCGTCGTCTTCTTTAACGATCACCTCATCGAAGATTTGCCCCGCCAGTTTGCCGAGGGCGATGAAGTCTTCGTCGCGCCGATCCCCAGGGCCACCCACCACGCCAATGCAGTGACCGGGCCAGTTCTTCACAAAGCCGCCCAGGGCTTCGTAGCTGGCGGGGTTGTGGGCGTAGTCCACCAGGGCATGGAAGCGGCCTAGGTTGAACAGATTCATGCGGCCTGGGGTTTGCTGCGCGCCCGATTGGAAGCTGTGCAGGGCTTGGCGAATATACTCGATGCTGACCCCCTGGGCAAAGGCGGCGAGGCTGGCGGCGAGGGCGTTGGCAATTTGGAAGGGGGCCAACCCGCCCATGGTGAGGGGTACTTTTTCGGCCTGTTCGATGCGCAGCAGCCAGTCGCCCTTGAGGATGGACAGGTAGCCGTGCTCGTAGATGGCGGCGAGGCCCCCCTGCTGCGTATGTTTCCGCAGCAGTTCGTTGTGGGGATCCATGGAGAAGTAGGCCACCTGCCCCTTCACCCGCTGGGCCATGGACGACACCAGGGGATCGTCGGCATTCAGCACCGCATAGCCGCTGGGGCGAGTAGTTTCGGCCACGATGCTTTTGAGGTGAGCTAGGTCTTCCACGGTTTCGATGTCGCCAATGCCCAGGTGGTCGGCGGCGACGTTCAGCACCACGCCTACGTCACAGGCTTTGAAGGCGAGACCAGAGCGCAACATACCGCCCCGCGCTGTTTCTAGAATCGCCACTTCCACGGTGGGATCTTGCAGGATCACCTGGGCGCTTTGGGGGCCAGTGGTGTCTCCGGCTTCCACCAGGTTTTCGCCGATGTAGATGCCGTCGGTGGTGGTGTAGCCTACGATTTGGCCCGTCTGCTTAAAGATGTGGGCGATCAGGCGGGTGGTGGTGGTTTTGCCGTTGGTGCCCGTAATCGCCACGATGGGCACGCGGGTGGGCGTACTGGGAGGGAAGAGCATCTCTAGGATGGGTTCTGCCACGTTGCGGGCGATGCCTTCGCTGGGGCAGATGTGCATCCGCAATCCCGGAGCGGCGTTCACCTCCACAATCACGCCGTCCACCTCGCGCAGGGGCTTAGAAATGTCGGTGGTGACGATGTCGATCCCGGCAATATCCAGGCCGATGGTTTTGGCGATGCGCTGGGCAATCCACACGTTGTCGGGGTGGATTTCGTCGGTGCGGTCGATGGCGATGCCGCCGGTACTGAGGTTGGCGGTGGAGCGCAGGTAGCAGATTTCGCCCTTGGGCAGCACGGTTTCTAGGGTGTAGCCCTTGCGATCTAGCAGTTGCCAGGTGGTACGGTCTACGGTGATGCGGGTCAGGATGTTGTCGTGGCCGTCGCCTCGGCGGGGGTCTTGGTTGGTGATCTCAATCAGTTGTTCAATGGTGGAATGGCCATCTCCCACCACATGGGCGGGCACCCGTTCCGCCACGGCAATCACCCGACCGTTAATTACCAAAACCCGGTGGTCTCGCCCCCGGTAGAAGCGCTCGATGATGACGCCACTGGAGACATCGCGGGCGGCTTCGTAGGCTTCCTCGGCGGCTTCGTAGCTGTTAATGTCGATGGTGATGCCGCGCCCGTGGTTGCCGTCGAGGGGCTTCACCACAATCGGGAATCCGCCCACGTCGTTAATGGCTTCCTCTAGCTCGTCCTGGTAGTAAATCACGGTGCCACGGGGAACGGGGATCCCGGCGTCCCTCAGGATTTGCTTGGTGCCTTCTTTGTCCGAGGCCAGTTCCACCGCTAGGATGCTAGTTTTGCTGCTGAGGGTGGCCTGGATGCGCTGCTGGTAGCGGCCATAGCCGAGCTGGATCATGGCGCGGGTGGGCAACTGCGTCCAGGGAATGTCTTTCCCTTCGGCGGCGCGGACAATGGCCTCGGTACTGGGGCCAAGGGCAGCATCCAGGCGGAATTCCGTCAGGTCGGCAATGTCCTGCTCTAGTTCTTCCTTGGGATAGTGGCCCGTTTCCACCAGGCTGTTGCACAGGCGCACAGCGGCCCTAGCGGCGTAGCGTCCGGCCTGCTCGTTTTGGTACTCAAACACCACCTGGTACACCCCAGGCTCGACGGTGCCACGGGTGCGGCCAAAGCCCGTGGGCATTCCGGCCAGGGTTTGCAGTTCCAGGGCGACGTGCTCGACGATGTGGCCCATGTAGGTACCCTGGCGCACCCGACTGAGGAACCCGCCTCGGTGCCCTGGGGAACAGAAATGCTCGATCAGGCTGGGCAGGGTGGCTGAGATCGCTTCGTAAAACCCAGGAATTTGGTCGGAGGGACGGTCTGCGAGATCCTCCAAATCCAACCGCATCAAGATCAGGTTGGGGTGGCGGATGCTCCAGTAGTTCGGCCCTCGTAGGGTCTGGGTTTTCAGAATTCGCATAGATCCAGTTACTCGCCAGTGATGAAGGTTCGTGATGGCTGACAGCCCAAAGATATCAACCTTCCTAAGCCCTAATGTCCATAAGGTAGCAGTGGCGCTGGGCGCTAGGCCACGTGACGCCGTGCTAAGGGACACCATATTAGGTATCCACAGTTTAGGAGGCTTGCTCTACAGTTTTAAACCGCCAAAGGGCATTTGTCGGCAAATCCGGACATTTAGCATTTTTCGTCGTTTTAGCCTAGCGAAACCGTGCCCTAGGCTACACAGATGGGGACAGCCCTACTGGCTAAGCGCTTTGAGGAAGTTTTGCAGATCCGACAAAAAGCCACCCCGTCGAGGTCGTAGGGGGGCGTCCGAGTTTGGGGTGGCGCTGCTATCGGTGGAGGGTTCCCCTAACAGAATCCGATCCAGGGCTTCGCCGGAGGGTTTTTGGGGCAGTTCCGCCACCAGGGTATAGTTCTCCTCACTGGTTTCCTGCCACACTTGCCAAGGCCCAGGGTAGGCCCGCAGCAGCACCGCCCCCGCCATGGGGCGTAGGTAATAGGCGGGTTCTAGGGTGCTCAGGAAGCGTTCTCGCAGTTGCCGCCCCGCATAGCCGATGCCGATGGTTGCCACGTCCTCTAGCTTGGGGTTCAGCATAATCACAAACTTGTCACCGGCCTGGTTGCACATTTCCTCCACCTGGGTCACCTCCACCGAGGACGGCTCCACAAACAGGTAAGCTTGGTCGTCCGGCTCCATCTGGCCCTTAATTTCGCCAATGCCGCGCACCGAAAACTCCGGGTCGCCCCAGTCGCGTCGAGCTAGGGCCGCCGCTCCGGCATCGGGGAAGTACATTTTGAAGGCTAACCCCATCTCTTGCAGCACCGGGTAGAACTGCTCCGCCACGGGCATTCCCTTCAGTTCGGAATAGACCAGTTCGACGGTCATACGGGGCACTCCGGCCTGGATTGCGGCGCGGGTGGCCTCACGGGCTTGGGCAATGGCGGTTTCGAGGCTGTCGGGAATGGCGGTCATGGCGGGATAGGGAATCTTTGGGACGGGGGGCGGGGAGCGGGCGAGGGGACCTCGCCCCGACGGAGGGCTACGGGTTTTTATTTTAGAGGGCTACAGGACGCGGATGACGCTGGCCACGCTGACAATTTCGGGGAAGGCGCGGATTTCGTCGAGGGCGGTTTGGAAGTTGGATTCGGTCACTTCATGGCTGACGATGACGATCTCGGCCCCGTCGTCGTGGATGCCTGTTTGCACGATGGATTCTAGGCTGACGGCATGATCCCCAAAGCACAGGCCCAGCCGACCAATCACTCCCGGTTCATCCTTGGCTAGCAGCCGCACATAGAACCGACTGACAATGTCGGCCATGGGGCTAACTTTGCAGTAGTGCTGGTGGCTACAGGCCAGCAGAGGGTTGGCGGTTTTGGGCGTCACCTCGCGGCCTTGGCCCGACACCAGGGTGGCGGCAATGTTCACAATGTCGGACACCACGGCACTGGCGGTTGGGCCTTCTCCGGCCCCTGGCCCAAAGAACATCACCTGGCCGATGGGGTTGCCTTCTACCAAAATGGCGTTGTACACATCGTTCACCGAGGCCAGCGGGTGGCTTTCGGGAACCAGGGTGGGATGGACGCGCAGTTCCAGTTCTTCGACGCTATGGTCACCATCGACCTCGGCATGGCGGCGGGCAATGGCAAGCAGCTTAATCACAAACCCTAGACCCTTGGCGTAGGTAATATCGGCGGCGGAAACGTGGCGGATTCCTTCGCTGTAGACCTCGGACAGTTTAATGCGCCCCCCAAAGGCGAGGGAGGCCAAAATGGCAATCTTATCGGCGGCATCCAGCCCGTCCACATCGGCGGAGGGATCGGCCTCGGCGTAGCCCAGCCGTTGGGCATCGGCCAGAATCGGCTCAAAGTCGCCGCCCTCCCGCTGCATTCGGGTGAGGATGTAGTTGGTGGTGCCGTTGATGATCCCAGTGACGGCCTGGATCCGGTTCACCCCCAGGGCTTGCTTGAGGGGCTGCACCACAGGGATCCCTCCCCCCACGGCAGCTTCTAACAGAACGTAGACCCCGGCCTCGTTGGCGGCGGTAAAAATTTCGTCGCCGTAGCGGGCAATGACGGCTTTGTTGGCGGTGACAACATGCTTGCCGTGGGCGATGGCCTTCAGGATCAAACTGCGAGCGGGTTCTAGTCCGCCCAATAGTTCTACCACCACATCCACGGCGGGATCGGTGACGATGCTCTCTAGGTCGGTTGTGAGGCAATCGGCGGGGATCGCAACGCTGCGGGGCTTGTCAAGGGTTCGTACTCCCACCTTAGTGAGGGTAATTTGGCTCAGTAAGGGATGACGACCTACCGGATCTAAAAGAATCTTGGCGGTGCCTGAACCTACTGTCCCTAACCCCAACAGCCCAACGTTGATACCCAAAGTGCTATACCCCTAACGACGCGCTCTGCCTCCAATTGTAAAGGGAGACGGCAGCCAATAAAAAAGGAAGGCGTTTCCCCCTTCCCTTCGGCAATCAGATTGAAAATAAGCTTTCTGGTTGACCGTTCGCCCTCACCCTAAATCTCTCTCCCGTGGGGAGAGGGACTTTGAAGGCCTTTCCGGCTCCCCTCTCCCGTGGGGAGAGGGGCTGGGGATGTAGCTTGCTTCCCGTCAGGGTGGGCCATCAAACCTAGTAGGTTTCGACGTGCCAGCGGTGTTCTTTTTTCATTTGCTTGCGGAACTCCGTCCAGTCCACACCGTGCTTGCTGGCTTCGGCGGACATGCCTTCGTCGATGCCGCCTTCCATGCCCTTGAGACCGCACATGTAGGTGTGGGTGTTGGGCTTCTGCATCAGTTGCCAGAGTTCGGCGGCGTGCTCGGCCACCCGGTGCTGGATGTACATCCGGCCCCCTTCGGGGTTTTGCTGTTCGCGGCTGATGGCGTAGGTAAGGCGGAAGTTGTCGGGATATTCGTTTTGGATGGCTTCCAGTTCTTCCTTGTATAGGATGTTGGGGGTGTAGGGCACACCGAAGATCAGCCAGGCTAGACCCTTGAACTGGTAGCCGGGGTTAGCCTGGCGCTCGGCTTCCTTAAACATCCGCCACAGGTAGGCGCGGAAGGGGGCGATCCCCGTCCCGGTGGCCAGCATGATGATGGTGGCGTCGGGATCGTCGGGCAGCAGCATTTCTTTGCCCACGGGGCCAGTGATTTTCACCGGGGTCTCCGGCTCGATGTTGCACAGGTAGGTGGAGCACACGCCGTAGACGGTTTCGCCGGATTCGGGGTGCTTATACTCTAGCTGGCGTACGCAAAGGGAGACGGTTTTATCGTCCATGTGGTCGCCGTGGCGGGTGGAGGCGATGGAGTAGAGGCGCAGCTTGTGGGGCTTGCCGTTGGCATCGGTGCCTTCAGGGATGATGCCGATGCTCTGGCCTTCGACGTAGTGGAGATTGCCTTCCGAGAGGTCAAAGGTAATGTGTTGAACAATGCCTAGACCGCCTTCTCCAACGAGTTTCTCGTTGGAAAGCACTTTGCCCACGTAGGGCGAGTTGGGCTTGTAAAGGTTGACGGGAACATCGGCCTTCTTAGCCTTGGGGGTCGCTTGAGTCATGGGCTTTTCTGTGGGTTCAGGGGTCACAGGCGCTGACTCAATCACCGTCGGGGTGGCGTTGGCGATGGCTCCTACCGTTTCCATGGGGCGGATGCTGACAATTTTGCCGCCCATGCGGGTGATCCGCTGCATTTCTTGGTTCATACGGCTGTAGGGTACCGTGATGAAAACGCTGCCACTCTTGCGAATGGGGTTGCTCATCTGATCGGTTTCTGCATTTTGGCGCAGACCCTGCACCTCGTATAAAAATAAACGGCTACCAGCGAGGCTGCTGGCGTTGCCGCCACTCACACTTGGATTGTACATAGTTAACTTGCAACTCTCTTAACCCTACTAGTGGCAACAGGTTTATGGAGTTTAACCTGCCGCATTAAGCGTGGCCTAGCCAAGGATGACCTCGACCAACCCCAACGCCCTTATCTTTTTATTAGAGTATCACTGTAAGCTAGCCTGTAGGTCGGCCTACGGGCCAGAGAGCGCAAGTCGTCGGTTGCCATCGCCTAGAAACCGAGGTTATTGACAGCGCCAAATTATTTTTACTGTAGTAAACCCCTTGGGAAAAGACTGTGTTCTATGCAGCATCTTGGGCTTAAAACTGTCTTGGGGATGGGGCTTCTTGCCCTGGGAGGGATGGGGATTCTGAGTAGCCGCGTGGATTGGCGACTGTGGACGCGATCCCTGAGCTATCCAGATCGGCCCATTACTTCAGTGGATTGGTATCAGCCCCGCTATCCAGTGCTGGGAAGCCCTGCGCCGCCGCCCTGGACAGTGGTAACGCCGACCGCAGAACCGGGGGAACTGTCCCCGGCGGTATTAGAAGAGGTAGCGGCCTTTGCCGAGCGTCAAAATTCCATTGCCTTGCTGGTGCTGCATCGGGATCGCCTTGTTTTCGAGCGCTATTGGCAGGGATATGGGCCAGATAGCCCGGTCAACGGCATGTCGATGACTAAAAACCTGCTGGGCTTGATGATTGGCGTGGCCTTGGCGGAGGGGCATATTCAGTCCCTAGGGGATCGGGTGGGCGACTATCTACCGGAGTGGGCCGATGATCCCCGTGGGGACATCACCCTGGAGGACTTGATCTATATGCAGTCGGGCCTGCGTAACGATGACCGCACCGACACCCTGAGTTCCGACCTGGTGAAGCTCTACGGCGGATCGAACCTGCGTCCCTTGGCCCTCTCCATACCCCTGGCCCAGCCCCCCGGTCAGGGGTACGAGTACAACAACGTCAATTCCCAACTGTTGGCTTTCGTGTTGGAAGCCGCCACGGGCGAATCCTTTGGCCGCTATCTTTCTAGCCGCCTGTGGCAACCCTTGGGGGCGGAAGATACGTTTTTGTGGATGGATCGACCGGGGGGCAGCGCCAAGGCGTTTTGCTGTTTCTTTGCCACGGCCCTCGACTGGCTGCGGGTAGGACACCTGTTTTTACGCCAGGGCAAAGTCGGGGATAGTCAGGTGATTCCGGCGGACTGGATCGCTAAAATGCGGCAGGAATCACCCCTGGAACCTACCTTTGGGATGCACCTGTGGATTAAAGCGCGCACCCCCGACTACCCCAATGTGAACTCAGCCTCCTCAGCGCCTTTTTTGGCCCCCGACACTTTCTACCTAGATGGACGCCATCACCAAAAGGTATACGTTATCCCGTCCTATGACCTGGTGGTTGTGCGGTTGGGGGAAGATCCTCCCGCCTGGGATGATGCCGTAATTCCTAACACCTTAGTGCAAGCCCTTAGGGCAAGCCCTTAGGGCAAGTCCTTAGGGCACAAACTATTCGTGCGGGGGTTGACCACCCCCGTCCTTGACCATCAGCATGACTTGACGGTCAAGACGCCAACCCCATATCCAAGGGGCCCTGGGATTTAGCGGCGAGACTGCCCCCCTAGCTTAATACGCACGATCTCGGAGACACTGAGCAACTGCATGACCACGACCAATCCCAAAACCTTTATGCGCATCCCGATGGTGTTGATGCGGTCATCCTGCAATACCTTTCGGCTCTGGGTAAACGCATGGATGGTCAAGTCCTCGACGATAAACCGTACAAATCGACGATAACGCTTCCACCAAACAGGCTCATGGGTAATAAATCGATCAACCTTGCCGCCGGTATACCGAGTCACGCGAGTGGTTAAGGCCTTAAAGGTATCGCGAGCTGGATGTCCGACACAGGCCTGGGCCGCATAGCGGTGCTCGTAGCCCGCCTTGTAAACCCGCTGGGCCCATTCTCCGTCCCCGGTGGATCGCAGATCGGAGCGGAAATTGCCAATGTCTTCAATGACGGATCGACGCGTGAAGATATTGGCTGTCATCGCCGTTTTATAGGTGATGATCAGCGACTCTTGGGGAAAGCCCATGACCACTTGGTCATACATTTCAATGGCCGTTACCTTTTCTGGTTGTTCTACAAACATATCAATGCGACCCGCCACTAACCCACAGTCTGGGTGGTTCACTAAATAGCTGACGCCCTGCTCTAGCCAGTCTGGTTTCGGAACGCAGTCAGAATCTGTAAAGGCAATGATGTTGCCTTTGGCTAGGGTCAGACCCTTGTTTCTCGCAGCGTAGGATCCGGGAATCTGCTCCTGGGTCAGAATCACATGGTCAAAGCCGTGGGCTAAGTCGGTGACGTCTTCCTCAGGCTCGGAGCCATTATCGATCACAATAATTTCGTAGCGGTGGCTGGGGTAAGTTTGCTCCTCCAGAGCCGCAAGACAGGTTTTTAGACGACGGGCGTCATTGTAGACTGGAATAATTACCGATACAAAGGGATCTACAGCGGGATGAGGAGCCGTAGATCGGACAGCCTTTGGATCAATCTTCACGTTGAATACCTTGCGTTCGTCATCGAAAATGAAGGTCTCGCTTAGCCCGGTGCTAAGGACGAGGGCACGTTTCAGGCATCGTTAGAAATGGTAGGGGCGATGGCCTGTAAAAACGGGAGAAACTTCGTAGGCAGTGTACCATCCCTAGGCTAAACGGCTTGTGCCTAAATAACCAAGCCAGTGGGAGAACCGTTGATTCTAGAGCAATACATCCCTTGGAGAAAGCGGCTTCTCTCCTCTCTAGTCGTACTCTAGTTGGGCTATGTTCCCTGATCGGTCTACAGTCTAGGCCGCACGGCCAACCAGGCAATGGCCAGCAAAAACGATACGTAGCCTGCCACAAAGATCCATTCCTGCCAAGCACTACCCGTCAACCCATCCATCAATAGAACCTCCATTAAACCCCAAGGAAAAATGCTGGATTTATCTCGGAATTCCCTTGAACTATGGATCACAACTCCAGCGCTGAATCCACTGTTCCATCTCCGCTGGTAGGGAATGGCGGCGACGGTTAGGAGTGTTAATACAACAATGGCGGGTTAGGGCTTCCCCTAGAATGTGATCCGCATTGGCCTCTAAGGATAGCCGATAGGTCACCTCAAAACTGGAGGACTCCAGCCGTTTGGGGTGTAGGGCAATGGTCACCCAATCACCACAGCGGATCGGTCGCCGATAGTCCATGCCAGCATGGATGATCGGGTAGGCCAGGGCGGCGGTGGGGCTAAAAAAAACCTTTAAATCAAAGCCAGCGGCTTGTAGAGAATCTTCGTAGGCGGCGTGGCATAGGGCCAGCCCATTAGCAAAATACATCACCCCCGCTGCATCGGTATCTCGAAACCGAATTGGATAGGTGTGGGTAAAGGCCATGGGCTGCCTCTA
Source organism: Spirulina sp. (assembly GCA_044070495.1). Classification (GTDB taxonomy): domain Bacteria; phylum Cyanobacteriota; class Cyanobacteriia; order Phormidesmidales; family Phormidesmidaceae; genus Nodosilinea. The sequence continues at coordinate 94,965 of JBIPSI010000020.1, read as the reverse complement.
GGGTGTTAACCGGGGATCTAGCTGGCGTTGGGCTGGGCTGGGCGGTAGGGATAGTCTACGGGCAGCGAACCATCGTCCTCGGTGGAGGTCGGCTGGGTTTGCCCTAGGGCCGCCATGGGATTGTTGATGACGTTGAGCAGGTTGGCAATCCCGTACTCCAGCACCTCGCCGGGATCCATCGCTACCCACCCTTCTCCGGTGAGTTGGCGTACCTCAAAGTGCAGGTGGGGGCCAGTGGAAGTTCCTGTGCTGCCCACCAGGCCAATCACTTCGCCCTGGTCAATCCATTCGCCGGATCGCACCGCCACCTGGGATAGGTGGGCATAGCGAGACTCTAGGTTGCCGTCGCCATGGCGCAGAATGACCGTGAGGCCGTAGCCACCGAGGAAATCGGCCACGGCCACACGCCCCGCCTGGGTGGCCAATACGGGGGTGCCCATGGGAGCCGCTAAATCCGTGCCGGAGTGGAAGCGCCAGGATTGGTGGACGGGGTGCATCCGCCAACCAAACACCGAAGAAATGGGGGCCGGAATCGACAGGGGGAAGACAAATTCTTCGTTGCCCCGGCGCAAAATGTTGAGGGGTCGGATGCGGTCATTGAGGGCGGCGCGACTGACAACGCTGCGGCTGTCTAGGCTCACCCCACGGGGGCTAACGGTCACCGTGCCGGAGGGCAACCGGGAACCACCCACCAAAGACCCGTTAGACGCTAGGGCACCGCCTGGGGTGGTGGTCACGCCTGAACCGGGGATGACCCCGGCACCACCGCCACAGTTGGAGGCCGTTTGGCCACTGGCAACCGTAATTTGGCAGCCCGTTGAGCGATCCGCAAAGACCACATTGGGGGCCGCCGGAGCCGAGGTGGCTCCCACGTCGTAGCGGGTGGGATCGATGAAGACGCTGTTGTAGCCCGCTGGCACCGACTCATCGGCGGCAATTGATCCGGGTACCACGAGGTCGGCGGCGCTGGGGGTGCCTGGGCTGGGGGTCACCGAAGTACTAGGGGCCGCTGATTCACCCATGGTGGGGGCGGCGGCGGGCGAGGCTGGCGTTAGCAAACTCTCGGCCATGGTGGGGGCGGCGGCGGGTTCAGGAATGACGATGGCCGCTGCGGCTGGGGGTGGAACCGGGGGTTGCATGGGCTGGCTTAGGTGGGGGGGAGACGTCTGAGCAATGGCGGGGGGTGAAAACTGAGGCTTGGCAGGGGCCGTCAAGGTGACCGCTGATCCGGTAGCACCGCTCACGTGGGGCAAGCTGACCTGGGGGCGCGGAACGACCTCCACATCAGGAGCCTTGTCAGGGGCTTTCACCGGGAACTCTGCCGTCGGCTCGGCAACCTCTAAGCCCGATTCCTCGGCTATTGCTGCACCGCTGGCCATGAGACCTAAACTGCCCACTAGGGCAAGCCCCTGGACGGGGTGTAGCCTGGGGCATCCACCGAGGCTGGAACCACGGTAAACATTGCCCTGCATGAGTCGAGGGAGCCTCGAAAATTGAGCTGAATTGCGTTTAGAGTTCACCATCAATCAACCGCTACGCATTGTAGCCTAAAGTTACTTCGCCCGGCTTAATTTCCCATTCCAGGGGCGCACAGCTACCGTCGGACGAGACCCGCACCGACAGGTTCCCGGAAGGGGCAAGACCCGTTACTGTGGCCGACTGGTCCTCTATCACCACCGGCTGGCCCAGGTGGGTCATACGCTGCTGATAGAGGGCCAGGAAAGCTTGATCGCCCTGGTTTTGCCAAACGCTGTAGCCCTGCATCAGCCCGTAGAGCGCTACAGCGGCGACGCCCTCCAAGGTATTCAGGGGGCCGGGCGGCGGTTCCGGCAACTTTGACAGGTGGCCTAGGGAAATTCCCGTAGGCGGCACTGGATTTTGGACGTTCAGCCCCAATCCGACCACCACCGCCTGCACCCGATCCCCCTGCACCCGTGTATCGGTCAAAATGCCCCCCAGCTTGCGCCCCTGCACCACGAGATCGTTGGGCCATTTCACCTGAGCTGGAATACCCAGGTTGGCTAGGCTGGTGGCCAGCCCCCAAGCGCTAGCCAGGGTGAGATAGAGACTGCGCTCCACCGTCATCTCTGGCCGCAGCCCTAGGGAGAGATACAGCCCCCCCGCCGCCGACTGCCACTGGCGGCCCCACTGCCCCCGTCCGGCCCGCTGGGTAGCCGCGATCAATACGGTTCCTGCCACTGCCCCCGACGCCATTTGGGCCATTAGATCGTGATTGGTGGATTCGGTTTGCTTCACCCACTGGACTTGGAAACAGGGGCGCAATCCAGCAAACTCCGGCAAAACACCGAGGCTGCCGGGAGGTTGTTGGAGGGCTTGGTGTAGCTGATGGAGATCCACGTTACGTGACAGGTATCAATATCAGTATCTATGGCGGTCATTTATAACGTTGTCCCAGATTGCCAATTGCTGCCCTAGGCTTGGTGGAATATCCCCTGGCCTAGCGATGGCCCCAGAACTCGACATTACCCTAACACCTCCGGGAAAACCCCTAGGCTGATCTAGGGCAGCGACGGACAGAACTTGATGCAGGGCAATCTCGCCTTAACCAAGTCTCCATAAAAGTCCTAGGTTGGCCTAGCTTGCCAGGCTTTATTTAGTCAGGCTCCATCTAGTCAGGCCCTATTGACTGGAGCCAAGCGCACGCCCCTGCGGATGATCAGGGGGAATCAACGTTGTGGGGGTTGGTCTAAGTCATCGTTAGGCCGAAGGATTCCGATCATCAGTCATTGCCGCAGGCTTTTTCTAGGGTGAAACGAGACCCATCTGCATCGCCAGAATGACGGCCTGGGTTCGATCACGCACCTCCAGCTTTTGCAAAATGGAGTGGACATGGACGCGCACCGTGCCGGGGGCAATGTAGAGAGCCTCGGCAATTTCCTGATTGCTTTGCCCTACCGCCATCAGCGCTAGGATTTCTTGCTCGCGTTTAGTGAGGGTGTCTAGGGTGGTCGGGGTATGGGTGGGTGGCGATTCTAGGGCGGGGGACTGGAACGCAGCCTGAATTTCCTGGGAGGCGATGGCATCCCACCAGGTAGCCCCCAGGGCAACGGAGCGAATCGCCAGCACCAGCGCCTCGGCGGCAATGCCCTTGACACAGTAGCCCTGGGCCTGGGCTTCGATCAGGCGGGCAATCAGGGCTGGCTGGTTGTGGGAAGTGAGGGCCAGCACTGGCAAGTTGGGATGCTGCTGCTTGATCTGGCGACAGGCTTCGAGACCGCCAATTCCCGGCAGGCCGATGTCCAGCAGCACCACGTCGAAGGGCTGCTGGTTGACTAGGGCGATGGCCGTTTCGCCGTCCTCCGCTTCAGCGACAACCTGCAAGGTCGGCTCCTGCTGCAACCGAGTGGTAAGGCCCAGTCGAAACAGCTCATCGTCTTCGACCAGAAGAATATCAATAGGCTGGTCGGTCATCGGAGGTTAGCAGTGCGTACCATCAGGCTATTATCCTGTACCGGGGACTGAGCGGGCAGTCGAAACGCAAACACCGCCCCCGTGGGCTGGCGCGGTTCGGCCCAAATTCTGCCGCCGTGGGCCTCCACAATCTGACGGCTGAGGTAGAGGCCCAGTCCGGTACCCTTGGCCTGACGATCACTGTGGCCCTGGTAAAACCGCTCGAATAGGTGGGCCATTTCATCGGCGGCGATGCCCTGGCCTTGATCCAATACCTGCACCAAACAATCATCGCCGTGATGGCGAATCACGACCTCCACCAAACTGCCCCGCAACGAATGGTGAATGGCGTTGGCAATCAGGTTGCTCAGCACTCGCTGGAGCTGGAGCACATCGGCCCTTACCCAGCAGGGCTGGCGAAAGTCGGATTCCCCTTGGTGTAGACGAATATGCACCTGCCGGGAAGCCGCTAGGGCCGTGAGTTGCATGATGGTGTCCTCTGCCAGGGAAACGACGTCCACAGCGCTCAGGTTGAGGCGTAACCCCTCGGCGTCGTTGCGGTAGACATCCATCAGGGTTTCCACCAGTTGCAGGGTGGTCTGGTGACTGCGCGTCATGATCGTGATGGCCCGCCGCTGGGCCGATGTCACTGCTCCAAACTGCTCGGTCTCCAGGGCGTGGAGGGTCTCTATCGCCCCCAGCAGTGGTGTTTTCAAATCGTGGGTCAGGGTCGAGACAAAATCTTCCCGCATCCGAGCCAGTTGGGCCTGGGCCAAGATTTGGGCGTGCTGGTGGGTGATGGCCTTCTCGTAGCGCTGAATGCGGTCGCTCAGCCATCCCGTCACCGCCAGGGCTAGCACCGTAATCGCCCGATTGGCGATGGTCACCGTACTAATCGGCTCTAGGCCAGGGATCACCAGGTTGAGCAGGGTGAGCACAATGGCGATTGCCGTTACCCACCGTGTTGCCCCTCGGCCCAGTCGTCCGCTGGCCAAAAGCACCGCCCCAATGTACAGATAGCCAAATACGTAGGGCGGTGGTGTGCTGTATTCCAGCCCAATGACCACAACAAAGAGGGCGGCAATCAGCCAGTGGGTTTGTTGCCAGGGGGGGGTGGGGCGGGGCATGGGGGAGGGAGGTGGGGGGTTGGGAGAGTGGAAGGTTGGAAGGTTGGAAGGTTATGGGCGTTTGGTTGAGGTGATTTTGTCAATCTATTTTAGGGCTGACTTGGTGTGGAGTGGTGACGTTTATATCAAATGATATAGGAGTTTAATCATTGCCTAAACGCTATGTCTAGTTGGAGCTTAGATGGAGGGTATAAATCTAGATTAAACACTTTTCTATACCTTATTTTTAGGTGAAAGAGTAGCAAAATGGAGATATCGAATGGCTCTTTTTTGGAAAGTCTCTCGTCATGAAGGCCAAGTTGATTACTGGTACGGTTTATTTTCACAGCGCACACCTTGGAAAAACCCTGGGGGCAATTTGTCTGCCGGATAGTTGTCATTTTCTAGGCTTAGTTCGAGCAGAGCAGTTGATTCATTTTCACCAGAATCCTGTGGTTGAAGATGGTGATTGTCTGATTGCCATTGCTCTCAACCCTGCCATCTCTCCTCATCTAGGAAATTGCTTGAAGCTCAGGCAAAAAGTGCATTAGCGGGGACTGTTTTCTTCTGGATGTGTCTGTCTGTGTTGCTTTATATCTATCAATCCCATGCTACAAGGATTTCTTCAGATAGCTTTGATACTCGTCATCTTGGCGGCGGTTTCACCTGTACTGGGGCGCTATATGGCCCAAGTCTTTCTGGGTGAAAAAACCTGGCTGGATTGGATTGTTTCTCCGGTGGAGCGAGTCGTTTTTTCTGGGTCTGGCGTACTTGATAACCGTCCGATGACTGGTGGTCAATATATTCGTGCCGTACTGGTCAGCAACCTAGCCATGATCATGTTGGTCTACGTTATTTTTATGCTCCAGGGGGTGCTGCCCCTAAATCCGACAGAGCTAGGTGCCCCAAGCTGGGATCTAGGTCTGCACACGGCTATTTCGTTTACCACGAATACGAACCAGCAGCACTATTCCGGCGAAACCACCTACAGCTATTTCAGTCAGGTGGGGGCGTTGGGATTTCTGATGTTTACCTCGGCGGCGACGGGCATTGCGGTGGCGATTGCCTTTATTCGTGGGTTAACGGGGCGACCCCTAGGCAATTTCTACACCGATTTAATGGTGTCGATTACCCGCATTTTGCTGCCGATTTCAATCGTGGGGGCAATTGCCCTGCTAATTGCCGGAGTACCCGAAACCTTTGCAGCCCCCGCCCAGGCTACTACCCTGGAGGGAGCCACCCAATTCATCGCCCGTGGCCCAGTAGCCCACTTTGAAATCATCAAAGAATTGGGGGAAAACGGCGGCGGCTTCTTTGGTATCAACTCCGCCCACCCTTTTGAAAACCCCAACAACTTTACCAACCTGCTCGAAACCGTGATCATGCTGGTGATTCCCGCCGGACTGATTCTCACCTACGGCTACATGGCGAGCAATCCCAAACAGGGTTGGCTGATCTTCTGGATGGTGTTTGCCATCTTTGTTGCCTTTATCGCCATTGCCGCCGTGGGTGAATACCAGGGCAATCCGCTGGTCAATCAGGTGCTTGGCAGCCAACAGCCCAATTTGGAGGGTAAAGAAACCCGCTTTGGGCCTTTCCTCACCGCTCTTTGGGCCGTTTCCACCACGGGCACCATGTGCGGAGCCATCAACGGTCTGCACGATTCCCTGATGCCCACAGGCGGCTTTGTCACCCTCTCTAACCTGTTTTTGCAGATCGTTTGGGGTGGACAGGGCACCGGAACCGCCTACCTATTTGTATTTCTGATTCTTACCGTCTTCCTCACCGGGCTAATGGTGGGGCGCACTCCCGAATTTCTGGGTCGCAAAATCGAAAAGCGCGAAATCGTCCTCGCTAGCCTAATTCTGCTCGTTCACCCCATTGCCATCCTGATTCCCACCGCCATCACCCTAGCTTTCCCGGCAACCCTCTCCGGCATCAGCAATCCCGGCTTCCACGGCATTTCCCAGGTAGTCTACGAATATGCCTCCGCTGCCGCCAACAACGGCTCCGGCTTTGAGGGGTTAGGCGACAACACCCTCTGGTGGAACCTCAGCACCAGCTTCTCCCTCCTCGTCGGTCGCTACGTGCCCATTGCCGCCCTGATTTTCCTCGCCGACGGCATGGCCCGCAAACAACCCGTCCCCGAAACCGCAGGCACCCTCCGCACCGACACCCCCCTGTTCACCGGAGTCACCGCCGGAGCCATTTTAATCCTCGGAGCCTTGACCTTCCTGCCAGTTTTAGCGTTAGGGCCAGTGGCAGCGGCGTTTAGATTGGGGTAGTGGGAAGGTTGGAAAGTTGGAAGGTTGGAAGGTTGGAAAGTTGACAAGTTCTGAACCTTTCCACCTTTTAACCTTTCCACCTTTTAACCTCCCCACCTCCCCACCCTCACCCCTTTTTCCCCTCCAAATACACCATGAACCGACTAACTTGTTTGCTACACCGCTCTGCCAACGTTATTAGGTGATCAAATTGTGTCTGGTCAATGTAGCCCACATCCAACGCCACATAGGCTTGAGCACGTACTTCTCCTGCTGAAGCCTTGGCATGACCTAAATAGTTAATGAACATGCCTCGAGTTCGACTTTCAAACCCTTCTGCAATATTGGACATCACAGAAACCGCCGCCCGTCGCATTTGATCTTTCAAGCCAAAATCCCGTGCAAAGCTCCCCGTATTTGACAGGCTATAAACCAACCTGGTCAACTCCCGCGCCGACTGCCAAGCCAAGATATCTTCAAATCTCTGAATAGCACCCATCTGCATCAACCAAAAACATATCTCCCTGAGTATTCCCACATCTCAACCTTCCAACCTTCCAACCTTCACACCTTCCAACCTTCCAACCTTCACACCTTCCAACCTTCCAACCTTCACACCTCCTAATTCTCCAATTATCCAACCATTCCTCTTACCCGATCCATGACCCAATCTACCCTCCCCCTCAAACAACCCGGTGGGCCACGCCAACAGCGCAAGCACACCCCCAAGGCGAAGATGACCGACCTTTATCAAAGAGCTGTGGTCGAAGCTTTTCGCAAGCTCGATCCACGCATCATGGTGAAAAATCCGGTGATGTTTGTGGTTTGGGTCGGCACGGTGATCACCGCTGTGTTGACCGTGAACCCTACCCTATTTGGCCCTACCGATGGGGACGGCGCAGCGGTTTATAACGGGCTAATTACGTTGATTTTGTTGTTGACGGTGCTGTTTGCCAACTTCGCGGAGGCCGTGGCTGAAGGGCGCGGTAAGGCCCAGGCGGATGCCCTGCGATCTACCCGCTCGGATACGGTTGCTCGAAAGTTGCGGGCTGATGGGGCGATAGAAGAGGTGAACTCGACTAGCTTGAAGCGGGGGGATCGTATCAAAGTTGTGGCTGGCGACATGATTCCTGCCGATGGTGAGGTGATTGAAGGCGTGGCCTCGGTGGATGAGTCGGCGATTACGGGCGAGTCGGCCCCGGTGCTGAAGGAGCCTGGTTCCGACGTGGCCAGTTCGGTGACGGGCGGCACCCGGATTATTTCCGACGAGCTGATTTTGCAAGTCACCTCTGACCCCGGCAAGGGCTTTATTGACCGCATGATCGCCCTGGTGGAAGGGGCCGAGCGCAGCAAAACCCCCAACGAAATTGCCCTGACGGTGCTGCTGGCGGTGCTTACCCTGGTGTTTTTAATTGTGGTGGCGACTTTGCCCGCCCCCGCTAACTACGCCAATAGTCCAGTGGGTATCACCATTTTGGTGGCGCTACTGGTGGCGCTGATTCCTACCACTATTGGCGGGCTGCTCAGTGCCATCGGTATTGCCGGAATGGATCGGGTCGCTCAGTTCAATGTGGTGGCTACCTCCGGGCGAGCGGTAGAAGCCTGTGGCGACATCAACACCCTGGTGCTAGACAAAACTGGCACCATCACCCTAGGCAACCGTCTGGCCGAAGAATTTATCCCGGTCAACGGCCACAGTGAGCAGGAGGTGGCTGACATCGCCTTGGCGGCCAGCGTATTCGACACCACCCCAGAGGGCAAATCTATTGTGCGCTTAGCCGAAAAGTTGGGAGCCGCCATCTCTTTTAACAAAGACAAGGCCGAAGGCGTGGAGTTTACCGCCCGCACTCGCATGAGTGGCACCGATTTGCCCGACGGCAGCGAAGTGCGTAAAGGATCTGTGGACGCCATTCGCGGCTTTGTGCGTTCACGCGGCGGCACCGCCCCTGCCGAACTCGATCAAGCTTTCGAGCGAGTTTCACGCCTGGGCGGCACCCCCCTGGCTGTTTGCCGGAATAGCAATGTCTACGGCGTTATTTACCTCAAAGACATCATCAAACCGGGTATTCGAGAGCGCTTTGACCAACTGCGCCGCATGGGGGTACGCACCGTGATGCTAACCGGAGACAACCGCATCACCGCCTCCGTGATTGCCGAAGAGGCCGGGGTAGACGACTTTGTGGCCGAGGCCACCCCAGAGGACAAAATTCAGGTGATTCAGGCTGAACAATCCCAAGGCAAGCTAGTGGCCATGACCGGGGACGGCACCAACGATGCCCCCGCCTTAGCCCAAGCCAACGTCGGAGTAGCCATGAACTCCGGCACCCAGGCCGCCAAAGAAGCCGCCAACATGGTAGACCTCGACTCCGATCCCACCAAACTGATCGACCTGGTCACCATTGGCAAACAGTTATTGATCACCCGTGGTGCCCTCACCACCTTCTCCCTAGCCAACGACATCGCCAAATACTTTGCCATCATCCCTGCAATGTTTGCATCGGCAGGCATCGGTGCCCTAAATGTGATGGGCCTCAGCAGCCCACGCACCGCCGTACTTTCGGCTCTAATCTACAACGCCCTTATCATCCCCGCCCTCATTCCCCTGGCCCTAAAAGGCATCGAATTTCGTCCGTTAACTGCTAATCAATTGCTCCAGCGCAACATTTTGATCTACGGCCTCGGCGGCATTATCGCCCCGTTTGTCGCCATTAAGGTCATTGATTTGGGGGTGTCGGCGGTAACGAATTTTTAGGGGGTTGGAACATGTGAAGGTTGGAACGTGTGAAGGTTTAGGTTTTCTAAGTTTTTAACCTTCCAACCTTCCAACCTTCTAACCTGACAACCTTCTAACCTGACAACATCTAATTCTTAAACCCTATCCATCATCCATCACAAAACCTTTCTTCCTATGAAACCTAATCTCCCCAAAATTTTGCTGCTGGGTTTGCTGATCAACGCTTTGATTGCACCCGCTCTCCATGCCACTACCGGCCCAGATATCTCCCGTGGCACCGCCTATGCCCTCGGTCTTCTCGGCCTCGTTGTCGTGGGTCTCGCTGTCTATTTAGCCGCAGTGATCGTCCAACCCGAAAAGTTTTAAAAAACCAACGTTCCAGCGTTCACACGTTGACACGTTCACACCTTCAAACCCCTACCCCCTTACTTCCCATGCAAGACCTCATCATCAGCATCCGCAGTATTGCCACCCTCTGGCTCTTGACAGCATTTCTCTATCCACTCCTAATTTTTCTCATCGGCCAAACGGCTTTTCCCTACCAGGCCAACGGCAGCTTACTAACCAATAGCCAGGGTGAAATCGTGGGGTCAGCATTGATTGGCCAAACCTTCACCACCAATGAGTACTTCTGGAGTCGTCCCAGCGTCATTGCCTACAGCGAAGGGGGCGATGCGAATCCCACGGGCCTATCCGGTGGCAGCAACCTAGCTCCCGATAATTCTGAACTGTTAGAGCGCATTAAAGTAGAAGCTGAACGCCTTCGCAGTGAGGGAGTGGAACCCACTGCCGATCTGCTTTATTCCTCTGGCTCTGGCCTTGACCCACATATTTCCCCCGCCGCCGCCGAAGCCCAGGTGGAGCGAGTAGCTCAGGCACGAGGGCTGTCGGTAGACGAAGTTCAATCACTCATTGCTCAAAACACTGACGGTCGATTTCTAGGGATTTTTGGTGAACCCGGAATCAATGTCTTGACCCTAAATTTAGCGCTGGATAACCGCTGAAATATAGGTGTGAGGATTTTTAGTAAGTGTGAAGATTTGAAAGTGAAAAATTTTAGAGACTTAAACCTTTACAACCTCCCAACCTTCTAACCTCCCAACCTTCTAACCTTCTAACCTCCCAACCTCCCAACCTCCCCTACTCACGTTCTCACGTTCTCATCGCTCTAATCCCATGCTAAAAAACACCATCCTGATTATTCACCATGACGAGATATCCCGCAGCACCGTGGCACAGTTTTTAACTGCCGCTGACTACGAAGTCCTCCAAGCAGAAACCATTGAGGCTGCTAATGAAATTCTGGCTCATCAGCATATCGATGTGGCGATCTTAGATGCGATGCTTACCCAGACTGAGGATGTGGACATCATTCGGCAGCTACTTCACGACTATCCCTGCTTGCGGGTGATCGTTACCGCCGTTCACAGTAGCGTTGATGAAGCCGTACAGGCCATGAAGTCGGGTGCTATGGACTTTATTCAAGAACCCCATGGCTATGTGCAAAAGCCTTTCAGCGCCCGCACCATTCAATCCATTGTCCGTAAGACCCTGGAAAGTCCCCACCCCTGGGCCAAGCTTGATGCGGACTACGACACCCTGCTTAAGACCGCTCAAGACTACCTCAATCGCCAAGATTACTCCCAGGCCACAGGCTTTTTGAAAGAGGCGCTGCGCTGCAACCCAAAACGCCCCGAAGCCCTAACCCTCTTGGGTGAAATTGAAGAATACCTCGGCAACCGACTCGACGCCCTAAAAAAATACCGTGCCGCCCTCGACCTCGACCCCACCTACACACCCGCTCAACAAACCCTCCACCGCGCCACCACCCAACCCCACACCCGTCCTCAATTCAACGGTTGAAGGTGGGAAAGCTGGAAAGTTCAACCCCTCAAACTCTCAACCCCTCCAACCTTCCAACCTTCCAACCTTCCAACCTCCCAACCTCCCAACCTCCCAACCTCCCAACCCTCCAACCTCCCAATCTCCCAACCTCCCAACCCTCCACCCCCCCATGTCCCCCACCCAATCCCCCTCTCCTCCCCGCCGAGGCAAGCACAAAATTTTTATCGGCATGGCTCCTGGGGTGGGCAAAACCTACCGGATGCTGGAGGAAGGACAGCAGCTTAAGCAGGAAGGCTTTGATGTGGTGATTGGTTTATTAGAAACCCACGGACGAGCCGACACTGCTGAAAAGGCTGATGGCCTAGAACAAGTCCCACTGAAGCCGACATTTTGGCAGGGACGTGGCCTGATGGAGATGGATGTCCAGGGTATTATCGACCGTTGCCCCCACCTAGTGCTTATTGATGAGTTGGCCCATACTAATGTTCCTGGTTCACTACGAGAAAAGCGTTATCAAGATGTGGAATTCATTTTAGATACAGGGATTGATGTGTATTCCACCATCAATATTCAACATTTGGAGAGCTTGAATGATCTAGTACACAAAATTTCTGGGGTCGTGGTGCGAGAACGAGTGCCTGATCGCCTGATTGACGAAGCCGATGAGGTCGTAGTCATTGATGTCACCCCTGAAACGTTGCAAGAGCGGTTACAGGAGGGTAAAATCTACGCTCCCACAAAGATTGATCAGGCTTTGCAAAACTTTTTTAAGCGCCAGAATCTGGTGGCTTTGCGAGAATTAGCCCTGAGAGAAGTTGCCGACAATATTGAAGAAAATGGCCGAGAGGAAAACGCCCAGAATTACTGCAATATCCAAGAATGCATTTTGGTATGTGTTTCAACAAATCCCAGTTCAATTCAACTGTTGCGGCGAGGGGCACGTATCGCAAGCCAAATGAATGGTCGCTTTTATGTGCTGTTTGTCGCTCATCCCCATCAGTTTTTGTCTAAGGTAGAAGCGCTTCATGTCGAAACTTGCAAACGGCTCTGTGAGGAATTTGAGGGTGAGTTTTTGCGGGTAGAATCTGAGGATGTGGTCAGAGCCATTGCCAACATTGCGACCAACAATTATGTCACTCAAATTGTTTTGGGAGAAACCCAACGATCACGCTGGCAACTGCTGACAAAAGGCTCGATTGTCCAGCGGCTCATGCGAGCGCTTCCTAGCGTCGATCTTCATATTATTGCAGCCAAGTAGTCTGGAGCATTTTCGGACGCTACTATCTTAGCTCGACTTTATCCATTTGGTCCGACAAGGAAAGCAGCAAGCAGAATTCAGGCGAGGGTCTGAGGAGCTTGCTGTGATGGAATTTATGGCGATGATGATAGCGTTTGCTGAACTCCCTCCAGAAACGCCTTATAAAACCGCAGATCCGGGGACTTTACGAGAATGATGGCCTCTGGGTGCTGGGCCTGCACGTCCAAATACTGGCGGAGGTCGGCCCGCATCGTGGCCCGCATCGTGGCCCGCTCATCCACGGGCTTGACCACCTCAACCGGAGGAGTGGCCTGGGCTTTGGCCTGGGCCGCCTCGGCAAACCCTGGTTGCACGATGTTTTTAGAGAAAATCTGGGCGAAGGCACGGTCAGGCTGTCGCGATTCGCCACCCCGCAGACTCTGCGGGACAAAACCCTGACCGGCATTGGGTTTAAGGGGGCAATCAGGCCATGGGCTTTCTGGCGTGGAAAATGGCCCCGCTACAGTCTAGCCAGTCGGTTTCCATATCTAACAACCCGGCCAGGACAGATCGAAACCCGGCGGGGAAGTTGGGGTTGGTGGCCAAGATCGGAAGCACCTGATGCCCGACCTCGCCACCCCCGGCCTGTCTCAGGTGCCAAAGGCTATCGATAAATAAAAACACACTACTGTTGTGCTGGGGCAAAAGCGGGATGTGATCCTCTGGCACCAGCTTGGCCTTCAGAAAACGCTGCTCCCACTCTGTTGGGGTGAGGGGGTTGGCGAGGTTGTGGAAATCTAGAAAATCCTGGTTGAGGGCTTGGGCCGCTTCACGAAATCCGGCCTGGGCCATCAGTTGCCCTAGCCAGGCCCACTCAATAAAGCGATGGGTGACCACACTACAGAGCAAGGTTCCCCCTGGCTTCAGGCAGCGATACACCTCCGCCAGCACCGCATCGAGTTCATCCATGTGCTCTAGGGAACAGTTGGCAAAGACATGATCAAAGCGCCCATCCGGCTCCGGTACCTGGTGGGCCTCCGTGAGGTGAACGGTCTTGTAGACGCCACTTCCCTCGGCCAGACTGATCGCGGCGGGGTTAATATCCACCCCAACCACACAGCCCGTCTGGGGCCACAGCAGCCGAAAGTATTGCCCATCGCCACAGCCCAGATCCAGAATGTCTCCACTCAGGTGATAGTGCTGGTAGCCTGCGTACTCCCAGGCACGCCAGTGGCTCACCGACGGAAGATGGGGGTAGAGCGGACACACGGCATCGTAGCCCGTTAAGATATCCTGCTTCTCCAAAATCCGCGTCTGCATAACCGTCCTACGAGTCTCTCCTAGGGTGTCCTTGGCCACAACATTCCCCCGAAGCCCTGGGGATAGCACTGAAGCTCCAAGATAGTATCATTCCCCTCGGCATTTCGGTGGACGAGGGAAGGCCGTTGACCTAGGGGTTGCTGTCCTTGACCGACTGGGTGCGTCAACACCGGCAAGGGTTAGACGGCGGGCGGGTACCGAGTCGATCCTAAGGGGACAAGGGTGTGAGAGGCTGAAGTATTGGAAAATGGATACAGTTCTGGATAAGCGCCCCATGCAGGTTGAATGGCACTCGGTTAAACCCTACGAAGATATCATTTACGAAAAGGCCGACGGCATCGCCAAAATCACCATCAATCGGCCCCACAAGCGCAACGCCTTTCGGCCTAAAACCGTCTCGGAACTCTACGACGCCTTTGTCAATGCGCGGGAGGACAGCCGCATTGGGGTGGTGCTGCTCACCGGGGCTGGCCCCCACACCGACGGCAAATACGCCTTTTGCTCCGGCGGCGACCAAAGCGTGCGCGGCCAGGGCGGCTACGTAGATGAAGACGGCACCCCTCGGCTAAACGTGCTGGATTTGCAGCGGCTGATCCGATCCATGCCCAAGGTGGTGATTGCCCTGGTGGCGGGCTATGCCATCGGCGGGGGCCACGTGCTCCATGTGGTGTGCGATCTCACCATTGCCGCAGACAACGCCATTTTTGGCCAAACGGGGCCAAGGGTCGGCAGTTTTGACGGGGGTTTTGGGGCCAGCTACCTGGCGCGGTTGGTAGGTCAGAAAAAGGCGCGAGAAATCTGGTATCTCTGCCGCCAATACAATGCCCAGGAAGCCCTCGATATGGGCCTGGTCAACTGCGTCGTGCCCGTGGAACACCTGGAGGCTGAGGGTGTTCAGTGGGCGCAGGAAATTCTGCAAAAAAGCCCCCTGGCCATTCGCTGCCTCAAAGCCGCCTTCAATGCCGACTGCGACGGGCAGGCGGGTCTCCAGGAACTCGCCGGAAACGCCACCCTGCTCTACTACATGACCGAAGAAGGGGCCGAAGGCAAACAGGCTTTCCTCGACAAACGCCCCCCCGATTTCCGTCAATATCCCTGGCTACCCTAGGGATTATTGCCATAATGAAAGCGCTGGGTACCCGCCCGCCGCCAAGATGCCCCTGATTTAACCCCTAGTTAAACAGGTTCTATTGACTTGACCAGCATGGAAAAACGCCAAACCTAGCTCAGGAAAACCATGATTGATCCTACCTTGATCGCCAAAATCCCTGAGGAGTTTGCAGCCGTCAAACCCTTTCTTACCCAGAATCTTCTGCCCTATATTGCCCTCAAATGCGAGGAAATAGGCTACCTCGATAATGCCGCCGACCCAGATTTGTTAAACCCTTGGGAAAGTAAGGTTGGAGGGTATCCCTATCTGCCCAAGGGTATGGATTATCCCAAGGATGAAGACGCGGATCGCTTTTTGATGTTCTTGGGGCAAATTAATTGTGCAGACGTGCCAGAGATTGAGGGCTTTAACTTTCCAAAACAGGGACTTTTGCAATTCTATACTGGATACGTGGTTCCCATGGGGGAGTGGGGCACGACACAGCACTACATCCGTTATTTCCCAAAATTTTCTCGTGATGCCGAAGACTTAACTACAGACTTCAGTTTTTTAGAGCATGATCGCAGCAACGACGAATGGTTTACTCCCGTTTATCGCCTTAGCTTCTCAATCGAACAGGACGTTTTTTTCGACTATCGATCCTCTGCCTTCCAGGTTTCTCAGCCTCTCGATACACCGGAGGAGCTAGAACCAATGTGGGAGGAATTTTACTACGACTGGTTCTATGAGCAAAAAGAGCACATGGCGTTGAAAGAGCAGGGTAAGCTAGGGGGATATCCCGAAGTTCACTCCTACGTACCAGAAACGCTAGAAGATGCAGAAGGGCAGCTTTTGCTAGAGTTAGAACATCCCGATTCAGACGGGGTCTACTTCTATTTCTTTATCGATCCACAACAGTTAAGTCAGGCTACCTTTAGCGAGGTAAGTTCTTACGTTGTTGCCGTGTAATGCCCAGAGTACAGCAATGCAAAACTATGGAGGTGGAAGGCAGAAGGGCAATCCTTTTTCTGTCATCTCCTGCGGGAGCGATAGCCCTCGGTAACTAGCCCTACATAGCTACAGGAGATAATCCAGATGGAATACCTGCTGTTAGGATTTGTGCTTCTATATTTTGTGGCAGCGGGGGTGATCAGTTGGGCCAAAAGCGGATCCTTTGCTTTTTTGGGATGGATGGTGCTAGCGGTTGCGGTGGCGACGATTCTAGGGTTAGGCTTAGGTATCTTCATGCTCCAGACCTTTGCCCCAGAAACCTTTGAAAGCCAGGGCGGTGGCATTGCCTTTTTAGTATTTTTCGTGCCCCTGTTTGTGGGTTCTGGTCTTTTAATTGGGGTATGGTCTGTGGCCTGGGGCTATTGGTTTGGAGCTAGCCAGCACAATTTCTTGCTCTGGCAAGGGATTGGGTTACTGGGCAGCATCCTGGTGGGGGCCGTCCTGCCGCTGATCGTGGTGATCGTTTTCAGCGCCATTGCCCAGTGGCTGCTGCCCACCAGCAGTGATCGTGCTACCCCAGCTATCCTGGGTGCCCTTGTGGGCAGTTGCCTTAGCCCTGCCCTAGTCCACGGATTGATCGCCTGGGTCGTCGGTCGATCCTCCTCGTCATAGCCCAGGGGGAAGTCTGGGGAAAAACCAGGGTCAGCCCCGGAGAAGCCTATGATCACCCAGGCGAAAAACTCAACCAAAATCCCTAGAACTGAACCGCTAGAATTGATATAACGTTCTGTTCATTGACTGCCCTGTTGCCCAACGCCCATGATTGCCCCCGATACCGCTGATTTTTTGGATGAATATGATGTCGTCGTGGTTGGCGCGGGGCATTCCGGCTGCGAGGCGGCTTTAGCATCGGCGCGACTGGGCTGTCGCACGTTGATGATCACCCTCAACTTAGACAAAATTGCGTGGCAGCCCTGCAATCCGGCGGTGGGTGGCCCTGCCAAATCTCAGCTTACCCACGAGGTGGATGCCCTCGGCGGCGAAATTGGCAAAATGGCCGACCGCACCTACCTGCAAAAGCGCATTTTGAATAACTCCCGTGGCCCTGCGGTGTGGGCCTTGCGGGCACAGACCGACAAGCGCGAATACGCCGCCGTGATGAAGACCATCGTAGAAAACCAGGAAAACCTCACCCTCCGCGAGGGCATGGTGACGGACTTGGTGCTGGGGCCAAACGACGAGGTAATTGGCGTTCAAACCTACTTTGGGGTGGCCTTCCGCTGTCGGGCGGTGATTCTGACGACGGGCACCTTCCTAGGCGGCACGATCTGGATTGGCGATAAATCCATGGCCGCTGGACGAGCCGGGGAGTTTGCCGCTGAAGGGCTGACCGATACCCTGAATCAATTGGGCTTTGAAACAGGACGGCTGAAAACAGGCACTCCGGCCAGGGTAGACCGTCGTTCGATCAATTTCGATGTCCTGGAACCCCAGCCCGGTGACGACAATGTGCGCTGGTTCAGCTTTGACCCAAAGGTCTGGGTCGAGCGGGAACAAATGCCCTGCCACCTCACCCGCACCACCGCCGCCACCCATCGCCTGATCCAAGACAATATTCACCTGTCGCCCATCTACGGCGGCTGGGTGGATTCTAAAGGCCCCCGCTATTGCCCCAGCATTGAAGACAAAATCGTCCGCTTTGCCGACAAGGAAAGCCACCAAATTTTCCTCGAACCCGAAGGGCGCGACATCCCCGAAATCTACGTCCAGGGCTTTTCGACGGGGCTTCCCGAAAAGCTGCAACTGGCCATGCTGCGCACCCTCCCCGGTTTGGAGCACTGCGCCATGCTGCGCCCCGCCTACGCCGTGGAGTACGACTATCTACCCGCTACCCAGTGCTACCCCACCATGATGACCAAACGGGTGGAAGGGCTGTTCTGCGCCGGACAAATCAACGGCACCACGGGCTACGAAGAAGCCGCCGCCCAGGGCTTTGTGGCCGGGGTCAACGCGGCGCGACTGGTACAGGGCCAAGACCTACTGATTCTGCCCCGCGAAGGCAGCTACATCGGCACCCTGCTAGACGACCTCTGTACCAAGGATCTGCGGGAACCCTACCGAATGCTGACCTCCCGTTCGGAGTACCGTCTGCTGCTGCGCTCCGACAATGCCGATCAGCGACTGACGCCTTTGGGACGAGAAATCGGCCTGATTGACGACCGCCGCTGGGATTTGTTCACCCGCAAATACGACCACATCGCCGCCGAAAAAGACCGTCTGCACAGCACCCGCGTTAAAGAAAACGATCCCATTGGCCAACAAATTGCCGCCGACACCGATCAACGTATCAAAGGTTCCATCACCCTGGCCGACCTGCTGCGTCGTCCCGGCTTTCATTACGTGGATTTGGATCGCTACGGACTGGGCCATCCCGACCTCAACCGCGAGGAAAAGGAAGGGGCTGAAATCGACATCAAATACTCCGGCTACATTCAGCGTCAGCAAAACCAGATTGACCAAATCGCCAAAAACGCTAACCGCAAACTGCCCGAAACCCTCGACTACACGACCATCGACACCCTTTCTAAAGAGGCCCGCGAAAAACTCAACCAGGTGAAACCCCTCACCATCGGCCAAGCCTCCCGCATTGGGGGCGTCAACCCCGCCGATGTGAATGCCCTGCTGGTGCATTTGGAAATTCAGTTGCGCCGCAATCAGCCGCCTGCTGGAACCCATGGATCGAAGTCCCAAACCACCGAAACAACCCTAATAGGCTAAGGCCATCCTGAGCCAACACCTTGGTATAGAACCGGATGGATGGGGGTAAGGGGCTTGCCTAGGACAAGCCCCTTACCTCATTACTCTGCCTCTTGGTCTTGCTGCCGACGGCTGTGGTCGTGGATGAAGGATTCCACTAGGGCCACGTCTTCGGTGCTGCCGATGATCAGCGGGGTGCGCTGGTGCAGTTCCGTCGGCACGATATCCAGGATGGGCTGAATGCCGGTGCTGGCGCGGCCTCCGGCCTGTTCAATCAGCAGGGCGAGGGGGGCACTTTCGTAGAGCAGCCGCAGCTTGCCGTCGGGCTTTTTGACGGTGCCGGGATAGAGGAACACGCCGCCCTGGAGCAAAATCCGGTGAAAATCCGCCACCAGTGCCCCACTGTAGCGGGCCGAATAGCCCTCGTGGCGATGAACATAGCGGGTGAAGTCGCGGATGGAGTCGTCCCACTGCCAGAAGTTGCCTTCGTTGACGCTGTAGGTGGGGCCGTGGCTGGGCACCTTAATATTCTCGGCGGCGAGGATGAATTCCCCCAGGCTAGGATCCAGCGTAAAGGCATGAACCCCCTGGCCCAGGGTGTAGACCAGCATGGTGCTGGGGCCGTAGAGGATGTAGCCTGCGGCTAACTGCTGGTGGCCATCCTGCAAGAGATCCCCAGCGGATTGATCGAGGTCGTCCCCCACCTGGCGGCGGATGGAAAAGATGGAGCCGATGCTGAGGTCAATGTCGATATTAGAGGATCCATCGATGGGGTCGTAGAGCAGGGTATAGCGGCCAATGGGGCAATTTTCGGGGATATAGTAGGGCTGCTCCATTTCCTCGGAAGCCAGCCGACAGACGAGGCCGCTTTGTTTGAACACCGAAATAAAGACGTTGTTGGCGTAGACATCCATCTTCTTGACGGCCTCGCCCTGCACGTTGGTTTCTCCGGTAAAGCCCAGCACCGATTCCATCAGCCCAGCCCGACTGAGGTGGCGGGCAATGAGCTTTCCGGCCAGGGCAATGCGGTTCATCAGGGCGCTCAGATCCTGGGCATCGGGGCTGAAGCTTTGCAACTGTTCTAGGACGTGGCGCGACAGGGTTTTGCAGTCCCGATCCACCGCGAAGGTAGCATCGGTGGGTTGATAGTCTGTCATGTCCGTCATGGAGATACCTTGGTAAGTCGGAAGCGGCAGGGGCAGAAGATTCTGAAATCCAAGATCCAAAATTCCTCGCTCCATCACCTCTCTCCATGGTAAGAAGCCCCAGGCCGAATCATCCTCAACCTTTAGACTGGCTTCACAAGTCGGCTTTCCCATGGTTCACCTCCACCAACTGCGTCTGAACACGGGCGGTAAAATAGAACCGACACCGCTAGGCGAAACCTGCGACCATGTGATCAGCCTCGCCCTCAGCCTCCAGCGTCAGCCGTTGAGACCTTTCTTTCCTCTCTCCCATGCTCGATCTCCACAACCACACGACCTACTCCGACGGCACCCTCTCTCCAGCCACTTTAGTGCAAGAGGCGATCACAGCGGGGGTAAAAGCCTTGGCCATTACCGACCACGACACCCTAGCGGGCTGGGATGAGGCGTTCTCAGCGGCGGGGGATGCCCTAGAGATTGTGCCGGGGGTGGAACTGAGCACCACGGAAAACGGGCGGTCGCTCCATGTGCTGGGGTTTTATCCCAATCGCGACGCTTTGGATCCGGCTTTGCAGGAGCGACTAGCGGTGCGGCGGCAGCGGGCGGCAGCGATGGTGGATCGGCTGGCGGAACTGGGCTATCCGATTACGCTACCTGCGATGGAGGGCAATCGGGCACCGGGACGGCCCCACCTAGCGGCGGCGATGGTGGCGGCGGGCTATGCCAACTCCATGGATGAGGTGTTTGACCGTTGGCTGGGGGATCATGGCCCTGCCTACGTGCCCTACGCGGAGTTTTCGGCGGCGGACGGCATTCGGCTGCTGCGGGCTTGTGGGGCGGTGCCCGTGTGGGCACATCCCTACCTGTTCCGGGGCGGCACGGTGGACAAGACTTTGCCCAAATTAGTAGAAGCAGGGTTGATGGGGATAGAGGTCTATCACCCCAGCCACAGCCCCAGCGATGTGCGGCGGCTGGAGGCGTTTTGCCAGCGCTACGGTTTGGTGATGACGGGGGGCAGCGATTACCACGGCCCCAGCCCCGATGCCGCCAGGGCAAAAAGCCAAACTCGGCTGAATCAGCTTCAGTTATCGATGGCGCTGCTAGAACCATTGCGGCAGGCCAAAACATCGCTAGAAGCCTCCCTACAGGCCGCTGTCCATGCTCAATAACCTGTTCGACCTCCTGGGCAACGTTCTACCCTGGAGCGATAGCTTTCAAAATAGTGGCTTTTGGGTGGTGTTTTTGGCGGGGTTTTCCCAGGCCGTTGCCCAGAGCATCATTTTGTTTGTCAACCAAGTGCGGCCCCTGCGGTTTGTGATTAGCCTGGTGTTGGCAGCCCTGCTGTTTGTGGTGGGCTATGGCACCTGGGCCTTCAGCATTTGGCTGGCCAGCGCTTGGCTGCTGAATGCCCCCCTTTCCCTGCGGGTGATCACCCAGAGCTTGACCCTGGGCTATTTGCCGCTGACCTTAAGTTTTTTGGGGGCGCTCCCCTACCTGGGGTTGCCCATTCTGCGGCTGCTGGCGGTGTGGAGTTTGCTGCTGGTGGTGGCTAGCTTCGAGCTATTGGCCCACCTCTCTACCCCGCTGGTGGTGGCCCATGTGGGGCTGGGCTGGGTGGTGATGCTGGTGCTTCAGCAAACCGTGGGACAACCCCTGGTGAACTTTGGCCATTGGCTGACCAACAAAGTGGCCGGGGTGCAGTTGGTGGTGGATCAAAATCAACTGCGGACGCTGATTAACCAACGGGCCACAACGGAGGGCTGGGGAACGTCGGACGCATCCTCTGGGACGACGAACAACCCGTCTAACCTGGATTTAACGGTAAAATCGTCGCAAAACGATTCCCAATCGCTAAATTCAACGATTTATCCAGATCCTTCAAATTCCACACCACGAGCCACGCCTCAACCAGAGTCCCCTCCATCCCGCCAAGAGCGGCTAGCCCGTGCCGCCACCGATCCTCGTATCCGGTGGCTGCGACGATGGCTACGGTTGTTTTTGATCTACGGTGGGTTGGCCCTGCTCACCCTGGCGATCAGCTTTGCCCTAGAGCCTGTGCGCGATCTGCTGCTGCTGCTGTTTAACCGCCTCAGTTTTACCCGCCTGCCCACGGGGCCACTGTTTGAATTGTTTTGGATTGGCAGTTTGGCCCTAGTCGTGGCGGGGTTGCTGGCTCCCCTAGAAGCCCTGGGCTGGTGGGCCGGGTGGTATGGCGATACCGTGCAAACCCTGCCCCCCTTAGACCCTTCGGCCCTCGCGACCCCAGAGGCTCCGGCCATTCGTCGCTACATCGTTTATTTGGATGGCATCAATCAGGCTACGGCAGACTATCAGCCAGCGGTGGCCCAATATTTAGCGGAACTGGAGCAGTGTCTTCCCGCCGATATGGCCCTCGTGAAGGGGTTGATGCCCTACTCGGTGCTAAACCGTTCCCTTACCCAGGGGCGACCGCTAGCCTTCTTTTGGCGCTCCACCAAGGCCATGTCTAAGCGGTTTGCGGGCTGGCTGGGGATGGTGATTAACCTGCGCAATTTGCTGATTGTGGCGGTTTCTGCCGACTCGCGCTATGGCCCCATCTACAACCAGGGCGTGGCCCAGCGGGTCTACGAAAGCCTGGTGCAGCACGGCTACCCCCTCGGCGGTGGTGTGCCCCTCACCCTGATTGGCTACAGCGGTGGCGGCCAAATTGCCATGGGCATCATGCCCTTTCTACGGCAGGCGCTATTTGCCCCCATCGAGGTAATTTCCCTCGGCGGCGTGATTAGCGGCAACGTTCGTGCCCTAGAGGCCGAGCAGCTTTATCACCTCGTGGGCGACCGCGACAAAGTAGAACGCCTGGGGCCAATCATGTTTCCCCGCCGTTGGCCCCTGATGCGGCTATCCTACTGGAACCGAGCCAAACGCCAGGGCAATATCACCTTCATTTCCCTTGGTCCCGTGGCCCACCAGGTGCCGGGGGGTGTGGTGGATCCCAACGCCTTTTTGCCCGATGGCCGCAGCCACCTCCAGCAAACCGTGGACTTGACGCTCGACATTCTGGTGGGCGATCTGCGGCAACAGCTCGATCTACAAAAGGACGACATTCTCACCAAGGGCAACTACTACCGCTACCAAACCGCCGACTTCAACCACCCCAGTTTCTACCCCCCCGGCATCACGCCCCCGGCCCCCTGGTATCAGCCCGTGGCCCCCTGGGTAGGGCGACTGATTTTGCCCGCCCTGGAAGCCCGCCACCCCCAGGGCGATGTGGGCTTCCAGGTTCTCCACGCACCACCGGAATACGCCGACTGGATTGGTCAGGTGGTGCAGATCCACTGGCGGCCCGACCCCGACTTTCGGCGCGAGTTCCAGATCATCAGCCGCGATATTCACTTCAGTGCCGATGCGGAGGCCTCCCACCGGGATGGGTTAATTTTGCCGACTCGGCTGAACCACTGGCGGGTGGTGTCGCCGCTGGAATCCTTGGCGGGGGCGCGTCCGGTGGATGACGTGGTGGTGCAGTTGCCGGATCCAGTGACGGTGGAGTGGGTGCAGCCCTCACCCCTAGCCCCTCTCCCCCTGGGAGAGGGGGACAAGAGTGGTGGTAGATCAACGATTTCAGGGAAAACGCTGCGGTTGACGGTGACCCAGGAGCCGATTCAGACCTCCGGGCGGTTTTATGGGTTGGTGCGGTTTGTGGAACCCGTGGATGAAGGGCCAGAGCGGTTTCGGGTGGTACATTTCAACCCGTCTACAGGGCAGTTTGATGGCCTGATCGAAACCCTGTGGTTGCCGACGGTGGTGCTGGATATCAACAACACCCCGGCCTCGGTGAATCAGGATTTGGAACAGTCTCCCCTCAACCAGGACGGTTGGTACATCTATGGGGCCTGTGCGGCCAACGGCGAGTTTGTGGTGCAATCCCTGCGGCCTCGGCGGCTGTTTCAACTGCGCCCTGGGCGGTTTATTGGCAACCATCGCCAGGGCAGGCAGTACTTGGAACGGGAATCTTGGCAAAATCTCGCAGCCAAGCAAAACACCCTAGAATCGGTGCTGATTGATCCCCGCTGGGCCGATGCCGAGGAGGCTGTGGCCCAATGGCAGGAGGGAGATCAGGCCCTATTGGTGCATGTCTATGGCGGCATTGGGGGGGCCAAGGCGGAACCTGCCACCCAGGGGCCGGTGTATTTTGGCCATTTTTCCTACGGCATTGCGCGGGTGGTGCGGGAACCCATCACCAACGAGCTTCAGTTTCAAATTCGCTACCACCAGGTCTATACCCACAATCGGCGGGGGCTAATTGCCGGAACGCTGGACTGGTCGCTGTATATGGGCGACCGTCAGTGGGGCTTTTTGGGCACTCGGCCCGTGTCAGATATTTTGGTGAAGCTGCCCGCCTACACCGAACCCTTTGCCTTTGTCGGTAGCGCTTGGTCGGCCCTGGATGATCTGTGCCTAGAACTGGAAATCATGACCGCCCGCTACCGCATTGGAGATGGCAACGGCGTCACCTACATCGGCCCCGCCAACAACTGCGCCCAAGACTCGAACCAGGCCATGTATGCCAGCGCCAAATACCTGGAAGAGGCCATCCTAGCGCACCGCGCCAAACTCAAAGCCTGGGAAGCCCGCTACCCCCAACAGGCCCAACAGTTGCGGCAACTCATCCATTTCCGCAAAGCCATTCAGCGACAACTCTTGCCCTTCGGCAGCGCCCGCGCCGATTGGGAAGCCGCCAACGACACCCTCGGCAGCAACCTCTCCGACTATCCCCTCAAAACCCTGGGCCGAGGGCTGCTAAGCTGGCGCACCATGCTGCCCCGCAAGGCCAGCGACACCATCACCGAACTCTGCCTCGACCACGGAGCCGCCCTTTGGGTTCTCCGCACCAATCAAATCGGCGGCAACAACCCCGACATCGAACCCGTCGCACCGATCACGCTGTTCTGACAAGAACACGTCAGTTTGTGTCGTTCTACCTGCTTTCTCTATAGGGGTATCCCACGAATACGCACGCTGATATGCAGGCACAAGAATTTTGTTGCCAGCCATCATTTTCCTAATAGTTGTTGATGCTTCCATATTTCACGTATCACCTGTAGTGTGTTTGGGGGTATAGCCCTTTATTAGAGGGAAGCTTTCTGCCTAATACTCTTCAAACTACGGCTTTTTAAGCCTAGCGACGGAGACTAAACCGGGAGGCCGGAACGCTAAACAAATCTCGGAAACGGGCCTGACGTTCTGCCACAGGCTCCGGTGCATCGTACCAGAGGCTTTCGTAGTAGAAAAAGGCCACCCCTAACCCCTGGGCTGTCGCCCGCTGCACCTTGGCTTGAATCATCGACATCGGCATGGGGCGATTACGTAACCCCGTTAGGATGCCAATGCCCACCGGGATTTGAGTTTGGGCGGTCTGAATTTCGGGCCGCAGAATTTGGTTCGTAAAGCTGTCCATGTCCCAGCGGTAGACCTGTACCAGCAGTTCATCCACCAAGCCACGATTGATCCAGCCCACCCAGTCTTGCAAAAACGAGTTGTAGGCGGTGTCGTAGGGATTGGGAGATACAGAGATGATGGCTTGGGGACGATACTGTTTCACGGTCTGGTTGAGCTGAGCCACAAAGTCTGTAATTTTGTCTGCCCGCCAGCGCATCCAGGCTGGGTCGCGGGGGTTATTTGGCACCGGCTGCTCGGTTTCCTGCTGGTATAGGGCCAGGGTGTAGGGGTCGTAGCCAAAGTCGCTGGGCAGGGCGGTGTGGTCATCGAACTGAAGGCCGTCAATGTCGTAGCGGGAGGCCATTTCGGCCACCAGGCTGGTAATGAACTGCTGCACCTCTGGCTTAAAGGGGTTGAGCCATACCACTTCCCCCGCCGCACTGCCTGAGGTTTGGCTGCCGTTTTGGCGCTGGGTGAGCCAGTCGGGGTGAGCGATGGCCAACTCCGATGACGGCGGAGCCATAAAGCCAAACTCGAACCAGGGAATTGCCAGCAGCCCCTGACGGTGAGCTTGGTGAATCACGTCGGCCAGAATGTCTTGCCCCGCCGCGCCTCGGTGAATGTAGGGGATCCCGGCTTGCTGGGCAACCACGCTGGGGTAGAGGGCATAGCCCGAATTCCAGACGACGGGATAGACCGTATTGAAGTTGAGCTGAGATAACTCGGCCATGGCGATCTGCACCCGAGAGGAATCTCGCAGCATCGTCATATCGTTGGTGGTCAGCCACACCCCCCGAATGTTCTGGAAGCTCTGGGGAATTGGGGCGGTCTCCCACGGATCGGCCCCCCAAGGCACCACCGGCGGCGAAAAGGCAACCGCAGGCCGATCTAGCATGACCACGGCCAGCAGCGCGGCCCAGAACAGCAGCATCCATGGGTGGAATTTGGGTTTGCGTTGAGACGTCATAGGGCAGGAGAGTGATTCGCTGTCGGCTATTCTATAGGGCTTTCCTTGGCTTTTGGGTGCGATTGCCTTGATCCTTCCTTTGCGACGATGCCAATCCCTCCCCGCAGCCAAAGCCAGCCCACCGCCCACGACAGGCCAAGCGCCAGCCCGGCATGCGGTGGGAATCCCTAGGCAAGGATCTGCACAGGCCCAAAAATTTCGCCGCCAAAGCTTAAGAAAACCCGCAGATGAATGGACAGGACAGCGGTGCAGGAGGCGGCTATGGCAACCTGAGGGCGTTAATGGGGCGTTCACAACGGCTAAAACCGCTGTGATTACAATAATGTGGACAGCCCATGGGGGCAGCCCGCCCCAGCCCGCTTACCATTTCAGGAGAATATTATGGCCAGCCTTTTAGAGCAGCTTCGGCAAGTCACCATTGTGGTGGCCGACACCGGGGACATCCAAGCCATCGAAAAATTTACGCCCCGCGATGCCACCACCAACCCCTCGCTGATTACGGCGGCGGCGCAGATGCCCCAGTATCACCAAATTGTGGATGAAACCTTGCTCAAAGCCAAGACCGATGCGGGCGCTGGGGCGTCGGATAAGGACATTGCTAACCTGGCCTTTAACCGTTTGGCGGTGTCCTTTGGCCAGAAAATTTTGGAGATTATCCCCGGTCGAGTGTCTACCGAAGTCGATGCGCGGCTCTCCTACGACACCGAGGCCACCATTACCACCGCCCGCAACATCATCGACCAGTACGACAAGCTCGGCATTGGTAAGGATCGGGTGCTGATCAAAATCGCCTCCACCTGGGAGGGCATCAAAGCCGCCGAGGTGTTGGAGAAGGAGGGAATTCACTGCAACCTCACCCTGCTGTTTGGCCTGCACCAAGCCATCGCCTGCGCCGAGGCCGGGGTAACGCTGATTTCTCCCTTTGTGGGGCGCATTTTAGACTGGTACAAAAAAGAGACCGGGCGTGAAGCGTACGCCCCCCACGAAGATCCCGGTGTGGTCTCCGTCACGCAGATCTACAACTACTACAAAAAGTTTGGCTACAGCACCGAGGTCATGGGGGCCAGCTTCCGCAACATTGGCGAGATTACGGAACTGGCGGGCTGTGACTTGCTCACCATTTCGCCCCAGTTGTTGGCTCAGCTAGAGGGCACCGAGGCCGACCTGCCCCGCAAGCTCGACCCTGAGAAGGCGGCGACCATGGATATCGAGAAAATCTCTATGGATGAGGCCACCTTCCGCACCATGCATGAAGCTGACCGCATGTCCAAGGAAAAGCTAGACGAAGGTATCAAAGGCTTTAGCAAGGCCCTAGAAACCCTGGAAGACTTCCTCGCCACCCGCCTAGCTCAGCTCACCCAGGGCGAAATCATGATCACCCATGCCCGCGACGACCTATTCAAAGCCTACGACCTCGATGGCGACGGCTTCATCACCCGCGAAGAATGGCTCGGCACCGATGCCGTCTTTGATGCCCTCGACTCCGACCACGACGGCAAACTCTCCGTCCACGAAATCGGTGTTGGCCTAGGGGCTGCCTTTCAACTAGTTTAGGATTTCCCTCGGACACTGTTCTCCATAACAGGGGGCGAGATACGTTAACGGCGCATCTCGCCTTCTTTCAAGCGAGGTCACCGCCATAGTTAGCGAAATCGAGAACTCAAGGATATCCTGATGGCCTGCTGTGATGGCCTAAAAGGCTTTCCCCAGGCAATTGAGGCGGTCTATCACTCAGCGCCGGAAGGCAGACCTTGGGGAAGGCCGCAGGCAGGTCAAGCGTTGGCCTTTGCGGTCGCAGATTTGTACTGGCGATAGGTTGCAGGGGTGTTAGGCGGTCAGGCCATGGGAAGGTTGCTGGTCTGTCGCGCTTAGCCAAGCCCTGGTGGATGGAGTCTAGGCGGTATTCCCTAGGCTGGGGGGAAGTCGGCATCGCCTTTAGCCCCGCTGCCGTAGCGGGTACCGGGGCTGATGGCGCTAAGGGCTTGGTTGATGCGCTGGGTGACCTCCTCTAGGTGGGCGCGGCTGAGGCTGTCGAGGCGGGTGGCGTGGTGTCGGTGGTAGGTTTGCAGGGCGGTTTGAAGTTGACGAAGCTGGTGGCGGGCCATCAGTCGGGCATCGGCGGGGGCGGTGCGGGCGGTTTCCTGGGCCAGCCAGTCTAGGACGGTGTTGGGGGCGCTGGCGGTGGGGGATAGAAACTGGGTCAGCAGATCGAGGTGGAACCGTTGCAGCCCTCGGCGCAGGCTGGAGGCGGGTAGCGGGTCGGCGGGGGCCATCCATTCTCCCCAAATCGCCTGGGTGATCCGTGCAGAGAGTTCCGTGAGGCTGAGGTGATCGCCGCTGGTGTAGAGGTCGGCACTGCTGAGCCGGGACAGCCGATCTCCGTAGAGCAGGTCGCTGAGGACAATGGCCTGCATGGTCAAAACCCGGTCGGAGAGGGGGTAGTCTAGGGGAAAAAACGTGGGCTGTTGGCCCTGGTGCCACCAGCGGTCGGGGGCCAGCAGGCGCACCAGATCAGGGGAGATCTGTACCGCATCGACGGCAAACAGGGATTGGCCCAAGACCTCTAAGGCGCGGCGCTGGTCGGCGGCGGCGATGGGTTGGAAGGGGGGCTGCCCTCTCGAACTCCAGGGGTCGGTGCGTAGGAACCGCTGCCCACCAATGTAGTTGGCCATCACCAGGGCCTGGCTGAGGTAGTGGTTGAAGACCAAATCCACCCGCTGGCGCAGCAGACCGTAGCCTTCACCAGGGTTGAGGGAAAACCAGTCCAGATTGCTCCAAATGCTTTGGGCGAGGGCCATTTGTCCGGCGGCGTAGTCGAGGGGGTTGTGGCTCCAGTCCCAGGGGTTGGCCTTGGGATCCAGCACGTCAAAGATGTCTTCGTCGGGGGCGTAGGCCAATTGGGGGTCGCTGGCCCGGTCGGCAATGGCCTGGAGTTCCCGCTGGGCGACGATGGGGTTGCTGGTGGGGCGGTAGCCGTACTCGATGGCCCACCGATCATAGGCCCCAAGCTGATTGGGGAAAAAGTCGCCCTGGGGCGATCCGGGCGGCGCAATGTTGGGGGGCAGGTAATCCATAATCGAGGTGATCATGCCCTCGGTGCGGGTGATTTCCGGGTTGTGGAGTTCTTCGGGAGATCGCAGGACGCTGCCCACAAAGTTGTGGCGCAACCCCAGCACATGGCCCACCTCATGGGCAGTTAGGGTACGCAAAAAGTCTTGCACGTAGGCCTCCTGGGTGGCCCGATTGGCTAGGGGTGCGCCTAGGGTGTTGAGGGCGAGGCGGCCAAAGGCGACTTGGCTCAGTCCGGCTAGTCCGGCACAGAAATCCGCCCCATCGGCCATGGCCCCGGCGGCGGTGGGGGTAGCCAGGGTGGCAAACAGGCGCAGGTTGACCGGGGCGTTGGCGAGGGCACCCTCCCGCCGTAGGGCAGAACGCAGCAAACCAGACTGGCAGAGGGGGCCAAGGGCCATCGCCTCCCCGCCGCCACCGGGGCCGAGGGTTTGATATTGCTGGTTGGCGTAGCTGATGGCGCTAGCATCCAGAATCACATCCGCATCCAAAATTTCCCCGGTGAGGGGATTCACCCGCGATGGCCCAATGCCCAGTAGGCTAGACCGGAAGGAATCCGACCAGCGAATCACGTTGTAGCGCACGTCCGCCGGATCCCAGGGGGCATTGTCCGGCATTTGTTCCACCTGGATGGCCCGCAGAAACCCCGCCTGTTCAAAGGCCGCATTCCACCATTCCACCCCTTCCCGAATGACGGATCGGTACTCCTGGGGAATGGTATTTTCCAGCCAAAACACGATGGGCTGTTTGGGAGCAGACAGGGCCGCCGTGGGGTCTTGCTTTTCTAGGTGCCAGCGATGGATGTATCGCACCACAGGGTCGGGGGAACGACGACGCTCGGCGGTGCGGTAGGCGGTGATGAAATAGCCCACCCGCTGATCCGCCGGACGGGGCTGAAAACTGGGATGGTTGGGCAGGGCCGAAAGGCTATGGCGCACCCGCAGGGTAAACCCCCGCTGATCGGACAGACTGCTTAGCCCTTGCCCAAAGAAATCCGCCGATCCACCGCCTCCACTTAGCCCCAGTACCGTCTCCATCTCCACATTTTCAGGAAACACCTGGACTGGCCCCAGGTAGGACAGATCGGCATTCACACCATAGTTATCGGCAATCCACGGGAAGGCAGCCAACACATTGGCCGGATCCTGGGTGATCAAAAACTCAGCGAGGTCAATCAGCATTTCGCCGCTGTCGGGGTGGCGGCTGAGAATGGGCAGGGCAAACAGTACTGAATCGCTGAAGGAATCCGCTAGAGCTTGCCGATCACGGGGTTGGCCTAGCTCATCTCGGAAAAAGAAATTGGGCACCACCACCTGCAAACGGTCGTTGGGCGCGGCCCGAAACTGGATCGGCAGGCCGTTATTCACGGGCATCCCCCGCAGCAGTCCGGCCTCCCCCACCCCAGAGGCCAGAGTAGTAATGAGCAACAGATTTTGGTTGAGTTGGTCGGGGCGCAACCCCAGCAGGGTGCGGTTGGTGCGGGGCTGGTGATACAGCGTAAATAGCCCCGTCGTGGCCGTAAAATCGCGGGTCACCTCCGCAAAGGGCTTAAGCCCGTCGCCCGATGCCGCCTTAGCCTCAGTGGCCTTAGCCGCGTGAACCAGGGTTGGAACTCCAGAGATCGACACCGGGGCCGCTTGGAACAGCAAGCTCACTAGCAGGCCACAGAGGAGAATCAACCCCAGTCGAATGTAGCGTCTGATCAACACAACCCTCCAGGTTTTGGGCAACACGCCATGCCAAGGTTCCCCGATTCAAAGACGGCACGAAGTCATCACCCCATGCCGGGAACCCTTATTTTGCCTTACTTTAATGGTGCAGCCCCATGGCCAGGAGAGGCAGAAGGGTAAGGGTAAACCCCACGACGACCTTGCCCAGGGGTGGTGTCTCCTCGCTAGGCATCGGTTCTAGGAGGGCATCCACCCGCTGTTCTAGACGATCCATCTCGTCGGGGCTGCTGAAACCGATCAGCGCGGAGGACGGAACAGCCTTTTCTAGTATGGTTTGGCGAGACATTTTCACCAAAAGTTCTGCCACCGCCAGGGGATGGGCCTGTTGGGCCGCCCAGCGATCCGCCCGAATTTCCCGCAGTAGCAGCAATTCTTGCCAAAGGGCTTGGGTGCAAGGGAGCCAAGCCGTGAGCTGCCGCACCATGCCCAGCAGCCAAAACCCCAGCGGATCGCGATAGTAGGCATGGGCCTGTTCGTGGGCCAAAACCATGGCCTGCTCTTCGCTAGAGAGCTGATCGAGCCAGCCACGACTGACCATGAGGGCGGATCGCCAAAACCCCACCTGGGCGGCAATAGGTACTTCCGTATCTATAAGGCGGGCGGGAATGCCCTGGGGTAACTGAGTTAGCGGATATTGCCGCCACCGCCAGGTTGTCCATCCGGCCTGGAACACCCCATACAGCCCCGCCATCAGACCGCCGATTAGGACTAGTTGGCTGATGCGACAACCCGTTGGCCCCACCGCCCAACCCAGCATGGTGCCGTGGTGCCCCATGCCCAGAATGGCGATGGCCGTAGAAAACAGCCCAAAAATCGGACAACATAGGGCCAGCACCGCCCACCACCACCGCTGCGACCAAGTCCCTAACCCTGGCTTCCACCGCCAGCGCACCACCGCTGCCACCGTTATCGTCAAGCACAGAAGTCCTAGGTGCATGGTTAGGCATCCTCCTGGGTGGCGCGGATATCCCGCAGACGACGGGCAATGGCTTCCAAGCGGTCTAGGGCCGTGGCATCTAGGCTATCAGCAAAGGCGGCGACAAGGTCTGGGTTGCTGATGGCCAAGAATTCTTCAAGCTGTCGGTGGGATTGCAGCATCCTAGCTTCCTGCTGGCTCACCTGGGGGTGCCACACGTAGCCCTTTCGGCCTTTCAGGCTGGAGAAGGTGATTGGCTCTCGGCGCACCCAACCCTTTTTGGCGAGACGCTGCAACACCGTCGTCACCGTAGCTTGGCTGAGATCGCGATCTAGATCTGTCAAAATCTCTTCCAAAATGTCCTTCACCGTGGCGGAACCTCGCTGCCACAGAATGGACAAAATTTCCTGTTCTAGGGGGCCAAGGGTCAACTGGTGGGGACGAGACAAGGGAAGGGGAGCCATGGTTCAGGCAGGGTGACAGGGTACGAAACAACGTCTTTAGCCGAGGTGGTATCGGCTAGGGCACCGACAGCCCCACAGCCAAGACCAAACATGCTTTGCCTTGACGATATCCATAGTTTATTGAATAGGGGCTATTTGACAAGGGATCGCTACCCAGGGTTCGCGACAACCCAATCCGCAGCCCACCCCCTCGATATACCCCAAATCCCAACGGCAGGGGCAGTTGTCGGGTTAGAAATCTTTGACGGCCTGTCGTTTGCTTCTCGGCCTAACCATCCCCATAATGGCTACAGCATGGAACCCAAGCCCTGCGCTAGCGGCCCTAGGGACTGTGTCTTGGCCCTGTTGCTCCAGGTGAAAGAAACCCGTGCTTTCTAAGCTCAGGCTTTATCTCCAGCTATAGACGTTTGATCTCAAGGCGATCAAGCGTCTTTTTTATGATCAAGCCCTGTTCAAAGCCATGGCGTCCTGCCTCCCTCAGGACATCCTGAGGGCTTGTCCCCGGTTCAACCGGGCGAGGAGATCTCGCCCCTACGGTGTGACGGGCGGGGAATTAGGATGGCCTAATTGGGCGTGGGGGTAGGCTTCCCTAGGGCCTGCCAGCCTGCCGCTAGGGCTTGGTCGTAGAGGGCTTCTAGGGCCGGATTTGCCCCCCGGCACCCCGCTACAACCTGTTCCGTCCAGGCTAGGTATGCTTGGCAGCGTTCCAACGACCAGGCGGCTGGGGGGGAGTGGGTGATATCCTGCACATTGGAAATTTTGTCGGCCAGCTTGATCTGGCGGGCGTGGATAGACAGGTGAGGCGCTTTCTCGATCTGAATTCGCTTGCGATCCGCCTTGGGGAGGCGCTTATCGTCGGTGACCTCCTGCACCACCTGGCGCACCCTTGGGCCAAAGGCGGCCTCTAGCTCGTCGGGGGTGGTTTCAGTATCTTCGATGGTGTCGTGCAGAATGCCCCCCATCAGGGTAACGGCGTCGGTGACGGCCCCGGTGTTGGCCAAGAGGTTCGCCACGGTAATCAGGTGGTTGACGTAGGGGGAAGCCGCCGCATCCTTACGGCGTTGATCCCGATGTTTGAGAGCCGCAAACTGGAGGGCCTGGAGAACCAGAGCCGTTGTGGTGTCGTGGGACATGGCAGTAGCTGGGAGCAGCGGGGAGAGGGCATCGGCCCCATCATACCGAGTGGCGCAAGCGTTCCGTTAGGGCATCGACCTCGGATTCTAGGGTGAGGTAGTGGACGCAGGCCCGCACACAGTTGGGCGACAGCAGGGTACGCAGGAAGATGCCCTCGGATTCTAGGGTGTTTACCAGTTGCCGGTGGTGTTGGGGGGAGGGTTCGCCGTTGTGCAGCACCCAAAAGGAAATCAGGCCCGAATCGGGGGGCGTTTGCCGCACTGGGCGCAGATGGGGAAGGGTGTTCAACTGCTGCCAAAGCCGCTGGCTGAGTTGGCAGATGCGCTGGTAGCGTTCTTCGGCGGTGCCCCAGGTGGCCTGGTGGGCTAGGGCGGCCCGCAGTCCAGCCTGGAGGGCGTAGTCAGAGGTGGCCACTTCAAAGCGTTGGCCGTTGGGCTGCCACCCCGTGGGGTTTCCGGTGGCATCGGTGGTGATGCTGCGCCAGCCGATGAAGGTGGGATGAATGGCCTCTAGGGCCGCTGGGCTAACGTACAAGCCACCCAATCCCCCCGGCCCACACCACCACTTATGCCCCGTAAAGGCATAGAAATCCACCCCCAGGGCAGGCAAATCCAGGGGCAGCACCCCCACCGACTGGGCCGCATCCACAAACACCCGCACGGGCTGGGGCCGACTATGGCAGAGATCCACGATGGCCTGGAGGGGAAGCACTTGGCCCGTATTCCAAAACACATGGCTGATCACCAGCAGGCGGGTATTGGGTTGCAGGGCGCGATCAATCACCGCCACCGGGTCGCCGCCGTTCACCGTCTCCAGCAGGGGGCAAGGGCTGTGGGTGACGCCGTAGCGACGGCTAATTTCTTCTACCGCCGCAATCACCCCAGGGTGTTCACAGTCGGACAGCAGAATATGGTCGCCCGCCTGCCAGGGCATTCCCCACAGGGGGATATTGCAGCCCACGGTCACGTCTTCGGTGAGGGTAATGGTGGCGGCGGTGGTGCCCAACT
Source organism: Spirulina sp. (assembly GCA_044070495.1). Taxonomy (GTDB): domain Bacteria; phylum Cyanobacteriota; class Cyanobacteriia; order Phormidesmidales; family Phormidesmidaceae; genus Nodosilinea. The sequence goes on along the minus strand of JBIPSI010000020.1, from coordinate 60,403 downwards.
CGGCGGCGATGGCCTCACGGGTACGGGCGGCCTCGGCCCCAATCCACTGGTTCACCGTGTTGGAAAACGGCCCCACGGTTTGAATGTGGCGATGGGTTTCGGCCATGGCCTCTAGGGCCACCGTCGCCATGGGGCCTTGGCCACCGTAGTTAAAATACTGGCTCCGCTGAAGGGCGGGAAAGGTCTGACGATGGTGAAGTAGCCTGTCGAGGTCGGCGGTCGATGGGTGGGTGGCGGAGGAAGTCATCACAGGGGCAGTCGTTCGAGAGCACTGGTTCTAACCCTAGCTCACGGCCATCCCCCTCGGCAAAGGAAATGGCCCATGACTGCGCCCTAGATGGGATCCGGTGGAAGCCATCTAGCGCTGTTCGTAGATTGGCTAATCTCAGCCCTGTCAAGGGGGTTCAACTATTCCCCAAACGCCGATAGACTGAGGGACTCTGGCCACGACCACCAGGGAGTAAACGCCCTCTTACCTTGACAGGGCTGATTTGCCAATCTGCCCTAAAGAAATAACGAATTCTTCTAAGGGGGATTACCGATTTTTAGAAATTCCGCTTATGATCAGTTCTGGCTTCTCAATGTAATAGGCCAATGCCCGATCCCCAGCCTGGGAAACCTGGGAGTCGCCTCTGTCGTCTAGTGTCATGACTTTAGGTGCTGTTTTCGGTATGTCCACCTCCCCTTACACGCCGGTTTCACTCCAAGGTCGCGGGGGCCACTACGGCCAAGTCAGTCCCCGGTTCGGTTCCGCTGTAGCGATGTGTTCGGACCTAGATGTAATGAAACGAGATCGCTTTGAACTGCTGAGCGCCTACCTCGATGGGGAAGTGACCCCGGAGGAGCGTCGCCTTGTCCAAACTTGGCTCCACAATGACCCCACCGCCAAGTGCCTATACAACCGCCTTATGGCGCTGCGCCATGGTCTGCGAGAGGATGCCTGTAACACCCCTTGCGATCCAGAAGTCACCCTCTCCGGGGTGTTTCAATGCCTCAATCGTCGGCTGCGGATGGTTACCATGGCCGGGGCAGGCGTTGCCATTGTGGGCGTCTTAAACCTGCTATCGGGCACCATGGGATCTGGCCCAGCCCGGTGGTCGGTGGCCCAAGGGCCGCATGGGGTTCCCGGCGAGACCCTTCACATTGCCATCGATGAACCCGCCTTCCCGATCCCTGCGCCAGTGGCCACCCCTGTGGATGGTCGCTCCCTTCAAACCCCCAGCGGCCTTCCCGTTGACTCTGAACTGTAGGCATCATGGCGTGGACATAGTCAAGCCGCCGCCGATAGCGGGTAGCGGCTATGCTGGGCGTAGCAAGGGGATACCCAATCCCTCCTTGGGCATACCTTGTTAACCTCAGTTCGGGATAAGCCAAACACTTCAATCTTGAGAAACCTACTGCCAGCTTGTACTTCAGCCCTCACCCTAAATCCCTCTCCCCAAGGGAGAGGGACTTTGAGCCTTTCTAGCTCCCCTCTCCTCGTGGGAGAGGGGCTGGGGGTGAGGGCTGCCAGGGCATAGGGCTGCTGAGCTTAACCCGAACTCAGGTTTGTTACTCAGCAGCAATTCTCATTTTGGCAAATTGGCCGTTCGCCCTCAGCCTGAGCGGTATTTTATTCACCAGCCTAGTCATACTGAGAATTGCTGGTTACTCAGCGAGCTAGCGGAGATAGCACGTCTTCATCAATCGTTAGCTGCTGGGGAGAAAATTGATTCACTTCAAGCCGAATATTCTGAGCATTTTCCTGCTCTAAGTCTTCAACGTAGCCTGCCTGTGCCACCATAGCCTCTGCCTTACCATCAAAAGGCCCAAAGTAGTAGGTATAGGTTGGGTTTTGAGTGTGAATTTTCACCCACCAAGGCTGTTGGGGCCTCAAAAATTGCTTCAGGGCTGAGCCTGATTGGCTGAAAAGTTGACTGGTTCGATGGGTGATGGAACTTAAAGAGATGATCATATCGAATACCGGGGGCAACAAAGAAAAAATGTAAGGGATATGGTAACCGAAAAATGTCCTTAGATATACAAGAACCTAAGAAGAAGAATGCGCTTGGCTATGCGCTGTCAAGGTACTTGTAGAAAGGTAGTAGGCCATTCGCCACCTTCCATTTCGCTAAGGTTTTGTGTCAATGAATGAGTCTCTTTGAGGGGGTTTGAAAAGGGTTGTCTCAGGTATCGTTCGGTAGGTTGGACGGCGCGATAGCAGAACCCAACAAGCTCGAAATCCTCGGCGAGTGTTGGGTTCCGCATCGCTGCACCTAACCTACATAGAAGATGTGTCAGGCAATCAGGGGATTAAGTTTCCTGAGCCTGTGGCAGTTCTGGCAAGTTTTGCCAGTCAATCAGGAAGAATAGACCGATCCTAGGCGGCTAAAAATACAGAAATAGCTAAGGAACAGGCACGCCAATCGGCTTTAACGGGTACATCGAGCCGATGACACTGCCCACCCCGTCTGCCTTGGTGTTGATAGTATTTGCATCGCTGGCAAGACATGTGAAAAGATCTTGATTTTATGGTTGATGCTATGTTCATTTTTGTTAACCTTGCCTGATGATAGGATGCAAACTCTATTGATCTAAAACTGTGATGATCTAAAAGTGTGAATCTAACGAGACTTACAAAACACCTGAAATTTATTCAAAATTTATTTTTCTCAATCGAACCCATCAGGACAATGGCGTTTATATAGCTTTACATTATCTGCCCTTAAAAGGTGAACTACTTTCTTCTTTAAGATTATGCAAGATACTTGTAAGGAATTTGTGAAGGAGGTTATCATTGAGAGAAATGCAGGGCGTGGCAGAAAAACCTAAAAACGGGTGATCGCGCCTGTCTTGAAGAGTCGGCAATAAACCTTCGATAGGTACTCTAATAGCTTGCGTTTCTTTCATCAATGGGGTGAACCGTTGTTTAAGTTCCGCTGAAAATCCGAACTCGTTGTCATGCAGAATCATCGTTCTAATCAGCTAAAGTCCCCGGTGTTGAGATGGGGTTCCCTGTGCTTAGATCCTAGCCAGCTACAGGTGAGCTATGGTGAGACAGATCTGCCCTTAACGCCTCTGCAATACCGGCTGCTGGAAATCTTGCTGCGTTGGGCTCCCGCCATTCTGAGTGCCCACGCCATGGCAGAGCGCGGCTGGGGTGGCTTAGCTCCTCCCAGGGATAGCGAGATTCGTACCCAGATCCAGCGGTTGCGCCGGGTGCTTTGCGAGCACGGTGCCCCGGCAGACCTGGTGAAAACGGTGCCTCGGCGGGGGTATCAGCTCAATCCGCAGTATGGAGAAGTGGTTGCTGCGCCGTCCTCTGGGGCAGCCTCAGGCCGTCTTCTCACGGTGGATACGGTGCCGGATCTCAAAAGCATCGCCGCGCACCTGGTCTTTTTTGCCAGCCTTGAGGATGACTTTTCTCGGCTTTCGACCGCCCAGGACATTATGCAGGCCATCGGCGCAAAGGTAGGCGCGTATCTAGCGACGACCACCTGCCTGTTTTTTGAAATTGACGAGGAACACGATCAGGCGATGGCTTACCACGCCTGGCACACCGCCGATACCCCAGAGGTGGCGGGGAGATATTGTCTCTCCGACTTTATCAACGAAGATTTCCGGCGGGCGGCACGGGCCGGAGACCCCATTATCATCAACGATACCCAGAGCGATCCTCGCGTCGATAGCCAGCGCTACGCTGCCCTCAAGGCCTATGCCTACATTGCCGTGCCCTTTCATCGCCAAGGGGTTTGGAAATACCTGTTTGTAGTCGGTGATTCCGCCGTCCGCCGCTGGCGTAACGATGAGATTGATCTGATTCAAGAGGTGGCCAACCGCACCTTTCCCCGCATCGAACGGGCCTACGCCGAACAGACCCTTCAGGTTTCGGAAGCCAGGTATCAATCTTTATTTAATTTGATGGATGAGGGCTTCTGTATTATCGAGTTGATTGAGGACGAAGCTGGTAATCCAGTGGATTACCGCTTTATGGAAGTCAACCCAGCCTTTGAACGGCAGACCGGTTTAAAAAACGTCGTGGGTCGGTTGGGCGGCGAGATTACGCCAACCACAAACGCCCACTGCCTTGCCGTCTACGAGCAAGTTGTGCGGACCGGGCAGCCCATTCGCCTAGAGAACTATAACGAACACACCAAACGCTGGTATTCGTCCTATGTCTCGCGGATTGGCGATGGGAGAACCCGCCAGGCGGCTGTCTTATTTAGCGATGTCACCGATCGTAAGGTGGCTGCCCTTACCCTAGAGCAGCAAATTCGCCAGGAGTATTTGCTGGGCGACATTGCCCAGGAAATTCGCCAGTCCCTCGATCTTAGCCAGGTACTCTGCACGGCGGTGAATCGGGTGCGAGATTGGCTGAGTTGTGATCGCGTCGTCATTTTTCGCTTTTGGCCCAACTGGCAGGGCGATGTGGTGATGGAATCGGTGGGCGATGGGTGGACAGCGATTCAGTCCACGACCATTGCCGACCCCTGCTTTGCTGATCGCTTAATTGAACCCTTTCGCCGGGGCCATGTGGCGGTCTTAGACGACATTCGTCAGCCCGGTTTAGAACCTTGCTACGTGGATCTGTTGCAGCAGTTTCAGGTGCAGGCTAGTTTGGCCGTACCGATTTTTAGGGGAAAGATCCTTTGGGGATTGTTGATCGCCCATCAGTGTGATGCCCCGCGCCAGTGGCAAGGTTCAGACATTGCCCTGCTGAAGCGGTTGACTACCCAGGTGGGCATTGCCATCCACCAGTCTGAACTCTACGCCCAGGCCCGCAACGAGCTCGCTGCACGGGAGGCCATGCAGACGGTGCTGGAGGAAAGTGAGGCCCGCTTTCGTTCCCTCAGTACAGCGGCCCCCATTGGCATTTGTCAGACCAATGCCGATGGCGTTTGCCTATACGTCAACCCCCGCTGGTGCGAACTCTCAGGGTTTAGCTACGAAGACTGCCTGGGGGCTGGCTGGCTTCATAGCGTTCATCCCGACGATTATGAGGCCCTATCCACCGCCTGGGCCAGTTATTTAGAAGGTGACGACCTCCAAAGCCCGCCCGACGTTCGGCTGCTAACCCCAACCGGAACCATTCGCTGGATTTCCATGGGTTTTGCCCCCATTCAGGCCAGCCACCAAGAAATTATTGGCCATGTCTGCACCGCCGTAGACATCACTGAACGGCGCACCACCGAACAGGCTCTGCGGGCCAGTGAGCGACGGCTCCAGGCCATTCTAGACAACTCCCCTGCCATCATTTATCTCATCGATAGGCAGAACCGGCATCTGCTGGTCAACCAGAGCTATGCCCAACAGCTCGCGACCACGCCAGAAGCCCTGATCGGCAAGCCCATCCATGGGGTGTGGCCCACCAAGACCGCCGATCTCTTTGCTGCTCAAAACCACACGGTGCTAGACACGGGCCAACGGCTGCAAGTTGAGGAGACGGTTCCCCTTGCCGATGGTAATCACAGCTACATCACCGTCAAGTTTCCCCTCTACGATGCCGAGGGCCAACCCTACGCCCTCGGCGGCATCTCCACCGACATCACTGAACGGAAGGCGATGGAAGCCCAGTTTTACCATGCCCAATGGCTAGAGAATCTGGGCACCTTGGCCAGCGGCATCGCCCACGACCTCAACAACGTCCTCACCCCCATTTTGACCATGGCCCAAAACCTGGGGCAGACCCAGCCAGGGCTAGACGACAAGGGGCAGGATCAACTCGCCCTAATCGAACGGAGTGCCCAACGGGGAGCCAACCTAGTTAAACAAATTCTGGCGGTCACCCGCGCCCCCAACGGCGATCCCATCCCTGTCGATCCGGTGGCATTGCTATGGGAGGAAATTGCGCTAATTCAGCAAAGTTTTCCGAAATCTATCCGAATTCAGGCTAGTTTGCCCCCATCAGACCCCGTTACCGCGCCCCTGGGCAGAATTATGGCCGACCCCACCTACCTGCACCAGATCCTCCTCAACCTATGCGTCAACGCCCGCGACGCCATGCCCAAGGGCGGCACCCTCACCCTGGCGGTGGCCCAAACCCAGGTGGACGAGGCCATGGCCAGCCAAATTCCAGAGGCCCATAGTGGCCCCTACCTGGTGATTACCGTGGCCGACACCGGCATCGGCATTACCCCTGAGGTGCAAAGGCGGATGTTTGAACCGTTTTTTACCACCAAAGCCCCCAAACAGGGCACCGGCTTGGGTTTGGCCACCGTGCGCGAATTGGTGAAGGACAGCGGCGGCTTTTTACAGGTTTGGAGCGAAGTGGGCCAGGGTACCCGGTTTCAGATATACCTTCCCCAGGTTGCCGACCCTGTCCCCGGAGATGAGGAAGCCTCGCCACGGCCCATCCTCCCCAGCCCCCCAGGGGCAACGGTGCTGCTGGCGGAGGACGAAGAAATCCTGCGCGAAATGTTGCGTTCGCTCCTCGAAAGCCACCACTATCACCTCATCCTGGCCGAGGATGGGGCCGCCGCCCTAGCACTGTACCAACAGCACCAAGACACCATTCAGCTCGTCATGACCGACATCATGATGCCCGTCGTAGACGGCCTAACCTTGATCGAAATCCTACGCGCCCACAATACCGAGGTGCCGATCGTCGCCTTTAGCGGTATTCCCAGCCACGAAACCCTCGCCCGAGCCTTGGGGGCCAACGCCTTTTTGGATAAGCCCTTTGACGCAGAAACCCTATTGAACCAGATGGCGATGGCCCTATGGCAAGCTCAGCTAACGACCCCCTCCTGATGGGTCAATACTCAATCCACCAACGCACCGCCACAGCTAGATCCGCTGCCCGCCGTGCAGCCATAGCAGTAGGGCCGCGTTTGCACCGTTTGAAGCTGATCTAATCCCGCTTCCGTTAGCAAATCTGCCACGGTGAAGGGTTGACCGTTGGGCAGGCGGCAGGGCACCCCTTCCATTTGGTTAAAGTCGCAGTCGTAGAGATTTCCTAGGTAATCCACGGAAAGCTGGTTGCGGCACATGACATTAGCCACGGTGGCGTCATTATGGTGCAGCGAGAGGAACTGAAGGTAGGGTTCATGGAGATCCTGAGCCATTAGCGCTTGTTTGACGCGGCCAATGGGCAGGTTGGTGAGGGTATAGAGCTGGTTGAAGGCAATGCCGAAGTGGGTTTTCAGGTAGGCGCGATAGTCTTCCTCGAGCTGGGCCTGGGGCGGGGTGAGGGAGAACTCGGCGGAGCGGGGCACGGGGGGGTTGTAGACCAAATCTAGCCGCAGGTTGGGGTCTTGGCCATAGCCCAGTTGGTTGAGCCATTGCAAGGCCCGCACCGAAGCATCGTAGACCCCCGATCCGCGCTGCTGGTTAACGTTGTTTTCTAGGTAGCAGGGCATCGAAGCCACTACCTGAAGCTGATGGTGGGCGAAATAGTCCGGCAGGTCGCCATAGCCCGGTTCAAAAAAGATGGTCAAATTCGTGCGCACCATCACGGTTTTGCCCGCCGCCCTGGCCGCCTCTACGATGGGCCGAAAGCCGTGGTTCATCTCTGGGGCACCACCGGTCAAATCTACCGTGGCAAGTTGCGGATAGCGGCGAATCACCTCAATGAGCTGGTCGCACACCGTTGCCGAGAGTTCCTCCGTGCGCTTTGGCCCTGCTTCTACATGGCAATGGGTGCAGGCCAGGTTGCAGCGCCGCCCTAGGTTAATTTGCAGCACCGTAATCGGCAGCTTGGTGAGGGGTTGGCCAATCCGCTGATCAAAGGGCGTTACGCCAAGGACAGCGGCAGATTCAGTGGAAACGGCGGAAACAGAGGGGGGGGAGGCAACCATCGGCAAACTCGCTGGAATAACTAGGGACAATGACTTATTAGAACCCATCTTCCTGAGAAATGCCGGAGAAAACCGCCATTGCTAGGGTTGATCCACAACCATCGCCCCATCGAACGGCTCGGCCAGCGCCAAAAATTCCTGACCCCATCCACCACTGAGACTCACCTCCTGCATGGGGCCAGTGGGAGAAAGAGGATTGCAACTATCTCCACACAATCGGCAACAGTTCGTTGCACAGACAAAAGTTTTACAAATCTATAGAGAAAGTTCGATTTCGTTGAATCGCGGCCAGGGATCGCGACAGGCCAAGAACCGAATCAACGAGCCTGTCAGGCTGATGACTCGGTCGAAACTGCTGGGTGGTGCATTGCTTCGCGAATGCACCCTACGCGATGGGCCAAAGATTCTGCATCGGGCTGTCCTCTACAGCATTGGGAGACGTTAGAGGTCAGGATCTGGCTGACTGATACAACTCCGCGAGGCCTTGATTTCTCGTAGGTTGGGTGGCGCGATAGCAGAACCCAACAAGCCCCAAAACCTCCGTGAGCGTTGGGTTTCGCTTCACTGCACCCAACCTACCCTTGAGAATGTCAGACACCCAGGGACAGAAGACCTGACCCTTTGATGGTTTGGGCGTTGGCCAGGTTTGGCGGGCAACGGCCTAGGCGGGAGGATGGCCCGATTGCCACTACCTAGGCGGAAATATTCTGCGCTAAAAGATTTAAGGATTTGGTTTTTGTTATTGTTCTAATTTAATTTTAATATTTACACAAAACTGATTTTTAGGATTTATAAATCCTTGAATCAGATTTTGAGGCTAGGAAAGCTGCTTAAAATCGATTTAGTCTATTAAGGACTGATTTACGCCCCTAGTCGTTCTCAACGCCCCTTCTCAAGGCTCTGGGGCTGTGCGCATAATCCAAACAGCCGAAACACCCTGGGCTGCGTCAGACCCCATCGACGTAGACCAAGTTTGAAAACAGATCCTCTGGGGGTGCCCTGCCGTTGCGGGTGGCCTATCCCCAAACCGCAAGGTGCCCCTGGGTGAACTGTTGCCTAGATTTGATCCCCCTAAATCCCCCTTGGGAAGGGGGACTTTGACTCTGATTCCCCCTTCCCAAAAAGGGAGTTTGACTCCAGTTCCCCCCTTAACAAGGGGGGCTAGGGGGGATCCCACTTCTCGTTTGCCCTACCTACATCGCGTCATCCCTATGGACAACCAGACACTCAAGCTCGCTGTTTATGGAAAAGGGGGCATTGGCAAGTCCACCACCAGTTGCAATATTTCCGTGGCCCTGGCTAAGCGGGGTCGCAAGGTGTTGCAAATTGGCTGCGACCCCAAGCACGACAGCACCTTTACCCTCACCGGGTTTCTGATTCCCACCATCATCGACACGCTGCAAGAAAAAGATTTCCATTACGAGAACGTGTGGGCGGAGGATGTGATCTACAAGGGTTATGGCGGCGTGCATTGCGTGGAAGCGGGTGGGCCTCCGGCGGGGGCAGGCTGCGGTGGCTATGTGGTGGGCGAAACCGTGAAGCTGCTGAAGGAACTGAACGCCTTCGACGAGTTTGACGTGATTTTGTTTGACGTGCTGGGCGACGTGGTTTGCGGTGGGTTTGCGGCCCCGTTGAATTATTCCGACTACTGCATGATCGTCACCGACAACGGCTTTGATGCCCTGTTTGCCGCCAATCGTATTGCGGCTTCGGTACGCGAGAAGGCCCGTACTCACCCCCTGCGGCTGGCAGGCTTGATCGGCAACCGCACCTCCAAGCGGGATTTGATCGACAAGTACGTCGAGCATGTGCCCATGCCCGTGCTGGAGATTCTGCCGCTGATTGAAGACATCCGCATCTCCCGCGTGAAGGGTAAGACGGTGTTTGAAATGGCGGAAACCGATCCCGCCCTGGAACCCGTCTGCCAGTACTACCTCAACATCGCCGACCAAATCCTGGCCCGTCCCGAAGGCGTAGTACCCACCGAAACCCCCGACCGCGACCTATTCAGCCTGCTGTCGGACTTCTACCTCAATCCCCCCGCCGATGCCCCCAAGCAGGAGGTGGAGGAGCTGGATCTGATGATGGTTTGATCCTATCGGCCCTCACCCCCAGCCCCTCTCCCAGGGAGGAGAGGGGAGCCGGAAGACAATTTCAAAGTCCCTCTCCCAGCTTGGGAGAGGGATTTAGGGTGAGGGCATCCCCCCCGCTGCAAAGATCTCACCGGATAAAGTTCTGATTTGGAAGGGCTGCATTATCATCGGTACGCAGCCATTCAACTTAGCAAACGAGGCAGGATTATGGCCTTTTTTGAGAACTTTACCCAGGTCATCCGCCAGAAGTGGTTGGACTATGTGCAAGCCAATCGCGGCTGGTTGACCATCCAAATGCAGCAAACCTCTGTCCGTACGCCCGATGGGGGCCGCCGACCGTCCTCTTTCCTGATTTTGGGGGTGGTCAATGCCCTAGAGCCAAAGCTCTCGAACCTGATGGTGCCCTTCTATCAGCTCAACTCTGATGAAGACGCCCTGGTACAGGTGTTGGGTCTCAATTTCGACCCAGAGATGATTTTGGACAACGGCGAAGAAACGACCACCATCGAAGCCAACGAAGATCATCCCCTACTGTCCGATGGCTCTGATTTATAGCGAATCTCCCTAGCAAATCACTGGTATATCACTGACTCCCGGTACGGTTTTCTGGTTTAATCCATCTCTGAACTAGAGATTGGCGAACCCCGCCCACGAGGATCTGTGAACAGTAAACAACTGCGGCGCTCGCTAAAAATCAAGTGGCTGTCCTACTACCGCGACAACCGCGAGTGGATCGACAAATTGGGCATTTGGGTGACGCTCGACGGCCAACGGCGACCGTCATCGGGCTTCATTCTGGGCGTGCTCTCCACCCTAGAACCCGACCTCAACAATCTGCTGCCCCTGGTGGTAAGCCTGAGCAGCAGCCCCGACCGCATTATTGCCGCCCTGGGCCTAAACACCAACCCGGTGAAGGAGCTAGAGGCGTTGGCGAAGGCACAGCACATGTTGCCCAGCAGCGCCCGACCTGAGGTTTCCCTGGTGCCAGCGGAGGAGGTTTCCGAACCGGAGGCCATCCCCCCGACACCGATTACCCTGGACATGACTCCCCCACCGCCCCCCACCCACGATGACGAGGTTTGCACCGGATCCGGTGGGCGGGAAAACGATAGACCCAGGTAGGCCCGTCCCCCGATCCCCTACCCCAATCCTTGCTATGACCCTCGCCCAAGCCCAGCCCAACGCCTCCGCCCTAGAATTTGACTGCGACACCGGAAACTACCACACCTTTTGCCCGATTAGCTGCGTAGCTTGGCTCTACCAAAAAATTGAAGACAGCTTCTTTTTGGTAATCGGCACCAAGACCTGTGGCTACTTTCTGCAAAACGCCATGGGGGTGATGATCTTCGCCGAACCCCGCTACGCCATGGCCGAACTCGAAGAAGGCGACATCTCCGCCCAGCTCAACGACTACGAAGAACTGAAGCGCCTCTGTGAGGGCATCAAGCGCGACCGCAACCCCTCCGTCATCGTCTGGATTGGCACCTGCACCACCGAGATCATCAAAATGGATCTCGAAGGGCTGGCCCCCCGCCTAGAGGCCGAACTCGGCATTCCCATCGTGGTCGCCCGCGCCAACGGGTTGGATTACGCCTTCACCCAAGGGGAAGACACCGTCCTGGCCGCCATGGCCCAGCGCTGCCCCACCGAGGAAGAAGCCGCCGCCCAGCAGCCCGCTGCTGTCAAGGAAGAGCCTAAGAATGGCGGCATTCAAAAGCTGCTGGGCCTAGGCCGCAAAAAAGAAGAAGACATCCCAGCCGTCGAAGATACCCCCTACCACGACCACCCGCCCCTCGTCCTGTTCGGCTCCGTGCCCGACCCCATCGTCACCCAAATGACCCTGGAACTAAAACGGCAGGGCATCAAGGTCTCCGGCTGGCTCCCCGCTAAGCGCTATACGGAACTCCCCGTCATCGACGAAGGCTACTACGTGGCAGGCATCAACCCCTTCCTGTCGCGCACCGCCACCACCCTGATGCGCCGCCGCAAGTGCAAGCTGATCGGTGCCCCCTTCCCCATCGGCCCCGACGGCACCCGCGCCTGGGTGGAGAAAATCTGCTCCGTCTTTGGCATCGAACCCCAAGGCCTCGATGAACGGGAAGCCAAAATCTGGGAATCCCTCGAAGATTACCTGCAAATTATTCGCGGCAAATCCGTCTACTTCATGGGCGATAACCTGCTGGAAATCTCCCTGGCCCGCTTCCTCACCCGCTGCGGCATGACGGTACAAGAAATCGGCATCCCCTACATGGATAAACGCTACCAAGCCGCCGAACTCGCCCTGCTCGAAAAAACCTGCAACGACATGGGCCAACCCCTGCCCAAAATCACCGAAAAACCCGATAACTACAACCAAATCCAGCGCATCCAAGAACTGCGCCCCGACTTGGTCATCACCGGAATGGCCCATGCCAACCCCCTAGAAGCTCGCGGCATTAGCACCAAGTGGTCGGTGGAGTTCACCTTCGCCCAAATCCACGGCTTTACCAACGCCCGCGACATCCTAGAACTCGTCACCCGCCCCCTCCGCCGCAACGACAGCCTCAAAGACCTGGGCTGGGAGAAGCTGGTGAAGGAGGATGCGAAGGTGTAGACACGTAATTTTCATGAGCACCTACCTTTGGCAAGCAGCGCTTCCCGCTTAAGCATGCTGCTCTAGACCGATGGGCGCTAGGTGCATCTCATGGCTGAGCCTCACTGACTTAACGGGCGAGGCATACAAACTCGAAATCCCAAGGGGGGATAGGCGTTTGCGTCTATCCCTTTTGCTAAGCTAGAATTTAGCAGTCCCTGTTTGACTGATCGATTCTTGTCTATAGGATAAGTAAGGGTTGTAATCAAGGATTTGCTCTAATTTCTGTGGAAATTAGATGTGATAATATGTGTGTAACATTACTATAAAAATAAAAACTTCCTCATTTACTGCACAGGGCCAGTTAGTTAGGTTCTGCCGGATCTGCGGTTAAAACCGTATCATTCGATACGTAGTGTTTGTATTGAGCCTGCTGAAAGCTTTGCTGTGCCTAGACATTAGCTTGTCTTATCCCCCTGACCCCGGAAGATCCCCCAGTTGAGAATGATGTTTGAACATTTTACTAATGAATCAATCAAGGCGATTATGATTGCTCAACAAGAGTCCCGTCGTCTAAAACATAATTTTGTTGGCTCTGAACAAATTTTGGTTGGACTCATTGGTGAAGGAAGTGGGATTGCTGCCAAGATACTAAATTCATATGGTGTTAACTGGCATAATTCTCGAGTCCAGGTAGAGCAAATTATTGGATTTGGAAATGACGCTGTAGCAGAAGAAATTCCATTTACCCCAAGGGCAAAGAGAATCTTAGAGTTTGCATTGGAAGAGTCAAGAAAGCTTGGTCATGGTTATCAAGGAACTGAGCATTTGTTGCTGGCAATTATCCGAGATGGAGAAGGAGTGGCAAATCGAGTACTTGAAAACTTGGGACTTGACACTGAAGAACTGAAGCTAATCCTGCTTGCAGAACTTGGGGATCCAGCAGCTTGTGCATATCTTGACAAGAAACGAAAGCTTGAGCGCTTTAATAAGCTAAGTCAACTCTATCAAATACTTTCTAGTTTACCGCCACCTCAATTTAATCGAGTTGTGTTTGGACTAGAGGTACCCTCTGGAAATATTCCTTCTGCGACATCTCCACAGGCAGATCGAGTTAGTGCCCTAGTTGAATGGGCGGGTAGTCCTATTGGTTGCGGTCTAGAACATCTCGAGGAGGTGCTAAAACTTGTTCTCACTTCAAAATAGACTTTTTGAGTTTGACTTATTTTCAGGAGGATACTTAGGGTGGAAAATCGAATTCGTTGCGAAAATTGCAATCAAAGGGTCTGGGAAGGACTTTTATTTTGTCCGAGTTGTTGGGTAAAGCTTCTTTCAGAAGAGGATTTAAAGAAAAACGAAAAAGTCTGGATAGTTGAAACTGAACAAGAGTTTCATGGTTCTGCTGCAAAAGCTAAATTCGCTAATATTCATGATTATCTTCTCATTGAAGGCGAGCTTTCTCTGCCGATAAGCACCACTTTCAAGGCCAGAGTTGAGCAGGCACGTAAGTGGAGAGCGGAAATCGCCAAAGGAACAATTGTAATAGCAAAGACAGCCGCAGGGGAAATCATCAGCCAAGTCATTCAGAAGCCAAACCAATCGCAGGGGTTTTCACAAGGTAGTAATTTAGAATGGCACAAAAATATTTCAACTTACACATCTCTATTTACTGCGACTACAACTGCTGGTCAAGATGCGCTGAACTCTTTAAGGAAGGGAGAAGAAGTATATAATCTTTTGCCTTATGCAGAAAGCTGTACCGCATTGTATGAGGCTAATTTTAGAATGCTTCCAGGCTCATCCGACTACACTATTTTTAGGCGAGAGCAAAAGGTGATAGAAGATATTGGTGATATTGGCGATTCAATTGGCAATGGCCTGTTTAATACAGTGAAGGATGTTAAAAGTATATTAGATGACGTTAATGCAGGAGTAAAGAGGGGGATTTTGTGGTTTAAATCTCGCTAAACGACTTGAGAGAACATTTAGATAGTATAATCTAATAGGACTTTACTTGATTTAAATTTCAATAATGCGCAGATTCATATCTCTTGGCTTGGGTTAGTCTTAGATATGCTCTTTGTCAATTCAATGATTGCGTCATAGATTGTTGAAAATTGAAACATGTTTAGCTAATGTAGGCTGATGCAGGAGGAGTCACTATGGCTGCGGAACAAGCAAATACTGTTAAATTCAGGACTGTTATATTCTTGATTCTCGGAGTAATTCTTCCATTATGGCCTATCACACTTCCCCTTTTTTGGTATCTTGCTTGGAAGTCTTATAAGGCAGGCTATTAAAGTTGTATCTTCCAGTAAGCGGGTAAAGGGTAAAGGACGCTAAAGGCAACTGTTCACACCACCCCTACCTTTGAATGAGAGATAAAAGGTTATAGCGATTTAGCCAGGAGGGGAGTGAATTATTACGGTCAAAGATATCCACTTCGCAGAAGACACCATCAGCGTTGATTTAATGGATGGCCGCACCGTTACCGTGCCGCTGGTTTGGTATCCGCGTCTGTTGAATGCCCCACCCGAACAGCTTGCCCAGTGGGAAATTTGCAGCGGCGGCTACGGCATTCATTGGGAATCCCTCGACGAAGACCTCAGTACCGAAGGAATGCTGCGTGGCGCACCTTCCCCAGAAGCAAGAACAAGGTGACGACATGATTAAAGAACTCGATGTCGTTATGCTGACCCACGATATACCTGAGCATGGCTTATCGAAGGGTAGTCGGGGTGCGATTGTTCATTGCTACGCGGACAGACAAGCTTTTGAAGTAGAATTTGTGGCTGAGTCGGGGGAGACTCTGGCTTTGCTAACACTGGGATCAGAAGATATTCGAGCGTATTGCCCTCAGCCGAAAAAATATTCTCGATTTCAATCCATCAAGTTTTGAATTTGGTAATTCGTACCTGCAAGCGCACGAATCAATTTCTGATCGGCGGTCACTAGAGGCAACTGCAAGCGTTCAGATAATTCAACATAGCAGGCATCATAGGCTGAAATGTTGTGGGTAATCGCAATCTCTAACGCTTCACTGACAACGTCTTGAATAGCGACCGTCTGCAAAGACAACGTCTTCAGCCGAGCCAAACTTGCTTTTGCTTTATCCGGCGGGTAGTTGACCCGGCGCACATACTGCCAGAGCACATTGGCACATTCAGCAAAAAACAGATCCGGTACATACAACTCGGTGCCTGGTTGGGTACTGAGTTGGTCAAAGAGCGCTTCGGCTTGGGCCGATCCTTCTTGCTCGATGAAAAGCTTAATAGCAACGCTAGCATCAACCACGCAGCGGGTGGGGTCACTCATCGTATCCCCGAATTTCTCGTAAAAGGGTTACGCTGTCGGGGACGATTTCAGGAGGTGTCCATCGTGCTTGATGAATCTCTTGTAAGATTTTTGCTTGGCTATGCCGCTGGGCTTCAATGTCTAGCGCCCGCTGAAGTAGTGCCACAATTTGCTCGTTCATAGAGCGAGACTGAGACAAGGCCATACCCTGAATTTGGGTATAGAGGGCATCAGGTATTTCTAGAGCACTGAGTTGAGTCATCGGCTTTATCTTTGAGCTTAGTATCTAAAATTGGGAAATCAATGCGCCGCTGTTCGTACCCAGGGCGTTTGAGTTGAGATAAGTCGAGGTCATCGATAATGTCCTCTTGGCCCTCGTCAAACTTTTGGTCAAACGCTGTTGCCTTCATAGAGATTCATCCAAAAGCCCATCACCTATGACTCGCTAGCCTGGTCATCTTCGACAAGGTTACCTAGATAGAGCTTAACAAACTCCTTAGCCGCCAGGGGGTTCAGGGTTTTAAGTGCCTGGGTAATCTGAGCAATGTTTTCAGCACTGGGGTCAAGCCCATGGTACCAGCGCCCCACATTGGCGCGACTAATGCCCATCGTCACCGCCAGCTTGTTCTGGCTAATGCTGTAGGTGTCTAAAACCTGCTTCAGTGCGTCGCTTGCCCTTCCCATGCCCTAATCTTGTCAGAGCCGCACGCGAAGGTAAATGTCACACTTGTGGATACATCGCGCCTGTGCTAATGTCACACTTGTGACTACATTGACCTGGTGTGCTTATGTCAGAAGAATTCATCCCCAACAGCGAAATCTACAGCGCTCCACCCAGCGACCCTGCGCCTACCCAGCCCAGTCGCGAACCGATTCTCATTACCATCATCGGTTCCGCCACTGGCCTCGACTTGGTGGTCAAAATCCTCCATCGCCTGGGCTTTGCCGAAGCTAGAGCCTGGAGTAAACCTCAGATTGACCCCAAAACGGGCAGACCCATGCGTGTGCTCACCAAATGGCTGCGCTATTGAGCCACCTAACTACAGCTACCCAGACAGACTTGAATACCACAGCTATTACCAATCCACCTCTCCTGCTGGGAATCCCTAGGCGAAAACCTCAGTACCGAAGGAATGCTGCGCGGTGCCCCTGCCGCAGAAACGAAAGCGAGATAAGAGAACCTATTCTCCTACTTGCTGCAAGGCCCGATGGTAAATTCGCTGCCCTAGGCGAAAACCGCCCTGATTGGTCAGTCGATCTAATTGCTCCTTGAGGCTGGCAATTAGGCCATTCTGTTTGGCCCAAATCAAAATCCCCACCGTTCCCAGCACGGGCAAGCGCATTCTGGCGGCTACTCGCCGCGCACTTTTTTCATCTAGCAGCAAAGCATCGGTGGGGTTCTCCAGAAACAGAGCAATCGCCTCAGCTTCGCCATAATCTAGCTCGGCCTGCAAAACCTGGGCCAGCGGCCTATTGGTGATAGAACAAACCTGAATAAACGACGCAGTTGCTACAGCTTGAGAGCCAGGTCGTCCGCCACCCGTGATGACCACCTCATGCCACACCGCAGGAGGAATCAAAATCCCGTCTGGAAACCGCTGCTGAAGTAAATCAAGCTGCTGAATAGCGCTGAGGGCAATTAACACCGATGAATTAGAAACCGCTTTCAACCCAAAGCCTCCAGGGTCGCAAGATCGTCCTCCAGTTCCTCCTCGTCATAGCTGCGTTCAATCCCTTCCTGACTCAGCAGTTCATGGAAATCCCACTTGCTGAGAGCCGCCAATTCACGGGCTTTACCAAAGGATAATAAGCCTTTTTGGTAAAGGCGAATCGCAAGTTCTTGCTGAAGCCGAGACAGACGCTCATCCTCAGGCAAACGTAGGGCTTCGGCTAGGTCGCTAGAAATTTCTAGAGTGAGCTTACTCATTGGGATAGGGGATGGAGGTAGCTTTGATAATCCAGGGTGTAGCGGGCTTTAGCCTTGAGCAGGTTGAGGTCATCCACCCTTGCCAAGAGATGATCGAGGGTTGCTAAGTCATCGCCTAACAGTTCTCTGTCGGCATGGCGGCTCAGTAAATCCTGGAGTTGGCTTTGAGCCGCTAGGGACAGGGCGCTTTCCGCCAAGGCAAGCAGTGCATCGTTGCTTAGCCCCACCAGTAGATCCGGGTCATTATGAGTAGCCATGAGCCGTTGATAGGTGGCTAAATCTAGCAAAACCGCCACCCACTCCCCTAATTCATCGGTTACGTAGCGCACATCTTGAACCATGGCTGCTTTTTGGGCTTGTCTAAAACTAGCGTTTATCTCATCTAATTTTAGATGCGGTTAGCTCTTTCCTCCAGCAGGCGCTCTATATGTCCCTTGCTAAAATGCTAAGCATCAACCGCCGCCAAATCCAGCCCACCGCCCATGACAGGCATGGAGGCCACCCCACGAGAACTCATCCTCTACGGAACAGAGCATGGCCATTGCCCGCTCGTAAGCTGGCTAGATGGTCTTCGCGACATCAGGGCAAGAGCTAGAATCAAGAAACGACTCGCCCGAGTTGAGCTAGGCAACCTGGGAGATGTGCGCTCCGTTGGCGAAGGGGTATCAGAACTAAAAATCGACTATGGCCCTGGCTACCGGGTTTACTTTGCCGAAACTGGTAGTACGCTTATCCTGCTGCTCTGTGGCGGCGATAAAAGCACCCAAAGGCAAGATATCTTGAAGGCTCAGTAATACTGGACAGATTTCCAACGGAGGCAAGATGAAAGCTTCTAGGAGCTATCACACCTACTTAATCGAATCCCTGAAAGATCCAGCCGAGGCCGCCGCTTATTTGGATGCCGTTCTAGAAGATGGCGACATTGAACCGATGCTGCTAGCGCTTAAGAATGTTGCAGAAGCTCGACGGGACATAGGCCACCCTTCAGATTCCTCTAACGCCCGTTGGGAGACTTACTATCAACTCATTTCCCGTGGCGAAATGCCAAACATTCACTTAATATCAGCCCTACTCCATGACCTAGGGCTAAAGCTTTCGGTCACGGTACGAGATGAGCAAGCCGCTTGACCAGGCCACTTGAAATTCAAACGCTCCACCCGAACAGCTTGCCCAGTGGGAAATTTGCGGCGGCGGCTACGGCATTCATTCACGGTTGGCCGCAAAACTCAGGCAGGCCAGAATATCGGTCTGGGTGAGGTAGGGAAAATCATCCAGAATTTCCTCATAGGTCATCCCCGATGCCAAATATTCCAACACATCATAAACCGTAATCCGCATCCCCCGAATACAGGGCTTTCCGCCACGCTTGCCCGGTTCAATAGTGATAATGTCTTGATATTGCATAAAAGACATCTCTTTTAAATGTGTTCCAGTCGCTCAGCAATCCACACTTTAATAATGGATTGTCGGCTTACTCCTAGCCGTAATGCCTCGCGATCCAATGCCTCAATCATCCAAATTGGGAAATCAATGTCGATGCTTCGCTGTTCGTAACCAGGGCGTTTGAGTTGAGATAGATCGAGGTCGTCGATAATGTCCTCCTGGTCCTCGTCAAACTTTTGGTCAAACACTTCTGCCTTCATAGAGTTCTACCTCTTGCTGCCGTGCCCGCCGAACTGAGATAATATGAACCTTACCGTTTCGCTAGGTTACAACTGCCGACCATACCTTTGAGCCAATTTTCCCTACAATAACCAATCGCGGCTCGTCTGCGGTACGGGCAGGCACTTCGATGCGGTCATCATCTTGCCAGAGAACCTGGGCTTCGACAAAATCCACGCCATGCTTGAGTTTGTTTGAGCGGCTCTTGTTCTCATCAAACTCAAATTCCATCACCTAATGATTATCTAGCCTGGTTTTCTGATCTCTGAATCCATTTTAATCGACTATGAGGCAGCATCGGTATATCTCTATCCACTTCACAGAAGACACCATCAACGTCGATTTAATGGATGGCCACACCATTACTGTGTCATTGGTTTGGTATCCGCTGGAGTTGTTACGATGGCAGTTAGTCGTCATCACCTCTCGTGCCATGCTCAATGCTCAAAGCCTGATACCAACTGAGTATCCCCACATTGCTCTCAGCCAAGACAATATCCCTTTGATCGCAGGGACGACGATGAAGGTAAATGCCCAAAATTATTTTTTTAGGAGTAGCAGAATGAACGACTACAGCGTAAGTCATGCAAACAACATGCTTGATGTATAGCCGAACAACACCTAGCTAGGACAACGACTACCCAGACCCTAGAAATCGTCTTTCATTCTTGGACAACAACGGGGGTGCCAATACTCGACCAGTGGAAAAACCACTCGGCATGATCCACGGCAACATTCACGCAACCATGGCTCACGGGAGTACCAAAATTGTGGTGCCAGTAGGCTCCATGGATGGCATAGCCCCGGTGAAAATACATCGTCCATGGCACATTGGGCACGTCATAATCTGCGCCTTGCATTCTGGCGGTGCGATGCATAGACTGAATCGTAAACACGCCCCTAACGGTTGGCGTTGAGGGCTTTCCAGTGGAAACAATAACGGCATAGACGGGCGTGTTACCTTCCCAGGCATACAAACGCTGGCTAGATAAATCGACCTGCAACCAGCGTTGGTTGGATTGTTGCAGGTGCTCCACTTGGGCGGCAATTTCCTCATTCGTTAGGGCCAAGGCAGGCCCAACAGCAGGCGCAAAAACGAATCCTGCACCGCTGATCAGTAAACTTAACAAAACACTTTGCCAAAGGCGGGTGAGCCAGTGATGTTGAGTGCTAAACATCCCATCACCTCAACGGCCTAGACCTCATTGACCTAGATAGGAATGACTTCAGTCCGTTGGGGCTGTAATCCTGTAGATAGTAATGATTCTTCAAAACTGGATGGTCTTTTAGGTATCGATGAACTCCCCCAAAGAAAACCCCGGCTTCTTCAAGAAGCCGGGGTTTTGGATTTAGGTGATATTTGTGAGACTCCGAACCCTTACCCGACGAGTTCCTTCACTTTGGCCATGATGCCTGTGGGGTCGATGCCCTGGTGGGGGTACTGTTCCCAGAGGCCGCCGCAGCCTTCTTCGTGGGTGCCGAGGTAGGCGAACTTGGGCGTATAGCCGCGCTCCAGCAGCCAGGAGCCAAAGCGGCTGCCCAGGCCCGTTTTGCGGTTGAAGGCTTCGGTGACGAGCACAAAGGGGGCTTTGCCAATCTTGGCCATCATCTCTTCGTCTACGACGTTGAGGGTGGCTTTGTTGATCAGGCCCACGTCGATGCCTTCCTGCTTCAGGCGTTCCACCGCATCCAGGGCGCGGTAGACCGAATCGCCAAAGGTAACGATGTAGCCAGCGGTGCCCTCGCGGATGACTTCATCCTTACCGGGGGTGAAGGTGTAGTCGCCGCCAAACATTTCGTTGCCGTCGGCGTCGAGGATCATCGGCACCTTGGAGCGGGTGGAGAAGATGAAGCGCAGGCCGGGGTCGTGGAAGACCGTTTTGACGCAGGCTTTCATCTGGTTGGGGTCGGCGGGGAAGTAGAGGCGGGTTTCGTAGCCGTCGTCGAGGCCATTGTCGGCAAAGAAGTTGTTGAGGCCGAAGTGACAGGTGTTGTCGGCCATGTCGTCGATGCCGGAGTGGGAGAAGTGGCACAGCAGGTTGGAGTAGTTCAACCGGGCCATGGTGATCTCGGAAATGCACATTTCCAAGAAGGCGGCGAAGGTGGCAAAGACGCCCTGCTTGCCCTTCTCCATGCCGAACCCAGCCGCCGCCGACAGGTTGCCCCGCTCTTGGATGCCGCCGCTGATGAAGATTTCCGGGTAGGCTTTGCGGATTTGGGCCAAGCCACAGGAGCCTTCCAGGTCGCTATCCACAACGAGGACGCTGGCCTTGCGGGTGGCTTCGTCCATCTCGCCCAGCACCTCCACCATGGCATCGCCGAAGGTGTTGCGGTTGGCCCCCACGTTTTTGCTGGAGCCAATGAACTCGTAGGGGTTGGGGCTGGGGGAAATGCTGTTGAGGATCTCCACCGCCGCCGTGTGGCCCTTGCTTTCTAGGTAGGCAATGGCTGCTTTAACGGAGATCACATCGTGGCCGTGGGTGCTGCCTTCGATGCCTTCGATGCCCACCGCCATGGGGCGCTTGTTGATTACCGCCACGGGGCCAGGGGTGTTGATGGCTTGAACAATGTTGGCGTAGAGGCTGTCGATGTCTTCGCCGTCGCCTTCAAATACCGTCAGGCCGTGGCCTTCGAGGGTTTGCTTGACGCTGTAGCCGCCCATGTAGCTGGAGGGGTGTCCGGCAATGGTGACATCGTTGTCATCCACCAAAATCTTGACGTTGACATGGTGGGCCACCGCAAAGCGGGCCGCCTCAGCGTCGTCGCCCTCCTGCTGGGCACCGTCGGAACCGAGGCAGAACACCGTCTTGCCGGGGTTGGCTAGGGCCACACCGTTGACGTAGGGCCACATGTGACCCAGACGGCCAGAGCTAAACTTGACGCCGGGGGTCAGGCCCAGTTCCGGGTGTCCGGGCAGCTTAGACCCGGCTTCGCGGTAGTGCATCAGTTGCTCGGCGGGCATGTCGCCGTTCAGCACCGACATCAGGTATTGGGTGGCTACCCGGTGTCCCGCTTCGTCAAAGAACACGGGCACATACTTCTCGCCCGCGCCCCGGAATAGGGCATCCAAAATCACCACTTCGGGCACCGTATCGTAGGGGCCGCCTGTGTGTCCGCCTACGCCCCGTGCAGCCCCCGTGGCCGTGAAAAAGACAATGGCATCACGACAGAGCTGAATATTGGCCTTGATGGCGCTGCGTTGCTCGTCGGTGAGGGTGGGGTTAGCGGCATCTAGAGAAATTCGTTGGTACGCGCCCAGGTCAATGGGAAAGCTCATCATAGTGATTGTCCTAGTGATTGGTCTAAGGGGGACACAGCGGTATGGAACAGGCCACAGCCCATCTGCCATCGCACAGGTGCAGATGGCAATTCATCCCTCTCCATCATTCAATACTGTGGGATCGCTGTGAAGGGCTGCATCAAGAGTTGGTTAAGGTTGGTGATCCAGCGCCACCGCCGGGCCGACCACCCTAGGATCTCTGCCCTGCCTACAGGGGCGTTGCCCCATCGGGCAAATCCGCCAAAATACGATCCACTCGATGCTGGTAGTCGGCGTCGGCTAGGGCTGGGGTGCTGTCCTCCACGGCGACCGATTGCCCCAGATCTACCCACGACCGACAGCCCCGATAACCCTTGTGCCAGGGGAGTTGAACGGGCGCATGGAAGCGGTAGGCCCGCAGTAAAAGACCGTAGAGGGGGCGATCCGACTGCCAATGGAGGCGCTCCTGCACAAACTGACCCGTCCAAATCAGGTCGGGCACCAAATCTAGGGCCGCAGCGGTAGAGGGCAGCGTGAACCCGTGGGTAATGTCGGCCCAGCCTGCAAAGGGTACGGAGTCAGCCTTTGCCTCCGGGGGGGCGGGTTGCACCAAGGGCTGAAACTCCGGCTTAATCAGTTCCGGCTTTTGGTGTTCAAAGGTGGGCAGCAGCAACACCTGGCGCGTTACCACTGAGAATTCTCCCTGCTTTTCTCGAATCCCCCCCTTTCGCAGTAACAAAATCGTCTGCCCGGTTAACAGAGCCGTTACCGCTGCATCCCACTCCTTCAGCGCCCAGGTCACCATGGGGTATCGTCCTCGCTCAGGTTAGCCAAAAATCTCTAGCTAATGGTAATGGACATCCCAGCAAAGGAACGCCTTCGTGTTGTCTATGGCATCCCCCCAAAACGCTAAGGTGACGGATCCGCTGGTTGCGCTAGGGGCATTCTTGGCCCGTGGCTTAAATCCCCTGGGGCAAACCCGATAGAATAGGCGTTGTTCCGATCTAATACGAAACCCTGATGGCTTAACCCCGGTTCCAACGGACGAGGTTTCCTTGCTCCGATGGTTTGACAGGTTGGGAATTGGGGGGGTAGTTCGGACTTGGCATACATTCCCTTTGCCGCCCATCCCGTTGACCAGCGTTTAGCCAAGGCAAGGGTGCTGCGTTTGGGCTGAGCGTGGGATAAGCCCTGATCACTCACATGGATAGTTTGGTTATGGTGGTGTACGTTTTACTGTTCAATGCGCGTACCGACAATGAGGGCATCCACACCCTCAGGGTTGATGACAGCGAGGACATTGTGCTGATGTTTGAAAACGAAGACGACGCCACCCGCTTTGCCCTCATGCTAGAGGCCCAGGATTTCCCGGAGGCCACCGTGGAAGGGATGGAACAAGACGAGATCGAAGCCTTTTGTGAAAGTGCGGGCTATGGCTGCAAAATCGTCCCCGAAGGATCCCTGGCCATCCCCCCTGAAAACCGGGTTGAGGCCCTCGATTGGGATCCCGATGCTGACCCTGCTCTCCGGGAGGGCGAGCGGGACGCCAAGACTGAGGACAGTTCCAATCTCTCCCAAACCGAGCTAGATCGCCTGCGCCAACAGTTTGAGAATCTCCTCTAGGGGCTCCTCTAGGGGATTACGACCATGCTGGATGCTAACTCTCTCTGATTCCATGACCTCCTCCTCCCTTCGCTCTCGCCGCCGCCGTTCCCCCGCCCCCCAGCGCGCCCCGTTGCCCTGGCAGGCCATTATTGATGGTCTTATGCTGCTGCTGTGGGCGGCCATGCTGCTGCGGTTTACCGTTACGGGCAAGCTGTATTTGCTGCTGCACCCCGACTATATGTGGCTGTCTCACCTAGCCATGGGGCTAACTTTTACCATGGGCATGGCGCGGATGTGGCAGGTTTGGCAGGTGATGCAGTCGTCGCAGCGGCAGACTGGCCCCCGCAGCCAGGAACACATTGCCCTGCTGCCCCGCCGGATTAGCACCGGGTTGTTGTTGGCGGTGGCGGTGTTTGGGCTAATCTACACCCCCCGGCCCTTCACCAGCGAAACCGCCTTTCAGCGGGGCATTACCGATGTGCTGGGCCAAACTCGGTCTCGGCCCCAGCGGTTTGTGCTCAGCGGGGCTTCGGAGGATCGCACCATCGTGGACTGGATCCGCACCCTCAATGTCTACCCCGAACCCGAAGCTTACGCCGGACAAGGGGTAAAGGTGAGCGGCTTTGTCACCCACATTCCCGGCTGGCCCGACAATGTTTTCATGATCACCCGCTTTGTGCTCACCTGCTGCGCCGCCGATGCCTATCCGGTGGGCCTACCCGTAGAATTGTCCCCCGGCACCGAGCGTCCCAAGCCCGACACCTGGCTGGAGGTGACCGGATCCATGACCACCCAAACCCTCGACAACAAGCGCCAACTGGTGATCGGAGAGGCCACCCTCACCGAAATTCCTGAACCTCGCACCCCCTACGAATATTAGCCATGGCCCGTCGCCGTTCCCGTCGTTCTACCCCTGGAAAAGCCCCCCGTGCTGGCGCACCCCGTCGCCGCTATCCGTTGGATCGGCTGGCCGTCACCGTGATGGCGGGTTTGGCCCTGGTGCTGGGGATTTTGATCTTTTCCGGCGACCACGCCACCGCCAGGGTACGCGACTTTAGCTGGCACAATCGGCAGGTGGGCATCGAGGATCGGGCCTTTTTGATCACCTTCAGCCGACCGATGGATCCGGTGAGCGTGGAGGAGAACTTGACCCTCGATCCACCCCTCGATGGCAAAGTAAGCTGGGCCGGACGCCGCATGGCCTATACCCTTACCGACCCCCTGCCCTACGGCCAATCCTTTACCCTGCGGTTGGAACAGGCGAAGGATCGCTTTGCGGACGCAGACAACCCAGGCCGATTTCAACCCTTTGAGGGACAGTTTCAAACCCGCAAACGCGCCTTTGTCTACATTGGCACCGAGGGCGACGAGTTGAACCGCCTGGTACTGGCCGATTTGGAACAGCAGGAGCGGGTCATCCTCACCCCCAAAAACCTGTCGGTGCTGGCCTTCAAGCCCTACTCTTGGGGCGATAGAATCCTGTTTTCTGCCACCGATGCCGCCGAAACCGATGGCCTGCTAAACCAACAGATCTACACCGTCACCACGGGCATTGTGCCCCGTCCACCCCAGGATTTGCTGGCCGAGCCGCCGCCCTTCTGGAAGCGCCTGCGGCCCGAACCCACCGAGGCCACGCCTGGAGAACTCACCCTTGTTCTAGACAACCGCGACTACCAAAACCTCAAATTCGACCTCTCTGCCGATGGGCAAACCATCGTCGTGCAGCGGGTAAACCGAGACGATCCATCGGACTTTGGCCCCTGGGTGGTGCGGACGGGCAAGGCTCCCTATCCCCTGGACACCGATCCGGGCGGCGACTTTTTAATTGCCCCCGATAGTCAGTCCCTCGTTCTCCTCCAGGGCGAAGGCACCGCTATCCTCGACCTCAGCCCCGAATCGGCCCGTGGCCCCCAGCAACCCCTCGACTTTTTGCCCAACTATGGCCAAGTGCTGGATCTCTCCAATGATGGCTTGGCGGCGGCCATGGTGAACTTCAACCAAAACGACCCCGAAAAACGCTTCACCGAATCGCTCTTTCTCGTTACTAGCCAGGGCACCGAAGAGGAACTGATGCGGGTGAGCGGATCCATTCGCGACGCCCAGTTTGACCCCAGCCGCCGTTTTCTCTACGTGCTGGCCAGCGAACAGGTGGACAGCCGCCGCCGCGATGCCCTCGACACCGAAGAATACGCTGAGCAACCCCTGCTGCTGCTGATTGACCTAGAGGCCAAGGCCATGACCAAACTGGCCATCCTGCCTCAGCAGCCCACCCTATCCATGAGCCTTGCCCCCGATGGCCGCGCCCTGCTGCTAGATTTGGTCAGCCTGGATGCTGAAGCCGACTTAGAGGAGGAGGAGGCCAACGTCGAAGCCGACCTCGCCCCAGGGCTGTGGTACCTGCCCCTGGTGATCGCCGCCGATCAGGGTGCGCCCCTCCTCGATACCCCAGAACAGTTCCCTTTCCAAGGCATCCAAGCCACCTGGCTACCCTAGCGCTGGGGCAGGCTTAAGGATAGTAGGCTAGGACATTAGGCTCAGTAGATCACAAACATGCTCTCTTGCCGCGATCCAGCCCTCACCCTAAATCCCTCTCCCGTGGGGAGAGGGACTTTGAAGGCCGTTTCCGGCTCCCCTCTCCTCGTGGGAGAGGGGTTGGGGGTGAGGGCTAGCAGGGACTTTGTGATCTACTGAGGCTAGGACATTAGGCTTCAGAATACGGGGTGTTTCTATGCGCGTTTACCTTCAGCAGCAAATCCTCTTTTTGCACCAGGACGATGTGCCCCGGTACAAAAAATCTGGCTCAGTGGTTCGCAATAGCTATTTCTGGGCGCTGCGGTCGATTGCCGACCGTGCCCTGTTTAACCAGGACTGGGAATTTGCCGATGAGGTGTGGCCTGCCCTCGTCCGAATGCTCACCAGTTTTGCAGAATCTGGCTACCTGGGCTATTCCGAAACCATCCTGGAGTTTGCCGAGGGCGCGGAGATCCCTGCTCTCCTGAAGCCAGTGGCCACCTGGGCCTTACCAGATGACAATCTAGACGAAGCAGACGAACCCTAGGGATGGGGCTTATCCTAAATCCAATTCGTTTCCGTCCCCTTGCGGGGAATTGAGGGTATCTGACACAGCATTGGGTAGTTTATCGAGTAGTTCGTCTACGGGTTTCCGTCCCCTTGCGGGGAATTGAGGGTATCTGACCCAGACGCAGAAAGTTTATTAGCTTATATTGCCAGAGTAGTTTCCGTCCCCTTGCGGGGAATTGAGGGTATCTGACTTTAAGTTTGTTTTGTTCGGCAATCTCTATATGGAGTTTCCGTCCCCTTGCGGGGAATTGAGGGTATCTGACAAAAGAGATTGAGATTTCAATTGGAGGTGTCCTAGTAGTTTGTTTCCGTCCCCTTGCGGGGAATTGAGGGTATCTGACGTGGTGAGCAAGCCGACGTGATGGAGTCAGGGTATGGGTTTCCGTCCCCTTGCGGGGAATTGAGGGTATCTGACAGCGCATTGGAGGTTGCATAATTCTAAGTCCATTAATTCTCTGTTTCCGTCCCCTTGCGGGGAATTGAGGGTATCTGACTTGAATGATGAAGGTAAGAAAGCCATAACCATTAGGTTGGTTTCCGTCCCCTTGCGGGGAATTGAGGGTATCTGACAATACCGCTTTGCGGCAGCATCTTGAGCTAGGATTGTTTCCGTCCCCTTGCGGGGAATTGAGGGTATCTGACCTAGAGGCGCAGGTGGCCGAAATCATCCGCTACGGCAGTTTCCGTCCCCTTGCGGGGAATTGAGGGTATCTGACCCAACAGGCACCGACAAAAGTAACGGTATGGTTTCAGGCGGTTTCCGTCCCCTTGCGGGGAATTGAGGGTATCTGACGACTGGATCGAAATCACCACCCCCGGCGGTCGGGTTGGTTTCCGTCCCCTTGCGGGGAATTGAGGGTATCTGACTGAGAACGCCCTCCGGGCAAAAGCCCGAACAGACGAAGTTTCCGTCCCCTTGCGGGGAATTGAGGGTATCTGACAGGTCATCCCGTCCTACGAGTCCGGCAAGCTGCCGCCGTTTCCGTCCCCTTGCGGGGAATTGAGGGTATCTGACAAGTCCTCTTAGACTTGTGCGAGAGTAGATCCGTGTCCGTTTCCGTCCCCTTGCGGGGAATTGAGGGTATCTGACTCTCGGCACACGAAGACGTTTTGAGTTTGCAGCGAGACCTAGTTTCCGTCCCCTTGCGGGGAATTGAGGGTATCTGACTCAAGTCTTACTTTCCCAGTTGGCTAAATGCTAGCATGGTTTCCGTCCCCTTGCGGGGAATTGAGGGTATCTGACCATACACATACCACCCCCAGTAGTAGGCATGGGGGATGGGTTTCCGTCCCCTTGCGGGGAATTGAGGGTATCTGACGAAATCCTTTGCAGGATCGAGGCCTTGATAATCCAGAACAGTTTCCGTCCCCTTGCGGGGAATTGAGGGTATCTGACTTGGGACCCTTCGAGATTGACACGGCCTCCCGGTTTAGGTTTCCGTCCCCTTGCGGGGAATTGAGGGTATCTGACGGTCTATGGTGCCGTGGCTACCGCTTTCGTCGTTACCTTGGTCGTTTCCGTCCCCTTGCGGGGAATTGAGGGTATCTGACCTCTGCCACTAACGCCAAACGCAAGGCCGCAACGTCGGCTTGTTTCCGTCCCCTTGCGGGGAATTGAGGGTATCTGACAGAATTGCTGTTTTTTGTTCTTAGGGTTGCTTTCCAACCAGTTTCCGTCCCCTTGCGGGGAATTGAGGGTATCTGACTTGCTGTTTTTTGTTTTTAGGGTTGCTTTCCAACCATTCGTGTTTCCGTCCCCTTGCGGGGAATTGAGGGTATCTGACCCTCAAAGACTCCCACTAGTCGGCATCCCCGTCATTAAGCGTTTCCGTCCCCTTGCGGGGAATTGAGGGTATCTGACCCTCGGCCTTGGAAACTATTGAAATATCTAGTTTTCAAGGTACCGAAAAAGCGGGGGTACGGAGAGACTTGTTTACAAGACGAAACATTCATGATCGACCCAGGCTTTCTTTGTCATTATAGCCAAATTGCAACGAAAAAGATACAAAGTGGGGCCAATTTTGGCAAACAGATCGTGTTTCGTTCAGCAAAGTTTTGTTTACGACGATTAACGTCCCCTAGCTAAGCGCGACAAAACTCGAAACTTCGTTACATTTCGCAACATCAAAAAACCTGGCTTCTGTCGGCCCTTCTGGCCATCACAACCGCGCAAAACCGTCGCCAAAACATAACAGGATTGTTACAAAATCACGTAGTCCGGTGGTTCATAGGGCGGCGGGCCACCAAACACCAGCGTTCGTTTTTTCGCCGTTTCATCGAGGGGATAAATCCGCAGATTATCCTCCCGCAAGTTCAGCACCTTCAGCCAGCGTTTTTCTAGCAACTGGCGCAGTTCCTTCTCCTCCAGCGGGCATTCAAACACCGAATACTGCACCCGCTGGCCCCGTTGTTCCAGCAGCTTTACCAGCTTTTGGCGGCGCTTATTATCGGCCACATCGTAGCAAATTAGCCATAGCATAGGCTTCACCGCAGACGCATCGGTTCATAGGCAAGCTGACGATCCACCAAACAACGCGCCACCCAGCGGGCCTGCTCTAGAATAATTTGGCCATAGCTCAGCCGTCGGCCCTGGGGCGGGTAGTCGGTAGTTTGGCGCAGTTGCTTTTCTAGGGCCGCCAAAAACAGCTTTTTGCCCACCGCCCCCACCCAAATTCCGGCCCCATCCGGCGAGGGTTCAAAATCCTCCGGCGACAGCACATCCTCATTCAAAATGGCAATTACCGCCTGATCCACCACCAGCGGCCTAAACTCCTCCATCAGGTCTAGCACCAGGTTGGGCCGATAGGGTTCGATGGCATGGAAAAAGCCCAGGTAGGGGTCTAGCCCCGCCTGCACCGCCGCCGCAAACACCCGCGCCAGCAGCACCCCATAGCCCCAACTCAGCAACGCATTCACCGGATCCAGCGGGGGCCGACGATTGCGCCCCTGGAACTGCCAGCGGGGGTCGAAATAGTGGCGCAACCCTTGAAAATAGGCCCGCGCACAGATGCCCTCAATGCCCATCAGTTCCTCTCGGCTGAGGGGCGTTTCCGTGTGGTCTAGGGTGGTTCGGTAGGCGGCAATGGCATCAATCGCCTCCGACAGTTCGCCGATAGTGCCCCTGGTGGCCCGGTTGCGCCGCTGCAACAGCGCCCGCTGATTGGCAATTTTGCCCCCCACCAGCCGTTGGGCCAAGGCCAAGCCAAAGGGCGTTTCCACCGTGCGATATTGGGCCAACCGAATGGCAGGATTGGTGGGAAACTGCCCCTGAAGCCGCCCCCGAAACTGGCCGCTGCGGGTGAGAAACAGCGTTTCAATGCCCCGATCCATCAACTGCGCTAGGGCTTGGGATGTAAGCTGCACCCCCGGCAACACCACCAATAGCCCCACCTCCACCAACCGTAGGGTTTGGCGATTGCCTTGGCGCTTAATCACCAGCGTTTCATTGCGGCATTGGACAACGGTGCCCGGTTCGGTGAGGTAGAGGGTGGTCATGGTTGTTGGTTGTTGGTTGTTGGTTGTTGGTTGTTGGTTGTTGGCGATACCCCCCAGTCTGCGTCAGCAGACTTCAGCTATCAGCCAGGGAGTTCACTCCCTGCTGGCGGTGGCCGGAGAGCCGAGGATTAGAAATCCTTGGCTCAAAGCCGAAATCCTCTAGGGAGGATTGTCCTGAGATTTAGATCCCAGGGTTCTTCAAGAACCCTGGGATCTTCAGGCGGCTCAATTATGGCAGGCCCTTGGAAGATGCCCCTTCCAAGAGATGGTTATAGTGGGGTGTCTTGAGGCGATGGGCCTGAGGGCGATTGGTCTTAACGCAATGTTCTAGGGAGATTTGACGATGTCTCGATCACTGGCTCGAAAATTGGTGCGCTACCGCAATGTGATGGTGGCCTTGGCAAATGCAGGGATTACTTGGGTGATTTTGATCATTGCGCCCCTGGGGTTGTTTGCGGTGATCAACTGTACGGTGATGGTGTTTTTGGCCAGCTTGGCGACGGGCTTCTTGGGCGATTTGGCCCTCAACGCCTTGCTGAACGATATGAATAACGACCCCCGATCCATTCGGTTTGGCGATCCTAACCGCCAGGGGCCACCCCAACGCGGAGAAATGGCCAACGAGGGCGATTTCTGGAACCGAATTTCTGAGGGAGATTCTCCCCGGCAATCCCTACCCCGCCGGGATGAGGAATGAGGAAGATAGAAACTGTAGGATAGGAGCGGTGTCTCTCTGGACGGCTGATGGATGTTGCCTTTCCGAATGAGTTGCTGATTGTGTTGGCAGAACCCAACAAGCCCACCATTCGCGGCGAGTGTTGGGTTCCGCTTCGCTGCACCCAATCGACTTTGGAGATGTGTCAGGCAATCAGGGATACCAGTGCTTGGTAGCAGCTTCATTAGCGGTTATGAAAGCAGTCGTTAACGCAACTCCATTGATTACTCTGTCTATCACAGGGCATTTGGATCTGTTGCCCCATCTTTTCAGTCAGGTGGTTGATTGACTGACAAAACTTGTTAGCCAGATCCCCAAAAGCCCTCACCCTAGCCCTCTCCCACAGGGAGAGGGAACCGGAATACTGAAGCGGCTCCCCTCTCCCACGGAGAGAGGGGAGCCGAAAGTACTTCAAAGTCCCTCTCCCACATTGGGAAAGGGATTTAGGGTGAGGGCTGGATCACGGCAAAAGGGCATGTTTGTGATCTACTGAACCTCGGTATTGCCTTAACTCCTGTTCCGCCTCAGCGATCATCTGTTGGCGCACCACCCAGGGGGCAATCACCTCGCCCTGGGGTCGCCAGTCGCGTAGGCGCATGGTGACGTTGGTATCCCCTACCCGAATCCAGCCCTGGTAGTAACGGTCGTGGGGAGAACGATCTGCCACTAGGGCCAAGAGGTGGTCTTGGTCGGCGGTGGGGGCATGATCGGCAATTAGCTTGGGCAGGTTGCCATAGTCCACCGGGGCAAAGGTGGGGTGGCGGTCGGTGCCATCCACATACCAACGGGCAAAATCGGGGCTAAACCGCAGAATCAACAGCGCCTTGGGCAGGTAGAAATTAAACCCCCAGGCTTCTTCTAGGTGGCGTTCCACCGTTGCGGGGGTGGGCAGGTTGCCCCGTTGGCGAAGCTGTTTGAGGTCATCGGGAATGGCCGGATCGCCCCAGGGCAACAGGTGCAGCCGGGGGGAGGTAATCCGGTCGAGGCGATAGTTCCACCAGTCCAGATTTCCTTTAGGCGTGGTGCCAAACACCGTGAGATATTTGGCCCGACGGGCATAGTGCAAACACACGGGGTAGGCGGTGACCTGGGTTTGCCGCTGTCGCCGCGCACTGAAATAGTCAAACTGCACCACGCCTCCCTCTGGGCTGTGCCAAAGCTGCTCTAGATCATGCTGGTGCTGATCCACCTGTTCCTGGGCATCCTGGGACAGCACATAGTCTAAATGCACAAACAACCGTCGAGGTCGATCCAGGGGCAAGGGGGTCTGGGGTTGAGGGGTAATGCGCTGCCATAGGGTATCCACCACCACTGCCAACTGGGGCCGCAAAAAGGCTATTTCCTCCAGCACCCCCAACAAACTCTGCTGCTCCTGGGGCGAGAGTTCTGGCGGCCCATAGCCCATTGAAAGGTGCTCAGGCAAGGTTGGCCAATCTTTGGGGGCTTTTTTACGCCACTGCCCCCGCCCCGCCGACTCCAGCCAGCCCAGTTTGGTTAGCCAAGCCAGGTCGTCCCGCAGGGTGCGATGCACCGTGGCAAAGGCGCAGTCCCGTAGTTCCTCCTCCACCGCCTCGGCACTGAAGCCGCTCAGATCCGCCATTTCCGCCACCCAGTCCGCCTTATTTAAGGGGGGATGGTGCTGAAACAGCAGGGCATGGGTGGGGGTTTGGCACAGGCAATGGCTGCCGCCGCAACGGTGCTGCATATCCGCCACCGTGGCCCCATCGGCGCGGGGATGGCTGGGGGCAAACACGCGATCTCGCACTGGCCCATAGCGAAAGGTGGGCGGCAAATCCACCAGGGGTGAAGCCCCATCGCCATAGATCAACCGCAGCCACACCCAGCCCCGCAGGGTGCGCCGCAGCCGCAATGCCAGGGTGCCACCGCTAAGCCACTGAAGCAACCGAGGAGTTGGAGCATGAAGAAATGGAGTCATTGTTAAGCCGCCGCAACATCACGCTAAAAAAGCCAACAAAACTACGAAAAACTGTGCAGAAAAATCCGTTATTTCCCCAAGGAGAAGCGGGCATCCTCAGTAATAATTCCCTTGAAATTATGATCGAAAACTATCCCCATCCTCGCCCGCCCCCGGCACGGCCCCACGCCAACCCACGCCACAATGTCCCAGTCCAGAACGTTTCATCCTCTCAACGTCACCTCAACATCTTGGAAGGGGTCTCTTCCAAGGGTGTGCCATAATAGCGGCGACACCACGACAGAGCCATCTATGGATCGTTAGATTCTGTCCGTTGACGAGGTAGCTATGACCTTCGAGGTTCCGTCTTCTATTCATCTCAGCCTGAGCGCACCCCAAACCCACCAAGGATTTGCCTATCAAGTTCTCACCATCGATCTCACAAGCCCCGACCGCCTGATCGAACCCTGCGACCTGGTCGATTTGACCCTGCCAGCGGGCATCGACACCACCGGCGGCGTGGTCATCAATGGACGTGCCCCGATCTGGCTCTACGCCCACCTCGTCCATGAACTGCACCCCACCGCCTGGGTCGCCTGCTACGACCCGCGCCTGGGGGGAGGTGTGGTCGTGGCCACCCACTCTCGCCAAGCCACCGTGGGCCAAGTGGTGCCCCTGCCCCAAACGCCCCTGCCCCCGCGCCTAGGGGCCGCCCTGCTCATCGTTGGCCCCCCCGATAGCGGCAAATCCGTCCTCAGCCATGCCCTCTTCCAAGCTTTGTTGCCCCGCCACCCCAATACCTTTTTGCAGCGGGCCAACTGGGATGGCGAAGGCAACTGGCTACTAGAACTGCCCGACAACGCCACCGCCGACCAGCAAGAAACTTTCAAACGCGCCTTCAAGGGTGGCCCCAGCGAACGCTTCTTTTCCTGGCAGGCCCAGGGCATCCTGGCACTGCGTCGCCAAAAGCCCCTGGTGCTGGTCGATGTAGGCGGCAAGGTGCAAGACACCAAACTGCCCCTGCTCGATGCCTGCTCCCATTACCTCGTCATCAGCGCCAACCCCGACGCCATCGAACCCTGGCACGAATTTTGCCGCGACCGAGGCAACCTCAAACCCGTTGCCGTTATCCACAGCACCCTAGATCGATCCCTGCAAGTCCATCGCCGCCAACCCTTTTTGGAAATGACCTGCGGCCCCTGGCTGCGCGGAGCCACCGACGGCATCCCCGGTGTCCTCCTAGAACAGGTCGAGACATTGTTAGCAGGAAAAGCATAGATCAGAAAACATTAAGGAGAAAAAACGTGAGTGGCTCGAAATTTAGTCCGTACCAAGTTGATCATCTTTTTCTACTAATCGGCGAAAATCCTTTGCCCAACTACGTGGCAGCCAGACTACTGCTCAAACAAGGTGGCACTCCCTATCTGGTCTATACCACTGGAACTGAAAGATCGGCTAATCGTCTGGCAAAGATTTTGAAGAACGAGTTAGCTGATTTTCAGTTAGCCCAATTAGTTTCTCTTGAAAAATACGAGTCTGACGCTTATCAAATTCAAGCAAGAATTCAGCAAGTTCTGAAGAATTTGAATGATCAAGTCGGACTGAATTATACGGGCGGAACGAAAGCCATGGCAGTCCATGCCTATCGCGCTGTCTTCAGAGAGATAAAGGAGAAGGGGCAGCAAGCAGTTTTTAGCTATCTTGACCCGCGACGGCTAGAGATATGCATTGATAACGAAGGGGGCGAAAGTCTCAGAATTCCTATTTACTCAAAAGATGTCACGATTAGCCTTAGCACACTTTTTGAGCTTCATGGACTCAAGTGGAAAGACAATAAGCAACCCGCTAAAGATCCACTTCTACTCAATCTGGCAACTCGACTAGCTGAAGTTCATAAAGATACAACGAAAGGAAGAGCTTGGTTTCATTGGTTCTACTCAATCTTCTGTGAGGGAGATGGTGATTCTAGCCAGGCGGCAAGAAAACCTAAAAAGACAGGTGGAAAACTAGGTAATTGGAAATCAAAAACTGATCTCAGGGGACTATCGTTTCCAACGACTTGTTTGCCGAAGGAAATTTTAGGAGGATTTCAGCAAGAGGGTTTTCTGAATCAAGATGACGACCTCTCCCTCGAACTTGTTCACAAGCATCCAAGCTTTCAAGATCTTCAGCACTTTTGCAAATGGCTAGACGGTATATGGCTAGAACACTATCTTCTTGGCGATATTCAGTCAATTGTCAATCAAGCTGGTATTTCTGACTATGGACTGAACTTTGAAGTTCCATTAGAAGGCACTCAGGAGGGATTTGAATTTGATGTAGCGTTTACCTACGGCTATCAACTGTTCGCAATTTCCTGTACGACAACATCAGATCGCAGTTTATGCAAATCGAAACTATTTGAAGCCTACCTGCGATCGCAGCAACTTGGCGGCAGTGAAGCAAGAGTAGCCCTATTTTGTTTCAATGACGACTTAGGCGGATTAGCCTCTGAAATGGGTAACCTTCTGTCACAAAAGCAAATTAGACTCTTTGGGCGTAAGCATCTGGCTAACTTTGCCGATGAAGTCATTGGTTGGATTCGAGAGAGTGATGCGGAGGTGGGCCGATGAAATTAACTGTGACGGTTCTTGATACCACTGGAATTCAGTCCTATATTTTTGGCAGCAACCGCCTGCGGGAAAACATTGGCGCGTCCTACCTGGTTGGGCAGGTAACGGATGCCTGGGTTAAGCAGATTTTACACGAGGAATTTGGGATTGAAGACCCTGAAGCCTCGATTGAAACTCAAGATGCAAGGCTAGTATATGCCGGAGGCGGTAACACAGTCTTGCTGTTTAAGTCGGCTGAACTTGCCATTGAGTTTACTAAAAAGCTCAGTCTTAAAGTTCTGAAAGAAGCCCCAGGGGTTAACCTAGTTGCTGCTCATCGCCATGATTTTGAGTGGGATAAAAGACAGCTTTACGATACAGTTCAGGAGATGATGAAACATGACCTAGATGTGAAAAAGCGATCGCGCATTCCCTCTTCCCCATTATTAGGTCTTGGAGTTACAGCAGATTGTCAATCTACTCGATTAGTTGCTGTAGATACCAGCAAATCTCCTGAATACGAGATGCCAAAGGAACACGCGCCTTATCCAATCTCACGCGAAATTGGAAAGAAGCTACAAGCTGTTATCTTAGCCAATCAAGATTTGAAGCAAACGATTTTTGATTCTAAAAGACCAAATCCTTGGGATATTCCGCGAGACTTTGATGATTTTGGACGTTCAAAAGGTGAAATGAGCTACATCGCTGTTGTTCATATTGATGGCAACAGCATGGGAAAAAGATTCCAGGAATTTGGCAGAGGTAAGTCTGATCCAGAATATATTGCTTGTATGCGGCAGCTATCTGAGAGTGTAAAACAGGCAGGGATGAAAGCACTCGAAATAGTCGCCAGAGCAGTCGTTGATGGAATTGAGGATGATGTAGATCAAGGTGGAAACCCTATTAAGACATTTAAGAAGAGTTTCCGAATTCATGAAGATAAATATTTGCCATTTCGACCTCTAGTATATGGCGGTGATGATGTCACCTTTGTTTGTGATGGACGTATTGGTTTAACTTTAGCTACTCGATATCTGAAAGAATTTGAAAATCAAGAAGCTGCTGACGGGAAAAAATTGACTGCTTGTGCCGGAGTTTGTATCGTTAAGGCACATTACCCATTCGCTAGAGCCTATGAACTCAGCGAAGCACTGTGTCGATCTGCTAAAAAGATCGCAAAGCATGATCGCATCCTTGACAATGAGCGCCCTGAACCTGTATCTGCCATAGACTGGCATATCGCGGCTAGTGGCTTGCTAGGCGATCTGACAGAGATTCGGGAACGAGAGTATCGTAGTCAAGACAATAAACCTCTAGAAATGCGACCGCTCTTGTTAGCTGGTAATCTTGGTGATTGGCGAAACTGGGAGAATTTTAAATCTATTATCAAAGAATTTGAAGGAGAAGGTTGGAAAGATAAGCGTAATAAGGTAAAGGCTTTACGAGAAGTGCTGCGACGAGGGCCAGCAGCAACCAAAGAGTTTTTAACGGCCTATCAGT
Source organism: Spirulina sp. (assembly GCA_044070495.1). GTDB lineage: Bacteria > Cyanobacteriota > Cyanobacteriia > Phormidesmidales > Phormidesmidaceae > Nodosilinea. Next base: position 22,919 of record JBIPSI010000020.1, on the reverse strand, counting down.
TAGAAACCCTTCCTATTATGCCTGGCAGTGATCACAGGCTAAAATCCCCACTGGCAGAACAGGGGTGGCTGGATACTACCTGCGGTTATTTCGATGCGATTGAGGCGATGGATTTTTATATTCCTCTGGAGGTGAGCCAATGAGTAGGCTAGCAAAACTACTCGACCCATTTAGCGAGGTGCGAGTTTTTCTGCCCCATGTGAGCTGGCAGCAATATGAAACTCTGATTGCAATAGTTGTCGGTCGCCCTCGTCTGTGCATGACCTTCAAAGCATTTCTGCACGCACTACGACAACAGGAGAGTCACTAGATGTCAACTTATACGCTCAACATTCATTTACTCAGTGACACTACCTTTGGCAGAGGAGATGGTGTGGCTGGCTTAATTGATCAGGAAGTTGAACATGATCCCTATGGATTTCCCTATTTGCGTGGACGGACGCTCAAAGGCCTATTAAGCGAAGAGTGCGACAATTTAATTTATGCGTTGCCCAGTAATCAGAAACCTGATTGGCAACTTGTTGCCGGAGAATTGTTTGGCAAACCCGGCAGCACCGTGGACACTACGGGGGCGATTCATGTCGGAAATGCTCGTTTACCAGAGGATTTACGTCAGGCCGTTGCCTACCAAATTAGCCAAGAAAAATTAACCAAAACTGAAATTCTGAATTCTCTCACCACAATTCGCCGCCAAACCGCTATCAATCCTGAAACAGGAGTGCCAGATCGAGGCAGTTTACGCTCTGCTCGTGTTGTATTGAGAGACCTGATCTTTACGGCTCACATCTATTTTGAGCAGCAATCGACAGATAATCAGCTTTGCTTACTGATGGCTGGAGCCAAAGCCCTTCGTTATCTGGGCAGCGGTCGCAACCGGGGACGCGGCCACGTATGCTGTAACCTTGATGGAGCACCCCTACCCACAAATTACCTTGATCGCTTTTTTGCTGTTCAGGAGGCATAAACCATGCCAGCTATTCTAGTCACCATCAAAACTTTGCAACCCATCCTGGCCACTTCATTTCAGGGTGATCCTAATAGTGATGTCTCCTATGACTATATTCCAGGTAGCATGATTCGGGGTGCCTTGATTGGTCGCTATCTGAAGCAGAAGGGATTAAATGAGCTTAATTTAGATGATTTAGAGACGCAGCGTCTTTTCTTTGCATCTCACAGCACACGCTACCTCAATGCCTATCTGGTCAGCAAGCAAGAACAGCATCGCACACTACCCATACCTCGATCCTGGTATAAACGAAAGGATACGGAAATTTCAAAAGATACAGCAACTAATATTTACGACCGGAGTTTGGAATATGTTGATGAAGAAGACTCTCTGAAAGTCATTCGAGGTGGGTTTTGTGTCTTTGAAGAGGGTTGTATCCGACTATATGCTCCTGAACGGCGCATTAACATCCACAATACCCGTGATCGCCGTAAAGGTCGTTCCAGCAAACGGGAAGATCAACCTAGCAGTGAAGGCGAAATCTTCCGCTACGATGCACTAGATAGTGGGCAAACCTTTCAGTCCGTAGTTCTTTGTGAAGAACAGGATGTCTCTTGGTTTGAAGAACTTCTAGCTGAGCCAGACTTGTGGCTTGGTGGTTCCCGTAGCGCTGGTTACGGTCATACAAAGTTGTCCTATGAGATAGCGGATGACAACTGGCAAGAGACTGACGCATTTTTAGAAGAGGATGATGAGACAGAGCATTTAACTATCATTCTTCTCAGTGACGCAATTCTATCTGACGCTAGTGGGCAGCCCACAGCTAATCCACATTTGCTAAATGTGGCGATCAATAACGCCTGTGAAAGTGCTTTACTTTCTCCAGAACCCAAAAATATCTTTAGCAGCAGTACATTTGTAGGCGGATTCAACCGTAAGTGGGGTTTACCACTGCCTCAATTGCCCACTTTATCTGCTGGAACAGTGGTGGTGTTTGAAGATGCTGAACTGACAGACGAGCAAATTCAGCAATTGCAATGGCAAGGAATTGGCGACCGCCGCAATGAAGGATTTGGCCGTGTAGCTGTAAATTGGCATCGAAAAGCAAATTTCAATATTCAAAGACCACCTCAAATTCGCGCTAGAGAACAGAAATATACGATTGGCTCAACTCAATTAGCAAATTTCATGGCAGAACAATTGCTACGTCAACGCTTAGAGCAAAAGCTCAAGAAGCAGCTTGATGTTAGCAAGTTAAAGCAAGATGCTAACGGCACAATTCCTATTTCAAACAGCCAACTTTCTAGACTAAGGCTTGCTGCCCGCCAAGGCTTAGCGATTGGCAGCTTACAACCCATACAGGATCTTCTGGATGAAAAGAACCTAACAAAAACTGCTCTAAAACAATTTCAGGCTTCCCATTTTGATAGGGGTAATATACCTTTATATGAGCAAATCAAAACCTGGATGAGTTCTCCACATAGCTGGTTAAACCTACCTGATTCAGATATGGAAATTAGTTTGAGTGGCAATATTAATCGTAGTCTAAATAGCGGTAATGCTGATGATCCGTTACTGATTGAGTACACATTAAGACTGATTATGGCAGTTGCTAAGCAAGCCACGAAGGAGAATCAACAATGATACAAGCAACACAATCTCCTCAACCAAGAATAAAACGCAACCAGCGAGAAATCCAACGTCGTATTATTGTACGCGGTTGCTTAGTACTGGAATCTCCAACGTGCCTAGGTAGCGGCGACTCAGACAGTCCCACAGATATGCCTCTACTACGCGATAGTATTTCCCCGTCTGCTCTCTTAACAGGTGCATCAATTGCAGGCTCTCTACGTAACTATCTTGGAGAGTATGAACAAGGCTATACTGCTCAAGAGTCCCAGGCTGATTTAGCTACAACTCTTTTTGGGGCAGCTCGACAGGATGATAATGGCGATCAAAGTCCCTTGATCACATTTGATTCGATTAGCAGTTCTGTCCCTTCACTAGAACTTCGAGATGGCGTGAAGATAAGTAGTAAAACTGGGACAGCAGAGGATGGAGCCAAATATGATTTAGAATTGCTATCGCCTAATACTGTTTTTCCACTTCAATTTGAATTATTAGTTGACAAGAAAAATAATGATCAGTTAAAAAAAGCTCTTGTGATCGCCCTCCAAGGACTTGAAAAAGGCGAAATTAGCTTAGGCATGAAAAAGCGCCGTGGGTTTGGTCGATGCAAAGTTACTGAATGGCAAGTGTGGGATTTTGACCTGACTAATCCTCAGCAATGTCGAGAATGGCTCGAATTCGATCATTGGACACCAGGCTGTTTAGCAACAGCCCACCAACAGGGGCAAAATATTGCTGACTTACTGGGTGTTACTTTAGACCCAAGTGAAGATCGACGAAAGCGTTTCACCCTAAAAGCCACATTCAGTTTAGAGGGTTCTCTTCTCATTCGTGCTGGTCAGGCAAGTGTAGGTAAAGCTCCCGATGTTGTTCACCTTAAATCTAACGGTAAACCTATCGTCTCAGGTACAAGCCTTGCAGGGGTACTGCGCCATCGTGCCGAACGGATCGTTAAAACCCTTCAGAATGCATCATCAGATGATGAGCCAGTACTAATTAAATCTCTATTTGGAGATGTCGATGAGAAGTCAAAAGCTGCCCAAGCAAGTCGTCTCATTGTTCATGAAGCTGAAATTAAAGAGGCTCATGACATGGTTCAAAACCGTATTGCCATTGATCGCTTTACAGGTGGTGCTTACCACGGAGCATTATTCGATGAGCAACCTGTCTGGGGTAACGACAATACAGAACTGACTATCGATCTAGAGCTTCGTAACCCTAAAGAGTACGAAATTGGTCTACTCCTCCTCTTACTCAAAGACCTCTGGACGGGAGACTTACCTGTTGGGGGTGAGAGCAGTATTGGTCGGGGACGACTTAAAGGGAAAGAAGCAACCATGATTCATTACCAGACAGATGAGCAAAATAAGTCATGGAAGATTACCCAAGGTGATCAGCATTTAGAGATTGAAAATCCAGACGAACTTGAATCCTTTGTAAAAGCTCTTGTGGATGAAGTTTCTGAGGAGGTGGCTGCATGAATACCTTAGACATCTGTGAACCCATTAAGGAGTTATTCCTGAAGACAGATGATGATTTGAGAGATTGGATCGAAATTCAGCACAAAGAATACAATCTTCAATACTTGCTAGCTCATGCAGATGATGGGGTAATTTGGGGGCATTTCAGAACAGGTTATCTTTCAACTTCTGATACTGTTCTCCAGCAATCTCCCTCCTTGCGCCTTATCACATTACAGCAATGCCGTATCTTTGGAAAGTCAGGGGAAATTTTACTCTGGAAATCCAACAATACTTGGAAGTCTCGCTTCTTAATCAATCCACTGGATCAAGAACGCATCATCGAAGAACGACAGTTACTCTGGGGCACCCATGGCAAGAAACGAGAGCCAGAAGGTTTTACTTGCTTGAAGGACGGCTATCAGGGGCTCAAACACGCTGTTCCCTTCACTGAAATTGAATTAGAAAATGATGGGAAGTTAGTACAACCTGTTCGATTAGTTGTTTACCACTTCATTGATTATGACGATGGCGGCTTAGCTCGAATTACTCTAAGTCGTCTTGTAGATTTGACCACAGAAGGTTAGCAAGGAGTTGATCATGACTTTTCCAAAACATATTAAGTGTGTACCAGAAGATCGTAAAGCAGTTGCTCCTTATAATTTTGTGGAGCTACCAGATAAAGTTGTCACTGCTGATCCTGATTCTTTGCCGAGTGGAGATCGCTACTACCCTGATCTTCATACAGGCAAGATTATGTGTAACCTAACTACTGAGTCCCCTCTGTATATCCGCTGTGGATTGAGTCTTCTAGACTTTACTAATGGCAAGTCTACGAATCTTGAAGATTTAGAAACTTGTTCATCTGAGGAAAGAGACAGACTAACTGACTTTTTCAAATACCCACAGCAAATGTTACCGAGCATTCCTGGTAGCAGCATACGAGGGATGTTGAGAACCATACTGGAAATTATAAGTTTCAGCAAGATTGAACGTGTGTCTGATACTGAAAAGCTTTTTTTTCGAGCAGTTGCTGGTAATCCCAAAGTAGAATCTGCTGCAAAAGAATATAAAAAGTATATTCAGCCCGATAAAGTCCAAGCAGGATATCTCAGGAAAGACTCTCAAGGTTGGTATATTCAGCCATCTCGAAAGGTTCAAGGAAAAACATTTGCTTGGGTTCGAGAAAGAGACACTACTGTAGATGAATTGATTAAGTTTGATCAGTCAAATTATAGACCTCAATATATTTCTGTGAGTTACGGAAAAGTTGCCCAGGATAATAAAGATCGTGCTAAACGCACATTTGCTAGTGACATTGCTTCTCCTGATGTTTATCCAGATCATCAAGGAGTTTTAGTGACAAGTGGAAATATGAAGCAAGGTAATGAACGTTCGCCCAGACGTAACAATTGCCTTGTTTTCCAGGAAAATAAAAAAGCTGAAAAACTAAGACTTGATAACATTGCTGTCGAACACTATTGTAAAGCTCTTACAGATTTTCAAAAAGATGCACCTTTTAGTGCCGAGAAGGGACTGCTAAATGAAAACCGACCAGTTCCAGTTTTCTACTATCCTCCGTCAAAAAGCGACTTAATCGGTTTTTTCGGGCAAAGTCCTAATTTTCGTATTCCGTATTCGCCCGAAGGTAATGGTCATGCGTCTAGTGTCGTTGACTTTGTGCCAGAAGCTTTACGAGATCCTTCAATAATTGATATTGCAGATAGTATTTTTGGGTTTGTGAGTCAAGAAAAGCAATCTAAGCGGAATAACCAAAGTCTTAGAGGGCGAGTTTGCATTACTGATGCAATCTATCAAGAAGATAAAGATGGCATTTGGCTGTCAGAACATTCTATTATTCCAAAAATTCTTGGTGGCCCTAAAACAACAACTTTCCAACATTATTTAGTGCAGCCAGAAAAAACCGATGCTGATAAGGCTGAACTGAAACATTATGCTAGCCAGTCGCCAAGTATTAATAGTTCAGGTGAAACTGTTATTCGTGGCCATAAACTGTACTGGCATAAGAAAGATACAGATATTAGTCAGATTCAACAATCAGATAGTGAGCAAATTAATAGTGCTAAATCACAGTACACAGAAATCAAACCCATCAAGGCAGGAGTCTCATTCACATTTTCCATGCATTTTGAGAATTTGAGTAATGTTGAACTTGGAGCTTTGATTTGGGCTTTGGATCTTGCCCAAGATGATAAATATCGATTCTCGCTAGGGATGGGTAAGCCACTAGGCATGGGAGCCGTAAAGATTACGCATCATTTGTACTTGGGCAAGTGTAAGAAACGCTATGAGGGCTTGTTTGTTGGACAGAAGTGGCTGACAGGATATGATGATCAGCCTGACTCGGCTGACGATTATATTAAAGAATTTGATAAGTATATTTGTCATCAAATTGGAGCAACTGAAGCTTCGCTAAAGGAAGTTCGACGGATCAAAATGCTCCTGGCACTGCTGAGTTGGGGTGAGGCTCCATCCCCTGATCAGACTCGTTATATGGAAATCGAGAGGGATGAGCGCTTACACCACATTGGTACACCAAAGAAAGGCAAGGTAAACGAGTATGCCGATCGACCTGTTTTACCAACTCCTCTGCAAATAATTGGCTGGGAGAAATGTGATGATATAGAAGCCCGAAATTCTGGAGGTTCAGGAGGTAGCAATCGCTGCAAGCCAGATCCACCCAAGCTTAAAGGTAAGGGTCGTTCCTCTCCAAAAAAGTCAGATAAGCACTCATCCTCTAATGAAGGTGGTAACACCAGTATGAAAGCGGCTTTTGAGCGAGCCAAGAATTCAAAGCGAAAGTAACCCATGCCCCATCACTGCACCATCACCCAACTCCGCGAAAACCTCGACCACTACCTCCAACTCGTCGAACAAGGTACCCCCATCGAAATCTTTCGCGATGACCAACCCATCGCCATCCTGCAACCTGCCCCCGACACGAGACCCAGCTTCTGGCAAGCCCTCCAAACCTACCGCCAGACCTTCAACATCGACGAAACCGGCGTAGACGATGAACACTGGGCCAACCTGCGCGACCCCAGCTCAGGCCGAGACAGATTTGTGTAGCAACGGTCTAGAATGACAGCAGTTCCATAGAACCGTCCTCAGGTCAGGTGGCATTTATTATGCAAACCATTCAAACCCTGCAAAAACTGTACGAGCAAGACTTCGTCGCCTGGTGTGAGACCACCGTCGCCCAACTCAAAGCCGGGCAGATCCACCAACTGGATATTGAAAACCTGATTGAGGAAATAGACAGCTTGGGCAAACGAGACCGTCGGGAACTCATCAGCAGACTGAGAGTATTGCTGGCCCATCTGCTCAAGCGGCTGTACGTTCCCATGCCTGAGAATTTCAATGGTTGGGAGTTAACCATCACAGATCAACGTAAACAAATCCAAACATTGCTGAAGGATTCCCCCAGCTTAAAACCTTATTTAGTAAAAACGTTGCCAGAAGTCTATCTCGACTCTCTAGAGCTAGTCTCCATTGAGTACAGGCAGGCGAGCTTTCCTAACGATTGTCCTTTCTGCACAGAGGTAGACGAACTGTTATCCAAACAATATTGGCTAAACTCTGAACAATAAGTTTGTTCAGCACGCAGCTACCCCAGAGCCTTCTGGATTTGGGTCGTTGCCCACTTTTCCGCCGCCTCTCCCAACGGCGGCACTGGCGGCTGACCATAATCAATCGCCAGGTGATACCGCCCCTTCCCATAGACCCGATTCAACAGCGGCTGCAATGCCAAAATCGGTGCCTCTTCCCCCGACATCAGCGGTACTGGAAAGGGCGGAATCGGCTGTTGTAGGTCAAACCCATACAGATCGGCCCTCGGTCGTCTATCAGCTTGGCTGACCAAGATTCGATAGTCGCTGGTATGGCCACTGGTTATGGGTAAAGGTTGGCCCCCTCGCAACAAATCAATTTCCACCAAATGCGACACACTGGCCAGCACCTGGTTCCGCTTCCGCAGGTAGGCCATCCGCCCCTCACCGGGTCGCTTATTTTTAGGCGACAGCAATTCAATTACCGTCACCACCATGCCCGTGGCCACTTCCCGGATTTCCAAATACCGCTCAGTAACCTCTTCCGCCAGGGGCACCGTGACGGTTTCCGGCTGAACCGGCAGGGGTAATGTCACAGTGCCCGTTGTCGATTTCGCTGAACGGCTGGTGGCCACCGAAACATCTGGAATACCGACCAACACACTCCCATCATCGCTGCTGAAGTAAACCCGTTTTTCCACCTCAACCCGATACTTTTCACTCAGATGCTCTACCAGCTCATCCGCAATCGCCACAATCAACCGACTATGGACAGCCGACCATAGCTCAGGATTTTCAAGGTATGGATCCATTCCCGGAAACGGCGATGCCACGACCAACCCTCCAATCGGTGATCTCTTCCCATATTAAGCCTGATTCGCCGACGGCTCTTTTCCCCACGCGCTCACCGCCCGCCGCAGGGCCAACTGCCCCTAGCCGTGATGGGCCTCAATCAACTCAGGGTCTAGGGCTAGGTTAGGGGCGTTGCCAGTGATACAACCTATGATAGACCCCACACCCGGTTCTCCCATGGCTACCCTTTTACTGATTACCGTTGGCGGCTCTCCCGCCCCCATCCTCACCGCCATCAATAGTTTGCGGCCTGATCGCATCATCTTTATTTGTTCCGATGGGCCACGGGGAAGCCTGTCGCAAATTATTGGAGAGGGCACCCCCTGCGAGATTCGGCGCGGGGCGGAGGTAGATCGTCAGCCGAATATTCCGACTCAATTGAACCTGGGGGATCGCTTCAACCCTGAGACCGATCTGGTACGGCTGGATAACCCAGATGATTTGGCGGAGTGCTATCGGCGGATTGCCACCAAAATTAAAGCCCTCCAGCAGGAGAACCCTAGTAACGAACTGTATGCCGACTATACGGGCGGCACCAAAACCATGTCGCTGTCACTGGGAATGGCCGCTTTGGACTATGGGGTGGCGCTGTACCTGACCACCAACGCCACCCGCGAGAACCTGATTCGGGTGGAGCGGGGCCAATCCACCGAGCGGGCACCCACCACCCTGCTCACCGTCGAGCGCATTCTGAACCAAGATCTGCCTCGGTTTTTGCAGGATTTTAACTACAGTGGTGCCATTGCTACCCTACAAACGCTGCTGCAATCTTTAGAACTGCCCGCCGACCAAAAGCGCCACATTCGTCAACAGCGCGACATCTATGCGGGTTTCGAGGCGTGGGATCGGTTTGACCACCTGGAGGCCTGGAATTTGCTGTCAATGCACCTGGATCGCAAGCATCCCCACATCCTCGGCCTCAAGCGGGTACTCCACAGTCGCCAATCGATTGATCCAGAATTCCAATCCCCGGCAGTCATTCCGGGCCACGGCTACGAACTGGTGGAAGACCTGCTGCTGAATGCCCAACGCCGCGCCCATCAGCAACGCTACGACGATGCCGTGGGGCGGCTGTATCGTGCCCTGGAACTGCTGGCCCAAATTCGGCTGAAGCAAACCTACGGCCTAGAAACGGGCGACCTCGATCTCACCAAACTGCCCGAAACCCTGCGCGACACCTACACCGCCGAGCGCAACCCCCGCACCGACAAGGTTCAGATTCCCCTGTGGAAGAGTTACCAACTGCTGAGCCAACTGCCCGATGATACCCTCGGCAAGCACTTTGATCCCCAGGCTAATCGCCTTCAGGATGCCCTCAAAACCCGCAATTATTCCCTCCTGGCCCACGGCTTCACCCCCATTACGGCCAGCGATTACCAAGCCTCTGGGCAGGTCATTCAAACCTTTATTACCACAGCCTTAGATGCCCTGATTTCCAAGCAAAACCGCCATCCCTTACCCCAGTTTCTGAGTACGGTGTAATCTCAGCAACTTTTTACGCGGTAGGTGGCAAGGCGGTTTTGGACTGCCTGCTTTCCTAACCCATTCCCCGCAAGGGGACGGAAACTTCCGCTTGTTTGATCTCGTCCGGCGTTGTACTCGCCTTGGATCTTTCCTAACTCATTCCCCGCAAGGGGACGGAAACAGATCCCAGGGTTCTCCAAGAACCCTGGGATCTATCCTCTGTCTTTCCTAACCCATCTGCCGCAAGACGAGTGCTGCTCAAGGGATTCGTTGATTCGCTACGATGGCAAAGAATCCAGCATCCTCACCATTGCGCTATGCAGACCATTGCCAACCTACTGTTAGATGTCGTCATCAGCACCCTAGTCGTTGCTCAAACAGATTGGCTGACGGGCTACTATACACTGCTCCCCATCCATCACGAAATCGCGCAACGGGGCGTCGCCGCCTGATGTCACTAAGCCGCCAAGCCGATGATGTCATCAACTACCTACTGCAAAAAGCCGATCAGGCGCTAGAATCAGCCCGATCTGAGTTTCAGGCTCAACGGTTTGACTTTGCCATCAATCGGGCCTACTACGCCTGTTTCTATGTTGCGAGCGCGGTCATGGTTCAGCGGGGCAAGCAATTCGTCAAACATAGTGGATTAGTGATGCGCGAGCTTCTATCGCAGCCGTCTTCACAATAGACCAGTTCAAAACAGCCGTCGCCGATAGCCCTACGCTGACCGCTTCACCGCCGATCTACCCTGACTGGGAGTTGACCTTCATCACCCGCCGTGCCAGCTTGCTGTAGGTTTTTGCGGTTTCGTAGGGGATACCCAGATCGGCGGCGATGGTCTGGAGGGAGTCGCCCATCTCTCGGCGGGCCAAAATGGTGGCCCAGGTTTCGGCGGAGGCTTGGGCGCGATCCCCTCCGGTGCGTTTCTTTTGGTGGATAAAGTAGGCCGTTAGTTCATCGATGCGATCCGCCAGTAGGGTTTGGGCCAGGGGCACGGGTTGCGGGTGGTCGAGATGCCAGCCCAGGCGGGTTTGCCCTAGGCCAAAGGTGGTTTTGTGCCCGGTGCCACAGTAGGGTGCATAGTGGCCCAGGGTGTAGAACAGTTGCCGAAATTCAGGATCTTCTGCCGCCTTTCCCGCAAGACCATAGGTTACTGCTCCGGTGAATCCCGTCACCGAGCCACGCTTGCCCGCCGCAATTTTTTCGCTGACTAACTCGTGGCGATGAAACACCACACATTCATCGACCCAATCCAGGAATTGATCAGGGTTCGCAGGTCGGTTGGCAAACTCATTCCACCGTCGCAGATAGCTGTGAAACACGTTGCGCGGCCAGGGAATGGGCAGGTGGTGGCCCCTGCGCCGAAAACTGGTGGGGCTGACAAAGGTGAGGCTAAGACTCTGTCCTGGCTCCACCGTGGCCAGTTTGGCATAGGTGGTGGGCAACTGGGCATAGCTCACCCGCTGGATGGTCAGGGGAGCATTTTTTAAGGTCACCACCTCCGGCAATTGCCTTAGCCACTGGGCCAACCCTTTCACCACGGGCTTGGTGAGTCCGGCCACGTACCACGGATAGGTTTGGCCTGCTTGCAGGCGCAGGCTGCGGCTCTGGGTCGAGAATTGGCCGCTCAGTCCCGATAGGTTAAAAGCTTTGTCGGTTTCGCCATCGTGCAGTTGGGCCGAGAGGGCAGAATCAACGGCCTGAATCTGGCCCAAGAACCAGGCGTGCAGACCAATGGTGTATTGGGGGTATAGTGCGTAGTCGCCATCGGCCACCAGGTCAAACCGCAGGCCGACCAGTTCGGTTTGGGCGGGCCAAAGCGTTTTGGCACTGAGGTCTAGCTCGATGGCTTGAGCGGCTCTGGGCATGGGAAGATCGGCATACTTTAGCCCAGTATATTTCAATCCCCGCCGGGGGAGGTTAAAACAGCAATCCCAAAACCTATGGGTTGCGTTAAGGCGAGGGCCGGGTTCCATGTCGCGGCCCCCAACCTACAGGGGGATGGGTCAGGAAGCAGGGCTACGGCCTCAATGGCTTGCCGTTAGATACCAGGAAACAAGAGATGGGCGGCGGCTTTCACCTGTTCAAAGGGGCTATTGAGGGGGGGCAGGGCGGGCAGGCGCACGATGGTTTGTTGGGGAAAGCTATCGGCTGGCAAATCCTGGCCGTTGTCGTAGCGGTTGTGGACGATGTAGCGTTGGGCGATACCCATATCGGTGAGGGTTTGGTTGAGGCGTTGGGCCTCGGCGAGGATGGCGGACTGATTTTGGACGACGCCGATGAATTCGGTGTGGGCGGGATCCTTGAGCTTGGCTTGGGCCGCTACGACCCGCTGGCGCAGGGTACGCAGACGACCCATAAATTCCACGCGGCCCACCACGTCTTTGTATTTAATCCACAGTTTGAAAATCCAGCCGAGCCAGTCGCCCATGGCGGTGGGCATTTCTAAAAAGCGCAGCAGATGGCCCGTGGGGGCGGTATCCAGGACGATCAACTGCTGTTCGTTGCGCTCTAGCAAGTCCATCACCGTAATCAGCGACAGCATTTCGTCAATGCCAGGGAGGGCTTGGGAGACAATTTGCCGCCACGCCTCTGGGCCGTAGACCAGTTTCATCCCGGCCATCTTGCCATCGTCGCCGCCGAGGATATCGGCAATTTCCCACAGGTAATCTTCTCGAAACTGGTCGAGCATCACGGCGGCGCTCACCTCTTGGCCCTGGAGGTTGGGGCTGAGGGCGGTGGGTTCGTGGCCCAGGGGTTGGCCAAAGGCATCGCCAAGGGAGTGGGCGGGATCGATGGAGATCATGCGGATAGCGCAATCGCTGTGGCGATGGCTAGTGGCCCAGCCGATGGCCGCCGCCACAGTGGTCTTGCCGACGCCGCCTTTGCCGCCCACCACAATCAGCCGCCGACCTGCGGCCAAAAAGTCCTCAAAGCCGGGGGGGATGGGGTCTGGCCAAGGAACGCCGCCGCTAGCTTGGGCGGTTCCCGGTAATTCATCGATGGGGGCGATACGGGAAAAGATAGCGTCTAGGGCGGATCCACCCACGGGTTCTCCCGTTTGCAGCGGCACCCACAGTACCGGATGCCCCGCCGCCAGGGGCCGAAACTGATCCAACACCTGGGCCTGTACGGGGTTTACCTGTCCGCCTTGGAGGATGACTCGGTTGATGGCCAGCCCCCCTAGGGGAATCTGCAACCGATCTAGAGATTCGATAAACCGCTGGCTTTCCAAAAAGCTCATGGGTTCTGGAATACCCACCACCCAGCAGGCGGTGCGTTCTGGGTTTTGAATCAGCCCCCGTCCCGTTTGCAAATCGCGGCGCATGTCCTCAATGAAGCCATCGGCCTCATCGGGCTGGTATTGGCCGGAGAGGGTTTGGGTCATGTAGCGGTGCTTTTCCTGGAATTGATCTAGCGACGCCAGCAGCGTATCTAAAAAGTCCATCAGGGCAAACAGGGTGAGGGTGTGGCCGCTGGGGGCCATGTCTACCACCACCCGGTCGGCCTCGTGGTCGCGCAGAATGCGCTGAATTTCCAGCAGCGCCATCAGTTCATCCAGTCCCGGCCAGCCCATTTCCCAAAAGGGGCCAAGGTCTTCCCCCGCCACAAAGCTGCCCCGCTCCACCAGCAGTTCCAAAATGCCGCCATACTGCGCCCGAAAATCTGTCAGCAACAACTCCGCATCCAGCGCCCGCACCCGCACATTGGGCACATCATCCAGGGCGGTGGGGGTATTATCCACGGGCACCTGCAACACATCCCCCAAGGAGTGGGCCGGATCGGTGGAGAGCAGAAGAATCGCCTCCTGGGGCCGCCGCTGCCCCAACCGCCGCGCAAACCCGCAGGAGAGCGTGGTTTTACCCACACCCCCCTTGCCGCTGACCATAAATAACTGATGGGAGGTAGACAAAAGCATCGCCGCTGGCCTGTTGCAAAGGGCTACCTACAGGATGCCCCAGGCCCACAGAGGAAGGGACGCCTAGTAAGAAACTTAATTTTGCTTACCCCTGAAGTTCACCACTGACGGCGATAGTCGTGCTCGACGTAGCGTTTAATTTGGCGGCTCATGCGGCGGATTCCTTCCTTTTCATCGCGGCGAATGAAGGGCAGGAACACCTTCGACAACAGGCCAGAAATGCGTTCCTGGTGAATGTATTTGGTGCGGTTGGGGCCGATGTCCTCTAACTCAAAAACATGCTCGCTGCGGAAGCCGGGGACCTTGGCCATCCAACGCAGGCAGCGGTTGGGCTGCACCACCAAAATGCGGGGCTGAAATTCGGTTTCGTCTTCCCCTTCTAGGCGGCGCAGGGCCAAGAGAATGTCTCCCCCCGGACGGATCGGGCGGCTGGGGTCGCAGTCGTAGAGGAAGGTATTCCAGCGATGCCATTCTTCCTTACGAATCAGGGCATCCCAGACGGCGAACCGAGGCGCGTCAATGGTGACTTCACTGTAGAGGCTGGGCATGGCAAACCAAGGATTAGGCGGACTGAGGAACCGTACGCCGGACGCGGCTATGGGGTGGCGAGGCCAGCAAGGTTTACGGCTTTGCCAGCAAGGTTCACAGCTTTTCAGGGTGGCAAGTCGCGCAGGCCGGGTTAAGCGCCCTTTTTACGCCGCCTATGCTAGCGTCAGAGCCTGATTGTACTAGAGTTCAAGGCACGGGTGAAGCCTACTACCCCAACGTCCGCCATCGGCAACGTTGGCCCCTGGCAAGCCCATCGGTCGGTTTTATCGCCACGGTTCCTGGAGAGACGACTTGAGCCCCCTTGAAACTTGAGCCCCCTTGAGAAAGTCCTATGTCCTACGGCCCCGCCCCCAACACCCGCCATCCAATAACTGGACAAACGCGCCTGGTGTACCTAAAAACCATCATCACCAACCCCAACATCATTGTCGGAGACTACACCTACTACGACGATTTCGAGAATCCCGAAAACTTCGAGCGCAATGTGCTCTACCACTTTGATTTTGTCGGTGACAAACTGATCATCGGCAAATTTTGCTGCATCGCCTCCGACGTGAAATTCATCATGAATGGCGGCAACCACCGGACGGACTGGTTCACCAACTATCCCTTCCCCGTCTTTGGCCAGGGCTGGGAGGTGGCTATGCCCGAAGATTGGCCCCACAAGGGCGATACCGTCATCGGCAACGATGTGTGGATGGGTTACGGCGCAACCCTTATGCCAGGGGTGCAGATTGGCGATGGAGCTATCATTGCCAGCCAAGCGGTGGTGACCAAGTCCGTCGCACCCTACACCGTGGTCGGGGGCAACCCCGCCCGCCCCATCCGGCAACGGTTCGATGACGACACCATCCAAGCCCTGATGAATCTGCAATGGTGGCACTGGGATATCGCCAAAATTACCCGCAACCTGAAGGCCATCTGCGGCACAGATCTAGCGGCCCTACAACGAGCCGCCTAACGCTGGTAGGGTCTTGCTGCCGAGGGTTCAGGCGGAGAATGGGGTGGCTCAGTTTATAATGACCGCTTAAATGCCACAACGGCCTAAGTAATGACGCCTGAGGGCATGACCCATTCCTCAAATGGCTCAGACTATAATTCCCTCTGAGAACGTTGGCCCCTGAGAATTAGGACGCAGTAATGACAGGTTCAGGGTTTCAAAATGAAGCCTCCATCGAGGAGTCCTGGGGTGGCCTGAGTATGGCCGATATGCTGGCGCTTCCCCTGGAACAGCGGCAGTTGATGGTGTGGCTGATTCGCCAGTCTACGGTGACCCTAGCCGAGGTGGCCCAACACCTGGGGGTGTCTGAACTGGAGGCCCAGCAACAGATCGCCTCCCTCTTAACCCTGGGCTATGTGCAGGTGGTGTCCTCTCCCCAGGGCGATGGCTGGACCGAGGGGCTCTCCTCCCCAGGGGCCCCCACCCCCGTGCAGTACCGAGCCCGGATTTTGTCGCGCCAGCGGGCGGGCAGCGTGGATTCGACAGAAGATTCGACCGTGGCCCCCCTCGCGGTGATGCTGAGTGGGGCTAGTGTGGTGGCTCCAGGAAGAACCCTGACCCTGAGCGTGACGGTGACCAACAAAGGCGACATCAGCGCCATTATTGATGTGTTTTTGGAGGATCTGCCCGCCTCCCTCTACGCCTGGGTTTCCTCCACCCAGGAGCGGCTGGCCCTCGGCCCCGACCAAAGCCGGGAAGCCGTATTTAGCTTTCAGGTGCCTGCCACCGCCATGGCGGGGTACTACACCTATGCCCTGGTGGTCGATGCCCCCCAGCACTATCCCGGCAGTCCGCCCCAGCGGTTTGAGCAGCGAGTGCAGGTCTTGCCCGCCGCCGAAGACACCGACCAGGCCAACGACCCCACCTTTTTCCTACTGCCGCCCACCCGATCCGCCAGCCCCGTTAGCCTTTCTCCTGGCGAAACCCTGGATCTTCAGGTGATCGTCCACAACCGGGGGCAGCGGGTGGATCGGTTTCGTCTGCGGTGTTTAGATCTGCCCACCGATTGGCTCACCATTACCTACCCCCAGGGGTTTCAGGCGGTGGGGCTATCGCTGATCGAGCAGTACCTTGACCTCAACCCCAACGACCAGGGCACCATTTCCGTGCGGCTGACGGTGCCCCCCAACACCCCGGCGGGTAGCTATGTCGGCACCCTCAAGCTGCAATCGGAGAATCAGCCCGACCTAACCCTGCTGGAGCTGCTGTACCTGGAGGTGCGCCCGGTTTACCAGGTGCATCTCAGCTTTCGTACCCTGGTGAGCCGGGTGCAAAACCAGCCAGGGGTGTACATGGTGCAGGCCAGCAACCAGGGCAATACCCCCCGAACCCTGGGATTCCAGGCCCTTCCCCTTGATGGCGGCGACCTCTGCACCTTTACCCTAGAGCCACCGGAACTGCACCTGGCCCCCCAGCAAACCCAAACCAGCAAAATTACCGTCCAGCCCCATCCCCGCCGCAAGCGCCCCTGGATCGGCGGCGGCAAGGTGATTAACTTCACCGTCGAAACCCAAGATTTAGACAATCACCCCTTGCCAGAGATTCCCATGCAGGGCTTTCTGCTGTGGGAGTCGCGCCCTTGGTGGCAGGTGTTGCCCCTGGTGCTGTTGGCCATTGGCGGGGTGGCGGCGGGGCTGTGGCTGCTGTGGTGGCTGTTTCTGCGGCCTCCGGTGCCGCCCCAGGTGGTGCGGTTGGCCCCCGCCGACCCCCAATACAGCGAAACCAACGACGATGCCGTGCGGCTCGATTTTCAGGTCAGCCAACCCCGTCGTTTGCAGCGCCTAGAACTGGTTGGTCAATCGCCGGAGGGCACCATTACCAGTGGCCCCATCACCTACGACCTCAGCCAAGGTCTACCCACCGACCTAGAACCCTTCTGCACCCTCAGCCGCGTGCTGCTCACCTGCCGCGCCGTGCTCACCGATGCCCGCCAGCCCGGTCAATACCAGTTCACCCTCACCGCCTTTCCCAAACCCAGGCGCGGTAATCTTCTTCCCCACCAGATCACCTCGGCGTTGATCACCGTCGATCCCTTCCCCAAGCCGGAAATTCTGGCCTTTGGCCCCAGCCAGCCCGTCTATCCCGAAGCCCCACCCCCCAATAGCACCCAGCCCGTGGCGGCGGGGAATGGGGCCAACCCAGACACCGACCCCTACGGCATTCGCCTCAATTGGGCCATCGCCCATCCTGAGCGCGTTGCGGTTTTAGAGTTGGTGGGTCGCGACCCCGAAGGTACCGTTGTCTTCCCTAAGGTGCAAATTGACCTGCGCCAGGGCCTTCCCGAACAGCTCCAACCCTTCTGCCGACTCGAAGAAGCCCTCATTTGCGAGAATCTGCAAACCGGGGTACGCCAAGCCGGACGCTATATTTTTGAACTCACGCTAATCCCCGTCGATGGCCCCGCCGATCCCCCCATCACCTTGGCCACTGCCCCGATTTTGATCGAAGCCCGCCCACCCCAGATTCTCAACTTTTCGGTGAACGGCCAGCCCTTGCAGCCGAAATACACCGTTGCCCTAGCCCCCAACCAACCGCCGCCCCAGATGGTCGTGTCTTGGCAGGTGGAGGCCAACCCCGGCACCACCGTCGCCCTACTGCCCGTCCCCGGTAACGTCCCTCCCCAGGGCAGTCTGCCCCTGCCCCTCAGCACCGAAACCAGCTCCACCGTCATCACCCTCCAGGTCACCAATCGCGATGGCCAGCAGGTGCAGCGGTCGTTTACCCTGGCCACCGTGGCCCTGCCACCAACGGCGGCTAACGGCGGCGGTGGTGGTGAGGATGGAGCGGCGGCGGCAGCGGCGGCAGCGGCAGCGGCAGCGGCAGATGGAGAGCCTGGGGATCCCCTTGTAACCCCCCGTCTCTCCAGCCCGAACGGCCTTTCCCCTTCAGAACTGCCGCCCCAGTTTGAGTAACCTGAGCCGCCCTCACCCTAAATCCCTCTCCCCAAGGAAAAGGGACTTTGAAAGGCTTCCGGCTCCCCTCTCCTCTCTGGAAGAGGGGCTGGGGGTGTAGCTTGTTTCCCGTCAGGGTGGGCGGCGGGGACTTTGTGATCTACTGAGGCTACATAAAACAGATCGCGTTGGGATTACCAGGACACCCAGAGCGGTTGACCGGATTGTTGTAGAGATAAACCTGCCCTAAGTTCGGCATGGTCCGCAGGGCAGAGGCATCCTGGATGCGGTTGCGATTGAGGTTGAGGGATTGCAGATTTTCCAGGGCCATCAGGGGGGCCAGATTGTCCACCTGGTTTGAGCTAAGGTCAAGCACTTCCAGGGCCGTTAGGGAGGCCAGGGGCGTTAGATCGCTAATCTGGTTTTGATTCAGATAAAGGGTGGTGAGGTTTGACAGGGAAGCCAAGGGCGCAAGGGATTGCAGTTGGGTTTGGCTGAGGTGCAGTTCTTCCAGGGTCGTCAGCGACTCCAGCCCCTGCACATCCCCTAAAGGATTGTTGGCTAAGCTCAGCACCCGAATTTGGTCTAGGGAGGCTAGGGGCGCGAGGTCGGTAATTTGGTTGTTGCTGAGGTAGAGGCGGGTGAGGTTTGGCATCTCAGCCAGGGGGCGCAGGTCTTGAATGGCGTTGTTGTGCAGCAGCAGATCCGTCAGTTGAGGCCAACTGGCGAGGGGGGCAATGTCCGTCAAATCCTGGTGCGATAGGTTCAAAATCGTGACGACCGAAGCCCGTCGCCCCGCTTGGCGGCAGTTTTCCACCCCCAGTTCCGCTAGCAGCACCTCCACCGTATGTCGTTGCCCCTCTGGCAAACTATCCTCGGCTTCGCACCACTGCTGAAACGTTTCCCAGGTCGCTACGGTCGATGGAGGTTCTACGATCTCCGGATCAACCCCCTCCGGATCAGCGATTTCAGGATTTGTAGGCTCCGTATCGACAGATTCAGGATTAGTAGCGTCAGAATTAGCGGATTCCGGCTCGACAGGCTCAGGAACAGCCAACTCAGGATCAACGGTTTCTATAGACTCAGGGTTATCCGATTCCTCAGGATTAATGGTTTCTATAGACTCAGGATTATCAGGATTATCAGATGCCTCTATAGATTCAGGATCATCCGATTCCATAACCTCAGAGGGCGCGGACTCAGAATTACCAGATCCCTCAGGATTAATGGTTTCTGTAGATTCAGGATTATCAGAATTATCAGATGCCTCTGTAGCCTCAGAATTATCCGATTCCGTAGCCTCAGGGGGCGCGGACTCAGAATTATCAGATGCCTCAGGATTAGAGATTTCTGTAGACTCAGGATTATCAGATGCCTCAGGATTAACGGTTTCTAGAGACTCAGGATTATCAGATGCCTCAGGATTCGTGGTTTCTGTAGACTCAGAATTACTAGACTCTTCAGGATTAATGGTTTCTGTAGATTCAGGATTATCAGAATTATCAGATGCCTCTGTAGATTCAGGATTATCCGATTCCGTAGCCTCAGGGGTCACAGACTCAGAATGAACGGCTTCAGGATTAACGGTTTCCGCCTCAGGATTCACAGATTCCGTATCAACAGACTCAGGATGAACCACTTCAGCATCAGAAGCCTCGACATCAGAAGCCTCGACAGCCAGAGGTTCTGGCGTTTGAAGCTGCGGTTCTGCCGCTGTGGCCAAAGCCGCCCATCCAAAGACCACTATCCAGCCCCACGTCCAACCCATCCTTCGCGCCATGGCCAATCCGTTCCTCTCCAAACCAACCCCCAACCCCTGCGAAACTATCCTAGCAACTCCCTACCTTGCCCTTAGACGAAATCCGGCTAGTTTGCTCCCGATATCAGCGGGCGAGGAGACCTCGCCCCTACGGCGGTTCGGACTGGGAATTGGGGTTTGCGATTTGGATTTGGGATTAGACTGCTAAACGTGGAAGGCTTTGCGTGGTGTGGCAAGGGAAATGATGACTCAGTTTGTATCCTGGATTTCGGCCCAAGGCGGGCGGATCGGGCTAATGATCGCCATGGTCGGTTTGGTCTGGGGGGTGCCGATCTGGGGAACTTCAGCCTGGGCCGGAAATTGGCTCCCTGTGACCCCCGCTGGCCTAGAGCAGCAATTTATCGACGTAGACTCGATCCAACCTCAGCCGGGGGGTACGGTACAGGTACGCAGTCTTTACCTCAATCAGCGGCAACAACCCGCCCAGCGCACTACCTATCTCACCGAATATCGCTGCCAGGATCGGCAGTACCGGGATGTGGAGTACAACGGCCAACCCGGTGACCTCACCTGGCATTCCGTGGCGGGGGATCCGCTCAATGCCCAAACCCTAGACTACGTGTGTTCCCAAGTGGGTCAAGAGTCTGCGACAACCCCCTAAACCTCAGATCCCAAAAACTGACGAAAATCCTCGTCCCGCTGGCTCAGGGCAACCCAATCAGCCCCCTGACCCTGCACCCAATCGGCTAGGGCGGCACAGGCGGGGCGCTCGGTGGCGTAATGTCCAGCGTCGATTAGGACGACCTGGCGATCACGGGCTTCCTGGAACTGGTGGAATTTGCAGTCCGCCGTGAGGTAAGCTTGGGCACCCGTTTTGGCAACGGCCCCCAAAAAGCTGGCCCCCGAGCCACCTAGCACGGCGAGGCGTTGGATCGGCTGGCGCAGATCGGCGGCGGGAGAATAAATCAATCGGGGCGGGGCGAGGACGTGCTGAATTTTCGCCAACAGGTCTTGCAGGGACGGCACCGGGGCCAAATCCCCCACTCGGCCATAGCCCACCTCCGGCTGGGTGGGTACCACGGGTTCCGGGTTTTGCAGTTGGAGGATCTGGGCCAGCGTATCCGCCGTTCCCCCCGCCACTTGGTCAAAGTTGGTGTGGGCGCTGTAGAGGCCGATGCCGTGGGTGATGGCCTGGTAGACCATCTGCCCCACCGGATCGCCCTGGGTGACGGCCTTGAGCGGACTAAAGATCAGCGGATGGTGGGCCAAAATCAGGTTGACCTCGGTGCCCTGACGACGCAGTTCCAGGGCTTCTTCTAACACCGCCAGGGTAGGGGTGAGGCACACCAAAACCCTAGCAGGCTGATCCAACACCCCCGGTTCCACCTGCCAGCCGCAGTTATCCCAGCTTTCCTGCCAGCTAGGCGGTGCCCAGTCCTCTAGGTGCTGGATTAACTCGGCAATGGTGACGGGGGTGCCCATAGTAAAACAAGGGGATCAAAACAATGGCAACGTTAGCAACTGGGCTAGGGCTGACTGACTGACACAATCTCGAAAACCCCTTATGTCTCGTAGGTTGGGTGGTGCGATAGCAAAACCCAACAAGCTCGAAATCCTGGGCGAGTGTTGGGTTCCGCTTCGCTTCCCCCAACCTACACGGGAGAGGTGTCAGGCAATCAGGAACTAGGGTTAAACCGCCAGACCCACCGGGCAGGCCACATTGGTGCCGCCTAGGCCGCAGTAGCCACCGGGATTTTTGGCCAAATACTGCTGGTGGTAGGCCTCGGCGTAGTAGAACTCTGGGGCATCCAAAATTTCGGTGGTGATGGCCCCATAGCCCGCCGCCGCAAGCGCCTGTTGATACACCTGCTTAGAGGCTTCCGCCCGCTGCTTTTGTTCGGGTGAATAGGTGTAGATGCCGGAGCGATACTGGGTGCCCACATCGTTACCCTGGCGCATGCCCTGGGTGGGGTTGTGGCTTTCCCAAAACACCTTCAGCAGTTGGTCGTAGCTGATCACCTGAGGATCAAACACCACCAGCACCACCTCGTTGTGCCCCGTCAAACTAGAACACACTTCCTGATAGGTGGGGTTGGGGGTATAGCCCGCCGCATAGCCCACCGCCGTGGTGTAGACACCGTTTTGCTGCCAAAATTTGCGCTCGGCCCCCCAAAAACAGCCCAGGCCAAACATCGCCGTTTCCATCCCAGCGGGGAAGGGTGCCTGGAGGGGATGGCCATTCACATAGTGCTGGCTCGGTACCGGCATGGGCGTGGTGCGCCCCGGCAGGGCGTCTTTGGGAGAGGGCATTTCAGTCTTTTTGCCTTTACCTAAGCCAAAGAAAACCATAGATATCTCTGGAATGCTACTTACCGTCTACGCCTACTATAGGCCAAGTTTCCCAGGGCTGGGATGTCCCCCGGCCACCGCTGATTCTACGCCTAGCGGTGAAAGGCAGCAGCAACAGACCAGCGCGACCCTCCATTGATCACCAGCCCACCGGCTCACTGTTCCATCTACCCATCCGTCAGCATATTAGACCGCCTTAAGAGGGCGTTTGAAAAGGGTTGCCTCAGGTGCGTTTGATCGTTAAATCGGTGTAAATCTACGGATTTTTTGACGCCTGAGGCTGACCTCATCTAAGCGCAGTCGAGTGACGACGTGAATCGGATTCGGTAAATGGCTCACCGAGGCCAAAAAGTCTAGCGCCGCGAAGCTGCTGTCGGCCACCACCACCATAGGCCGATGGCCTAGCCAGCGTCGGACTTGAACCAGCATTTGTCTCGCCCAATCGGTTAACGCTTTGTGCCGTCGCCCTTGCTGTTGGTTGTAGCGCTCTGACGGCGCGAGTACGGTTAAAAACGGTAAGGCCCAAACGCAC
>JBIPSI010000019.1:0-108645 GCA_044070495.1 Spirulina sp. | reverse complement strand
GTGGTGAGGAGGGTGAGGGTGGTGAGGAGGGTGAGGGTGATGAGGAGGGTGAGGGGGGTGAGGAGGGTGAGGGTGGTGAGGAGGGTGAGGGGGGTGAGGAGGGTGAGGGGGGTGAGGAAGGTGAGGGGGGTGAGGAGGGTGAGGGGGGTGAGAAGGGTGGGAATGATAGGGGGGGGTGTCTAGGGAAGGGTGAGTTGAGATGGACAACGGGGTGGTGCGGCGGCATGAGGATTTGGAGATTTATCAGGTTGCCTTTGAAGCAGCGATGCAGATTTTTGAGCTGTCTAGAAAATTCCCGGTCGAAGAGCGATATTCACTGACTGATCAAATTCGGCGGTCTTCTCGCTCTATTTGTGCCAATTTGGCTGAAGCATGGCGAAAGCGCATTTATGAAGCTTCCTTCGTGGCCAAGCTATCGGATTCTACGGCTGAAGCTGCAGAAACCCAGACCTGGATTCACTTTGCCATTCGTTGTCAGTATCTGGATGCAACCACCGGAGCAAACCTCCTCAAAACCTACGACCGCATCATCGGTATGCTCATCAACCTCACCCGAAACTCCAAAGCCTGGACAGTCCCCAACCCCGCCAAACCCTAACCCACTCCCCCACCATCCACCCCACCCCACCATCCTCACTCCCCCACCATCCTCACCCTCTCACCACCCTTTACCAGAAATACCCCGATACCACGGCAGTCTGCCGCTGCTTTGGATCGTACTCCAGCAAATACTCACGGGCAATGGCCTCTGCCTCTCGCAATCGCTCCACTTCTTCGGCGCGAATTTCGGTATCGGTAGAGAGCAGGATGACCTGGTGGCTGGCTTGGGGAAAGTAGCGATCGACTAGGTGGTTGCGGTGTTCGGAGTCGAGCCGTCCGAGGGGGGTATCGATGGCCACCGGAAGTTGCTTCCCGGAGGTACTGGCTAAGCCCCAGAGGAAGGCAATAGCAAGAAGCTGCTTTTCTCCGGCAGAGAGGCGTTGAATGGGGAGCGGGGAGCCTTCGGTGTCGTAGAGATCAAGCCGAAAGGTGGTGGGATCAATCATCACCTGGCTGACCAGGCTGGCCTTGTGCAGCAGCAGTTTGAAGTATTGGGTGACTTGGGTTTCTAGGGTGGCTAGTTTTTTCTCGGTCAATTTTTCCTGGAAGGCGGTGAGGGTGGCCTGCACCCTGGGGGCGGTTTCTAGCAAAATGTGGGTCTGGCTTTCGGCGATGGCGTCGTTGCCGTGGCGGCTCAGGCTTTTCTGGAGGGTTTGCCGCTGCCGTTCTAACTCACCATAGCGGCGACGATGGATTTCTAGGGTCATCTGGCATTCTTGTAAATGGGTTTTGGCCGCACTACGGGCCGACTTGAGGGCTTCGTAATCTTCGGCGGAGGCTGCCTTGGCAAGCTTGGCTTCTTGGGCATCGATGTCGTCGTTAAGCCGTTGCAGGGTGTTGATGTGGGTGCGGGTGAGGTGTTGCTCGGTGGCGATCTGGTGCTGAAGCATATGGCTGAGCTGAGCCAAGCTGTCGTCGGAGGCTGCCAGCCAGGGTTCAGCGCTGGCAATGGGGCTGAGGCTTTGGGTTTCTTGCTGGATAAACGCCTGGATTTTTTGCTGCTGGGTTGGTTTGAGCTTAAGCTGGCCCAGCAGATCTAAGAGGCGCTGGTCGTGGTCAAGGAGGGCTTCGCGGGCAATGTCGGCTTTTTGCTGGGCTTGTTCCCGTTGCCCCTGGGCGGCTCCGGCCATCAGCAAATTCTGAACCATGGCCAAGGGCAAGGCTGAGGCCGCTAGGTCATGGAGGGCTTGGGTTTGAATTTTGATCTCAGTGCGCCAGGTTTTGACTTGCTGCTGAAGGGGTTCGGCCTGTTCGGTGATGTGCCCGCCCCCGGCAAAAAAGCGGTCTTCAGCCTCGCTGAGGGCCGTTTCGGCGGCTTTCAGGTTGGCTTCGTGCTGTTCGAGGAGGTTGGCTTCCGAGGCTAAATCGAGATCGACCTGGGTGATCTGGTGGCGCAGGCTATCGACCTGTTGCTGGGCGGCGGTGTCGCCGAGTTCGGCCCGTTTGCGGCTGACCAAAACCGCCAGGTCGTTGGCAAGGCGATCCGCTAGTTCTAGGCCCAACACGGCCCGAATGGCGCTGACCACGCTGGGGGGTGGGGTGTCTTGCTCGGCCAAAGCTTTAACCTGTTCGCCATCAAACAAAAATAGGTTAGAAAGCCCCAGGGGTAGCCAATCTTCGACCTGCTCATCCCAGTTTTGGGTGAGGTATTCGTTGGGCCAGCCGTCTAGCTCGATGGTAAGAGTGTCTTTTGTGCCTCGTTGCCAGGTGCGCCGTACCCGCACTTGCCCCAGCTTTTCGATGCCGCTGATGTAGATCACACGCTCAAAGGTTAGTTCGACGGCGGCGCTGGATTCGGGGGCGGCCTGGTTGTTGATGCACTGGGCCAAAAAGTCGGCATAGGCTAGGTTGCGACGGCGGTCAATGTGGGCGCGTTGGCCGTAGAGGGCGAGGCGTAGGGCATCCATCAGGGTGGTTTTGCCACCGCCATTTAGCCCACCGATGAGGATGATGGGGCGACCGTCTTGGGGGCGCAGGTTGAGGGTATGGCGACCGTGGTAGGGACCAACGTTTTCTAGGGTGAGTTCGAGGAAGATCATAATGCTGCACCCAAGAGTTGAGTCACTTCATCCATAAGTTTAGGTAGGTTAGTTTGGATAATATCCCAAACAACGGCATCTGAAACAGCACCATATTGATGGGTCAGAAGGTTACGGAAATCAATGATCTTACGGGTATTAGAAATATATGAAACTAGGTCTGGATTACGCCTAATCGCTTGATTCAATGCTTCACCAATGGTGATAAACTGACGCTCTACGGCAGATTTTAGGAGGCGATTATTTCGATAACCTTCAAAATCTTGGCCATCTGTAAATTCACCGATAAACTCACAGGATTTTTGAATGTCATACAGATACTTCTGGATTTCGGTTTCCATAGATGGTTAATCGGTTATTAGAAATGGCTCGAAGAAAGTAAGGATTTTGAATGGTGTTTACTTCAATTAGGTCAATGCTACGGCCTAAAATTTCGGACAGACCTTGTTTGAGTCCAAAAAAGCGTTCCGATGCACCTTCGGGAATGTCGGTAGAAAACTCTACCAAAAAATCTAGGTCGCTGGTAGCAGGGTCGAAGGCTGTGGTGACGGCAGAACCAAAGAGTTCTAGGCGAGCAACTTGGTTATGCTGGCAAATCTCAGCAATTTTAGCAGACCGATCCATGATTTCGCGAATGGCGGGTAGAGTCGCTAAATTAGCTGATGGCTGGTTGATAGGCTGACTCATGCGGCAATGCCTTCTGCAAGGATGCTGTGAACCAGAGGACTGGCCTTATAAGGGCTAGACTCAAACTGAGCATTACCCCTTGCCCGTGAGCCAAAGGCCCAAATTTGTGCATCAGGAAATTGCTGGCGCACGTTGGCAGAAAACTCCTTCAGGATTTGGTGATCGCGTATTTCCATGCGGATTGCCATCCTCTTTGCTCTTTCCCATTGTAGCTATTTCACTGGTCTGACATTCTAACCGATAGGTTTCATTGCCAGAGAATCAGACTTCATTTGACAATATTTCAACTAGCTTACCTGGCAGAACAGCAGGGGTAGGAGACTTCTCAAAGTCTGAGATATTTCGAGTTACGATCAGGTCTATCTGGGTGGCATGAGCTGCTTCGCTAGTGACGGCATCTTCAAAATCAGTCATTGAATTTTGTAATGCGGCTCGAATCACGCTATCCGTTACACTAGCTACCTGAATGCGTTGCAGCAATTGACTTAACTTTTCATGGGCTACGTTGCTATTAAGCTGGCGACGCATAATGTAGTAAAGGTTAGTAACGGCGTGCCCAGAGAGATATCCTTTTACCTTTTCGGTTGCAACAACATTCAATGCCTGGGCCGAGTCTATTATGAAGGGATGGCGATTCAGTAGAACATCTAGCAAAACATCGCTGTCAAATAATACTTTTTTCAAGCGTATTTCTCCTCTAGATAGTCAATGTAAGTCTCTTTGTTATCATCGAGGGGTTGTTGCAGAATACCGATGAAGCTTTTTGTCCAAGGATGGAGGTTGACTAAGTCTGCGTCAAGGGTAGTCTCATCCTGGGGTTGATTAGGGTTGGCTGCTTGAAAGTCTTGGGTGTCTTGTTGAATCGAGGCAATTAAAATTTGCACGAGTTGCAGGCGATCCTGCACCGTTAGCTGGGTCATCTGTTGTTGTAGTTCTTGTAATGTCATGGCTTACACCTCAAGTCTACTTATCTACCGTAACAAGGTTCTACACGCTTCCTCTTTGGGGAGGGCAATCAACAGGGAGGACTTTCCTAGCTAGGTGGTGGGCAGTGCCCACCCTACTACCTGGGAATCACTTGAATGAAACCAGTCTGGAAGGCTGGATCGTAGGTGATGATAGGGATATTTTCTAGTTCTGCTTGGGCCATCAGCATACGATCAAAGGGGTCGCGATGGGCGATGGGCAGCCCTCCGGCTCTTAGGGCATGTTTGGCGGTGATGGCAAGTTCTTCAAAATTAGCGCGGTTCAGAGTCTCTGAATAGGTAGCGACTAGGGTTTTAGCCTCTGGTAATTTGCCAATGCGATGTTTGGTGGCAATTTCCCAGGCCGAGGCGCTGCTGACGAGGATGCGATGGCTAGGGTTGGCGATAATGGTGCGGCACGTCTCGTCTAGCTTTGAATCGTTGAAGATCCACCACAGCAAAATGTGGGTATCGAGTAGGTAGGTTATTCCCACTGTTGAAGTTCCTCTTCTGGGAGGGGGTCAAAGAAGGTATCGCTGAGTTGTCCGGGGAGAAGACCGGGGCTGCGGGGTTGGGATGCCTCGTTGGCTAGGCCCAAACGGAAGTAGTGGATGAGGTCGAAGAGTTCTTCTAGCTTGTCTTCGGGGATGCCTTGCAGTTCTTGCACGATTTTCTGAATCAACATGGATGCCTTGCCTAGCGAGGTTGGTTTTATTGTAGCTATCCCACCACCTCACGTTCTTTCTCCCCTTTGCCCAAACTTCAGGTTGGCCCAAGCATTTTGAAAGGTATCGATGTCGCCGTTTTCTTCGGCTTGTTTGAGGGTACGGATGGTTTCGGCGCGTTGGATGGCGGGGGCTTTGGCGAGGGCGCTGGTTTCAAAGCAGGTTTGGAGGGCTTTGTAGATTCCGGTGCGGCGGCTCATGGTTTGATATTTGCGTTCGGTGTCGAGGAGTTTGGCGACGAGTTCGAGATACATGGGGTCGTCGTTGCAGAGGGTTTCTAGGATGGCCCATTCGTCGGGGCTGAGGGTGGTGGTGTCGGCGGTGGCACGGGGATCGTGGAATTTTTCGCCAGTGATTTCGTGGTAGATGGCAGAAAGAGAGTCATCTAAATTTATCAATTTCTTCCGGTTCAATCGCTCTCTCAAAATCAGTAAGATACAAATCTTCTAGTTTCTCAGCACTAATATTTACTTTTGCAATCAGGCGGCAACCTTCTGTAGGCTCGAAATCAGAGATCCACTCACGAACCAATGCTAGTGATAGTTCTATGGAAATGTTAGGATTCCAACCTAGTACGATGACATCTACAACACCTCTGGTAGACATTTTAGAAATATCAACCACTCTGATAACGTTCCTGTAAATTTTCCCGTCACCGGAAAACCTCCTGATTTAGCTTTCATGATTAATTTTTAGGTAAATACTTTATGAGAGCTTTCATGACCTCATAGGGCTGAAACTGCAACGGTCTATCGGCATTGGGGGCGCTGAGGAAGTCCGTCCATTCAAAGATTTCGGCAAAGCCAAGCTGATGTAGGGCCACGACGATGGAGCTAACGGCGGGTTTACTGCCGATGATGAGAATTTTAACGGGTTCGCGGTCGGGGTGGGGGTAGGTGTGGAGTTTGAGGGTGAGTTCTAGGTGGACGGGGTCGGGACTGGTGAGGCGGGTGCTGTAGCGGGCGGTGGGGGTTTGCATAATCTGTCAACCACTAGGACGATGTGATGCAGTCTAGCCTGCCTAAAGGTTGACTGTCAACCACTAGGATGTGTCTAGATGGGTGATTCTCTGAAACCATGGACGCATGGGAAAAGCAGGACAAGCGCTGAAACAGGTTCTAGAGGATTACAGCATCAGCCAGTTTGCCTTGGCGGTGGCGATGGATGTGGAACGCAATAATGTTTACCGCTGGGTGAATGAGAAGCGCGACCCAACAGCGGAAACGGTGGTTGAAATTGTTAGGGCACTAAAAACGTTGAACCCTGAAGCGGCAAAGACTTTTGCTGATTTGTACTTAGGCAATGAAACTTGACTATGCAATATGCCAGTTCTCACGATGCCAAGCTAAGGCATTTTGATCAGGCAAAAATTCTTCATCATGAGGCAAGAAAATACTCTCAAGATGATACTCACTCATCGCTTTAATATTTGAAGGTGCATTTTCACTAATCCAATTCTCTCGAATTAGTATTCGATATTCCTGATCAAGGCTAAACCACCCATGATCAAAAGCCCAATGATGGTTTTTACAGAGAGAAATGCCATTTGTGTAGCTATCATCTTTGAATTTTGAGAACGGTTTAATATGCGCTCCATCAACAATGTTAGTTTCATCACCTGCAATGATTCTTAATTGGCAAAATGCACACCTATTATCGTACAGCTTCACTATATTTTTTCTAAAAGTAGCATCTCGTACTGTTTCTATTGCCTCATAGGGCTTTACTGCATCTAGCTCACTAACAAGAGGTAACTGACGATGCTCCTCAGATTGTGAGTATGAAAATTTTTGAAAAGGGTTAACACCCATGAGTTTTTCAATTCGCCTAGGCTGATCTGAGAACCATTTTTCTACCAAAACTGATATTAAAGAATTTCTGGATATAGGAGCTTGAAGATAACCAAATAACTCTACATCTAAATACGCATATTCAATATTTCTTCTTAGTAAAGGAATTGTGTTAAGTCTTGTTCCAGAATTTAAGACAGCTTCCTGGCCCAACTTTGGCTTTAAGTGCCAAAAAGGTTCATTTATTTTACTCATGAAGAAAAAGGGTTGCGCTAAATCAGCTTGATAATGTGCCGGGCTTAGTTGACTTCTATATTTCACAAATATTGAAATTAATTCTGGAGTTAGGTATATCTTGTTTTCTGAGATATATTGCTGTCCGACCAGTTCCATAACTGCCAAAAGCAATAGCGGTTGATATGGTGTAACTCCTTTGTTAGTATTAACTCGAAGCCCTCTAAGTTTACTTGCATAGTAAGCAAGATTCTTTTCCATAAAGCTGATTCAACCTGTCGCAATTATTCTTCGCTAAAAAGATTGGTTTCTGCAATACTCATAACCTCGTCTAATCTGCCAGGAAACCACTGGCCTACCAGAACAGATAATAAACTCTCTCTGTATTTACTAATATTCATAAGATCAAATAAATCCTCGTCAAGATAAGCATATTCAATGCTTCGTTTAACCTCAAAGAAAGTTTTTAATTTCACTTTAGAAGAAATGACATTTTCGTAACCTGGATTTGCCATGAGATGCCAAAATTTTCCGCTTCTCATATGGAAGTATGGCCGCGAAATATCAGGATGATGGGATTCTGAGCCTAAATAGCTCCAATACTTAAGGAACTTCTGGATTAGTTCACTTGACAAGTAGATCTTGTTCTCCTGAATCTCCTTATGAGAGATCATTTCGATAACTGAGAGCAATAACAATGGCTTATGAGGTGCAATACCATGAGCACGATCTACTCGAATTCTCTGAAATCTCTTAGAGTAGTACGAAAGTATTTCTAGCTGACTTGGTATTTGGTGAACTCTCAAGTTTATCTAATTTATTTCTTAGATTGCTTTAAAGAAAATTTAAAACATCAAGGTCTTCTGAGTCAATCTTAACTTCGCCAGATTTTACAAGTAGTAATATTTGTTTAGATACATCAATAACTCCAGATATGTAAGACTCCAAGATTTCAAAGCCTCCATTTGCGTATTCTTCGAAGATTGTTGCCTTTTCCTGAAGCTTCTCGTCAATACTACTCAGAATATTAGGATCATGAGTTTCTGCTACAGCTATTAAGTCTATAAGTGATCTGTTTTTGAACTGATCGGCTGGTATTGGATCAGGATTTCCGCGTGAGATTTGATCAAAAGGAACTCGCTTCCTCTTGCTAAAACCAAAAGCTGCACCAAAAGCCACTACATCTGCATAAGTCTGAAACGGCCCGGTCGAACCCTCGCCAGATCGTAGCGCCTTTACCAGCTTCGCCTTATCCTTCGCAACCTTAATTCGTATATCTGCCATTTTGTTTCCCCATCAATTCTTCGTTGTCTGGTCTTAGCATTCCGCCAGAAGCTTCTAGAACTCAGGCAGTCGAGATCATTTAGTCTTCCTGTGCGCCGTGGCTAAACAACTCCAACAGCCAGCGCGTGATGGTGGCATCATCCTCATGCTGCGAACGCTCCAGCGCCATTTCCAGCGTCGTCATCGCCAAACCGGGCAATACCTGGGACTCCGTAATTTGCCCACTGCGGCGATCCGCAATCTCGAAGGCAATCACCTGGGCCGCCTGCACATCCACCACCCAATATTCAGCCGCGCCCAGCCGTTCATAGAGCAGCCGCTTCTTGCCCAGATCATCATTGAGCGTCGTCGAGGCAATTTCTATCACCAACTGAGGCGCACCGTGGGTCAACACATCAATCGGTCGGTTGTCCCGTGGCGGCAGATCAAACCCCTGCCCCACATAAAAGGCAATATCAGGCTGAGCCTCTTGCAGCCCCGTCTTGCGAAACGTGGTGTTGGTCAGCTCCACCATGCGCAGACCCTTCAGCGTGGCATACAGCACCACCAGCGTCGAAACAATCGAGTTTTCCCGTCCGTGGAGCGCACCCAGGGGCGACATTTCTACCCTCATCCAATCGGCATCAAAATAGCAGCGGGCCTCCTGCGGCACCACGGATTCTAGCCGCGCCATATACTCCACCCACGAGGCGGGTACCCATTCATCGGTAACGATGGGTTGTGGTGCCGTGCTAACCATAGCGTTCCCCATTGTCCATCAGCAGTTTTCCCCATTGTACTTATCCTATTCACCCCACTACTGCTCCACCCGCACCACCTCCGTCCAGGTAAAGGTATTGGGGCTGCGCTTCACCAGTGGGTAGCGGCGACCATAGCGCTCCATATCCTCCAGGCCGGCATCCTCCTTGGCCGTGTGGTAAACCAACACATATTCCGCCCCGATGGAGGGTTCCATTTCCCGCTCCACCTCATTTAGCCACTGGGTTTTGCTCACCATCACCACCAACTGATCCGACAGCTCGGTAATGGCATTGGCAATGTTGCTGCGGTTGCCCGAATCGAGGCTACCAAAGGGCGAATCCATCACAATCGGGAAGCCACCACCATCTAGCCCAATGGCGGAATGCTTTTTGCTCCAGGCCCGTACCCGGTCAATTACGCTGCCAATAAAGGCCAGACTGAGAATCTGGTTTTGCCCCGTAGAAGCGGCCACCGTGGCCTCGCCCTCTAGGTTGGGGTCAATCAGCCGTAGCTCGTAGTTTTCGGTGAGTTGGGGCAGGTAGGGCGTAAAGGAAATGCGCC
Source organism: Spirulina sp. (assembly GCA_044070495.1). GTDB lineage: Bacteria > Cyanobacteriota > Cyanobacteriia > Phormidesmidales > Phormidesmidaceae > Nodosilinea. Next base: position 99,019 of record JBIPSI010000019.1, on the reverse strand, counting down.
GAAAGATCTCCCGCACCTTCTCCTCCAGCACCGCCCGAAACTTCAGGTCTACCCGGTGCTTCACCTCATTCAGGCGGGCAATGGCATCCTGGGCCGCTGCGATCTGCCGCTTCACCCGCGCCTGCTCCTGATCCTTCGCCTCGTGGGCCTTGATCTGCTTATCCACCTCGGCGATAGCCTCCTCTAGGCGCTTGATCTCATCCTTCAGCACCGCATCTTCCCGGTGGCGAGCAGTAATGGCCTGCTCCGTTTCTTCCAGCCGCCGCTCAATGCCCTGCACATTTACATCCTCATTGCCCTTGAGCTGGGTGCGGATGTCGCTAATTTGGTCTTGCAATTTGCTAATCCGAGCCCGCAGATTTTCGATACTGGCCTGTTCCTGATCAATTTCATCCCAAAATTCCGGGATTTGCCGCTCCAGGCTTTCCACCTCGCCGCTCATTTTAATCACGGCCTCCTCCACATCCTGCAAGCCCCCCTTGCCCAGCCAGGTTTCTACCTCCCGACGGTTGGCCGTGCCCGTGGTGAGGGGGGCACCGCAAATACAGGCTTCTTGATCCAGCAAATCCTGCACAAACTGGCGCTTAATGCCAGCGGGCAGTTCTCCCTTGCGGCGCAGGTCGGCGGCGAGATCTTTGAATTGGGCAATGGTATCGCCTAAAAACACCATGTAGCCCCGCGACGAAATCGTCCGCCGCAGACGGTCTTCATTGCGGCCCAACTGCTGCTCTAGGTCTTCCATTTGGCTTTGCAGGTCGTCGCGCCGCTGCTGAATCCCCTTCACCTGATCTAGATCGCGCAGTTGGGCGCTGTAGCGCTGCTTCAGGTCTTCCTGATCCAGCAAATCTTGCACAATGGCTTCGCGGCGGGTTTCCTTTTGGGCTTTTTCTTCCTCTCGGCGGTTCTTTTCGGCCATCAGCCGCTTGGTTTCGGTGTCGCCAATGGCGCTGAGTTCCTTTTCAAGCTGCTTGCGGGCATAGTCCAGGTGGTTGATGCCCCGCTCCAGCATTTCCACACTCAAGAGGGTCTTAATGGCCGTTGCCATATCCGCCCGGTTCTCAGACTTTACAATCTGCTCGATTCGCTCCCCATCAAAGAAAAAGTAGCGGTGCAAACTGCTGGGCAACACGCTGCCGATGGCATCTTCGATGTCGTCCTTTTCGGTAATCAGCGTGCCGTTGATCTTAAGCTGCAAGCTGCCGGGTTCTTCCACAATTTGCCCAGATGGATCTTTCTGAGCCACGCAGGAACGCCGCACCTGGTATTCCTTGCCGCTGTGCTCAAACAGCACCTCCACCCAGCCTTCCACTAAGCTACCCACGGGCACCTCCCCCAGGGCGCGATTATTCACCAAAGGGCCAGGGGCAAAGGCAGGGCTGCGCTGGTTGTAGAGTGCCCAGGTAAAGCCATTCAGCAGGGTGGTTTTGCCCGCCCCATTGTTGCCGTGGATGACCGTGACATTGTGGCTATTTTGGTGAGCCAAATCGAGGTGTACCTCACCCCAGAACTGACGAAAATTAAACAGCCTTAGCGATAGCAACTTCATTTAATCGTGTCCTTGATGATCTTGAGCACATCGGCCCGAATGCGGGGGCGATCACTCGACAAATTGGCCTTCTCCAGCCGAATCACCTCCCGAATGATCCGCTCAACTTCTGGGGGAGCCGTGGTGATGGGCGCTTCGATGTCTTCCTGGCTGGGGTTGGGGGGAGAGGTCATGGGATCAATCACAAATCTAACAAGTCGTACCGTTCTTGCAGGGGATACAGAATTTTACGGGCTTCCCCGGCATTCAGCGCCAGGTCGGCAAATTCCACAAAGCGGGCCAGTTCGCCGCGCAAGATCCGCTGCTCTATGGGCCAATATTCCCCACCTAGGTCTGGCGGTATCACCAGCATGTCAAACAGTTCGGCCTGGTGTTTATTGGGGGAGGGCCGCAAAATTCGCCCCCGCCGCTGGATGAACTGGCGCGGGTTGCTGCTGCTGGCCAAAATCACAGCGGTTTGGATAGCGGGAATATCCATGCCCTCATCCAAACACCGAATGGCCACTAGTCCCTTAATATGCCCTTTTTCAAAGGCGTAGCGCAGGTCATCCCGTTCAGTCAGGCTGGTTTCGGCCACGTAGGGTTCGACCTTATAGCCCAGGCGATAGTTGAGCAAGTCGGCCACCGCCTCTAGTTGGCGGCGGCTTTCCTCGCTGGTGTCATCTTCCACTGAGCCATCGCCACAGTAGAACAGCGTGTGGTCGCTGTGGAGCCGCGTTTCCATCAACGCCCTAAGCTGGGTGAGCTTGTTTTCGGCGGTGCAAATCAGCCTCGCCCGCTCAAACAGCAGGCGTTCTAGGGCCGTGTTGTCGTCCCGGCCCCCGATACCCATGGCCCGACCAATGGCTGCGGTCAGTTCGGCGTAGCGCTCCACCTCCTCCGGGGTGAGTTCAATCAGCATGGGGGTGTAGGTATACTGCACCAGCGCCCCAGCCTGGAGGGCGTCTCGCAGGGTAAATTCCGGCTCTAGCACGGGGCCAAAGTAGTCGAAGATGCGCTCTGTCCCCGCTTGATCAAAGTGGCGCTCTGGGGTCGCCGATAGGGCCAGCCGCAGGGGGATATTGTCTGGAAGACAGGCCGCTAGGTTCTCGGCCCCTAGGTTGTGGGCCTCGTCACCAATGATCATCGCTAGCTGAGGCAAAAACGAGAGCTGGGATTGCAGCGAATTCTGCCGTAGGGTGGCATTGGTGGTGATAACGGTGACGAAGGGTTGTCGTCCTCCCGATAGGGCGACCAACTGATTTTGTAAGGTTTCCTGCCAGGTGGCGGCCCGGTCAAAGGCGAGGATAGGGGCGAGGTTAAACTTGCGGCATTCCGTTGCCCATTGCGTGACCAGATGGCGATAGGGACAAACAATCAGCAACGTCTGCAAGGATTTGTTGTTAGCTCTGCATTTTTCGTAGAGCTGTGCCACCGCTGCTAGAGCTGTAATGGTTTTGCCGCTGCCCGTGGCCATCTTCAGGGTGCCGCGTCCCTTGTTAGCAAACCAGTTATCAATGGCCTGCTGCTGGTAGGGTCGAAGTGTCAGCCAAAATGGGCTTGCCGGAATTCCAGGGGGCGGAGACTCCGGTGGCGAGTTTTCCAGGTCATAGTGTTCGTCTAGCGCAGAAACCCTAGGTTCTTGGGTTGGGGCTTGGGTTGGGCAAAACTGAAGTAACGACCTCGCCACCGCATCAGGAAACGCCATCACCTCTACATTCTTGGTCTGGTCATTCCACAACGCCTCAAAATTTTGGGCCTTCTGCAACGCCCGCCGCCGCACCCCCTCATCCCAAGAACTAAAGACATCCAGGCATTCAAAATTATCAATCAACGCACTGGCGCTTTCATTGGCCGACCCGGTAAACGCCACCACATGACCGTCTGCGTCCGTAAACACCCCCAGCTTTTCGTGATAAATCCCCCGCCGTCGCAACGTCCTAGGCACCGCCAGCTTAATCTCCAAAAGCCCTTGGCCCAGCAACCAGGCCAACGCCGCCAAACGGTCTTGGATCACCTGGGGTAGCTCAGCCTCCAGTTCTCGCCGCAACGCCGCCTCAACCACCTGTTCCCGCTGCTGTAGCCCCTGCTCAATCGCCTGCACATCTTCCTCAGATAGCTGGGGAGAAGTGATCAAACGCATCCGTCCCCCAGAGCGAATAAACGCCGTTAGACCCTGGGCTACACAGGCCATCGATGAGCTAGAAAAATAGCCCACCGCCCGACTATAGCCCGTGGCCTGCTCCAGGCACGGAATGTAAAAATCCTTGACGATATTGCACTCGCTACTGCGATACTCGTCCTGAATGCGAAGATCCTTCAGGCTCACGCAGGCTCCCTTGTCCTAGCCGTTGTTTTTTGCAGTGTAGCCAAGTTCCAAAACCTTGGCAGAGACCTTAACGACCAAACCAACCTTCTTTACAGACCGTTATCCCGGTTCCGTAAAGTGCTATGCCTAGGTTACCCAGCCAACTCGCCTAAGGCTCAATCTTTACATAAATCAACGAAACCCCCATGGCATCCGCCGTACGGTCTAGCTGGCGCTTGCTGTGGGGCGTCAGGCCAAAGCTACACACATAGCTCTCATACTCCGGCCCTGGCCAAACCCCGCTCCAGTCCTCAATGCTCACATCCTCCGCCTGCACCGCCGCCATAAACTGTTCCGCCGCCGCCTCATCCCGCGTCACAATCTCAAACGCCCTCCGCATCCTCACGCCCTCCGTGCCAAAAACCCAGACCGATCTCCCCCATGGAGCTTAATACTCCCCTCCGCCTCATCCGCCGACTTCAGCACCAGCCAGCCGCTCCCAGAGGCTTCATCACACTCGTCATTTCCGTCCCAGGTAAAATCTAGCCGTTCTTGGCCCTCCTGGCGGCCAAACTCTCCATCCAAACCCCCAGACACCAAGCCAAACTGAAACTCCCCCGTGGCCTGGGGGTTCACCGTAATGTAAGCCTGTACCTCCATATTGAAATAGTCCTCATCCCAAAGATCCATCTCATAGATGTGCCAGGTGCCCACCAAAGACGGCGACGATTTGGCCATGATTCAGCGCTCCATGCGAAAGGTACATCTTCCCAAATTTTATGACCTAACCCCTCGGCGATAACAGCCTCGCCACCGACACCGAAAACCCCGGCACCTGGGGCGATTCCAACACCCCCTCTGGCCCCAATTCCTCCGGCTCATACCAGCCATCCACCAGGGTCAGCACCGTTACCTTTTCCCGTTCCGGGTCAACAATCCAATATTCAGGAATCCCCCGTGCCGCATACTCCGAGCGCTTGTAGCGATAGTCTCGGTCTTCATTAATTTTCCCTGGCGACACCACCTCCACCACCAGCAACGGCGGCGGCATTTCCTCCGTAATGGTGCTTCTCCGGCGACCTGCCAGGGCCGCGACTAAGTCTTCCCCCAACACCATGACATCAGGAATGCGTACCCGCCCAGAAATGACTAATTCCGTTGTGCCCTGGCGCACTTGGTCAAAGGAAAGCACACTCAATAACTGCGTGGCCAAATAACTGCCCACGATGACCTTGTCTTCACTTTCCGGCGGCATTTCAAGAATGTCTCCATCCACAAATTCACAGCGACCCTCTGGGCCATGGTCTAGGCTCAGATAATCCGCCAGCGAGAGTTTGGTGGTCACCATAACCAGAAGTTCCTCTGCCCTAACCCTTCCATTGTACCGAGCGAAATCTGGCCCCTGCCGCTCCCCTGCTGTTTAGGTAAAGCCATGGGGGTAGCCCTTCACCAGAGCCAATCGGCGACCCTAGCCTTCCCTATCCTCAGATCGGCTAGCCCCGCTTTACTTCGGTGGGCCTTTGGGAGTGGCGGCCAGATGGGCTTGGAGATCCCTTTGCACCTGTTGATAGAGGGCGTCGGATTCGCCGCGCAGACTAATTACGCCATAGACCTGAACCGCTTCCTTTTCCCGTCCGGCGACGAAGTGCGGCCCGTGGTCTACGGCGATGATGTCGTCTTGCACCAGGTCGTAGAGGGGTTGGGTAATCAGCAGGTCGGTGCCCACCAGTTTGGTCAGCCCTTCTATGCGGCTGGCCACATTCACGGTGTCGCCAATGGCCGTATATTCCAGCCGTTGCGGCGACCCCACATTGCCCACCACCAGGTCGCCATAGCTAACGCCGATGCCATTAAACAGAGGCGGCAACCCCTCCGCCTGCAACCGTTGGCGCAGGGTGGCCAAGGCGGCTCGCATTCCCAGGGCGGCCCGGACGGCACCCAGGGCATCCTGCTTGGCCCCCAGGGAGATGGGTGCGCCAAACTCCGCCATCACTGCATCGCCAATAAACTTATCGATGGTGCCCCGTTCGGCCAGAATGGCGGCCACCATATCGGTGAGGTAGGTATTGAGCATCCGAACGGTTTGTTCGGCTCCGAGCTGGTAAGACAGACGGCTAAAGCCCCGAATATCCGAAAACAGCACCGCCGCCTGCATTTGTTGGCCCACCCCCAGGCTGGTGAAATCCTCCGGTTGGCCCAGAATTTCGTTGGCCACCGCTGGGGATACATAGCGCTCTAGGGTGCGGCGCAGGCGTTGTTCCTCTAGGCGATCCCCAATCGCCCCCGTGGCAATGTAGGCCAAGCCTCCCATGCCCAGGCAGGTCACCGGAATTGCCAGGGGAATCAGGCGTCCCGGTGGCCCCATCATCAGCAGGTAGGCGGTGGCCCCCCAGAGGGTAATGGCCGTGCCAAACCCCAGGAGCCGGGGCAAAGGCTGGTTGAACCGATACCCCAGCCCCAGGCCAAGGCCGCCGATCAGTAGGGCCGTTACGAGTCCCTGGACGAGGGAATTAGCCAGCAGCGGGTTGAGAGTACGGCCTTCTAGCATAGCCGCCACAGTTTGGGCGTGAACCTCCGGCCCTGGGATGGCGTTATCAAAGGCTATGCGATGGAGATCCTGGAGGGAAGGGGCGGTGGGGCCAATGATCACAATCTTGTCGGCAAACTGGTGGCGATAGCGATTCCAATTTTCAGGCTCGATCACGTGGGCAAAGGGCAGGGTGGGAATGGTGCCCCTCGGCCCATAGAAAAATAGCCGCTGGCTGGGCCAGTGGGGATCGGGATCGCCAGCGGCCTGGAGGGTTGCCGTGGCAAAGGCGGGTAGGGTATCGACAAAACCGTGAACTTGCCGCAATTCGGACAGCACCACTTCCGGCGCAAGTCGAAGCTGGCCATCGCTGTCGGGAGCGACGTTGATCAACCCCTGGTGTGCCGCCCCACCGAGGCTGGGTACCAGCAAAGAGGCCACCCCGCCCCAGTCGGTGGTCGATGAATCGTAGAGGGCCGCCAGCACCACCCGATCCCCCCACCGAGTCAAACTGGCCTCCAGGGCGGCATCATCCGCTGGGCCATAGAGGCTCGGATCCAGCAGGAGCACATCCACCGCCACTGCCCTAGCCCCAGCTTCCATCAGCCGATCAATGGCGGTCGCATACACCTGACGCTGCCAGGGCCAAGATTCTAGGGGGGCTAGGTAGGGATAGCGATCTGGGCTATCCGAGTAGGTCCCCCCCTGGCTGAGGGAATATTCATCAATGGCCAAAATCACCACATCATCGGGGGGATCAATCGGCCCCCGCAGCCGCCACAGCAAGGACTGGGCATAGCCCTCGGTACGCACAATCCAGGGATGCTGGGAGGCCAGGGCAATGGCCCCAAACACGGCACAGCTCACCATCAGCCCGTGCCCCAGCTTGAATAGTGATCGACTGGTTCCCCTCACGCCCTTGGCCTCCCCTAACGCCATACCCCTTCTTCCTTCGGTAGGATAGGGCAGAATCCTGACGATCTCGAAGTCCTAACTATCTCGCAACACTTCTCACAGTCCTAGGCCCATGGATGATTATGCCAACCGTTGGATCGCCCTGAACGGGGTACTGGCCCTGGGGTTCACGGTGGGGATCGGCCTTTTGGCGCGGCGCATGGCGCTGGCTATCGTGGGAGATTCGACCCCAACCACGGCCCCCTCGTCCCTAGGGCTGCTGTTGGGGCTGTCGGCCCTGGGGGTTGGGCTGTGGATAGCCTGTTTTGGCCTGGAGTGGTGGTTCGTCCGCCAAAAAAGCCTCTTTTCTCGGCTAAATTCGCTGATCCTGGTTCTCATTGGCCTTATCTACGTCATCTATGGCTTTCTGCTGATCCCCTTTCTGCAAGAGGCCGCCATTAGCCAATGGGGACAGCGGGCCACAGCCACGGTGACGGACAAGCCCACCGCCCTCCGCTACGATTCCGACACGGGCATTACCCACACCGACTATTTTCTCCGGTATCGCTACACCCTGCCCCAGCGGCCAGAACCCTACGACGGACGAGCCGGGGTGAAAAAAAGCTACTTCGACCGCATCCCCCAGGGCGAGGAGATCACCATTGACTACTGGCCCTGGCTGCCCTCCTGGTCGGTGCTGGAAGCGGCCCAATCGGCCCGGTCTCGGTTGCCCTTTCTGCTGACGGCCATTTTGACCCTAATCGGGTGGACGGTTGCCGTTGGAATGGTGGTGTTAACCATGGGGCCAATCTAGTCATTATCTATGCCTTGATCCCACCGTCTGATAGACTGAGAAACTGAGATAGGGAACGCGAAAACCTACTAGATATAGGCACTTGGAGGATTAATCCCGTGGAAAGTACCCTCGGTCTTGAGATTATTGAGGTGGTCGAACAGGCGGCGGTCGCCTCGGCCCGTTGGATGGGTAAGGGCGAAAAGAATATCGCTGACCAAGTGGCCGTGGAAGCCATGCGGGAGCGCATGAACAAGATTCACATGCGCGGTCGCATTGTGATTGGTGAGGGTGAACGGGACGATGCCCCCATGCTCTACATCGGTGAAGAAGTGGGGATTTGCACCCAGCCCGATGCCAAAGCCTACTGCAACCCCGACGAACTGGTCGAAATCGACATTGCCGTTGACCCCTGTGAAGGCACCAACCTGGTGGCCTACGGTCAGAATGGCTCCATGGCGGTGCTGGCTATTTCTGAAAAAGGTGGTCTGTTCGCCGCCCCCGACTTCTACATGAAGAAGCTGGCCGCTCCCCCCCAAGCCAAGGGCCATGTGGACATCAACAAGTCTGCCACCGAGAACCTGAAAATCCTGGCCGAGTGCCTAGATCGGGCCATCGATGAACTGGTGGTGGTGGTGATGAAACGGGATCGCCACAACGACCTGATCAAAGAAATCCGCGATGCGGGTGCTCGCGTTAAGCTAATCGCCGATGGTGACGTGGGGGCCGCGATCTCCTGCGCCTTCTCCGGTACCAACACCCATGCCCTGATGGGCATCGGTGCTGCCCCCGAAGGGGTGATTAGCGCCGCCGCCATGCGCTGCCTAGGTGGCCACTTCCAAGGCCAGCTGATCTACGATCCCGAAGTCGTGAAGACCGGACTGATCGGCGAAAGCAAGGAAGCCAACATCGCCCGTCTCAACGAAATGGGCATCACCGACATCGACAAAGTCTACGATGCCGAAGAACTGGCCTCCGGCGAAACCGTGCTGTTTGCCGCCACCGGCATCACCTCCGGCGAACTGATGAACGGCGTCCGCTTCTTCCACGGCGGTGCCCGGACTCAGTCCCTGATCATCTCCAGCCAATCCAAGACCGCCCGCTTTGTGGACACCATCCACATGTTTGAGGCTCCCAAGACCCTGCAAATCCGCTAGGTTATCGGTCTATCGCTGGTTGACTGGCCCACAATCCTGCATCGGGCGAGACAACCGCGCCCACACTGTGTCAGGAAAACGTCGGGAGAATGTAGGGGTCAGGTTTCCTGACCCACTGACAAATAGGGGTTTTGGCCCGTTTTGTCCGTCAACTAGGGGCTAGAGATAATCCCTGCTAAGAGCAGAATCAATATCCAGAACGGCGTGAAGTTGGTGACGACTTCATGCTTTTCTTCCTAGAGATGTGGCCCCCCGCATCTCTTTTTTTGGGCCGTTTACATTTTTTGATGGACTTTTGTTGAGTTTCCTTGAGTCGGCGTCGATTTATCTCTAAGTTCAAACATATTGGCTTTTGTGCGCCCGATCCCCTGGGGCCACCCCCTGCCCAAACTGTCCTGATGGTGGCGGCAGCGGGGTCTCAGCTCAGGGCACGATCAGCGGCCACCATAAATTAGGTGAATAACTAACGCGTGGAGGAAGAATGAATATCGCCGTAATTGGCCTGAGCCATAAAACTGCCCCCGTTCAAATTCGCGAAAAACTCAGCATTCCCACGGCTCAGACAGGAGACGCGATTGCCCATCTCACCCACTGTCCCCACATCGACGAAGTCTCTATCCTCAGCACCTGCAACCGCCTCGAAATTCACATCGTTACCGAAGAGACCGAGCAGGGCATTCGGGAAGTGACCCAGTTTCTCTCTGAGCACAGCGGTCTACCTCTGCCCGAACTGCGCCAGCATTTGTTCATCCTGCTGCACCAGGATGCCGTCAACCACCTGATGCGGGTGGCGGCGGGGCTAGATAGCCTCGTCCTCGGTGAAGGGCAAATTTTGGCCCAGGTGAAGCACGCCCACCAACTGGCCCAGCAGCACAAGAGCCTAGGGCGGGTGCTCGATCGGCTGCTGAAGCAGTCCCTCACCGCCGGAAAGCGGGTACGCAGCGAAACCAGCATTGGCACCGGGGCCGTTTCCATTAGTTCAGCGGCGGTGGAACTGGCCAAACTCAAAGTTCCCAACCTGGATAGCTGTAAGATCAGCATCCTCGGTGCCGGCAAAATGGCCCGTCTGCTGGTGCAGCATTTGAGCGCCAAGGAATCCTGCACCATTACCATCCTCAACCGCACCATCAACCGCGCCAACGAACTGGCCAAGCAGTTCCCGGATGCCAACATCTGCACGGGCACCCTCGACGCCATGCTAGAGACTGTGCAGACCTCGGACGTGGTGTTTACCTGCACCTCCGCCACCGAGCCGATTCTGCACCGGGAAAACCTAGAGCCGATCCTCGATGGCAGCCGCCCCCTGATGGTGTTTGATATTTCCGTGCCCCTGAACGTCCACGGCAACGTCAACGAACTGCCCAACGTTCACGCCTTTAATGTGGATGACCTGAAGGCCGTGGTGGCCCAAAACCAGGCCAGCCGTCGCCGCATGGCCATGGAAGCCCAGGTGCTCCTCGACGAAGAAGTGGAAGGCTTCATGGACTGGTGGCGTTCCCTCGACACCGTCAGCACCATCAGCAGCCTGCGCAACAAGGTCGAGTCCATCCGCGAGCAGGAACTGGAAAAAGCCCTCTCCCGTCTGGGCAGCGAGTTTGCCGACAAGCACCAGGAAGTGATCGAAGCCCTCACCCGGGGCATCGTCAACAAAATCCTCCATGACCCCATGGTGCAACTACGCGCCCAGCGAGACATCGAAGCCCGCAAACGCGCCATGCAGACCCTCCATGTGCTGTTTGACCTAGAGCCGGTCTCGAATCAGAAGTACAGCTAGCCTCCCCGCCTGCCCAATCCGTCAGGATTGGGCATTCACCCTAGCCCAGCCCCAGGGAAAGCCGCCATTCCAGCAGCCTTCCCATGGCCGCAGGGGCATGGTCAACGATGCGAAGTTTCCAGGCTCCTAGGGCCGATTGGCCCAGCATGGCCATCAGGGCGGGGGCGGTCTGTAGGTTGTAGGTTTGGCGCAGGCTGGTTTGACGGCCCAGGGTGCGCCCCTGGATCAGCACGGTCTGACCGCTGGGGGCCATCAGCGTCAGGCTGATGTCGCCTAGAAATTCGTGCTGAAGGCTGACTTGAACCTGGAGGTCGGTGACGGTGCCGTTTTGGGAAATCACGATGGCGCTGTCTACCCCCGTGGGCTGGTTGTCGGGAATCACCAGAGCCGTCCGGTTTTGCTGGGAGAGAATTTGCCGCACCCGCCGCTGACTCCAGGCGCGGGATTGGGCCAACTGTACCGCCGCCAGGGCGTTCACCTTGCCATAGCCAAACCACTGGGAATGGCCGCGCCCATCGTAGGTGCCATACTTCAGGCCCAGTTGAGGGTCGGGGTTGGGATCGATGATTTTATCGGCGGTAGTTTGCAGAATTTCCCTCACCTCCTGGGCGGTTAGGGTGGGGTTCACCGACAGCATTAGCCCCACCACTCCCGCCACCACAGGGCAAGCGCTGGAGGTGCCGCCAAAGCTTTGGGTATAGGCCCCGGTGGTATCGTAGCCCGCCCCGCCTGTACGGTCGCTGGTGACCACCCCCCGTCCTGGTAGGTATTGGCGCAGTTCTGGCCCCGTGGCTACCGTACCCACCTGGGGCAGGGCCATGCTGGGAGGAGCATTGTTGCTTGGGGCGCAAACGGCAATGTGTGGCCCCCAATTACTATAGGCGGCTTTGGTATTGAGGCTAGTGGATGCCGAAACCGTAATCACATCGGGGTGGACGGTAAAGCCATTCAGCCACTTGGTGGGGCCGCTGAGGGCATTGCGGGGCCACTGGGCTTCGTTGATGGTGCCGCTGACCGGGCGGTTGGCATTGCCCGCCGAGAAGATAATCACGCAGCCCTTGCCGTTGCGTCCGGTGGTGGCGGCCTGGGTGATGGCGTTGGTTTGGCGCAGGGTGAGGGGGAAATAGTTGGAGGCGGGCGACCAGCTACAGGCAATCACCGCCGCCCCTCGGTTCGCCGCTTCGCCAAACAGTTGCTCCATGGAGGCATCGTCAATAAACCCGGTGGTGCGAATGGGCAAAAAGGCACAGCCCGGAGCCACCCCCACAATGCCGCTACCGTTTTCCTCGCCAATGGCCACCCCCGCCACCGAGGTGCCGTGGTTCTCATGGCTTTGCATCGGTAGGGGCACGGCATCGCGATCCTTCAGGTCAACGGGGTTCACCAGCTTGCCCATACCTTGCAAGTCGGTGTGTTCCAGATCAAAGCCATCATCGGCCACCGCCACCACCACCGAGCGACTGCCCCGCGTGATGTTCCAAGCCGCCTCCACATTAATGTGCGACCCCGCCGCCAGTTGGTGCCCACCCTGGTGAAATAGATGCCACTGCTGGGGATAGCGATCATCCGTCGGGCGATACTGCCCCTCAACGGCGATCACCAAATTCGGCTCCGCGATCATCACTCCGGGCTGGCGCAGCAGTCGGTTGGCTAGCTTAATCGGGTTCTCCCTGGCCGTTGCCGTTACCCGCACCACAAAGGCGTGAGGAATCCCGGTAAGGGGACGCTCAATCACCAGGCCCAGCGGCCCTAGCCAGCTCTCCAGGGTGGCCTGATCCACCGAACTATCCACCTGCACCGTCAGCTCATCCGTGAGATAGACCCAGGTTTGGGGGCTATCTACCAAGCGATAGACATGGCTGGCAAAGGCGACATCGGGATGCTGACGGGCTTGATCGAGGGTGTCCTCTAATTCGGCGGCATTCACCTGCCATTCCACCAGTTGCCCCGCCGCCACTGCCCGCACCCCCACCGGACTCAGGGCCGCCTGCACCGCCCCCAACGCCCCCGGCTGATGCAGCCGCGTGGTCAATCGGGTAGCAACCTTTTCCACCCGCAGTTCTTCGCCCCCTCGCTGAATAATGTCGCCAATTAGGACCTCGCGGGGGCCAGCCATGGCGGAAAGGTCGGAAGCATTGGCATCGGAGGATTGTGCCATGGGTCGAACGTAGGGGGATAGAAGGGGCAGAGGATGGGAAACGGGGGATGGATGACCGTAACCCCACAACGGGAACTTTTTAGCCCGGTTGTGGTCACAGGTGCAGCACCCCAGTCTCCCTAACAATCACAGGGGAGGATCCCTGGTAAATCCAGGGGGAATTCTCCAGGGGGCCATAACGAGATGTTAAGATACCTCAGTATTTTGGCAGCTCGTCCTTTGGTAAATCGTTAGATTAGCCGGTGCGATTGTCCCTCACATTTTGGGTAAGTCATGGTCGTTGCAATGCACTCTGTTTGGAAACCCCTATCCAGCTTTTCGGCGGCGGTACTGGTGGCCTTGGGCGGGGGCCTAGGTAGTGGTGTTGTGGGGGCAAGCCAAGCCGTTGCCAGCCCCGATCAACTAGCCCAGGGCACGGTAGAGTCTGAAATCACCCCGGTTCAGCCTGGAAATATCTCCAGCACCTCCCTCAGCATCGCTGGAGCCCGCCAGCAAATGGCCGAGGCCGAGGCCGCCATTGCCAATCAAGATTTAGACACCGCTGCGGTCAAACTCCAGGCCTCCCGTGCGACCCTCAACCAGTTGTCAAGCTACTACCAGGAACTGGCCCAGATGTTCGTGGGCGTTAACAGCCAGCTCAACCGCAGCAACCGAGAAATGGCCCTAGAGGCCGCCCAGATGCGCGACCAAGCCACCTATCAATTAGCGCTGGTCTACCGCGCCCAGAATAAGCCAGACGAAGCCATTCCGCTGCTGATGGAAATTCTGCGCAGCCAGCAGCCCACCCGTGAATTGGGGCAACGCGCCTACCAACAGTTGTTTGAACTCGGCTTTGTCAGCGAACCCTACGCTGGACAAACCACCGCTGTCCCGGCCCCCGAAGGTGAGTAGGGGCCGCTAGGGCCTGTTTCCCCTAGGGGAATATAGGGAAAATCAATGGCAATTCCCTATCGATGCTGCTCCATTCAATGGCAAGATGGCAGTAGCGGAGTGGCCTTCACCCCCTTCCTCAGCTTCAGGGATCCGCCCTGTTCCCTTGTTAGACCCTAGTGGGAGTGTCGTTTCCATGATTAGCCCAGATCAAGTGGCCGCCATGATCAAGGCCAGCCTTCCCGATGCCGAAGTGGATGTGCAAGACCTGACGGGTGGCGGTGATCACTACCAGGTGGCGGTGGTTTCCTCAGCCTTTGCAGGACGTAGCCTAGTGCAGCAGCATCAGCTCGTTTACGGGGCCGTGCGCGAGGCCATGTCCTCCGAGGCCATCCATGCCCTCGCCCTCAAAACCTATACCCCCGAAGACTGGCAGGCCGCCCAAGCGAGTTAACGCTCCTCAGCGGTCAGGTATTCCCTGCCCCAAAGGGTCGTCTAAGCCCGAATGCTTTGAGATTGGGTTCACCGTAGGCACAACTCAAGCCCTCAAAGGTTGTTAGATAGTCTTGTTCCCTTGATTCCATTCACCCCTGGAGAAATTACCCCATGGACGCTGCCGTTAAGGATCGCATTGACCAGATGGTGCAAGCCAACCCGATCATGGTCTTTATGAAGGGCAATAAGCTCATGCCCCAGTGTGGCTTTTCCAACAACGTCGTGCAGATTTTGAACGTTTTGGGTGCTCCCTTCGAGACCTTTGACGTGCTGGCCGATCCCGACATTCGCCAGGGCATCAAGGAATATTCCAATTGGCCCACCATTCCCCAGGTCTACGTCAACGGCGAATTCCTCGGCGGTTCCGATATTTTGATCGAACTCTACCAAAACGGCAAACTCCAGGAAATCGTCCAGGTGGCCCTGGCCTCCTAGCGGCTTTGGTTTCCCTTCCGAAGGCTGTGGCCCTAGCGCCACGGCCTTCGGTCTAAGGCCCTACGACGCCCTGATCTTGGGTGAGAGTCGTGGGGCATCTCCTGGTAAAATCGAGGCACCTCAGGCCGAAGGTTGAGGTCTGGTAGCTGGGGTAATCTCCCCAGCCGTCCTGTTCGTTTAATCCCGTAGACCATTAATCCCGTAGACCACGCATTGTAAGGGGGCAACCATGGGTCAGCACCTCAGTGCCGAGGAGCAGCAGGAGTTAGAAAAGCTCCGGCAAGTGATTGAAAAAGCCATTGAAGACGGCGTGGTTACCGCTGAGGAGCGCCAGCAAATTATGGCAGCGATGCGGGCCGATGGCCAGGTCACCTACGAAGAGTTGGCCTTAATTCGCCAGATGGTCTGTGATAAGGTGGCCGCTGGTGAACTGCAAGCCGAATGTTAGCCTCTGCGGTGGGGGGCAAGTTGGTGGGGAGATGCGCTGAGGGATGCCCTTTCAAGTCCATCGTCTTGGTCAACCTTATTACCAGGCCTCTTCCCGACACACCTGTGGTGAACCCCGTTGATCCCTAGCGATTCCTCCCCTAGGCGGGTGGCCGTTGTCCATGAGTGGCTGGAGGCTAGGGCGGGGTCAGAGAAGGTGGTGGAGCAACTGCTAGGGCTTTATCCCCAGGCGGATTTGTTTGCCCTAGTCAAGTTTCTGTCTGCCGAGGCCCCGCCGAAGCTGCCGCCCCAGGTGCCCGTGCACACCTCGTTTATCCAGCATCTACCCTTTGCCAGGAAGCACTTTCGGCAATACCTGCCCCTGATGCCCCTGGCCATTGAGCAGTTTGACCTAGGGGACTACGACCTGGTTCTTTCCAGTAGCCATGCCGTGGCCAAGGGGGTGCTAACGCGGCCCCATCAGTTGCACATTAGCTATGTTCATACCCCCATCCGATACGCCTGGGATCTCCAGCAGCAATACCTAGCCCAGTCGGGACAGGGCCGTGGCCCGAAGGGGTGGCTGACGCGGATCGTTCTACACTACCTGCGCCTGTGGGATTTGGCCTCGGCCCATCGGGTAGACTGCTTCGTGGCCAACTCGCGCTACGTGGCTCGGCGGATTTGGAAAACCTATCGTCGTCCCGCCACGGTGATCTATCCGCCGGTAGCGGTGGATAGGTTTCGCAGTGATCGGGTTCGCGAGGATTTTTACCTTACGGTATCCCGCTGCGTGCCCTACAAACGGGTTGATCTGACGGTGGCGGCTTTTAATGAATTAAAAAAACCGCTGGTGATTATTGGCGATGGCCCTGGTTTGGCGGATCTAAAGCGGATGGCCCAACCCAATATCACCTTTTTGCAGAACCCAACGGATGCGGTCGTGGCCGACTATATGGAGCGCTGTCGAGCCTTTGTTTTTCCAGCGGAGGAGGATTTTGGCATCACCGTGGTGGAAGCCCAGGCGGCGGGGGCTCCGGTGATTGCCCTGGGGCGGGGCGGCAGTGCCGAAACCGTGATTCCAGGACAAACCGGTGTACTCTTTAGCCAGCAGACCCTGCGGGATCTAACGGAAGCCCTGCGCTATTTTGAGCAGTGCGCGGGAACTTTTTCGGCTGAAATGATTCGTGATCATGCTGAAATCTTTTCAGAAACTCGCTTTTGCCAAGAATTGGCTGATTTTGTCCAGCAAAAATGGCTGAATTTTCAACAGGGCAATGCATTAGAGTAATGTCGGTGACTCAGGAGTACTGAGGGGCAGTATGTTTCCTCTACCGCAAGCGATCAGTCCAGTCATGGCCTCACTACGGATGTCAACTCGGTCTATCCCGATGGTGGGAGCGTTGGCTACGGCGGATACGCTAGCCCTCGTGTTGGCTGGAATCATTAGTGTCTACGGTCGTCTTGCCCTAAATGGAGCCTACGATCCCATTCTCTATTGGCAGCTTTGGCCGATCCTGGGCGTGTTTTTGCTCGCCTATACGGCGGCTGGTCTCTATCCAGGGGTGGGGCTTAGCCCGGTGGATGAGTTACGGCGGGTGGTGCTGTCTACCACCTTTACCTACCTCGTGCTGGGGGCTGGCTTTTTCCTGGTCGGCGAGGGAGAAACCTACTCGCGGGGGGTGTTCCTCATGGCCTGGGGGCTCTCCCTTGGATCTGTGTTGCTAGGACGGTTGCTGCTGCGCCAGGGGGTATCCCGCTATGCCTGGTGGGGCTATCCCGTCCTGATCTTGGGGGCCGGAAAAACCGGAGAAATGGTGATTCACACCCTACAGCGCCAGCCCGAATTTGGCCTCAAGCCCGTGGCCGCCCTCGATGATGACCCCGAAAAACGGGGTGAAATCTGCGGTATTCCGGTGCTTGGGGGGCTGTCCGCCGCCCCGGTGCTAGCCCGCCAGCGGGACATTCACTACGCCATTGTGGCCATGCCAGGGGTGCAACGGGAGCGCCTGCTAACCATTCTGGAGCAGTACGGCAATACCTTTGCCCACCTGCTGATGATCCCCGATTTGTTCGGGGTGTCGAGCCTGTGGGTGGGGGCCAAGGATCTGGGCGGCATTTTGGGCCTAGAAATTAGCCAGCGCTTACTGCTGCCGGGGCCAAGGATGTCCAAGGCCCTCCTCGATTTCATCTTGACCTTGGTGGTGGGGCTGGCGCTACTGCCGCTGCTGGTGCTCATTGCCCTCTTGGTGAAGCTCAGTTCCCCTGGCCCCGTGTTCTATGGTCAAAAACGCCTGGGTCGCAATGGCCGTCCCTTCATGGCCTGGAAGTTTCGATCCATGGTGCCCAACGCCGACCGAGCCTTGGCCGCCTACCTCACCTCCCACCCCCACCTTAAACATCAGTGGGAAGCCGACCAAAAGCTGCGTTACGACCCCAGAGTTACCGCCATTGGGCGCTTTTTGCGACGCACCAGCCTGGATGAACTGCCCCAGCTTTGGAACGTGCTGCGGGGGGAGATGAGTCTGGTTGGCCCCCGTCCGATTATTGCGGAGGAAATTCCTCGCTATGCCGAGAAGTACAGTCTTTACACCCGCGTCCTCCCTGGACTGACCGGACTGTGGCAGGTTTCAGGGCGCAACGATGTCTCCTATGCCGAGCGGGTCAACTTAGATGCCTACTACGTCAGGAACTGGTCAGTGTGGCTAGATATCTATATTCTGATTAAAACGGTTGGGGTGGTGATTCGAGGTGATGGGGCCTATTAATCCTGAAACCACCATCGATATCAAGGGGGCGCATGGCTATCAAAGCAAAGGGGTACGGCCTGGGGGGCTGGGGGCTAACACAACACCATGAGCGCTTAGCCCTGGGGAGCTTTATCGTTTTGCCCTACGCCAGTTACCTGGGTCTCACGGGGTTTTTCATTTTGATTCTAGGTTGGTTGGTGGCCTATCCCCAGGCGATCTGGCAGCGGCTTTGGCGACAGGGCTGGGTGTGGCTCACCCTGGGCATCGGTCTCAGTATCGCGGCGGCGGAGAACCCGCTCCAGGCCGCGCTCCAGTCCACAAATCTCTGGCCATTTTTTCTCTTTTTTGCGGGGTTCTCCCTCTACATCACCCGCCTACCCAACCCCCTCCAAAGCCTGAGAAAACTAGCATTTTGGCTGTTGATGGCCTCGGTTCCGATCAGCCTGCGGGCAGTGGTCGAGTATATCTTTCGGGCACCGGCCATGGTGTCCCGATTCAGCCAGGCACCCTGGATGGCATGGCTCTATCAAACCCAAAACTACGGTCATCGGGCCGATTCGGTGTTTGGACACCCCAACGTGTTGGCCGCCTACCTGGTGATGATCTTTGGCCTAGGGCTAGGGCTCTGTATGCTGGCCCTACAAACTCCAGAGGCAATGCCCTGGTCTGCGGTCTCCCCCACGACCGCAGACCAAGGCGATTCTCGGTCGCGCTTGACCGCTTACCCCTCCGCCACCATGGCCTGGATCTACGCAGCCACGGCCCTGATTCCCCTCGGTGTTTTTGGATCGGGATCACGTAGCGGAATTTTGGTGATACTGGTGCAATTGCTGATTACCATCATGCTGATGCGGCGGCATCGCTGGGCTCGGTGGATAGGGCTAGGCCTAGTGATGGCAACCCTGGTAGGGGTTGCCTATGGCGGCGTTGGGGGGCGTTCGATTACCTATGCCTTCAGCAGTAGCGCCATGCGAGTCAACATTTGGCAGTTGTCGCTGCCATTGATTCGGCAGCATCCCTGGTTTGGGGTTGGCTTTGGTGGGTTCCAGGCCAATTACGTGCCCTACTCCATTCCCGATGAACCGCTGCTGAACCACGGCCACAACCTATGGCTGCATCTGGCGGCGGAGGCAGGGTTGCCCGTGATGCTGCTGCTGACGGGCATCGTTAGCTGGGTATGCTATCGGGCCGTGCGATGCTACAGCCTGCGTCTGCTGCCCTGGGGGTTCCGGCCCGTGCTGGCGGGCTATGGTCTTGGCTTTCTGGCCTGCATTCTGTTTTCCCTCTTCGACATTGCCTTTTTCGATGCCCGAGTCAATCTCCTTGGGTGGGCCATGCTGGCGGCGCTTCAGGCACTTTCTGATCTGGCGATGGAACATCACCCCGTGTTCTCATCCCCCGTTAAACCATGAGGGCTAGGAAACCATGATACCTGCACGTCATCATCGTCTTCGGGGGCTGCGGCGGTTGGTGGTACGCATGGGGCTGATGTTGGTAGCCACCACCCTCACCCTCCTGGTGTGGACAAAGGGTTTCTGGCCCCAGCGCTTTTTGTGGACTCAGATGTCTGGGCAGGCCGTCTTCTGTGTGCACACCCAGGCTCCCATCATGGCCCTCACCTTTGACGATGGCCCCCATCCGGTTTATACCCCTGCCATCCTCGACCTGCTGCACGACTATCAAGCCAAGGCCACCTTTTTCACCATCGGCCAGCACCTCGCCCAGTACCCCGATATTGCCCAAACCCTGGTCGCCCAAGGCCACGAGTTGGCCAATCACACCTTTTCTCATCCGGATCTCAACCGCAAATTCCGCCGAGCCATTTATCAAGAAATTCAGAACACAGACGATCTGCTGACCCCCTGGCTACGGCACCTGCCGTCCTATTTTCGTCCCCCCTATGGCCACGCTAACCTGCTGGTGATGGCCACCCTAAAGGCCATGGGTAGACCGATCATCTTTTGGGATATCGACGTACAGGACTGGAACGGTCTGTCTGTGGAGCACATGCTTACCCTACTGCAACAGAGCGCCCACCCAGGGGCCATTGTGCTGATGCACGACGCTGGCCCCACTCCCCCCGGTTCTCCCCCCGTTAACCGCCAAAATACGGTGGAACTGGTGCGGCAAATTCTGGACACCTACAGCCCCCAGGGCTATCGGTTTGTCACTCTTTCGGAACTGTTGGCCCAGGGTGATCCCCAACCCTCAGTGAGTCGATGCCGCGAAGCCAAACGGCTGCGCATTTCTCCCGAAACAGGCCATCCTGCCAAAAAGTTGCCCTAGGTTAGCCATGGCCAGCCTAGGGCAACATCCATATTTCCTATCCCCGATTTCTCCCCCATCCAACCGACCGTAGGGACGAGGAGGACTCGTCCCCATCCCCTGGGGGGAATCAATCAACCAGAATCCGGGATTAGATGAGCTTGAAGGTGCGCAGACCAAAGTAGAGGCCCAGGGCTAGGCCCAGCATCGCCCCCAGAAACAAAATAAACGCGATGGCTCCCATGGCTAATCTCTCCACAACAACTGCCCCTATTGAATCACAGCATGGGGGCCGGTGGATGGGCGACCCAGAATGGCCAGGGATCACCGTTGTCTGGGGTCATGGCGGTAAAACTTGGGGGCTGGCTATGCTCTAGACATCTGAGACGACTAGGATGGGAACATCTCTCGGTTTAGGCCAGCCCCTACCATCACCCTGAATTCACTCTGCCATGGCTTTTTTCAGACGCTTGAGCAATTTTCTAGAACAGCGTGGTCTACAGCCCACCTATGCCGGAGGGTTGCTGCTGGGGCTGGCGATTTTTCTCTTCGCAGCGGCGACCAATACCCTAGCCGGCTGGCTCTATGTGATGAGTGGCTTAATGCTGGCTTTGCTAGCTATGGCAACTCGTCTGCCCCGTCGCCAACTTCACGGGGTCACCGTGGAGCGCATGCCCATCGAACCCGTGGCGGCAGGGGAGAACCTGGCGGTGACAGTCTTGGTACACAACTCCCACCGCCACGCCAAGGGACTCTTTCAAGTCATCGACGCCGTTCATCCTGTCCTTGGTACACCCCAACGTACCGCCCTGCGCCATTTAGACTCTGGGCAAACCCTGCCCTGGCGCTATTGGGTACCCACCACCCGGCGAGGAATATATACCTGGGAAACCTTAACCCTGCGTTCGGCGGCTCCGCTGGGGCTGTTTTGGTACCGTCGAACGTTACCCCTGCCTACCACCGCCATCGTGTATCCGCAAATCCTGCCCCTGGCGCACTGCCCCATCGTGGATGCCCTGGGCAATCAATCGGGCCAACAATGGCACTATCATCCCGTGGTCAAACCCGCCACCGAGGGCGTGACCCGATCACTACGGCCCTACCGCTGGGGCGACCCCACCCGTCTGATTCACTGGCGCACCAGCGCTCGCTATGGTGAACTGCGGGTGCGAGAACTCGAAAAAGTAACCGCCAGCCAGGAGATCGTCATTGCCCTCAACACCAGGGGCGATTGGGCCGAGGAGAGCTTTGAACAGGCGGTGATAGCGGCGGCTTCCCTCTACCATTACGCCCTAGGCAAGGGCTTTGCAGCGGCCCTTTGGTTGCCCTCTGGGGAGTTGCTCCAGGATCGCCCTGGGGTGCTGATGGCCCTAGCTGGAGTAGCAGTGGAGGCCACGGCAGCACCACCCCTGCATTGGCCAGAGGTGCCAACGGTTTGGCTGACCTCAGACCAGACCGTTGCGCATACCCTAGCGCCAGGGAGCCGTCAGATTGTCTGGCGCTCCGGTGCCTCCTTCGGTGCCGATTCCATGGCTGGGACTGGGGCCGTTCTCTGGATTGATCCCAACGATGCTTTACAGATGCAGCTACAGCAAGCTGCGGCAACCAGCAGTCCCCAAAGCGTTTCTGAGGACATGGCCCAGAAATTTTCCCTTAGCCCTATCGCCGCTACACCCAACACACTCCTATAACTTTCCTATAGTTTTTCTCTAGGCTACTACTTAGCATAATCAGATGCTTTTTATAGCCTGAAGATCTTCTGGTAGCCAATCTGAATTCCATGCTCCTAATTTCCAATCTATCCAACCGTGCGTAGGGGGGAGGTTTTCTCCTCTGGCTTTCCTTGAATGGGGCTGCTTGAACTGCCATATTCTCTAGATTAGTTCAGAAATATGACAAAAAGTAAAGGAGATTTTTTTGAGTTGAGGACATTTGGATAGCCGACTAAACTCCAATTTCGTCTATTTTTAAGGGGCGATCTATGCCCAGTCCAATGATTCTTTTGATTGAGCATGAATCCAGCCTTCGAGAGGTTATAGGCGATTGCCTGAGAGAATTTGGCGGCTGGGAGGTGACTAGCTCTAGGTCAATTCGGGAAGGTATTTTCCTGTGTGAAAAACAGCATCCAGATATCATCCTGATTGATGCTTCGACTCCAGAAATTGATGCCCTCCTGCTGATTGAGCAATTAAAGTCCTATTCTAGGCGGTTAACGATACCGATTGTTCTAATCAGCGCCAAGGCCAACTGGTTTACCACCGCAGAGTTAAATCAAATGGGTTTTCTCGGAGCCATTGCGAAACCGTTCAATCCCCATACCTTGTCTGCCCAAATTCATCGGTTAATTTCCGCCACGGTTTCGACCCTTGATTAGCGATCATTGATTAACAAAATTGGTAATTTTAAGCCAAGTTAACCTCATTTGAATAGCAATGGCTTACACTAGGGCGACACCATGGAGACTCTGCAACTGGTTTCTAGGTTGTTATGCCATCACTCTGATTTTTCTAACCAGGAGAATTCTATGTCTACATTAACGGTTTGGAAATTTAAGGCTGCCGACGGTGCAGAAAACGCCTTGGCAAAGCTAGAAGGTCTGCAAAAACAGGAGTTGATCAAGGTGCTGGATGCTGCCGTGGTGACTTGGCCGGAGGGACGCAAAAAACCCAAGACCTACCAAGCGGTTAGCACCGTCGGCGTTGGTGCCCTGGGCGGTGCCTTCTGGGGCATGTTGTTTGGCCTCATTTTCTTGGTGCCCCTGTTCGGCATGATTGTGGGGGCAGCGGCGGGTGCCCTGTCCGGCAAGTTCACGGACTACGGCATCAACGACGACTTCATCAAAGACCTGCGCGACAAGGTGACCGAAGGCACCTCGGCCCTGTTTTTGCTGACTGGCCAAGTCACCGTGGACAAGGTGAGCGAAGCCTTCGGCCCCGATGAGGTGGGTGAGCTGATCCAGTCCAACCTGTCGGCGGAGCAGGAAGCCAAGCTGCGGGAAGACTTTGGCGCTGAGCTGTAGAGTTTCCCCAGACTATGGGGCGGTCGTGGGTTGACCTCTACTTGCCCCGACGGCCCCGCCAACCCTGGGATGTTCAGGCCTCTGGAAAACGTCTAGAGGTCTGATATCTAGCGGCTTTGAACAGCCCTGACCATAAACAACCCTGAAATAACCTAAGGACGTTTAACCATGAAAACTTTCCAGTCCCTAGCTACTGTAGCGGCCACCTGCGCTGGTGCAGTTTTGGTACCCGCCTTGGCGATGGCGACTCCCCCAGCCGCCATAGAGTCAACCCCGCCGATGGAATTAGCTCAATCCGACCCTTCTCCCACGGGTAGTGGACGATCCTGTGTGGCCCTGCAAGAGGTGACCACCGGCCAAACCGAAGTGCGCAAGCGCATCGAGAACCGCGCCTTTGGAAGCAATAATTGGCACACGGACTGGCTTGTCCCGACTCAGCCCAACGTCAGCTACTTTGTGGCCGTGGTCACGCCGGAAAATACCGCCCCCTACTGGCTAGATGTGCATCTGCGGATGCCCCACGGCGGGTCTGAGCAAGTCTTTAGCGACAGTGCCGATGCCGTGGCAGGCAGCACCTTCATTATTCCCTTTGCCTCGGCCACAGGACGACAGCCAGCGGTGGTGAACACCCGCCTGGGGGGAGTCAATGGTAACTTCTACACGATTTCTGTGGCGGCCTGCGAGTAGTGCATTGTGGCCGAAGGCCAATTTTGGCGTCGCTGATGCAGGGGATGCCGCCAAGGCTAGACGCTTTGGGAACTCCCTGAAAGAGGCGTTTACCCCTCGGGCTTGATCGGGTAATTCAGCGACGCCCCTAGCCTTTTACGTTTTTTACGTTGTTGATTGTGGAAGGACACCATTATGGAGATGTTAGCGATGGGAACCTGGGTGCCGGTGATGTTGAGTGGTGTGGTGGCGCTGGCGGGTTCAGGGCTTGCCCAGACGGGGAATCGAGCCGATCTGGTCGCCCAGAACCGTCCCCATTATCAAACGTTCCCCATGCCCGTGGAGGGCACCTTTCCGGGGCGGGGCATTGCCACGGGGTCGGTGTTCACCATCGGTCGCCAAGCCGAGGCCATGCTGAGTTTCAACGAAACCAACAGGTTCAGCTTCTCTTTGGCCGGTCGCTACGCGAATAACTTGGAAACCGTCTACAGCGGCACCATCACTCGTCGCCTGCCCGGCACCCGTGGGGTCAACGGCTTCATCCTTGAAACCCAGGTCACGAGCTTTGCCTCCTCCCTCGAGGATCGGCGGGTGATGAACACAACGGGAACCTGTCGCATTGAGATCTTCGATTCCTTGGTGGTGGAATCCTCCTGTACCACCCGTATTCCCGACAGCAACACCGAGTTTCAGGGCATGGAGCAGTTTTAGGCCAGCCCATCACGGCTCCTGGCGGCGGCCCCGTCGGGGTTTTTCTAGGTCAGGGGGGCTCACTTTTCGAGGGATGGTGTAGCATGGCGGCTGATTCATTCCCCTGCGATTGATCGCCCTGGAGAACGCTATGCTGTGGTCTTTAAGCGCAAAACAAATCTGGCTTGGGGTAGGACTGGCCGCGCTGCTGGGGGTAACGGGCTGTAGTGCGTCCTCCGATCCCTCCCCTGAGGCAAGCACCCCCATCGATGGCCCTGCGGATGCGGCAGAGGTGCCCCAAGAGGAAACCATCGGTGGGTTCCGGGCTACGGTG
Source organism: Spirulina sp. (assembly GCA_044070495.1). GTDB lineage: Bacteria > Cyanobacteriota > Cyanobacteriia > Phormidesmidales > Phormidesmidaceae > Nodosilinea. The sequence continues at coordinate 73,933 of JBIPSI010000019.1, read as the reverse complement.
ATTGATCCCCCCCGTGTCACCACCCTGGCCAGCCAAACCGCAGAGGCCCAGATCAACCTGCGCTCTCAGCCCACCACCCTCTCGCCGATTTTGGGCACGGGTACAGGCGGCGACGAAGTGCGTCTACTGCGCTTAGCAGAGGGGGAGGGCGGCCACACCTGGTACTACGCCCAATACACCGACTCTGACCAAGAGGGCTGGGTGCGCGGAGATTTTGTAGACATTAGCAACGCCACCCCCCTGGCCAATGCCCCCGCCAGCCCAGAGGCCAATACCGCCCAAACCGTCCTAGCAACCACCAGCCAGCCCTGCGGCGCAGATCGCCAGGAAGCCTTTTTTGAAACCCAGTCCTACCAGATTTACCTCTGCAAGACGACCCAAGGGCTGCGCTATGTGGGCACCCACAAGGCCACCCAAGCAGCCTTCGTCACGGAGGATGTGGCCGTCAACCAGGCGGTCTACATCGCCATCGACGGCAATCAGCAGTATCACATCAGCGATACCCACCTGGCCCAGTATGAAGTCCACGATGGCAGCTACACCCCCCTTCAAACCGAACCTGTGCTTCGATTTGAGCGATTTCTCTATTAACCTCAGGCTCACCTCAGGCCAGGGCAACCTAGGGCGGAAGCTTGACTGACACAAGGCCGAAAAGCCTTGATCTCTCGTCGGCTAGGTAGCGCCATAGCAGAACCCAAATAGCAGAACCCAACCCATCCAAAATCCTCCGTGAGGGTTGGGTTCCACGTCGCGGCATCCAATCTACTTGGGAGCGGTGTCAGGCCATCAGCCTCAAGGGATTCTGCCAATCCCTGCGGAAACCTCAAAAAGCCTATAAATTAAGAAACTAGGGAACACTAGAGAAAAACGAGGACACCCACATGCGGGTATTGTTGATGACGGGTAAAGGCGGCGTGGGTAAAACCTCCGTGGCGGCGGCCACCGGGCTGCGTTGCGCCGAATTAGGCTACAAGACCCTGGTGCTGAGCACCGATCCGGCCCACTCCCTGGCGGATAGCTTTGATATGGAACTGGGCCATGAGCCGCGCCTGGTGCAGCCCAACCTGTGGGGGGCCGAACTCGATGCCCTGATGGAACTGGAGGGCAACTGGGGAGCCGTAAAGCGCTACATCACCGACGTGCTGCAAGCCCGTGGCCTAGAGGGCATCGAGGCGGAAGAACTGGCCATCCTCCCCGGCATGGACGAAATTTTTAGTCTGGTTCGCATGAAGCGCCACCACGACGAAGGCGAATACGACGTGCTGATCATCGACTCGGCCCCCACGGGTACGGCCCTGCGCCTGCTGAGCCTGCCGGAGGTGGCGGGCTGGTATATGCGGAAACTCTACAAACCCTTCCAGGCCGTTTCTGAGGTGCTGCGGCCCCTGGTGGAACCGCTGTTTCGCCCCGTGGCCGGGTTTTCTCTGCCCACCCGCGAGGTGATGGATGCCCCCTACGAGTTCTATGAACAGTTGGTGGATCTGGAAAAAGTCCTCACCGATGCCACCACTACCTCCGTTCGCCTGGTCACCAACCCCGAAAAAATGGTGATCAAGGAATCCCTCCGCGCCCATGCCTACCTGAGCCTGTACAACGTGGGCACGGATTTGGTGATCGCCAACCGGATTATCCCCGAAGAGGTGCAGGATCCCTTCTTCCAACGCATGAAGGAAAAGCAGCAGGAATACAAGCAGGAAATCCACGACGATTTCCGGCCCCTGCCCGTGAAGGAAGTGCCCCTGTTTGCCGAGGAAATGTGCGGTATCGAAGCCCTGCACCGCCTGAAGGACACTCTCTATAAAGACGAAGATCCCGCCCAGGTTTACTACAAAGAAACCACCCTGCGCGTGGTGCAGGAAGACAGCAACTACAGCCTAGAACTGTACCTCCCCGGCATTCCTAAGGACAAAATCGAGCTAAGCAAATCCGCCGACGAACTGAACATTCGCATCGGCAACCACCGCCGCAACCTGGTGCTGCCCCAGGCCCTCGCCGCCCTGCAACCCTCTGGGGCCAAAATGGAGGACGACTACCTCAAAATCCGCTTTAGCTCAGCGGCCTAGGGCCATCTGTCCCAGGTCATCCGGAATTCGCAACGAAGTTCATTTCAATTTTGATTGAATTTGAAGCTAAGCCGGAATTTATCTCCATTGCAGGTGACATCGGTACCAAGATGTAATTTCATGGAGTAAGCGAGTCAATCGGGCCATTTTATGGTTCATGGCCTTTGGGATGGCGACGAAGCGTTACCCCTAGGCTGTGCCCCTGCTTTGGTCTGACTTCGCGGCTAATGTCGCCCAGTGTAGGAAAAACGGTATCCCCAATGACGATGCATAAGGATGGTATTGCCCCCCACGGTGGCACGCTGATCAATCGCCTGGTTTCCCCAGAAAAGGAAGCGCACTTTTTGGAGCAGGCCAATACCCTGCCCCGCGTCACCCTGGATGAGCGGGCCTTTTCCGACCTGGTGATGATTGCCATTGGCGGTTTTAGCCCCCTGGACGGCTTTATGCACAAGGCCGATTACGACCCTGTCGTCACGGATATGCGGTTGGCCAATGGCTTGCCCTGGGCGGTGCCCGTTACCCTGTCCGTCAGCGAAGAAGTGGCGGCTCCCCTGAAGGAAGGTTCCCTGGTGCGGCTGGATGACCCCACCGGGCGCTTTGTGGGGGTGCTGGAACTAGAGGAAAAATACACCTACGACAAAGCCCGCGAGGCCATTAACGTCTACCGCACCGACGAAGACAAACACCCCGGCGTGAAGGTGGTTTACGAGCAGGGGGCCGTGAACCTAGCTGGCCCGATCTGGCTGATGCAGCGGGATCCCCATCCCCTGTTTCCGGCCTACCAAATTGACCCCGCCGCCTCCAGGGCGATGTTCCGGGAGAAGGGCTGGAACACCGTGGTGGGCTTCCAAACCCGCAACCCCATTCACCGCGCCCACGAGTACATCCAAAAGTGCGCCCTAGAAACCGTGGACGGCCTGTTCTTGCACCCTCTAGTCGGGGCCACCAAGTCCGACGACATCCCCGCCGATGTGCGGATGCGCTGCTACGAAATTATGGTGGAGCACTACTTCCCGCAGGATCGCGTCATCCTGGCCATCAACCCCTCCGCCATGCGCTACGCAGGGCCACGGGAAGCGATTTTCCATGCCCTGATTCGCAAAAACTACGGCTGCACCCACTTCATCGTTGGGCGCGACCATGCTGGGGTGGGCGACTACTACGGCACCTACGATGCCCAGTACATCTTCGATGAGTTTGAGCCTGGGGAATTGGGGATTGTGCCGATGAAGTTTGAGCACGCCTTCTACTGCACCCGCACGGGCGGCATGGCCACCTCTAAAACTAGCCCCAGCACCAAGGAGGAACGCATCCACCTGTCCGGCACCAAGGTGCGGGAAATGCTGCGTCGGGGAGAACTGCCCCCGCCGGAATTCTCCCGTCCTGAAGTGGCGGCAGAACTCGCTCGCGCCATGCGGGTGCCCGAAGCGGTCGGCTAAGGTATCCTCTACCTAGGGCAATCCATCGGTGGGGCAAGCCATTCCGTGACACTGAATCGACGGACGTTTTTGCAAGGGGCCAGTCTGACGCTAGGGGCGCTGGGCTTAGGAGGAAGTAGCCTACTTTGGCCCACTCCCTATGCCCAAGCCCTCGGTAAGCCCGCCCGTCGTCGGTTAGCCCTACTCATCGGCATTAATCAGTACCCGGATCGGGTCATCAGCGCAACGCCTGGTCAGGAGGTGGCTCTGAAGGGGTGCCTCACCGATGTGGAGATGCAGCGACAGTTGCTGGTTCATCGGTTTGGCTTTGCCCCCCAGGATATTCTCACCCTCACCAACCAGGCGGCTACCCGCCAGGGCATCCTCAATGCCCTCGATCAGCACCTCGTTCAACAAGCCCAGGCCGACGACGTGGTGCTGCTGCATTTCAGTGGCTACGGTAGCCAAGTGCGCTGGGACGGCAATCCTAACCGCATCTATCGCGCCTGGGTACCCGTGGACGGTCGCCTGCCCAGCGTTGATCAACCTGCCTTGAATGACCTGTTAGAGGTGGAAGTTGCGGCGATTCTGCGCCGAGTCGCTACACCGAATTTGACGACAGTGATCGACGCTGGCAGCCAAGACACAGGCTATCTGCGCTGGGGCAATATGAAGGTGCGGTCTCGGCCCACGGTGCCCATGGGCGACTTGCCGGAACCCTTTTTGGGCACGGTGGAGGGGGCCAGAGAAGGGGAAACCGCTTGGCCCGGTCTGCTATTGCGGGCCAGCGCCCCCGGTAATCTCGTCCTAGAGGGGCCGTGGGATGGCTTTAGTAGCGGACTGTTCACCTACGCCCTCACCCAAAGCCTATGGGAAGCCGTGGCCGACCCCAATCCTAAGCTGCTGATCCAGCGGTCGGGGGATCGGCTCCAGCGCTGGACTGGCCCGGATCAGGTGCCTGCCCTGGGTAACGTGCTGGCCCCCAAGGCGATCACCATGCCCTACAGCCTGCCCCCAGAACAGCCCAACGCCGCTGGGATAGCCCTGCCCACCGATCAACACAGCCTAGACCTCTGGCTCGGCGGGCTGTCGCCGGAACTGCTGCACCACCTTCAGCCCGGTTCGCGGTTTACCGTTCCCAATCCCTCGGCCACTGATGCCGCCACTTCTAGGGATTCTGCGGCCCCAGCCCCCGTTGTAGAACTGCGCCTAGAGTCGCGCATGAACTTGCATGGTGTGGCCAAACCTGTGATCACCGATGCCCCTCTCCCCACCACAGCCCAGCCCCTCTCCGAAAAAGTGCGTCTGCTACCCACTAACATTTCCCTCGGTGTCGTGCTAGATAGCCAGCTCCAGCGGGTGGAACGGGTGGACGCGACCAGTGCCCTGGCGGGGTTGCCCTTTGTCAGTGCCCTAACCGTCGGAGAACGTAGTACCGATTGTCTCTTTGGCCGTTTGCCCCTGGGGCCAGTGGGACATACCACCGAAGCCGACCGTCCAGCCACGGCGGATCGACAGACGGAAAGCAGCTACGGCCTGTTTGCCCCCAACCGCACCCTGGTACCGGGCACCATGCTGGCCAAGGACGAAGCCGTCAAAACCGCCATTACCCGCCTCACCCCCACCCTGCGATCCCTATTGGCCCTAAAGCTGGTGCGCCTGACCCAAAACCGCTTTGCCTCTGGCCTTGCCGCCCTAGTGGCCGTGGAAGCCGTGCGCCCCAAGCCCACCGTGTTGCTGCGCCAGCAAACCGAAGCCAGCCGCCTCACCCACCCCGGTCTCACCGATCCCGGCAACGGCCCCACCACCCTCCCCCTCTCGCGGGATACCCGTTTCCAGTACCGCATCACCAACCATAGCGATGTTCCTCTCCATGTTTTGGTGATCCGCTTCAATGGCCAAGGGGACTGCTCGGCCCTGGTGGTGCCCCCCGAAGACAGTGGGAACGCCGACGAGCCTCCGCTCGATAGTCCACCCCTGGCCCCCCGGCAAACCCTGTTGGTGCCCAATAATGCCAATGGCTGGGGCATCCTAGGTTCCACAGCACGGGTCGAAACCCACATTATCCTCAGTGTGCAACCCTTTACCCACAGCCTAGAGGCCCTGGCTGCCGATGGCCCCATGGCCCCTGTGCAAACCGATCTGCGCCGGGTTGACCAACCTCTTAAGCTGGCCCAAGCCCTGCTCCAAGACCTCCATAGCGACTCCGCCCTTCCCGAAGGCCGCAGTTCTGGAGATGTTTACGCCTTAGATCATGCCCAATGGGTGACGTTTCAGGTCAACTATCTGGTTAGTTCATCTTAATTTCTGGAGGATTTGATCTGGAAGATGTGATCCTGATGGTCTGACATATCCAGCTAGCTACAACCCATCCGTTACGGTGAAGGAACCAAGATCATGATTCACCTTACCCATCTTCCCATGGGGCTAGTTGGCCTACGATTTGTCATCGCATGGTTGCTGCTTATTGATGCCCTCGATCATCACGTGGGTATGGCCTTTGTGGTGGGCTATGTAATCGCTGTTCTTTCAGATATTTTTGATGGCATGATTGCTCGGCGGTTAGGGGGCAGTACGGATCGATTACGTCAGGCCGATAGCTGGGCCGATATTTGCCTGTATCTCTGCATTGCCGTCAGCACTTGGCTCGTCTTTCCCCAAACGATTCTAGACTTCAAAATCCCTTTGTTCATTGCCCTATTGGCTCAGCTTACGCTCTTTGCCATTAGCCTGATTAAGTTCAAGAAAATGCCAAGCTTTCACACCTATACAGCCAAGGCGTGGGGTTTAACCTTATTAGTGGCAACAGTTGGCTTATTTGGCTTTCATAACGATCAAACCCTATAGCTTGCCATTGTATTTTGTCTCATCAATAGCGTAGAGGAAATTGCCATGACGCTGATCTTACCGGAATGGCAATGCGATGTTTTAAGCCTCTTTCATGCCGTCAATATCGCCAAACTGTCGAGGGCAGCATCCTAGCGCTTCCTTTGCACAAGACTGCCCACAAGCCAATTCACTAAGCCACCTCGGTAGGGGGCGCAGAGTCGTTGGATCTGGTCGGCGGTGGGGTGGTGGTAGCGGAAACTAAGGATGTTGCCGTAGACCCCGTTGGCCAAAAAAGGCGTTTCGGTATCTAGATCCAGGGCTTGTAGGTCGAAGACCTTGGCCTCGCTGCCCGGTGCGTAGTCCACCATAATGCTGGTTTGGTAGCCCAGCCGTTGCAGGATTTTCAGGCTGTCGAGGGTGCCTTCAAGAAACGTGGGTGCCCAGCCCTGGGTGCCTTGATCGTAGCTGCTGCCGCCGCCGTATTCAAACATCACCAAGGCCGGAAGCAGGTCGGGAGGCAGGGTTTCAAATTGCCGAATCACCACGGGTTCCCAGCCTTCAATATCCAGCTTGAGGGCGGTGATGGCCTGGGTTTTGGTCTGGGTCAGCAGGGTTGCCAAATCCAGGGTTTCGACGACTTGGGTGTTCTCAGAAGCGCCAAACCAGTCGGCGGAGAGGGAACTAAAATTACGGTTGCCGACCTTGGCAAATTCGCCCAAGTGCAGGGTGGCCTGCCCCACTTGGTCAGACAGACACAGTTCCAGGAGCGTGATGCCCTGCTGTTGGCAGCGGCGTTTGAGCTTGTCCGTCGGCAACGGCTCTACAGCCACGGTGGCGAAATCTAACTGACAAAACAGGTCGCAATAAAAGGCAAAGGTGCCCACGCCCACATCAAAACAAACGCCCTGGCGCTGGGGATCAACCTCCGGCAGCAGGTGACGGAGCAGGGCTTGGCAACAGGCTTCAACACGCATGATGGTTGGGGTGAAAGAATAGTTCGGAACTGTAGGGTGGGCAGTAACCGTAGGGTGGGCAGTGCCCACCAGCGATGAGGTGGGCACTGCCCACCCTACTAGAAGGTCATGGGGGCGATGGGGGCGATGGTGGGATCGTAACCGCCGACTTGGCTAGTGCGCAGCACCCAGGCGGAGGCTCCATATTTGAGGAACTGCTGCACCACCACATCGCTGGCCTTGCGGGGCAGCACCGTGCGCCAACTGCCTAGGCCCATAATCAGGTTGCGGAGGGGTTCGTCTTCGAGGGTGCTGCCGAGGTTAAATTCGTTGCGTTCCCAGTCGGGGCGGGGGTTGCCGAAGGGCTGGAGGGCGCGTTTGAGGGATTCGCTAAAGGCGATCATTTGATCAAAGTCCTGGGCTTGGTCGGGGTGGCGCTCGGCCCAGAGTTTGAGTTCGGCTTGGTGGCCCTTCACCCCCTGGATCAGCCCTTGCATACTGGCAAAGAGGGCTTGGTTGGAGTCTTGGGAGCAGTTGTTGGAGGGGCCGACGAAGGTGCCCCCGGTGCCGTCGCCGATGCGGTAGCGGGCGGTCATGGCTTGGAGGTGGGCTTCCATGCGGATGAGGGGCGACATCCGGGCGCTGTCGAAGTCGTAGGTGCGGCTGAAGGCGTTGAGTTTGACCAGAATATCGCAGGTGGGACGGTTGCCCAGCCAGCCCCGCTGTCGGTCGCCCTGGTAGCGCGACCAGTGGATTGTCCCTGCAATCAGGCCATCGATGTTGTGGGCGTAGACCTGGTAGTACCGAATGTCAAAGCGGCGTTCGTCGGCAAGGGGGTCGTGGACGACCTCGGCGCGTCCGTAGGCAAAGTGGCCAAAGAAAATGGGGCTAAAGGCGGCGGGTTCTTTCTTTTCGCCGCCAATGCCGCCGTAGGTGTGGAGCAACAAGGCCCGATCTCCCACCTGCCACTCGTCGATGGCCTCGGCAATCGCCTCCGGTCGGCCATTGTCTCGCCGGGTGCAGAGCACCGACCCCACCTTGCCCTTTTGGTTGACCACATCGGCCCAGGACTCCTTGCGAATGTAGCGATAGGCCGCTTTCGAGCCGCCAAACACCACCCGCTCTGGCTGGAGCCGAAACAGGGAGCGCGGCCCCCAGGCTTGCACCACAAAGGTTCCCGTGGCATCGGTGGCACCGTAAATGTACCAGCCCTGCTCGTTGTGGGGAGATTGTTCAATTCCGGCACTGGTGGAGGGATCGCTGCCGTACAAATCCAGGTGGCTGGGCTTGGGGACGCGCACCTCCTCGGTGGGGCCATCAAAGGCGCGGCTAGCTCGGTTAAAGTGGCGCACCTGGAAGCGATCCGTCCCTGGCACCTGAGCCGCAAACTGCACTAGACCGTAGTAGCGCCCGGTGACTTCCATGGGTTGCCACCGGATCCGTAGCGTGATTTCGTCAGCCTGTCGCTGCACCTGGGGATCCTCCACCGCCACGATCATCTCGTCCTCCGGCAGAGAACCCGCCAGGGACTCTAGCGGATCCACCCGCAGCCAGTGGTTAATGCGAACGGGGTGAACGGCCCCACTCGTCCGGCTGCTGTATTCGGCATCGGCGCTGAAGTGGAGGTCGTGGGTGGCGGCTTTCACAAACCGCTGCACCAGGGCATCCTCGGCCCAGCGAAGCTTCACCACCTGGCCAATCAGGTCAGCGTATTCCGCTGGGGCATGGTGAACTTCGTAGTACACGCCGCCGAAACGATCTGCCTTGGCCGGAAGAATCAGCCGCCCCACCCAGTCGGCGATGGGTACGTAGCGGCTGGGATCGGGTCGTTGATCCAGGGGATAGCTTTGGGACTGCACCAGGGGGCTGGCCCGGAACAGGTCGTAGTGGCTGGGTTTGCGTTGGTTAGCCACGTCATCTCCTAAGACCAGATTGCCCTGCAAAATGGCGTTGATGGTGTCGATGGTCTGCTGAAGGGAACTGCGACCATCTTCTAAGACAAGATGGGGATCTAGAATTCCCCCCGGCACCTGGTGGCCCACTGGCCCCATGGGAATGATGGAAATTTTGCCCCGTCGCTTGGCTCGGTTCCAGTAGGAGAGGGGGAAAATCTTCCAACGACCGGGAAACATTTTGGGGCCAAGGCTCTCCACGGTGTCTTTCTCGCCCACCAGGTGGTAGAGGTGCTCCAGCTTCAGCATGTCGATGTTGGCGCTCATCACCCCGCCCAGGGAAATCACATCCACCGGAGCACCCAAGGCCCGCTTCAGGTAGGGGGCACTGGCGCAGGACATCTGCCCACCGCCGCTGTAGCCAATGAAGGTAATGGGAATACCGCTTTCGAGGGGGTAGCCGTTGTTCACCAGGCCGTTGTAGACCACCTGGGCCATGCCTTGGTTGTAGAGGGGGCCATAGCGCTTATCGGCGGACACCCCCACAATCAGGATGTTGCGAATGTTGACCAGCAGCCCCAGGATGCTAGCCGGATTAGCAAACCGCAGCTTATCCGCGTAGCGCCAGAGGAAGGCCAGGGGGCGATCCTCATCCAGGGGCGCGTTCATCACCGAGTAGGGCATGATGCCGCGCACTAGGGCCACATCCTGCGGCAGGGTGGGGGCTAGGGTGTCGAGAAATTCCTCAATGTCCGGCAGGTATTCAAAGGTGGATTTGCCGATGCCGTCCAAATACACCACGTAGCGGGAAAAGGTCTGATTCGGGGCCGGAGCCTGGGCCAACTCCCCCGCATTCACCGTGGTGTTCACATCATCTTCGTACCAACCGGCCCACCAGCCCAGGGTTTCTAAGGGAGCCAGCAGCCCCGCCACCACCAGCGCCACCGCGCCCACCCAGACCAAATTCAGCACGAACTGCACCAGATCGGGAAAGGTGGAAAACCAGCCAAACCACCACTGTCGTAGGGGCTGCAACAGCGTCAACATCAGCAGGGTGAGCAGCACCATCGCCACCACGCCTAGGACGGCCTTCACCGTGCCACTCCAGCTTCGCTCCTGGCTGGCAGACTCATCGGCAGTGGGCAACATCGCGCCCAACACCGTCGCCCCCGATCCCCCAACGCCCGCCATTGCCAGCGTGGGTGGATCATTGCCCATCACCGCCGCCACCACATCCCCCTGGTTGAGGGCAGCCATGCGCTGATTCAGTTCCTCCTGCCAGCGGGTGGGCACCTGGTCGAGCCGATCCTGCATGGAGGCCGACAACCCCCGATGACTGGTGACCAGATCCACCCCGGCGGCGCGGTTGGCCATGCCCCGGCTCAGCTTGGCAATGGGACGACCAACGGTGTTTTGCAACACTTGCAGCAGCACCCAGCCCAGCCCCACATAGCGGAAGGCATCGCTAATGGGCAAATTCGTCACCGCCCCAAAACCAACCACCATGGCCAACAGGTGCCAGATGGAGAGAATATTCAAAATCGGCAGACCCAGGTAGGGCAAGGCCCCCAAAAAGCTGAACAGCAACGGTGCGTAGGCCGCACCCAGCACAATCACAATGTAGCTGGGGGGAACCAGGGTCGCTCCCGGCAGCAGCGTTACCAGCCAGGTGCTCAGCCCCAGGGCCAGAAAGCCACCCGTGAACAGCAGCGCATTGATCAGCAGGCTAATTGCAAACCGCGACGGCTTCACCTGATTAAGAAACAGCACCACGCTCTGGCCAATGCCCTGGGAAATGCCCGCTAGCAGCACAATCACCAGGGCAAAGGTCAACCCATTCGGCACCGTGGTGGCAATCCGAAACGCCTCGCCATTAAGGGCAAAGATGTAACCCAGCACTTCCCAAATGCGATCCAGCATGGGGCCGTTCCTTCAACCTTATAAATCCGTGCTGAGATTCTACACCTCTTAGGAAGTTCCGTTGGTCTGTATTCCTTAATTTCTTCTCTTAAAAATCTGTGTCGCCCCTAGGCGAGCAGGATACAGAACTTTACAAGAGAAGCGAAAAGACTTACCAGCCAGGTCATTCATGCCGCGAGGGTAAAACTCTTTTATTCGAGCTACTGGCTATGGAGGCTCCTTCTAGGTTTCCTATAGCTTTCTTAGAATCTTTTGTTACTTTTAGCTTTAAAATTTTAGCGCAGTTGATAATGCGCTACCCTATACTAACTAAACCTTTCATACATGGCGGAGGAAGCTAACATGTCTTCTGCAAGATTGTGTTGACTATAGCCACAAAGCCTAAAGCACATTTAGAAAATTCAATGTATTTTTAGGTCTTAACAGCTTAGCAGGCTGACATTAACCATATTGACTGGCTGATTAACCATAATTGAATGGATTCCAAAAACAATGAAGACTTTGCCTAAAACTTCATCTAAAAAAAAGCAGCGTATCAATCGTTCCGTTGTCAGCCCTGAGGTTACGTTGCTTGCCCTAGAAGAACGTTTTGCTGCCGGGAAAGCTCTCCGTCAAACCGTTAAACGCTCTGAACATGGAAATTATCAACCGTCTCCCAATCGACCAGATCCGATATCCATTCTGGAAGCCCAAGCCAGCACCCGCATTCCAGAATTAATTCCCATCCGCTACGCCCGCATGTTAACCTCACCCTTTGCCTTTCTTAGGGGTTCAGCGGCCATCATGATTCAAGACATCGCCCCTGCCCCCACCACGGGCCTAACGGTGCAAGCCTGTGGCGATATGCATGTGTCTAATTTTGGCCTATTTGCCTCCGCCGAGCGCAATTTAACCTTTGGTATTAATGATTTTGATGAAACTCACCCCGGAGCCTGGGAGTGGGATTTGAAGCGTTTGGTAGCCAGTGCAAATGTGGCCGCACGGTTTTTAGGTGGAGATCGTGATCTCTGCGAAACCGCCGCACGGGAAGTCGTGCAGTCCTACCGTCAACATCTGCGCGAGTATGCCGAAATGGGCTGCTTAGATCTGTGGTATGCCAGCATCAAAGAAGCGGACATTCTGGAAAAACTGCCTCCTAAATATCGAAAAATTGCAATTCAAGTCATGGAAAAGGCACGGAGCCGAACCCATCTTCAAGTGCTCGATAAAATGACGGATCTGCTGGATAATCAGCACCATATTATCGAAGATCGACCGTTGGTAGTGCGAGATCAAACCACCCGCAAGGGCCGACCTATTGCAGAAGCACTAGAACTCTTTCTGCAAGAATATTTGGCCTCCATGGGTGCAGACCGCCGCTTTCTGATGTCGCAATATCGCGTTTTGGACGTGGCCCGCAAGGTTGTCGGGGTGGGCAGTGTGGGAACTCATTGCTGGGTCATCTACTTCCAGGGCAGGGACATCAATGATCCCCTATTTTTGCAGGTCAAAGAAGCTCAGCCCTCTGTCTTAGCCCCCTATGCTAAGGATTATTCCAAACAGACACTTCCTGATGACAATGAAGGACACCGAGTAGTTGTAGGACAGCGGTTAATTCAGGGGGCACCCGACATTTTTCTAGGCTGGGGCGAGCAGGATGGTCTGCATTACTATGTGCGCCAGCTACGCGATATGAAAGGGGGCGTCAAACTGGAACCGGATAAAGTTCAATTATCGGGATTCCCAGCTTATTGCGGACTATGTGGCTGGGCATTGGCGCTGGCCCATGCGAAATCGGGGGATGCCGCCATGTTGTCTGGCTACCTTGGTGATAACGAAGCCCTGGATGATGCCCTCGTCAAATTTGCCCAGGCCTATGCTGACCAAACCGAGCAGGACTACGATCAACTAGCCGCTGCCGCCCGTACGGGTCGTATTCCAGTCGCCAGCGAATTTTGAAACCGTCGGCTGCGTTACGTGGTGATAATGCAGCCGACGTGATCTTTTTTACCTGCTGAGGCTTAGAAATAGTCGTACTCGTTAATGGGATTGGTGGGGGCGGGGGCGAAGGCTAACCTAGAACCTTGCATCCGTCGGTGGGACTGACTAACTGCGCCTAACCAGGGTTCGACCATTTGCTAGGAGACTCTCGTGCTTCCCTGTGCCATATTGGTGCAAAGACCTGTAGGCTATTGCCCCAGCCAGATCTGAAGGGAATCGCGATGAAAGAACATCCATCTCGCAAAGACCAGTCTTTTCAGCCCCCGGCGGCTCAGCGATCTAACCCTTTTCAGCCTCGCCCCTTTGCGCCCACCCCAGAGGCTCAGACCCCAGCGGATCAGGCTCTCGCCGCCCCTGGCCCGATATTTAATCAGGCATCTTTCCTGACCTTTTCCATCCAAGCTCCAACCGGCACGAGCAGCCAGCCGATTCAACCCAAGCTCACCATCGGCGCACCGGGCGATAGGTACGAACAGGAGGCCGACCGGGTAGCCAGCCAGGTGGTGCAGCAGATTCACTCCCCCCAAGCCAATGCCCCCCTCCAGCGAGATGCTTTGGAAGAAGACGAACTACAAAGGTCGCCCATGCTTCAACGGCTGGAGATGCCCGAAGAAGAAGAGCTGCAAATGAAACCCATTTTGCAGCGGAATATCCCGGAAGAAGACGAACTGCAAATGCGCCCCGCCAACGAAGCTGTGGCAGGTGGGCCAGCCTCAGAATCTTTAGAATCCGCTATTTCCCAGGCTAGGGGCAGCGGCCAAGCCCTAGACCCCAACCTGCAAAAACAAATGGGCCAAGCCATGGGAGCCGACTTTAGCGGCGTCACCATCCATGCGGATAGCCAAGCTGACCAACTCAATCGATCCATCCAGGCTAAGGCTTTTACCACCGGGCAAGATATTTTCTTCCGCCAAGGGGCCTATCAGCCCAGCAGTCGAAATGGGCAGGAGCTCATTGCTCATGAGCTTACCCATGTCATTCAACAAAACGGGGCTGCTACTGCACCGGTCAGAATTCAAGCCAAAGTTGGCGATCCAATTGATAGTCTTCAATCACTGACTCGGAGCCGTTTTAATGAAATGGATGCTCGTCAATCTCCTGGTTATACGGAAGTTTCCCAAAGATTCGCACAGGAATTCTATGACTATCTTGAGGCGCAGGCACAACAATCTGACGATCAAGATATCTCTGGAGATTTTGTCCAATTGCTAGATCGCAACACTATTGATGTTACAAGCATTGATGGCTTGCTTGGTACAGTATCAACAGAAATCAATCAAAGCGATCAAGAATTTAAAGCTAAATTTCTTAATTTCTATAGCAATTGCTGCGCCGATTTCGAGCAAGAAAAAGGACTTGGATATATTACTAGAGTTCACGATTATTATCTGAAAGAACGAGAAAACGTTGCTTTGCCTCAAGCCTATCTTGCAAATAATGTGAAGCAGCAGTTTGCTACAGCGTTGCAGCAAATGCCAACGATACAGTACCTCATCCATCCTGATCAAAATCAGGACATGTTTGTTGCTCATGACGTAGACGATGACGATTTAGAACAAGGGCAGCAAAGAGAATCTCAGTGGAAAAATGATGGCTCAATTCTGGATAATGTTCAAATTGTCACTAAGAAAACGCGCCTTTTTATGGGTAATGCTTCTCGTCAAGATCTTGAAGCCAATGGAGTTAAACGAAATGCTTTAGAAGGACGCCTTCAGACAGCCGAAACATTCATCAAGCGACTTATTGAACCCCAAATTCTTGAGCAACTAAATCCACCTCAAATACAGGTCACAACTCGGAAAAGTATTAAAGCAGATAATACTGTTGGCATGGGAATCAAATTATTAGCAGGATACGAGCGTCCTGGTCAGCTTACAGGTGTTATCACCATTGGCTATAACGAGAAACCTAATCTCATTGCACATGAAATTGGTCACTATGTTGAGGAGAACATATCCAGTGATTTGTGGCATGAGAATCAGTTGTTGTTGAGATCACGTCACGCTGCAAATGGTGGTGGCAATCGGGTCGGCCATAACCCCCTCAAAGGCAAAAAAGGCGGTATGCCGACGGAAAGTCGATACCGAGGTACATACGAAGCCACAGGTCAATATACATCCAGATATTACGGCCAAGGTGGTGAAGGGGCAACCGAGATTACATCGCTCAGTTTTGAATTTTTATCAGAGCCTAACAAGGCTCTGCAACTCATCACTAGAGATCCACTACAAGCTGCAATTGTGTTGCGACAAATTCGTCCGCAAGAGTATCAAAGCACAGATAGTCTAAGACAATTTGATCAATATTTACCTCATTAAGCGGTTAGGAGTTCGGTGTGGTGCCAGTGGAGAATGCCGTTATGTTTCTGACAGATCACTAAGCCAAACCATTCTAGGCGTTCCAAGTTTTCGGTGATGGTGTCGATTTTTTTCTTAGTATTTTTCCCGGTAAATTGGGCGGCAATTTGAGGCACTGTCCATTCGCCGCTGCTGGTGCGGAGCAAGTCTCGAATGGCGGCGAGTTGAGCTTTGGGCTGGGTGGGCCACTTGCGCTGTTCTACGGGTTCCACGACGGTCTCTTCGGGGGAGGTAATGCCTTCGAGAATGCCCTGTTGGGGCGCACCGCCGTGCGCCCGTACGGAATCTGGGGCTTGATACTCTGGCCGCAGCCAGCGGATGAGTCCGTTGCGTTCTTCTTCGGCGCGTTGGGCGTTGAGGGCAACGAGGCGTTCGAGGATGAGGGCCAAATCAGGGCAATAGAGCAAGTTTGTGATCTACTGAATCTGTTTGACTGGCTGAAGGTTAGAAATAGTCATATTCATTGATGGGGTTAGCCGGGTCGGGGGCAAAGGCCAGCCACAGGGGAAACTGAAGCAGGGCAAGGCTAATCACCGCTTCGGCTTCGTCTACCACAATCAGCGGTAGGCCACCCTCAGACCGAATCCGATCCGCCCGTTGGGCGAGGGGTTCTGGGGCATCAAATAGCATCAGCCCTTGGCCTGTGCCAAAGTCGGCCCGCGATACGCCCAGGCAGTCTTGCAGCCCTCGTCGCCATTCCCCCAGCCGTTCGGGGCTGTTGGAGAGTACCAGCGTCCGCAGTCGTCCGCCGTAGAGGGTGTGCAAAATGGAAATCGCCGCCGAGGCCACCAGTACGTTCTGCAAGCGGCTGCCCATGCTTTTCACGGCACCGCGTCCGCCCTGGGCAAAGAACCAGCCCGACACCCGCTCGGCATGGATCGGCTCGAAGGTGCGCCGCAGTTGCCACACGGGGCCGTAATAGTCGGGCCGCATCCGGTATTGATCTAGCAGGCTGCGAACCCGTTCGGTTTGGTCTTGGAAGGTGCTGGCGGCAAAGCCTAGGGCAGCCCCATCCGCCGGGGGCTGGGCGGGGGCTTGGGGGCGAGGACGGCGACCTGCCCCAGACTGAATCACCTCCGGCTCTCGCGGGGGGGCGGCAGCGGGAGCCATGTTTAGCTGCTCGGCGGCGGTGGCCAAATCCTGCAAACTGCCTACCAGGTAATCCTTAAAGCCCTGCACCCGCACCGCCAAATCTTGGGAAGCCCCGGCAAAGGTGGTGCGCATTTCCGCCTGGATGCGCTCCTGGCGACGCTCTAGCTTTTCGATGTCGAGTTGCAGGGTGCGCTTGCGCTGTTCTAGCTCGGCGGTGCCCTGCTCCACCATGCGGCTGATATCGGTCTGGATTTTCTTAAATTGATCCTGGGTGAGACGGTTGTAGGTGGCTTGCAGGTCGGCAATGCTGCGCTTCAGGTCGGCCTCCT
Organism: Spirulina sp.; assembly: GCA_044070495.1. GTDB lineage: Bacteria > Cyanobacteriota > Cyanobacteriia > Phormidesmidales > Phormidesmidaceae > Nodosilinea. Next base: position 57,097 of record JBIPSI010000019.1, on the reverse strand, counting down.
GCTGCTTCAGGCTGTCCATGCGCGTACTCCAGTCCGACCGAAATCCCTCGGAGCGCGAACCCTCAGAGGATGCTCCCCCCAGTCCCAGTCCCTCGGATCGCAGACCCGAAAAATCCACCGAGGCAGAACCGCTGCCCTCGCCACTGGCACTGCTTTCGGGTGATGGCGTCGATGGGGAAAACTCGTCGGGGGTCATGGACATCCTTTAATGAACATCAACGGTAGGGTGGGCGCTGCCCACCATCAAAATATCCTGGCTGATATATCTTGGCGTGTCATCTGCTCCAGTCGGCCACTCACAGGATAGTAGGTATTCCCACGCCAAAACTCACCTACTTTGGACGCTTTTGTAAGTTCCTAACCCTGTTTTAGGGGTAGAGGACAGCGGTCTTCTAGGGCTGTCCTAAGCTGGCTGGGGCTAAAGATGATCGGCAAAAAGTGAATGCTTTTCACCTCCCGAAAATAGAACAGAATGGGCACTGGAGACCAGAAAATCTCCCAGTGTTCCCACTCGGCGTAGGGAAACTGGCGAATCTGTTTTTGCCCTCGATAAATATCCAGGGCGGTCTCGGTAAAGCGCAGCCGCAGGGTGATGGCCTGAATCCACAAAAACACGCCAAACAGCCCGACCACGCCGCCCAGCCAGAGGTTAAGCACTGCTAGCGGTATGGCTAGCCCCACCAGCGCCAGCGGAATGCGGTAACTGGGAGCAAGTTCGGTGATGGACGCAGCCGCAGGATTGGCCGTAGGCGAAGTAGTCATAGCCAGGGGGTGCAACGACCCTTCCAGTATATCGGTAGCGCCTACATCCCGGCTGTTGATGCGGGCTGGGGTTAGATGGGTGTTCGCCTAGGCCGTATGCCTCTGCTCAGGAAAATATGGTGTAAAAATTAAGGGGTAATTGTATCGAACGGTGAGCGGTGGTGGATGAGCTGCGTTCGGCCCTGGAATTGGCCACGGAGGAAGAACTCCAGGCTCTGACCGAGATGTTGTTTCGGCCCAAGTTTAACCCGCTAGATTACCTCAATCGCCTGGATCCGCTGACGGTGCAAAGTGGGTCACGGCAGCAGTGGCTGGATCGGCTAGAACAGCGGTTTCGGTTTTTGGCAGCGGATGGGCTGACGGTGCTACACGGCCAAAGTCAGGCCATGACCTATCGCCAAGCGCTGGTGCAAGTGTGCCGCTACCTACGCTTGCCCTACGCCGAGGCTTGGCCCACGGAGGACTTGGAGGCGGAGGTCTTTCTACATCTGATTGAGTCGGCCTGGGAGAAACTCCCTCCAAGGGAACGGCAACAGGTGCAGAAGGAACTGCGACAAACCCTGGCCCAGTCGCCCCAGTTCCAGACCTTACCCCAGGCGCTGCAAGCCAATCCCACAGGGCTGTTGGTGAAGGGGGGCAGCGCCTTAGCGGTGAGTGCGCTGCTGCGGCCTTGGTTGCTCCACCATTTGGCCCGCCAGGTATTGCTCCAAGTGGCCCGCTATGAACTGGCCAAACAAACCCTAGTTCGGGGCGGCGGCACAGCTTTAGCTCAGATTCAAAGTCGCGTGGCTCTGGGTATGGCCTCCCGTGGGGTGGCGATGAATGCGGCTCGTTACAGCGCCACCCGTACGCTATTGGCTTGGGTGGGGCCAGCCCTGTGGGCCTGGTTCTTTGCCGATTTAGGGTGGCGCGCCATTGCAACGAACTACGGTCGGGTGATTCCGGTGGTGTTTACCCTGGCCCAAATTCGCCTCAGCCGTTCGTTGTCGGAATGGGAATCGGCTCCGTGTTAGCCTAGCCATTACCGATTTTCTTTGCTGATAAAAGGCCCGTGGCGTCTATGCCTGCACCCAACCCAAGACCCGAAACCCACTACGACCGCCTAGGGGTGAAGCCGACCGCTAGCCCCCAGCAAATTCGGCAGGCGTTTCGGGAACTGAGCAAGCTCTACCACCCCGACACCACTACCCTACCAGCGGAGGAAGCCACCGCAAAGTTTCAGCAGCTCAACGAAGCCTACGGCATCCTCAGCAGCCCAGATCGCCGCTGGACCTACGATAAACAGGTGGGCTATTCCCGCATTTCGGTGATGCAGCCGCTGGAACCCCTGTCGCGGGCCAGTAGTGCCGTTCCCCGTCGCAAGGAACCCTCCAACCTCTACCTCGACCCCACGGATCGGCCCCTTTCAGCCGGGGAAATTTTCGCCCTGTTCATCCTGGGACTCACCTTTGTGGCCTGTTTGGCCCTAGTGGTGACGGTGAGCCTCACCCGTGGCGAGTATGCCATCAACCCCGAACCCCTAGACGCCGCTACCCTGACCTCGGATGGGGCACCCGCCTCTGCGCCGATGACCACCACAGAACTCCAGAATCCCCCTGGCCCCGCTGGCACGGCTCCAAGCCTGCCGTCCACCCCTCGCCCTGCCCAGGGGCCACCCACTTGGCTGTAGGCTAAGGATGGCAGGATTTTTCCTTGGCCCTAGGTATTTCTAAGCCAGGATTTAATTTATAGCGGTTCTCAATAGAGTGAGATACCCCATTACTGGGTTCTAGATCCCCCAGTCCCTAGCCGTCTAAGCTTCACTCTGTATCCCCCTTATCAAGGGGGGAGGGGGGATCATCGCCATGTACTTCACCCAAGTGAAATCCGCTATAAGTTAAGACAATGCTGTTTAGCAAGCGGTTTTGCTGATGGTGGGCGGTACCCACCCTACTCATTTAAGACGATATTTTTTGAGAAAACATTCTCTTCGGTGGGCGGTGCCCACCCTACAAATCCCTTAATTTCTGCGAACCCTAGGTTGTTTCTATGGCTCTTCCCACCGCTAGCACCCCCCTCTATAACCACACCCTGCCGGATATTGAAGACTGGCTGCGTCGCCAGGGTTGCGAACAACATACCGATGTGCCCCACCGCTGGCATGTACAGCGTCCTCTCTGGGAAGCCGATGTAATTTTAGATATCGATGCCCTAGTGGTGCGCTATATCAACGCCGGAGCCGATGGCAAGGATGTGCAGCGCATCTTCAAATATTCCCTCAGCCGCAAAGACCTAGAAGAAGCGATTTTCGCTGGGCCTTAGAAACGCATCCATCATGTTCAAGCCCTCCCGCACCTACCACGATCCGCTGCATGGGGCGATTACCCTGCACACCAGCGACCCCGAAGAGGCGTTGCTGATTCGGTTGATTGATACTCCGGCCTTTCAGCGGTTGCGGCGAATTCGGCAACTGGGGCCAGCCTACCTCACCTTCCACGGGGCCGAAAGTTCGCGCTTTACCCACTCCCTGGGGGTGATGGCCCTGGCTCGCCGCGCCTTTGATCAGCTATTGGGGCGCTATCCCAGTTTGCGTCCCCATCGGGCCACGGTGCTCTGTGCTGCCCTGCTGCACGACATTGGCCATGGCCCCTTTAGCCACACGGCGGAGGAAATCTTTGGCCTACACCACGAGTATTGGACGCAGCGCATCATTCAGGAAATCCCTGCCATCCGTGACCCCCTGACGCAATATTCCGCCGACCTGATCCCCGCTATCGAGCAGGTCTACACCCATACCCATCCGGTGCCGCTGGTGTGGCAGTTGGTGTCTAGCCAGTTAGATTGCGACCGTTTGGATTACCTGCTGCGCGACAGCTACTCCACCGGGGCTGGCTACGGGCGACTAGATTTGGATCGCATCCTGATGGCGCTGGAGTTGGAGCCGGAGAGCAACCGCCTGGTGGTGGCCCACAAGGGGCTTTCGGCCATCGAGCATTACCTGGTGGTGCGCCATTTCATGTATGCCCAGGTGTACAACCATCCCAAAAATATTGCCGCCACTTGGCTGCTGAAATGCGCCTTCAACCGCGCCCGTGTCCTTCACCCATCCGGGCAACTAGAGGCCGATGAGACCATGGCGGCTTGGCTGCAATCGGCCCAAGTTCCCCTTTCCCTGGAAACCTATCTGGCTGCCGATGACGCCGTACTGAACTACCACCTCCAGCGCTGGCAGCGGGGGAAAGATGCTTTGCTGGCGGATCTCTGCCGTCGGTACGTGGATCGGGATTTGCTGAAGACCTTGGAAATCACCCGTCTGTCGGACGATCAACAAGAGAGGCTTCTAACGCAGGTGCAGGCCCATCTCAACGAACAAGGATTGGCTGGCGAAACCTACGCCGCCCTAGAACACACCTGGAGCCGAGGCTACACCACCTACCAGCAGGGCATCCACATGCACGTCGATAATACCTTTGTGGACATCAAAGACCTTTCGCCCCTGGTGAACACCCTCAGTCAGCCCGCCGAGCGCATTTGGCTGCTCTATCCCCGCGAGATTCACCCCTGGGTACAGCGCCTAGCCCTGCCCTTCGGTCAAACCTAGGCCCACCTTGGGATCTCGGAATCAGGGCTAGAGGCGCAGACGTTATTTCAGCAAGTTTTGTTAGACTGAGAGGATTATTTTTTACCAACCTCCCTTTACAAGCCTCTGCTGAATCGTGTCTTAGCATCCTGGTTCTGATGGCGTTGCCACCAGAATACGGGTACCTTTAAAACCCCTCATATTGTCCACATTGTCGATATCGTTGCCCTCGCCTTAGCTCTTTTAGCCCTATCGTCACTCCCCGTCGTCAATCTACAGGATTAAGCTAGTGACCCTTCAAACCGACTCCACCACCCACCTCGACGACGCCTCCATGCCAGAGGTCAACCGCCAAATGCTGGTGATTCTCGACTTTGGTTCCCAATATTCCGAGCTAATCGCCCGCCGCATTCGCGAAACCGAGGTGTATTCCGAGGTGCTCTCCTACCGCACCACCGCCGAGCAGCTTAAACAGCTCAACCCCAAGGGCATCATCCTCTCCGGTGGCCCCAGTTCGGTCTACGACGCCGGGGCACCCCACTGCGACCCGGCGATTTGGGAGTTGGGCATTCCCATTTTGGGCGTGTGCTACGGGATGCAGCTCATGGTGCAGCAATTGGGTGGCCAAGTGGAACGGGCGGAGCGAGGCGAGTACGGCAAGGCCGGTCTATTCATCGATGACCCCACCGACCTACTCACCAATGTAGAAGACAACACCACCATGTGGATGAGCCACGGCGATTCGGTAACCCGCCTGCCCGATGGCTTTGAAGTCCTAGCCCACACCGACAATACCCCCTGCGCCGCCATCGCCGACCACAGCCGCAAGCTCTATGGCGTGCAGTTCCACCCAGAGGTGGTGCATTCCCTCGGCGGCATTGCCCTAATTCGCAACTTTGTTTACCACATCTGCGAGTGCCAGCCCACCTGGACCACGGAAGCCTTTGTAGAAGAGGCCATCCGCGAAGTCCGGGCTAGGGTAGGCGACAAGCGGGTGCTGCTGGCCCTCTCCGGCGGCGTGGATTCCTCAACCCTGGCCTTTTTGCTCCATGAGGCCATCGGCGACCAGCTCACCTGTATGTTCATCGACCAGGGCTTTATGCGCAAGGGCGAACCGGAGCGGCTGGTGAAGCTCTTCCAAGAGCAGTTCCATATCCCTGTGCAGCACATCAAAGCACGGGAACGCTTCCTGCATGTGGTGCAGGGCATCACCGATCCCGAAGAAAAACGCAAGCGCATCGGCCACGAATTCATCCGCGTGTTTGAGGAAGAATCCAACCGCCTCGGCCCCTTCGACTACCTGGCCCAGGGCACGCTGTATCCCGACGTGATCGAATCCGCCGATACCAATGTAGACCCCAAAACCGGGGAGCGGGTGGCGGTGAAGATCAAGAGCCACCACAATGTGGGCGGTCTGCCGAAGGATCTTCAGTTCAAGCTGGTGGAACCTCTGCGGAAACTCTTTAAGGATGAAGTTCGCAAGGTGGGTCGCAACATTGGCCTGCCCGAAGAAATCGTCCGTCGCCACCCCTTCCCTGGCCCCGGTTTGGCCATTCGCATCATCGGCGAAATTACCGAAGAACGGCTGGAAATCCTCCGTAATGCCGACTTCGTGGTGCGGGATGAAATCAGCAAACAGGGCATGTACCACGACTTTTGGCAGGCCTTTGCGGTGCTGCTGCCCGTCCGCAGTGTGGGGGTGATGGGCGACCAACGCACCTACGCCTACCCGATTGTGCTGCGCCTGGTCAGCAGCGAAGACGGGATGACCGCCGACTGGTCGCGGGTGCCCTACGACCTGCTGGAGACCATCTCCAACCGCATCGTTAACGAAGTGGAAGGCGTCAACCGCGTGGTCTACGACATCACCTCCAAGCCGCCTGGCACCATCGAATGGGAATAGGGTAAGTGCATGGGGAACGCCACCCGGCTTCGCTCAGGCATGGGACATTCTCCCTATCCTGCGGGAAGCCGCGTGGCATCGCTAGATACGTCAAATACGTCTAAAACAAGGGAACCTTAGACCTCAGGTTCCCCTTGTTTGATTGACGAGTCTCCAATGACTGCCCATGGGAGCAGGGAGCCGAAGAGGATCAACGTCCCTGCGGGATAATCGGAATACAATGATCGGAATATTGGAATCAAGGTCGGCGATCCTGGTGGTTTCCAGCAAAGCCTGGCTTGATCATCCAGTAGACCACGATGGCCCAACCGCCGCCCCAGGGGGAATTTTCTGGGGTCGCAGCCTAGGCTAGCCGAAGGAGAAACCCATGAACGACGATGCGGTAGTACAGGTATCGGCAATGGCGGGCTGGATTATCGGTGTCAGCCACTCTAAAAATCGGGGCTACCAGTGCTGGATTGTCAATCCTACCCTGGATGTGCTGAGCGACGGCACCTTTTACACCACTAGCAGCGCCGCCATGTCCGCCGGACGAGCCTTTGTGGAACGCTACCATTAACCCCCCATGCTTAACTCACCGCCAAAAAGTCCGGCAGATCGAGAACGTGGAAGTAGACTAAGCCCGCAATGGCCAGGGTGTAGGCCGTAGAGCTGGCCAAACCCAACCACAATTCTCGTTTCCAGTTGCGGGGGGTATCCGTAAACAGAATATCCGTGGCCCCCCACTGCATCATCACCATGCCCAGCACGTTAGACAGCCAATAGCCCACCACCGTCGCGGCCCAAAACCAGTCGCGCTGCCCCCAGGTAATCAGGTAGGCAAAGCCGTAGGCCAAGGGAAAGTTAAAAATCAAATCATTCCACCAGGAGAGGGGCGACAGCAGATAGCCTAACCCCAACCAAAAGGTGCCCCGCAGCCGCTTAAACCACACCATAGCCCTGACATAACACTTGCCGCATCTGTCTCATGTTACCGGGTAGGTCAATCTTCATGCCCTGCTCAATCAGAAACGTGGGGACAGGAATAGTGGGGGCCGCCTGGACGCGGTAGGTGAGTAGGGTGCCCTCGCCCATGTCTTGCAGGTGCAGATCGGCATCGAAGTAGGAGAAGGTGCCCTGTTCTAGGCGAAATTGAATGTGCTCGCAGGTGGTTTCTAGCACCTGAAGGTAGATTTCCACCTGGGCGCTGATCATCATGAACCCCTTGCGCCCCACCTGATACAGGCGGCGGTAGCGATGGGTGGCCGTTTTCACCGACTCCAGCACCTCGCTGTGGGTGATGTTAGGGAAAAACTGAGTCCAGCGGCGATAGCTGGTGACCTGGGGCCAAATGTGGGTTCGATGGAGGGGCACATACATGTGGGCCATTACCGCTGCCGGGGCCTGGGGCAGGGACTGCGGCACAATTAATACATCACCCCGCAGCAGCGCCACCTGATCCTGGGGCGAGAACTGTGCTTGATCAACCACCCCCTGAGGGCTGGAGGGAGTGACCCGTTCATCGATGCTGACGACCATGCGTAACTCCTAATTAAAATCCGGTTCCGGTAAGGGCGCTGTCCCCCATCGTTGCCGAATGGGCTGGGGCGCTGGGCTTACTTCCGTTGGGCTTGCCACCATGGCTAAGGTTTCCCCTCGATCTATCTTCCCTCCCTAGGAACATCCAGCGGCGGCCATGACCTTATCCCCAGGGTCTACCCTATGTTTACCCAAATTCCTCCGCCATCTAAACCCAGTGGACCAGTTCTTGCGGTGCCTTTACGCACGTTCCTTCTGGGAAAGGGGAAAACTTCATGTAACCTAGGGCGAGCATTATCGCTGGTATCCCTAGGGGGTGTGGGAATTGGAGTCTGGATCGACCTACGCGGTTCGGCCTTGGCCCAAGGACAATTCTGAGCCTAGGGGGCTCGGTTTCGGTCGTATCACCCCAGGGTTGTGTACCCCCAAGGTTCTGTGAATCCAAGAACAATGTGGGCATTCGTTCGTTCTGCCGGGTAGTTGATTCTAAAACCGGGTGTCTCGGTTGTGTAAATTCCTCGTAAAATTCGTGGAGTTGTAAAGTTTAGACGGTAGAACGCTGGGTTAGCCTATGACGCGCATCATTGTAATGACCTCTGGCAAGGGCGGGGTAGGCAAAACCACCTGCACCACCAACCTGGGCATGGCCCTAGCGCAGCGGGATCAAAAGGTCGTGGTGATTGATGCCGACTTTGGTCTACGCAACCTCGACCTACTGCTGGGGCTAGAAAACCGCATTGTCTACACGGCCCTGGATGTGCTAGCCGGGGATTGCACCATTGAAAAAGCCCTGGTCAAAGACAAGCGCCAGCCCAATTTAGCCCTGCTGGCAGCGGCCCAAAACCGCAACAAAGAAGCCATTACCCCCGACCAAATGAAGGAACTGGTGGCGGGGCTGAAGGGCCAGTACGACTTTGTGATTATCGACTGTCCGGCGGGGATTGAGCTGGGCTTTCAAAATGCCATTGCCCCCGCCAACGAGGCGATTGTGGTAACCACGCCGGAGGTCTCCGCCGTGCGCGATGCCGACCGAGTGGTGGGACTCTTGGAGGCCAGCGACGTGAAATACACCAAACTGCTGGTAAATCGCCTCAAGCCCGCCATGGTGCAGGAAGATCAAATGATGTCCGTTCGCGATGTTTTAGATATCCTAGCGGTGCCGCTGTTGGGGGTAATCCCCGACGACGAGCGGGTCATCGTGTCCTCCAACCGGGGCGAACCCCTGGTGTTGGATGCCAAGCTCTCCCTGGCAGGGATGGCCTTTCAGAACATTGCTCGGCGGCTGCTGGGGGAAGAGGTGCCCTTGCTCGACCTCACCGCCACCCACGACGACCTGTTTAGCCGTATCCGTCGTTTTCTGCGGGGGTAAGTTTCGGGAATGGCCCGTCGCTTGGAGTTCCTAAGCTTGGAGCCCCCTAAGCTTAGGGCTTCTCCCTAACTTTCCCCCTCACCCGCTCCCGGTGTTCGATGTCATCCACAGCCACCCGTCCCCATGCTCAGCGAACTGCTCGATAAACTCTTTAACCGCAACCGCACCCCCACCAGCCGGGAGTCGGCAAAGCAACGGCTTCAGTTTGTCCTCGCCCACGACCGCACCGACCTCAGCCCCGACCTGGTGGAAAAAATGCGCCAGGAAATCCTAGAGGTGGTCTCGCGCTACGTGGAGCTTGACCAAGAGCACCTGGAATTTAACCTGGAAAGCGACCAGCGCATGACCGCCCTGATTGCCAACCTACCCATCCGTCGAGTGCGGCCCAGTTCCCCCGTGGTGCCCGAAAATCTAGATACCGCTCCCAAGGCCGATACTGCCCAGGTTGATGCGCCCGCCGAGGAGGTCAGCCCCCCTACCGAGTCCGCCGAGCCTGCTGAATCCACCCAGTCCGTCGCCGAAGCTAATCCTGTCGAGGAATCTGCCCCCGGTACCGACTCCCCTGAGGCCGTCGATACCATCGAGTCCTCCACAGCACTTGACCTCGATTCACCACCCACCCCGTCCGAAGATCCCGCCCGCCATGACTAATTCCCCCACCCCAGCGTCCCAAACTCCCGAAACAGCCCTCCAGCAAAGTGTGCTCCAGCAGAGTGTTGACGCCCTGGCCCTGGGCAGCATTCAGCGCCATGTGTTTATCTGTGCCGACCAATCTATCCCCAAGTGCTGCGATAAGGCCGCCAGCCTAGAAGCCTGGGACTATCTGAAAAATCGCCTTAAAGAACTGAAGCTGGATATCCCCACCGCCGAGCAGCCTACCAGCATCTTTCGCACCAAGGTGCACTGTTTGCGGGTCTGCCACAAGGGGCCGATTTTGCTGGTCTACCCCGATGGCGTATGGTACCACAGCGCCACCCCAGAGGTGATTGAGCGCATCATCCAAGAACACCTAATCGGCGGCCAAGTAGTCGAGGAATATGCCTTTCTCACCCATCCCCTGCCCTAGCCCTAGCCCCAGAAACCGCCGATATTGCCATATCATTGGAAAGGGCAGTTTCACAGCGCATGGCATAGGATCTATGGTTTCGGAAAGCGGCACATTGGAGGACTTGCGGCAGCAACTTCAGGGCGATTCCCCCAAACGTCAACTCTCGGCGGTTCACGAATTGGTAGCCCTGGGGGCGGAGGGGCTAGGCGCTCTCAAAACCGCGTTGCTCGACCGCAAGGATGCGCCGCCCACGATTTTGGATGGCCGCATGGTGCAGGTGCTCTACGCCACTCAGCAGGACGACATCCAAGATTTTTTGCTAGAGACCTGGCCCGAAGGTCGGGTACCCATGCCCTCTGCCGCCGAGATTGACTATTCCCCCCTTCAAGATTGTCTGGTGGCCCAAGACTTCCAAGAAGCTGACCGCCTTACCCTTGTCAAACTGTGTGAACTGGCTGGCCCCACGGCGGTAAAGCGCAAGTGGGTGTATTTCACGGAAGTAGACATGTTCCCCAGCCTGGATTTGCAGACGATTGATCGGCTGTGGCAAATCTACTCTGAAGGCAAGTTTGGCTTCTCGGTGCAGCGACGCCTTTGGCTCGCCCTCGGCCAAAACTGGGACAAACTCTGGCCCCGCCTCGCCTGGAAAGACGACAATGTTTGGACGCGCTATCCGGGCGGCTTCATCTGGGATCTCAGCGCCCCCGATGGCCACCTGCCCCTCTCCAACCAACTGCGCGGCGTGCGAATGATGGCCTCCCTGCTCTCCCACCCCGCCTGGAACGAGGACGCCTGACGCCACCGAGGCATGGCGCTTGCCCAGACATCCTGGCTGGCTAGAATAGGGCCATGGCGTTTCGCGGTTTTGTCTATGCCAGCCACCGTTGCCGTTACTCTGCCAAAAACCCTGCGGATCAGCGAGGAGCAGTTTAGGGCCATCGTCCAGGCCAATCCCGACCTGCGCCTAGAACTCACCGCCACGGGAGAACTCATCGCCATGGCACCGACCGGGAGCGAGAGCGGAAGTTACAACTCTGAACTGACCGCTGATGTGACGCTTTGGAATCGCCGCACAGGGCTGGGGAAAGCGTTTGATTCCTCTAGCGGGTTTCGGTTGCCCAATGGGGCGATTCGCTCCCCCGATGTGGCTTGGGTGGCGCTAGAACGCTGGACGTCCCTCAGCCCCGACCAACGCCAGGGATTTGCCCCCCTCTGCCCCGACTTTGTTATCGAGCTGCTGTCCGCTACCGATGACGTAGCAACGCTCCAAGCCAAGATGCAGGAATACCTTGACAACGGCTGTCGGCTGGGCTGGCTGGTGAACCCTAAAACCCGCACGGTGGAGGTGTATCGTCCTGATGTTGCCCCCGAAACGGTACCCTTCACGGCGACCTTGTCTGGAGAAGCTGTTTTGCCAGGATTTGAGCTGAACCTCCATACCCTCTTGCCGTAGGAAATTCCATGGCTAAGAAAGCATCATTACCCCCCGGTTTGCTAATTCGCACGGGCAAGTGGGTGTGGACCACGCTCTGGCAGCAAATGATGGCCCAGATGGCTCCCAGCAACGAGGGCGGCGACTATCAGCGGCCCCCCAGCCAGTGCCGGGGCTGGATTGCACCCAATGGCCCCCATCCCCCGGCCTTCCAACGCTATGGGTTGATGGTGGGGATGGGTTGTCCTTGGGCGCACCGTACCCTGATGACCCGTGCCCTTAAAGGGTTGGAGGATGCCGTTACGGTCGTGGTGGTAGAACCCTCCCCAGACGAGGGCTGCTGGGTTTTCCCTACGCCGTTCCAGAATTGCCGCACCCTGCCCGAACTCTACCGTCAGGTGGGCATTGCCGGACGGGCCACGGTTCCGGTGCTGTGGGATTTTCAGGCTGAAACCATCGTCAATAACGACAGTGCCGAGATTATCCAGATCCTCAACCAATCACTCAATGAATTTGCGGCCTATCCCGATCTCGACCTTTATCCCGCTGCCCTCAAAGCCGAGATTGACTCCTGGAACGAGCGCATCTACGCCAGCGTGAATAACGGCGTTTATCGCTGCGGCTTTGCCCAAACCCAGGCCGCCTACGACCGCGCCTGTGGGGAACTGTTTGAGACTCTAGACGCCATTGAGCAGACCCTATCCAGTCAGCCCTACCTCTGTGGCGAGACCCTCACCCTGGCCGATGTGCGCCTTTTCCCGACGCTGTTTCGCTTTGATGTGGTGTACTACAGTCTGTTCAAATGCAACCGCCGCCGCATTCAAGACTACCCGGCCCTCTGCCGCTACGTGCAAGCCCTCTACCACCAGCCCGGAGTGGTCGCCACCTGCGATCTCGCTGCCGTCAAACGCGACTACTACGGCAACCTGTTCCCCCTCAATCCAGGGGGCATTGTCCCCGCTGGGCCAGACTTGCCTTATCTCCACTAACCAGAGTTCGGGATAAGCCAAGGAATTAAATCTTTAGAGACTCGCTTCTGACTTGCGCTATAGCGTCCCCTTACAGGAAGTGAACTACATCCCCAGCCCCTCTCCCATGGGGGGCTACTGTTTATACACAAGTTTCTATTCCGCTAGGTTCCTAGGGTTGATCCCCCCTAGCCCCCCTTAAAAAAGGGGGGAATCGGAGTCAACGTCCCCCTTTCCAAGGGGGATTTAGGGGGATCCCACAAGCATGACGGCATGAGAACAAGCTATGCATAAGCGGTAGCCCCATGGGGGAGGGATTTAAGGTGAGGGCTGCCAGGGCATAAGGCTATTGAGATTAACCCGAACTCGGGTTCCACTAAGCCCGTTTTCCAAGTAGTTGATCCCTCAGGGTTTTGATCCGGTCGCGGTACTTGGCGGCCTCTTCAAATTCGAGGTTTTTGGCGGCTTCTTTCATTTGTTTTTCCAGTTGGCCGATCAGTTCGGGGATGTCCTCCAGGGGCAGGTCTTCCTTGTGTTCGTAGGCTTCCTCAAGCTCCTGGGCATTGAGGCGGCGGGAAATATCGAGGAAGGAGAGGATGGAGTTGCCTTTATTGCGCCGTTCGATGGGTTGGGGGGTGATGCCGTTGGCCTGGTTGTAGGCGGTTTGGATGGCGCGGCGGCGTTCGGTTTCATCGATGGCCCTAGCCATGCTGTCGGTTAAATTGTCGGCGTAGAGGATGGCCTGCCCCCGGACATGGCGCGCCGCCCGTCCGATGGTTTGGATCAGGGAGCGCTCGGCCCGCAAAAAGCCCTCTTTGTCGGCGTCCAAAATCGCTACTAGGGAGACTTCGGGCAAGTCTAGCCCCTCCCGCAGCAGGTTCACCCCCACCAGCACATCGTAGTTGCCGTCGCGCAGGTCTTGGATGATTTCGATCCGCTCGATGGAGTGGATTTCCGAATGTAAATAACGCACCCGCACGCCATGTTCTTCTAGGTATTCGGTCAGGTCTTCGGCCATGCGCTTGGTCAGGGTGGTGACCAAGACGCGCTCCTGGCGCTGGGCACGATCCCGCACCTCCCCCAGCAGGTCGTCGATTTGGCCTTCGGTGGGGCGCACAAACAATTCTGGGTCGAGCACTCCGGTGGGGCGAATGATCTGTTCCACCACTTTGCCCTCGGAGATCTCCATCTCCCAATCCCCCGGTGTGGCGGAGACAAAGATGCACTGGTTGACTTTCTCCCAAAATTCTTCGGCCTTGAGGGGGCGGTTGTCGGCGGCGCTGGGCAGACGGAAGCCGTGGTCGATCAGCACCATTTTGCGGCTGCGGTCGCCGTTGTACATGCCGCGAATTTGGGGAATGGTGACGTGGGATTCGTCGATCACCAGTAGCCAGTCCTTGGGGAAGTAATCCAGCAAACATTCCGGTGGCGATCCGGCGGGGCGTCCGGCTAGGTGGCGGGCGTAGTTTTCCACGCCGTTGCAGTAGCCCACCTCGCGGATCATCTCTAGGTCGTAGCGGGTGCGCTGTTCTAGGCGCTGGGCTTCCAGTAACTTGCCCTCTTTTTCCAGGGCTTCCAGCCGTGCCGCCAGTTCTTCTTGGATGGCCTTGGTGGCTTCTTCGACCCGTTCTTCGGGGGTAACAAAGTGCTTGGCGGGGTAGATGCTCAGTCCCTCCATGCTTTGTAGGGTGGCCCCGGTGATGGGATCGACGTAGCGGATGGCATCGATTTCGTCGCCAAAGAACTCTACCCGAATGATGCGGTCTTCGTAGGCGGGGCCAATTTCTAGCACGTCGCCCTTCACCCGAAACCGCCCTCGACCGAGATCCAGGTCATTGCGTTCGTACTGAATTTGGGCCAAATCTCGCAACACCTGGCGCTGATTCACCTCCATCCCCACCTGCAACGGAATCGAGGCTTTCAGGTATTCCGCAGGCATCCCCAAACCGTAGATGCAGCTAATGGAGGCCACCACAATCACGTCCCGCCGCTCGAACAGCGACCGGGTGGCGGAGTGCCGCAGCATGTCGATTTCTTCGTTAATCGAGGCGGTTTTGGCGATGTAGGTGTCCGTCACCGGGATGTAGGCTTCCGGCTGGTAGTAGTCGTAGTAGCTGATGAAGTACTCCACGGCGTTGTCGGGGAAAAACTCCCGCAGTTCGTTGCAAAGCTGGGCCGCCAGGGTTTTGTTGTGGGCCAGCACCAGGGTGGGCTTGCCGATGTTGTCGATGACGCGGGCGATGGTGTGGGTTTTGCCCGTACCCGTGGCCCCCAACAGGGTTTGGTAGCGGGTGTTGTCCTTCAAAAATTGGGTGAGTCCGGCAATGGCCTTGGGCTGATCGCCCATCGGTTCAAAGGGGGCCTGAATGTTGAAGTCGCCCATCGCTGATTCTCAAACAGTACAAAAATGCAGTTTTACTGGCACTGTTTCTATGGTGACGGATTTTTGCCGATTGGGGGTGCCCTAAGCAACGAAAGAGCCGTTGCAATGCCGGGGTATCGTCTTTTAGATCTGGGAGTCCATCCCCAAAGGTTGGCCGCAGATGATTAGGACGTCGTCTGGGTAGACTAACAATGAAGAGGTGAGTAGCGGTTACGGGCACGATTTCTACTTGGCATGTAGGTATGGTTGGTTCATGGATGACCCGCACATTAACCTGAATCCGATGGAACAGGCGATTATGGGGCTCTATCGTCGGGTTGGTGCGCGAGGTGTCATTGCACTGATCACGGCTGGCTCGATTAGCTTGTCTGTCCTAGCGACCCTCACTCTGGTCGTTCCACAATTGTCCGTGGATTATTCGCCAAGGGTGACCCTAGCGGTCTCGCTGGCCATCGCCGTGGCGGTACCGTTATTGGTAGCCCCCGTTAGTGTTTGGCTGATCGTAAGTCTGCTGGTGCGCCTAGATACGGCCTATCTAGCTGTACTCAGGCTTTCTACCACCGATCCCCTCACCGGCGCGGCCAACCGACGCGGTTTCTTCACCGAGGCGGCCAACCACCTCGACACTTGGCGTTATGCCGATTCTGGGCTGGTGGGCATGGTCGATCTGGATTGCTTTAAGACCCTCAACGACCGCTTCGGCCACCGCCTCGGTGATGAGGCTCTGTGTACAGTCGTGCATCAATTGCACGGGATCCTGAACGAGGGCCTCGTCGGTCGTCTGGGCGGTGACGAGTTTGCGTTCCTGATTACCGGATCCCCTACCAAAATCGAGCAAATTCAACAGGAAATCCGCGCCCAGTGCAGCCACTTCACCTTAAACCATAGGGATAGTGACGAACCCATTTTGGTTTCCACCAGCATCGGCATGGTTCTATTGCACCGAAAAGAATCCTTTGATCAGGCCTTGGCCCGTGCTGACGAAGCGCTGTATGCAGAGAAGCGCAAGACCAGCACACACAGAGATATATCACCCGTACAGGATCTGCGCTAATACTTAAGCCACGGTAGGGGGAGGCACTGCCTACCAGTGAAGAGTATGAGCGATCGCCCTAGGGCAACCTCAAGTCCACCTTGGCCCACAGTTCATTTGCGACCCGCTGGCACGAGAATGACTGGGTTTCGCTCCGATGTGGCCGTAACAGTTCTTTCGCTACGCTAAGCTAGACATATAGCCTGACTGAGTATTCGTGACGTGCTTACAAAACTTACGGATCAAAATCGAATCACCCTACCGTTGAGTGTTACTGAAGCGCTTGGCCCTGTGGAGTACTTTGAGATCACGGTTGAGGGCGGGCAAGTAATTCTTACCCCGGTTAAAGTTCAGCGGTCTAATGCGGTTAGAGAAAAGCTGGCCGAGCTGAACATTACAGAGCAAGATGTGGCGGATGCTGTAACCTGGGCTCGTGACGGTTCTACCCCTCAATCATGACCCAGGTGCTTCGGGCGGTGCTAGATACCAATGTGTTGGTTTCTGCATTGGTGTTCAGGCAAGGGACAATGGCTACGTTGCGCGAAGCTTGGCAAGCTCAGCGCTTGACGCCTTTGGTATCGCGGGTAACAGCAACTGAGTTAATTCGAGTTTTGGCCTACCCAAAATTCAGGCTGACTAGAATTGAGCAGGATGATCTCTTGGCAGATTATTTGCCCTACTGCGAGGTTGTACCAATGCCGCCAGAACTGCCAATGGTTCCAAACTGTCGCGATCCTTTGGATGTGCCGTTTTTGCAGTTGGCAGTGGTGGGTCGGACAGATTATTTGGTTACGGGCGATCACGATCTGCTCAGCCTAAAAGCTACTTTTGCAATACCCATCGTGAATCCCGAACAGTTTTTGAAGATTCTTTCCTAAGTAATGACGAGGAGGGCTAGGTCACTGGGGTAGTCAGTGATCGCAGCCACGGTAGGGTGGGCACTGCCCACCACAGGAAGAATGTACAATCACCCCAATACAATCGGCTGAACTAGCTTAGTTTTAGGAAAGATTGGGCTAACTGAGACAGCTTAAATTTAATGGTGGGCAGTGCCCACCCTACTTACTGGGGGCGCTTAATTTTAAGGGTAAGCATTGCTCTCTATTTGCTGTTAAGTTGGGTGATTAAATTGACCAATCTTCGACCAATAGATCGGCTATCTGCTGAAAGTCTGAGATATTGTGGGTCAGAAGCGTTGCCTGACGTGAAATCGCAATCGCTGCAATTTTGAGATCCATGGTGCCGAGGCGAGGATAGGCTTTACGCAGCCGCTCATAAATTTGGGCGGCACTGGCGTCGAAGGGCACAAGGGTAATTAAGGTGTAGTCCAAAGCAAGTTGGTGCAGCCAGTAATAGGCAGAAACTTGCTCTTCAACGGTTTTTGCGCCAGCCACAATCCGAAGCCGCCCTCTAAGCTGCTCTTCGTAGGTGATGATGGTGACGGCTATTTCAGCCTCTTCAATGGCAGCAAGTTTTTGTAAAATGCGTTGCCCTGCCTGGTTCTTGCGCTGAATGAAGCTGAGGTGATCGGTATCGAGGATGTACATAATGGCGGCAAGCGACCTAATCGGCGGTCTTGCGCCAGTCTTGGCCAAAGTTCATCGCGGCATCGAAGGTCGGATCGTCTTCAAAGCTACCCGCAATCTTTGACCACCAGGGGGTGGGCTTTGGCAGAAGGGCAGCTAACACCTGTTTAAGCTGCGTTAGTTCTGTTTCCAAAGCCGCAACCCGTGCTTCGAGGGGCTGAGAGCGCTCTTCGAGTTGTTGGGAGATCATGGCAGCAGGCAATGTAGAGACTTGCGCCTATTATAGCGACCACGGGCTTTTGCTTGGGCCAAGCAGGCATCCGTCACCAAATACTGTGATTAGATGACTCATGATTGTGCTCGATCCCCACATCTAGGTTGGCTGAGTACAGCAGGACACCCGCCTTACCCAGGATTACCACCATTGGCTTCATCCACAGTAGGGTGGGCAGTGCCCACCACAGGAATAACGCAAAATCGCCCAAGATAACCCGGCTGAACTGGCTTAGTTTCAGGAAAGATTGAGCCAACTGGGGCAGCTTAAATTTGATGGTGGGCAGTGCCCACCGTACTTACTTACTTACTGAATGACGGATGTTGTGCGTCTTACTCTACTACAACAATTGATAATCAGTTCACATTTAGCTCAGCAACTTCCATTCTTCCGTTTCAAGTCTTCGCAGTTCTTCTATGAGTTGAGTCTTCATGAGCGTGGTTAAATCCTGTTTTATCTGATAAATTTCATGCCTAGTTTCTGCCATACTTTCTAGTGCTTCTAAAATGCCAACATAATCACCTTCATACTCCATCCAAGATTTTGAATAGTAGACAAGATCTTGTTGTAGTTGATACTCAGCTTCGTCTTCATCCCACCATTTTCCGTTATAAACTTTCTCCTTCCATTCAAGAGATTTATTGAGTTTTTCTAGTTTCTCTTTCGACTCTTCAATTTCTTTTTGCAACATAGCACACACTTCAGAAGCGATAAACTTCTCTAAGGTTTTATATGACTCTTCCTTTAGTATATCTTCATAAGTCGTCGCGTCTTTGTAGAGCATCTTTCTCCAGAAGCCGATAAACTCAAGACGACGAGGCTGATTTTTAAGCTTATGTTCGTTATCTGCTCTTAAATTTTCAATTGCTATCTCATGGTTGCGCTTCTCATGTTGAAGTTGTCTCTCTAGCTCTTGACGGCTTTGCTCTATTCTTCGTTGGATTCGCAAATTAATTAGTGTAGTTGCCAAGGAAATAGCAGCAGTTATGAGGGCAGCTATGACTACCGCGATATCCATATCCAATTGATTCGATATTTGAGGTGATGAAGGTGTCTGTGAACTGGTAGTATTTGGTGCTGACAAAGTGGCAACGATCAAAGCATGCGTCGCTTTACTCATAGTTTGTCGTCACAAGCTCCATTTTTTCTTAAGTATAGCTATTTGCTTGGCTAGGAAAACACGAAGAGGTTTTGCTAACTCTTGTTTTTTTTCAAAAATAATATCGCTTACACGCTCAGAGAGTAAGCCACGTTGAGCAGAATCGTCTACTGGCAAATGAGTTTCTTTCTCAATAAAATTCTTCTCGTCTTCTAGATCCTGTTTTGCCTTACGCCTCACTTCAGTTTCTGCATCTAGAAGATTTTTTAATTGTTCTTCATACTCATCTATAAGTCTGAATAGCTCACGTTTAATAGATGAATTTAGGCGCAGGATAAATTCCTGAAAGCACATAGCCTCCATTAAATAACGTATTTCAATTTGAGTGTCAATCAAATCTTGTAGATGCTCAACAGTAATACGTATGCTTTTGCGTTCATCCTTTTTTATGTCAATAGCTAGTTGAGACCAAGGGGTTAGTAGTGCAGATAGAAGGCCTGCTGAAGTACCCGTCAAAACAGCGATGATAATAGTTTGCCAGTCTAGTCCAAGTGCTTGTTGGCCACTGTTCGTTATCGGTATTGGCGGCGGCGATGATGCCTGAGCAATAAATATTGTAATACAGTCCATTCTTAATATCTTTTATGAAATTATTGGTGTGTTTTTTGAATTCTGCATCATGATGGATGACGAATTTAACGATGAGCTATGCTAGCATCCTGAAAGAATGTCAATTAAATTAAATGCTGATCTTTCGTCAGTATATTGCTTAAATACAAAGTTACAAACTCCTCAGCAGCATGAAAATTAAGTGCTTTTAGGGCCTCCACAATCTCCACCACTGTCTCTGCCGTCGGATCGCGTTTGTCGTGGTACCAACGGGAAACGCTACCCCGCTCTACACCCATAGCTCCGGCAAGCTGGTTTTGGCTAATGCCGTAGGTGTCTAACACCTGTTTTAGTGCGTGGCTTGCTCTACCCATGCTCCAACTTTGGCAGAGAGTCACGAGAACGTAAATGTTGCTTAGTGGATCACAATTCTGAAATTGGTGCTATGTTGTGATCCATTAAGCAACAAAGGAGCCTTCCATGCCGCAAGCCTTTATCCCGTCAACCTTGGCTGACCCAGCCTTGCAAGTCACCCTTGCACCCGCCAACGCCCCAGGGCGAGAGGTGATTCGCATTTTGGTGATCGGCAGCGCCCACGGTGTAGAACGCATCATCCACGAACTCTATCGCCTCGGCTTTGCCGAAGTCCGCGAATGGAGCATCCCCCAACCCACCGAGCGCAGTCACGAAATCATGCGGGTGCTAACTCGGTATGTCATGGTGGAGTAACGGTAATGAGATTTTGGTTTTGAGGGAGGGATGCCATGACACCCAAAGACCTGCTGATTCAAGAACTCGATAATGTGTCTGATCCTCTGATTACTGAGGTATTGGACTTTCTCTGCTTTCTCAAGACAAAGTACCCCCAGGGGCAACGACTCCTAGCAACGACCCCAGCGCCTACGCCCGATTTAGATACAGCGCTTGCTTCAGGCCAACAGCCTTACCGCTATGACGATCCTTTCGCTCCTGCGATTCCCCTAGAAGACTGGGATGCTTTGCAATGATTGTGCTCGATACCCACATCTGGGTTTGGTGGGTGCAGCAGGATGCCCGCCTTACTCAGGATCACCACCATTGGCTTCAACCACGGTAGCAATTATCTTCTTTAGGCGACGGCATAACCTGTATGCTCTCGAATATAGGGTGGATGAAAGGCTAGCACGATGTTTTCTTTAGCAATGCCTGCTGCAACGAGTTCTTCAGTGATGCTGCCCTCAATGCCATCGTAGTGAATCCAGATTTTTTTATCGCGAATTTCAGCATGGACAACGATTCCATGGATTCTCCGATTTCCTTGCCAACCCTCATGCATCAGAAAAAAGTGATTGCTATCACGACTGACGACAACATAGGTTGATACATCGCCCAGGGTATAGGGCAGCTCTGCGTAGGTTTGCAGTGTTGCTTCTAAAATCGTGCGCCACTGATCTAGGGAATCCATCGAATAATTTCCTCCTTGACAAGTTAGAAAACTATCAGTTGAAATTCAGAAGAACGCAAAATCGCTCAATGTAACTCGACAAACTAAGAAAAATCGGGTCAACCGAGGCAGCTTAAATTTGATGGTGGGCAGTGCCCACCCTACTAATCCATTCTACTGTTGCTGAACGGATAGCGTTTTGTTTTGCCCATTTACGCACTCGGCAGCAGCAGGGAAGTTTCTCCACCCTGGGCGAGTTGGAGGCGGTAGAGGGTGGCGTAGGGGCCTTGGCGGTGGAGGAGGTCGGTGTGGGTGCCCTGTTCCAGGATGGTGCCGCGTTCCATGTAGATGATGTGGTCGGCCTGGGCGGCGAGGGTGAGGTCGTGGGTGATGGTGAGGGTGGTGCTGGCTTGGCTCACCCGTTGCAGGGCTTCAATGACGGTGCGTTCGTTGTCTTTGTCGAGTCCGGTGGTGGGTTCATCCAGGAGCAGAATGGGGGACTGGCGTACGGCGGCGCGGGCGATGGCGAGGCGTTGGCGTTGGCCGCCGGAGAGGGTGACGCCGCGTTCTCCGACGGGGGTTTCGTAGCCCTGGGGCAGGCGTTCGATGAATTCGTGGGCGTTGGCCAGTTGGGCGGCGTGGCGAATTTCGGCGGCGGTGGCCTGGGGGTTGCCGTAGGCGATGTTTTCGGCGATGGTGGCGGCGAACAGCAGGCTATCTTGCAGCACCACGCTAATTTGGGCGCGGAGGGAGTCTTGGGTGTAGTCGCGGATGTCGGTGCCGTCGATGCAGATTTGGCCTTGGTTGGGGTCGTAGAGGCGCAAGATGAGGCTGGCCAGGGTGGATTTGCCACTGCCCGATGGCCCCACGATGGCGACCTGTTGCCCTGGGGCGACCTGGAGGGAAATGTTGTTGAGAATCGGCTGTCCGGGTTCGTAGGCAAAGGAGACGTGGCGGAGTTCGATCTGCCCTTGGAAGGGGGACGCGGCGACGGCGTGGGGGGCATCCACAATGTCGGGGGTTTCGTCCAGCAGGTTCAAAATGCGTTCCCCGGCGGCGGAGGCCTTGGCCAAGCGGGCGGTGTATTTGGCGAAGTCGCGCACGGGCCGAAAGGCGTTTTTGAGGTAGGCCAAGAACACCAGCAAATCCCCTGGGGTCAGGGCTCCGTGGGTGACGAGGTGCGCCCCCCGACCGAGCACTAGGGCGGTGGCGAGGGCGATGATCAGGTCTACGGAGCGCTCCAGTTTGGCCGCCAGCCGTTTGGCCTTGACGCCATCCTTGAGGGTCTTTTTACTTTGCTGGGTGAACACCTGGGCAAAGGCAGGTTCTAAGGATAGCGCCTTCACCACCTTAATCGCCGCCATGGATTCCGCTGCCGCCGAGGCCATGGAACCCTCCCGCCTCCGCTGTTGCCGCGAAACCTCCCGAATCCGGTGGCTCATGCGTACCGTCGTCAAGGAAAACAGGGGAATCGTCGCCAGGGCTAGCAGGGTGAGTTCCAAATGCAGCCACAGCATCAGCCCCACCATGCCCAGCAAAATCAGGGTGTTGCCCAGCATCGGCAGCAGGGCGGTGACCACCACTTCCTTGAGCATCCCCACATCGCTGATTACGCGCAGGGTGAGTTCGCCGCTGCGGGCCTGGTTGTGGAACCGCAGAGACAACCGCTGCAAATGGCAATACAAGTCGTCCCGCACCTGAGTTAGTACGCGGCTTCCGGCCAGGGCAAAACCCACGGTACTAAAGTATTCCGCCATGGCCCGCACCGCCACAATGGCCACCATCGCCGCCGCCGAACCCCACAGCAGCCCGGTGGTCGAAAGCTCTCCCCAGGGCGTTGCAATCCCCTGGGACGACGGGGCCGCGCCGCCCACAGGGATCACATGGTCGAAAATCACCTTCATGGGCCAAGGTTCCAGCAGCCGCAGCGCCACCTGGGCCACCAAGGCCACCAGGGCCATCGTTACCAGGCTGCGCTCTTGACGAATGTAGGGCCAAAACCGCCGCACCATGTCGGCTAGGCTGGGCACCATGTCTTTTAAGTGAGTGGGTCGGGACATAGGGTTGATGAGTGGGGGGTAGGTTGCTTGGCGGATGGGGTTGGCCCTCACCCTAAATCCCTCTCCCAAGGTGGGAGAGGGACTTTGAGGGATTCTCTTGGGGTTGGACTTTTTCTGGAAGAGAGCGCTTAGAGCCAGAAACAATCCCTTGCTGGCTCCCCTCTCCCTCCTGGGAGAGGGGCTGGGGGTGAGGGCAAGCGGAGACTTCGCCATCCACGAACCTCACATCAGACGAAATCTCCTTCCGGCTCCCCTCTCCTTCTTGGGAGAGGGGCTGGGGGTGAGGGCCAGCTACGTTCAAAATGCGGTCTACCACCTGCAACCAGGTGTGATGGGTGGCGATTTGGCGCTGGGCTTGTTGTCCCAATTGTTGGCGCAAGGTCGGGTTTCGGTGCAACTGCAAAAGCGCCTGAACCAGGGCTTCCTCATCTCCTGGCGGCACTAGCAGTCCGGTTTCTCCGGGGGTGATCACCTGACGCAGTTGGCCAATATCGCTGGCGATGACGGGCAGCCCAGCGGCCATGTATTCGTACACCTTGAGGGGCGAAAAGTAGAACTGTTCCAGGGGCGGATAGGGGGCCACGGCCACATCCATCTGGGCCAGCCATTGGGGGATTTGCTCCGGTTCTACGGCTCCTGTCCACTGAACGGCTGCCCCTAGTCCATGCTGCTCCATCTCGGCGGCGCAGTCTAATCGGGCGGGGCCATCGCCCACCATCAGCAGCCGCGCCTGGGGACAGGCATCATGCAATTTGCGAAACGCCGCCATCAGGGTTGGCAAGCCGTGCCAGGTTTTCATCGTGCCCACAAAGCCCACGGTGAAGGGGGGAATGTGGGGTGGTGGGGACGCGGGGTGGTGGGGACGTGGGAAACGGTCGGTAAATCGCGCTACATTGACGCCGTTGGGGATGACGTACACACAGTTTTCCGTTTCAGGAAAGGTCGCCAAATAATCGGCCACGCCTTGGGATACGGCCACCAAAGCATCAGCGGCAGAAAACGCCCGTCGGGCCACCCACTGGGCCTTTTGGGGATATACCAACTGGCGATAGCGGGCCTGCTCCTCAATCAGCGGGGCGTTCACTTCTAGGACGGCGGGGATGGCCTGATCTCGCCCGTATTCCATCGCCGCAAAGCTCCAGAGGGAATAGCGCTCATACACCAGGTCGAAGGGGCCAGCGGTTTCCAAGGAAAAGCGTAGGTTGAGGTTGATGGCGAGTTCGGCCTGTTCTCGCTGGGCGCGGTCTTGCTTGGGGATGGCGGGGAGCCGATGGACGGGCACCTGGGCTAAATCGGCGGGCGGATCTCCCCCCAGACGGGCAGCGATTAGGGTGACGTGATGGCCTTGTTGAAGCAGGGCGCGAATCACCTCTTGCACATGGATGGAGCAACCCTTGCGGCCAAAGACGGGCACGCCATAGTCGGCACAAACGTAGGCAATCTGCATTAGCGCACCTCCTGGAGGGTGGGGTTCGGTTCGGTAGACGTAGCGCTTCCCTGCAAGTGGGATGAGGCATTGGACGGGGCACTGTCGAGGGAATCCGCCTGCAAATCAGGGCGCGACTCTGCACGGGGCATCCTTCCGCCAACCTGGCGAAACACCCGTCGCAAGTGGGCGGCATTGGTGTGAATGTTGAAATTGGTCTCAATCCGCTGACGGGCATGGGTGGCGAGAGCAACCCGCAAGTGGGCATCCCGCAGCAGCCGTTCTAGGGCGAGGGCGAGGGCGACGGGATCTCGCTGGGGAACCTGAAGCCCTGTAACTTCGTGCTGCAACACTTCAGGAATACCCGTCACATCGGTGGAAACGCAGGGTGTACCAAGGGCCATCGCCTCTAGCAGCACGGTGGGTAGGCCGTCGCGGTTGCCATCGGTGCCCACCACGCAGGGGGCGGCAAACACGGCGGCAGACTGCACCCAGCGCTTAATCTCCGCCTGGGGCTGGGGGCCAATCAGCGACACCCAGGGCTGAAGATTCGCCGCCTCAATCTGGGCCTGGAGGTCGGCGGCCAGTTCCCCGGTGCCCACAATGTCGCAGCGAAAATCGACCTGGCGCTGTGCCAGTAATCCACAGGCTTTAATCAAATCCCCAAAGCCCTTTTTCTCCACCAATCGTCCCACGGCGAGGATGTGGGGCGGACGCTGGCGCGGCTCTGCATAGGCAAACTGCTCCAAATCTAGGCCGTTGTAAATGCGCTGCACCGAGGCCGCCGATTCGCCATACTGCTGGCGCAAATACTGCACGTTGTAGTCGCTCACCGTCACCACCGCTGCGGCATCGTTGAGCTTGCGGCGCAGGTCGTCGGGCTGCACGGTTTCGTGGAAAATGTCCTTGGCGTGGGCGGTAAAGGTGTAGGGAATATCCGTAAAATGGCTGGCCAAGCGGGCTACCGTCGTTGCCGAGGTGCCAAAGTGGGCGTGGAAATGGGTAATCCCCTGGGCCACGGCCTCACAGGCCAATAGTGCCGCCTGGTATACCTCTTGGGCAGGCTCACCATCTGCCATCGCCAACCGCGACCAAAATTGCGGGAGAACTTCTGCCGCCGTCTGAAGGGCTTGCCAAAAGTCCGTGCGGCGACCCTCCCCCGATGGCAGATACCGCACCGGAGCCTTCACCCGACTAATGATGTCCTGAAAATGGGTATCCATAGGCGGACGCAGGGCAAAAATTCGGATATCCAACCCCGTCGCCTCGTGGGCCAAAATTTCTGACACCACAAAGGTTTCGGAATAGCGGGGATAGCGTTTGAGGATGTAGGCGATGGGCATGGGAGTAGGGGGGTGAAGGGGTGAAGGTGCGAGGGGGTGAAAGTGAGAAGGTGTGAGGGGGTGAAGGTGAGAAGGTGCGAGGGGGTGAAGGTGAGAAGGTGTGAGGGTGTGAAAGTGAGAAGGTGTGAGGGGGGAAGGGTGGCTTGTAGGGGTGGGGTGCCCCCGCCCAAGGCAGAGATTCCCCGTAAAAACGAGAACCTTACCGCCCACAGAGGTCAACAAAAGAGCTGTTTCATCCTGATTTTTAGGCTGCTGGGTTTGGGTTAGACACAAGTTGCGTTGAGTTCTTTAGACTAGACAAAACATCATTCAGGAATCGTAGAAATGCGGTGGGCTAAGGCGGCAGGATTAGGTTTGTTAGGCGCGTATTTGCTGGGCTACGTCTACGCCAGAGTGTTTGTGTTCCATGCCGTAGAGCGTTATTCCGGGGCCGATGGCAAAGGTGGGCCAAGGCAGGACTACATTACTAAACGAGAACGACCTGCCGGGGAAGGTTGGGAATACCAGTTGTTTTTGCCCACTATCAAAGCCGAAGAAGAGATTACAAATTACCTCTACAATCGGTAGGTTCTCAACCCATTTCGCCTTTCCCTACACCGCTTTTAAGGGATAGTGGGACGACCGATCCTGTCCTGAATGCGCCATAAGTTGATTGATATATTGCGGGATTCGCTTCAGGCCATTGAGGTCAAGGCAATCGCGGGCGGTGGGCCGTTGAGAGGGTCGATCATTCGCCACGGTATGCAGCCAGGTCGTGATGGCAGGGGCGTTGAGTTGTTCTGGTTCCAGCACATCTACCAGTCCCAATTGGTGCAGCCGTTGGGCACGAATCCACTGTTCGCGGCGGGGTTGGGTGCGGGGCACAATCAGCGCCGAAGTGCCCAAGGCCAGGATTTCGCAGGTGGTGTTATAGCCACCCATGGCCACCACCGCACTGGCCTGGGCCAGCAGTTGGGTGGGTTCGGGGTGAGACTCTAGCACCGTTAAATCAGATCGCTGGCTGGCTATTTGGTGTAGGGTTTGGCGATGGGCCTGGGGCATCAGCGGGCCAGTAATGAGGATGCCTTGCCAACCGGGGGGAAACGCCGCCTGGGCAAAGGCTTTGGCTACATCCACCCCATCTTGCCCTCCGCCCACCATGGCCAGGGCAAAGGGCGGTTTGGGGGTCGCTATCTGCAGGGCAGACGATAGCGAATCTAGGCGCACCTGGGCGTCTAAATAGCCGACATAGCGAATTTTTGCGGCAATATCGGCGGGAAATCGGTAGGCCGCAGCAAGGTCATACACCGCCGGATCGCCGTAGACCCAAATGTCGTCAAAATAGCGGCGAATGGCGGGAATGTTTTTGGCCTGTCGCCACTGGCGGCGCACGGTTTGGGGATCATCCAAAATGTCGCGCAGGCCCAAAATGCAGCGGGTAGGGCGGCGGCGCAACAGTTCTAGGGCCAAATCTAGTTCCTGCATGGCCCCCCGTGGCACGTTATCCACAATGAACACATCGGGATTAAACGCCTTGAGGGCGGCACGAATGGTTTTAGCCCGCAACAGCTGTAAGTCCTCCACCGATAGCCCCAATCGGCGGGGCTGATACTCGCCATCGGCGGTCTTTTGCCAAGCGGGCAGGGTGAGGTAGTCAATGCCGTCGGGGAGATCCGCATCGCTGGCTTCGGCCATGCCAGAAATGAGCAGCACTGAGCAATGGGGCAAGGCTTGGCGTAGAGCTTGGGCAATCAGCAAATTGCGCCGCTTGTGGCCCAAACCCATGGTGTCGTGGGAATAGAGGGCAATGCGAAGGGTCGGCGGCGAAGTTGTGGACTTATAGATGGTGGCGGGGGCCACACCGTAATCGGTCATCGTTCATTACTCCTGGAGGGCGAACCAAGGTTGTTACAACAGCGTCATTACAACCATGATTACCTGTCCTAGACCCCAGGATCCTAAACCCGTTCCGTTTCTAAGAAAACTCTTAAGTCCGCCCCTAAACATCCCATGGCCAACGCCATAGAAGAATAATAATTCACACTCACGCAAGCGGGAATTTACTAAATTATGATCCTCATTTTGCAATAATTTCCGTTATTACAGGCATGACATCAATACTTTTTCTATAAGTAAATCTATCGGCCAATCTATGGGCAGCACATTCACCGATGTTTCCGGCTAGCTTCGCAGACGATAGCCCACGCCCCGCACGGTTTCAATAGTGCGATGGCCTAGTTTTTTACGCAAATATCCCACATAAACATCCACCACATTAGACGCGGTATCGTAGTCATAGCCCCACACGGCTTGCAGCAATTCCACCCGCTGAACGACCTCCCCCGAACGCCGCATCAATAGTTCTAATAGGGTAAATTCACGGGTCGAAAGCTCCACGACTCGATGGGCCTGCTGCACCTGGCGCAAGTGCAGATCTAACACAATATTGCCCACCTGCAATGTCATCTGAGGTACTTCTCGATCCTGGGGTCGCTTACGCAATTGCACCTGAATTCGGGCCACCAATTCCTCTAGGTGAAAGGGTTTTGTTAAGTAGTCATCGGCCCCACCCGTTAGCCCCTGAACCTTATGGGGGAGGTCATCATAGACCGTCAGCAAAATAATCGGCAGCGTTTCCCCTCGTTCCCGAATCGCCTTCAGCACCGACAATCCACTCTGATCGGGCAGGCCCAAATCGAGCAACATCAAATCAAAATCTCCCCCCAGGGCCAAGTGAATGGCACTCTGGCCTTGATCCACCACCACGGTTGCAAAACCCCGGTTTACCAGCCCCTTGCTTAATACTGAAGCAATGCGCGGTTCATCTTCAACAATTAAAATTTTCGGCATGGGGCATCCGATGGTCTGAGTAGATCTGAGGAGTTATGGCTTTATTATCGGGCTTTTGTTAAGGTAACGCCACTCTCTTGGTTGACTGACAAAACTTGCGAGAACCCAGATCTGCCACAGGGTCAGGAGACCAGACCCCTACGTGTAACCAATACTGTAGGGGCGCGGTTTTCGCGACCGACGTAGACTCTTTTGTCAGCCAGGGTAACGCCACTCCTTAGGATTCAGAATTATTCAGGATATTTAGACTTACCACATTTACACCCCCTTCAGATCTTGGGGCGGTTCTAGGGGTAAAACAAGAACAAAACAACTGCCTTGAGGGGAGGTATCTGTCAATAAGATTCGGCCACCGTGGGCTTCGGCAATGGCTTGAACAATCGCTAACCCTAACCCAGATCCGTCGTGTTTCTGACGTACCCCGGTGCCCCTAGCAAAGCGCTGAAAAATGTGCAGTTGATCCGCAGGGCTGATGCCAAAACCCGTGTCTTTGACCCGGAAGTGAATCTGTTGATCGACTAACCTCGCTCCTAGTTCGATGGTATCGGCGGGTTGAGTGTGGTCAATGGCATTTTGAATCAGGTTTATCATCGCCTGGGTTAGCCGATCTCGATCTGCCACAATCTGCACAGCGGGGGTTTGGGACAGTATCCATCGACGCAGAGCCATCACTCCAACCTTGGCATAAATGTCCTGGAGGAACCTATCCACAGGCACCATGGTTAGGGCCAAAAAATCAGCCCGTTCCGCTGTGGCTAACAGAAGTAAATCTTTCACTAGGCGACTCATGCGTTGCAGTTCATCCTGCATCAGGGCCATGGCTTCGGGGTGATCGTCGGGCTGCTGACTCAACAGTTCTAAATGGCCCTGCAAAATGGTGATAGGGGTTTGCAGTTCGTGGCTGGCGTCGTTCAAAAAGTTGCGCTGGCTGGTAAAAGAGTTCTGTAATCGAGCCAGCATGGCATTAAAGGTTTCCGTCAGTTCGGCAATTTCTATCGTGCCCCGTACAGGAATGCGTCGCTGAAGTTGGTCATCAGCGGCGGTGATGGTGCGGGCCGTTTGGGTTAAGTCTTGCAGAGGAGCCAGCACCCGACCCGTGGCAACCCAGGCTAATATCAATGCCACCATCATACTGATGCCCAAGACCTGCGCCTCCAGCCAAATCACCCGATCTAGTTCTTGCCGTTGATTGGTTAGCGATTGCATTACCACAAACACACCACGATCTGGCCCCTGGGTGGGCAAGGGATAGGCTAAATAAATCCAAGTTTTTTCCCCTAGCCGAATTTCTCCTTTTTGCTGCTGAGAAAGGGCCTGCCATTGAGGAAGATAAAGTTCCGAAAGTTCTGGCAAAAGTGGCCAATCTAGAGGGCTTTTAGCATAGTAACTGTCACTTAAAAGCGCAATAAATACCTCGTCTCTATCGGGAATGTTACGCGATAAAAATACATCAAAGATTGCCTGCACATCCCCATCAAAGAAATCTCCAGTTAGGGGGTTTCGTCCATCTAAAAGTTGCCTAATTTCAGATATTTCTTGCTCTAAGGCACTGTTAATGCGCTGATCAAGCTGAAGCCGTAAAAGCTGACGGGCCGCCAGGGTAGACCCCACCGCCGCCCCCACCATAAGCACCGTTATCCACAGCAAAATTTGAGTTTGGGCACGACCCCAAACCGAACGCAACCAAGGTCGCCGCGAAGACACTAGATCTCGCCCAGCCGCCGGAAGCGGCCCAGATGTTCTTCGCCCTGACGGGTGGGAATGGAATTTGCTACGGGATGCAGACTATCCACCGCAAAGTAGGGCGAAAAAATCTCCTGAAGTTCCTGCAGAGAAATGCCAAAGGGAGGCCCACCCCCTCGGCTATGGGTGAAGAAAACAGCCAGCAATTCCCCCCCCGGCACCAGCAAATCCGCCGCGAGTTTGGAATAGGCAGGGCGCAAATTGGGAGCAATGGCACAGAAACAGGTGTGCTCCACCACGTAGTCAAACTGGCCCGCCCATTCCGGCACCAGATCGAAAATATTCTGCTCCAGCAGAGTGATAGAGAGGTTGACCGCAGCGGCCTGCTCTGCCATGGCCCGAATTGCCGAAGGAGCAAAATCCACCGCCGTCACCGCAAACCCATGGCTAGCCAACAACAACGCATCGTGGCCCCGCCCTGCCCCCAGCACCATCGCCCGACCGGGAGCCGGAGTTTGGTCATCCGCTAGCAACGCCTGAAGTCCCGGAGCCGCTTGGCCCAAATCCCAGCGGGTGCTGCCCTCCTGGTAACGGCGTTCCCAATCGGCGGCAGTGAGGGAAGGAGGATCGGATGCAGGACGTGAGTTGTGCACGTTAGCTCAACATTAGGATGCTAGGTTACCTTAGCACCTAGTCAACTTTCTGGCATCAACCCATCCCACGGGTTGTGGAAAATACTGCGTTCCAAGAGGCCTAAAATTCATCGGGGTGTCCTCATTCTCAAACCAAGCGTCATTAAAGGTGTAGACTTGCACAGCCGTAGTTCCATCAAACTTACGAAAAACCCCCGTCAAGAAGACATATTGTCCCCCTCGAAAGGTGCCAATTTGGTTCGCGGGTTTGGCATACAGTTCAGTATTGTCAAAGATTTCTGATTGGGTTGCCTCAATCACCATTCGGCAGCTACGAATATCACCCTGAACTTCCCAAAGATCCTCAAAGGAAGACGGATACATTTGAGCAACGGTTACAGCAGCAGGAACAGCAACCGCCGATAGAATTAAACCAGAAAAAAAGCCTCGTAACCATGGAAAAACGCGAGTGTTTGTCATAATAACCTCATCGCCTTGAAAGGTTTATAAACACAGCACACTGGGGATTCAGGATAAAAAATCCTGGATCACAGCGATGCTATGGGGTCGCTATCTTGCACCCAAGTCAAACGAAGGTTAATGACCTGGACGACGGGATATAGCGACAACGACAAACGACAATGGAAGGATTGACCAACCTAGGGCACGACAGGAAATCTATGCCTCGCACCGAATAGAGATCCTGTTGCCATCGACGAACCTATTCCAATCAGGACATTTCAATCCTAGGAATAAGCCGTTTATGGCTTATGAAATAAGCAAATAGTTCAAGCGATCTACTCTTGTTGCGAGAGCATCATTTCTTGCACTAGAGGCTTCTTCATTTCTAGTCGAAAAAAGGCTGGTAATGGGCTTTTTTGAAGCAAAAGGTAACAAAAATAGGCTCTAAAAAGTCAGGCTGTGATTGAGTCTAGATCTTTCAGGGGTCGGGTAATGCCTGCACAATAGGAATCGTTGGTGATGGAGGTGCAGTGATGGAGTATGCCTTGGCCCAGGCGGGGGTGGCGGTGTTTGCCGTGTCGGGGGTGTTGTCGGCGGCGCGGCAGCGGCTGGATATTTTCAGCATTGTGGTGGTGGGGCTGCTGACGGCCATTGGTGGCGGCACCCTGCGGGATGTGATCTTGGATGTGCCCGTCTTTTGGCTGGTGGATCTCACCGCGTTTTGGGTGGCGCTGGGGGCTTCTTTTATTACCTTTTTAGGCATTCGCTTTATCCTCAAGCTGCCGCCTCGGTTGTTGGCCTACCTGGATGCCATGGGGGTGGCGCTGTTTTCGGTGCAGGCCATTGACAAAACCCTGTCCCTAGAACATCCGGCGGCGGTGGCGGTGGTGATGGGGTTGATCACCAGCATTGCCGGGGGCATTCTGCGGGATGTGGTCACCCATCGGCCTACCCTGCTGCTGTCGAGAGAACTCTACGCCACTCCGATTGTGCTGGGGGGCATCCTCTACGTGTTGCTGCTGCGGGTCATGCCTTCTCCCCTGGGGCGACTGGTGGCCATGGGCCTGATTTTTGGAATGCGGGCCGTGGCGATTCGCTGGCAGTTGTTTCTGCCCCTGCGTCTCACCCTCAAAGTCGATCCTCACCAGTTTGACCCGCCACCGGATACCTAGCCTCAGTAGATCACAAAGTCCCTGGAACCCTCACCCCCAGCCCCTCTCCCAGAGAGGAGAGGGGAGCCGGAAGTCCTTCAAAGTCCCTCTCCCATGTTGGGAGAGGGCTGTAGGGTGTAGCTTGCTTCCCGTTAGGGTGGGCGGGATCTCGGTAAAAGAGCATGTTTGTGATCCACTGCGGTTGGAGGGACTGGCTTGGATAGATCAAAGCACTGGGAAGCTTAGGCAGATCTAGCTGTCAGCCGGGTCATAAGCCGATGGAAGCTCTGTTTGAGGGTGTGCCAAGTGCGCTGCCAGAGGGGTTTGCGCTTCGGTAGGGTCACCACAATGGCTCCTTGGGCGTAGGCAACCTGCATGGCCCGATCTTGAACGGGGGCAGGCAGGGGAACACTGTGCTGAAAGTGATTAATGCCGATGCCAATACCGAGGGGATGGTGATAGCCCGACTGGCGCTGACCAAAGAAGGTGATGCCGTTGGCGCTGGCCCGCACCTGCACCGCACGGGGATCGACACCGGGCAAAAAGGCGGTGACGAGGATGGCATCGTCGGTTTCTTGCAGTTCCACCGAGGGCACCTGCACCCGACCGGAGGGGGCCACATCCAGGGGCATCAGGGCGGCGGTGATGGCATCGAGTTGGGCCTGGGCGGCGGTGAGATCCCAAACGGATGACCAGGTGGTGCTTGGCATAATCTCCTCCTTGCAGCGGTTGAGTGACGGGCGGGCAGCCTCTCCCGAATGACTTACCTCCATGATGGCGGGTGGGGTGGCGGGAAGGGAGGGAGGAAAGCCCCCGGCCTGGGGGTGTATAACCGACCGGGGGCGGGAACACTAACAGCACACCATTGGGGGATAGATCGTTGACTACAGAGCGTGCCTACTGGGTGGCCTGGGCTGAGGCTAAGGGGGTGGGGTCGGTGTTGCTGAAGCGGTTGCACAGCCACTTTGGTAGCTTGGCAGCGGCGTGGCAGGCCGATGATGGGGCACTGCTGGAGGTGGAGGGGATTGGGATCTTGCTGGCCTCGCAGTTAGCCGACTATCGCCAGCGGGTGGATCCCGACAAACTTCTAGGCCAATGGGAGGAGAACGGGGCGAATTTTTGGACCCCCGCCGACCCCGACTATCCGGCCCTGCTGTTTGAAATTACCGACCCGCCGCCCTTGCTCTATTACAAAGGCCGCACCGAATTGGCCCAGGCGGTGCAGACCATGCCCTCGGTGGGAATTGTTGGCACCCGCGACCCCTCGGACTACGGCCAACGCTGGACTCGCCGCATTGTTCAACAACTGGCCCGCCACGATGTGATTGTGGTGTCGGGCCTCGCCAGCGGCATTGATCGCTGTGCCCACAGCCAAGCCTTGGATAGTAAGGGCCTCACCATCGCCGTGCTGGGCACCGGGGTAGACCGGAGCTATCCTTGGAGCAACCAAGCCCTACAAGCCCGCATTGCCGAAGAGGGTCTGTTGCTGAGCGAGCACCCCAACGACACCCCACCCGACCGCACCCACTTCCCCCGCCGCAACCGCATCATTGCTGGCCTCAGTCGCGCCACCGTGGTCACCGAAGCCCCCCTGCGTTCCGGTGCCCTGATCACCGCCCGCCTCGCCAACGACTATGGCCGCGAGGTCTACGCCCTGCCCGGTTCCCTCGATAACCCCGCCAGCCTGGGCTGCCTAGACCTAATTCGCCAAGGGGCGCAGATGATCTGGGACGACACCACCCTAATCCGAGACCTGGGCCAGATTCCCCAACTCGATGCCCCGCCCACCCAGGCCACTGCCAATAAGGAGTCATCGACCTCAGGCAAGACCTCAGGCAAGACCTCCAGAAAAACAGCGCCACCCCAGGGTTCCCCCAGTCCTCGGCCTGCCCCCGCCGATCTATCCCCCGACCTAGCTGCCGTCCTCGCCGCCATCACCCCCGCCCCCATCACCCTCGATCACCTCGTCCAGCGCCTCAATCGGCCCACCGGAGAAATTCTTAGCAACCTGCTGCACCTAGAATTGGAGGGCCTAGTCACCCAAACGCCCCCCGGTAGCCATCGCTATCAGCGTTGTTAAAGCGATCTATTATCGGGGTGCCATCGTCTCCCATCGCCCAGAGGGAATCCTGTCGTGCAGTTTTTTCAGCAAGCCCAGCCCCCCCTACGCTTTTTGCCGCCCCAACCCAACCCAACCGTGATTGGGGTAACGCGCCTACTCATGCCCTACTGGCTGCGCTGGCGAGAGAATTTGCAGCGGATAGAGTCTCGCAATGTGGATCCGCTGGTGTATCTGATGCGGGATTTCCAGGCCCAAAAGCATCGTTTCCTACTGGCCTTTCGCCACCCCAGCCCCCAGGATGCCTTTTGTATGGCCCATTTGCTGTGGTACGACGTGCCCCGACGGGCCAAGGAACTGGGGGTCACGCTCGATCAGCCTCACGCCCACTTTATCTACGACCGAGGCATACCCCTCTGGGCAGGGTCTTGGGTGGGTGGGTTTTATGCGCGGTTGGGCGGCACCCCGATCCAGCGGGGTAAGTTGGATCGCCAAGGGTTGCGCTCGGCTCGATACCTGTTTGCCCATGGTCAATGGCCGATGGCAGCGGCACCAGAGGGCGGCAATAATGGCCACACGGAACTGGTTAGCCCCCTAGAGCCGGGCATTGCCCAGATGGGTTTTTGGTGTGTTAGCGACCTCCAGGAGGCCGAACGCCTGGAGCAGGTATCGATCCTCCCGGTGGGGATTACCTACGAATACACGCCGCCCCCCTGGGATCGGCTGGATCAGTGGCTCGACCGTCTGGAGCGGGAAACGGGGCTATCGGTGACCCAGGCTCAGCCTGACCATCCACGGGCAGCGGCAGGGGACTCAAAAGGCGAATCTGCGGGTTTAATGGGCCTTACCGACGCCACCATGCAGCGACGCTACCAACGTCTGCTAACCCTGGGCGAACACCTGCTCGGCGTGATGGAAGACTACTACCATCGGGTGTACCAAATGCCCTTGGCGGCACAGCCCATGCCCTTTGCGGATCGTTTGGAGGTCTTACGCAATGCCGCTTTGCAGGTGGCGGAAACCTACTTTCAACTGCCCCCCCGTGGCACCATGATCGACCGCTGCCGCCGCATTGAACAGGCGGGTTGGGAACGCATTTTTCGCCAGGAATTGGGGGAGGATCAGCCCCTCTCCGCCGTGGCCCGTGGCTTGGCCGACCGAGAGGCCGAGGAATCTAGCCTGCGGATGTGGCACATGCGGCTGGTGGAAAATTTTGTGGCCGTCACCGGGCAGTATGTGCGGGAACGCCCCACCGCCGAACGCTTTGCCGAAACCCTGATGATTGTGCGGGATATTGTTTGGTTGATTAAGGGCGAAAATCCGTTTCCTCGGCCCAAACTTGGCCCCCAGGTGGCCACCGTCACCGTGGGCGAACCCATGTCCGTGAGGGATCGCTGGCCCGATTACCAAGCCAGCCGCAAACAGGCCGTCGCTCAGTTCACCACCGATCTACAACTCGCCCTAGAGCGCCTCATCCCCAAGGAAGACGCTCAATGATGGCCAATGGCCAAGGCTGCATCGAGGACTTATCTTCTCTAAAGCTGGCTTGTTTGCCCCCGGTATCAGCGGGCGAGGAGACCTCGCCCCTACAGCTTGTTGGGCTGGGAATTGGGGGTTTCTAATGCGGACTTGCGATCAGTGGCCCTAAAGCTGGCTAGGATCGATGCCCAGTTCCCTCAACTTGGCAAAGGCACGGTCGCGTTCTTGCTGAGCACGATCCCGTTCCTGCTGAGCTTGGTCGCGCTCTTGCTGAAACTGTTCCCGTTCCACGATCACCTCCTCTGGATCTTGGAAGCGATCTCCGTTGGGGTAGAACACCTCCAGCCCGGTGTCAAACAGCTCGAACCGAATGCCCAGCAGCGGCGATACCCAGGGCACATTCATCGCCATGATGGGGGCAAAATCTTGGTCGGCACTGGAACGAACCATGCCCCAAAAATCAAAGGTTTCGGGGTCGTAGAAGTACATTTCTAGCACCCCATACTGGCTGTAGAACGCCTGCTTGGTCAGCATTTCGCGGGCACTGTTGCTGGGGGAAAGAATCTCAAACACCACCTGGGGCGCGATGTTGTCTTCCTCCCACTGTTTATAGCTGCCCCGTTCGCCAGGGGGCCGCCCTAGCACCACCATGGCATCGGGGGCCTGGGCTGGGGCTGGAGGCACCTCCACCGGGATGGGATACCACAGCAAATCCCCGGCTACAAAGGCCGTTTGGTCGTTCAACAGCCGTCTTAAATTGCTCACCAACCGGACAATCCAGCGGTATTGAAGGGTGTTTTCTGCCATCGGTTGACCGTCAGAATCGGGGTAAAGCCCCTGGGCGGCCATAGGACTTTGCACCATAACCCAGTTCCTCAATACAGGGCGACAGACCCCCATTGTAGACAGTCCTCCCCGCTTGCCTGACACAAAGCCGAAAAGCCTGGATTTCCCGTAAGTTGGGTAGCGCGATAGCCTCTGGGTGGTGCATTCGCGCAGCAATGCACCCTACGAATTTGACTGGATGTGCTGCTACCTGGGCTCGGTATTAGGGAATCTGCCATATAGCTAACCCTATGGTCGCAGCAGCAGATAGTAGAGGTGGCCGGGGGTGTTGATGCGGCCCGCCAGTTCGCCCGCTTCGGGGCCAGATCCGACGAAGAGATCCACCCGACCGGGGCCGATGATCGCTCCACCCGTGTCTTGATCGAGCACGAGGCGGGTGGTGGGCTGGCTGTCCCAGTCGCCGCTGGGGGTGCGTTGGGGCAGGGGCGCTTGAATGATCGCCATGGCTCCGGGCGGCATTAGGGTTTTATCGGTGGCGATGGAGTGCCCAGCGGTAACCGGCACGCTGAGGCTACCCGTGGGTGGCCCGCCATCGGTTTGGCGAAAGAAGATAAACCGCTCGTTTTGGGGAATGTAGGTGTCTAGCTCGTCGGGGTGGGCCTCGAAGTAGGCCAGCAGGTTGGGCAGAGACAGATCTTCAGCGGCAATTTTGCCGTCTTCGACCAGGGCGCGGCCAATACTGGTGTAGGGGTAGTCCGTGCGTCCGGCGTAGCCCACGGTCATCACGCGGCCATCGGTGAGGCCCAACTTGGCGGAACCCTGCACTTGCACCAGGAAAGCCTCTAAACGACTGGCCAGCCACACCAGTTCCAGCCCTTGCAGGGGGCCTTGGCTGGCCTGCAACCCATCGACGCCCTCTAGATCTAAGCGGGTGGGGTGGGGGGTGGGCCAGGTGTCTAAATCGGCGGGGCGACGATAGAGGGGGTAGCGAAACTCGGCGGTGGGGACGGCACTGGCGGCAAAGTACGGCTCGAAATAGCCCGTAAAGCCCACGGTGCCCTCGCCGTCGCGGCCAATGGATTGATACAGCACAAATTCCCGCGCCAGGGCTGCTTGGAAGGCGGCATCGTTGGGGCTATTTTGCACCAACTGGCGCAGACGGCGCAGGCTGTGGATCACCCTTGCCTGGGTCATGCCCGGCGTAGGTTGAGCCTGATAGTCCGTAGCGGCCTTGGGGGTTGCGAGGTAGGTAAGGCTGTGCTGAATCGCCTGCAAAAGGGGCCGACGATCCTGGGGCAGATGCACCGTGGCCCAAAAATCGGCCATGTCTGCCGATGGCATCGGGTGCAGGGGCACCACGGGCGTAGGATCGGGGATGACCGTGGCCTGGGCTAGGAGATCGCTGACGCTGGCTTGTTCTAAGCGTTCTCCCATGGAAAGGAAGGGAGACGTGGCCTGGTTCGCATCCACCGCCCAACCCGGAACCTGAACCACCAGCCCCGCTAGCAGCCCACCCAACGCCAGCCCTAGCCCCAAGGCTCGACGATTCACTCGCTCTGTACCCATCACGTCTTTGCCTACTGAGAGACCCGCTAATATCGTTCGACGCTGGAACTGAAGACGGGTTCCACCCGAATGGCGTTGAGCCGCGAGGGCCGGATCACCATGTACTCGCCGGGGTTGACCTTGGGCAGTGGCACCGTAATAAATTCGTCGGAGGTGGCCTTGGGCATCAGCTCGCCGCTATACCACTTTTGAAAGTCTTGGATGGAGGAGAAGCGCACTTCCTCGTGGTGGCCCCCATCAAACAGCATGTGAATCACGTATTCACTGGGCGTTCTTGGCATAGTTTGCGCTCCCTTCTGTTCTCCGCACCCTATTATGGGCCGTTTGCCCCAAAAAGTTGCATGGGCTGGGGGATTTTTTTGTCAGCCTCCATGCGTCCCATTCCTGTGACCTCAGCCTTCACTCGGCCCGATGGTCGGTTGGCTAGTACAAGATTACGTTTTCCTTGGTTTTGTGGAGATTGATAACATTGCCAAGCCCCTGAAAACGGCCATGGTAAGGTCACGATTACAGGCTTAGTCCTAAATCTTGATGGCCTACCCCTGGTTCAAACGGGCGAGAAAAGCTCTCCCCTGCGGTTTGACAGGTTAGAAATTGGTGGCATCCCGTGCAGATTGGGTCTAAATGCGCTGAAAGCCTTGATTATCCTCTAGATTTCCTATGGAGATTCCCATGTCGGTACAGCCCCCACCGCCGCCCTCCATTAGCCCCGCCCAGATGACCCTGCTGCGCATTGCCGCCACCATGGCCTGGAGCGATGGCCACCTGGCCGATGAAGAGGTGGAGGTGATGCTGGATCAGTTTAGTCATCTCTTTGCCCAGAGTGATACTCACCAAGAGGCTCTGCGGGGCGAGTTGCGCGACTATCTAATGCAGAACATTCCCCTCAATGAACTGGTGCCTCGGCTAACCCAGACGGCGGAAAAAGAACTGGTGTTGAAATTGGGGTATCAGGTGATTAATGCCAGTGCCCGTACCCCCGATGAATCCTTAATTAACCAGGAGGAGGCCACGGCCTACCAGCAGTTGGTGTCGCTCCTGGGTCTACCCGCCGACACCGTGCAGCGGGTTGAAAAGGACAGCGCCACCTCCACCTCCGACAATTTAGTCGATCAGTTGACCACGACGTTGCAGGATTTTATCCAGGAAAACTAAGGAAACAGGGGCGGAAAACCCTGGGGCATCGCATCCTATAGGATTGCTACGATTGCGCGGTATAAATCAAATCGGTTTCGCGCAATAACAAGGAGATTTAGCTAAGTGATCCCATCAAAGATGATTTCTCTGGGGACGGCGTTGCTGTTGGGGTTGGGGATGGTGGCCTGCAACGGCGGATCCCAACCCCAAGACACGACGACCCCTAGTCCAGAGCCTACCCCAGAGGCGACCGCCACTCCAGAGGCGACTGCCACCCCAGATGCGACTCCCGTGCCCGGTTCGGCCTCCACCCCACCTGAAGAACCCAACCAGGACAACCTGGAAATGACCTGTACCGGGTCGATCACCGTCAACGATATTGACTTCACGGTCTACTTCACCCGCGCAGCCGGGTTTTCGCGCATTGAGCTAAAGCGGCCCGCCACCGGGGACGTCTTTGCGGAATCCTTCCTCAGCTATGACGGCAAAAATGCCCAGGGGCAAGCGATTTGGCGCGGATCGGTGCAGGAGATGGCCAGTGTCACCTTAGTCCACCTGTCTGCCAATCCGGCCCAAGTGGGTGATCAAGTCTCCGTTGGCTATGACGGCCAGTGGGGGCGGGGCACCTGTCGCTAGGAGGTCCCTAGGCGGCGCTAAATCTGGATTGCTGGCCCCCGGCATGAGTGGGCGAGGAAACTTCGCCCCTGCGCTTTTCTGGGTTCAGAGCGCCTAGATGCTCATCTCCAACATGCGCTGCATGGGCGCTAGGGCCGCCAGCCTGAGATCCTCCGGCAGGGTGATTTCGGGCTGGCGATTTTTCATGGCTAGGTAGAGTTTTTCGAGGGTGTTCAGCCGCATGTGGGGGCACTCGTTGCAGGCGCAGGAGGCCATTGGTGGGGCTGGGATAAAGGTTTTACTGGGAGCTTCCTTCTCCATTTGATGAATAATGCCTGGTTCTGTGACCACAATGAACTGCTGTTTGGGGCTGGCCTGGGCATACTTCAACAGGGCGGTGGTGGAGCCAATGTAGTGGGCGTGGCGCAAGACCGCCGATTCGCATTCGGGATGGGCAATTACCTCGGCGTCAGGGTATTCCATCTGCAACTGCACCAGCTTCTTCTCGGAGAAGGTTTCGTGTACCATGCAGCTTCCCGGCCACAGCACCAAATCCCGCCCGGTTTGTTCCATTACGTAGCGCCCTAGGTTTTGGTCGGGGGCAAAGATAATCGGCTGATCGGCGGGAATTTGCTGGACAATCTTCACGGCATTGGAACTGGTGCAGATGATGTCGCTCATGGCCTTGATTTGGGCCGTGCAGTTGATATAGGAGATCACCAAATGCCCCGGATACTGGGCCTTGAAGGCGGCAAAGGCATCGGGGGGGCAGCTATCGGCCAGGGAACACCCGGCATTCAGGTCGGGCAGCAGCACCTGCTTGGTGGGGTTGAGAATTTTGGCGGTTTCTGCCATAAAGTGAACCCCGGCAAACACGATGACATCGGCATTCGTAGCCGCCGCCTGACGCGATAGCCCTAGAGAATCACCAATATAGTCCGCTACATCCTGAATATCAGGATCCTGGTAGTAATGGGCCAAAATAACCGCGTTTAGCTCGTGTTTAAGGGCTTCGATGGCCTCAAACAGGTCTAAACGTCCAGGCAAGACGGCGGCGGCGGGGGAGAGGGTCGTAAACACAGAGACCAACTTTTAGTAGCACGACAGGATAGGCTACTTCCTATTATAGTTCGTTTTACCAAAAGTCAAAGGATGATCCTAGGCCCTACTGCCGCACGGTAGAGCCCCTAAGTCCAGCGACGATCCTGGGAGGGATAAGGGCGCTTCTGATGGGGGCACCCAGGACTAGGGGCGAGGCCCCTCTGTCCAGACAATTTGGCGCTCCTGGGGAGCCTTATAGCCACTGTATTCTTGTATCAGGCGGCTAGCCTGGGCCGGGTCAAAGTAGCGGTCAAACTCGGCTTTGAGGGAGGTGTGGGTGGAGTCCGCTGTATCTACGGCCTGGGTTACCTGATCGAGACGGGCGGTTTGGGTTTGCAGATAGGGCACGAGATGACCTAGGGCCGAGAGGGAGGCTACCGTGAGAACACCGTTGACGGCAATGCGAGCGCTGATCTCAAAAATGGGGGTTTGGCGGGCTAACCGCCGAGTTAGGGATGTTGTACGACGACGGCGGGCGGGCGGATGGGCGGGCCGCACCGAGCGACGGGGGGAGGGCTGAAGCGGAGCATGCATGGGCAAACCAGAGACTCAGTTAAGGCCTGTTTAGGGTAGCCCCTATTATGGCGGAGAATTTGCCAATCGTTACGGTTATTTGCAACGGTTATTTGTACGGTTGGGGCATGGGTGTTGAAGCCTCCAGCGTGCGTATACCTTGGGCCAAGGGTGGCCAAGCCGTTGGGGGGCGGTGATATCTTGGCCAATGTCCTAGCCGATGTTCCAAAGGATGTTCTAAATAGTGAGAAAAAGTAAG
Source organism: Spirulina sp. (assembly GCA_044070495.1). Classification (GTDB taxonomy): domain Bacteria; phylum Cyanobacteriota; class Cyanobacteriia; order Phormidesmidales; family Phormidesmidaceae; genus Nodosilinea. The sequence goes on along the minus strand of JBIPSI010000019.1, from coordinate 15,090 downwards.
TGAGAAAAGGTAACGGTCGTCGTCCGTAGAATTGCTCAATTTTAACGACAGGGTTCAGGTACCTCAGGCATACTAGAGATAGAGGCCCGCTGCGTAAGCCCCCCTTTTTTTAGTATGGATAACAGGCTAGTACGGACAACATGCCCCGACAACTGCTGATTGGCGATATTCATGGTCACTACGATGGACTGAAAGCCCTGTGGAGCCTCACGGCCCCCACCCCAGAGGATGATGTCTATTTTGTCGGCGATCTCATTGACCGAGGGCCACGTAGTGCGGAGGTGGTGGAGTTCGTACGGCACCATGCCACGGGCTGCGTACGGGGCAACCACGAGCAACTGCTCATCGATGCCATGGGGGATGGGGAAGATAGCCTCCACCTGCCTACCCTAGAAGGCTGGCTGTTTAGCGGTGGACAGGCCACCCTGAAAAGCTACGATACCTACCCCGGCTTGCTGGAGGAACACCTACCCTGGATTCTTCAGTTGCCCTCCTATCTCGACCTAGGTGCGATCTGGCTGGTCCATGCCGGGGTGAATCCAGCCCTGCCCTTGGCCCAGCAAAATCCCCACGACATGTGCTGGATTCGGGATCCGTTCCACCGTAGCCAGACCCCCTACTTCCCCGACAAACTGATTGTTACCGGACACACCATCACCTTCACCTTTCCTGCCGTTGCGCCGGGGCAGGTAGTGGCGGGTCGGGGTTGGTTGGATATTGATACGGGGGGGTATCATCCCCGCAGTGGCTGGTTGACTGCCCTCGATTGGGATAACCAACTGGTCTACCAGGTCAATGTTTTTTCCGCAGAGGAACGGGTGCGCCCCTGCCATGACGCCATCACCTACCTGGATCCTGACCTTGTGCAACAGCGTCCTAGGGGGTTAATCGGGCGGCTCTCCCGATCCGCTCGGTAACCCTCTGGGTAGACCTAGGCTACTGCACTTGGACGTCTTGGTTCGTGGCTTCGCCATCAAAGGGGTCTGGTCGGCCCACCCAATCAAACTGGCTGAGGCGAAACCCAAAGAAGCCTGTTTCCTGGGTGGGGCTATATTGGGCAACGAGTCCGTAGGTGCGTCGTCGATATTCCACACTGAAACTGGTGTCGATTTCTCGGCCCGTATCCAGGTTAAAGGAGGTTTGAAAGCCGAGGAGCAGGGGGCCATAGATCTGTTGCACAATGCCGCCGGATAGGGTGTTCTGGTCTACCAGGCGATCAAAGAAGAAGGGCGACCCGTCGCCGCCAATAAAACTACTCGACAGGCCTAGATTAAATTGGGTGTAGTCGAAATAGTTGCGGGAAAAATGACCCAGTTGCCCTACCAGCGTTATCCTGGCGTCTAGGGTTTCTTGGAGATCGTTGCTGGTGTAGTAGGTGGCCACCCCTCGCAGGCCCGCCACAAGGGCAAGGAAAGGCACTACCGGACGAGGGGAATAGCGCAAGCCCTCGGTGGGGGTGCTGGGTTTGGCGGTGCCTTGCCACAGCGAAAAGCTACGGCTGAGGTCGATGGCCCCCTGGAAGCGAAATAAACTCGCTAGCCCCACTCCCACGCCAGGATCGAGCAAATCGGCCTGATCCGTGAGGGCGTTAACATACTGTCCAGAGAGTTGATAGGTAAGGTTGATCCCCGTATTGCCAAGGGGAATCACCGGAGACTCCAGCAGCAGGCCCGCACTGGTCTGCACATCCTGGAAGCCGAGGGAACCATTGAAGAGGCGATCTCGGTAGGTGTACTCGGCGCTGAGACGATGGGTGCCTACCGCCTGCTGTACCCGTAGGTTCGCCCGTACCCGGTCGGTGAAATTTTGCAGATCCAGCCCTGGCAGGCTGACTAGGCCAGAGACAAAGGTTCTTGGCCCCACGGCCCCCCGCGCCCGTGCCACGAGGCCAAAGTTGGCGGCATCGAACAGGCCGCTGCTGTTTTCGCCCAACCAGCGGGAAATGTAGAACTGAGGGGCTAACGACAGCCGGAAGTTGCCTGCCTCTACTACCGGAAACCGCCGTTCCACAAAAAAGCCGTCGCGGTCACGGTTGTCGTAGCCGAAGGAGGTGGGAAAGGGGTTAAACGTGTTGTCTGGTAGCTGCCCGTTCTGAAGCTGGAAACAGCGCCGCACCAGGGGCACGCTTAGCCATTGATCGAACACCAGCCTAGGGTTATCAACGCACAGTTCGTCCTCCTCCTCAGAAATGGGGACAAAACTCACCCGATTGCCGCGTAGCTCTAATTCTGGGGGTGAAAAGGGATCATTGGTGAGGCGCAGGTTTTCGCCGTACCAGCCATCGGCATTGAAGTAGAGATCGCTGGTTTCAAAGCGTAGCCGCCCCACATCCGTACGCTCGCCGCCAAAAATCGAGGCGGTGGGGCTGAGGGCAAAGGAATACCCCCCAGGGCTGGTGACCTGGGAAATGGAGCCTTGCCCCTGTAAACGGTAATCCACCGGGAGCAGGGCGGCATCGGTGGGGAAATTATCCACCGAAAAGTCATCGGCAATGGTGGCAATCCGCAGCGATCCCCGCCCGTTGGTGAGGCGGCCACTGCCCTGCAACAGATTGTAGGTGGCGGCGTCTCCCTCCAATACCTGTTGATTGCGATTAAAAAAGACATTCCCCTCAGCCCGCAAATGGCGGTTGTTGAGGTTAACCCACAGCCGATCCGCCGCGAGCTGGGCATCCCCAAACTGTACTAACACATCGCCACTGGCCGTTACCACCTGCCGCGCTGGCTCGTAGGTTTGGGCATCGGCCAAGAGCCGCAACAAAGTCGGATCAAGGGGTTCTGTCTCTGGTGCCACCGCCGGATCCTCTGCCGCCAAAGGACGTTCCGCGACATCAGGAGCCACCACCTCCACCGGGCTATCCGCAATCACCTGCCGCTGGGCCGACACACCGCCATCGCGCCAGGGAAAACTCGCGGTTATGGCACCAGATTCATCCTCCCCTAGCCCTTGGTCATCGGACTGTGGATCGGTTTCTGGGGGAGCTTCGGCGGGGGAATCGGTGGTTGGGGAGGCTTCTGCACCCTCGGCGGCGGGCAGCGGTGACCGGGAATCCTCAGGGCTGGGCTGGGCTGGCGAAAATAGGGGATGCGGGGCAGGTGCTTCGTTGAGGGGTTGGGCTGAGGGGGCTGGGGATTGAACTAGGAAAACCGGATTCCGCCCTGGTTGGGTCAGTGGCGCTGGGGGAAACTGGAGAGCCGGATCCGCCGCCGATGGTGCTTGATGCACTAGGGCCTGAGGCGCTATGGCAGGGGGCAGATCCGGCAACAGGAGCGGTAGGGGCATGGGTTCAGATTAACCACAGCAAAAACAAAGCCCGACAAGCGGGCTTAGAACCATGAGATAGCCTAGTCTGCGGCAGAGTTCCCTGCGGCCCCGACTAAACTTCATGGGTAGGTAAACGCCCCAATATACCGGGGACATCCCTTCAATTGGAAGAAGTTTCGTTGGAGAGACTACTCAAGATCTTGACGACCGGGGTTGCGGGAGGGGTCGCCACTGAGGAAGCCAAACACAAACAGCGCCACGAAGAAGGTGACAACCAGGTAAACCACAATTTTTAGAGTCAGCATGATTTTAAGTCTCCAAACAGCCAGCTAGAACAGCCCCAGGTCATCCCTAATGGGCCTCTCAACCGTTCTGCCACAGCCCTAGGGCGCATACAGAACTTAACTTGGGTCTATCATACGCCAAATCTTCGCCCGCCCAAAGCAAGGCCCAAAAGTGAAAACCGTGCCCTAGGACTGCCCCCACAGCCAGCACCATGCCCGTTGCAGCCAGGTTTCTGCCTGGTGGAGCAACGCATCGAGCCAGCGCAGCACCACCACCAGGGGATGATCCACGTAGTTTACGAGGGCGACTTGGGCCTCGATGGCGTCGCTGTCGGGCAAGCTCTTGAGGTCAATGCGGCCACCCACGGATCTACTCCAGCCAGGGATGCGATCTGTGGCGTTATGGGCATACCCAGTCTCCCAGACAGAAGCAGGTTCCAGAGGCGCTGATCCATCGGCATCCGCCATCACAACGGTGCCGTCTTCGGTGCGGTAGGTTGTGACTTTGCGAGTGCCCCGTGGCTGAGTGGCCACTGACGACGAACCCGCCATCACTAAGGAAGCTGGTGCCGAGAGGTTGTCTTGAGCCTGGTCTACCCCAGCCGACCAATCCCATCCAGAAACCCCGTAGGGCACCGGAATCGAGGTATGAGGGTTCGCCACTAACGCGGCCCTGTGATCCGCCATGGCCTCTGACGACCCCGCTAAGGCAGGTCGCCATGATCCCGAAAGCGCCCGATCCCACCATCTCACCATCCCCCCATCCCCCAATTGCGGGGCTAATTGCAGGACAGCCTCCGCTTCACCAAACAGGTTCGTCACCTGGGCTAGGGGGCTAACCTGCATCCAGGCTAGGGCTTGGTTAAACCAGCGCACCGGAAGCCATTGGTTATCCTCCGCCTGGGGCAGGGGCAGACCAGGGGATTGCAGTTGCCGTTGGTGCCACTGCCGCCGACACCAGCCTGCATATTCCGCCATCAGCAGGGTAATGGCCCGCTGAAGTTGCTGCCGCTGGAGGTCGGTGAGGTCATTGAAAATCAGGTTATTCGTCGTCACCAGAACCAGTTGCCGAGACGCCAAATCCGACGCCACCCCGCATACGGGCGTCTGCAATGGCACCATCTGCCACTGGCCATTCACCATCACACTCTCGGCACGGGACTGGCGCAGCAGTTCCCCATGGCGATCCACCTGGCGCAAATGCCCTGCCTGCCGCACCGCTAGGGGCTGGGTAATCGAGAGCAAGGCCCGAACGGGGGAGTCGGCAGATAGCATCATAGGCTGGGGCTGTTCCCCGGTCAGCAAGGCGACCACCTGTTGCCAAGGCTTCGTAGCTTGCAGAGTGCGAGCGGCAGATCGTACCCCTTGAAATGCCACGTAAAGAGGAAACGCAATCACTTGAATGCCCCACAACAGGGCCGTTTTACCCTGATGCAGAAAACGCTCGGCACCGTGGGCCATCTGTCGGTACCCAGCCAACAAACGGGAAACAGTCTGACTTTGAAACGGGCGCGACGAAGAGGCCATAGCGTTGCCGACTCTGCGTACACTGAAGACTGCCTTGATCATACCGGAGCCATGCCCCCTGCCACCAATCCTGCGGCCATCTCACCCCAAGTCATCCGCGTTTTAGAGAAGCTCCGTGGCCTCACTCAACAGAACGTCCAAACAACCTGGCACATCCGTAGGGTGGGCACTGCCCACCAGAATCCTAGCCCTCACCCCCAAAGTAGGGTGGGCACTGCCCACCAGAATCCTAGCCCTCACCCCCAGCCCCTGGGAAGCCGGAACCCTCACCCCCAGCCCCTCTCCCAGGGAGGAGAGGGGGGAGAAGAGTGGTCGTTGGTGGAGGTAAATGGGCGGGGGCATGTGGCCTGGGAACGGGGGCGGCGAGTGTTGTGGTTGCATCAGCGATTTACTTGGTCGGAGGATTTGGGTGGCTATCCGCTGGCGGGGCTGGCGGCTAAGCTGGCCCTGCGGTGGTGGGCGGAATTGGCAGAAATCTATGTCAACGGCACCCTAGCCCATACGGGGGATATTTTTGACTGCTGGACAAGAATAGACCTGTCCGAATCGGTGAACCCCGGTGAGTCGGTGGAGGTGATGCTTAAACTTATTAGCCCTGGCCATGATGAGGGGGCTTTGGTGAAGTCGGAATTAGTGTTTGAATCACTGGATGAGGCCAACCCAGAACCCGCCTTTGTGGCCGATGAGCTTGCCGTTTTAGAAACCTATTTACGCCAGTTTGCGCCGGAAAATCTTGGAATTCTGGAAGATGCCCTAACGACAATTGCCTGGGATCAGGTAAGTGATGCACCCCAGTTTCACCAGTCCCTTAACCAAATGCGGGACATCCTGAGCCAGTTCACCCCCTGGCTGAAACAGCGCACGGTGCATTGTGTGGGCCATGCTCACCTCGACCTGGCTTGGCTGTGGCCCGTAGCCGAAACCTGGGAGGCCGCCCAGCGCACCTTTGAGTCTGTCCTGGTCCTACAAGCCGAGTTTCCCGAACTCACCTTCACCCATTCCACCCCGGCCCTGTTTGCGTGGATGGAGGAAAACCGACCCGACCTGTTTGTGGAGATTCAGAACCAAGTGCAGGCCGGACGTTGGGCCATTGATGCGGGCCTGTGGGTAGAGCCAGATTTGAACCTGCCGGGGGGAGAAGCCTTGGTGCGGCAAATTCTCTATGGCCAGCGCTACTGTGCCGAAAAATTTGGCACCGTCAGCGCCATTGCCTGGTTGCCAGATACCTTCGGCTTTAGTTGGCAGTTACCCCAATTGCTGGCCCAGGGCGGCGTGCGCTACTTTGCCACCCAAAAACTACGCTGGAACGACAGCAACCCCTTCCCCCACGACCTATGCACTTGGCGAGGGCTAGACGGCACCCCCGTCACCGCCGTTACCCTGCCCCCCATCGGCACCGACATTGAAGCCTCAGAAATCGCCCAATACGCCGCCCAATGGGAAGCCAACACCGGATTTCAGGATGCCCTCTGGCTCCCTGGCGTGGGCGATCATGGCGGCGGCCCCACCCGCGATATGCTGCTCAAAACCCGCCGCTGGGCCAACTCCCCCCTCTTCCCCACCCTCACCTTCGGCCACGCCCAACCCTTCCTCGATTCCCTCCTAACCCCTTCCCACCACCCCACCACCCCACCACCCCACCTCCCCGCCTGGAACGACGAACTCTACCTAGAACTGCACCGGGGCTGCTACACCACCCACGGCGACCAAAAGCAATACAACCGCCGCTGCGAAGACGCCCTCTTTCAGGCGGAACTGTGGAGTAGTGTGGCTCATCTGCTGACGGACTATCTCTACCCTAAGGCTGAGCTAGAAACCGCCTGGAAACAGGTGCTTTTTAATCAATTCCACGATATTTTGCCGGGATCTTCCATTCCCGAAGTGTTTGCCGATGCTAACGAAACTTGGCAAGCCGCGTTGGAAAACGGACAGCGGATTTTGGCGAATGCGTTGGAAGCCGTTGCCCAATTCATTCCCCTGCCCACCTCCCCCGATGATCGAGCTATTCCCGTACTGCTGTTTAACCCCCTCAACTGGGAACGGGATGAGGTGGTCGAGATTCCCTTACCAAAGGAATGGGCCAATCATCAACACTGGCAAACGGTGGATAGCTTGGGTCGGGAACTACCGACGCAGTGGAGTGGTTCTTACCCCCTCAGAGATTCGGTGGGCAGTGTCCACCCTACGGTGTTGGTGGCGGTGTCGGGGATTCCCTCGGTTGGCTATCGTGTCATTTGGTTGAAGCCTATGGAGTCCGACCTCCCGACTCCCGACTCCCGACTCCCGACTCCCCCAAGTTGGACGCTCGAAAATCAGCATCTCCGCGCCACCCTGAATCCCGAAACGGGGGAAATCGCCAGCCTGATTCACAAAGCCACGGGTACAGAAACCTTCAGGGCGGCGGGGAATCAGCTTCAGGCGTTTAAGGATGCGGGTCAGTATTGGGATGCCTGGAACATTGCCCCAGATTATCAGGATCATCCCCTGGAGGGCTGGCAGTTGGTGTCGATGGCGTGGCTAGAGGATGGCCCCTGTCGGCAGGTGATTCGGATCGTAAAAACCTTCAACCAGTCCACCTTTGTGCAGGATTATGTCCTAGACACAACTTCGCCCTATTTGACCATTCGCACCGAGGTGGATTGGCAGGAAACCCAGGTACTCGTCAAGGTGGCGTTTCCGCTGACGGTATCGGCCCCCCAGGCCACCTATGAGATCCCCTTTGGGGCGATTCAGCGCTCAACGAATCCCCAAACGCCGGAGGACAAGGCCAAGTGGGAGGTACCTGCTCTGCGTTGGGCGGATATTAGCCAGATTCAAGGGACTGAATCTCAGAGCACAGAGAATCCAAGTACAGAGAACCAGGACACAGGACATCAGGAGACAGGACATCAGGAGACAGAGAATCAGGTTGGAGAAAGCCGAGGCGTGAGTATCCTCACCGATTACAAGCACGGTTTTGATGCTACCCCTAATCAACTGCGGCTGACCCTTCTGAAAGCGCCCCTCTGGCCCGACCCCACCGCTGACCGAGGACGGCAGACCTTCACCTATGCCATCTATCCCCACGCCGGAAGCTGGCAGGCCGCGAAGACCGTGCAACAGGCCCGTAATCTTAATATTCCTGTGCGACCTTGGTTTCAGGATCAAGGTCGCACGGTCAACAAACCGCCTGAAGGTCAAAGGATTTCTGGGATCGGGAGTTTCCTATCGTTTGGGGAAACGACTTGGGTACTGTCGGCCTTCAAACTGGCGGAAGAGAGCGATCAACCCCTCATCCTGCGCGGTTATGAAAGTGCGGGAGTAGCTGGAACCTTTACCCTCGGTGGTCGCTTGGGACTAGAGGTTGTGGCCAGAGTTAACGGCCTAGAGCAACCTGTTAATGAACCGACGCATCCTGACGCCGAGACAGGCCCAGCGAATCGAGACACCATTGCCGTCACGCCTTGGCAGGTGGCCAGCCACCTAGTTGCCCAACCCATCACCTAGAGAAGATCCGCTGAAAGTTAGGCGGTTGGACTGGAGGGCTGGGTTTGTTCCGCCAGCCAGGTGAGGTAGGCCGTTGACCCTGCCGCCAGGGGAATGGCGATGATTTCGGGCACTTTGTAGGGGTGGTGCTGGGTGATGAATTGGGCCAGGGCATCCAATCGGCTGAGGTCGGTTTTGATGGTGAGTTGCCATTCCTGATCATGCTGAATCTCCCCCTGCCAGCGGTAGACCGACTGCACCGGGGCAATGCTCACGCAGGCAGCAAGGCGGGCCTCGACTAATTTTTGGGCGAGGTTTTGGGCGTTGGCTTCGCTGTCAAGGGTGACGAGGACGAGGCCAAAGGGATTGCCGGGGCTGAGTAGGGAATCGGTCATGGGAGTGGGGAGTCGGGAGTCGGGAGTCGGGAGTGGGGAGTCGGGGGCGAGGAATCCAACCTGTAGGGGCGCGGTCTCCTCGCCCTGCCTTAGGCTTAGTCCACAACGCAGCCCGTTTGGGTGCCGTGGGGTTGGTCGAGGGTGTCACCCAGGGTTTGGCCCGTATGGTAAGCCGCGAGCAGCACATCGCTGGTTTTGCCCCAGAGAATTTGGCCTGCCTGGGTGAGGCCGATGGCCCCAAAGTCTCGCTGGTTGGTGGTGGCTTCGGCAAAGGATTTGGCCAGGGCGGTTTCTGGGGTCATGCCGTCGCTGATGCGGATCACCAGTCGCGCCGCCAAACATTCGTCGATGATGTCTTCCCCAATGCCCGTACAGCTTACGGCGGCCTGGGCGTTGGCATAGGTGCCCGCTGGCATGGCAGAATCGCTAACCCGCCCAATGCGCTCTAGACCCTTGCCCCCGGTGGAGGTGCCCACCGCTAGGCGACCTTCCCCATCCAGCACCACCACGCCAATGGTGCCCCGTCGGGCGTTGGAAGCCTGGGAATCAGAGGACTCCGCCACGACTCCGGCCATCGACCGCTGAAAATTGTTGGCCCGTTCCTGCATCCATTCCCGCAGGCGTAGGTCGGTAATTGGGTCGAACAGGGGGATGGCCAACTCCCGCGCCAGTTCCATCGAACCCACATCCGACAGCACCCGATCCTCCGCCCCCTGTAAATGGGCCGCAAGGTCAATGGGGTGGGGCACTCGCGACACGTTAATCACCCCACTCAGCCGTTGGGCTTGGCCATCCATCAGCGCCGCACTCATCCTTACCTGGCCATCGGACTGCAACACCGACCCATAGCCCGCATTAAACCGAGGGGCATCCTCCAAAAGCCGACAGCCGTAGACCACGCAGTCCACGGCCCTCTCCCCCGCCTCGGCCCGCTGGTAAATCTGCGCCACAATGGCGTGGAGATCCTGACGCACCGCCGCCAGCCCCCCTTTATCATGCAGGGCACTGCCCGCGCCACCGTGGATAATGACCTTGGGACTCATCACCTTGGAGCCAATGGAGGACATACCTAAGCTTCCAGAACAGCCTCCCCATTGTAGGGCGGTCGGGAAATCGCTAGGAGGCGACCAGACTGGTTTCGGGCTGAAGCATAGAGGTCAGGATGCCCAAAATTTTATCGACCTCCTTAATGAAATAGTCGTTGGTATCGATGAAGGCTGCATTTCCCGTCAGCCTAAGAAATTTCCAGTGGTTGCCCGTGGTCACGGCTCCATAGATGGTGTCGATGGCGTTGCCCTCGCGCTGGTTAAATATCCGAGCGGCCACCATGGTGGCGAGACATTGCCCCAACCCACTGGGAATGCTCTCGTTTTTGGCCTCAACGATGGTGAGCACGGGAGCCGCCACGTAGTACTGCTCTGGTGATTGGCTCAGGATAAAGTCGCAGCGCCCCTCTAGCCCTAGGGTTGGTTCAACATCAAAGGCGGTGCCCGAAAAAATAGCGATCTGGTTCCCCATCTGCCGCCGCACCTCCATCAGTACAGGCATGATCACTAGCTCGGATTTAGCTTTTTCGGTGTTGATGGCGCTGGCCAGGGGAATCTGCTCTTTCAGTACCCCCACCAGCAACGAACTGGGCTGTAGTGGCGGTGTCGTGGCAAATAAATCCTGGCTTTCATGGGTAGAAAGGTCAAAGTCTGACTTGACTTTGCTGAGGGAAAAGTTGCTGTAGGCCATGGGGTTGAGAATTGAGCGTTGGGGAGAACTATTTGACTGACAGAAAATTCGGCATCGGGCGCAGCAACTACGCCCCTACGGCATGGAGATAATGTAGGGGTTAGGTCTCCTGACCCAATACCTTCATCATCTGCAAAACTCGATCAAAATCATCGCCTCGATCAAACAGCAATTCGTCGGAAAGGGCATAGATCGGGGGACAAGAAGGTTGCAGTTTGAGGAGTCGAAAGTTGCTGCCATTGGTGACGAGGCCGTAGACGGGAGTAGCGCCGTTGGGGTTAGCTAACATATGGGCCAAGCATTGCGGGATAGCGTTAATCAGTGAAAACTGGGCATGTTTGGCTTCAATCACTAAGATCCAAAATCGCTCGTCGCAAATCAATACATCAATTTTGCCGCGATACAGTATCTCCTGATCTGGTACGGCTAGTTCAATGCTGGCTTCATCATCCACGCGCAGTCTACTACGGTAGAACCCGGCTATGTCTAGCAGGGGCGATAGCACCACCATTTTCACCAGATTTTCAGAGAGTTGGCCCCATTCCAACTGATAGGTAAAGTTCTGCCGAATGTGTCCTAGAGCCGCTTGTTCGGCCTCCGTTAAGGGCGATAAATGATTGCGCCACTCTAGAAATCCATCCGCCCGATCCACCTTCGTCAAGCCAAAGTCTTGCTGGAGGTGGCGAAGGCTGATTTGGGAGGAAATCGGCTTGGCTTGCATAGGGACTGGGGTTTAGGGATTGGGGTTTAGGCGACTTTGGGTGATCTGATCTCCCAGGATACGCCCCCGCAGCAATGGCCCCAAGGGTGGTCTGCTGGGGCGGGATGCGGTGCTGGCAAAGGCCCGTTGTAGTCCGGTGATGCGGTCTTCGCGGCGTTCGGTGGGGGCGGGCATCCAGAGGGATTCGTAGAAGAAGAAGGACATGCCGGAGAGGCGGCGATCCCGCACGGCTTTGATTTGGTCGCCGATGTGGTCCATGCCAACGGGGGCGGCTCTTAAACCACTGAGGATGCCGACGCTGGTGGGAATCTTGCGTAGGGCCGCCTGCATGTAGGGCTTGTTCATCTCCCAGATAAAGCGGTTTTGGTCGCTGCGGTAGATTTGCACAATCAGTTCATCCATGATGCCCCGATTCACCCAGGTGGGCCAGTCTTGCAGATAGTTGACGTAGGCGAAGGGGTGGGGGTTGGGGGAAATAGAAATCACCGCATTGGGCCGACGGGATTTCACCATTTGGTAGACCTCCGCCAAAAAGTCGGAGATTTTGTTGGCCCGCCACGCCACCCATTCCGGATCTTGGTAGTTGGCCGGGGGTTCCTGGCCGTTGTGCTCGGCTTTGTAGAGGTTGACGGTGTAGGCATCGTAGCCAAATTCCACGGGCAGGCCCAGGTGGTCGTCAAACTGGAAGCCGTCTACCTCGTAGTTGCTCACCAGTTCATCAATGAGCTGCAACAAAAACCGCCGTGCCTGGGGATGGAAGGGGCTGAGCCAGCGACGGGGTAGGCGTCCTCCCTCTAGCCAAATGCCGGGGTCGGCGAGGACTTCCGGCGGCAGGCCGTTGTCACTGTCTTGTTTGACTTGGCTCATCCCTCGACCGAGGGCCTGCATTTTTTGCCGACTGGCTTCCTCGGTGGGGGTCAGGGCGCGAATTTTAGACACCCCAGCGTTTGCTCCTGGCTTGGCCTGGGACTTATCGGCTTCGCCATCTTCCGACGGCGGCTCCACCCGTTTATGGCTAAACCAGTCGGGGTGGCGACGGTAGAGGTCGTAGGGTTCGGGGGTCATGAAGCCAAACTCGAACCAGGGAATCACCGCCATCCCCTTGGCGTGGCCCAGTTCCACCGCCTCCAGCATCATGTCTCGCGCTCCTTCTACCGCACCCCGCTGGGGTGGGCGCAGATCGGCATAGAGGTGCTGGCTGACGCCCAGTTCCCGCTCGGCGGTGCGGCTGGGGTAGAGGGTGTAGCCCCAGTTCCAAACGGCGGGGTAGAGGGTGTTGAAGTTCAGTTCCGCCAGTTGGTTGATTCCCGACGTGAGGGCTTCGGTGGAGAACAACACCTGACTGTCGATGTTGGTGAGCCACACGCCCCGCGTTTCGGCCAAGGGCACAGGTACGGTTTCGGGAAGCGTCACCATGGGCACCCACTGCGGATCAATCCACTGCCGCAACGAGAGGTTTGGATCGGCCCGACAAATCAGCGCCGCCGCCTCGCCACGGGTGAGCCGCTGGGTTGAGTTCAGCCGATTGGCTTCGGGATAGTTCACGACCATCGCCTGGGCCAACGCCGCCGCTACCCCTTCCCGCGCATAGGGGGGCACCTGCGGCCCATCCACCAGGCTGTTGTTGATCAGGGTATTCGCTGCAATTTGGTGATTTGACCCCAACTTTGCCGCCAGGGCCATGATGCCCTCCGCCCGCACCAGGGGCCGATCCGGCTGATAGTACTGGCTGGGATAGTGGGAGGCCACCGTGGGAGCCGTGGTTAATCCCAAAGCTTTCTCCAACGGATTCGCCCAGCCCCCAGCCTCGCCGGGGGGAATCAGCCGATTCAACCACGCCACATAGTCGCCCCAGGAAATTTCCGCATCAGGATAAAACCGGGCGCTATCGTCGGCGGTGATGATTCGCGCCTGGGCCAGGGCGGTAATACAATCCTTGGCCCAGTGCTGGCGAATATCAATGGGAATCACCGCAGGCGGTGGCAACAGAGGGGTGGGCTCCTCGGTAGGTAATACCTGGGCCAGGGCATTCCTCCCGGAACCATGTCCAACGGTCGGGCTAGTGCTGGCCCAAAGCGGTAGGCCACTTTGCAAACCCAACACCATCACCCAAGCCATGGCAAAACTGCCCAGCCGCCTTAGCCATTTCCGTTGCCCCATCCATCCCATGCCCATCGGTGCTCCTTATTCGTTGAAAGCCTTGCGGTTTGCGTCTGGTTTGAACCCTGGTCGGTTAATCCCCTGGCTGATCCCCCCTAGCCCCCCTTAGTGATCCCCCCTAGCCCCCCTTAGTGATCCCCCCTAGCCCCCCTTAGTGATCCCCCCTAGCCCCCCTTAGTAAGGGGGGAATGGATTGACTAGAGTTACTTATTAATCCGAGAAAGGTCTTCAAAGTCTCCCTAAAAAGGGGGAATGGCCTTACTAGCGTCGTTTGTTCATCAGAGAAATCTTCAAAGTCCCCCTTGATAAGGGGGATTTAGGGGGATTTCCACCCACGACTACCCACCGCTGCGTTTTACCTGATAGCCCTTGGCGGCCAAAAGTTCCATCAGTTTTTGGGCATGGTCGCCCTGAATTTCAATACTGTTGTCTTTGGCGGTGCCCCCGGTGCCGCACTGGGCCTTAAGCTGCTTGGCCAGGGTGCCTAGAGTATTGGGCGTATGCTGAAAGCCGCTGATAGTCGTGACGGTTTTGCCGCCCCGCCCCTTGCGGCTCACCTCCACCTTCAAATTTTGCTGATTGGGAGGCCGATCGGGTACCGCCCTCGCCATCGGGTCGGCAGGGCCAAATTCTCGATATACGGCCCGATTTTCGCCCTCGCCGGACGCTTTACGTTTACCCATGATGCTTGCCTCAAACTGCTTGATTTATATCACGCCTGACTATAGCTACGGTCATGGATTCCATTTCAGAGAACCATGGTAACGTCGCAGTTTTTGGGGAAAGCGCTGAGTTACAGGTTCAGAATTTCCTCCGCCACCCGCAGCCCAGACAAGTAGGCTCCGTGGGTGGTGCCAGAATAGTCCCCATGGGTGGCCTCTCCGGCGAAAAAGACGGCCTCTCCTAGCGGTGCTGCAAGCTGTTGGCGCATCTCCGGTTCTGAGCCAACGGCATAATAGGAATAGGAACCCAAGGCAAACGGATCCGATGCCCAGCGAGTAATTTGGTAGTTCATGGGTTCAGGGATATTTTCGCCGTAGAGGATTCTGAGGGTTTGCATGGCGCTAGCAACAATCTTTTGGTCTGACCATGATTCAATCTCTCTGCCTCGGTTGGCGGCATTAAATCCTAAGAGGATCGGCTGATTTATTGGACGTTTAAAACTCACCCAATCGACCCACTCACCCGGTTTTTCTGAAACATAGCCTAACCAATCCACATCCCCAGGCCAAAAACTATCCGAAAATCGTAGATAGCATTTGTTGAGAACGCCCATACCCAGCTTGGCAATGGCATTTTGTTTATCCTGGGGCAAGGGTGGGGAGAACCGGACATTTCCCGACTGCAAAACGCCCAGGGGCAAGGTCACCACAACATGATCCGCAAGAAACTCAGCCGTAATTAGTCACCGCAACAAGATGGGGCTATTGCGAATGGGACAAAAATCGTTAGAGTAAGGGGCATGACGAGTAAGCCCCCCTCAGACCTGAACCTCCCTGAGATCGACCCTGAAGAGAAAGGGGCGCGGTATTGGTAC
>JBIPSI010000018.1:0-112119 GCA_044070495.1 Spirulina sp. | reverse complement strand
CGCTAGGATCGACCTTCTCGGTCAGACGGTTCGTTACAAAAACGACCTGGTTTGAATGCGGAACCCGGGACTTGAACCCGGATGTTATTGCTAACACTAGGACCTGAACCTAGCGCGTCTACCAATTCCGCCAGTTCCGCGCGGCTGCGTCGCATTTGCGTCGCGATTTACAACTATGCCCTAGGTTTGTTCTAGAGTCAACCCCTACAAAAAAGATTTCGTTATTTGAAGGAATCGGCTATTCTGATGTGGCCTTGTGCATCTCATCTGGTTTTGATTCCCCCCCTAGTCAAAAAAAAGATTTCGGGTAAAATTTAGACGAAAATTCGGGAAATGATAGAGTTAAGCGCCGTGGAGGATACCGCTATCGTTACTTCTCTTGGATTATCCAACCCCCTAGCCACCGCAGAGGCCGACAACGCCGTGCTGGAGATCGCGGGCAGTACACCTCTCTCTGGGCATGTCACCATTAGCGGAGCCAAAAATTCGGCCCTGGTGGTGATGGCCGGAACGCTGCTCTGTTCCCAACCCTGCCGCCTCCGCAACATCCCCAACTTGGTGGATATTGAACGCATGGGTGAGGTGTTGACGGCCCTTGGCGTTTCCATCCACCGAGACGGCGACGCCCTCGACATTAACCCTAGTTCAATTTCCTCAACCAAAGCCCCCTACGATCTGGTCAGCCGTCTGCGGGCCAGCTTTTTTGTTATTGGGCCTCTGCTTGCCCGGATGGGGGTGGCCAGGGTGCCCCTGCCCGGTGGTTGTGCCATTGGTGCCCGTCCGGTGGAACTCCATGTGCGGGGTCTTCAAGCGATGGGGGCCGATGTGCATATTGACCACGGCACAGTGAATGCCTACATCCCCGGCAGCGGCAAGCGCCTGAAGGGGGCCAAAATTTACCTGGATTACCCCAGTGTGGGGGCCACCGAAACCCTGATGATGGCGGCGACCCTGGCCGATGGGGAAACCATCATCGAAAACGCGGCCCAAGAGCCAGAGGTGACGGACTTAGCCAACTTCTGTCGGGCCATGGGGGCCAAAATTCGGGGCGCAGGCACCAACACCATCACCATTGTGGGCGTACCCAGCCTCCACACCACCGACTACGGCATTATCCCCGACCGCATCGAAGCGGGTACCTTCCTGGTGGCCGCCGCCATTACCCGCTCGGAAATCAGCCTGTCTCCGGTGATTCCTGAGCACCTAACCGCCGTGATTGCCAAACTGCACGAGGTAGGCGGCCAGGTGGTGGTCGATGGCCCTAGCCGGGTGCGCTACATTCCTGGGGACGTGATTGCCCCGGTGGATATTCAAACCGGGCCGTTCCCTGGGTTTCCCACGGATATGCAGGCTCAGTTTATGGCGCTGATGGCTCTGTGCGACGGCAACAGCCTGATTACCGAGACGGTGTTTGAAAATCGTCTTCGCCATGTGGCCGAGCTAAACCGCATGGGGGCCGATATTCGCCTCAACGGCAACTGCGCCATCATCAAGGGGGTTCACCGCCTGTCGGGTGCCCCGGTGTTGGCCACGGATTTGCGGGCATCGGCGGCTTTAGTCCTGGCGGGGCTAGCTGCCGAGGGCACCACGGTTATCCAAGGGCTGCAACACCTGGATCGGGGCTACGACAACCTCGAAGGAAAACTGCGCGGTCTCGGCGCGAGAATTACTCGCAAGGTGGCGGATCCAGCCCTAGCCCTGCCTCAGTAGGGTGTGCTCAGACACCAGGACGGTTCCTCCCTGGGTTCGTCTTGGTGTCCAGGCTTGATCTAGGCCAGGGCGGTGATAGCATAGCAACGGTCTTTGCCCTTTGCCGCCATGGATTTGAAATCCCACGTTCGTGATATCCCAGACTTTCCTAAGCCGGGTATTTTGTTTCGCGATATCACTCCGCTGCTGTCGAATCCCGAAGCTTTGCAGTACAGCATTGATGCCTTTGCAGAGCAGGTTTCCAACTACCAGCCTGACTACATCGTGGGCATCGAGTCCCGGGGGTTTATCTTTGGGATGCCCTTGGCCTATAAGCTGGGGGTTGGCTTTGCCCCCGTGCGAAAACCGGGCAAGCTTCCGGCGGCGGTTCACTCCGCCTCCTACGATTTGGAGTATGGCAGCGACTCCCTAGAACTGCACCAGGATGCCTTTCCAACGGGCAGCCGCATCTTGGTTGTAGACGATCTGATTGCCACGGGGGGAACCGCCGCCGCCACCTATGACCTGGTGGAAAAGGTGGGCAGTACCGTGGTGGGCTTTGGCTTTGTGATTGAACTCCTTGCCCTAGAGGGCCGCGCCAAATTGCCCGACATTCCCATTACCACCCTGATGCAGTATTAAGTAGGCCAGCCCAATCTTGCGTAGTCTATGCGCCTATCGACGCAGGGTGTCGTAGTGGCTGACAAACCAGGCGTAGGTTTGTTCGATGCCCGTTTTGAGGTCAGTTTTGGCCTGCCAGCCTGCGGCCTCTAGGCGAGAGACATCCAGCAGCTTGCGGGGGGTACCATCGGGTTTAGTGGTGTCAAACACGAGGTCGCCCTCATAGCCCACCACGGCTTTGAGGGTGAGGGCCAGTTCTTTGATAGACACCTCTTGGCCGGTGCCCACGTTGACAAAGTCCACCTGGTTGTAGGTGTTCATCAAAAACACCAGGGCATCGGCCAGATCGTCTACGTAGAGAAATTCGCGCAAGGGGGTGCCCGTGCCCCATACCGTTACCGTGGGCTGATTCTCAAGCTTGGCCTCGTGGAACTTCCGCATCAGGGCGGGCAGCACGTGGGAGTTCGCCAGGTTAAAGTTGTCGTTGATGCCATAGAGGTTGGTGGGCATCGCCGAAATAAAGTTCACGCCGTATTGGCGGCTATAGTTTTCGCAGAGCTTCAGTCCGGCAATTTTGGCGATGGCGTAGGGTTCGTTCGTGGGTTCTAAAAAGCCCGTCAGCAGGTAGTCTTCCTTCATCGGCTGGGGGCACAGCTTGGGATAGATGCAGGAGGATCCCAAAAACAGCAGCTTTTTTGCCCCATGGCGGTAGGCGCTGTGGATGATGTTGGCCTCAATCATCAAATTATCGTACAGAAACTCAGCTC
Source organism: Spirulina sp. (assembly GCA_044070495.1). Taxonomy (GTDB): domain Bacteria; phylum Cyanobacteriota; class Cyanobacteriia; order Phormidesmidales; family Phormidesmidaceae; genus Nodosilinea. Next base: position 109,042 of record JBIPSI010000018.1, on the reverse strand, counting down.
GGTAGGTGTTGTTGGCCTGAATGCCACCCACCTTAGCGGCGGCCAGGAAGACGTATTCCGGCTGTGTTTGGGCAAAAAAGGCATCGACGGCGGCCTGGTTCCGCAAATCCAAATCTTGGCTGGTGGGCAAGACTAGGTTGTGGTAGCCCTGGGCCTGAAGGGTGCGCACCATGGCGCTGCCAACTAGCCCACGGGAACCCGCCACGTAAATTTTAGATTGAGTATCCATAGCAGTAAGGTCTTAGGGACAAAAATACGCTCATGATTGATCTCGGCCTTCGATATCTTGGCCGCTGACTTGAGGTAGACGACTTATCCCCATGGCAACGAGTCTGGCATTGTCGTCGCCCATCCGCAACGCCTAGCCCATTGAGTTTAGCGCTTGTTCACAATGAAGTGAAGGCTATGGCGACCCCTCTGATGGGCGATGCGGGCAACCCCTTCACCTCCTAAGCATCGATGGGCGATCAGGTTCTAGGGTAAACCGGACGGGACGTTGCCCTAGGAAGGCCGCAAACTGATCGACGAGGAGGGGATCGCGCCAGCCAGCGTTCACCTCTTGGGCCAAGATCGCCAGGGATTCTTCCACGGAAAAGGCCGGTTTATAGGGACGGGCATGGGTAAGGGCATCAAAGATATCAATCACCTGAAAAATTTGGGCCAGTCGAGGAATCGCCTCTCCCACTAGGCCATCGGGATAGCCGCTGCCATTCCAGCGTTCGTGGTGGTGGCGAATGATAGGGACAACGCCGCGCATGGTGTGCAGGGGTTGGCAGATCGATTCCCCAATCACCACATGCTGCTCCATGATGGATCGTTCCGCTGGGGAGAGGGGGCCAGTTTTGAGCAGAATGGCATCGGGAATACCCACCTTACCGATGTCATGGAGGTACCCCGCCCAGGCTAAATTTCGCAGGGGCTGGGGCGGCAGATTCAGGTATTGACCAAACTCCTGGGCGAGGCTCACCAATCGATCACAGTGATCGCCAGTGTTGGGGTCGCGGCTTTCGATGGTGCGGGCAATGGAGAACAGCACCTTTTCCGCATGATCGAGGTCTTCGTTCAGGCGCTTTTGGTGAATTAGCGATCTGGCCCGCGCCGAGAGTTCTAGGGCATCGAAGGGTTTGGTAATAAAGTCATCGCCACCGGCTTCGATCCCCTTGAGTCGGGCTTCTCGATCCTCTAGGGCGGTGACAAAAATAATCGGAATCAGTCGGGTCGCATCACTGCGCTTCAGCCGCCGACAGACTTCGTAGCCGTCAATTCCCGGCATCATCACATCCAGCACAATTAGGTCAGGGGGATGGTAGGCGACGCGACTCAGGGCGCTGTGGCCACAATCGGCCTGCTCCACCTGATAGCCATCGACGGATAACAAGGCCACCGCTGTCATCCGACTGGGGGCATGGTCATCCACCACGAGCACTCGGGGCGGAGGAGAGGGAGAATTTAGGGGGGACATAGGCAGAGAGGGATAGGGTTCAGCATTCTGAGGATAGGGAAGGGGCTGGGCTAGGCAGCCAGCGTTTCCGCCACTGGGAGGTGGGCTTGAGGGAAGACAGGGCTTGTTCTTGCTGGCGGCGCTGGCGGATGGCGTCAGCACGGTCTTGTAGGGTGGGGTCTCGGTAGGGAACAGCGGCGCGAGTTTGTAGGTGTTCTTGCTCCTGTTGAGATAGTGGCGCAAGGCCAACGAGCGACCATTGCGCCAAAGTTCCCGGCCAGCGACGACCCGCAGCGGCAATGGGGCCAAGGTGTAAGCCAACCTCCAAAAACGCCGCCCGCACCGCAGCGGCACAGGAATAGGTCGCGAGCTTGCCCTGGGGGCCAAGACAGCGGGCCACGTGCTGAATAAAATCCACCGTCCACAGTTCCGGACAATGGGGCGGCGAAAAGGGGTCAAAAAAGATCACATCGGCCTGAAAGCCTGCTTCGGCCAGGGCTTGAATCGTCTGACGGGCATCCCCTAGGCGCAGTTCGGCCCGTAGGGTGGGGCCATTGACCTGTCCCCGGTGGGCCAATTGCGCCAAAATGTCCTGAATGTCTGGCGACCACCGATCCACCAACCCCGTTGCCACCGCCTGCTTGGGCACTCGGCCATCCAGTTCCAGGCCAATGAGATGAACTTGACATTGGGGATTCACCTGCTGAATCGTAGCCAGGGCAGCGGCGGTGTTGTAGCCCAACCCGTAGCAGACATCCAGCAGGGTTAGGGCATCGGCCTGGGCCATCTCAGTGAGATTCGTGGCCTCGACATAGGTGGTGTAGGCTTCGGTGTAGGCCCCTTCGCGGCTGTGGAACCATTCGCCAAAATCTTCGGAAAACAGGGTAAACGAACCATCGGCGGTGGGCTCTGGAGTGAGGGATCCGGTGGGTAATGGGGATGGAGGGGAAGGGGAAACTGGCTTAGGCATCTCACGTTTCTTACTGAATGGATGCGCCCCTAGGATACCCGGAATGATTGGGTACTTATAGCGATAAATTACATTTCGCCATGGCAGCAATAAGCAATTTTGACCCTGCCTGCTCAGGTTTTGCGTCAGAATAGTTACATTAAAAACAATCTGGTTGTTAAAGTCCACGGAACGTTAGGATTTGTCACTGGGATCTGCCTCCTGGCTAGGACTATGGGCAGCGAGACCCTAAGCCCGTTGGCAACTACGCTAACCTAGGAGCCGTGGGAGATTAGGATAGTCTTTGAAGCTATCCGGTCTTTGACGAAGGCAGTTCAACGGATTGCCCTTAGCGCTCGTAACGTACCGATTGTTTGACCACACGATAGGGAGAACAGGCCCATGGTTGCCGCCGTCGCCAATCCTCAACAGAAGCGCTTGACCCTTGCGGTGGAGCCCATCGCTGAAGACGTGACCACGATTCGATCCCTCGACTGGGATCGAGATCGCTTTGACATTGAGTTTGGCCTGCAAAATGGCACCACCTACAACTCCTTTATCATTCGCGGCGAAAAGACCGCCTTGGTGGATACCTCCCACGCCAAGTTTCGGGAGTTGTACCTGAAGGCACTGACCGGGGAAATTGACCCCAAAACCATCGACTACATTGTTATTAGCCACACCGAACCCGACCACAGCGGCCTAGTGCGCGATGTGCTAGAACTGGCCCCCCAGGCTACGGTCGTCGGGGCCAAGGTGGCCATTGCTTTTTTGGAAGACCTAGTCCACCGCCCCTTCGAGCGGTTGATCGTGAAAAATGGCGACACCCTGGAATTGGGCAACGGCCACACCCTAGAGTTTGTCAGCGCTCCCAACCTGCACTGGCCCGACACCATCTTTACCTACGACCACAAAACGGGCATTCTCTTCACCTGCGATGCCTTTGGCATGCACTTTTGCAGCGATGCCACCTACGACGAAGACCTGGCAATCCTCTCCCCCGACTTTCGCTTTTACTACGAGTGTCTGATGGCCCCCAACGCCCGCTCGGTGCTGGCGGCCATGAAGCGGATGGCCGCCCTGCCCCCGATCACCATGATCGCCACCGGCCACGGCCCCCTGCTGCGCTACAACGTCGCTGAACTCACCGGGCGCTACCAGCGCTGGAGCCAGGAGAAAACCAAGGCTGAAGACCTAGTGGCGGTGTTCTACGTGTCGGACTACGGCTACAGCGACCGCCTCTCCCAAGCCCTAGCACGGGGCATCACCAAAACCAGCGTAGCGGTGGAAATGATGGATATGCGCTCCGCCGACCCCCAGGAGGTCACCGAACTGGTCAGCCGTGCCAAGGGGCTGGTGATTGGTCTGCCCCCGGCCTCTGGCCCCATCGCCAACGAAACCCAGGCCACCCTGGGCACTATCCTCGCCGCCGTGAACAACAAACAAACCGTGGGGCTATTCGAGTCCTATGGCGGCAACGATGAACCCATCGACCCCCTGGCCAACAAGTTCCAAGACCTGGAACTGGCTGCCGCCTTTGCCCCCCTGCGCGTCAAAGACACCCCCAGCGAAACCCTCTACCAGCGCTGCGAAGAAATGGGCACCGACCTCGGCCAGGCCCTGGCCCAGGCGGGCAAGATGAAAAAGATCAAATCCCTGGATGCCGATCTTGAAAAAGCCCTAGGCCGAATCAGCAGCGGCCTCTATATCATCACCGCCAAAAAGGGTGAGGTTTCCAGCGCCATGCTGGCCTCCTGGGTGACCCAGGCCAGCTTCCAACCCCTCGGCTTTACGGTGGCGGTGGCGAAGGATCGGGCCATCGAATCCCTGATGCAGGTGGGCGATACCTTGGTGCTCAACGTCCTCGAAGAAGGCAAGCACCTACCGCTGATGAAGCACTTCCTGAAGCGCTTCGCCCCCGGTGCCGACCGTTTCGCTGGCATTCGCACCCGCCCCGCCACCAATGGTTCCCCCATTCTGGCCGATGCCCTGGCCTACCTAGAATGCGAAGTCACCAGCCGCATGGAGGTGAGCGACCACTGGATCGTCTACTGCACGGTGCAGGACGGCAAAGTCTCTCACCCCGACGGCCTCACGGCGGTTCACCATCGCAAGGTGGGCAACTACTACTAGGGTTTGACCCTAGGTATTCAGAACCCAGGGTTTTTCAAAAACCCTGGGTTCTACCCGCCAAGCACCTCCACCGCAGCCCTGGCCCCACCGCCACCATGCTTGGGGCTAGGTTTAAGGCGGATCGTTGAGGGCTATTCAGTCCTAGAAATGCCGCCCATCAACGGCCCACGATAAGTATGATAAAAGGGCAGCGTTGTCCAACAGCCTGTGTCTGCCAAGGATCTTTTCCATGAGACCGTGAAACGAGCGCTACAAAAAGAGCAGTGGGTGATCACGGATGACCCACTCAGGTTTAAGTTTGGCAACGTTAACTTTCAGGTAGACCTAGGTGCCGAGCGGTTATTGGCGGCAGAAAGGGCTGATGAAAAGATAGCGGTTGAAATTAAGAGTTTTTTAAATCCTTCTGCAATTACAGACTTTTATGCGGCCTTGGGGCAATTTCTCAGTTATCGTCTTGCCCTGGAGTCGGTTGAGCCAGCGCGGAACTTGTACCTAGCTGTTCCCCTAGATGTGTATGACACCTTTTTCAATACGAATTTACGCAGACTGCCGTGCAACGGTATCAAGTTCTGCTCATCGTCTACGACCCAATGAATGAGGTGATTTTGCAATGGATAAGGTAAGCCAATACCGAAAATATATTCAGACACTACTCAGCCAATATGCCCAAGATGACGTAGTGCCTGAAGGCGTTGAGGTACAGCTTATTTTTGATACTGATCGAGACCACTACCAATGGATGAATGTGGGCTGGCAACAGTTGCATCGAGTGTATCGCTGTGTTGTCCACTTCGATATCCAAGACGGAAAAATCTGGCTTCAGCAAAACCTCACTGACCAAAACCCCGCCGAAGATCTAGTCGCGCTAGGCGTGCCCAGGGAAGATATTATTTTAGGCTTGCAGCCTCCCTACAAGCGCCCCTACACCACCTATGGGGCTGCCTAGCCAAGGCATCACTGACCGTACTATTTAATTGAATAGTGGTTAAACCGTTGAATAGTTGATACAACGGCTCAAGCACGTCCGGCTATCGGGTTTTCACCGGGGCAGGGGATTGATTTGGCGACCATTTGACGGGGCGACGGGGGGTGCGGGCGGTGACATGCCACACCCGGCTGCCGCAGAGGTGGTTATAGAGCGCCACCATGCCAATGGCGACCTTGAACCAAAAATAAACGGGGGACAGCAGACAGTAGAACAGACCATGGCGGCGGGAGTAGCTGGAAGAGGCGGGCCGGAAGCGCATGGCGAGGGCTACCTGAAGCAGGGTGCTGAGGGCCAGCAGGCCCATCATGGCCAGATTGAGGTTTTCAAACACCACGTCTCGATCTGAGATGCTGAGGTGGATGCTGAACATCATCGGCACCACCTGCCACACCAGCAGATAAAAGCCCTGGCTAAACAGCAACATCAGCAGCCAGTAGCCCTTTTGAACCGGGTCGAGGTGGGGGGATCGGGCCACCCGACCGAGATACAGTCCGGCCACCTCCAGCCAGCCTTGGCTCCAGCGCTGCCGTTGCAGCCATAGGCCCCGCAGTTGGTTGGGGGCCAGTTCGGTGGTGATGATGGCCGGATCGTGGACGAGGCGACGCCCCCGCAGCAGGCCGCGCACGGTGGCATCAATGTCTTCGGTGAGGCGGGTGGCCGAAAAGCCCAGTTCCCGCAGGGCCGTCGTGCGCCAGTAGCCATTGGATCCGCCAAACAGGGCCGTATCCGCCAGCAGGGATCGACCATAGTGGCTAACGCCGTAGGTGCATTCAAATTCCACAGCCACCAGGTGGGTGATCCAGTTGTCTTGAGCATTGCGGATGATGTTGCGCCCCTGTACTCCGTCGTATTGCCCCGTGGCCAGCCAAGCCCAGGCCCGCCGTAGACAGTCGGGGGCAGGGTGGTGATCGGCATCAAAAATGCAGGTCATGGCCCCTTTGACGATACCGAGGGCGGCATTGAGGTTTTCGGCCTTAGAATGGCTTCCCTCCACGGGCAGCAGCACCAGGGCCGGATAGCGCCGAGCCAACCGCTGAAGCCGATGCTCTACGGGCAGCCAGGTGGGGGTGTTGTAGGCCAAAATTACCTCCCAGCCCGCCGCTGGGCTATCGACCTGGGTAAGCCAATGGAGCAGGGTTTCTTCGATGATGTCTTGCTCGTTGGGCAGGTAGGCGGCGATCACCACCGACACCACGGGCAGTGCTGGGGAATCAGCCCAATGAGCCACCGGGCTAGCCGCCAACAGACGCCTCCGAGTGGCCCTAGGATAAAGCCAGCGCTGCATCCACCCCCGTCGCGATTGATAGGGCGCACATCGTCGCTGAAGGGCAACCACGGCGGTTTCTCCGTTGATTACCACCAGTCCAACGACGGCCACCAGCAAGAGGGCAATTTGGATTAAAAGCAGGGTGTGCCCCTGGTTTAGCCAGAGGATATAGCCGGTCATGGGAGCCCACAATAGCCAAGTACTTAACCCGATCCAACGTCTGACCTGGGCCAGAACCGACCTAGCAAATAGTCCTAAGCTTGGCTTCATAGGCGTTGATTGACTCCTCAAATGGTAAAACTGTGACTACCACCACCCACGGTTGCAACGCCCCCAAACTGGCGGCAAAGCCACCCTAGCGCTGTTCCCAACAGACCGACTGCTAGAAAGATCAATCACCATCCTCAGCCCCGTTCAGGACATTGTGGAACATCCTAAACAAGGAGCCTTGCCTACATAGGCAAGATGCCTATCCTAAAAAATAAGCATTGATGGGGATGGCAAGACCTCAATCGCTTCAGATATCTCGCTTCAGATATCTATTTAGCACTATTTGGCCCGATTCCAGGGTCGGGAAGGTGAGTCACAACCTTAGGTATGGCGTTTTAACGGCTGGATGGCGGCGTGGGGGGATAGTACAGCATTTGGTTGGCATGGCCCCAAAAAGCTTCTAAGTCGTAGAATTCGCGGGCTTCCGGCATGAATACATGGACAATCACTTCCCCGTAGTCCATCACAATCCAGTTGCCCTCCATTTGTCCCTCCATCCGTAGGGGCCGACGGTTATAGTCATCCTCCAGGGTGGCTTCGATGGAACGGGTAATAGCCCGCACCTGCACCGTAGAAAAACCCGTCACAATCACAAAGTAATCCGCCAGGTACGACACATCTCCCACCTGCACCAGGGTAATGTTGCCCCCCTTGCGCTCATCGGCGGCGGCGGCGATGGCATAGGCCAATTGCAGGGCAGCATCTTCTTCCACAGGGGGAAATCCGGCGGAAGCTTGCAGGGTGGTGGTGTCGGTGTTTTGGGGATTGGTCATGGGTTATTCGTTATTAGTTGTTGGTGATTGGGGGCTCTGTGTGGGCGCACCGCCGTGCGCTCACACAGAGCAGGGGGTGTGTAGGTAGGCAAGGGGCATGGGGGCAGATTAGGGGTTGGTGCGGTGGTGGGTGAGGAACCAGTTGCGGGTGTGCAGGGCGCGGGGGTGGATGGGTTTGGCTTTTTCGATTAAGTGGGCGAAGGTATAGTCGCAGGTTCGGTAGACGGCCTGGGGCAGGTGGCGGTAGCTGAGCCGTCGCAATCGCTTGAGGTCGTCGCTTTTACCGCGTCCGGGTTCTAGGGTATCGGCCAAAAACACCACACAACTGAGGGGCGACATGGCCGGACGCCCTAGAGTATGGTTGGCAATGGCCGCCAACACCTCCGGGTCGGTAATGCCCAAGTCGTGCTGGGCGACTAGGGCGCTTACGTCGGCATGGAGTAATTGGGGATGAGCCTCCGCCACGGGGTCGATGTCTAATCCGGCGTCGCGGGCCATAGACAGCAGTTTCTCGGCTGGGAAATACTTGGCCAAGTCGTGCATCAGCCCCGCCTGGGCCGCTTTTACCGGATCTAACCCGTGGTGCTGAGCCAGATCCACCGCCATGGCTTCTACCCGCAGGCTGTGGGCCAACCGGGGTTTAGGCATCTGATGTTCTAGCCAGGGCAACACCTGCCCCCGCCAGCTTTGGTCTAGGGCAATGGCATCAGCAGAGGACGTAGGAGAAGCAGTCAGGGGGAACCCTCGCGGTAAAACTGGCTCTATTCTATCGCGTGTCTATCATCGTCTAGGCAGACGAAGGGACAGATAGATCCCACGACAGCCCAAATATCAAGGACGTAAACAACAGGAAACCCTAGGATTTCCACGGCCTTGAAATCCTAGGGCTTGGTGATGAAGTCGAGGGAGCGAAACTCAGCCCCCTAGCCTGAACTAAGCGGAGACAAAATCGAAGTAGGGAATAACATTGGTATTGTCTTGAACAACGCCAATCAGGTCGCTGCCGAAATAGATGAGGGTATCTAGGGCGAATCCTCCCGACCAGTTTTGGAAGGATAGGCTGTAGTTGCTGCTGCTGCCCGCCACCTGAATTTTGTCGCCCTCTAGGTAGTTAAAATCGGTGATGGTGGCATAGCCAGCGCCTAGATAGTAAACCCCACTCGCATCGCCAAGCACAAATAGATCGGCCCCAGAACCACCGGAAAGGGTGTCGTATTCCGCCAATCCAAAGCCATAGCCGACCAAGGTATCATTACCCGATTCCCCTACCAATAGATCGCTGCCGCTACCGCCAGAGAGATAGTCATGGCCGCTACCGCCGTACAGCACATCGTTGCCCGATCCCCCATAGATGGAATCACTGCCCGATCCACCATCTAGGGTGTCGTTACCGCTGCCGCCATAAATGACGTCGTTGCCGCCCGCACCAAAGATGTAATCATCGCCGCCCCAGCCGCTCAAGATATTGTTTTGCAGGTCGCCAAGGATGGTGTCATCGTTGACAGTGCCGATTACGTCGATGAAATTTTGCACAGTAAACTCTAGGGAACCCCAGCCCAGGAGGCTATTGAAGGAAACCGTATTGAGAGATAGATTGGCATTGAGTGAAACTAAGCCAGTGAGTTCCGTGGAGCCATCAATGGTGTTGACATAGTTGCCAGAACCGATCACCTTTTCAACGGAGACCAAGCTGTCAATACCTTCAATACCCTTATTGATAAAGCCGTTAGCATCTAACACAATGCCCGTGCTGAGGAAACCGTAGTCTACCGTGTCGAAACCCGATCCGCCGTCGATAAAATCAGAGCCGAAGCTGCCGTAGATATAGTCGCTACCCGAACCACCATAGAGGGCATCGCTACCCGAACCACCGTCTAGGGTGTCATTGCCGCTGCCGCCATAAATTAAGTCGTTGCCGCTGCCGCCAAAGATGTAATCATCGCCACCCCATCCGCTCAGGACGTTGTTTTGAAAGTCTCCAATGATGATGTCATCGTTGATGGTGCCAATGACATCAATGAAGTTTTGCACCAGGAAACTTTGGCTACCCAACCCTAGCAGGCTAGTAAAGGTTGCGCTATTGAGTGAGAGATCAACGTTGAGTGCCAGGGTGCCGCTGAGATCCGTTGAGCCGTCGATAGTATTGATGTAACCGGCGGAGCCAACGATGTTTTCAACGGAGAACAACTCGTCGATACCTGCAATTCCTTTGTTAACAAAACCACCGGCTTCTAGGGTAATGCCTAGGCCGAGAAAGCCGTAATCTACCGTATCAAGACCAAATCCACCATTGATGTAATCGAAACCAATACCGCCATAGATATAGTCGTTTCCTTCGTAGGTATAGATCGCGTCGTTGAACACGGTATCAACAACAACATCGCTGAAGATAGATCCAATGATAATAGCCATGGTGATCTCCGGAGGGGATGAGTTTTGTAGAGTGCGATTCAAGCTTGCCTTGGTTGATTAAGCCTTGGCTCGGTTGCTTTCCATGGCCTTAGAATAGGCAACTCATCCATGGAGATCATTTACCTTTTATGCCGAGTTCGCTGCCGAAATAACGGTATAGCTTGGCCGAAAAGTGACAGGGGCCTAGCCGTCCATAGTCGCTGTTGAACCAGAAGCTAATCAATCAGCCCCTCTTCGCGGGCACGAATTTCGGTTTGAATACGAATGTTTTTACCGGGGTCGGGGTAGACGTCTAGGGCGTCTTGCACCTTAGTCCAGTAGTGGCGGACGGTGCGCTCGGCCACGTTCATTTGCTCGGCAATGGCTTTATCTTGCAGCCCCTCTTGAAAGGCCAACTGAAGCACCGTTAGCCATTCGGGTTTGATTTCTAGGGTGGCCCGCATGTCCTTGGGGGTGTAAATAATGCCCTGCAAGGCCCAGTCTACCTTGGTGAGCATTTCGCGCAGGGGTAGGTTTTTGTCTACGATGGTGAAGCCGCCTTGGTGGTTGGCAATGGCGGGCTTTAGTCGCACCAGCGCCTTCACATGGGCACTCTGCACCACAATGTTGAGGTCTGGGTATTGCTGCATCAGCAACCGCAGCAGGCGAATTCCTGTCTCGGTTTGGGACGTATCCCCTGACTTTTCGGGAATGGACAAGTCCATCACCACTAGGGCAGGGAGGGCACTCGCTAGGCTAGTTTCGACCTCCTGGGCGGTACGGGCCGTGCGAATATCTGCATCGGGATAGGTTTGCTGGAGAGCGGCAATGGTGCCATGGAGGACGGCTTCGTGGTCATCAACCACAAGCAGTTGTTGGCGGGGCTGGGGGCTAGACATGGGCTTGGGTGAGGTTGCGACAATGGGACAAGGCTGGGACAAGGGTAATCTACCAGGTCAGTTGCCAGGTTACGCTGGAGCCCGTGTGCGTGCAGTGGGCCTGCCCACCGGTGATGGCCTCAAAGGTAGAGAGGTGGTAGGCCCAATCTAAGGATTGCTCGCCCTCGATAGCCTGGGACAGCGGTTTTAGGTGAATAGCGATAGTAAGCTGCCTGTGGCCCTGGGTTTCCGCTAGTTCTACGGTGCCGGTCTGGGGCTGGGTCGATAGGGCCGCTAGGGTTTGTTGGATATGGTCAACCACTGAGAGCACCAGGGTAACGCGCTCCATCGGCTCCTTGGGCCATTGGCTGGGCAGCTTCACCTCAAGGGCCAGATCCGCAGGCCATTGCTTGAGGGCGTGCTGAAGGGCTAGGGGCAACGACTCGAAGAGGTAGGGCGAACTGAGTCGATCCCCCAGGTTCTCTAGAGCGCTATACAGATGTTCAATGGTGGCAAGGGCCTGGGCGTCGTCTCCGGCCATCATTTCTAGCTGACGCCGCACGGCAAACAGGTCTTGCAAAATACCATTACGCACCGCATCGGCTTCACCCACCAGCCACCGGGCCTGATGCTGGTGCCACCAACGCAACAACTGGGCTGAATCGGTTGCGGAACGCCATTGCTCAGTCAAGGAGACTTTCTCCGTGTCTATAGGCCAGACACCAGCCAAAAAGGGTACAGGGCATTACACCCCATTAAATTTAAGCGCGTCTTGCCCCTATGAACTGTCAGTTTGTCGCCAGTTGCGTTGCACTTTTCTGCAAAGTCGCGACCCCAGAAAAAAGTATCATACTAGCCCCCATCTGACTCCCTCGGTTTAGGCCAACCAGGAGGCCTCGCCCCTAGGATTCTCGCCCCATGGCCCTAAAACGGCTGATAGGTGAGGGAAAAGTAGAAGCCGTTCTCTTGCAGGGAGGTGCCCCGGTTGGGAAGGCCCACCAAGGGTAGCCCGTAGGTGAGGTTAAGGTTGAGGTCATCCACGGGTTGCCACTGAAGACCCAGCCCCGTGCCCACCAGGGTCGTGGGGTTGGGGTTGGCGGTTTGATTGTTCCACCCAGTGCCCGCATCCAAAAAGGGGATGATCTGAAGCTCGTTGGGACGGGCTGACAGGGGAATGCGCAGCTCAATGGAACCTAGCACCGCATTATCGGTCACGATCTGGTTTTGGCCATAGCCACGCACCGTATCTGGCCCCCCCAGGCTAAAGCGCTCCAGCGGCAGCAGCGAATCGGGGGTGAGCTGAGCATTCACCCGACTCACCAAAAGCCACCCTGGGGGCAGTTGCTCCACCCACTGAAATTGCCCCAGCCACGCCAAAAACCGCCCATCGGTACCCGTATTGTTGACGGTGGCATTAAACAGGTCTAGGCCCAAACTAAACTGCGACCGCGCCGCCAGTACCCGCGTCACATCCCGCCGCAGCCATTCCTGGGAAAACCGCAGTGCACTCACCCGAGACACCCCATTTTCTGGCCCTACGGAAAAGGAAAAGGGGATGTCGTTGAGGATAAAGCTACGGCTTTCGCGCAGATCAAAGGCGAGGCCCAGCGCCCATTCCTCCCGAATCGAGCGGGTGAGGGGTTGGCGAAACGATAGGGCCAGGGTTTCGCTTTCGTTGCGAATGCCCACATCCACAAACTGGGGCGTAATGATGCGGCTATTGGCGCTTTCGTAGCGCACCTGGAGCACCCCATCGTAGGCATTGAGGGGCACGCCGTAGCGCAGTTCGTAGAGATCGAGACCCTGGGTGTGGCCATAGCGCAGACTGGCAAAGTCGCCCAACCCCCACACATTGCGGTGGAGGGCCAGGGCCTCGATCTGCACCGATCCGGTACTGGCGGAACGGGCATTGTCGAGGGTGAACCCCAGGGTAAAGGGGTCCGCCTCGGCGAGATCGAGAATCAGCAAGTCTTGGCCAGGGCCGCTGCCCGCCGTTAGTTCCGCATTGACCTGATCCAGCAGGGGGTCAATTTGCAACAGTCGCAGGGACTCCTCCAGCCGTGGCAAATTCAGGGGAGGCTGCGCCGCCAGGGCCACCCGATCCCGAACGTAGGCCTCCCTGAGGCGGGTTAGCCCGTTCACCTGAATCGCCTCCAGACGTCCCTCAATCACCTGAATTTGCACGACCCCGGTGGTCAAATCCTGGTTGGTGGGCAAAAACGCCCCTGAGGTCACATAGCCGTTCTGGCCGTAGAGGCTGGTGATGTCGGTACGCAGCTTGAGCAGGTCGCCAAGGGATAGCTCTGTCCCCTCTAGGGGTTGCGTTAGGGCGTCAATTTCGGCCTCCAGCACCGTATTCCCCAACACCTCAATGCGCTCGATTAAAAAGCGCATTTCCTCAAGATCGGGGGGCACGGTGGGCGGGCTGGGTTCGGTCGTGGGGGGCACCTCTAGGGGAACCTCTGGCTGGGGCGGTGGCGAAACGGGCGGCAGGGGCGCAGGCCGCGTGGGTTCGGTGAGATCGGGCAGGGGCGGCAACGTTTGAGCTTGGGCCACCCCTGCCCAAACTGCCATCCCCAGCACTAGGCCACCTAACCCAAAGCGCAATAGCCACACCATCCAGAGGGAGAACTTATTCATCATCACAGGCCCGCGCAAGCACAAGGCGACCATTGGGCAACGCAAACACCCCCGTTGGCTCCACGATGGGATCCCCCGGTTGCCAAACGGCTGGCGGATCGGCCCCTGGCAGGGTTTGAACAGCCCCCGTGGGATAGGCGGAAATCACGTTATCCCCAGGCTGCACTGGCAGACCACCACTCCCCGTGACCACGAAGGAAGCTTGATTGCCAGGGCTGCGGGCGATGCAGCTTCCCGCCGTTAGCAGGTTAGGATCCACCGTCACCTCCTGCAAACTGGCAAGGCTATTTTCAATGAAGCTGAGATTCGGCAGGGTAATGTTCCCATCGGCCAACCGCCCCGCTGCGCTCACATCCACTCGGTTATTATTTTCGGTGGGTGAAATGGCTCCCACGGGCAAGGTATCGCTAAAAAATGGCCCCAGGGTAATGTTGCCCCCCGCTGCATCCTCAGAACGGGCCAGAATATCGCTGTCATCAAAGGCAATAACAATGCCGTTCAGGGTGATGTTGCCACCACGGCCAAAGCTGTTAGTGGTAATGTCGCTGTCGCCGCGCAGGGTAATCAACCCCGTGGTGCCGTTGCGGCTGGTGTTGACGCTTATGTTTCCCCCTTGGGAAAACGGGGCCTCGGTTTCGAGGGTGCCATTCACCATGTCTAGGTGGCTGACCGTCAGGCTAATGTCTCCTCCCCGCCCAGCACTTTCGCTGCGGGTGGAAATAACGCCGCCATCCCGCAATCGCAGTTGATCCGTTTGCAGATTCAGTGGCCCCGCATTGCCCTCGCCAAAGGTACCCGTAAACAGATTGCTGCCAAGGGGGCCAGCAAAGGGGCTGGTAACGAGAAAACCTGTTCCCGTTAATTCCACCGCTTCCGTGGCTCTTATGTTCAGCGCTCCCCCCCGCCCTGGGCCAGAGGTTGTGGTTTGAATCGATCCCCCATTTTCCAGGGTCAGCAACCGTGTGTTGATGGAAAGATCGCCTGCATTACCTGTGGAGGGAGTGAGATCAAAGTTAAGGCCAGCAACACTTTGAATGCTGCTGGGAAATTGTCCGTCAGATCGAACGCCAATGAGACGAATAGAGTCTGCATCAACCGTGAGATTTCCCGCCGAGCCTGAACCGCCAAAGGTGGAGGTACTCATCCCCGCTCCGTCCTGAATGGTGAGTTGCTCTGTTGCTAATCGCAAATTACCCGCATTGCCAGCACCGAAGGCTTGGGTGCCTAGTCCGCTACTGATCGTTCTAAAGGACAGAGCACCTGAACCCGTTAAATTTACAGCTTCCGTTGCGTTTATGGTTAGATCGCCGCCCTGTCCTGGGCCATAGGTTGCCGTTTCAATAGATCCGCCATCTTCCACAGTCAGCAACCGGGTAGAGATGGAAAGATTGCCTGCGTTGCCCGTTGCAGGAACAAAATCAGGACTAAAGCCAGAAATGCTTTGGATAGTGCTTGCAAATTGCAGATCTGATCGAATACCTGATAAATGAATCGAGTCTGCCGTTATCGATAAATTTCCAGCCGAGCCGGAACCGCCAAAGGTCGAGGCGTTCACCGTAGCCCCATCCCGCACGATCAGTTGCCCGGTAGAAAGGCTTAACAAGCCTGCATCACCAGAACCCGTCGTGCCCGTAGATAATCCACTACTTGCAACTCCAGTGGTGAGTGAACCAGAGCCAATCAACTCCGTTTTTTCCGTGACATCTACCACTAAATTCCCACCCCGCCCTGGGCCAGCAGTTGTGGTTTGGATGGAGCCTCCATCCTCCACACTGAGCAATCGAGTGTTGATAGAAAGGTTACCTGCATTGCCCGTTGCTGGGATACCCTCAAAGGTAACCCCAGCAATACTTCGGATACTGCTAGAAAAGTTTTGATCGGCCCGAATCCCTGTCAGACGAATGGAGTCTGCATTGATTTCAAGACTTCCTGCATTGCCCGCATCGAAGGTGGAGGTGCTAATACCCGCTCCGTCTTGAAGACTAAGTTCTCCTACGTATAATCTAAATTGGCCTGCATTGCCAGATCCAAAGGTTTGAGTGGCAAGCCCACTACTCGTATCCCCAGTAGTTAGAGAACCTGAACCGATTAACCCTATCGTTTCTATGGCTCGTACGGTCAAAGCTCCACCTTGACCTGCGCCATAGGTTGCGGTTTCAATGGAACTACCATCTTCCACAGAAAGCAGGCGGGTAGTAATCGAAAGATTGCCTGCATTTCCTGTTGCAGGAATTAGATCTGAGCTAATGCCAGAAATACTACGAATGGTGCTGGCAAATTGGCGATCAGCTCGAACTCCCGTTAGATAAATTGAATCAGCAGTAATCTCAACACTTCCCGCTGAGCCAGAGCCAAAAGTTGAGGCATCAATGCCAGCCCCATCTTGTAATGTTAATTGTCCCGTTTCTAAGCGCAGTAGCCCTGCATCACCGGAGTTAGCTGCTTCTGTGGACAATCTGCTACCTCCACCTCCAGCTTCTGAGGGATCCGACCCAATTAAATTAGTGGCTTCCGTTGCTCGTATGATTAGAGATCCACCCTGCCCTGAGCCAGAAGTATCACTCCGAATCGAGCTACCGCCTTGCACCGTTAGCAATCGAGTAGAAATCGAAACGTCACCAGCATTTCCATCACCGAAGGTGCTGCTAAAAAGCTGAGCACCTCCATTTAAGGTGAAGCTATCGACGACAACGTCGATATTACCTGAGCGACCTGGGGCAAATACGCTAGAACTAGATATTATGGCTCGATCCGACAGAGTTAGATTGGTCGCTCTTAGGTTAATACTGCCACTATCACCCTGGCCAGGAAAGTTCTCGAACCCAGGAACGTTTTGTGCCACAGAGCTTAAAATACCACTCGGTGTTCCGTTAACTCCTACCCCCGACAGAGATATATTTTCAGTGGCCTCAAGAGTAACATTGCCAACGCTGCCGGTTCCAATGCCTGCCGCCGAAATTTGGCTACCATTGATCATCGAAATGTCCTGAGCCTGAACGATAATGCCGCCACCCCTCCCCTGACCCAATACGGCATTGCCAATGAAGCTATTATTGAGAACAGTGACAGTTCCGCTTGCGTCAACACGAATATCTCCAGATTGGCTTTCATCATCACCAAGATTAGGGCCTATACCTGTAAAAATCCCGCTAGAATTAGAGATAGTCACATTGTCGGCAATGATAGAAATATCTCCGCCGCCGCCCGACACGGCGTTTATAGCGGATGAATTATTGAATACTACATCGGCCCGCTGACTCATTGCGGGTACGGCTAATGAACTGTCTAGGTTGTTGAGTTCTACGATACCGCCTGCGGCTAACGCCACAATATTGGTTCGTCCTCCTGGGGTAAATAATTGTCCATAATCGAAATTGATGTTGCCTCCAATCAGAGTTAGGTTTCGTTCTTCTAAGACTCGCAAGGTAACCAGATTGACAGGTGAATCGCCACGAACTTCAATATTTTTTGGTGCAGTAAGACCGCTAAACCACAGGGCTGATGGATTAATTTCTAATAAGTTATCTGACTCTGGAACTAGGGCGCTAAAGATTCCCTGATCGCCAAACTGAATAGCATCGGCGGTGGTGGCAACAAAGGAACCGCCAATATCCAAGCTGGCCCCAGGGCCAAAGAGAATGCCGTTGGGGTTGAGCAAAAATAGGTTGGCCGCAGAGGGTGAGAAGTCCGCCTGAACGGTTCCCAAAAGACCCAAGATTTCCGATGGATTGCCCCCCGTAACACGGGCAAAGATATTGGCGGTATCTACCGTGGGGGCGACAAAATAAGCGGCGAAACCCTCGCCAATGCTGAACTGCTCAAAGCTGTGGAAGAGGTTGGTGCCTCGGAGCGCACCACCTTGGATGAAGTCTAGGGTAGGGAAGAAAGGAAAGGCAAATACCTGAGATGCCTCGCCGCCGAGGGTGGCATCGGGGGTGATGGCGTTTTGGGCGAGGGCCGCTTTGGGCAGGACGAGGCCGCTAGCGCCCCCCACAACCCCTAAAACGAGCAATCTGAGCGGCCAACGGTTCCTTTTGTACCCTGGCATCCTCCCTCCGTGGTAGACCTCTGGTACCCTGAAAGCTAGCTGTAAACACTGAGCGAATACTGAGACCTCATTGTAATTACTTAGAATACTGGAACTGGGCTTAAAAATCTGTATCCTACGTTGGCTGAGGTGCCGTTTCCATGTCCCCACGTCTTCGTCGCCTTGGGCGCGGTTGGCTGAGTGTGTTGTTCGGGCTAGGGCTGGCCCTGGCGTTGCTGTTGGGGCAGGCGCTAGGGTGGGTAGGGGCATCTCCGGCCCAGGCGGCGACCCCGGCGCAGTGGGTGCAGGAGGGGGTGTCGCGGTACCAGGCTGGGGATTATCAGGGGGCGGTGGAGCGCTGGCGGGCGGCGCTGGAAGCCTATCCCCCCGGTGATTCATCGGGCGATCAGGCCATTGTGCAGGAGAACTTAGCTAGGGCCTATCAGCAGCTTGGCCAAACCACAGCGGCCCTTCAGGCTTGGGCGGCGGCGGAAGCGCTGTATCGCCACCTGGGCCAGCCAGCCCAGGTGGGGCGGATGCTGACGGAGCAAGCGCAGGTGTATCTGGGGTTGGGGCAGCAGCGGCGGGCCATTGCGCTGCTGTGCTTGCCTAAGGCCGGAACTCAGGTGGACGACTGCGAACCCGGTTCGGCTCTCCCCATGGCCATGGCGGCCAACGACACCCTGGGGCAAATGGCGACCCTCGGCAGTTTGGGGGAGGCCTATCGGCTCCAGGGCGACTATGCAGAGGCGGAGGCGTTTTTGCAGCTGGGGCTGGCCTTGGCGGAGGATCCCGCGTATGCCTCCTTTGAGGTGCCGATGCTGAATAGTCTGGGCAGTATTGCCAGTCGCCAGTCCCAGGTAAATTTTCGTCGCGCCGATGGGGCCAACCAGATTGGCCTAGTAGACATTGGGGACGAGTTTTTCCAGGTCGCTCAGGGGTATGAAGCCCAGGCCCAGGCGCATTTTGAGAACGCCCTCGCCGTGGCCCAACGGCAGGCCAACCCAGGGGGAGAGTTTCAAACCCTGCTGAATCTGCTGCCCATTTATCGCCGCCAGAACAACTCGGCAGCGGTGGCCTCAACCCGCCAGCGGTTGGGGGCGCTGATCGATCAACGGCCCGCCAGCCGCGACCTAGCCTACGGATCCATTGCTCTAGGGCGATCCTACCAGCCCGTCAACAC
The DNA here is from genome assembly GCA_044070495.1 of Spirulina sp. Classification (GTDB taxonomy): domain Bacteria; phylum Cyanobacteriota; class Cyanobacteriia; order Phormidesmidales; family Phormidesmidaceae; genus Nodosilinea. The sequence goes on along the minus strand of JBIPSI010000018.1, from coordinate 90,102 downwards.
CGCCTTTCGCTGCGTTGTGCCAGGGCAGGAGGCCCAGGCTCGTCGGTGGCTGGAACGCGGATTCGCCATTGCCGCCCAAATTGGCGATGCGCGGTCTGAGTCCTTTGCGCTGGGTGAATTGGGGCATTTGGCCGAGTGTCAGGGGGATCTCAATGCCGCCCTGGCGCTGACCCAGCAGGCCCAGGTGAAGGCACTCCAAGAGGCTGGATCCGCCGATAGCCTTTACCTATGGCAGTGGCAGGCGGGCCGCATTTACCGACGGCAGGGCGACAATCCGGCGTCCCTGGCGGCCTACAACCAGGCGGTGACCACCCTCGATTCTCTGCGTACCGAAATTTTGGTGGCCGATCAAGACGTACAGTTCGACTTTCGCGACACCGTGGCCCCCATCTATCGCGAGTTGATTGAGCTTCAGTTGGCGGCGGCGGTGGATGCGCCCCTGGTGGCAACCAAGCAGGGGGATGCTCCCACCTCGGCCAATCCGGCGCTGCTGGAGGAGGCCCTAGAAACCGCCGATACCCTACGACTGGCGGAACTGCAAAACTACTTTGGTAACGACTGCATCCTTAATCCCGTGGCCGGGGCACGAGTGGATCTCTTGGCCCAGAGTAGCCAAACCGCCGTGATTAGCTCGGTGGTGTTTCCCGACCGCACCGCCCTGATTGCAAACATTCCCAATCAATTACCCCAACTTATTTGGATTGATGACAGCCAGCAGTTGCAAGCAACTGTAATCGATTTTCGAGTGGGCTTGGAGAATTTGTATACAGAACCCTTTGACACCACGATTGCCGAACAACTTTATGGGCAAATCATTGAGCCGTTAGCCCCGGCCCTGGAGGAGGCGAAAATCAATACTCTCGTCTTCATTCACGATGGTTTTTTACGCAGTGTGCCGATGGCCGCACTCCATGATGGCCAGCAATTCTTGATTGAAAAGTATGCAATTGCAACGACTCCAGCCCTCACCCTCACCGCCGCCCCCACCCTGCGACCCGAAAATTTACAGGCGTTGGTGCTGGGCATTAGCCAGGAGGTGGCGGTGGGGGATCAGGTGTTTTCAGCCTTAGCCTATGTGCCCACCGAGGTGGCATCGGTGGTGGCTCAGTTACCGGGCAGTCAGGTCTTCCTCGATCAAGATTTCAGCAAACGGCAGCTTCAGCAGGCGTTGCAAGCCACCCCCTATCCCATTGTGCACCTGGCCACCCACGGCCTCTTTAGCCCCGACCCCGACAACAATTTCATCATTACGGGCCAGGGCGAAAAGGTCACCTTTGGTCAGCTCGAATCCTTCATTCGCGCCAGCACCGACGACAATCAGCAGATTGACCTGGTCGTGCTAACGGCCTGCGAAACTGCCATCGGCGATGATCGGGCTACCTTGGGCTTGGCGGGGGTGGCCATTCGGGCGGGGGCGCGCAGTGCCATTGCCTCTTTGTGGCAGGTGGAGGATCGAGCGACGGCCACCATCACCCAAGACTTTTACCGCTTGTTGAAGGATCCCACCCTAAATAAGGCCCAGGCGCTTCAGAAGGCGCAAATCCAGGCGATTCGGGACAATCCTAACCTGCTACCGGGTAAGTGGGCTCCCCTGGTGCTGGTGGGCAATTGGCTGTAGACCTGGTCTGATCCTCGGTCTTTGGCCTGGTCTTTAGGCCGACAAGACGCGGTAGACCCGGACGGTTTTGTGTTTGCCGCGCAGGGGCATCTCTCCCCATGGCTCAAGCTGGAAGGGAGTTTTGAGGTATTGCAGGGTTTCCTCGGCAATGAGGATGCGGCAGGGGGCGGGTTGGCGATGCTTGGTGCAACTTTCCAGTCGGGATGCGGTGTTGACGCTATCTCCCACGACACCGTATTCCAGCCGTTGACGGCCCCCCAAACTGCCCACCATCACCGGCCCCGTAAAAATGCCAATGCGGATGCGGATGGGGGGTAACCCTTGGCGCTGCCATTGTTGGTTGAGTTGGGCCAGCCGTTGATCCATGGCTAGGGCACAGGCCACGGCTCGTTCGGCATCGGCGGCAATCTCTAGGGCACTGGTGCGGGCAATGGGTACCCCAAACACCGCCATCAGGCCATCGCCAATAAACTTGGTCACCACGCCCTGGTGGTCTTGGACGGCCTCCGTCATGGCCATGAAATAGTCGTTGAGCCAGCCTAGAAGCTGCTGGGGCGGCTGTTGTTCGGAGAGGCTGGTAAAGGCGCAGATGTCGGAGAAAAGAATGGTAGCCGTGAGCATTTGGGCCGAAAGTTTGCCGTCTTGAAGCAGTTGTTGGCGTCCGTCCCAGAGGGCCTGGGCAATTTCCGGCGACGTTTGCTGCCCCAGTAGGCGACGGCTGAGCAGGATGTGCTGCTGGGTTTGGGCAAGGCGCAGGCTGGTGGTGATGGCGCTAGTGAGCATAAACGCCAGGGCCGGACTGACCACGGGCACCCAAAGCCCCGCTCCAACCCAAACTCCTGCCGCTAGGCCCAAGCACCCTAGGGCCACCGCCGCCACCGCCACCGAGATCCAGAGTTGCCGGGTGAGCAGGGCCAGCCCTAGCCCCCCCAGCCCCCAGATCATTGTCCAGCCGTAGGTAAGCCCCAGGGGCCACTCCCGCAGCAGGGGCCGACCGTCCAGCACTGCACTGACGATTTGGCTGACGGCGTGGGCATGGAAATCCACACCGTAGACCAGCCCTGGGTTATCGGAGACAATCGCCGCTGAATTGACTAAGTCCTTAACGCTGAGGGAGGTAATCCCAATCAGCACAATGGCCTCCCGCATCCAGGCGGGGTTAACGTCATTGGCCATCACCTGCTTCAGGGTGACTCGCCGAAAGGGGGTACGTCCGGCACGGGGATTCAGCAGCATTTGATTGCCCGTGGGTTCAGGGTTCCAGCCGCCGCCCTGGCCACGAAATCGCGTCAGTTCCGTTTGGCCAAAGCGCATGGCAGCGGGGTCTTGCAGGCCATTTTCTAGCCCTAACCCCTCGGCCCCTAAGTACTGCTCCGCCAGCCGCAGCGATAGGGCAAAGTGATAGTCCCCCGTGGGGCTGTAGGTGCCCAGCAACACCTGGCGCACAAAGCCATCGTCGTCTAGGGGTAAATCTACAAACCCAACCCGTTCTGGAGGCAGCATGGCTGGGGGCCGAATCGGGTAATCCAGCACCTTTTCTATGCCGATCACCTGGGGCATGGCCTTCAAGGTGGCCACGAGGTTGTCGTGCCCTGGTTCTACCACAAAGTCTCGGAAAATATCGATGCCCACCGCCCTGGGCTGGTGCGGCTGGAGGCGGTTGAGCAGATCGGCCAACACCTGATCAGGGATGGGATAGGTGCCGAGCGCCTGGATGTCGTCCTCATCAATAGCCACAACTAAAATGCGCTCATCCATCGGTTCGGTGGGGCGCAGACGCAGCAGGCTGTCTAAGACCTTGAGTTCTAGCCCGTGGAACATCCCCAACCCCTGGGCCAGCAGGATCAACCCCAGCACTATTCCCCCCGGCCCCACCGCTTCCCAGGGGAGGCGACGGAGCCAGGACGGGGGTTTAACGGTTATTCTCGGCATGGCTGAAGATACGGTAGCGTGGGTTGTAGTGCCCCCATAGCCCAGCCCGCAGGCCCAGGCTTCTCCCCAAGTATAGAAGTTGCGACCGACTCCGACGGTTTAATCCTCACCATCCTGGCCCGACTTGCTCACCGTCGTCGCCCCACCGCGCAGACGAGCCATAGCCTTGCCCCATGGCCCTACCACCACGACGGATCCTGACGACCAGACCCTTAGCCTCAGGCAGCGACTTAACCAGCCGCCCCTGGGGTAAACCCTACGGAGTAACCGACTCGCAGGCCCGACTGAGGACGAGCCGACCATCGGGTAACTGATACACGCCATCGGGTTCTTGCAGGGCGGCGGTGGGGGTAGCGAGGGTGCGCACGGTGCCCGTGGGGTAGCTGGAAATAGCGCTATCCCCAGGGCGCAGGGGCAAACCGCCGCTGCCGGTGACCACAAACGATCCCTGATTAGGGCCAGTGCGGGCAATGCAACTCCCCGCCGTGAGCAGGCTGGTGTCGATCACAGCGTCGTCTAGGCTGGTGAGACTGTTGGTAATGGCGCTGGTGTCTAGGGTGTTGAGGGTGACCACGCCGCTAATGCCTAGCTCAGAACTGGCGGTAATGTCGCTGAAGGGGGTGCGCTGGGGACGAGGCTCGATGCCAAAGATGCCCCTGGCATTGATGGTGACTCTGCCCCCCGTTCCGGCAAAGGCATCCGCCGCAATGTCGCTATTCTCTTCGCGCAGGGCAATGATGAAGGGTACGGTAATGGTGATATTGCCGCCGTCCCCTCCGGTCTGGGCAGTGCCAGCGGTGGTGGAAATGAGGCTGCCATTGCGCAGCAGCAGCAGATCGCTAAGACGAAGGACAATATTGCCCCCATCCCCTGCCGCCGCCTCGGCCACGATGCGGCCCCCCTGGTCTAACACCAGCAGCGGCGTTGTGCCGAGGTCGCCTAGGATGATGTTGCCCGCCGTTCCGGATCCGCTGGCCTGTACCGAAATGGCACTCTGGGGCAGAAGCAAGCTCGCTGTTTCAGGAACTTGCGCCACCCGATTTGCAAAGTTTGGGTCACTCCCGGTGATGAGAAGGCCCTCCGTAGCGTTGATGCGAATCGTTCCCGCCGGGCCAGTCCCCACGCTTCCGGTGGCCACTTGCCCGCCATTGAGCACCTCTAGCGACCCCAAGGTCAGGGTGATATTCCCCCCAGGCTGACCGTTGCTCGTGCTGGCCAGCATGACCGCACCATCCTGCACCGTTAAGACGGGGGCCGTGATTTGGATATTGTTGCTGCGCCCGGTGGAGGTAACGGTGTTGTTGGTGAAAATCCCGCTGGGGTTCCCCTGGCGACTCGTGCCCTGAAGATTGACTTGGTCTCGGGCCAAAATGTCTACATTTCCAGCATCGCCATCGCCCAGGGTGTTCGTGGTTAGGGCGGCTCCATTAAGGATGTCCAAGCTTCCTGTGCGCACGACCACGTTGCCGCCATCGCCGATGGCCCCTGCCTCGACAGAGCTAAAGGCGGCACTAGCAAGCTGGCCATTGGCGCTTCTGCCCTCAAAAACGACGGCATCACGGGCCTCAATCTCTACATTGCCCGCATTGCCATTGCCTCTGGTGCTGGCGAGGAGTTGCCCTCCATTAGTCACCGCTAGGGAACCGGTACGAAGGATCACGTTGCCCCCAGTGCCGATGCCCCCCGCTTCGACGGTGCTGAAGGCGGCACTACCAAACCGGCCATCGGCACTGACGCCATCAAAGATGACCCAATCCTGCGCGGTAATGTTTACATTGCCTGCGTTGCCAGTGCCAAAGGTGCTAGCCACGAGTTGCGCCCCATTGGTGACCTCCAAGGATCCCGTGCGAATTACCACATCCCCCCCAGCCCCCGTTGCCTCAGATCCCACGTTGCTCAAGGCCGCTGTGACAAATTGGTCATCAGCGCTAGTGCCGTCAAAAACGACGGTGCCACGGGCTTCAATCTCGACATTACCCGCATTGCCCCTGCCAAAGGTGCTGGCGGCAAGTTGTGCGCCATTGCTCACCGTTAGGGAACCGGTGCGAAGGATCACGTTGCCCCCGGCTCCCGCCGCTTCAGCGCCTACACTGCTAAACGCAGCGCTGAGAAACTGACCATCAACGCTCGTGCCATCAAAAACAATGGTGTCGCGGGCCTCGATGGCCACATCACCGGCATCTCCCGTGCCCAAAGTGTTGGCGAGGAGTTGCGCCCCATTCAGCACCGCGAGGGAACCCGTGCGAATCACCACGTTGCCCCCGTTCCCTACCGCCCCAGCATCAACCCGGCTAAAGGCGGCACTGCTAAATTGGCCATTGGTGCCGGTGCCGTCAAAGACAACGGTGTCACGGGCCTCAATGTTTATGTCTCCCGCATCCCCCGCGCCCGAAGTGTTGGCGAGGAGTTGCGCCCCATTCAGCACCGCGAGGGAACCGGTGCGAATCACCACGTTGCCCCCAGTCCCGATGGCTTCAGAACCCACACTACTAAAGAGGTTGGCATTGTCTAAGAGAACCTGATCTTGGGCTGTAATCACCACGTTGCCTGCATTGCCCGTGCCTTCAGTGTTGGCGAGGAGTTGCGCCCCATCCGTGAGGGATAGGGAACCCGTGCGAATCACCACATTGCCGCCCGCCCCCTCTGCCCCAGTATTCACCCGACTAAAGGCGGCGCTGATCAATTGGCCATTGGCACTCCTGCCGTCAAAAACCACCTGGTCACGGGCCTCAATGTCCACATTGCCCGCATCGCCGGTGCCTTCGGTGTTGGCTAGGATCTGTGCCCCGTTGGTGACCGTCAGAGACCCCGTGCGAATCACCACATTGCCGCCATTCCCTTGGGCATCAGGCCCTACCCTACTCAAGACTGCACTGCTGAACCGTCCATCGGCACTCGTACCGTCGAAGATAATTCGGTCTTGAGCCGTAATTTCTACATTGCCGGCATCTCCGATACCCAAGGTACTGGCGTTGAGTTGTGCCCCATTCAGCACCGCTAGGGAATCTGCCCGAATCGCCACACTGCCGCCCTCCCCCACGGCCCCAAGCCCCACATTGCTCAAAGCATTGGCTGTGGTATCAAAGATGACCTGGCCCTGGGCCTCAATGTCCACATTGCCTGCTCGGCCAGTGCCAAAGGTACTGGCCGATAACCCTGCCCCGTTGGTCATTTCCAGGGTGTCGGTACGAATTACGATGTTCCCTCCGGCCCCCTCTGCCCCGGCTTGGACGGTGCTAAACGCAGCACTTCTAAGCTGGCTGTTGGTGTTGACGCCGTCAAAGGCAACTCGGTCACGGGCCGTAATCTCCACGTTGCCCGCATCCCCAAGGCCCAGGGTACTGGATGATAGTTGCCCTCCATTCCTAACCTCTAAGGATCCAGTGTGGATGATTACATTGCCCCCGCTCCCCACGCCCGAAGTACCAACGCGACTAAAGGTGCTGGCATTGTCTAGGGCGACCTGATCTTGGGCTGTAATGAGCACATCACCGGCATCGCCAGAACCCAAGGTGGATGATTCTACCGATGCCCCATTGGCTACTCTGACGGCATTGGCCGAAATGACGATGTCGCCCGCTCGCCCTTGACCTTCAGCCTCTACCCGACTAAAGGCGGCACTGGCAAACCGGCCATCGGCGCTTCTGCCCTCAAACGTAACGGTGTCGCGGGCCTCAATCTCCACGTTGCCCGCATCTCCGATGCCCAAGGTGCTGGCCGACAACTGCGCCCCATTTAAGACATCCAGGGATCCAGCCCGAATGATGACACTCCCCCCGACCCCGACGGCCCCAGTTCCAATATCGCTCACGGCATCGCTGCTATCAAAAACGACGGCTTCACGGGCTTCAATGTCGATGTTGCCTGCATGGCCAGTGCCCAGGGTGCTGGCGGATAGGAATCCCCCATTGGTGGCATCTAAGAAGCCTGTGCGAATCGTGATATTGCCGCCATCCCCAATGGCATCAGAACCCACACGGCTGAAGATATCAGCATTTTCAAAGACAACCCGATCACGGGCCTCAATCTCCACATGGCCCGCATGGCCGACGCCCAACGTGCTGGTGGATAGCAAGGCTCCATCGGTAACGGCTAGGGAACCTGTGCGAATAATAATGTTACCTCCAGTACCCACGGCCCCATTTTCAACGGTGCTAAAGGCCGCACTACTGAATTGACCATCGGCGGTGGTGCCATCAAAAACGACCTGATCACGGGCCGTAATTTCCACATTGCCCGCATCGCCATTGCCAAAGACGCTGGCCGAGATCTGTGCCCCACCCAAGACTTCTACCGTGGCGGCCCGAATGCGAACATCGCCCCCCGTCCCCGTTGCCCCTGCGGCAATGCTGCTACCCACCACCGTTCGACGATTTTGTTCTTCAAGGCGCACGGCATTGCCCGCATTGATCACCACATCACCAACCACTCCAGCCCCTGTGGTTTCAATGGAGCTATTGGTCACTAACACATCATTACGGGCATCGAGGTACACGGTTCCGCCTTGACCGCCAAAGCCTCGGGCATCAATGCCATCGCCATAGATGCCCTCCCCGGTGACAGCAATATTACCGCCCGCCAGAGTGGGGTTAGGCTGGTACTGATTGGTCAACAGCACCAGCCCATTGGGGGCATCTATAAACACATCACCAACGGTAATATCCCCCCTCAAAGGCTCATTGGTAGTAGCCAGATCCAAAAGAATAGCGTCCGGATTCAGTCCACTAATATTGCCAGGAGAAATTACCCCAATAGCTTCAGGAGCTAATCCCGCCCGCACATCTAGGGTCGGCTGTGCCCCGCCATCAATGGCGACGACGGTGCCATCGGAGAGGGTGATGGTTTCCTGCAAGAAATCGACCCCAAGCACCCCAGGGTCGGCAGCGGTGATGATGGCGGTGCCAATATTGACCGATCCCCCCGCCAGGATATGCAGCGATCCCCCCGCATAGCCAAACATCTCCACATCCCCCAGGGCACGGATCACGGGGTCGATGGGGCTGAATAAGCTCCCAGGATCGCCATCTAGGGTTTCTACCCGAAAGTTGCCGCCGCTCCAGTAGTAGGCATCGCCGCCCACGGGGTTGCCCGACCGCAGCACCATGTCGCCATAGCTATACAGGCCACTATCGGGATGGCTGAGGGCCACAATATCCACCTGGTCGTGGCCCTGCACCAGCAGGTTGCCCCCGGCAAAGCCCACAAAGGGGGCCTCCACCCCGTCGCGAATGCGTACGGTATCTAGCCCCAGCAGGGTGAGATCGCCCCCAGCGGCCACCTGCCCTTGCAAATCCACGGTGTTGGCGGCTAGGGTCAGATTGCCTTGGGCAGCTAATTGACCAAGGCTTTGGATATCGCCAGAAGCCGCCGTTAGATGGTTGCTAAACAGGGCACTGGGGTTAACCGTCAGCAGACTGCTTTGCTCTGGCACCGTGGCGCTGTAGACGCCCTCCCCTAGGGAAATCGCCTCGGCGGTGCTGGCATAGAATGAGCCGGGAATATCGAGGGTGGCATTCTCCCCAAACACTAGGCCGTTGGGGTTGATGAAGAACAAATCCGCCGCGCCATCCACGCCCAGGGTGCCCAAAATGTTGGATGGATTGCCGCCCGTTACGCGGGTGAGGATGGCCTCAATGCCCGCCGGGTTGGCAAAGTAAACCCGCTGGCCTGCATCGATATTGAACTCTAGAAAACTGTGGAATAGGTTACCCCCTCGGATGGCTCCGCCCCCAATTTGATCGGCCAGATCCCCCTGGATGAGTGCCCCCGGCAACACCAGAGAAGCTTCGCCCCCCAGGGTGGCATCGGGGAGGAGTTGGGCCAGGGCGGGTGTAGACAACCATAGGCCGGGGGCGAGAAGGCTAGCCAGCCACCAAGGGCGATGGAGTGAAGGCATGGGTAGGCAAGGGGAGTAGGGGCTAGGACGCTAGGGGATAGGGCACCCCTAGGGGCGGAACGATTCCTGGTAACACCAGATTCAACCTAGGGCGGAACAAATATCATCCTGACGAGAAAAGCACACCTTAGCGAAACCTGTGGGCTGGCTGACTGACATAACGCCGAAAAGCATTGATATCTCGTAGGTTGGGTGGCGCGATAGCAGAACCCAACAAGCCCACCATTCGCGGCGAGTGTTGGGTTCCGCTTCGCTGCACCCAACCTACTTTGGAGATGTGTCAGGCAATCAGGCCTGTGGGTATAGCGTGTTAGCACCAAGGATGGCTTAGGGACAAGTCTAGACCCCTGGGTCAGGATTGTAAAATCGGCCACTCAGGAGAATTAAACCCGATCAAAAAGACCTCCGCTTGCAGTTTTCTGCAAACCCTTCCTCTGAAAGAAGCAACAGAAACGGCTGAATTGAGTCGTTAGCCTGGTTAAAAATTCCCCATCGCCCCTGGGGATGCCATCCTAAACTGTAGACAGTTGAGTAACAAGCGTTTTCCTTAAATCGGGTTTGTGGAAGGAAAACAGCTTGGGTACATCGTTAATTCCATCGCAGCAGGAACGTCAGATGTCTACTACAGCTTTGATCGCTTTGGAATGGTTAGAGGCTGATGATATTAGCGAAACGTTGAACACTGATTTCGTTAGTGTAACGGAAGCGTTCGGTTCCTCAGAGATTGACTTCTTTACCTTAGATAGTCTACCAATTCCAGTTTTCTCCGAGGAGACTCCTGGCTCTATAGACGACTTTTTGATGATGTGGGAACCGCTGATTCCTACGTCCGGCAGCGATCTGTTGGTTGAGTTTTCTGCCCCCCAGTTAGAGATCACCTTGGGGGGATGGGCGACCACATCTTGGGCTTCGACAAGCTGGGGCTATTATGATCCCGTTGAATTTGGCACCCCCTTTGTGGATGCCTGGTATTGGAGGCAGCAGCAGGGGCCTGCGTCCTGCGCCGTGGTGGCTCAAATTTCTGTGTATGAGTCTCTAACAGGGGTGTATATTTCGGAGGATATTGCGGGTAATTTTGCCCAAAACCAGGGCTGGTTTGATCCCTTAACGGGGACTCCTTTAATGTATGTAGGCCATATTTTAGATTCCCTAGGGATTCCTACCATCGAATTTTTTGGAGCCTCTCTTGCCGATTTACAATACGCCTTGGCCATGGGCGACAAGCCCATTGTCGGCCTAGATGCCAACGAAATTTGGAACCCCATCTACGACTACTTTGGCAATCCACTAGAGCAGGAGAACGGTGGTCATGCGGTGTGGGTAACGGGCATCAACTATGGCTGGGATGGCTCCGTGAGCATTATTTTGAACGACAGCGGCACCCCCAACGGCATGGCCTCCGAAATTGCCTATGCCGACTTTATGAACGCATGGCAAGACTATGGGAACTTTGTCTCCATAGCCGATAATCCCTTTGTGTAGGGGCGATTCCCCTGGGGTTTGCCATTCGAGGGCCAAAACCCTAAGGTTATTGGATAGTAGTGGCTAGGTACCCCGTGGGCCAGGCTATTGGCTTGGCCCATTCCCTCGAAATCCCATCCCCTGGAAGGTCGTTTCCCTATTAGCCCATGGATCGCCCTCGTACAATCTGGCAAAATTGGCGCAACATCTCTGGCCTAGGGGGCAAGCGTCCTAGCGGGCCGTTGTTCCGGCAGTTGGGGCCTGGTTTTGTGGTGCTCAGCGTCATTGTGGCGGCACGGCTACTGGGGGCCTTTCAGGGGCTAGAGCTGAAAATGCTGGATACGCTGCTGCGGTGGCGGCCCGCCGAGGCAACCGACGAGCGCATTCTGATCATCGGAGTGACCGAAGCGGATGTTCAGCGCCTCGGCACCTATCCGGTTCCCGATGGGGTGCTCGCAGACTTAGTGGAAGCCCTAGATGTCCACAAACCCCGTGCCATTGGCATTGATATCTATCGCGACCTGCCCGTAGAACCGGGCCATCAGGCCTTGATAGAAACCCTCACCACCCGGCCCCACGTCATCGGTATTGAAAGCATTACCAGCAACCCACCCATCCAGGCCCCATCGTTTTTGCCTGATGTCCAAGTGGGGTTTGTAGATTTTCAGGCCGATGTCGATGGCTTTGTCCGCCGTGCCCTGCTTGGGTCTGCAAATACGGCTGGCGACTATCGGTTTTCCCTGGCGATTCGGCTGGCGGAACTCTATTTGCGCCCCCAGGGCATGACCCTGACAAACGGGATTCGGGATCCCTTGGCCATGCGGTTTGGCACCGCCGAGTTTCCTGCCATTTCCCCCAATACCGGCGGCTATCGACGGGCCGATACCGGCGGATACCAGATCCTCATCCATGGGCGCAGCGGTGCCCAGCCCTTTCGCAAGGCGTCCTTGGCGGATGTGCTCGATGGCCGCGTGAACCCAGCCTGGATTCGGGATGCCATCGTGCTGATTGGGATGACCGCCCCCAGCACCAAGGACGTGCTGAACTCTGCCGCCGTTGTTTCCTCGGAGGGCACCTATCTCATCTACGGCGTGGAGATGCATGCCCACGTTGTCAGCCAACTGGTGAGCACCGCCCTAGAGGATCGGGCTCTCCTGCGCACCTGGCCCGAAGCCTTGGAATACCTGTGGATTATTCTGTGGGGCGGGGTGGGAATGGTCATCATTCGGCGTATCACCGCACCCTCCCAGTATTTGCTGGTGATTGGGGTGGTTGGACTGGGTTTGGTGTCCGTTAGCTATGCCCTCTTGCTGCTAGGGGGTTGGTGGGTGCCCCTGGTGCCTTCTCTGCTGGCTTTTACGGTGAATGGGCTGGTCATTTCTGGGTTTTATCTCTATGACAAGGGGCTGCGTTCTCGCCTAGAGGAACGCCAGTGGGTGATCGAACAAACCTACAACGCTATCCACAACGGCCCCCTGCAAACCCTGGCCCTGCTGCTGCGCGACTCTGACGAAACCCTAAGCTGGCCAGAGGTGCAACCCAAGCTTCAGCAAATGGATTACGACCTGCGCCAGATCTACGAAGGGCTGCTGAACAGCCTGCAAACGCCTACCGCAGAACCAGGGTCGGGCATGGTTGACGCCGTTCCAATCCACGAAACCCTCTACGAAATCTACGCCAGAACTCTCCAGCGAGATTTTCCGGGCTTTAGAAGCCTCGGCCCCAACATTGTCAGCTTCGAGCCTCTCAAGATCCAGAGGCTCTCCCCCGACGAGTATCAGGCCCTAGGATGGTTTCTCGAAGAAGCCCTCTGCAACGTGGGCAAACATGCCGTCAATGCCACCCGCCTCACGGTCACCTGCTTGGCTACCGACCAGGAAAATCTGATTCAGATCAAGGATAATGGTCAGCGGTTAGCGGAGGGGTCTTCCCCCTCCCAACTCAGCGGACGCGGTACCCGTCAGGCAAAGCAGTTGGCCCAACGGCTGGGGGGAACGTTTCAACGACGATCCACTGCATCGGGCACCTGCTGCGAACTGCGCTGGCCCATTGAGCCTCCGATGCAGCCTTGGCCAAGGTGGTTCCCCTGGGGGTGCCCTTGACAGAAAACGGTCATACGCTAGGTATTTAAAGGCAGCTAAGTTAGCAGAAAAATTCGGTGCCTTTAGAGTCATGTTTTTGTAATCTAACGATATCTCGACCAAGGTGCTAAGCGATTGCGATAAAATCACAGTGGTCGGGATGGTTAATTTTTCTAGAACTCCTAGAATTCTAGGATTCATCCTCGTTAGACTGAAATTCTTCCGGTGATTTCTCTCTTTTTGTTAGACCTGATATAGTTGATTCCATAGCCCTTCACTATCGGTCTAGGCTGGCCCGAACCTCGATGGGTAAACAACTTTTATCCAATCCTAGCCATTGCCCAATACATTGCTAATGATCTTCTAAATCCTTAAGAGCATGGCTTTAGCCTTTAACGAAGATATGTTGTTCATTCTGCTCCTTTGAACCGTTTTTCAAGTTGACCATTGTCCAGGGCAGCGCTGTATTAGAACCACACAAAACCGGGTGTAAAGCTATGAGACAAGACCTAGGGAACCATGCAGCAGGGCCAGTCCTCTCCTTGCTACTTTTAGGACATGTTGCGGCCTTTTCCCTCCCTCTCCATGGGGCGGCCTGGGGGCGCGAGAACCCCTCATCCAGGGTTGCCCAGGAACAGGTACTAGGGACAGACGCTAGACCACAATCCTGGCCCTTGGCCGCCGCCTTTGAAGATATTGCCTTTGAAGATAGAAGGGGACAGCCTTTATCCCCCGCAGGCCCAGGCCCTAGGGGCGGGACTCGCGCCTATCAGCCCCCCGCCGACCCTGGCTACCCTCGCCGCACCACGGGCGGGGGCACCCGAGGCGGATGCGATGGACGGGCCGCCACCAGCCTTACGGCCATGGCCCCCCAAGCCCACATTGGACAAACCGCCAGTCTGCACCCAACGCTAACCTGGTACATTGCTGACACCATGCCAGTGCCCCTTGAGCTTCAGATCTACCGATATACCTCGGAAGATCCAACGGATGATCGGTTAGAACCCGTCGCTTTCTTTGATCTAGGCCGGAGCCAGACGGGGTGGATGACCTTCACCCTGCCCGACGATCTGCCTCCCCTGGTGGTGGGCGAAACCTATCGCTGGAAGATTATTGCCCAGTGCAGCGAGAGCCAGCCCTCCCGCAACAGGATTGACGAGGCAGATTTACAGGTGGTGGCGATGCCCACCGATATCGAAATCACCGGGGATTCCTCACAGCAGGCTCAGCAATACGCTGAGGCGGGGCTTTGGTACGATGCAATTGCCCTACTTGCCCAGCCTCCCCTGTCTCCCGTTGAGGTTAGCTATCGCCGCGACTTGGTACTTAGCTTGGCCGATCTAGAGGCCGAAAACCCCAACGACCCGTTGTCGCTGTTGAGCTATCGTCTGCGCAACACGGTCAACCCAACTCCGGTCACCTCGGAGTAGGTCGATTCGCGTAAGACCTCAGCCCTACGATCTGCACAGTGTGGCGATTCCTTGGCGCTAGTCTGGGGTGGCTTGGCCTTGCCAGCCATCTACGGCGTAGATGTCGCGCCCTTGGCCGAGGGCAAAGCGCAGGGAGTGGGGCAGGTCTTTGCTACAGGCGGTGATAAAAATCAGCAGCCCAGTGAAGGTCATCACCCCGGCGAGGCCGAAGATGCCGCGATAGCTGAGGGCATCGGCGATGGTGCCAAAGATGGGGCCAGCCAGGGCAATGCCCACATCAAACCCCACCATGGCAAGGCCAAAGGTGCGGCCTCGGTCGGTGGGGCTGGAGCGGTCGCCCATCAGCGCCGCAATCATGGGAATTAGGGTTCCGGCCCCAAAGCCTTGAATCACCCCAGCCAGTAGGAACAGAGGAGCGCTATCGGCCAGCCAGAACATCCCCATGGCGAGGCTGTAGATCAGCAGGCTAGCGGTGATGAATCGTCCCCGTCCGTAGCGGTCGGAGGCACGGCCCACAACAATGCGGGAGGTGAAGCTAGCCACGGCGGAGGCGGTGTAGATCAGGCCCACGTTCAGCGCTAACCCCGCCTCACGCACATAGAGGGGCACAAAGGTGCTGAGGGTGCCAAAGGCGAGACCCACCAGCAGCAAAATCATCGCGGGGGTACGCACTCGGCCCGACCACAGTTGGCTCCAAAAGGCGGGGATGGCGGCATCGCCGGAACGGTCTGCCTGGGGACGATAGGGTTCCTCTAGGCGCAGCACTAGGATCAGGCCCAAAAATCCCAGAATCCCCATCACCAAAAACGCCACCCGAAAGCCGGATGCTTCGTATAAAAAGCCGCCTAGGGCTGGCCCCAGGGCAAGGCCGATGGGGTTCACCAGGGTCATATAACCAATCAGTTCACCGCGATTGGCCGGGGGCGCGAGATCCACTACCAGGGCGCTGTAGGCCACCACAAAGGCGGCGATGCTGAGGCCATGGAAGGCGCGAATGGCAATCAGAGCCAGGATCGACCCATCCACAATAAAATCTTGCCCCGCCAGGGAGATTGGCACCTGAAGGTGGGGCAGCATTTGCACCAGCAGATAGCCAAAGGGGGCCAGGGCCACGGCAATTAGGCCAATGATCATCACCAGTTTGCGGCCACGGGTATCGGCGAGGTGGGCCAGGGTGGGGCGGGCCACCAGCAGGCCAATGGCAAAGGAGGCCATCACAATGCCAATTTGCTGACCGCTGCCGCCCAGGGTTTCGATGAACAGGGGCAGGGTGGGCAGCAGCCCCGCCAACCCCGACCAAAAGCACAGCCCTGCGGCAAACAGGACGGCTAAATTGGCCCGCACCGATGGGCTAAAGGTGGAAAAAATGGTCACGGTGGAAGGCTCCCCGATGAGGTGATCACGGCTTTGGGGTCAGCAACCCCTGTCTTAATGTAAACAAATATTGCAAAGCTCGACTAGGCTGCTGAGGCCAGGGCAACAACACCCGTCTATCCAGCGTCCCAGGGACTCAAGGTGTTTAAAGTCCTATATTTTTCCCAGGCCATCCGAATTCCCCTCGTCACTTACGGTAGTCAGGAAGTAGGCTACAAGGGGGCAGCGTTGCCCATCCGTCCTAGGCGGCTTCTCCCATCTTGCCAAAACGCCCGATGAACCGCCCACCCCACCATGAATCTACGCCACAAGACCCTACTGTTGACCACGGTGCCCCTGCTGGGGTTTCTGGTGCTGGTCTATGCCAGTTTGTCGGTGATTTTGCAGCGCAGCTATAGCCGCCTAGAGCAGCAGGATGCCCAACGCAACGTGCAGCGGGTGGAGGAAGCCGTCATCAGCGATCTGAACCATTTGCATAGCCTCACCGAGGACTGGGCGGCCTGGGATGACACCTACCAATTTATCCGAGACGGCAACGCCGCCTATGTGGAGTCTAACTTTCAAAAATACGCCTTTGAAAGTCTGAGGATGAACGTTTTGGTGCTGGTGAACACCGAAGGCGAGGTAATCTATAGCAACGCCTACGACCTAGAAAAGGGCGAGTTTGCCCCGGTTCCCCCCGGCGTGTTGGCCCAACTGGAGGCCGATAGCCCGCTGCTGAGGTTTCCCCATGTGGCCTACCATCACCAGGGTTTGATGCGGGTGGAGGATCTCCTGATTCTGGCGGTGGTAGAGCCGATTTTGCGAAGCGATGCCACTGGCCCACCGAGGGGAGCCATGCTGATGGGGCGCTATCTGAATTCGGCGATGGTAGAAGATCTCTCGCGTCGCACCCAGGTCAGCCTGACCGTGCATCCCGATGTTGACAACCTGGAAAATCGGGAGGGCCAGGGGGCCAATCCGCCCGACCTTCAGGGCTTGCTAGATCCGATGATGGCCGAAATTAACAACCGCCGCGCCGCCAACCGAGTGCAGACCCCAACCTTGGGGCGTGTCCCGTCTCCGACTCGGCTGCAAGCCCAGGATCGCAACCTGCTCAAGGGCTATGCCCTATGGCCGGATATCTATGGCCACCCCCAAGCCCTGGTAGACGTCACCCTCCCCCGCGACATCCACCGCCAGGGGCAACTCAGCCAGCGATCCCTGGGTTTAGCGCTGCTGGGGGCTTGCCTCATTTCCACCGCCGCCATTTTGCTGCTGCTGGATCGGGTGATTTTGCGCCGTGTGGTCAAACTCAGCCAGGAGGTGCAGCAGATTGGTCGATCCAACGACCTGACGCAACGGGTGGTGGTGCAAGGCCACGACGAACTCAGCCAGCTTAGCCAGCGCGTGAACGACATGCTGGGCGAGCTACAGGTGAGTGCTGAGAGGCTGCAAGAGGAGCAACAGCGGGCCGAGGATCTGCTGCTCAATATTCTGCCGGAACCCATCGCCGATGAGCTGATGCAAACCCAGGCTTCGGTGCCCCAGCATTTTGATGAAGTCTCCATTTTGTTTGCCGACATTGTGGGCTTTACCAGCCTCTCCAGCCGTTTGTCGCCGATTCAGCTCGTGAATTTGCTCAACCAAATTTTCTCTAGCTTCGATGCCCTAGCCGAACAGTTTGGCCTAGAGAAAATTAAAACCATTGGCGATGCCTACATGGTGGCGGCTGGCCTGCCCACCCCCCGCCCCGACCATGCCGAAGCCATGGCCGAAATGGCCCTCGCCATGCAGCAGGTCACCGCCACCTTTGAGGCAGAGGTCGGCGTGCCCCTGCAAATTCGCATTGGCATCAACACCGGAGTTGTCGTCGCCGGAGTGATCGGCACCAAAAAGTTTATCTACGACCTCTGGGGCGATGCCGTCAACATAGCCAGCCGCATGGAATCCTTGGGGGAACCGGGCCTCATCCAAGTTACCGCTAGCACCTACGAACGACTTAAGGACAGCTACCAGCTAGAGCCACGGGGTTCCATCCACGTTAAGGGGCGCGGCGAGATGGAAACCTTCTGGCTGCGCGGACGGCAGCCCAACTCCCAAGATCCACACGCCCAACATCCACAAATTACCCCCGCCCCTGGGATATCTGTGAATTCCTAGGACGAGGGTAGCTGAGTTCCTATGATTGGTGGAATCCTAGCTCATGGCGGATCCGCTGCGGTCGTAGTTGCGGGCGGCATTGGCGGAGGGCTTCCCTTGAATGGCGCTCCAGTAGTGGGCGTCACCGGGCATCCCCACTTCTTCGTTGGTGCGGCACAGCATCGATTGCTGGCGATTCTTAATCATGTGGTGGTGACGCATCATCAGCGCGCGGGCTTGTTCTTGGGCAGACATGGCGAAACCTCTGGATAAGACGGGGTGGAGTAGCGCAAACGAGGGGATGGAACGACCCCTTCTTTAATCAAAGTAATCCAAAAAACTGTATAAATAGCTACAAAATGAAAAGCCGTCATGAAAAGCAATCTTTGTTCATAGTCAGCAATCCTGGCGATACATTCGTTCATGGTTTGTCTGGGCGCAAGGGCGACGGATTATCGCGCCCTCAGTCGCTATAGTGATTGAGAAGATTGGCAGAGGGAGATTCCATGGCACAACTGTCCATTCTGGGCTGGCAATTTTGGCAGACACGGCCATCGCTGCCCTGGGTAAGGTGGCGCGAGATAGTAGTGGCGCTGCTGATCGTTGTGCTAATGCTGCCCCTGGGCGGATGCAGCCTAGAGCAATTTGCCAAAGCCGAAGCCAATGTGCCGCGTCTGGTGTTAAGTACCCTCAGCGATCCCAAAACCTTTAACCCGGTGCTGAGCCAGGAGTTTCCCAATGTGTTTAGTTTTACCTTTGAGGGGTTGACGGGCACCGATGGCCTAACGGGAGAGGTCATTCCGGCCCTAGCGGAAAGCTGGGATATTTCCGAGGACGGCAAAACCATTGTGTTTACCCTGCGCGACGGGTTGCAGTGGTCGGATGGGGAACCGCTGACCGTGGAGGATGTGGTCTTCACCTACGACACCCTATTTAACCCCGACATTCCCACCAATAGCCGCGATAGTTTCCGCATTGGCACCCAGGGTTTGCTGCCGACCGTGACGGCGGTGGATGATCGGCGGGTGCAGTTTTCCTTACCAGAACCCTTTGCCCCCATTCTGCGCAACACCGCTACAGAAATCATTCCCGCCCACATTTTGCGCTCGGCGGTGGAAACCACAGGGGCCGACGGCACGCCACTCTTTTTATCGACCTGGGGTACTGATACCTCCCCCACCGACATTATTACCAACGGCCCCTACCGTCTAGGGCAATATATCCCCGGCGAGCGGGTGATTTTTGAGCGCAACCCCCACTACTGGCGCAAGGACACCGCAGGCAACTCCCAGCCCTACATCGAGCAAATTGTTTGGCAAATTGTCAGCTCCACCGATACCGCCTTTTTGCAGTTTCGCTCCGGCGGATTAGATTCTGTGGGGGTTCAGCCCACCTTTTTCTCCTTGCTAAAACAGGAGGAGGAACGGGGCAATTTCACCATTTACAACGGCGGCCCCGACCTGGGCACCAGCTTTTTCTTTTTTAACCTCAACCAGGCTAGCCGGGATGGGAAGCCCTTGGTAGACCCTGTGCGTTCTCGATGGTTTAATAACGTCGCCTTTCGGCAGGCCGTTTCCTACGGCATCGACCGCGACACCATGGTCAACAATATTTTCCAAGGGCTAGGCTCACCCCAAACCTCCCCCATTTCCGTGCCCAATCCCTTCTTTGCACCGCCGGAAATGGGCATTCGCACCTATCCCTACAACCCCGAAAAGGCCAAGGAATTGCTGACCTCAGCGGGCTTTTCCCTGAATGGTTCTGGTCAATTGGTAGACCCCGACGGCAACCGGGTACGGTTCACGTTGATCACCAACTCCGGCAACAAAATCCGCGAATCTATTGGGGCACAAATTAAAAGCGACCTGGAAAAATTGGGCATTCAGGTAGACTTTCAGCCCCTCGCCTTCAATGTGCTGGTAGATCGCCTCACCGATAGCCTGGAGTGGGAAGCCTGCATTCTGGGGCTAACCGGAGGGCTAGAACCCAACGGCGGCGCAAACGTATGGCTGCTGGATGGAGCACTCCACGCCTTTAACCAACAGGCTGGCCCTAGCCAAACGCCCCTAGAGGGTTGGCAGGCTGCCGACTGGGAACGCCGCATCGCCGATCTTTACATCCAAGCGGCCCAGGAAGTGGACGAAGCCCAACGCTTTGAACTCTACAAAGAAACCCAGCAGCTTACCCAGGAGTATCTGCCCTTTATTTACCTGATCAACAACCTCTCCCTGTCGGCGGTGCGCAACACCGTGGAAGGGGTGCAATATACGGCCATTGGCGGCGCATTCTGGAACATCCACGAACTGAAACTGGCCGAGGAGTAAGGAATCCCATAGCAAATCCGAATTTTGAAGTCGATTCCCCCTTTTCTAAGGGGGCTAGGGGGGATCAACCCTAGGAACCAAGCGGAATAGAGACTTTTCTATAAGCGGTAGGGGCTCAGAGCTACTGTGTGTACACATCTGGTTTTTATGCCGCAAGTCCTCGGAGATCCCCCTCAATCCCCCTTAGAAAGGGGGACTTTGACTCCGGTTCCCCCCTTTCTAAGGGGGGCTAGGGGGGATCGATTCCCTGTAGCGTCTCAGAGGGAGGTCGGCGGAACCTGGCTTGGCGGTGAGGCTAGCGATGGGCCGTTACTCAAACAGCCGAAAGTAGGGATAACGAACGGGCACCCCTGGCTCCTTTTCTAGGGTGAAGTTGATCACCGACCATTGGGGATCTTCGGATTCGGGGGGGCTAAATTCCACCGGCAAGCCGTAGAGCTTGGGAGCCGCCGTCACATCCCCCTGCCCTCGCCAGGGCGAATTTCGCTCTAGATAGCCGTTTACCAAGTCCTTGTAGCGCTCGGCAATGATCACCCTGGTGGCCCGATAGCCCTCGGTGTAGAGACGATCCAGGGCTTCGTGAATTTCAAAGCGAATGCCATCGGGATGGGTGTGTTGGCGATACCACTCCCCGTCCCACTGCCGCCAGTGCCGCCCCGATTGCAAATGCACCAGTTCCTTGGTGTCGGGGTTGGCCTCAAAGGCTCCGTGGCGTGTACACAGGTAAGTATCCGTCAGGGTGAGGGCCGGGATGGTTTGCCGACAGTGAGGACACTGGATTTCTGGGCCGTAGATGGGGTATTGCAGGGCGGAATTAACCATTGGGCAGAAACCAGACACTTCCTCTGAGGAGCGAATCAAAACGATGCTGTAGCCGTATTATACCTTTGGGATTCAGTGGACTTTGTCATCAGGATGGCCGAGGACGACCGAAATTCCCTAAAACCCTGGAGAAAATTCCGTTCAACGGATTGCCGCTCTACGGCAAAACGATCCTTGGGCTGTCTCTAGGGCAGGCAGGCCGTCTGCTCTACCCATCTTCGTCGAACCCTGGATTCTATGGTTTACTGACGACGGGACGAAGGGGGAACGATTGATTTTTTGAATCCTGATGATCCCCTACCGTCCTGATGATTTCTAGCCCTCAAAAGGTTATCTATGTCATTAATTTGGCCCACCCCCGATACTTCTCAAGCGGCCTTTGTGGCCCCCAATGCCACGGTGATCGGCCAGGTCATTCTCCAAGAGGGATGCAGTGTTTGGTATGGAGCGGTGCTGCGGGGCGATGTGGAGTCGATCACCATCGGCCCCTACAGTAACGTGCAGGATGGGGCCATCCTCCACGGCGATCCGGGCCAACCCACCTATCTAGCGGATCGCGTCACGGTGGGCCATCGGGCCGTCATCCATAGCGCCCATGTGGAAACGGGTAGCCTGATCGGCATTGGAGCGGTGGTGTTGAACGGCGTGCGCATCGGCAGCGGCAGCATCATCGGAGCGGGGGCGGTTGTGACCAAAGATGTTCCCCCCCGTTCCCTGGTGATGGGCGTTCCCGGCAAGGTGATTCGCGACGTTTCCGAAGCCCAAGCCCTTGACCTGATTGAACACGCCCACAAGTATTACCAACTCGCCCTCGTCCATGCGGGCAAAAGCACCGATTTAGGGTTTCACTAAATCAGTTAATTTTTAAGGCTACTTACCCACCAGTCGAGCAAAGCCTTCCACCAACACTTCGGCTTTATCCAACACGCTGCCGAAAATCACCACCGTAGCGGCAGCAATAATGACGGTGCGCGAAATCATCAGGTTATCTTTGGACAGTTGCAAGAAGCGCTCTTCCCACTTGTTGGTGCGCTCATCAATACGCTGAATATCGGTATCAAGTTTTTGCTCTAGGCCCTGAATATTGTGCTCTAGATCCTGAATGCGCTGATTTAAGCTTTGCTCCAGCCGATCAAAGCGCTCAAACAATTCGGTTTGGAAGTTACTGGGATCTGGGGTTGCCGTCATGGCCAAACGTCTGGTTGCAGATAGGCTCCTTTTATCATAGCGGTGCTATCTCGCAAGACCTAGCGGTTGCCTCAGGTCGCGATCTTATAAATCTGCTGCTATGGGGATTCAAGGTTAACCTTAGCCGCAAATCGCCCGAATGGCCGTCACCAAGTTATCCACCTGTTCTGGCGCAATCCAATAGTGGGTGACGGCCCGCAGGGTGCGGTGATCGTAGCCGCCAATGTGGAGGCCGTAGTCTTGGTTTAGGCGATTCACCAGGTCGGTGGGAGAGAGGGATAGATCATCGGCGAGGGCGAAAAAAACCATGTTGGTTTCCACCTGGGCGGGGTTGATGTCAATGCCAGGAATCGTCGCTAATCCCTGAGCTAATTGTTGAGCCTTGTCGTGGTCGGATTGGAGCCGTTGGCTCATGGTTTTGAGGGCAATCAATCCAGCGGCGGCTAATACTCCAGCCTGACGCATGCCGCCCCCCAGCAGTTTTCGATTGCGACGGGCAGTTTTGATGAAGTCCCGATTGCCCACCAGCACCGATCCCACGGGGGCACACAGCCCTTTACTCAGGCAAATGCTGACGGAATCCACCCATCGGGTAATGGTGATGGGGTCACATTTCAGGGCCGTCGTAGCGTTGAATAGACGGGCACCATCGAGGTGACTGTTGAGTCCGTGGGATTGTGCAATGGCATGAACCCCCTCAAAATAGGCTGGCTCGATAGCGGCCCCATGGTTGCCGCCGGAGCTATTTTCCAGCAAAATCAGGCGGCTGGTGGGCAGGTGGGGATCATCCCCTCGGATGGCTTGGCGAATGTGGGTCAAATCCATTCGTCCCCGGCTATCGGTGGGCAGTGGACGGGGGGTGATTCCGCCTAAAACAGCCATCCCTCCGGCCTCCCAGCAATAGGTGTGGGCATCTTCTCCCATGATGGCCTCGTCCCCCCGTTGGGCATGGCTGAGGGCGGCGATCAAATTGCCCTGGGTACCGCTGGTCACAAACAGCCCCGCCTCTTTGCCCAGCATTTCCGCCGCCAAGGCTTCTAGGGCCGATATCGTTGGGTCTTCGCCATAGACATCGTCGCCCACCTCAGCCGCCGCCATGGCCGCCCGCATCTCGTCGGTGGGCCAGGTTACGGTATCAGAGCGAAAGTCAATGGAGGGGTGGATAGCAGCCATGGCAACACAACGGTTTTGGCCGCAGCATACTCTGATTGTTCCCGTCGGGGCAAGGTTGGGGCCTACCGCCGTGCGCCCGTACGAAGAATTGAGCAGGTTGGGGCGCACCGCCGTGCGCCCGTACAGGTTGAGAGTTTGTTAGGATGCTGACGGATTGCGGGGTTTTGACCCGGTGTTTTCCATGGTTTTAGCAAACTGGAGAAAAGCCCTATGTTTATCGACTACATCACCCTGATGCTGATCAATATGGTGGCGGGGTTGGTGCTGCTAGCGGATTTTGTCTATCGCGGCCTGGATGGCGCTAATCTAAAGCGCTGGATTCCCGGCTTTGGCCTGGTGGGGGGCATCGCCCTAGCCACAGGGCTACACATGATGTGGACGTGGCCCGTTCCCGGTAGTTTCAATATTTCCTTTGGCGAAACCACGGTGCTGTTTGGCGGGCTTTACCTGGCGGCGGCGATTGCCATTGCCCAGGGCTGGGACTTGCTCACCCTCACGGTCTACGCCTTTTTTGCAGGACTGGCCGCCATTGTAGTAGGGGCACGCATTATTGATCTGGAACAAACCCGCCGCCCCCTAATTGCCGGACTAGGGTTCATCCTCACGGGATTGGGGGGCGTGTTGGCGGCCCCAACGCTGGTCTATTTCCGAGACAACAAAACCTGGCGTACCGTGGGGGCGGTGGTGCTGCTACTGGCGGCAGCGATCTGGGCTTTCATCGGCTACCTAGCCTATTGGGGGCACCTCGAAACCTTCAGCGAGTGGCAGCCCCCCGTCATGCGCTAGGGCCATCCGGCCAAGGAGAGTCGTCTAGCGAGAGTCGTCTAGCAGCCTAGTTGCAACCGTGTGTAGGACTAGGCTGACGGACGTTAGGTCCATGGATAGTAGGTAGGGTGGGCACTGCCCGCCACGACCCCTCAAAATTAACAGAGTCGAACCCATCCGTACATTCTGAATGGACGAATAGCCTACTCCACAACGAACCGACCGACCATGCCCTCGGCTCGGTGGTTGCCGACGCTGCAATAGTATTCAAACTCACCGACCTGGTCGGCCACAAATTCAACAGTGCTGCACTCATCCCCCACAGAGATGACATTGGTGGCGGCATCAAATTCATCCACTACCCAATCGTGGGTGCCCCCGGTCACACAGAGGGTCACTTCCACCGCATCACCCTGCTGCACCACAATATCCGGGTTGCCGTCGCCCTGGCCATCCAGGAAAAATTCGCGCCCTTCCGCCGTTAAAGCAATCGACATCATCGATTGATCACCGTCAGGTTGATCGCTATCGGTTGCCGCTTCAACGGTGGTCGTCTCTTCACTGGGAGGAGCTGCAACGTCGCCGCCCTGAGGGCTGCACGCCGCTGAAGTCAGCAAAAAAATGGCCCCTAGGGAAGCCGTAGCGAAGGTTCGCCGTTGAGTGGAGCGCTTGATGAAGTTGCCTGTCATAATGCCCGTGCGTAACGTCTGTAAAGAATTGTAACTCAGGCCATAGATCAACCCAAGGTAGCACCTATGCCCTGTCAGCTTAAAGCAGCCCCCTAGGTACCTCATCTGCCCTGGGGCTGAACCTAGGACGGAGAAATCTCCTGCGCCATAGCACCGCAGAAACGCAACGGCAGGGGTAAAAACAGTCGGCGTTGTACGGCTAGGCGCTAGCTTTTACGGCTTCCAGCATTCGAGAGAAGTAGAACTGGGTTTTGGTCATGGCGCGGCGTTCAATTTGCCAGCCGCTAGCCTCTAGGATGGCCACAATATCGGCCTCGCGGTGCAGGTAGGCGCGGGTGGTTTTGCTGGGGCCGGGGAAGAATTCGCCAATTTTCTTCAGCACGGTGTAACAGGGGGTTTTGGGCGCAAAGCTGAGGATTAGGCGCGATTCGGCTAGGGAACTAAGGTGCTTAATCATGCCCTCCACCTGCTCCTTGGGGTAGTGGATTAGCACATCTAGGCAAATCACCGTGTGGTAGCTGCCGGATAGTTCTTCCAGGTCTTTCACCTCAAAAGTAGGCAGATTTTCGCCGTTGAGGGCTTCCTGTGCCCGTTCCTGGGCTTCTTCGACCATCTTGGCCGAGATGTCGCTGGCGTAGACCTTGGCTCCTTCTTGGGCGAGGGGGATGGAGAGACTACCCACGCCGCACCCCGCATCGCAGCAGGTGATGTCTTTGAGGTTGCCGTCGGCTTTCAGCCAGTCCAGCAGGGTATCGACGGTTTTTTGGTGGCCCTTGCGAATGTCGAGCTGTACTTTGTTGACGTCGCCATCGCCGTAGATGCGCCGCCAGCGGTCGAAGCCCGTGGCGTTGAAATAGTCGCGGACTACGGTTTTATCGTCGGTTTTGTCGTTGGTCAGCGTCATGGCGGCAGGGGTGGGGCGGTTGATAACTTCTGTAAAATCTTATGACGTTTTGCTACTGGCTTCCACCCTCGACATGATTTGAAACCTTTGGCGGGCGGGTGCTGGGCAACGGGGAAGGGCGAGGGGAAGGGCGAGGGAGCCTCTCCCCTACGGGTTTCCCCCAGATTGCGCGGGGATAGGGTGGGGCGAGGGAACCTCTCCCCTACGGGTGGCCTCCCGGATTGTAGGGGCAAGGTCTCCTTGCCCTAAATGCCTTGCCCTAAACACCTCGCCCCCATCTTGCACACTGTATACATATTTAAGGAGTCCATCGAATGACGACAGCGACGACAACACCGGAAATTGGCATCATCATGGGCAGCGATTCGGATTTGCCCACCATGCAGGCGGCGGTGGAGGTCTGCGAAGCCTTTGGGGTGGCGTATGAAGTAGCGATTGTGTCGGCCCACCGCACCCCAGAGCGCATGGTGCAGTATGCCCAAACAGCACGGGAACGGGGGCTGAAGGTGATTATCGCCGGAGCCGGGGGGGCGGCCCATTTGCCGGGGATGGTGGCTGCCCTCACGCCCTTGCCCGTGGTGGGGGTGCCCGTGGTCAGTCGCACCATGCAGGGGCTAGATTCCCTCTACAGCATTGTACAAATGCCGGGGGGAATTCCGGTGGCAACGGTGGCCATTGGCAATGCCAAAAACGCGGGGCTGTTGGCGGTGCAAATTTTGGCCTGTGATCGCCCTGCCCTGCTGGATCGGGTGGCCGAATATCGCCGCAACTTAGAGGCCGAAGTTCTAGCGAAGCAGGCCCAACTAGAGACCCTCGGTAGCCAAAAATACCTTCAGAACATGGGCAAGGCCTAGAGGCAAGACCAGCCCAGGGCACCGCGTGTACTATCTAGCCTTTTTGCGCGTTTCTTCATTTACAGGCGCGTTAATCCCAAGTCTAGCCCTCAGAAATCGGGGCTTTCCTGCCGTTTTGGGGCGTTATGTATTTCCTGATACAGATTGACGGCCTCAGAATTGATGGAATCATTTTGTTCTGTAAAGCTACGGTAACGTTGCAGCGATGCCAATTCGTTTTTGCTGACGGTGCTTTAGTTAACAAACCATGGGGCGTGGGCTTCCCAGGGTTGGTCTTGGCCGACCTGGGGGCTGTTTTGACCTGTCTCATCTTGGTTCATAGGCTAACTAAACCGTAGCTGGTTGGCTCCCCTACCAAGTCTGCTGCGCCGCTGTCTGGCTCTCGCTGGATTGTTTGGCAGATAGGCCGTGTTTGCTGTCTGATTGTGTTGAAGGAACGTCTGTCAAGATGTCTAACTTAATGTTGAAAAATCGTTCTAAGTTCCGGAGGCGGTCGAAGCCGTCCTTCTGGAGCGCCAGTGTGCCGCCCTTTGACCAAGCGGCAAAGCGGATCTTTGGTCGGGTTGGAAGCTGGGCTGGTCTTGCCTGTATTCCTCTCGCCATCGGGATTGTCGTTACTTGGGGCATGGCCGCCCACGCCCAAGATGAGCTATCGGCGGCGGATGTGCAAACCGTCCTAGACAACATCTGGGTTCTGATTGCCGCCTTCCTGGTGATTTTCATGAACGCCGGATTCGCCATGGTAGAAACCGGGTTCTGTCGCCAAAAGAACGCGGTGAATATTCTCACCAAAAACCTGCTGGTGTTTGCCCTCGCCACCCTCTCCTTCTGGTTCATCGGCTTCTCGCTGATGTTTGGTGGACTGGCTGGCAACGGCTGGATTGGCTGGGGTGGCATCTTCCTCGGTGGCCCCGCCGAAAACTATGGTCTGTCCTCCGATGGCGGCCTCACCAAGGACACCTTCTTCCTGTTCCAAGCGGCCTTTGCGGGTACCGCCGCCACCATCGTGTCGGGTGCGGTAGCCGAGCGGGTGAAGTTCCTCGACTTCGTGATTTTTAGCATTCTGCTCACCGCCATTGCCTACCCCATTACAGGCCACTGGCTCTGGGGTGGTGGCTGGCTAGCCGAGCAGGGTTTCCACGACTTTGCCGGTTCTACTATCGTGCACTCCGTCGGTGGCTGGGCTGCCCTCATGGGTGCCGCTCTGCTTGGCCCCCGCATGGGTAAATACACCTCCGAAGGCCAGGTGAGCGCTCTCCCCGGCCACAACCTCAGTATCGCTACCCTGGGCTGTTTGATTCTGTGGCTAGGCTGGTTCGGCTTCAACCCCGGTTCTCAACTGGCGGCTGACCTAGCTGTGCCCTACATCGCTGTCACTACCAACATTGCGGCGGCAGCAGGCGGCATGGCGGCCACCTTTACCTCCTGGGCGCTCAGCGGCAAGCCCGACCTGTCCATGAGCATCAACGGCATCTTGGCTGGTCTGGTGGGTGTCACCGCTGGCTGCTATGTGGTGGGCTATGCCGGAGCCTTCTGGATTGGACTGATTGCGGGCATCATCGTGGTGTTCTCCGTCGGCTTCTTCGACAGCATCAAAATTGATGACCCCGTGGGCGCGACCTCCGTCCACTTGGTTTGTGGCATCTGGGGCACCCTGGCTGTGGGCTTGTTTGCCAACGCCAACAACTTCACCCAGGGCGGTGCCGAAGATGCCATCAATGGCCTGTTCTACGGCGGTGGCCTGGGCCAACTGGGGGCGCAAATCCTTGGGGTTCTGTCCGTGGGTCTGTTCACCGTGGTGGCCACTACCATCTTCTGGATGGTGCTGAAGTCCACCCTGGGTATCCGCGTTTCCGCTGAAGAGGAGATGAAGGGCCTGGATATCGGCGAACACGGCATGGAAGCCTACAGCGGTTTCCTGAAGGACACCACCGACATGACCGGAGTGATGTAGGTCTTTACTGGTGGATGGTGTCGGTGTTGGGTGAAATGGGTCGGCCTCTAGTCGTCTACGACTTAGTTACCGATCATCTGGCCCCTCACACTGAATCGCCACCAACCAATAACCGGTAACAAATCACCATCAGAGGGGTTGGCTACGGCTAACCCCTCTCGTGTTTTATGACCATCGGTTTAGGGATGGGAAGGGTTGGAGTGAGATGCCATGGCCTCGTCGATAAACCGTTGCCAGCGGTCATTGGGTTGCCAGACGGCGAACAACTCTCGCTGGGCCATGGCGGGATCAATCTCCAGCCTCAGTATCCGGTAGAGGTAGACAAACACCGAAACCCGCATATTCAGGGCGCAATGGACGAAGATTTTGTGTTCCTGATGGGCATCCATCGCCTGAAAAAACTGATCTAAATCCGCCAGCGTGGGGTTTTCCCACACCACCGGAATCGACACATAGGTCATCCCGAAAGACTCCACCGTAGCCTGTTCATCGGGCAAAGCATGATCAGAGGTGGGCAGGGCCAGGTTAATGACAACCTTGTAGCCCGACTGGGCAATGGCCGCAAATTCTGCTTCGGTAGGCTGTCCGGCGGTGGCGAGGGTGTCTGAAATGGGCAAAAACTGACGAAGGGTGGTGAAGCGAGTCATGGCGATGGAATATTCTGCAATCAGGTCACTAACATCCTATGTAGTCGTCTCATCCAATCCATAAACTCGCCTATTCAACCAACTCGCAGGACAATGAGGCACTAGGATCGGTCGATACCAGGGTTGCCCACATGGCCATCCGCGCCAATGCCTTGGTCTTCGAGGTTTTAGGAATCAGTCATTAGGAATCGGTGATGTCGCCAGATTATCTTCTCTTTGCCCAACATGGCTGGGCCGACAATAACCAACACATGGTTGCCCTGGCCCAGCAGTTGGCCACGGAGCAGACCCACATCATTGCCCCCAGCCTGAACTATGCCATGACCTGGCTGCGGATGGCTCCCCTCGTTGAGGATGTGGAACGCCTTGCCACGGAGGCGGTGAAAACCTACCCAGACGCGCCCCTGCGAATTATTGGCCATTCCATGGGCGGGCTAATTTGGCTGGAGGTGTTGACCCGCCATCCCGACTGGTGGCCGCAGGTCCATTCCCTGGTGTTGGTGGCCTCTCCGGTGGGCGGGGCCGATTTGGGCCGGATCATCGACCCCTTGCAGATGGGGGTGGGCATTGCCGCCGACCTAGGCCAAGACCGCCGAACCATGGCTAGCACCCTTGCCCAACAGATCAAAACCCTGGTGATTGCGGGGGATGTGGACAGGGGCAGCGACGGCACCATTCCGGTGGAAAGCACCAAGGTTCCCCACGCCCAGTTTGTGGCGATGGAGGGCCTCAGCCATGCCGCCATGCGTAACCATCCCTGGGTCGTAGAAACCATTCGCCAATTTTGGGCAGGGGAAGACCTCAGCGAACCCCTCACCCAGCACCCGGTGATTGAACAACTGCGGGCTATCCCCGGCATGACCGATGCCCACCCCCGCGACCTGCCCCAATCGGAACCCTTTCTGACCCTAGAGGATCAGTCCGTGATCCGGGTATGGCGGCATCCCCTGGGCATTGATCACGTTTTTGTGATCGCCCCCAGTGGCGCTTGTCTCTACGCGGGATATGTCGGCTGGCTGCATCGCACCGATCTCTGGCAGGCACTCTCCCAACTCAAGGAAGACATGGCCAATCACCTTGGCTCTAGCCAAGAAACTCCCGCCAGCATAGACGCTGGTGATTGACGCGACCCTAACCCCTCTGACCATCACCCTCTCAAAAGCACAGCTTATGAATCGGTTCAAATAATTATTGAGGGTGAACCGATGTAGATCCTGGTCGCTACCAAGACTCCAGGTATAAACTTAGAAATATCGTTCAAGCCGAAAGCATAGATTTCTATCTTTCGTTTGGCAGCTATCCATCCAACTCAATTAACCCAACGTTAGGTTCGATTCATCCTCAGTAGATCGTCGTTCTAAGGTAGGGCAGCCCTCTTGGCTGTTGCTATGGCAGGCAGAATGCCCGCCCTACAGAGTTTTTGCGATCTCCTGTACCTGTCTTGAGCCTTGGGAGGATCGTCCTGAACCGGTGAAGGGCTGACAGGTTTTTCCATCGTGGCGGATCTACATGGTCGGGTTCTACCTCGCTATCGCCACACCCATTCGATCAACATTGCGTGAACACCATGAACAAGTTTGACTCCTCTAAACTGCGAACCCGGTTCGATAATACCCAGGAAGGCTGGCTTGTCCAGGTCTATAGCGGCGACCGTCGCCTGCTTTGCGTCCTGGAGGCGTCCCACGCCTGGACCTTTTTGGTGGGCTGTGGGTTTGGCTTAGTACTGGCGATAGGGTGGTTTAACCTGGCCCAAGCTAGCCCACCAGCCCCCTACGTTCCGGCCACCACACCCCCCGAAATGTGGGTTGATTAATCCCGCCATGGCTTCGCCTGTTGCTAACCCTGAGGTTAAAGGGTGAGGACAGGTCATGGTTCAAAGGGTTAGCCTGCCCAGATTACCCCTAGATAGGGTTGGAACAGCCTGGCCGACTTGAGCGACCGAACATTTTAGACCTGACGCGCCACTACTTTGGAGCTGGTTGACTGACCCAAGATTCTGCACCGGGCGAGAAAACCTCGCCCCTAAAGCGTTGGGATAATGTAGGGGTCAGGTCTCCTGACCCTTTGATGATTCTGGGTTCTAGCAAGTTTTGTCCGTCAATCAGACTTTGAAGGTGTGTCGGGCAATCAGCTATCTGTATCCACCCACAGCCAGGTATTGATAAGACGCCATAGAGCATTGATAAAACTCTAGGGCAGTA
Organism: Spirulina sp.; assembly: GCA_044070495.1. Taxonomy (GTDB): domain Bacteria; phylum Cyanobacteriota; class Cyanobacteriia; order Phormidesmidales; family Phormidesmidaceae; genus Nodosilinea. The sequence goes on along the minus strand of JBIPSI010000018.1, from coordinate 58,668 downwards.
ATTTACATTAGCCAAGAATATGCCAACGATTGCCAGTAAAAAGAAAAACTTATGGTTCAGATTTGACATTGCGTTTCAAAGTCGGCGGATCTAAGCGAAAAGAATCTGGGTTTTAGGGATAGACTTAAGCACATAGGGATTCAGGAATCGATAGACCTAGCTCTATGTAGGGCGCTACAGGTTCGCGACCACCTGGCAACTCCGGTTCGAGGGTGGTTCTTGCTGAACCGCCTGTCAGCGGGTTCCTTCATCACACCTGTGCTGTAGGGGTGAGGCCCTTCACCCTTACTTTCTTCAACGTTTTCATGCTCATTTATCACCAGAGTCGCTCCTCGTTACGGGGGAGTAGAAGGAGGTTTTTGTGGATTTCTTGCTTGATTTCTTAGCCCGGTTCGGGTCGCAGTTGCAGTCCCCAACCCTTGGCTTTCTGATTGGCGGGGTCGTCATTGCGGCTCTGGGTAGCCAGTTGGCCATTCCCGATGCCATCTATAAATTCATCGTGTTCATGCTGCTGATCAAGGTCGGCCTGACGGGCGGCATGGGCATTCGCAATGCCAACCTGGGGGAAATGCTGCTGCCTGCGCTGTTTGCGGTGGTCACAGGGATTGTGATCGTGCTGATTGGGCGCTACACCTTCGCCAAGCTGCCAGGAATCAGAACCGTAGATGCCTTGGCGACGGCGGGCTTGTTCGGTGCCGTGAGTGGTTCCACCATGGTGGCTGGCATTACGATGCTGGAGGGCCAAGGCATTGAATTTGAAGCCTGGGCTGGCGCACTCTATCCCTTTATGGATATCTCGGCTTTGGTGACGGCCATCGTTTTGGCCAGCCTTTATACCAGCAAGCAGAAGCGCGAAAAGTACCTGAAAAACGAGAAATTTCTCAGCCAGGAGTATGTGGACAGGCAGCCCGTTGCCGTCGGTGGCTATACCGATGCCGTGGGTGGTGGTTCCTCAGGGAGCTATGCTGGCGAATCGGGTGGTTCCGTCGGTGCCTATGCTAGCGAGTCGGGCGGCTCTGGCAGTGGGCGAGTTAAAATTTGGCCCATCATTCAAGAAAGCCTCCAAGGCCCTGCCCTATCGGCCCTGTTGCTGGGTCTTGCCTTAGGGATTCTCACCCGGCCCGAAAGTGTCTACGAGAGCTTTTACGATCCTCTCTTCCGGGGTCTGCTATCCATCCTGATGTTGATTATGGGTATGGAAGCCTGGTCACGCTTAAATGAACTGCGCAAGGTTGCTCAGTGGTATGCGCTGTACGCCTTTGTCGCACCCTTTGCCCATGGATTTATTGCCTTCGGTCTCGGTATGATTGCCCACTACGCCACTGGCTTCAGCCCTGGCGGTGTTGCCCTCCTAGCCGTGATTGCCGCCTCCAGTTCTGATATCTCTGGGCCTCCCACCCTGCGGGCGGGCATTCCCTCGGCCAACCCCTCCGCCTACATTGGGGCATCCACCGCCATCGGCACCCCGGTTGCCATTGCCCTGTGCATTCCGCTCTTTGTCGGCCTCGCCCAGGCGATGACGGGGGGCTAACCCGAAAGGGTTCCGGCTTGCCGGGGTTCCTGTGGCCCGTTAACCCAGTGATTCAATGAATGTAGACAAATGTAGACCTAAGGAGGTCATCCCATGGCTAAGCCAGCTAAGAAGCTCGTTATCATCACCGAAAAATTGTTGCTCAAACAGATTGCCAAAATCATCGACGCCTCTGGGGCTAGCGGCTATACGGTGGTGGAAACGGGCGGTAAAGGTAGTCGGAATATGCGTTCATCGGGGCAACCCAGCGTGTCCGATACCACCTCAAATATCAAGTTCGAGATACTCACCGACACCTACGACATGGCCCTAGCGATTTCAGATAAGGTGGCCGCACATTTCTTCACCGACTATGCGGGCATCATCTATATCTGTGACGCAGAGGTGCTATACGCCCATAGTTTCTGTGGCCCAGAGGGTTGTTAAGTTGAGATGATATCAACCAAAAAGCCGGGGCATAACCCCGGCTTTTTGCGTGTATTGCATCGGCTATAGCGGTTCTCGATAGCATGAGATACACCTTTGCTGAGTTCTAGATCCCCCCAGTGCCTAGTTGTCTAAGGTTCACGCTATACCCCCCTTAAAAAGGGGGGTAGGGGGGATCATCGCCATGTGCTTGACCCGTGTGAAATCCGCTATAGATTGGGCCGATGCCCCGCTAGCCCTAAGAGGACGTTTGAAAAGCCGAAGCTTGTCCCAAGTTATACCGATGAGGTCAGCTGTAGGTGGTGGTGCCAACGGTGTGCCGTCCGGGCCAGGGTTTCCGGGTTGTTCAGATCCCCTAGATGTTCAGCCGCCGCTAGGCTATCCATCGCAGAGGCATGGGTAGGCCTAGAATCTGTGTCGATCTCGCCGGGGGAGCGGGGAAACGTGGGATCAGGGGCGTCCCACAGGGCGGTGGATTGAGCTAAGAGATCGGTGACCTGGTCTGCCGATAAGGGCTGAGTGCGCCCCTCCTGCATCAGTCGCAAAAGGGTGGCCGCTATCCCTTGCCAGCGATCTAGGGTGGAGGGCATACCGTAGGCTTGGCCATAGGCCCGGAGCGCCTCTATAAACTGATCTAAAACCGTGGGATCAACCATAGAGTCCCCCTCTATCTTTAAATGGATAAATTCCTATGGTGTCCCCGGCTATTGGCCTAGACGGAGACATATTGTCAGCCCAGCAGAGATTAAAATCCATGGTTATAGGGTCTTCACCTTTTCCCAGAAACCTGACTGCCCCGTCTCCCTCGGAATGTTGCGGCTTAACCTGTTGCGGCCCCCATAAAGGTTTAAAGGCCCCAGCCCCTTTTCCCAGGGCAGGATGGATGGCCAGGGGATGTCCTTTCCTACCATCCCTCAGAACGATGCAACAGCAACACGGTTAGCCCTATGGGCGAGACCCTAGCGAGAGCTTGCCAGAGTTATGGTGTCATCTCCAAAAGCCTTCATCTATGCCCCACGCATCCTCATCATTGAGGATGACTACGCCAATCGGCTGCTGTTTTTTGACTACCTCACCTTCGCTGGGTTTACGGTCTTTGCTCTGCCCGATGGCCTGTTGCTTCAGAAAACCCTAGCGGACTTTCACCCGGATCTGTTGGTGTTGGATCTGGGCCTGCCGGATCCCGATGGCTACTGTCTTTTGAAGATGCTGCAAACCCCATCGGGCGGGCTAAGGCTTCCGGTGGTGGTGGTTTCTGGCTATGCCTTCCTAGAAAACCAGGAACGAGCCTTAGCCCTAGGGGCCTGTCGCTATTTGGTCAAACCCGTGCGCCTGAAGGAACTGGTGCAGACCATTCGCGAGGTATTGGCCCCTTGATGCCAAATTCGGATTGCTTTCCCCTGCCATCGATAGGGGTGAGGAAACCTCACCCCTACGGCTTTCTGGGTTGGGAATCGGGTTTTTCTGATGCGGATTGGATAGGAGGGGATCGCCTAGGATAACGGGCTAACCCGATTCTCCTAGGGTTGGTCAGGTTGAGATCGGCGCTGGCTGGCCAAAAATAGCTCTACCTCGCGGCTGAGCTGTTGTAGGGAATCGCCAATGTCGGCCATGGAGGCTTCAAGCTGGGAGGATACGGCCATGGCCGATTGCAGACGGTTCAAAATGTCGCGAACTTGCTCTTGATAGCGAGCTTCAAACTCTGCTGGATTCATGTTAGAAAGCCTTACGATGGTGACGACAGGAAATCAGGAGGGTAGCTATAAATACAGCCTAGCCTGAGTCAATTCCGGCCCATTTGAAGCACTTAAAAGGATTTAAATGCTCAATAGTGATTAAGCTAGGGTATTAATTGATTCTAACGAATCTGTGAAATTACTCAGGCTTCAGCAAATTTACGTTCCCTCACCAAATATATAGCGATCCGTAGGGGTTCAACTCCGTAGAATAGCCCTCGGTTATCGCCAACAAACTATCGCCAACAAACTATTGCCAACAAAACTCTGGACTGACGGTTAGTCGCAGGGGATATAGCAATCCTTACATACAGCTCGCGATATTTGGGTCAGTGTCGTCCTACCCTGATTGACTGGCGGCACTTGCGAGAACCCATATCCGCCAAAGGGTCAGGAGACCTAGCCCCTACATGAACCCAATACGGTAGGGGCTAGGTTTCCGCGTCCGGCGCAGAATCTTTTGTAATCCCCAAGCTGAATCCCATCACCCTAATGGCTAAGCCGTCCAACCTGACGTAGGGGCGCGGTCTTCTCGCCCACTCAACCGGGGGTATAACTAGGGCCTGGTGTAAGTCGGTGGAATCCCCCTAGGGAAGCACAGCCTTCAGAGCTTTCAGCAGGGTATCTACATGGGTCGGGTCGCTGTTGTGGCCCATCAGGCCGATGCGCCACACTCGGCCCGCGAGTTCGCCCAGGCCGCCGCCGATTTCAATGTTGTATTCCGTCAGCAGTTGCCGCCCCACGGCCTTGGCATCTACGCCATCGGGCACGCGCACGGTGGTCAGGGTAGGCAGCCGAAATTCCTGGGGCACATGGCAGGCGAGGCCCAGATCCGCCAGCCCCGCCCAGAGGTATTCCGCCGTGTGTTGGTGGCGCTGCCAGCGAGCCTCTAAGCCTTCCTCCGCCAGTAGGCGCAGGGCCTCCCGCAGGGCATAGGTGAGGTTGACAGGGGCGGTGTGGTGATAGGTTCGTTCGCGGCCCCAATATTGCCTCAGCAGGGCCGCATCCAAATACCAGTTGGCTACGGGCTGGGCGCGGCGTTCCAGCTTTTCTACGGCCCTTGGTCCCATGGTGAAGGGGGAAATACCAGGGGCGCAGCTCAGCCCCTTTTGGCTACAGCTATAGGCCAAATCCACCTGCCAGTCATCCAGAAAAATCGGTACGCCGCCCAAACTGGTGACCGTATCCACCACCAGCAGACAGCCCTGTTCTCGGCAGACGGCCCCTACGCCCTCTAGGGGCTGACGCACCCCGGTGGAGGTTTCGGCATGGACGATGGCCATCACCGCAGGCTGGTGGGTCTGGAGAGCAGCGGTAATTTCCTCCAGGGTGAAGGCTTCGCCCCAGGGCTTTTGGATGGTAACCACCTCGGCCCCGTAGCGCTGGGCCATGGCCACTAGGCGATGGCCAAAGTAGCCCTTCACCGCCACCAGCACCCGATCCCCCGGTTCAATGGCGTTGGCTAGGGTGGCCTCCATGGCCGCCGATCCCGTCCCGGCAATGGCGTAGGTGAGGGCGTTGTCGGTCTGCCAGGTGTAGCGCAGCAGTTCCTGAACTTCGTCCATCATCACCAGGTAGTCGGGATCCAGGTGGCCGATGGGCTGGTGATTCATGGCCGCAATCACCTGGGGGTGGGCATTGGATGGCCCTGGCCCCAGCAGCAGCCGATTGGGCACCACCAGAGGCGCAAGGGAGGGCCGATGGGTGTTGCGGACTGAGGTTGGGGAGGTTTGGGAAGCAGAGGATGCGGTCACCATGGCAAAATCTCGCGTCTAGGGCCAAAGGGTTCGGTAGTGCTATTTTCCTACGGAAGGGGATCGCCGGAAGGGCCAGATCGCAGCGATCACCCATTCGCGATCACCCAGGAAGGGAGGAATTGCGCTTGCAGCAACGGATAAAACGCATCCTGCGGTGGGCGGTGATGGCGGCGGCGATCCTGTTTTTGGGGCGCACGCTGAGGGGGCATTGGGCCGAGGTGCTGGCCCTTCAGATTCAACCCGATGCCGCTGGGCGACTGGGGGCATCCCTAGGCATGACTCTGCTAGCCCACGGTTGGTCGGGCTGGGCCTGGAGTTGGATTTTACAAGCCCTTCAGCAACCCGTGGGGGGGCGTTGGAGTATGGTGATCTACCTCAAAACGAACCTTTTGAAATACCTGCCGGGGAACATTTGGCATTTTTATGGGCGCATTCAAGCCCTGCGTAGTCTGGGCATTGCTACGGTACCCGCCATTCTGGGCGTAGTGCTGGATCCAGTGTTGATGGCGGCGGCGGCCTTGCTGGTGGGCTTAGCCAAGCCTACGATTTACTGGCCCGGACAACTGGCGTTGCTGACCTTAGTGCTAGCGGGTCTGCATCCTAACGTTCTAAATCCCCTGCTGAGAAAACTGAGTCAAGGCAAGGCGAAATCCCTCGCGGCTGATCACAACCTAGATGGATCCCAGGCGTTAGGAGCATCCCCCACAGCCTCGTCACTCCCTGGAGATCCAAATTCCGCCCCCGCCCTTTTAACACACTATCCCCTCAAACCCCTGATGGGCGAAGTGGGGTTTGTGCTGCTGCGGGGCCTGGGCTTTGGGCTGATTGTCAGCGCCCTCAGTCCCCTCCCTCAGAGCCTTTGGCCAACGGTAATCAGCCGCTTTAGCCTTGCTTGGCTAGCAGGGTTGATCGTCCCCGGCGCGCCTGGAGGTCTGGGCGTTGTGGAAGCCCTCGCCGTACCGCTGCTCCAGGACACCCTCCCGGTGGCGGTGATCCTCAGTGCCGTTGTGCTCTACCGCTTAATTAGCACCCTAGCCGAAGCCATCGGTGCCGGAATCGCCCAAGCCTTAAATACGCTACGCTAGCCCTCAAAAATCCTCCCCACCCCCCAATAACCAACAACCAATAACCAACAACCAACCCCTCAACCCATGGCTGATTCTCCCCACCCCACCTCCCCCGGCGGTTTACTCATTACAGGAGCCAGCGGCTTTTTGGGAGAACCCCTGATCCAGCTCGCTCAAACCCAAGGACAGGTACAAGGCATTTACCATCGGCATTCTGTAGTTCCAGCAACCGCTAGGACAGCCACCATTGATCGCGTAACTGAGGATCGCTTGACCGAGGATCGCGTAACTGAGGATCGCGTGACCTATCACCGCCTTGATTTGACGAATACTTCGGCAGTGACGGAGTGGTTCCAGCATTGGCGACCCGATGGCGTGATCCACACCGCCGCCCTCTCCCAGCCCAACCGCTGTGAGCAAAATCCAGACCTGTCCTACGCCATCAATGTGCAGGCCAGCGAGACCCTAGCTACCCTCTGCCGCGAGGATCAAATTCCCCTGGTGTTCACCTCCACCGATCAGGTCTTCGGCGGCCAAGCGCCCCCCTACGACGAAACCAGCCTCCCCAACCCCATCAACACCTACGGACGCCACAAACTAGAGGCCGAACAACGGATTCGATCCCTCTACCCCGCCGCCACCCTCTGCCGTTTACCCTTGCTCTATGGCCCCCCTAGCGCCCACGGAGCTTGCTTTTTGCAGGATTTTCTAGCTCGTTTGCGAAGGGGACAGTCTCTCTATCTATTCACCGACGAATACCGCACCCCCGCCTACGTGGAAGACGTGGCCGCTGGGCTACTGTTGGCCCTCAAACATCCTGGTCTGCTGCTACATCTTGGTGGCCCAGAACGCCTCAGCCGCTACGAGTTTGGCCTCCGCATGGCCGAGGTATTTGACCTGGATGCCCAACTCATCCAGCCCTGCCGCCAAGCCGATGTTGCTATGGCCGCCGCCCGCCCCGCCGATGTCTCCTCCAACAACCAGCGAGCGATGGATCTGGGGTATCGCCCTAGGGGAATTTCGGCTGGCCTAGAAGCCGTCCGCCAACGGGAATCTCCCTAACCCAAAATCCACCGTACGGGCGCACAGCGGTGCGCCCCAACCTTGGCCAAAATCTTATCCGTCAGATTCCTACTCCAAAACCCCCTGCTGATAGGGCTGTAAGGCTTGATCTAGGGCTGGTAGAAAGATTGGCGAAACAATCACCTCCGGGAAGAATTTCACCATGGGCACATTTTCAATCCTGGGGTAAAAGTCGGAAGGGGTTGGCCCGTCGATGTGGCGGCTGAGCACCCCAAACCCCAGGCGACCGCTGCGGGGCTGCCAGCTTGGGGCGGTGCGTTGCAGCCAGTCCTTAAAGTTGGCGGCGTTGTCCATGCTGGCGACTAGGTTGGCGATCATCGCTGGATCGGGTAGGCTGTCGGCCAGTTGGGGCAGGTCTTCGGGCTGGGTCACCCAGGCTTTTTCGAGCAGGGCTTGGCGTTGGTCGGGGGTTTGCCAAGCAGCAATGGCGTACTTAGCCGGAATTTCTGGCAGGGTTTCGAGATCCACGGTGCCGCCTTCAGCCAGGGTCAGCAGGGCAGATTGGAGGACGCCACCGGATGTTTCCCAATCCTCAGCGGCCCCGGCCACATCCCCCAGCCACCAGCGCAGGGTGCCCCGTCCTTGGTGCAAAAAGCTGGTCAGGGCAGGATCGGTACTTTGGCTCAGCATTTCGCCATAGAGGGTTTCTAGGCGTTCGGTAACGGGGCCATAGAGATCAGCTAGGGGGCCAATCTGCCAGATTGGACTCGTCAGCAGCACCGGATGACGAAGGATTTCTAGGGCAAGAGCCTCGGTGGCGCAGGCGGTATCGTCCTGGCGCAGACAGCTAAAGCCCAGGCCAAAAAAGACTCCCGGTTTGGCAGGAATGAGACCAATGGATCGCTGAAAGGAAGCTTTGGCCTCGTCGAGTTGACTATTATCTAGCAGCAGCCAGCCCAGGTTAGAGTGGCCAAACTCTTGGTAGGGCACCGTTTCATTTCCCACCTCAAACCAAGCAATCGCATCCCGCAACAGGGCCGCCCGCAGGTCGGGGTTATCCGTCACCTGGTAGCTGAGATCGCCCAGGTTCCAGCCCAGTTGGTAGGGGTAGTAGGGTTCCCAGGGAGCCAGTTGATGGGCGCGATCCAGGCTTTGGGCAAAACGATTAACATCCTGCTTGGCTAGGGCGGCAAAGCCATCGCTAGACAACCCCCAGGCTCGATGCACAGGCACCAGCCACAGACTCATCGCCAACGACATCCCTAGGCCCAGGGCAACGAGAATACGGTTCAGGCGGCTGGGGTTGGGGTTGGGGCGCACGGCGGTGCGCCCGTACGGGGTGAGGGTATGGGAAAGGGTGGCGAGGTAGAGGATGAGAACGCCGCTGATGGGGAGGATGTCGAGTTGGTAGTCGGTGAGGCTGATCAGAGAAAAGCCAACCAGGGCCGAGAGGATGCACCAGACCATTAGGGGCGGCAGGCTGGAGGGGGTGTGGCGGGCATCGGCACGAATCCAGCGGATCACCAAGGCGAGAATTACCCCAACCAAGGCCAGGGGAACGATGACACCCCAAATCCCTAATTCGCCCCACAGTTGGGCGGGGGTGCTGTGCAGTTGAAATTGTAGTTCGGCATCTCGTCCGGCCCAGTGGGGGCGATAGGCTTGGTAGACGAGGGGCACACTGCCGGGGCCGATCCCGGTCAGGGGGGCGCTTTTGCCCATATTCCAGCCCACCGCATTGGTGACCGCGCGGTAGGAGAACTCTCCTCCGGCCAAGTTGCCGCTGGTGAGGCCCGCCAGGGCTTGTCGTAGGCGACTGTTGCTGAATATCAACGCCAATACCAGGGCGGTGCCCCCTAGCCCGACCGCCAACACCCAGCGCCGGGGTAGGGGACTGTAGATCAGCGCCACGCCTAAGCCCACCAAGCCCGCCGCAATCAACGCCAGCCAGCCGCCGCGAGAACTGGTGGTATAGAGATTCACCAGGCCCAGCCCCATAGCCCCCAGCCACAGCCAGCGTCGCCAGTCCTTCGCCAACCAAGCCAACCCCACAAATAGGGGAATCACCAGGCCCAGATAGCCCGCCACATAGTTTTGGTGGCCAATGGGTTGCCAGTTCCGCAGGCTGGTGAATTGAAAACTAAAGGCGGTTTCCACCCCGTACTGCTGAAGCGCCTGCAACCGAGCCAGTTCGGGCCGATAGATTTGCAGCACCCACAGGCCCAAACTCACCCCCACAAAGGCTAGGGCTAAATATCCCTGAAAATTCAGCGCCGCTTTCACCCGGTTGATGTCCGTCAACCATCCCCGCAGGGCATAGAGGGCCGCAATTCCCCCCAGCGCCGCCCAGGAATACCAAAGCGCCTGGGCATGAAACTCTGCCGCCAGGGTAGAAATCCCCAACCCCGCCACCGCCAAGGCTGCCACCCAGTCCAGCCCGCCCCCCAGGGCCAGGGACACCAGGGGTTTCTGCCACACCTGCCAAAGCAGCCACAGAATCGGCAACAGCAACGCCATCTGCCACAAAAACACCCACGGCCAAGCCGTCATCATGGTGCTGCTGCCGGGGAGTAGGGTGAACAGGGTATACAGTGCCAGGGTAAGTAGCCCAAGCAGGGTACCGTCTACGGCATCCTTGGGGGTGTCCTGGGTGGGGGGCGAATGGTCGGGAGGAGTCACGTCGTCCTGGGGCATGGTCATGGCAAAATCTATGCCGTGATCCTAAGGGACAGGATCGAATTTTGACCAAAAACTAGCCAGAACCAAAGAGGACATCGCGGCTGAGGCTCCCAAGTCCGAGGGCTAGACCTAGGCGGGAAGGTCAGCGGCAGTCGATTCTAGGACGCTAAGTTGGGCCACCAGGGCGGCAATGGCTTCGGGGTTGGCGTCCTTCTGGGCGTTGGCCACCACTTCTCGGCCCAGCACGTTACAACCCAGGTGGGATAACTGTTGACGCATGGCAAGACCGACTTTCTGCCCACCGCCGCCGCTGTGGCTGGCCAGGGCCACCGGACGGGCATTGAACAGGGCACGGAAGTCTTCCGTACTGACCGATAACCAGGCAATGGCATTGCTCACCACGGGCGGAATGGATCCGTTGTACTCCGGGGCGCAGACCACCAAACCTTGATGCTGCTTCAGGGCTTGTTCGAGTTTGGCCAACCCTGGGCCAGCCTCACCCACCACCGAGTCGTAGAGGGGCAGTTGTAGATCGGGCAAACTCATGACCTCGGCAGTCGCGCCCTGCTTCGTGGCTTCGTCGGCAAAGGCACGAGCCAAATTCAGATTGTTGCCGTTGGTTGCAGAAAGAATCAGCATGGGATGAGGTTAACCAAAATTTACAAACGCATCTTGCCTTCAATCTATCACCTCATTCCCCAAAGCCGTCGGTGTTTTGAACCCATCGGTGTCAGTGCTTGCTGATTCCTTGCCTACGTTGGAGATGAGCCAGTCTTGACCAGATTGAGAGACTGGCGGTTGCATCCAAGCAGATCCCCCTAAATCCCCCTTAAAAAGGGGGACTTTGAATTCTGGGAGATCCCCCTAAATCCCCCTTGCAAAGGGGGACTTTGACTCCAGTTCCCCCCTTTGCAAGGGGGGCAGGGGGGATCCACCCAGGGCAACCTGGCCCAACTCCATCGGACGAACGCTACAAAATGCCGTCCTTTTGGGCCATGTAGGTCATCAGGTCAATCACTCGCATGGAGTAGCCCCACTCGTTGTCGTACCAGGCCACGACCTTGAAGAAGTTGCTGTTGAGGGCAATGCCTGCCCCGGCATCAAAGGTGCTGGAGTGGGCGTCGGTGATGAAGTCGGAGGACACCACATCGTCGTCGGTGTAGCCTAGGATGCCCTTCATCGGGCCTTCGGCGGCGGCCTTCATGGCGGCGCAGATGTCCTCGTAGGTGGTGGCTTTCTCGGTTTTGAAGGTGAGATCCACCACCGACACGTTGGGGGTGGGCACCCGGAAGGCCATGCCGGTGAGCTTGCCCTTCAGTTCCGGCAGCACCAGGGTGACGGCCTTGGCAGCCCCGGTGGAGGAGGGGATGATATTCTGCCCTGCGCCCCGACCACCCCGGAAGTCTTTCTTGGAGGGGCCGTCTACGGTGGGCTGGGTAGCGGTGACGGAGTGTACCGTGGTCATCAAACCTTCCGCCAGACCGAAGTTATCGTTAATCACCTTGGTTATGGGGGCTAGGCAGTTGGTGGTGCAGCTTGCGTTGGAAACAATGGTGTCCTTGGCGGGGTCGTAGGTTTCGTGATTGACGCCCACCACCATGGTGTGAACCTTGTCGGGATCCTTGGTAGGGGCCGAGAGAACCACCCGCTTGGCCCCGGCCTGCACATGCTGGGAGGCGGTATCGAAGGTGGTGAACAGTCCGGTGGATTCCACCACGTAGTCTGCGCCGAGGGTGCCCCAGGGCAGTTCCGCCGGGTTGCGCATCGCCATACAGGGGATTTTCTTGCCATCGACGATAATGCCGTCTTCCACCGCTTCCACGGTGCCGTCAAAGCGGCCATGGGTGGAGTCGTACTTCAGCAGGTAGGCCAGATTTTCCGGGGGCACCAGGTCGTTAATGCCGACAAATTCGATGTTGGGGTTTTTGATGCCACCCCGAAACACCAGACGGCCAATGCGGCCAAAACCGTTAATACCAACTTTTAGGGTTGCCATGCTGGATTCTTCCTCGCGTAGATGGGCCTCAACTGAACTGGACAGACGGCTTGAATAGACCAGCGCTGCCCATGGATAGACCAGGCTGACGGTGCATCGCCTGAAGCCTTAGCAGACCAGATCCAGATAAATCCTGGGTTAAGGGTTGGCATAAAACCACCTCCCAATCCTGGTCGCCGTTTCCGTTGAGAGACTCTGAAGGGATGCTCCGTCCTGCCCGATTGAGGTGAGGGAGACCGTTCAGATCTGTCCTTATCTAAAGGGCAAATCCCCAAAGAGGGGCAGATCTACGCTTTTCTTTCAGACTTGGGGCCTTCGCGCAAGGCCAAAATGTCATCCAAGATTCGCCTAAGATAGCGTTGGTTATGCCAAGACCGACAACAGACCCCCCACTGACAAGGGTTTGCTACTGCAAAAGGCTCGCTTACAGACAAGGGTTTGCTATGGATGGGTTAATTGCCCCGCTCAGCTACGACTTTATGCGTCAAGCCCTGCTGGCCAGTGTGCTGGTGGGGATTCTTTGCCCCGTGGTGGGCACCTATTTGATGGTTCAGCGCATGGCCATGCTGGGGGATGTGGTGGCCCACGGGGTGCTGCCCGGTTTGGCCATTGCCCAGGTGTTGCGCTTGCCGACGTTGCTAGGGGCCTTTGCCATGGGGCTATGCAGCGCCGCCCTGATTTCCTGGATTCGTCGCCAGTCGAAAATTAAGGTGGATACGGCCATGGCGATCACCTTTTCCACCTTTTTTTCCCTAGGGATTACCCTGCTGACGGTGCTCAACACGCCCCTCAGCCTAGAACAGGTGCTATTTGGCGACATCCTCAGCATTACGCCCCAAGACTTGGGACAGATCGCCCTGATTGCCCTGCTGGTGCTAACGGGGGTAAAACTATTTTATAAGGAACTCCTGTTTTTCACCTTCGATCCCCTCGGTGCCGAGGCCCTGGGGTTGCCCGTCCAGGTCATCAACCTGGGTCTCACGGCGGCGATCACCCTAGCCATCATTGCGGGCATTAAAACCGTGGGGGTGATTTTGGTGGTGGCGCTGATGGTTGGCCCCGCCGCCACCGCCTACCTGCTCGTTAAGGAACTGCACTGGATGATGATCGTGGGGGCCATGTTTGGGGTGCTATTTGGCGTCATCGGCATGTACGCCAGCTACTACCTCGATCTGCCCTCCGGCCCCGCCATTGGGCTAACGGTGTTCCTCGGATTTTTGCTAGCCCTGCTGTTCAGCCCCCGTCAGGGCATTTTGACTCGAAATCGCAGACGGTCTAGCGGTCTGCCTTGAGGCCCTGCTGCACGGGGTCGAACCCCTGGGGAAAGTGGGTTTCTTGAGGGTCGTAGTCGGCCTGGTGGAACTGGGCGGCGGTGATGGTGGCGGTGCGTAAATCCGTCCCAATTAGCATGGCCCCCCGCAGGTCGGCCTCGGTGAGGTTGGTTTCGCTGAGGTTGGCATAGCTGAGGTCGGCCCCCCGCAGGTTGGCTTGGCTGAGGTTGGCCCCACTGAAGTCGGCATAGCTGAAGTCGCAGCCCTTCAGGTCGGCCCCGGTGAGATCGGTGTCGGCCAGCATGACGTATTCAAAATTACGCTGACCAGCGGCGTAGGCCCGGAGCAGATCCGCCGCCGTGGCAATTTGGGAAACGGGTACCGATGGGGTCGTCATAGCAGATTCTCTCACGCACCCCTCTAGCTTAGGGGGTCTGGGCCGCCCTGCACCAAGGTCTTAACTATCCGTTTAGCTAATCGGCGGGAAGCCCCGCGCTCTCCCGAAGGGAAGCGTCGGGATGAGGGAGGAAATCCGGCGATCCGCTGACGGACAAGTTTTGTTACGTTATGAAACAACGCCCCCACCGACTTCCCCTCGCGGATCAGGGTGTTGATCTACCTCCTCCTTGCCATGGCTCTCGCCTCGTCTCCGCTCTCCTTTTCCCCCAATGCCGTGTCTCCCCTGGCCTTGGCCACCGGGCTGCTGGGCCTGTCTGGGGTGTCGGTCACGGTCACCGGGCAAGACCGGATTCCGCCCCTGCCCCTGGTGCTGGTGAGCAATCACCGCAGCATTATGGATGCCCTGCTGCTGATGCAGGCCGTTAATCGTCCGGTGCGGTTTGCTTGCCACCACTACATGGGCCAAGTGCCCGGTTTGCGCGAAGTGGTGCAAGCCCTAGGCTGTCTTCCCCTCGATCCGCCCGGACGGGGGCAACGGGCCTTTTTTCGCCGCGCCCTCCATACCCTAGGCCAGGGAGAATCCGTGGGCATCTTCCCAGAGGGAGCCGCCCCCATGGTGCAATCCACCACGCCCCAACACCTCGGCCCCTTCCATCGCGGCTTTGCCCACCTAGCCCTACGCGCCCCCGTGGAGGAACTCGTCATTGTGCCCGTGGCCATCGCCTCCCGCCAAGAGTGGAACAATGCCGTGATGCCCCTGCGCTGGCTGAGCTGGTTTGATGCCACCGAACCCCTGTTTCAGCAGCCCGGATTGCATCCCGCCGTGGTCTATCGCAGGGTGGATTTGCGCATTGGCCGCCCCATTCGGGTGAATGCCGCCCTGCGTGGCTACTATCGCCGCAAGGGTCACGATGCCTTCATGGCCGACATCACCCACGGCTGCCACGAGGAAATCGCAACTCTCCTCCAGTCCAGCACCAAAAGCTCCCCGACTCCTAGCCCCTAACCTCAGCTTGGGGTCTCCTCCTGTTGGGTTCTGCTTCGCGCCACCCAACCTACCGTTCTCACCCCGACTCCCAACTCCCGATTCCCGATTCCCTAACCCCTATGCCCGCCGCCCTAAACCTCTTCACCCCCACCGAACCCCAGCCCCAGAAGCCGCTGTTGGTGTACCTTCCCGGCATGGATGGGTCAGGAACACTGTTTTCCACCCAAATTCCCGCCCTGCATCCCCATTTTGAGGTGCGCTGCTTGGCCCTGCCCCAGGATGACCGCAGTACTTGGGAATCCTTGGCCGAACAGATCATTCCCCTAATTACAACGGTCTCTGCCGGACGTTCGGTATATCTCTGTGGCGAGTCCTTTGGGGCTTGTTTGGCGCTTCAGATCGTGGCCCAGGCGGCGGACTTGGCGGATCGCTTGATTCTAGTCAACCCTGCCTCGGCCTTCCACCGATTGCCCTGGCTATCCTGGCTGGGGCAAATCACCCCCTGGGTGCCGTCCACGGTCTTTCCCGTTTCCACCCTAGGCAGCTTGCCCATGTTGGCCAATCTCAGCCGCATTGCCCCCACCCAGCGAGAGCAATTGCTTCAGGCGGTGCAGGCCGTACCCCAAACCACCGTGGCTTGGCGCATGAACCTACTCACCCAGTTTCGCCCCGACGCCCTCGATCTATCCGCCTGGACACAGCCGACCTTGCTGGTGGCGTCCCTAGCGGATCGGTTGCTGCCCTCCCTGGAGGAAGCCCAACGCCTCGCCGCCCTGCTGCCCCAAACCCAAATTTATCCCCTGCCCCACAGCGGCCACGCCAGCCTCCTAGAGCAAGGGGTGAATCTCAGCCAAATTCTCGCTCAAACTGGATTTTTACCTCAAAAAAGCCCGATTTTGGCCTAGCCCGTGCCATCAACCAGCGGAGATCAGCGATTTTTCGTCACCCTAGAGATGTCCTGCGTTGCGATTCGGGATTCGGTCATTCTCCCGGAACAGGCGGGCGGCAACCTGTAGTCATAAGCCGCAGTCTATGACCCTAGTTGACCTGGGGTAGGAGCGACTATGGATAACCGTTTTTTGGCGCTTGGCGGATTGTTGCTGGGGCTGGGGTTTGCCCATCCGGCCCAGGCCCAGTTGCGGGATGTGACGATTCCCTCGGAGACCCTTTCGAGCCTGTGCCGTACCGGGCGGCGGGCTCCCCTAGACGATTTGGTGATTAACGAAACCAATGGCGGCATGGGGGCGGTGTTTTTTAGTGGCCTCAGCGAGCCGGGGCTGATAGTGCAGGCGTTCCCGGTGGCGCAGTTGGGGGGAGAGGCGGCGGCCCAGGCCTTTTTGGATCAGCGAGAGGCCGATGCAGACGGGCGGCGCAAGGTGGCGATTCCCAGTGCCCAGGGCGATGGTGGTGTGATGATTGTGCAGTACGACCGAGATGGCGCGGAACAAGCTCGTACCCTCAGCTTTCTCCAGGGCGATCTGGTGATCAATGTGACCGGAATCACCAGTGCCGAGGTGGGCGTGTGCGGCGAAAGTGCGGTCTCCAGTTTGGCTAACCTGATTAGCCGAGGGTTGTACTTTGAGGGTGACGGGGCGGCGGCGGTTGAATCCCCGGAGTCCGATCTGTCGCTACTGGCGGGGGCACAGCGGGTGAGTGCAGATCGCTGCGTGGTGGGCAGTTGGTTCTTAGCTTCCATGACGATGCCGCCGGGGTTTCTGGAGGAAGCTTCTCGCCAACTGTCTTCCACCGATGAGGCGGCGGCGGAACTGGCGGATCCAGTGATTCGCGGCAGTCAGTTCCTCACCTTTGAACCCGATGGCAGCCTGTGGGTGGAGAATAACGCCTTCACCGTCACCACCGGGGGAACGGTCTACGGGGCCGATGCCGACTGGTTAGATATCTCCATCGCCACGGTCACCAACGGCAGTGGGGCCGGAACGGTGGCCTACTACCAGCGGGGCGGCGACAAGCTGGTGTGGACAACCTTCGACCCCAGCGACATGACCCAAGACGTGATCGTCACCCAGGAGGGCTATCTGCGCGGCGAAGGGGTAAGTCGTCGCTTTGTGAACCCCACCGATGCCGTGCAGCCCGCCCTCACCGATGGCGTGGTGCGCTACACCTGCAACCGTGAAACCCTGGTGTTTCAGCTCGATCCTCCCGCTGATGCCCCCGCCGAGGCCCGCCGCCTGCCCCCCGCCACCTGGCGCTACGAACGGCTGCGGGATTAACACCCTCTGTGTCAGGGCTTCTTGGCTTAAGGGGGGCTGGCCTAAAGAAAACCTTTGGGAGAGGCTGATTTTCCCAAAGGTTGTTTACGCTGTTGACAGTTTTCCTTGGGGAGGCGTGGCTTAACCTTGCCCTCATCTCCAAGGCGTACCGTCTAAGATCTACCCCGATCTCAATCCAAATCCCAGATACCCGATTCCCAACCCAGTAAACCGTAGGGGCGAGGTCTCCTCGTCCGCCCAAACCGAGCGTCATCACCCAAACTTTTGGGCAAGACAACCGTGAACGGCAACCCTACGCAAACCGTATCCATCCCCCCCAAGCGAACAGTTACCAAGAGAGTTCTATGGCACAGAGTTTTGGTGTAATCGGCCTCGCCGTGATGGGCGAAAATTTGGCCCTCAATGTTGAGCGCAACGGCTTCCCTGTATCCGTATATAACCGCACCGCCCAGGTGACTCAAAGCTTTATGGAGCGCCGCGCCCAGGGCAAAAACGTAAAGCCCACCTACAGTTTGGAAGAATTTGTTGAATCCTTAGAACGCCCTCGCCGCATTTTGCTGATGGTGAAGGCGGGCGGCGCGGTGGATGCGGTGATCAATCAACTGCGGCCCCTGCTTCAGGATGGCGACATGATCATCGACGGCGGCAACTCCCTCTACGACGACACCGAGCGGCGCACCAAGGATCTGGAATCCACGGGCCTGCGGTTCATTGGCATGGGCGTCAGCGGTGGCGAGGAAGGTGCCCTGAATGGCCCCAGCCTGATGCCCGGTGGCACCCGCGCCGCCTACGATTCCATCGAGCCGATTGTGCAGAAAATTGCCGCCCAGGTGGATGATGGCCCCTGCGTCACCTACATTGGCCCCCGTGGCGCTGGACACTACGTCAAAATGGTGCACAACGGTATCGAGTACGGCGATATGCAGCTCATCGCTGAAGCCTACGACCTGATGAAGAGCGTCCTGGGCCTCGATCACAACCAGCTCTACGAAGTCTTCGCCAACTGGAACACCACCGAAGAACTGGATTCCTACCTGATTGAAATCACCACGGACATCTTCACCAACCTCGACCCCGACACGGGCAAACCCCTGGTGGAACTGATCCTCGATGCCGCTGGCCAAAAGGGCACCGGACGCTGGACGGTAATGAGCGCCCTGGAATTGGGCGTCGGCATTCCCACCATTACCGCAGCGGTAAACGCCCGGATTATGTCCTCCATCAAGGACGAACGGGTGGCGGCCTCCAAGGAACTGGCTGGCCCCAGCGCTTCCTTCAGCGGCGACGTGAAGGACATGGTGAACAAAATCCGCGATGCCCTCTACTGCTCCAAAATTTGCTCCTACGCCCAGGGCATGGCGCTGATTGGGGCGGCCTCTAGCCACTACGAGTACGGCATTAACCTAGGCGAAACCGCCCGGATTTGGAAAGGCGGCTGCATCATTCGGGCCGGATTTTTGAACAAAATCAAACATGCCTACGACGAAAACCCCAGCCTACCCAACCTGCTGCTAGCCCCAGAATTTAAGCAAACCATTCTGGATCGCCAAGCCGCCTGGCGCGAAGTGATCGCCCTCGCCGCCCACCAGGGCATCCCCGTCCCGGCCTTCAGCGCCTCGCTAGACTACTTCGACAGCTACCGCCGCGACCGCCTGCCCCAAAACCTCACCCAGGCCCAACGCGACTACTTCGGTGCCCACACCTACCAACGCACCGACAAAGAGGGCACCTTCCACACCGAATGGACGAAAGCGCCCCACTAAGGCTAGTGCGGAGCTAGGACTAGGATCAGATCCCAGGGTTCTTCAAGAACCCTGGGATCTTTTGTTGTTACAGATTCGCTATGGCATCGGGAAAGAGATATTTCTCAATCCCAATTCGTAGGGTGCATAACGCCAAGGCGAGGCTAGCGCCAACGCGAAGCAATGCACCAAAGCCCATACACAGAGAAGTCCGCGATGGGTAAGCGGTGCATTGCGGCCAGGGGATTGTCCAACATTAGCCAAAATGATTTAAGCCGCGAATGCACCCTACGGGTTCGCTATGGCATCGGGGATGGGGTATTTTTCAATTGGGCGGATTCAGGCGTTTCTAGATCGTCCCAGCTTACGGTTTCTTCGGCTTCCCGTGAGCGAGAAACTAGGATGTCGTTGATATCCTCTAACAACTGTTGGGCGAGTTCGTCTTGCAGGTTGATGGGGAGTTGTTGGGCAGCTTGGAAGGCTTTTTCTAAAAATGTAGTCATTGGTCAATCTCCGATTGAGTTGGGTACAAATTCGCTAGGGCATCGGGGAAGGGGTATTTTTCAATTTCGCTGAGGGGCAGCAGTAGGGTGTCTTCGATGTATTGCCGGGTGGCTTTGGTAACGTAGCAATCGCTGTTGAGGCATTCGACCAAAAGCTTGTTGGCTTCGTAATACTGGCGCAGCTTTTCTTGTTGTGCTCCGCTAAATTGCCAATCGTGACCAATATCGCGGTGTTCAATCATCATCGTGCGGAGGCGTTCGGCCCAGTTTTTGCCATTGGTTAACCACCACTGCTCAAAGGCTTCTCGGTCATCTCTACTGGGCAATTCGACTCTTAACGCCTGAATTTTAAGCTTTAATTCGGGATTGCTGGCGGCGGCTTGCTCAGCACGGTCGAAGTCGAGATCAAGAGTAAGGTCGAGATCAAGAGCCAGGTCAACGTCGAGGCCGAGGTCAAGAGCGTAATAAAAGGCACGGATTGCAGCGGGTTTATAGGGTGTTTTTGCTGAGAGAGTCTTTTGCTGTGTCCAGCTTAAAACGTCCTGTAGATTGGGATCTTTGGTCGGATCATCTCGCATTATTTGATCAATTTGCTGCTTCATTAGCAGGAGCAGAGTATCGGCTTCGGGCAACATTCCTGCCGTAAGAAAAAAGATTTCCCGATAGCGCCTTTCTGTAATGTGGGTAGCTAGATTTTTTAGGGCTTGGTTGAGTGTCTTTGTGGGGCTAACGATGTGCTGAGCAGTAAAGAATTCCTGAAAAACAATGTGCGAAAATGAGTAGATCCCTCTGGCTCGTTCTACTAATAGGCTATGCTGGGCTTCAATAGCTTTCAAAATCGCTTCACTGTCCAGTTGCAGGGCTTCTTCATCCTCACTGGCACCCGGCAAATTACGGATATAGCGAATGATGTGCTGCTCTACGACGGCTTGTTTGAAGAAGTAATTTCCCCGTTCAAAGGTTTCAAAGGCAAGCTGGCTCAGCAGGTCTTCTTTACGCTTCAGAGACAGCTTTTTGTAAATCTGATCACGCTCGATGTTACGTTTGCCATCCCACTTTTTCAGTAGCACATCCAGACCTTCTTTATACAGTTCGGCCCGATTAGCTGGGAAATCTGCTGCTTCACCAAAAACCAAACATAACAGGGTTAAAAGTAGCGGGTTAGTCGCCAGTTCTTGAATAGGTTCATTAGCTTCCAATCGTTGAATAAAGGTTTCTGCCTTCTTAGTATCTTGCTTGGCCGTAAACCATTTCGTCGCAAATTCAGCGATTTGATCTTGGTTAAAGTCGGCGACTTCTACTTCAGTAAAGGTTTCAAAAATGTATTCCCGTGCGGCAATGCGACAGGTCATCACACACTGGCAATCTCGGAACTGCTGGGTAAAGGTTTTGATGTCTTGCAGCACTCGAGCATGGTCATTTTCCTGCACCTCATCCAACCCATCCAGCAACACCAGGGCATGGCCAGCTTTAAAAATCGCCTCAAGGGTATCGGATTCCTTCACCCCGCAGGCTTTCCACTGGTTTTGGATAAAAGTTTGCAGTTTGGGTCTGCCTTCGGCCTCGGCGTATTCCTTCAGCGTTACAAACACAGGCACCCGCTGGGGCTGAAATTCTCCCTCGTTGCACAAAATCGCCAGCCGCTTCATAAAGGTGGTTTTGCCTGCCCCCGGCTTACCCAAAATCATCAGTTGGCGGTGTTCTTCCACTGCTTGCAGCCCAGGAATCCGTTTATGGCGCACTTGGCTCAGCAAAAAACGGTCAAAATTTTCGGGGTCGTAGTCTTGCCGCAGATCTTCTAGACCCAATCGCCGCCGCCCAGAGATTTTCTCCAAAATGTTGACGCTGGTATAGATATCCCCCAGACCAATGGGTTGCTCCATATCCAACACCCGCATCGTGCCGCACCGAGCTTTGATATCTGAATAAACGTTTGCCCGGATAGACTGCACTAAGCCTACATTTACAAGGCTTGGCATGGGCAATGCTTCTTCTGCACTTGCTTCCTCCCAGTCTATTCCCAATGCAGAACAGCAGCGTACGAAAATGGAGCGGTCTACAGCGTGACCAGCTAAAAACTTCACAACAGAAGCCCTAGAAACTCCCGCCATGTTGGCTAACTCTTCTTGCGTCAACCCTTGTGCCGCAAGAGCGCCTCTAACAGCCTTAGTAAACCCGGAAGACAGGGATAGTGATCTCTTAGCCATGTTTAATAATGCCTGTTTGCGTCATTATACGAGCAAAGTCAGACAAAGTAAACCTAAGTCATGCAAAATGAGCCAAAAGCTTGACTTTAAAGGGAATGTAAGGCTAGCTTGTTGCTTGAAGTCGATCAAAGTTAGGCAAAGTCAACCTGAATCATGCTCTCCTGTCCATCCTCTAGAACCAACTGACTATGCAAACCTCAAAAGCCCCAAAGCCTCCCACCTTCAACCTCATTTTTGCCACCGTGCTACTGCTCACCCTCGGCTCTGGCGGTACGGCGCTGCATTTAGCCAACCAACCCCACCCCACCGAGGCCCAAAGTCGCATCCTAGAGGGGGCCATGGACACTTGGCAAATGGGCACCCTCACCCTAATTGGCCTTTTGGGCATTGGCAGCACCAACCCCAAGGCTTAATTCTGAGGATGCCTTAGCCCCGGCGTAACGCAGCAAAGTCTTGCCCTACGTCCTAGAATCAGATCCCAGGGTTCTTCAAGAACCCTGGGATCTTTTGTTGTTACAGATTCGCTATGGCATCGGGGACAGAGTATGGCTCAATTTTTTTTGCACAGTCGATTGGTGTCCCGGCGGTGCCTATTCCCAGGGTCAGCGGCTATTCCAGAAACGCTAATACACGTACCTGCGAAGCCTTTTGATCCCCAGGTTGAGTCATAAACCGAGCCGACTGGGATTCTAGATGCTGCAACTGCCCCAGGGCCAAACTACAGGGAAAGCCATATTTGGCCTGTACCCGTTGACTCGCCGTTTGCAGGGCGGTTCGAGATCGAGCCAGAAAGTCTTCGATGGCGTAGCTTTCTCCCGTCGTGAAGTAGTCTTTGACCACTAACGAGGGAGAGTAGCAGATTTCTTGGGAACCATCGGGCCACTGAATTTGAAAACGTACTTCAGGCATAGGGTAAGGGGGTGTTATCGCAAGGAAACTGGGATGGGTTAGGACACTTGCAGTCCACGCTCAGTCGTGACTCGTCGAATGTCGTTGCCGGGGGGATAGAACGCCAAATCCGCTTCCATGAGGTGGTGGGGATGGCCGCAGATGTCTATCTCTTGGAGCGACGCCCAGTGCAGCCGCTGGAAGAATCTTACATTTTGTTCTTGCACTGTGGCCAAGAAGCGATCACAACCCCAGCCATGGGCCGTGGTTACCGCCTTCTGAATTAAGCCTTTGCCAATGCGCCCAACGCGCCGATAGCGAGGATGAACCCCCAGCCGTCCACCATACCAAAGGCGATGCTCCGCCTCATAAATGCGCACGATGCCCACCACCTGCCGCCCCGCTAAAATATCCTGCTCCACGGCAATGATGGGATAGGCGACATTGTCCAGTTCATCCCTATCGTCTTTAGAAAAAAGCCCCTGCTCCTCGCAGAAAATGGCCCGCCGAAGCTGGAAATAGGCTCTGACATCCTGGGGGGTCTGGGCTAATTCAAAGGTATATCGAGGTAAAGACATAGTAGATACCTTCTATACAGGGCTACTGCGATCCCGTTTCAACAGCCAACCGAGGCTGCCGCAATGGGAGAAATCAACCGACGCTTCAAACGTCTACTCAAAGGCCGCTAGGGCCGAACAGGCTCCACATTTGGCACAGCCCGCCTTCATGGCCGCTGCCGTCATCCCCGCTTGCTTGAGGCGCTGCCCCACCTGTTCATACACCGCCGTCATAAACGCCGCACTGGGTGCTGGGTGCTGGGCTAGGGGCGTATCGGTAATAGGCACAAAGGGCACGATAAATGGATAAACCCCCATCGCAATCAGTTGCTCCGACGTGGCGACCAGGGTTTCGAGGGAATCCCCTAACCCCGCTAACAGGTAGGTCGTCACCTGCCCCCATCCAAACACCTGCACCGCTGCCTCAAAAGCCTCAAAATACACCGACAGGGGCACCTCGGCCTTACCGGGCATAATGCGAGCCCGTACCGCTGGATCGGCGGCCTCTAGGTGCATTCCAAGGCTGTCAATGCCCGCCTGTCGCAGGGTCTCAAACCAGCTAAAATCCGCTGGAGGCTCGCACTGGGCCTGGATGGGCAGATTCACCCGCTGCTTGATGGCTCGCGCACATTCTGCCAGGTAAGCAGCTCCTCGATCCGGTGTATTGGGCGTCCCGGTGGTCATGATCATGTGTTGCACGCCATCTAACCGCATGGCCGCCTCCGCCACCTCCGCCAACTGTTCCGGGGTTTTCCGCGCTAGGGTCCGCCCCTGATCCAGCGATTTTTCAATGGCACAAAACTGGCAAGCGGTGGAGGCATCCCGGTAGCGCATACAGGTTTGCAGCACCGTCGTCGCCAAAACATTCTTGCTGTGGAGTAAGGCAATTTTCCAGTAAGGCACTCCATCCGCTGTGGTTAAGCCGTAAAACCGGGGCTGGTGGGGAAATTCAACGGTGGCAACGGGCTGATCCTCATAGGTCAAGGTGGCCTGATGGGTCTCCGCTGGATGGATGACCCCGTAGGGCGAACTAGCGGCGGTTCCGGTGTAGATCGGCACCATAATAGTGCGACCGTCAATGGTTATGGCCTTATGGTCGGAGGGGCCAGCGCCTCCCCGTCGGCCTTGGGCTCCCATCGACTCATCGGCAATCTGCAACCCATGGGTCTGCAATTCCGTTAGGAGATGTTTTGGATTCATGGCAGGAGGAAGTGACGTTGGCGGGGATGTGGGACGTTGGTAACGCTAGCCGTAGCGTTAGAGGGACAGTTCGGTCTCAGCCGCCTGCGGAGGGGAAGCGGGAGAGACCACAGGATCACGATCTTGCTCCGGTGACACCGTTTCCAGCAGCGACCAAGGCGCTTGGTTTAGCCGCAGCTTCAGCAAACTTTCCTTGGCCGCCGCTGCAATGGCGTCTAAAACTTTTTCTGTGGTTCCCTCGCGGCTGTGCAGCACTGGGCTAATTTGAACCGCCGCCGCCCGAACAACCTGACTGTAATCCATGACAATACTCTCGGTGATGAACGCCATACAATAGAACCGAAGCAAGGATATCCCTTGCTTCGGTTCCCCTAGCTAGAGCGTCCAGGTATTGAGGATAAAGGCTCCTTCTTTGCGATGGAGAAGAATTAAATCCATCACATCGAGGGGATTGATGGGCCGAATACCAGGAATCAAAGAAGGCTCACCATGGCCATAGAGTGCTTGCAAAGCAAACCGACAGGCGTAGATTTTGCCCCCTTCTTCCATAATTTTAATCAACTGATTATTCATGGCTTGGTGCCCAGGAAAGGCTTCGTCTCCCAACTTTGGAAAACCACGCTGCACACCCAAGGTAACCCCTGGGCCATAGAGTAGAACAGAGGTCTCAAAGCCTTTGCGAATCAGGCGAGTGGCCTGCAATAGATTCACTAACCCAATCGATCCCTCAAAGGCTACCGTGTGAAAGGTAACGAGGGCCTTTTCTCCCGGATCGGCTTGTACATCCGGAAACACTTTTTCTTCGTAGTCCACCAAAAAATCGCCAGCCTTGTGGGCAGGAGCGGTAACCTCAGGCATTACAGTTGTCCTCAAAAACTAACGAGTTGTACTCAGGCTTGACACAGACTTAGACCAAGGGAAACATGGGTGCATCCCACCTTGGTAACCCTCACCCTAAATCCCTCTCCCAGAGCGAGAGAGGGACTTTGAATCCGGCTCCCCTTCTCCCGTTTTGGGAGTAAGGGGCTGGGGGATGAGGGCGAATTTGCATAACTTAGGATGCACTCGGAAATTATCTAGACAAAATCACTCTTTCCCCTAGGGATTGAACCTAGTCTTGCAAGGCAAATCCTTGTTGATTAGCACCTTAAAATTCCGTAACAGTACAGCCTGTATCGCAAGTAACAAAGTAGTGGGGTCTATGACTAATGCTAGGGGCAACCACAAAATGCCGAGTAGAATTGCGAGAACGGAGGATGTACCTATCACTTTCGATAGGACAATTCCGCTAATTGTTGTGATGTCCTGACAAAAAGGCCGCTGGGACAATCCAATGCGTTGATCGCGCCCCTACTGACCCGCCGATCCCCTAACCATAGCCATAGTTACGCCCATTTTGTGCTGCAAGCTACAGGGAGCCGGAGCTAAACCGCCTAGCTTATTTCCAAGTTTCGCGCCAACGACAAATTCACTGGGGCTGGTCAAGGCTCAACACTATGCAGCATCACACGGTCATAATTGTGGGCGGCGGGCAGGCTGGCCTTGCCCTCAGCTATTGCCTCAAGGAACGGGGAATTGATCACGTTGTCCTCGAAAAACACCGCATTGGCCATGCTTGGCGCAATCAGCGCTGGGATTCCTTCTGCTTGGTGACGCCCAATTGGCAATGCCAATTACCGGGGTTTCCTTACCCCGGAAATGATCCCAACGGGTTTATGGCCAAGGACGAAATTGTGCAATACCTGGAAGCCTATGCCCGCCACTTCAATGCCCCCGTGCAGGAAGGGGTGACGGTTTCTAGGGTGCGCATGGAAGGAAGCGATAAATTTTATCTCAATACCTCCGCTGGAGAGTTCACCGCCAATCAAGTGGTCATTGCCACGGGCGGATATCATCGGCCCAAAATTCCGGCCTATGCGGAGCGCTTACCCGCAACCATCACGCAACTGTCTTCCTCACAATATAAAAACCCTGAGCAACTGCCGGAAGGTGAAATACTCATTGTCGGGACGGGGCAATCTGGCTGTCAAATTGCCGAGGATCTCCACTTAGCGGGTCGGCAAGTTCACCTCTGCGTGGGGGGTGCTCCCCGTTCTCCCCGGCGATATCGGGGCCGAGATGTGGTGGACTGGCTGGAACTCATGGGTTACTACGATATTCCCATTGATCAACATCCCCAAAAGGAGGCCGTTCGCCATAAAACAAATCACTATCTCACGGGGCGCGATGGGGGACGGGAGATTGATTTACGCCGTTTTGCCCTCGAAGGTATGAAGCTCTACGGACGATTAACGGCGGTTGAAAAGGATCAACTCCGGTTTGATGACAGCCTAAAGCACAACCTTGACCAGGCGGATGCCGTAGCCGAAAGTATTAAACGCACCATTGATCAATTTATTCAAAACCAGGCAATTGAGGCTCCCCTCGATCCGCCCTATAAGCCCGTTTGGACGCCCCAAGAAACGACCCCCTCTTTAGATCTCACAGCCGCCAACATCACAACGGTGATTTGGGCCATTGGCTACAATATGGACTTTAGCTGGGTAGATGTGCCCGTATTTAATGGTAAAGGCTACCCATGCCATGATCGCGGCATTACGGCGGTAGAAGGCTGCTATTTTCTAGGGCTGCCTTGGCTTTATACCTGGGGTTCTGGGCGGTTTTCTGGCATTGCTCGCGATGCTTACTATGTCGCAGATCGCATCGTGATGACCGAGCGACGAAAGCACTCTACTAGGTCTTTACTGGAGCGTTCACCGCTGCTAGAGGTCATCAACGATATGGCCTTAGGATCGTGACATAGCCTTTCTTTTTTGATGCGTTATGTCCGTCATCCATAGCATTTCTCGATAGAGTGAGGTACACCATTGCTTGGCTTAACATCCCCCCAGTATTGAGTTGTCTAAGGTTCACTCTGTATCCCCCTTGATAAGGGGAGAAGGGGGGATCACTGCAATGTGCTTTATCCTAGTGAAATCCACTATATGAATCACGGACTTCTGTTCATTGCCTGTGCCACGCCCTACTTAAACCTACCCTAACAAAACTCTGTCGCTCCTCTAAATCCAGCCCTGGATGACGGCTTGGTATACCCCTTGGTAACGGTTTTTAGCCTTCAGCTTAGCTAAGCTATTGTTGATATGAAACTTCACCGTGCTTTCGCTAATAAATAATGCCTGGGCAATGGCACGGTCACGCTGCCCATCCGCCAGCAAGGCCATCACCTGTCGCTCACGCTCCGACAGAAGAGGCGCAGCCCCTTGATAGTGCTCCTCAGGATCTTGTAAGGCTTGGTGGATGAGGGTGTGTAGATCCTCCGCCGTGCAGCCAAAATCCATCACAGCGGCAACGCCCGCCGGGATTCTATCTTTGCCCTGGTTGACCCACACCACGGGAAGTGTGCCTAGCCCTGTCGGGTCATCCGTAATTCGCACCATAGCCGCAGACTCCCCGTCTGCAACGGCGAACCCCGCTTGGGCAACGAGGTGAACAACGCCCTGGTGAATCAGCGGTTGGCGACATTGCACCTGCACCACCAGGGGGGATTGGGCCGCAGGGAGGACTACAGACAGTTGATAGGTCTGCCGCTGCACAACGGATCGAACCTCAAAGCTTCCTCCTAAACAGATCACCCCGTGCCTAATATCGGTAAAAAGAGAGGCACTGAGCCTCCCGTACAAGGGACTCCCCCTTTCCTCCCCCTCAAGGCTCACACCGGATGGCTCATCGGCAAGCGCCTCAAGAGACACCGTCTGGGCTGTATAGGTGAGGCGACAATAGCGGCAGTTCAACTGTTTGAGGGTTTCGCCCACTTGTCGAAGCAGGTGGGCCACCATTGGCTTCAGAGGACGCTCGGTACCCACTAGGGTAAACGGACTCGCCCCCAGGAGTTGAGCCAGTTGATCCGAGAGCAACTCAGATCGCATCCCAGCCTCTCTAGGCGCTAAGGCCGTCGCCTGGGCCGCATCCAACGCCACGGTGACGGTCATGCAAAGCACTTGCAACACCTCTAGAAACTCTGGCTCGAAAGGCCCATGGCGAAAACTTGCCAGAACACCTAGAACTCTCTCTCCAGCCACTAGGGGATAGCCCGCAAAGCCTTGAATGTGATTATCCAGCGCCCATTGACGATCCTTGACCCAAGCCTCCTCTGAGAGGTGATTACTGAGAAACGGCACCCGATTTTGAGCAATTTTTCCCACCTTATAGGCTCCCATGGGCACCCGCGCAAAGGAGCCGTTGGTGTGGGTATACAGCCCTGAAGATGCCACTAAGCGCAGCATGACCTGATTCGGCTCTAATAACCAAATTCGAGCAAAGGCACAACCAAATCGCTGCACCAAGGCATCCGTCACTCGGTGGGCAATCTGGGTTGGATCAAGTTGGCCACTAATGGACTGGGCAATCTCCTTGACCTGTTGCAAGTCGTGCACCAGTCGGGCCGCATCTAAAAACGAGGAAAGTTGGCCCACAGGGATATCAAAAGTTTAGACGGCGCTAAGACGTTCAACGGATTACCCCCCAATCCAGAGACCTCACCCCTAGGGTTGGCCCGGTTGGGACTCAGTTGTCTAACTCAAACTTGGTATGACCCATCGCTACTAACGCCATGTTTAGTGGATTACAAATTGATCGATAACGCCGTATCCCTGGTTACAAAGCTTTGGCTAGCGTGCACGGATGATGCATCGATCTCTTTACTCGACGCACTGGTCTGTTAGTCGGTGATTGGTAGCGCGATTGTCATGAAACTGTGCCAGCGTCATGGATTGTCCTTACTGCAACCTTCCCTCGCTAGATCCGAAGGGTTGATTTAGGGGCAGATCCCAGGGTTTTTCAAGAACCCTGGGATTTTTTGTCTACAAATTCGCTATGGCATCGGGGACAGGGTATTTTTCAAGTGAAGAAATTGGGCTAATTGTCGGACACATTTTCAAAGAAGTAGCACATCCCCAATTTGTAGGGTGCATAACGCCAAGGCGAGGCTAGCGCCCTAGCGTCAGCCATGCCCGAAGGGCTATACGCGAAGCAATGCACCAAAGCCATACACAGAGAAATCCGCGATGGGTGAGCGGTGCATTGCGGCCAGGGGATTGATCCGACATTTGCACCCTACAGATTCGCTAGGGCATCGGGGACGGGGTATTTTTCAATTTCGCTGAGGGGCAGCAGTAGGGTGTCTTCGATGTATTGCCGGGTGGCTTTGGTAACGTAGCAATCGCTGTTGAGGCAATCGACTAAAAGATTGTTGGCGTCGTAATACTGGCGTAGCTTTTCTTTTTGGACTTCGCTAAATTGCCAATCGTGGCCGATATTTCGATGCTCAAGCATCACA
This sequence comes from Spirulina sp., assembly GCA_044070495.1. Classification (GTDB taxonomy): domain Bacteria; phylum Cyanobacteriota; class Cyanobacteriia; order Phormidesmidales; family Phormidesmidaceae; genus Nodosilinea. Next base: position 29,132 of record JBIPSI010000018.1, on the reverse strand, counting down.
ACCCAAAGTTGTTCAGACCAGGTTGCGCCCTTATCTAACCACCATTTCTTAAATTCTTCTCGATTATCTCGTCTAGGTAATTCAGTCTTTAAAGCCCGAATTTTAATCATTAATTCGAGATCACTTACAGCCGCCAACTGCTCAGCACGATTGAGTGTGCGATCAATATCGAGGGCAAGAGCAATGTTGAAGGCAAGGGTAGGGGAAAATCGGAGGCTCTGGATCAGACCAAAGGTATATTGGCGGTAGTAGCAATCTCGAATGACAGCAGCTTTATAGGAAGCTTGTGCTGAAGCAGCTTTTTGCTGTAGCCAGGCTAAAAATGCTTGTAGCTTAGTGTCTTCGGTTGGGGCATCCTGCATGATTTGATCAATTTGCCGTTTCATCAGCAGGAGCAGGGTATCGGCTTCGGGTAGCATTTCTGCGGTGAGCAAGAAGATTTCGTGGTAGCGTTTTTCCGTAATGTGGGTGGCCAAGTTTTTTAGGGCTTGGTTTACGGCGGCGGTGGGGCTGATGATGTGTTGGGTGGTGAAGTATTCATGAAAAGTGAGGTGGGAGAAAGAGTAAATTCCCCTAGCTCGTTCTATCAAAAGCCCGTGTTGGGCCTCAATAGATTTCAGTACCGCTTCGCTGTCTAGTCGCAGGGCTTCTTCATCCTCACTGGCTTCTGGTAGGTTGCGAATGTAGCGAATGATGTGTTGCTCTACGGTAAGTTGTTTAAAGAAGTAATTGCCCTGTTCAAAGGTTTCAAATGCAAGCTGATACAATAACTCCTTCTTGTGTAAAAGCAATAATCTCTTGTAAGCTATATCTCGTTTAATATTTCTTTGGTGATCCCATTTTTTTAATAATAGATCTATTCCTTCTTGATAAAGCTCAGATCGTTTTCTAGGAAAACTAGACTTCTCTTCAAATATCAGGCAAAGCAATGTTAAAAGAATTGGAGTAATTGCTAGCTCACGAATAGGTCTATTATCTTCCAGTTCCTCAAGAAAGGCATCTTTCTTGTCGGGATATTGCTTGACCTCAAACCATTTTGTCGCAAACTCGGCGATCTGCTCTTGGTCAAAGTCGGCTACTTCAACTTCGGTGAAGGTCTCAAAAATGTATTCCCGCGCCGCAATGCGGCAGGTAATCACACACTGGCAATCTCGGAACTGCTGGGTAAAGGTTTTGATGTCTTGCAGCACTCGGTCATGGTCGGCTTCCTGCACTTCATCCAGGCCATCTAGCAACACTAGGGCTTGACCAGCCTTCAAAATAGCTTCCAGGGCATTGGGTTCCTTCGCCCCACAGGCTTTCCACTGGTTTTGGATAAAGACTTGCAGTTTGGGCTTGCCTTCGGCCTCGGCGTATTCCTTCAGCGTTACAAACACAGGCACTCGCTGGGGCTGAAAGTCTCCCTCGTTGCAAAAAATCGCCAGCCGCTTCATAAAGGTGGTTTTGCCTGCCCCCGGCTTGCCCAAAATCATCAGTTGGCGGTGCTCTTCCACCGCTCGCAGCCCAGGAATGCGTTTATGGCGCACTTGGCCCAGCCAAAAACGGTCAAAGTTTTCGGGGTCGCCGTCTTGCAGCAATTCCTCTAGGCCCAATCGCCGCCGCCCAGAGATTTTCTCCAAAATGTTAACGCTGGTATAGATATCCCCCAGGCCAATGGGTTGCTCCATATCCAACACCCGCATCGTGCCGCACCGGGCTTTGATATCGGCATACACCTGGGTGCGAACATCAGCGACTAAGGATGCGATGTCTGGCGGGTCGGGAACGTGATTGATCTGCTTCAGTGTGTCTTCAATAATCACTAAGCCACGCTGGGGCGGACTCTCGGCCCAGTTCAAAAGCTGGATAGCGCGGTCAGCCTGGGGGGCCGTTGGGCCAGCGATTAGCCCCGCCGGAGGGTTAATCACATATAGCAACTCGTTAAATAACGGAGAAGGGAGGGCTTTTAGGATGTTGAGAAGCTGAAGGCGAGGATTATCGGCCATGCCACACCAAGGAGGTGGTTTCTCTAGAAGTTTAGCGATTCAGCCCAAGGCCAAAGCGTGATGGGCTAGTAAAACTTTAAATCCGTGGCCTAGCAGGTCGGTTGAAGGAGAGCCAGAATCCAGTAATTCAGCACCGCCTACCGATTCAGACCCGCGCATAGGGCGATCGCCACCTACAACTGGCAAGTACCAGCTAACACCTCCAATGCACACCGACTGCCAGGATTTTATCGGTTAGATTCCAAGGCTATCGGCGGCTAGGGGTGGGGAACAATCTACAACCCTAGACGGCCCTTGAGGACTTCGTAGAGCACCCGTGAGAGTTCCCGCCGCTGAAGGTTTTGGCCGTCGGTGGGGGTGCGCATAAAGGCTTGATCGTAGGCGGTGGGCATGGCGCGTTTCACCAGAAAGCTAAGCTGTTGGCGGGTAATGGGGCGATCTGGGGCAAACTGATTGGCATTGATCCCGGCCACCATGCCGTGGGCCGAGAGGGTTTCGATGGCGTCGTAGGCCCAGTGTTCGGGCGACACGTCTTGGAAGGTGGGCTGGGTGGGTTTAGACCGAGGCAGCTTCAGCACACTCACCAAGGCCGCCGCCACCACCGCCCGACTGACCGGGGCATAGGGCCGAAAACTCAGGCTGTTGGCGTTTTCGCTGCGCACCATTCCCGCCGTTGCCATCACCTGAATGGCCTCAAAGTCGGGGTCGGTGTGGGCCACGTCGTTGAACCAAAAGATGGGAATGCCGTTGCGGGCCATCAGCCCCTGAATTTTGCGAACATGGCGTTCTTGCTGGGCCAGATCCCTCGGATTCAGCCCCGTCCACAGGGTAAAGGCCGCTAGCACTCCGCTAGCCTCGCCAATCGTCCATTCCACCGGATGCATACGGTAGGCCGAGTTGGTGATGTGGGTGGTGCCAATGCTCTTGGCCGAGAGGATCAAGCCGTCGGTGTTAGCCGGAACGAGGGCACCCAGGGGCAGGGTGAAGGGTAGGGCGATCACATCCTTGCCCTTGGGGGTGATGTGGCCCTGGGCATCATTGCCGTGGAGGTCGAGGTAGTGGTACTGGCCAATGCCGACGGAATCGTCAAAACACGTTGCCCTGGCTTGATTTGGGAAAAAGCTCTCGGCCACATCTTCATGGCGAATCGTCGTCAGAGCCACCCCCCGCCTAGCTTCGCGGATGTAGGGTTCTAGGGCGAGGCCGTCCGTCGTCCAGGTCAGGTCGCCCCTGGGTTTGAGGTCGATGCCGCCCTGGCTGTGCAGATAGTGGAGGTAGGCTTGGGTGCGTTGCTTGGCCCGCTGAAGGTGCTGCTGACGTTCCTCCCGGCTTACCCCCACCAGGCGTCCGGGGCGATAGTCGTTGCCGCAGCAAAAGGCCCGATTTGGCTCGCTGGAGGTGCCCCAGTTAATCACCGCCACATCCCCTGGGGTGACGGTCTTTTCGTGGGACTTGACCCGATAGAGGCGACGATAGCGAAAGATACCAAAATCGCTGAAAAATTCCCACTTTTTCCAGCTCTTGCTGTTTTTCGTCCAAAAGTGGGCCGTAAATTCCTGGATGTTCAGCCAACTGGCCTGCCCGTAGCCCTCCGGGGCACCGATGGGAAGCCCCTGTCCAGGCTTAGCACATTCCACCACGGCATCCCAGGTAATCGACTGTTGGCACTGGGGACGGGCATCCTCTGGCAAAATCGCCTCTCCGGTTTCCTGGCGGGCTTCCTGGCCCACACGGGAGGGAATTTGTCCCACCTCCAGCAGGTCGCCCAAATCCGTTGCCTCCACCGTCACCTTGGCGTTGATGGTGAAGGTATTTCCCGTTTGGGTATCGCGGCAGACCACCCCCGTCACCCTGGGTCGGGGGCCATCGGTGGCGAATCGGACTTCCACGGGTTCCGCAAAGGGAATTAGAGTCAGCCGTCTGTCCCGCAGGTAGGGAATCAGCGCCTCGTTCATGGCCGTCGCTGCCACCACTGGGGTGGTCGCCAAAGGGCTGACCCAGCCGCCGCCAGGATTCTCCACCTTGCGCTGGGCCACGGGCTGTAGCTCCCGCTGGCGTTCCCGAAACTCGCGTTGCGCCCTAGAAATAGCAAACCGCTCTCCGTCTAGGGTTTGAAGGGTGGCCTTGGCCCGCAGCAAGTCACCATCATCGGAGGCGGGCAACGCCTGGGCCGTAAACTGTCCGCCCACCACCGCCTGGGGCTGCACCAGGCACACATCCAAATTCAACCGCAGGGCCATGAGGGTCGTCGTGTAGGCGGCGGTAGACCCACCCACCACCAGGATAGAGCAGGTCAATTCGGTGCCAGGGGCGGGGCGGGTGAAGGCAGAATCGGCAAAGCGACCGTTGCGCTGGGTAATAGGCTCAGGCATGGGGGAGAGTCCGGCAAGGGCAAATCACTGTCACGATTGTAGTGGACAGCCCTTCGAGCGAAAGCCCTAGGGCGGCGATGACTCGGCTAGGGTGTCTAGGGAACCCAGGGTTTAGCATGGTCGTCTTGGGTAAAGGCTTGCCCTGGTTCAATCCCCTTGGCCGGATGCGCCCCTGCGGTGGGGAGCTATCCTGGGGGTTGAACAGGTGGAGAGAGGGTGGCCCTGTCATACTGGGAGGCTAGCCTTTATGATGTCCAGGATTGTCCGAGGAATAATTGCAGTGGATGATGGTTCACTGGGCGGCGGCAACCCCGCTCGCCGTTGGTGATATGGGAGGAGACCGCAAAACCATGACTAGACCTCAGATTGAGCCGTGGCAAACCGCCGATGGGGTAAACGGGGAAACTTCGTCGGATACGGCCCCTGGGTCAGCGATGTCCGCCGATGCGCCCGCCACCGCTGCGGCCCTAGCCTTGGCTCCCCAGGCTGCATCCTCTCCTGGAGGATCGCCCATCCGTCCTCGGCCTTGGCGGCAACGGCTGCGTTGGGGGGCGGGTCTCTTGGCCTTGGGTGGAGTGGGCTACGGGCTGTGGGCTTTGCTGCGTCCGCCCCTGCGCCCCTACGTGCTAGATGTGTCGCCCTCCGCCAGCCAGTATGCCGTCACCGAACAGGAAACCCCGCTCCTAAACTGGCAGATCAGCCATCCTCGCCAGGTGGAGTCCCTGATCGTGCGAACCCTCAGCGCCGAAGGATCCCTGGTGGGCGAACCCCAGTCCTACGATCTCTCCGGCCCGTTGCCCGTGGAACTGCTGGCCTACTGTAGCCAAACCCGTCAGCGCCTCACCTGCCAAAACGTGCCCACCCAGGTGCGCCAGCCCGGTCAGTACCGCTTTGAGATCACCCTGCTGCCCAAAGCCTCCCTGAATCTGCCCCCCGTGCAGGCCACCAGCAGCCTCGTCACCCTCACCCAGCGGCCCATGCCCATAGCGCTGGAACTCGTGCCCCAGCAGGTGATCTATTCCGAAGCGGGCACCCCCGTCAGCGCCAATACCCCCACCCTGGCCCCTCCGGTAACCGGAAACGGGGTGACCCTGAGCTGGATTGTCACCCATCCAGAGGTGTTGCAAGATCTGCTTCTAGTAGTGCGCGATCCTGGCGGTACCACCCTGGGCGGTCGTCGCTTTTCCCTGCGTAACCCTGAGAACCCCACCCAAATAACCCTCCCAGAGGAACTGCAACCCTTTTGCCAATTGGGCCAACACCTAGTCTGCCAAGGGGTGCCCACGGGGATGGTTGAAGTTGGCCAATACCAGTTTGAACTCACCCCTATTCCCATGGGCCTAGGAGAGACCGAAGCGCCCATCACTAAGGTCAGCGAGGTGGTGGAAATTCAACCCCGCCCCATCGCCATTACCGCCTTTCGCATCAATGGCCGCGAGGCCGCGCCCAAGTACCCCGTCCCCGTAGAACCAGGGCAACCCATCCCTGGCTTCCAGCTTGACTGGCAGGTGGAGGGAGGATCGACGGCCCAGGTAGAACTCCTGCCCTCCCCAGGCACCGTCGGAAAATCCGGTAGCCTGCGTTTGCCCCTGGCACACACAGGTACCACTACCCTGACGCTGCGGGTCAGCGATGGCCAAAATCCGCCCATCGTGCGGGCCGTCACCTTTGAAACCTTTAACCCCAACCCCAATCCGCCCCCCGTTATCATTAACCCCGAAGGCCAACGCACTAACGCTCCGCCGTCCAACGCCCCACGATCCAATCCACCCGCCGAGAATGCCCCGGCCAGCCGTCCGCCCTCGCCAGCCCAGCCGCCCAGATCCGCCCAGCCCAACCTCAGCCTGCCCGAATCCGTCCAGAGTCAGCCCCCTACCCTACCGGAGGATCTGCGTAATCGCGACCCAGAGGATCTCAACCTCCAGTTCTGATGCTGATTGTCTGATACATCTCCAAAGTAGGTTGGGTGCAGCGAAGCGGAACCCAACACTCGCCGAGAATTTTGGGCTTGTTGGGTTCTGCTATCGCGCCACCCAACCTACGAGAGATCAATGCTTTTCGGCGTTGTGTCAGTCAGCCAGGTTCTGATGTCCATCGGCTCTGCCAAGGCTAGGGCGTTAGCGGGGGCGACGACTGCCAAATAGGTGGGCATAGACGTAGGAGAACTCGCAGCCGAGGAAGAAAATTTGGCAGGCCAGAAAAATCCACAGCATCAGAACCATAACGCTGCCAATCACGCCATAGGATAGGAAGCGGCTGCCGATGGAAATGACGCTGTTGCTGACCAATTGCTGTAGGCCAACGAGGGCGGAAGCGGTGATCAAGGCCCCTAACCAAACGTCATTCCAACTGAGGCGCACCGTCGGCAGAATTTTGAAGAGAATACAGATCGCAATCGACAGAATAAAAAGGGATGAACTAACCTGTAGCCCTCGGCTGAGCTGTAGTTCATCAATCTGCACGAAGGGGAGTAGGTCTTGAAACTCATTCACCAGTTTCAGAATAATTTTGATGATGATGTTGGAAACGAGGGAGGCAAATAACAACAGTGCCGTACCAAAAACAAGCAAGAAACCAGAGATCTTATTGGCGACAAAGAAAAGCGCCATTTTGACCGGAGAACCCGCCTCGGTAACGCGGCTGGGGGATTGCCAAATTTGATTCACATAGCGCTTAAGAATCACAAAAATTGTGCTAGCCATAAACAGCAGAAGCACAAACCCCACTAGGCCAGCGCCAACGCTATTTTGATGGAGAGCGATCAGGGTGTCTCTGATTAAATCGTGGGCTTCCGCTGGCAAGAAACGCTCAATCGTGTCCTGGATAGTTTCAAAGACCTGGGTATTTGGCCCAATTAAAACCCCAACAATACTCAACAAGACCAATAGCAGGGGAAATAGGGAGAACAGCGCATAGTACGAGAGCGCTGCCGCCATACCAGGGACATTATCGCGATCCCACTTGAGGCCCGTTTGAATGAGAAGTTGTGCGGGTTTGGAGGGCAGGATTTGAGTCCTAAGATAGGGGAGAACAGTGGTTTGAACGTAGGAAATCATGGATACATCGGGGATGTGATGCATCCAGTTATACCAGGTTCAAATTGCCTATGGGGTGGTTAGTTAGAGGCTTTAACGGTGGTGCGGCTCCGGTCTTTCTCCTGGGCTGAGACCACCTCCGTTGCAGGCTGAGCCACCAGCTTGGGGGGAGAGGAGGCCTGCCTCGGCAGGTGGTTAATCCCCGGTAGGAATTTCTCTACCATGGCGTGGCTTTCCTCTAGGAGGTAAGATAAAAAGGCCTGGGAGACAACGGAGAGTTGCTTGCCAGCCAAGCTCGCTACATACCAGTGCCGCTCAATGGGGAAATGCTCGATGTCGAGGATGGCAAATTCGCCATTGGTGCCTTCAGAGATGATGGTGTGAAGCGATAAAACCGAGATACCTAGCCCGCCAGCAATGGCCTGCTTAATGGCTTCGTTGCTGCCCAATTCCAGCCGCACTTTGACATCTACATTATGTTCTGAAAAGAGCTTCTGAACAGCGCAGCGCGTACCAGAACCCGGTTCTCGCATGATGAATTGTTCACCGTTGAGGGCCTGAATGGGCACGTTGGTTTTGCCTGCCAGGGGATGATCCTTCGGCCCAATCACCACCAGGGGATTTTCTAAAAAGGGATGAATGTTGAGGTCGGGTTGATCGGGTGGCGAACTGATGATGTAGAGGTCATCATCGTTGTTGGCCATGCGTTCCTGGATATTTTGGTGGTTGGTGACCTTGAGGGAAATATCAATACCAGGGAAGCGCTGACAGAAAGGCCCCAGCAGCCGGGGTACAAAATACTTGGCGGTGGTAATCACCGCTAGGCGAAGCTGACCTTGCTTGAGGCCCTTCAAGTCTGAAATCGCCATTTCAAACTGATCGAGGCCGCTAAAGATTTCTTGGCAGGTTTCTAGGAGCTTTTGCCCCGCCTGGGTAAGATAGAGGCGCTTGCCAATTTGCTCGAAGAGGGGCAGACCAACGGCTTTGGTGAGTTGCTTCACCTGAATCGACACCGTGGGCTGGGTGAGGTATAGTTCCTCCGCTGCGCGGGTAAAGCTACCATGGCGGGCGGTGGCCTCAAAGACTTTTAGCTGATGGAGCGTCGCATGAATCAACGTTCTGCCTCCCTGGTGGGCAAACGAACTTTTCTATAGATTTGATTCTATCAAATTATCAGCATTCGTCGTAAATGTTCTATGATTTTGCTGGTTTCCTTGCCAGCCCTGCCATGCTACCCCCCAGTCAGGCCATCCAGTCCTCCCTGTCTGTCCTCCGTGGTCTCTGCCAGCGGAGCAACCCGGATCCTAGGGAACTTCAGGGTATCTTTTTAACAATGCAGCAGGTCTTTCAGCGGCAGGTGCTTCCCCTTGGGGGTGAGGACGCCTCAGGGAACACAGCCCTTCAACCGCTACTGACGGAAATGAACCGTACCCTGCGGCTGATGGCGATGGATATTGCCTTTCTGCAAACGGCCCGTCAACCCACCACCCAACAGCAACGGCAACGGCAAATGCTGACTAAAATCGATCAGCTTGAAGCCTTTGTTGCCACCCTTCAGCAAACGCTGGAGCATTGATATCCAAACCGCATCGTATAACCTTGATGCTCAAATATAGCGGATTTCACTTGGGTAAAGTACATTGCGATGATCCCCCCTTCCCCCCTTGATAAGGGGGGTATAGAGTAAGCCTGAGACAGCTAAGTACTGGGGGGATCTAGAACCTAGCAAGGGTGTACTTCACCCTATCGAGAACCGCTATAGTCTTGATGATCAAAAGGTAGAACCGTCGGGGTAGATCCTTCCAGATCCCCTACCATTGGGATCGGGAACTCAGGCTACAGGCGACCCCAATCACATCATGGAGGAGATCCTGGTGCATGAGGGCGCGATCCACCCGCGACTGGATTTGATCGGGAGAAAGGGGATCACCGTTGGCATAGAGTTCGATCCAGCGTTGGGTGAGGGTGGCTGCGTCGTCGGGCCAGCGCTGGGCGGGGTCGGCGGGGGGCTGCTGAAGGTTGAGATCGACCCCTGGTAGGGCCAAATCGGCCATCAGTTGGCTCACCTTGGGATCGTAGCTGAGGGCAAAGCACCGACAGCCCTCGGCGGCGGCCATAATCAGCGCGTGCAGCCGCATACCAATGGTCATCTCCACGCCGCGAAACAGCCCCTTGAGCTGGTGGGGATCGGTGAGGGTATAGATTTTGTTTGGCCCTGGTAGGCGGGGCTGGATGTATTCGGCAATGGCTAAATCCTTCACGGGCTGGAACGGCACCAGTAAAAGACAGGTTTGGGTGGCGGTTTGAAAGGCCGCTAGGGCCTGGGTGATTTGGTCTAGACGGCTTTCCGTCAGCCAGGGATGGGGCCGCAGGGCCACCGCCACTCGCGGAGCAGGCAGATCCCATAGCCCTTCCACCGGGGCCGATTCCAAGGCCCACACGGGGTCAGGGGCCTGCATCCCCGGCACCTGCCAGCGGGCCAGCCACGCCATGGAGCCGTTATCCCGCACGCTCACCGCTTCGCAATGGCCTAGGGCATAGCGCCCCAGCCGCCTACTGAGGGGGTGTTCTAGGGGGCCAATCCCCTGGCCCCAGGCGATGGTTTTGAGCCCTAGCCATTGGGCCAAGGCCATCAGCCCGGTGTAGTAAATGGGGTTTTGCAGACTCGTGGCATCCTGCAACAGGCTACCGCCGCCCCAGATGAAAAATTCCGACTGCCGTAGGGCTTTGATCACCGCGCCCAACTGTTTGCGGGGCACCGCTTCTACCCCGTGGCGGGCCGCTGTTTCCGCCGGATTGCCCGACAGCACCAGAGGCTCAATTTGGGAGGGCAACATTTGCAGCAGCGTGGCCAATAGCGCCTCATCGCCGCCGTTGCCCATGCCGTAATAGCCACACAAAACCGCTCGCATGTTGACCTCTCTGCCGCTACATCTCTACCCCTACAATAGAGGCTGTTGTTCCGATGCCTCGCCCATGCACGCGCTTTCTTTGCCCACTTGGATGATTCATATTTCCAGCGTGCTGGAATGGATGGCGGCCATGTGGTTTATCTGGCAGTTTGCGACGGTGACTCAGCGGTTGGTGTGGCGGTGGCTGGCCATTGGCATGTTTCCCGCCCTGGTGAGTGCCATGGCCGCCTGCACCTGGCACTTTTTTGACAACGACCCCAGTTTTGCCTGGTTGGTGACTCTGCAAGCGGCGATGACCGTGGTGGGCAACGGCACCCTCTGCCTAGCGGCCTGGTGGATTTGGCGACAGTCCCGCACCGTGGAATCCGGCACCTCGGAGTGATCCCCCATCCGGCGGGCGGTTCCCTGGCAGTGGCAATTGACTATCCCCAGCCCGTCCTCGGCAATCAAGACCTACCCCGAATTCCACCAGAACGACACCATCAAGAACGATGCCCACCGTGACCCGGTGGTAGATATAAGGGGACTAAGAACATCATGACCCTAATAGCTATTCCACAGTAGGATGCAGGAATAGGCCATCAATAGTTCAACTCATGGTGCCGCATCGGCAAGGTATGGTTCTGGCGTTGAAGCAACTTTCTAGACGGCTGGGTCTGGTGGTTTTGCTGATTGGGGTGACGGTGCTGGTGGGATGGGCACTGGCTATTCCGTGGCTGCAACGGGTTTGGCCATCTTTGCCAACGATGAAGCCCAACACGGCCCTAGGATTTTTGCTGGCGGGCACGGCCCTTTGGTTAGATATTGATACACCACCGGGCGGGCAGCGGCGGTTTCATCGCCCATTCTTGGTTTTGGCCTTAGCCTTGATCTGCTTTGGCCTGGGAACCGTGACGTTTGTTGAATCCATCTTTCGTTGGGATTGGGGCCTAGGGGAATGGCCATTTTTCATTACTCCCGACCAGTTTGATCCAGCCGTTCGAGGGCGGTTGGCACCCAATACAGCCTTAAACTTCATGTTCTTTGGCGGAGCTATGGGGCTGTTTCATCGACAGCGCTATGCCTGGGCTCAAGGCTGTGGACTGGCCATGTTTTATATTGCCTTAGTCGGGTTTTTAGGCTATCTCTACAGCGTTGAATTACTCTATGGTGTGGGGTCAGTCTCAGCGATGGCTCTACATACCAGCCTGACGTTTCTGTTGCTGGCCTGTGGTCTGCTGGCACGTCATCCTCACCAAGGGATCATCAGTATTTTGACCGCTGACCATGCCGGAGGATCCCTAGTACGGCGAGTTGTGCTGGCAGTCGGCATAGTGCCTATTCTACTCTGTGGCCTAATTTTGTTTGGCCATCGCCAAGGGTGGTACAGCAATGACTTTGGCATTGTGCTGCTTGGGGTTTCAGTCATGCTGCTGCTGAGCCTACTGACCTGGTGGAGTGGGCTAGTCTTAGGACAGACGGACTACTACGCCTCCTTTGATACGCTAACCGGGCTACCCAACCGTCGCCGATTTGAACAGCAGCTAAGCCAGTGGATGATGGACTGTCGTCAACATCGGCGGCTACTCTGCATCCTGTTTCTAGATATTGATCGTTTTAAGTACATTAATGATGTTTTGGGCCATGATTTGGGCGATGAGTTGCTAGTCGCCATGGGTCAGCGCTTGCAGCAGGCTACCCCAAGTCATGGCCTACTGGCTCGCTGGGGCGGAGACGAATTTATTGTCCTGATTCCTAAAATCCAAAGCCTTGAGGATGGAGTCACTTTGGCAGAGCAAATTCTGGCGACTTTGATCCATCCTTTTCAGGTGCAAAACAATCATCTCAACATCAGTACCAGCATGGGGATTGCCATTTTCCCCGAAGATGGAGAGGATCTCCGCGCACTTTTGCAAAAGGCCGATCTCGCTCTCTACGAAGCTAAACAGCTAGGTCGCAACACCTACCAGGTTTATAGCCAAACCTTTGCCGAACGCGTCACTGAATCCCTAGCCCTGGAAAATGCCATCGTTAGAGCCCTAGAACAGCAGGAATTTTCCCTCCATTTCCAGCCCAAGCTGCATTTGATGACCGGACAGATCGCAGGACTAGAGGTACTCCTTCGTTGGTACTCACCGGATCTGGGTGTGGTGTCGCCGGGGCGTTTTATCCCCATCGCCGAAGAAACGGGGCTGATTGTGGCCATCGGTTCCTGGGTTTTACGCGAAGTCTGCCGCCAGGGCCAGATTTGGTATCAGCAGGGCTTGCTCCCAGTACCTCTGGCCGTTAATATTTCGGCGCTCCAAATGCACCAAGCCAACCTAATCCCCCAGATAGAGGCGCTGCTGGCAGAGTTTGATCTACCGCCCGCCCTACTCGAACTCGAAATTACCGAAACCGTAGCCATGCAAGACCTTGGCTATCTTCAGGCCAAACTTCACCAACTCTCCGATCTAGGGCTTAGCCTCAGTCTGGATGACTTTGGTACCGGGTTTTCCTCCCTCTCCTATCTGAGTCACTTTCCCCTCCATCGCTTGAAGATCGATAAGTCTTTTATCGATCACATCACCACATCGCCCTCGTCCCAGGCAATTACCCGTTCGGTTATTGAACTTGGCCATGGCTTAAATATGCAGGTCGTAGCCGAAGGTGTAGAACATCAGGAACAGCTAGCGTACCTACGCTCGGTGAATTGCGATGAAATCCAAGGCTATGTCTTCCATCGTCCCCTGCCCGTAGACCAGGCCACAGACCTGCTAAGAATGTTTCAATTCAGAACCTAAAAACTCGCCGTAACCGCAGTTCGGGGTAAATTCAGCAGCCCAATGCCCCAACAGCCGGGGGTTTATCCCGACATCGGGTTTGATGATCTACAATGCGACGCAGGAAAATCGGGGTAGCCAAGCATAATTTGGCCAGGACAAGGAACCTATACTAAAAAACAGGCAAAGAGCTTAATTCTCTGCCTGTTTTCCGGATCTTAAGGCGTTTCCCTAGGCTTGGGGCACCTGGGTGGCCACCTGGGGTTGGGGCTGGGGCTGGAACTGGAATAGGGTATAGACCACGTTGCGGCGAATGCCCGTCATCATATCGAGGAAGAGTTCGTAGCCTTCGCTCTTGTACTCGATGAGGGGATCCTTTTGGCCGTAGCCGCGTAGACCCACGGTTTCCCGCAGGGCGTCCATCTGTTGCAGGTGGTCGCGCCAGAGGCTATCGATTTGCTGGAGGATAAAGAACCGCTCGGCCTCGCGCATCAGGCCGGGTTTGACCTGATCGACCTGGGCCTCTTTGATGTCGTAGGCGATGCGGGCCTGCTCGTGGAGGAAGGTGCGAATTTCGCCCACCGAGAGGTTTTCCAGTTGTTCGGGGGTGAGGTCGGCCAGCAGGTAGACGAATTCTTTCACCTTGTCCACCATTTCCGGCAGCTTCCATTCCTCCGGCGGCAGTTCGGGGTTGATGTAGGCTTGCACAATGTCGTCCATGGTTTGTTCGGCGTAGCCAATCACCATGTCCTTCAGTTTGTCGCCCTCCAGTACCCGCCGCCGCTCGGCGTAGATGGCGCGGCGCTGGTTGTTCATCACCTCGTCGTACTCGAACACCTGCTTACGGATGTCGTAATAGTAGGTTTCGACCTTTTTCTGTGCCCCTTCCAGGGAACGGGTCAGCATCCCCGATTCGATGGGCATGTCTTCTTCTACGCGGAAGGCATTCATCAGGCCCGCCACGCGGTCGCCGCCGAAGATCCGCAGCAGGTTGTCTTGCAGACTGAGGAAGAACTTGGTGGAACCAGGGTCGCCCTGGCGTCCGGCCCGACCCCGGAGCTGGTTGTCAATGCGGCGCGATTCGTGGCGCTCGGTGCCGATCACATGGAGACCGCCCCGCTGAATCACGGTTTCGTGTTCCTTGCTGGTGAAGGCTTCGTACTCGTGACGGATTTGGTTGTAGGCATCGCGAATGGCCTGGATGACGGGATCGTCAGTAGGCGCTTTTTCAGCGGCGACGGCCAGTTTGTCTTCGGCCTGGAGTTCCGGCAGACTGCGTTCGCCGTAGGTTTTCACCGCCAAGTCCACAGCGGCTTTCAGGTTGGTCACCGCGTCGGCAGAAAGCTCGATGGGGAAGATATCCGCCGAGGCTTTCCAGGTTTTGGCGGGTTTGCCCGATCCAAAGCCCTGGGCCTTGGGGCGGCTCTGGGCACCGGGGACGGTGGTGACCGAGAATTCGTCCTCGTCTTCGGGCTTCACGATGCGGGGCATCAGGTATTCCCGCACCTTGAGGCGGGCCATGTAGTCGGCGTTGCCGCCTAGGATGATGTCGGTGCCGCGTCCGGCCATGTTGGTGGCGATGGTGACGGCCCCGCTGCGTCCGGCCTGAGCGACAATTTCCGATTCCCGCTCCACGTTTTCGGGCTTGGCGTTCAGCAGGTTGTGGGGCACGCCACGCTGGGCCAGCAGGGCCGCTAGCACCTCAGATTTTTCGACGCTGGTGGTACCGACCAGGACAGGCCGACCCTGTTCGTGCATCTCGGCGCATTCTTCCGCCACCGCATTCCACTTGGCCTCTTCGGTTTTGTAGACCACGTCGGACATGTCCTTCCGGGCGGGCACCCGGTTGGTGGGAACGATGGTGACTTCTAGTTTGTAGATGCGCTCAAATTCCGCCTCTTCGGTTTTGGCGGTGCCCGTCATCCCAGAGAGTTTGGGGTAGAGCAGGAAGAAGTTTTGGTAGGTGATGCTGGCCAGGGTTTGGGTTTCCGGCTGGATTTCCACATGCTCCTTGGCTTCGATGGCCTGGTGCAGACCGTCACTCCAACGGCGACCGGGCATCACCCGTCCGGTAAATTCGTCTACAATCACAATCTCGCCGTTGCGGACGATGTAGTTCACGTCTTTGGTGAACAGTTCCTCGGCCTTGATGGCGTTGAAAATGTAGTGCGCCCAGGGATCCTTAGGGTCGAACAGGTCGGTGACGCCCAGCATTTCCTCGGCCTTGATGAAGCCTTCGTCCGTCAGCAGCACGTTACGGGCTTTCTCGTCCGCCTCGTAGTAGTACTCCATGCGGGCCTTGGCCACTTCGGCTTCGATGAACAGTTCCCGCGCTTCGGCCTTGTGCCCTTCCCGTTCCAGTTCCTCGGCCCTGGCCTGTTTGGCGTCGTATTCTTTTTTGGCCACCTGCTTCTCGCGCCAGAAGAAATCGGCCACCACGGCGGCCTGGGTGTATTTCTCGCTGGGGCGCTCTACTTGGCCAGAGATGATCAGCGGCGTGCGGGCCTCGTCGATCAGAATCGAGTCTACTTCGTCGATGACGCAGAAGTTGAAGGGACGCTGCACCACGTCGGCCATGGCGGTGGACATATTGTCGCGCAGGTAGTCGAAGCCAAATTCGCTGTTGGTGCCGTAGGTGATGTCGCAGCCGTAGTTAATCTTGCGCTCTGCCGGGGACATACCCTGCTGAATCAGCCCCACGCTGAGACCCAAAAAGCGGTGTACCTGCCCCATCCATTCGGCGTCGCGGCGAGCTAGGTAGTCGTTTACGGTAACGACGTGGGCACCTTTCCCGGTCAGGGCGTTCAAATAGGAGGGCAGCGTGGCCACCAGGGTTTTGCCTTCCCCGGTTTTCATTTCGGCAATCTGGCCATCGTGGAGCACCATGCCGCCGATCAACTGAACGTCAAAGTGGCGCATCCCCAGCACCCGCTTGGAGGCTTCCCGCACCACCGCAAAGGCTTCGGGCAGCAGGTCATCCAGGGTTTCGCCCTTCTCTAGACGCTGCTTAAATTCCGCTGTTTTCCCTGCCAGCGCCTCATCCGATAGCTGCTGGATTTCCTCCTCCAGCAGGTTGATTTCCACGACATCGGGACGATACCGCTTGAGTTTGCGGGCGTTGGGGTCACCAAGCAGGTTCTTCAGCATGAATACAACAGCCGGATAGGGTAGGGGATATGATTTCTTAGTAAATCGTAGGACAAACCGCCCAACAAGGGGCAATCTCCACACTCGCCCCCGGCCAAACAGCGGCTAAAAGGGCTTTATTATCCTAACACCTGGGCCATGGGAACCCGGTCAATCACCCAGCACAGCAACCGGGCTTTGCTGAGAAACCCGGTTGCTGTTGATCGTTGTCGGGTGCGAAAACCGCGCCCCTACCGTATTGGGATGATGTAGGGGTCAGGTCTCCTCACCCTTCGACAGATTTAGGTTCTGCCACGTTTCGTCCGTCAACCAGGGCTGACCCGCTAGCCGAGCAGTCGGGGGCTGTCCCTAGGGCTGGGCCTCGCTCTCCTTGTCAGCCCCAAAGTAGGCTTCTAGCACTTGGAGCACCATGGGGGCCGCCACCTTGCCGCCGCCACCGCCGGAGTGCTCGGCAAAGGCCACGACGACCACCTCTGGGTTATCGAGGGGAGCGTAGGCCCCAAACCAGGCGTGGGATAGGCCCGGATCCGCTTCGGCGGTGCCTGTTTTCCCGGCAAAGGGGGGAATGTGGGACACGTTTAGGGCCGTGGCGGTGCCGCCTGTGATCACCTGGCGCAGACCGCGATGCAAAATGTCGAGGGTGACATCACTGAGGTTGACCGATTCGCGCCAACTGCGGGATTCTTCGTTGTCCTTCAGGATGTGGGGCTGCACCAGATAGCCGCCGTTGGCGGGTACCGCAAACATGACCGCCACCTGGAGCGGGGTCGCCGTCAGGTATCCCTGACCGATGGACATATTGATCGCGTCGCCGATCACCCAGGAGGTGCCCAGGGCTTCTTGTTTCCAGGCATCGTCGGGTACCAGCCCTGCGCTTTCCTCGGCCCCCAGTTCAATTCCGGTTTTGCGACCAAAGCCAAAGCGGCGGGTCATGTCAATCAGCGGTGGGCCACCCATGCGGCGGGCGGTTTGGTAGAAAAAGGTGTCGCTACTCCAGGCCATCGCCCCTGTGAACCCCAGCGGCCCAAATCCGGCGTGGTTCCATTCCCCAAAGCGCACCCCGCCCACTTGGAGATAGGGATAGGTGGGCAATACCGTGTTGGGCGACCATCCCCCCAGGTCAATCGCCGCCGCCGTGGTGACAATTTTGAAGGTGCTAGCTGGAGGAAAGGCCCGCAGTGCCCGGTTCAAAAAGGGATGGTTGGATCCCTGGAGCTGCGCCCACTGGGCTTGGCTAATGGGGCCTGTAAAAATGTTGGGATCGTAGGTGGGCCAACTGGCCATGGCCAGAATCGCGCCATTGTTGGCATCCATCGCCACAATGGCCCCTCGGCGGGTGCCCAGGGCGGCTTCGGCGGCGCGTTGCAGGTCTGCATCTAAGGTTAACTGCACATCGCGGCCAGACACCGAGGGCTTATCCCCCAGGATTTGAATAATCCGTCCGGCACTGTCTACCTCTACCTGCTGGCCGCCCCACTGTCCCCGCAGGGTAGACTCAAAGGCCGATTCTGCCCCCGACTGCCCTACCACATCCCCCATGCGGTAGCCGTCCTCCCGTCGTTTGGCCAACTGCTCGTCCGTGAGTTCTCCGGTATAGCCCAGCACATGGGCGGCGAGGTCGCCGTTGGGGTAGTTCCGTACCGCCTCGGCTTCCAGGCGCACTCCCGGCAGTTCGCTGATGTATTCCGCTAGGGCGGTGGCCTGTGCAGTGCTAATCCCCTGGGCCACGGTGATGGACTCCAGGGAGGAATAACCCGCCTGTTCCACCCGCCGCTGAATGTCCTCCGGCGGCATCTTCAGCACGGTGGCGAGACGGTCAATGACCGCTGGCCATTCTTCTTCGGGTAGGGCAATGGGCCAAATCGATACCGTATGGGACAGCCGACTACCCGCCAAAATCTTGCCGTTGCGGTCGGTAATGGTTCCCCTAGCCGGACGCTTGGGCACCAGGCGCACTCGGTTGCTATCGGCCAGTTGGCGATTCCGTTCGCCACTGACCACCTGAAGTTGGAACAATCGCAGCCCAAAGGCTCCCAATATAGACGCGAACAGCAGCAGCAGAAACACCGCCTGGAAACGCCGCCCCACCGTACGCCCCCCTTGCAGGGAGCCGATTCTTGAGGGCAGTTTTGAGGGCAACTGTTGAAGGAGAGCCATGGAATACCCACCGCGATTGCCTTACATGGGCAGCCGACTATGTTTACAAAAAGCCATGATAGCACTCGGCTATGGGCCACCCCAGCGGATAGCCCTCCTTAGCTAGCCCTCCTCAGCGACATGGGGCAAAGCTGACCCAATCCTCCACGCGATGATTTGATCCCCGGTCTACAGGCCCATGTAGAGTGCCCCGGTGTAGAGCACCTCTGCCTCCCCGGATCGGCTGGGGAGGCGAGATTCTAGGGAGGACGACGGATCCTCAACGGTGCCTTGGGAGGTGGGTTCTGGATCCGGCGGGGCGGGGGTTGCGGAGGGAGGTGGCACCTGAATAGGGGCTGGCGCAGCCGTTGGTTCTGGGGCAGTGACCGACGCTGGGGGCGGTGTCACCAACGTAGGGGGCGGCGAGGTTTCCGCTGGGGCCGTGGGCCGAATATTAACCGGGGCCGGGGCCACTAGGGGGCGGGGTGGAGGCTCAACGGGACGTAGCGTGGCGGGGGCGGGGGGCGTTGCCGCTGGCAGGGTATTGCCCGGAACGGTTTCAATCCGATCTGGAAGCTGGGACGGACGCCCTTGGGAGGCGGGTCGGGGAGGGCTGGAAACGGCGGGGGGCGAAATGGCGGGGGCAGAGCGCGGCACTGATGGAGCCGGGGGTTGGGCCGTTGCCGACGGCGTGGGGGCAGGCTGCGTCACCAGAGGTGCTACGGCACGACGACGGACGGGATAACGGGCCTGTTCTTGACGGTTAATGGCGCGTTCCCACTCGGTAATGGCCGCTTGGGCCTCATCGTGGAGGGCACGCCCTGCCAGCACCGTTGAGGCTTCGACGACGGCCTGGGACAATTTCCCCTCCTCCGCCAAGGCGTAGGCCCGGTCTAGGACAGGCTGATCCTCTTGGGTTTGCAGCCGCTGAGTCCAAAGATAGACCCAACCTTGGGCCTCCTGCCGCAGGGCGCGACCACTGGTAATTTGACTAGCGCTGGCAATGGCTTGGCGCAAACCCTCTGGGGTGTTGGCCTTAGCGAACTGATGGGCCTGGGCTAGGTAGGGGGCGTCCTCCATGCGTTCGAGATCCTGCCGCCAGTGGGCCAGCAGGGTTTGGGCCTGCATCCGGCGAGGATGGTTGGGGGGAATAGTCTCCGCTTGTCGAATCGCCAGCTTGAGCGCATCGGCCTGGTGGATACCCCCGGCCAGTTGGGCCAGTTGCAGGGTGCCCATGCCCTCTAGGTGGGTGCGCCAGGTGGCCAAGCTAGACTGGGCCTGGGGGTAGTAGGGGCTGTCGCTGGCAATGCGGTTCACCAACAGCATGGCCCTATAGATCGTCGCCATCTGGTGGGGGTTTACCTTCCAATCGCCAATACTTTGGCGGGCCAGTTTCCGCCCTTGGCTTAGCCAGATCAATTCCTGGGCTACCTTGGCCCGGTTGGGGTTGCGGGCCACCACCTGCCCGATCTGCACCGCTCGGTCTAGGTCTGCGTTGTACCAGCGTTGCAGCCCCTCCGCCAACAGCAGATCGCTCCAGCGGTCTCGGTAGGTCTGGGCGGTCTGGTGGGCCAGGGTTTCGGCGGAGACCTGATTGACCAGACCCAAGGCTTCGATCAGCCGATCCGTGCCGCCGGGGGAAGCCAGGGTAACTGCCTTGCGAATTTGGGCGTGGGCCTGCTGCTCCACCTGAATTTGGCGGGAAATCGCCTGCACCTGCTCCTCGCGCCAGTGGGGATGGCTGAGTTCCCCCAGGGCTAACACCTGGGCCGAGGCGGTGCGCCAATCCTGTTGCGCCATGGCCGTTTGGGCCTTGGCCACGAGGGCCGCTCCCTGCTCCCACTCCTGGTTCCAGCCCGCCAGCAGATTCTGCCCCGCGCTGTACCAGGAACTTCCTGTCGGGATATGACCAATCAAGGCTTCGGCCTCGTCCCGGTTGCCGTTGCGGAGTTCTTGTTCCGCCGCCGCCACCACCACCGCCGACCATTCCTCCACCAGGGGATCAATTTCGTGGGACAGCCAATGATCGGTTCCCCAACCCTGGACGAGGGCAAGACCCGCCAACACGGATTCAAGGTCGCCATCGTCCGCCGCTCGCTGGGCGCAGGAGAGGGCCGCTCGGTTGGTGGTGATCTGGGTGGGGTCGTCGCAGTTGGTGCTGGGGGGCAGGCTCACCAGCCACAGGAAGGCCCCCACTGCCGCCGCACTGGTGGCCAAACAACTGAGCAGGGACAGCAACAGCCAACGCCAAGGACGACCGGAGGACGGCTGACGTGGATGCCCCTGGGGCCGTTTGGGGGGATGTTGGATCACCTCCGGGATGGCCAGGTAGGCCTCGGCCTCCGCCGCGCCGCCCCTCAAGGTTTGGCTGAGGGTATCGATCATCCCATCCAGGGATCCACCCGATCCAGAACGCGACCCGTCGGGGTCGGGAACCGATTGCGATTGGTCTAACATGGCCCTCTTTGTGCTCCTACATCCAACACCTCTTTCACTCTATCGAGAACTCTAGGAGTGGAACCGGGAAAATTAGAATTTCTTAGCCACAAACAAAACCACCGCCGATCTTTTGGGAAACCAATCTTCCTGTTCAGACCTTGTTTTGGCGATCCCAAAAACCGATCCACTCAGGATTAAGAAAGGCAGGCCCCAGAGACCAGCGGTGTTTTGTAGAGGAGGCAGAGCGAAGAACGGATTACTAGGGCCACCCCACCCACGGAGGTTGTTATTCGGCGGTGACCAGTTCGGTGCTGCCCCGGCGCTTGCGGCTGGTGAGGCTATTGAACAACATTTGACCGATGGCCTTGATCAGGTTGCCTTCTAGCTCTTTGAACATTTCCATGTTCATGCCAAAGGCGTCGTTGGCCTCTTCCACGATGGCGGCAACCATGGTCTCATCCACCGGGGCCGAATCCATGGATTCGCGGTACTTGGCCTTGAAGGCTTTTTCGTCGGCAATGTCAGGGAATTCGTAAAAAGCGGTGCCCTCGCCATCGTTTAGGTTCATGGCCCGCTGGGCGATGCCCTTGAGGATTTGCCCCCCAGACAGGTCGCCGATGTAGCGGGTGTAGGAATGGCTGACCAGCAGTTCCGGCTGGGTGTTGCCCACCTCACGAATGCGGTTGACGTAGGCCTGACCGCCGGGGGTCATGGCAATTTGATCGCGCCAGTTGGGGCCATAGTAATAGGCGAGATCGGACTCTAGGGATGCCTTGCGGTGCAGTTCCGGGAAGTAAATAGTCGAGACGACGGGATGATCCTTGTGGCGCTCCAGTTCTTCCTCCATGGCCGCGTAGGCGTAGTAGAAGTTGGCCACCAGTTTACGGTAGGAATTTTTCTCAACGACACCCCGCAAAAAGCAGCGCACAAACCCCATGTTTTCGGCCATGGTATGGGCTTTTTTGGTGCCTTCGCGCAGTTCGGTTGATAGGTTACTCATGCTAAAGGTCTCGCTCTAGGTCTAGGTCTAACGGGAAAACAGCATTCGATGGGGCAAAGCCCGGATTATTAAATCACCGTAATTGTTAACTTAGACTGATCTGAGAACCCTTTTCATTACGTTTTTTTACGGATTGTCAAGGTCTGAGGCATCGTCGGGGCGCGGTTTTCCTGCCCGTGTTAACCGGGGATAATCCATGGGGATTTTGGATGACCGTTTGGACTACAGGTCAAAGGGGTGGAAGTCGGTCTCCAGCATGGGCTGACCGCTGGGGTCAATAAAGCCCCAGGAACCGCTGATCTGCACCCTGGCCCACCCTTCAGAAAAGGGGCCAGCGTTGCTGTAGGTGGGTTCTACCACCCAGTCGCCCTGGGGGTTGATGTAGCCGTAGCGGCCATCGACCTGAACGGCAGCCAGCCCCTCGGAGAAGTTGGCGGCGTAGTCAAACCGGGGGGGGATGGCCAAGCGACCTTCGGCATCGAGGTAGCCCCATTTGTCCCCGGAGAGGACAGCGGCCCGTCCATCGGCAAACTCGGCGGCAAAGGCGAGGGTGGGTTCAATCACCCAGTTTCCTTGGCGGTTGATATAGCCAAAGAAACGGCCCTGGCGCACGCGGGCCAACCCCTCCGAGAAGTGGAAGGCCCCATCGTAGGCGGCGGCAATCACCATGACGCCAGCGGGATTCATGTAGCCGTACTGATCGTCCTGCTTGGCAACGGCCAGACCCTCGGCGAAGCGCCAGGCATCTTTTAATTCAAGGGGGATGACCACCTTTCCCTGGGGGTTGATATAGCCGTAGCGATCCTCCACCTTCACTACCGCCCGATCCTCGGCAAAGGAATCGGCGAGGTCAAACTGGGGTTCAATCACCCAGTCGCCCAGCAGGTTGATAAAGCCGTATTTCGTGCCCCCCTGCACCGCTGCGAGGCCCTGGGAAAAGGCCTTGGCCTGCCGAAACTGCACCGGAATCGCCCATTCGCCCTGGTGGTTGAGGTAGCCGTAGTAGTCGCCCGCCCGCGCCAAGGCCAAGGACTCGGCATACTGGGCGGCCACGGTCACGGCGAGATCCTCCACCGTGATGCGTAGATGGCCGCTGGTATCGAGGTAGCCTAGGCGGGAACCGATCTGCACCATGGCCACCCCTTCGGCAAAGTCAGAAACCTGGTCAAACAGCAGTGGGCGCGGCATGGGGCTAGCGATATTGAGAAAAGAGGGACCCATGGACTTTACCATTGTGGCGGTTGCGGCAGGAGCAACCCTTGTCCATGGTTTTAGGGTAGCGCCCAGCAGCCCTAGGCCCAGAAGTCCGAGGACAAGGGACGATAGCGTCAGGCTCGGTCGAGTCAATCGGGCCATAGGAATCCTCAAAATCTCAAGGGCAGGGAGGCCATGGGGGAAGATCGGGGCAAGAACTCAGGGAAATTTAGGGCAATTTCAGGGAAATCTGTATCAGCCGATCTATCCGCAAAATTGAAATCAACGGATGATCGAAGGAACCCAGCCTAGGTATGATCAGGGCAAGATAGTTGAAGCATCGTTGGAGACCATGGGCCGCGACGTTTCGGCTTTGTCGCCAATCTTAGGGGCATGGCCTTAGCGTAGCGCCATCCAGCCTCGATCAGGGTGTACATCACAGAGTAGGTGCAGGCTTTGCTTTCGTTCTATGATGCCTTGATTTTAATTGGCCATCCCAGCCAGCAATCCTATGCCGATCAACTTAACCAATGGTTAAAACGATACGGTTTTCAAGCTTGGCAGTTGGTGACCCTACCCCAGAACGACACCCCCAACGCCATTGATGCGGTGGTCAGCCATGCCCATAATGTGCTCATTGTGGCGACGCCTACCGCCTACCCCAATGATGTTAGGGCCATGATTGAGCAGGCCGTAACCTACCATAAGCGCCTTTTTTTGATCCATCCCCTTAGCCCAGTAGCCCCCCTAGCCGAGGATGAGGAACTAGCTGAGGTTGCCCCTGCCCTGCCCCCTTGGCCGGACTCGGCTAGTTCCGTTAATTTGCCGGATGGAGTCGAGGATTGGGCGGATCGAGAGAGTGAGCAAATCCAGGCGTTGCAGACCCTAGAGACCCTGCTGGAGGGCAATAGCTACACCGCAACTCCCCCCTGGCTCATCGAGATTGGGGTGCAGGTGGAGGGAGACACCACCCCCCTGTCTGTGCTTCACCTGATTGAGGCATTGCGGGATCAGGAGGATATTATTCATCAGCACAGTCGCCTCTTGGTGAATGCCTTGCACTGGGCCAGCCAGGCCTATGCCGCCGAGCATTTGCTCACGGAGACAGATCTCCCCCAGGCCACCCAATGGTTGAGCGCCCTCGCCAAACAGCCCCGACCGACCTGCCAGCCCACTCCCCTCCAGCGGGACTTAATTGTGGCCAGCACCCAGCGCGACGACGATGCCATTGTGACGGTGCTGCTGGCCTCTGCCGACGGGGATCGGGAGATGCCCCTCAGCCCCGGTGGCCCCCCCAGCGTAGAGGCCCTGCGAGAGTTGATGCAAGCCGAGGGTTTTTCGCTCTGGGATCCCCACGTTGACTGCCCCCCTGAGGCCAATCTGGAAATCGCCCTCTCCCGCGCCACCGAAGCCTGCGACAACTACGTGATCTTGCTGTCGCCCAATGCCCTCGGCCATGCCGCCTGTTTGCAAGGGTTACTGTTCGCCCTCAGCATGAACAAGCGCATTGTGCCGGTGTTGCTGTCCACCGTGGATGCCAACCACCTGCCCGAACCGCTCCAGGGAATGCCCTGGGTAGATCTGCGTGGGGTGAAAGCGCCCCTCGCTAACACCAACGCCGGACGGCAACTGGTGCAAATTCTGCGCCACGAGGCCGACTACCACCGCCTCCACACCCAACTGCTGATGGCTGCGCTGCGCTGGGAGCGCCAACACCGTCATGCCAGCGGACTGCTCTCCCCCCAGGAAGCCCGTACCTACCAACGCTGGATCGAGGAAGCCCAACAGCGCCACCACCATCGGCCCATCGCGTTGCAGGAGTTGTTCGTTGCCGCCAGCCTGCAACAGGGGCCATCACCGGAGATCCATGAGTCTCCCCGCCAAATTCTCGCCCAGCTCACCGATCAAATGAAAACCTGGCTAACCCAGCGCATCCACCGCTAAATCAGTGAACCCGATTATCCGGTAGGGGCGAGGTCTCCTCGCCCTTGAGGTCTCCTCGCCCTTGAGGTTTCCTCGCCCTTGAGGTCTCCTCGCCCTTGGGGTCTCCTCGCCCTTGGGGGCTTCTTGTTCTTGAGGTTTCCTTGTCCTTGAGAGTCTTTCGCCCTTGAGGTTGCCCCATGATTCAATGAAGGGTCAGCCTACACGGAGGGCAATCCATCCTCATTGACGACGACCGAGGGGCTTGGGGAATCCCAATTTTTCGTGGTTTCGTTAATCACCACGGGCAATAGGGCCGCCAGGGTGACGACCACCGCATCCACGGGGCAGAGGGACACAATATGCAACAACTGGCCGAGGGGTTGAATAAACAGCGCCAAAAACTGAAGGGTGATGGAGAGTATCAGCGCAAAACCTAAATAACGGTTGGGGGCCAGGGCCGGGCGGCGAAACAGATGTCGCTGGCGGGAACGGCACACCAGGGCATGGAGCAACTGGGCCAGGGTGAGAGCCATGAAGCCCACGGTGCTGGCCTGGGCACCAATGCCGTAGGCGTGGATAGCGTAACCGTAGGCCCCTAGGGCGCTAGCGGAGATCACCGCCGCTTCCCATACCATGCGCCGGAAGGCGGCGGGCTTGATCAGCGTTTCTGTGGTGGGGCGGGGGGGCTGGGTCAACACCTCCGGGGTAGGGGGTTCTAGGGCGAGGGCGAGGCCAGGGAAAATGTCCGTCACCAAATTCAGCCACAGCAGTTGCAGGGCGTTGAGCGGTGCCCCCAGACCCAGGCTAATGCCCGCAAACATCACCATAATTTCGCTGAGATTCGTCGCTAACAAAAAGTGAACCGCCTTGCGGATATTGTTGTAGATAGTGCGGCCCTGGGCAATGGCCTCGATCAGGGTATCGAGGTTGTCGTCCTGCAAAATTACGTCCGCCACTTCCCGCGCCGCATCGGTGCCGCTATGGCCCATGGCAATACCCACCTCAGCCACCTTTAGGGCGGGGGTGTCGTTGATGCCATCCCCAGTCATCGCCACGACCTTACCCGACCGCTGAAGCGCCTGCACCACCTGAAGCTTATCCGCCGGACTGATGCGGGCAAACACCTGCACCCCCTGACTTTGGCCCTGGGCTTCCGTTGGGGAAAGGGCCATCAGGTCGGCGGACTCTAACACCGCTAGGGGTTCTCCCTGACTGAGGTTGAGGGCTTGGCCCAGGGCGGCGGCGGTAGCCCGTTGATCCCCCGTTACCATCACCGTATCTATCCCGGCCCGGTGAAAAGCGGCAATAGTTTCCGTAACGCCGGGACGCAGGGGATCGGCCATGGCCACCAGGCCCAGCCACACCAGGGGCGTTTCCGTCCAGTTGTCCTTGAGACTGTCCTGATGCGGAGTCTCCTTTTGTAGGTTGTCCTGCTTTGATGGATAGCCATAGGCCACCCCCAACACCCGCAGCCCCGCCTGGGCCATGCGTTCATTTTCGGCCACAATCGCCTGCCGCTGGTCGGGGGTAATGGCAATGGGATCCGCTAAATTGGGGAGCCAGTGGGTCGTGGCTTCCCTTGTCCAATCGTCGTCTGTGTCTTGAGTCACAGGGATGTCCAGCGACCGATCAGCCGTCAAGACATCAGCCGTCAAGCCAGGGGCGTTGGGGCTATCTAGCATCACCTCACACTGAGCCAGCAATTCTAGGGGACTGCCCTTCACGGCTACCAGCCAGTTACCTGTGGGGGTGGTATGCAGGGTCGCCATCACATTGCGCTGGGCGGATCGATGCTGAATCGCCAACTGGGGATAGGTTTGGCGCAGGGCAGGAATGTCGATCCCCGCCTGGTGGGCCACCGCTAGCAGGGCGTTTTCCGTAGACGATCCGGTGAAGGTGGGCTGAGGCTTAGGATTCCCAGGCCGACCCACCGTAGGGTAGAGGTCTCCGCGCCCGCTGATACCGAGGGCAAACGAGTTGGATTCAGGCTTGGAATCGGGATCTGGCTGGGGATCCGTCTCCTTGGGATCGGCCACCTTACTTTCATTGCAGAGGACGACCATCCGCAACAGCGTATGCAGCGGCCCAGGGGGAATCCCCTCCGGCAACGGGGACGCGCCATCGGCCAGGGTGAGGTGGGTGTGATCGGTGTGTATTTCCACCACGGCCATGCGGTTGGCGGTGAGGGTTCCGGTTTTATCAAGGCACAGGGTTTGCAGGGAACCCAGGGTTTCCACCGCATCCAGTCGCCGAATCAGCACCCGCTGGCGTCGCATAGCCAAAATGCCTAGGGCCAGGGTTGTCGTCGCCACCGCTGGCAAGCCCTCCGGCACCGCCGCCACCGCCAGGGCCACCGCCGTGGTCAGCATTTCCAAGGGTGCATAGCCCCGCCACAGGCCCAGCCCAAACACCACCGCACAAACGGCGCTGGAAATCCACACGAGCTGACTGCCAGCCCGGTCAAGCTGTTGCTCCATGGGCGTTGGGGGATGGCTGGATTGCCCCACCAAGGCTTGAATTTGGCCCATTTCCGTGGTTGCCCCCGTGGCCACCACCACCGCCAACCCCTGACCCCCGGTCACCAAGGTGCCGCGATAGACCATGTTGGTGCGGTCGGCCAGGGGGAGGTTCGGCAGAGGCAACGGATCAATGGCCTTGCCCACGGGCAAACTTTCCCCGGTCAGGGCCGATTCATCCACACTGAGGGACTGGGCTTCGATGAGCCGCCCATCCGCCACCACCATCGAACCGGGCCGCAGTACCAGAATATCCCCCGGCACCACGGCGGCGACCTCCAGTTCCACCCGTTCCCCATTGCGCCGTACCCAGGCCGTGGGCGAAGAGAGATGATCGAGGGAGCGAATGATGCGGTCGGACTGGCTTTCTGTGGCATAGCCAATCACGCCGTTGATCAGCACCACCCCCAAAATCACCAGGGCATCGGTGGGGCCACCCGTGAAATAGGCAATCGCCGCCGCCACCGTCAGCAGGGCCACGGGCAGAGACCGAAACTGGGCCACCCAAATCGCCCACTGGGAACGGGGCGGCACCTCCGGCAAAACATTGGGGCCATGGCATTGCAGGGCTTCCTCGGCGGTCTCCGTAGACAGCCCCGCCGCAGAACTGTGGAAGTTGGCCAACACCCGATCCCCATCCTGGCCATACCACGACGGCGCAGAAACCGGGTGCAACGAACTGACCATGGCAAACCTCACCCCATAACAGCAGGCCCAATGGCTTGATTTCGAGCGACCCGCCATGCCGGAGTGGGCTGGCTCGTGGGTGGATGCATACCGCTGGGCCGCTCTATTTTCAATGCTTCCATTATCGCCCAGGCCAGATCCCCGCCGCCATGGCCCACGGTCGTCGCTCGATCCCCGAAATCCTGCCACCCAGCCCCCACCCAAGCGATACAATAACCCTCGTTACACCCCACTCATCACCTGCAACCTGCAACCTGCAACCCGCCACCTGCAACCCAATCCCCCATCACCCCAAAGGAGCCCCGCCATCTACACCCGTCCCCTAGCCCGATTGATTGAAGAACTTCAGCGACTCCCCGGCGTTGGCCCCAAGTCGGCGCAGCGACTAGCGTTGCACATCCTCAAGCGGCCCCAGGTGGAGGTGCAGGCCTTGGCCCAGGCATTGTTGGATGCCAAGGCTCAGGTGGGGCAGTGTTCGGTGTGTTTTCACCTGTCGGCGGATCCGGTGTGCGACATTTGCCGTGCCCCCAGCCGCGATCAGCAAACCCTCTGCGTGGTGGCCGATTCGCGGGATGTGATCGCCATTGAAAAGACCCGCGAGTACCGAGGCAAGTACCACGTCCTTGGCGGGTTGATTTCCCCCATGGATGGCATTGGCCCAGAACAGCTCAACATTGGCCCCCTGGTGCATCGGGTCAACAAAGAGGGCATTAAAGAGGTGATCATGGCCATCAGCCCCAGCATTGAAGGCGATACAACAACGCTTTATGTGGGTCAATTACTCAAACCCTTTACCCGCGTCACCCGGATTGCCTTTGGTTTGCCCATGGGCGGCGACCTGGAATATGCCGATGAAGTCACCCTGGCCAGGGCGCTAGAAGGGCGGCGGGATTTGGATTAGGGCTTAGAGGACGTTTGAAAAGCCGAAGCTTGTCCCAAGTTATACCGATGAGGTCAGCCTCAGTCGTCAAAAATCCCGTAGATTTGCACCGATCTAGCGACCAATCGCACCTGAGGCAACCCTTTTCAAACGCCCTCTTAGGGA
>JBIPSI010000017.1:0-131093 GCA_044070495.1 Spirulina sp. | reverse complement strand
TCTGATGCACCCCTTCCACATGCTGGGTGTGGCCGCTGTGTTCGGTGGGTCTCTGTTCTCCGCCATGCACGGCTCCCTGGTGACCTCTTCTCTGGTGCGTGAGACCACCGAGACCGAGTCCCAGAACTACGGTTACAAGTTTGGCCAAGAAGAAGAGACCTACAACATCGTGGCGGCCCACGGCTACTTCGGTCGGTTGATCTTCCAATACGCCAGCTTCAACAACAGCCGCAGCCTGCACTTCTTCCTAGGTGCCTGGCCTGTGATCGGCATCTGGTTCACCGCCCTGGGCATCAGCACCATGGCCTTCAACCTGAACGGGTTCAACTTCAACCAGTCCATCCTCGACTCTCAGGGTCGCGTGATTGGCACCTGGGCTGACGTGATCAACCGGGCCAACCTGGGTATGGAAGTGATGCACGAGCGTAACGCTCACAACTTCCCCCTCGACCTGGCGACCGCCGAGGCTCCTGAAATCATCGGCTAGTCTTGATTGACCAGTCCATGGGTCAGCTAGCGATAGTTGATTAGGAAAAGAGCGCTCTCCGTAAGGGGGGCGCTTTTTGCGACTTGTTTTCCTTGGATAGTTTATTTAGATGAAGAATCTAGGGCTAGGCGTAGGCCAAATCCAACGAGGAAAATCCCAGAAATTCGCGTCAGCCAATGTTGCACTTGCGACCGCTGGATCCAACCTTGGCCATGACCAATAGCTAGCGATAGGCCGCCTAGCCAAAACAGGCTTAGGGCATTGTGAATCGTAGCTAACAGGATGGATTTGACCAAAACTGGGTCGCCGGAATCGATGAATTGGGGCAAAAAAGCCATGTAAAAAATCGCCACCTTGGGGTTAAGCACGTTGCTGACCAATCCTTCCCGAAAAAATTGGCTTAGCGTTCTGTCTAGGGGAACTACGCCATGGCCACTATGGGGATGGGCAGAACGGAGGGATTGTACCCCCAGCCAAATCAAATAGGCTGCCCCCAGGGTTTGAACCAGCCGAAACAGAGAAACCGACTGGGCTAGGACAACGGACAACCCGAGGGCTGACACCAAGGCATGGAATAAGGTGCCGCTGAGTACGCCTAAGGTGGTGGCTTGCCCGCCCCTAGACCCATGACCCACGCTGTTTTTTATCACCAGCATGGTATCGGCACCGGGGGTAATGGCGAGGACAGCGGCAATAGCCGTAAATGCCATCACCTGTTGGTCAATTAGCTCGACCACCATCACCCTAGTCTCCCCGGCCTTGGTTGGTGGGCAGGGTAGGACGGCTTTGGTAGGGCATGGGGATGTATTGCACCGTGGGACGGCCCATCATCGGCTGGGGGTAGAGATCCATGAGATTGTAGATTTCCCTCGGCAGACCCACGGTGACTGGGAGGCCCATGTCGGTGGCTTCTTCTACGGTAATAGGATAGTCGTGGGTGACTTGCCCCGTGGTGAGGCGGTCGATGATTTTGTCAATGTTGGCGGGGTCTACCTTTTGGCGGGGGATGGTGTCCTCTAGTAGGGTGCGCACAAACCGCTGTACTTGGTTGATGGCCTTGCGGGCCAGATCGGCGGTAATTAGGGTTTGGTCGTCGATTTTATCGAGGGGTTTGGCCTCCAGCACCTTCAGCACGCTGGCGGCGGCCACATTCCCTAATTGCGGATCTACCGGCCCCAGTACGGCATTTTCGTCCATGACGATTTCGTCGGCGGCCATGGCCAGCATAGTGCCGCCGCTCATGGCGTAGTGGGGAATGAAGACTGTCACCTTGGCCTCGTGGCGAATGAGGGCGCGGGCAATTTGTTCGGTAGCCAGCACCAACCCGCCGGGGGTGTGCAGAATTAAGTCAATCGGCACGTTGCTGGGGGTAAGGCGAATGGCCCTGAGGATTTGCTCCGAGTCTTCGATATTGATGAACTTGGAAATGGGAATGCCCAGCAGGCTCACCGACTCCTGCCGATGGATCAGTAGAATGGTACGACTGCCCCGCCGTTGTTCTAGGGCACGGATGGCGGCGAGGCGACGGGATTCCACCATGCGTCGCTGGAGGGCGGGTTGGATGGAGGAAATGATTAGAAAAATGAAAAATAGGCCAATTAAGGTCATGGCAGAGGATGGGAACGCAACTGATTAACGTGCTTCAAATTAACGTGATTCGAGGGCAGCGCAAGACACAACTTCTTAACCACACCGGGCGAGTCTAGGACTTGGGAAACGAATGGCTAAGGTTAACGATCCCCCCTATCCTATGGAAATTGGGAAACTTTGCTAGCGCTAAATCTGTCGGTTGTGCTAGCGGCTATGATGCAGTCTAGGCAGGTTAAGGACAGTCTATGGCATTACGCCCCCTCGCTATCACCGTTGCCGTGGCCCTAGGGCTAGGGGCTACCCCTGCGGCTAGGGCACAAACGCCAACCCCTTCACCGCCGTCCTTGGCCAGCCTGGTCTTTGCGACCCCAGATGGCCTGTTTGAGCAGCGCCTTGACCAGTTGCGCCAGCCCCTGTTAGAGGCCAACCTGGCTTTGGTTGAAGACCTGGCTTGGTCGCCCGAGGGAAATGCCCTTGCGGTGGTCAACAGTGATGGGCAGGTGATTTGGCTGAACCCCAGCCCTGAGTCTGCCCAGACCGTCTTTACTAGCCAATGCCCACACCGGCGAGACCTTAACGTGGCGTGGCAGGTTCAACCCTTGGCTTTAGTCATTCAAGAACGCTGCGCAATGCCCGATGGCCCAAGCCAGTGGGCCGTTTTCCTGGCAAACGGTACCGGACAGCCGCAGCCCCTGCCCCTGCCCCCTGATGCCGCCGCCCTCTCCGTTTCCCCCGATGGCCGCCAAATTGCCTATGTTGCCGATCAGCATATTTACGCTTTGGATGCCTCTATTAACAAGGCTTCCATTAGTAACGGTGCCGAGAATAACGGTGCCGTCAGCCCCACTCCCCAACGTTTAACCGAAACCCCCGGCCCCTATGCCGCCGCTGGTAGTGCCCTAGTGTGGTCGCCAGATGGCACCAAGCTGGCTTTCCATGAAGGCAACTACCCCTTCCAGCGCATCCAGATGATCGACCTGCTGACGGGAGAACAACGCCTGCTCACCCCCGAAGCCAACTTTCAAATCTACCGTAGCCGCCTACTGTGGAGCCCCAACGGACGCTACCTCGCCTTTTACGAACCCGCCAACCCGCCCCTCAGCAACCAGGAAGTGGTGGTGCTGCTGGAGGTTGCCACCGGAGAACGCCAGGTGCTTACCCGCCCAGGGTTCTACAACGCTCTCAGTTGGTCGCCCGATAGCCAAACCCTCGCCTTTTCCTCCGGCAACCACTGGGAACAGCAGGCTATGTTTACCTTCGCCTTGGCCGACCAAACCTTTGTCACCCTCACCCCCCAACCCTTTCAGACCGTATCAGAAAGCTGGTGGTCACCCCAGGGCGACTGGATCGCCTTCACCGCTATTCCCCTCGGCGACGACCTCGGTACCCAAGGACTCTACATCGTCCGTTCCGACGGCAGCGAATTAACGCCCCTCACCCAAGCCAACGAGTACGCCTTTCCCGTTGCCTGGAGGCCATGATGCTACGGATTATCCCCAATCCGAAGAGTATCCCCAAGCCCAACCCGTTACACCCCATCCAACCACAGGGCGAAGTCTCCTCACCCGCTTATATCGGGGTTCATGGACTAGGGTAATGCTCCCAGTCCCAAGCATGTCTCTCAGCCCCAGCTTTGCGTAGGGTGCATAACGCCAAGGCGAGACTGCGTCAACGCGCCAGCAATGCACCAACCCAGCAATGCACCAGCCCACTAAGATAACCGACGCAGCCGTTGATTGAGCATCACCAAAATACCCAGAGCGGGCAGCACCGAAGCCACCAGGAACAACCAATAGCTGTGGGCAATGGGAACGCCCTGATCAATTGCCCAACCGCCCAGGGGTGGGCCAATCAGGTACCCAAAGGCCCAGCCCATGGAATTCACGGATAGATAAACCCCCCGCAGGGCATCGGGGGCAATGGCGGCTACCAGGGCTGACCCAATGGGCGTATAGGCCACCATACCCAGGGCCATCAGTGTTAGGGCTAGTCCAGACCACAACATGGGTAGCGCCCCCACCCCCGCCAGCCATACCAAGCTAAATCCTATTCCCCAGAATAAACAAGACAGCATCAACCCCTGGGCCGAAGGAAACCGCCGCAGCCAGCGGGCCATGGGCAATTGGCAGAGGGTGGCCAGGGCCACATGGCCCGTAAACAGCACCCCCAGGGCCGAGGTCGAAAGTCCTTGCTCCGTTGCGCCAGTGGCAAAGCGGTTGAGGTACACGGGCAGGGTACTCTGCACCTGGGAGAGGTAGCCCGTCAGCAGCACATTCACCAGGGAATAGATCATTAGGTTGCCGTCCCGCAGGGCTTGGCCCCAGCCCTGGAAGAAGCTGGTTTGGGCGGGGCCGGGGGGGCGAGTTTCGGCAATGACGACGTAGATCAGCCCGAAAAACAGCAAAAACGTGAGGCCATCAATCACAAATAGGGCGCGATACTGCCCGGTGAGGGAAATCAGCAGCCCCCCTAGCACCACTCCGGCCCCTAGGCCCAAATTATCCGCCAAGCGCACGATGGCGTAGGCTTCGTTGCGCTGCTCCGGCGGCGTGAGGTCGGCGGCAACGGTTTCGGTGGCGGGCCAATACAGCCCTACCCCAAAGCCCATCAGACCATTGCCCAGCAAAAAGACCGGAAACCCCTGGGCCAACACCAACACCCCATCCGCCACCGCCGAAATCAACGTTGACCCCAGCAACACCGGACGCCGACCCCAGCGTGGCGAATCCACCATCGACCCGCCCAAAATGCGGCCCGCAATGCCCAAAACCGAACCCAACCCCAGCCCAATGCCCACCTGGGTGGCCGATAGCCCCACCTGATTGACAAAGAAAATCGGCGCATAGAACAGGGTGAAGCCAATCCCCACCTGGGAGAGCAACCGCCCCGCCGCCAGCCACCACACCTGGGGATGCAACACTGGCAACCAGGCCACAAACCGCCGCCATCCGGCCTCTAGAGTCCTGATCATCGTGAATCTATCGCGCCACACCGAGGCCGCCGCAGGGCATCAATCAGAGCCGGTGTGCCTCCCACGATGCCCCATAGCAACCAAATCCCTAAGTCGTACCCCTTACGAAAGGCTACCTGGGCCGCTACAAGGCCAATCAGGCAATGCAAAAACATCGGCAACCAGAGCAGGGGAATGGTTTCGGCCATCGTCGCGTCAAGAATAAGAATGTCAGGATGGGGGCAGAGTCCCTATCCTATCTCGAAGGAAGGCAGGATCCCTGGGCTAGGTTGGGCTAAGCAACGAGATCCGCAGCTATCGCAACGATGATGGCGGGCGATCTGGTTTATGGTGGGCAGAGGTGAACGAAGATTTGGTAGGCGGGTTGCCCTATGAATTCCCACGATGCCCACAATCCCGATTTTCCCCAAGAGATTCCAGCCATCCCCGATGCTGAGATGGTCACCTCGCCAGAGGAACTTTCAGAGGCGGAGTCCTTAGGTGAGGTTGGCCAAACCGACGCTTTCCCAGAACCAGCGGCCCTCGATTCTGAGATGAATGCCGTGGTGGAGGGCGTGATGGCTTCAGGTACGGATCCTGCGTCGGCAATGGATTCTACGGCAGCAATGGATCCTGCCCTAGAAAGAGACCCGTTGGACGTGGAATCATCGGTGACGGAAGCATTCCAAGAAACGTCAGCACTAGATCCTGAGTCAGCAATAGACCCGTTGACTGTGGAACCATCGGTGACGGAAGCATTTACAGAAACGTCCGCTGAAGCGCCAACCTCAGAAGCCCCAGTTTTCCCAGTCCAAGCGGCGGAGGTGTGGACGGAACTGGATGAAGCCGAACCAGCGGCGATGACAGCAGATCGGCCTAGGGATACTAAGCCAGCGGCGGCCTCTTGGGCTGGGACGGAAGAAGAGGGCGAGCCAGATCCCTCGGTGCTGGATGCTGGCTCTAGGCCGCGCCGGGAAGCGGAAAAACCCGGTCGCACAGTTCTCCCCTATGACGATTGGGAGCCGAGCGAGGTTCCCTACCAACCCAAGGAATTAGGCGTGATTGATCAACTGATGATTGTGCTGGCGGATGGGGCGACGATTTGGCGAAAGGTTCTGCGTCAGGTGCGGTCTTGGTTGCCGAGAACCTGGCAACGCAACCTCAGTGATGAACTGATGACGGCCATCGCCCTGGGGGTGTTGATTCTCTGGTTGGTGCTGTGGAATCCCCTGGGAAGCAAAGGAACATCTCCTAAGGTGGCAGTTGAGAATCCGGAAATCCCTGGCCCCGCCCTATCCCAAGGCGACGACAAAGCAGGGACTTCGGCCATCCTTTCGAGAAACAGTGGCGAGTCTGTCCCAGCCATTGCTACCGAAACGCCGACGGAAGCGCTAGAGCCTTCCCCCGAACAAACCCTAATTGCCGACATTCAGGAGCGGGTGAGTAAAATTAGCCGTTCCTATGCCGTGGGGCTGATTCAGTCGGTGGAGGTGAATTTGCCCCAGCAGGTGTTAGCGGTCAACGTGAGTCAGGATTGGTATGGACTAGGGGCCGAATCCCAAGACCGTATCGCCCAGGATATCTATAGCCAAGCTCAGGGGCTAGCCTTTGCCACCCTGCAACTGCGAGACCCTGACGGCGTGATAGTAGCCCGCAATCCCGTGGTGGGGCCAGCGATGGTGATTCTCAAGCGTCATCGACCCACAGAAGGCGATCCCCTAGCTTAGGTCATTCAGCGGACGTAGACTAGCAACGTAGCAAGGAAAACAGGTATGGCAGTGGCTTGGACATGGGCGACAACGCTGGGTATGGTGGCAGGGGTTGGCATGGCAGAGGTGGCCCTGGCGCAGTCGTCCTTACAGGTGGTGTATCCCCCCGCCGATCACCAAACCACGGCGGCGCAGATTTTCTTCATTGGCACCGCCGACCCCAGCCAGCCTGTGCTGATCAACGGCGTCCCCATTGCCGACCGCAGCCCCGCCGGACATTTTGCCCCCAGCCTGCCCCTGGAACTTGGCCCCAACCAATTCACGCTAACCCAAGGGGGCCAAACCCTAGACCTCACCATTACCCGGCTACCCAGCGGCCCCACCCTGCCCGATCCACCGGGGTTTGTTGTGGATTCCCTCTGGCCCAGGGTGGATGTGACGCGCCAGCCCGATGAGTTGATCTGTCTGTCAGCCATTGTCCCCGCATCGGCAACGGTGACAGCCCAATTGGCGAACCAATCCCTGACGCTGTTACCTCAGACGACCAGCCAACTGCCCAGCAATGCAGCGGTCTTGGTTGATCAAAACAATCCCATGGCCTTGGATGGCCCTACGGTTTACCAGGGTTGTATGACGACGGATCGGACGGGCAATCTGGGTCAACCCGCCTATCGCATGGTTTACCAGGGCCGTACGGAAACCGCCAGCGCCCCCGGTCAGGTCATCCTCCTCGCGCCGAATCAAATTGAAGTTGCCGAAGTGATCGCCGCCGCCGGAGTCGCCCGCACTGGCCCCAGCACCGACTATTCCCGCCTCACGCCCCTGCCCCAGGGCACCCGCGCCCAAATTACTGGACGCGAGGGCGACTGGCTACGGCTCGACTATGGCGGCTGGATTCGTGCGGCAGAAACCCAACTCATCCCCGGTGCCGCCCCGCCCCAATCCCTGATTCGGGGCGTTACCTCCCGCCGAGTGGGCGACTGGACGGAGGTCTCCTTCCC
Source organism: Spirulina sp. (assembly GCA_044070495.1). GTDB lineage: Bacteria > Cyanobacteriota > Cyanobacteriia > Phormidesmidales > Phormidesmidaceae > Nodosilinea. The sequence continues at coordinate 123,356 of JBIPSI010000017.1, read as the reverse complement.
CTTGCAGGTGCCCGTTCCCGTCAGTGTCTACCAAACCGGGGAGACCTTCACCCTCACCCTGCACAACACCACCCCCCAAACCGACACCATCTTCGTCGGCAACGATGGGCTAATTCAGCGGCTCGACTGGCGACCGATCCTGCCCAACCAAGCAGAATACACCTTCCACTTCGCCACCAACCAGCAGTGGGGCTACCAACTGCGCTACGAAGGCACCACCCTGATCCTCGCCCTCAAACATCCCCCTGCCCTCGGTAATCTGCCCCTCCAGGGCACCACCATTTTGATTGACCCCGGCCACGGCGGCGACGAACTGGGGGCACGCGGCCCCAACGGCATCCCCGAAAAGACCGTCAATTTGGAGGTATCCCTCCTCCTGCAAGCGGCCCTAGAACGGCGGGGGGCCACCGTGATTATGACCCGCACCGACGACACCGCCAGCGGCCCCAACGACCGCGCCGCCCAAATCAACCGAGACCAGCCCACCCTCGCCCTCAGCATCCACTACAACGCCCTGCCCGACAGCGGCGATGCCCTCAATACCGCTGGCATCGGAGCCTTTTGGTTCCATGCCCAGGCCCACGATCTGGCCCAATTCCTCCACGACCACCTCGTCACCGAGCTAGATCGCCCCTCCTACGGCGTGTTTTGGAACAACCTCGCCCTCACCCGCCCCCACGTGGCCCCCTCGGTGCTGCTGGAACTGGGCTTTATGATTAACCCCACCGAGTTTGAATGGATTACCGACCCCCAAGCCCAAGCCCAACTGGCCGAAACCCTAGCCGAAGGGGTGACCCAATGGGTGCAGCGGCAGTCGGGAGAAAATCCATAGACGTCGTGTGCAAACAGCCGAATTTTTCACCTAGATACCCTAGATTTATTAGCCGTGGTTGCCGCTGACGTTCCCCATGGCCAACTCTTTGCCATGACTGAGAAAGCAATGCATCCATCCGTAAGTGTGCACCGAACATAAAGGATCTTTAAATTGCAGGGCACCTCTGCTGCCGGATATTTATGATGATTTTTTCTACCTAAGATCCCATATTCGGCGCTTAGGCTGATTTTTTCCACCTAAGATCCCCACAGGGGTATTTAGGCTGACAGATTTCCACCTAAGATCCCGTATAAGGATGTTAGGCAGAAAGTTTCCCTCTAACAAGTAGTTGTTCTGCCTGGTAGAAATGTTACTGGTTGGGAACACTAAGTCCACTTACCAGGCACACCAACTCTTCGTTGGAGCCGACGAACGCGTTAGCCCGACGACGCTGGCTAAGCGGCGTTCGCGGCTCAACTTCGTCATTATGCCGACTATTCTGTGGCGGGGGCAATCCAAGTAAAGATGCCTTGTATAAAAAACTACCTCGGCAAGGATCTGGGTAGGCGGTAACATTGGTGGGTTACCAATAAACGCCTCGGTGCTGCCGCCAATGCCCATCCCCCAAATTGTGATCGACACCAATGTCGTTATTGCTGGGCTACGTTCTAGAAACGGGAGTGCTTTTCGTCTACTAGGGCTAGTTGGCAGCGAGCGGTTTAAGATCAATCTTTCTGTACCGCTAGTTCTGGAGTATGAAGAGGTTTTATTGCGGGAACTGCCGAATCTAGCGATTAATGACTCAGATGTACAGGATTTCTTGGATTTTCACTGCGCTGTTGCGACCCATCATCAGATTTTCTTCCTTTGGCGACCTTTCTTGCCCGACCCAAAGGATGACATGGTGCTAGAACTAGCGGTTAAAGCGGGGTGTGATAGCGTAGTGACATACAATATCCGCGATTTTGCAGGCATTGAGCGATTTGGGGTTAGTGCCGTTACCCCGGCCAGTTTCCTGGAGTCTATTGGAGGACTATCATGAGCACGTTAAGCATCCAGCTACCCGACTCTTTATATAAAAGCTTGCAGAGCCTTGCAGCGCAGGACGGGGTTTCGCTCGACCAGTTTATCGCCCTAGCAGTTGCCGAGAAAATTTCAGCATTAACGACCGAAGGGTATTTGCAGGAGCGCGCCAGCCGGGGTGATCGAGCAAAATATGAGGCTGTGTTAGCCAAAGTCGCTGATGTTGAGCCAGAGTCGTATGACCAGTTGCCGCCAGCATAACAACCCGCTTGCACCCGACCGCCGCGAGGTTATTCCCTTGAATCGAGAGGTTATCTACGGCGGGTAAAGCGGAACGTTAGGCCGAAAAAAACTCCGAGTAAGAGCTGCTCACTGAATCTTAATTCTTGCATGTTTGAATATAGTTCTCTTTTGAAAAATATTTTTTGAATAGGAAGAACAATAGCCATGTCAGAACAAGAGAAAAGCCAACATGAAAAACTCACTAACTCATCTTATGTAAATCCATCAAGTCAGATTGTGATTAATCCTCAAAATAGTAAGAGATCAATGAGCTGGTGGCTGTCTAAAACTGTCACCATGTTAGGTATTTTCTACTTGCTTGCTGTCATGGTTCTTCCTGAAAATAGTAAATTTAAGGTCAATAGAATTGATAATACAGAAATTATAGTTCTTGCTATTGTCTTATTCTTTAATTCAGGGATTCTTGAGAAGCTAGAGGATTTTACTATTGACGGTACAAAGATAGCGGCAAAATTTAAAAATCTAGAGAATATACAAGATAAGCAGCAGGAGGAAATCGATTCATTTCAGCAAAAGCAGCTTGAAATTCTGGACAAGCAACAAAAAGAAATTGCCCATTTGCAAAAACAACATGACTTAGGGCTGAAATTAGCTCTTCGGGGTTTGCTTGATCAATTTGAGGCAAAACATTTAAGAGGGTTAAAGAAATGCGAAGATGAAAATATACCTTATTGGGTTAGTAGTGAATGGATTGACTATCTTGAAAAAGAGATGAGACATCTTTATGCGGTTCGCTTCCTTAAGAGGAAGTCTAGTATCAGAGATTTCTTTGAGGAGTTAAGGTTGGTAGATAAGAAAGATTTGGCTGAGGCTTTCTCAGTTACGCCTGAGGGGAAAGAATATCTAGACCTTCTAGACACTTTAAAGGTTGATATAACTTACGACGAAAATTGGTAAATGGGCTTAACATTTTACGGTGTCGGGCACGCCAGATCATAGCCCAGGAATTCCTGGAAGCGATCGATGGAAACCTAACATAGCCCTGAGAGGAACCATGCTCTTGGCTTTGCCGCCTAACCCTACGTAGGAGCGGACAGCATAAATAATCTAGGTGTTGATGCAAAAATATTGGCCGCCGCTCAGCTTCAAGTTAGCTGGCTCCACACAAAATCATTGCACTCGTTTTGTGAGATTTTGGGTCAGTCCGAAAATGCCCAGGAAATGGTCTGTTTAGGCAGTGGTTGCAGCTTCAGTTGTGGTGGCGAAAGCAACCGGAAGGTTGACGGTAAGGGCAGTAGCAAGGGGTAATCGGTGTTGCTGAAAGCAACCAGGAGAGTGGGAAATAAGGAAACCTGCCCTACGGAGTGCAAAAGTTGCTACGATGCTGATTACTATTTAAGGAGATTTCGTATGACCCAAGATTCTTATGTTGTAAAGTTGGCAGATATTGGCAACGAGAAGTTGGCGGTAATTAAGTTTGTTAAGGAGCGCTTAGGGAATTCTTTGAGCGAGTCGAAAGCTCTGGTGGAAAGTTGTGATGCCGGCAAAGCCGTTGTGATAAAAGCCGGTTGTTCTCGCGACGAAGCGGAAGACCTGAAAATGGGGTTAATTGCCGTCGGTGCTCAGGCGTACATAGAATGATTGCTTGGTGGCGTGAGAAACAGAAGCGAGTTTAGCCTGGATAGCTCACAGTGCGACAGCTGATCTTGTAGATTGGGTTGAGCGCACGAAACCTAACCTACAGCTTTAGCCAATACTAAGCAATCCCTCTCGCGGGTAGCGGACGTAAGCTAACATAGCCTCTGAGTCGGACGAGCAACCGTGTGAATTAAAATAGAAAAAGTTGCCGCCTATCTTTTGCATGAGTGAAACGGTTTACATCGAAACCAGTATTTTAGGTTACCTGACTGCTCGACCCAGCAGAGATCTTGTTGTGGCTGCCAATATTGAGATAACGAGGGAGTGGTGGGATGCGCGCCGCAGTGACTTTCAACTCTACTCCTCCCAAGCAGTCGTGAAGGAAACTTCCCTAGGGGATGCTCAAATCGCAGCCCAACGACTCGAAATTATTCGTGATTTTGAATTGCTCGAACTGAATCAGTCCGTCCTTAACTTAGCAGAGCAATTTCTGGAACGTAGCAGTCTTCATGCAAAAGCCGACGTTGACGCTGTTCACATCGCAGCCGCAACAATTCATGGGATGGATTATTTGCTCACATGGAACTGCAAGCATATAGCTAATGCTCAAATTCAGAAGAAATTGGCAGAGATCAGTTTCGATTCTGGGTATGAGTTGCCGATTCTTTGTACACCCTATGAACTGCTTGGAGATTAACTATGTATCAAGATGCCATTGTGGAAGAAATTCACAGAATCCGTGAAGATTATTCACGGTCATTCAACCATAATTTAAAAGCACTTTTTGCTGATTTGCAAAAGCAACAAGCTGAGAGTGGCAGAAAAGTTGTGAATTTGTCGCGGAAGCACGGTCTAACACCCCCAACGCAGCGGACGGACGAAAGCTGCTGATGCTGAGTTCGGGGTTATCTGCCGCCGCTGGTTGGGAACGTTAGCCAGCGGTTGCTGTCGGTTTGGCTCTCCTTGAGGACACTTTTTGAGGTGTAATCATCTAAGGAAAGCTGAGTCGATCAATTCTACGATTCATCGGAGCAATAGGACGAAGCTTGTTGAGCAGGCTATCCTTGAACAAAGGTTTTGCTCTGAATGCTGCTCAACATGTCGAAATGTATATACGACTGGAAACACGGTACAGGGACAAAACTTGGGGTGAGGGGCTGAAAGCCTTCCCTGTGGAGGGGTTGACAGACTGAGGAAGAGGGAGGTGAGCTAGAGATTAAGCACAACCTTAGCTAGGCCATCCCCATGACTCAGATTAACCGACTTCAAGCGGCCCTGTGCCCTCATCTACCCTGGCATGGTGCCCGTCTGACGTTTCTAGCCCTGTTTCTGGTGGCCCTATTCCGGGTGGAGACGGTGAACCTAGATAAGCTGTCATCGGTGTTTGCCAATCGGGCAAAACCGGAGTCGAGCTACAAGCGTCTGACCCAGTTTTTGCGGGAGTTTCCGGTGGATTTCGATGATATTGCCCGGTCGATGGTGAGTTGAAGCCAGATACCTCAACCCTGGACATTGAGTCTCGACCGCACGAATGGGTCCTTTGCTGGGCCATGCTCACCGGACTCTGGCACCATCAGCATCACCCCATCGCCATCAAATCCCATGGCCGCAGGGCCAAGTGTCTTTTCCGCTACGGTTGTGACTTTCTTCGCCGTACCTGCTGCGATCTGGCCCTAGGGTCTGCCGAGTTCGACCAGGTGCTTCAACTTTTGTCCCTGTCCTGAGACTGTGGCTAGGGAATTTTTCCGCTGGATCTCAGCCCATTCTCAGGGAAGCTAGCTACGGTAGGGACAGCATTGGAGGCATCGGACGCTGTGGTTAGGTCATCCCCGCAATCCAACCCCGAATCCACCCCGAAATCTATTCCAGAATTGACCCCAAAGACCCCGAAATCTAACCGATTCTGGCTGTATGTCGGCCTGGGCCTGGGATTGGCCCTGCTGATGGGTTTGGGGCTACGTCCAGCCCTGATCTGCCGCGCCCTGTGTAGCGTTCTAGTCTGGATTCAGGCCCAGGGCATGATGGGGGTGATTGGCTATGTGGTGATCTACAACCTGGCCACGGTATTGCTGCTGCCAGGGGCCTTGCTGACCCTCAGCGGCGGGGCGATCTACGGTGTGGTTTGGGGGTCGGTCTATGCCACGGTGGCGGCCCTGTTGGGGGCAACCCTCGCCTTTGCCATCGGTCGTTACTGGGCGAAGGGGGCGGTATGTCGGCGGTTGCGTCGCCATCGTCATTTCCAAATTTTGGATGCGGCGGTGATGCAGTCGGGGGCTAAGCTGGTGTTCCTGACCCGCCTGTCGCCCCTGCTGCCCTTTAATTTGCTGAACTATGCCTACGGGGTCACCCGTGTCTCGCTGCCCCACTACCTGATTGGTTCCCTGGGAATGCTGCCGGGTACGGTGCTCTACGTTTACCTGGGGGCGCTAATTGGCGATGTGGCCACCCTCGAAACCGCCCATCCCATGTCGGCTTCGGCCCAGGGGTTGCAGATGGGGCTGCATGGGGTGGGGCTGTTGGCCACCGCTGCGGTGACGGTGATGATCAGCCGCTATGCCAACCGGGTCTTGCAGCAAACGGTGCCACCCGTTTCTGCTGGGGATGAGATGCCATGAGGACGACTGTCGCAAGGCTGTGGGATAGGGTTAGACCTAGGGCGACGAGGTGAGTGTTGTCGGCTAAATGTTGTTGGCATGGTGGGCGGTGCCCACCCTACGAGGCTGTTGATCTTTACTACTAGCGTGTTGTTATGACTGCCCATTCCTTTGATATCGAACCCGCCCTGCTGCCGTTGGATCGGTATAACCAAACCCTGCGCGATGCCGTCCATCCCGCCCATTGGGCGAACCCTACTCCAGCCCCCCGCTACGACCTGGTGGTGATTGGAGCGGGTACCGCTGGCCTGGTGGTGGCGGCGGGGGCGGCGGGTTTAGGCTTGGGCCTAAAGGTGGCCCTGATCGAAAAAAGCCTGATGGGGGGCGATTGTTTGAACGTGGGCTGTGTGCCCTCTAAGTGCGTGATTCGGTCGTCGCGGGTGGTGGCGGACATGCGGGAGGCCGCGCCCTTTGGCATTCAGCCGCCGGAGTCGGTGCAGGTGGATTTTGCGGCGGTGATGGAGCGGATGCGCCAAATTCGGGCGGGCATCAGCCACCACGATTCCGTGGAGCGGTTCAGCAAACTGGGCATCGACGTATTTCTAGGATCCGCTCGGTTTGTGGATGGGGAAACCATTCAGGTGGGCGATCAGCGGCTGCCCTTCAAAAAAGCGGTGATTGCCACCGGAGCCCGTGCCCATCGGCCCTCGGTACCAGGACTGGCCGAGGCCGGATTTTTGACCAACGAAACGGTGTTTTCCCTCACCGAACTGCCCCCGCGCCTAGCGGTGATTGGCGGTGGCCCCATCGGCTGCGAACTGGCCCAGGCTTTCCACCGTTTGGGTAGCCAGGTCAGCCTGTTGCACCACCACAGCCACCTGCTCAACCGAGAAGAGGCCGAGGCGGCGGAGATCGTCCAACAACGGTTCCGCCAAGAAGCCATCAACCTGCTACTGGATGTGGAGTTGGATCGGGTCGAAGCTACCCCAACGGGTAAGCGCCTTTACTACCGTCCAAAGGGAACTTCGGCAGAGGCCCAATCCATCGAAGTAGACGACATTCTGATCGGGGCGGGGCGGGTGCCCAATGTGGAGGGCCTCAACTTGGAGGCGGTGGGGGTCGAGTATGATGCCCGCCGGGGGGTAATCGTCAACGACTATCTGCAAACCAGCAACCCGCGCATCTTTGCCGCTGGCGACATTTGTATGGACTGGAAGTTTACCCACGCCGCCGATGCCGCCGCCCGGATCGTCATTAAAAACGCCCTGTTTGCCCCCTTTGGCCTCGGTCGCAGCAAGCTCAGCAGCCTGGTAATGCCCTGGGTGACCTACACCGACCCCGAAATCGCCCACGTCGGCCTCTATGCCCACGAAGCCCAGCGGCAGGGCATCGCCTACGACACCATCAAAATTCCCTTCTCCAGCGTAGATCGGGCCTTGGCCGATGGCGAAACCGAGGGCTTTGTGAAAATTCTCCACAAACAAGGTTCCGACCAAATTCTGGGGGCCACCATCGTCGCCCGCCACGCCGGAGAAATGATCAGCGAACTCACCCTCGCCATCACCACCGGGCAGGGCCTCAGCGCAATCAGCGGCGTCATCCACCCCTACCCCACCCAGGCCGAGGCGATCAAAAAAGCCGCCGACGCCTACCGCCGCACCCTGCTCACCCCCCGCACCCAAGGCCTGCTCAAGTTCCTTACTAAGCTGAGCTAAAACCCCAATCTAGGCCGGTCGGCGGCAGTTTGGGCGGCCCTAGGCTGACTCCCCATGCGCGGGCTCCCCTGAATCCAGGGTTTTGGGCTTGGCTTTTGCTGCACCATGGGTAGGGCAGGGTGGGGCCGTCACGCTGCGGTTCAGCCACCCAAGGGCCTGCTCAACCCTGGGCGTGGCTTCGTCGGGTTGCTGACTGAGCAGATAAACGAGAGCCGCCGCCAACTGCTCCTGGGCTCGCACCTGGCGGTTTCGATTCAGTCGGTGCCAGTCGTTGGGTTTGATGGCCAATCGCTGGGCAAGCACCTGAGCCAGTTCTAGATCGGACAACGCCGCTATCGCCGCTGGGGTCTGGGGAGCCTGCGTAGCCTTAGCCGTGCTCGAAAACGTCATAGGGGTTCAGCCAATGGGGTTAACTAAGGTAGACCTTTTTCCCATTGTGCACGATGAAGTTCGGTTATCGGCAACGGTATCAACCTGGCCCCTGGCCCCATTCCCAACGCGGAGCCCTAGAGCCGCCATCCTCGGAACCATCCCCCACCCTGGGCGATCTCGGCACCCAAGCCGACCACCTCGAAGCCCGGATCCACCACCTAAAAACGGGGATCAGCAATATTCGACAGCTTCAAAGCATCGTCGAGTCTCCCGACCAAGCGGAAACCCAGCGGGCCGAGGCCCAAGCGGAACTCAACCAACTTCAGCAGGCCGTAGACGAGTTTGAGATCAGCCTAGCCAGTCATCTGCTGAGCTGGCGGCAGTTGCAGGAGCCCTTCTGGCAGGCGGTGCGCTACGGGGGCCTCGGTTTGGTGGGGGGCTGGGTGCTGCACTGGCTGGTGCGCGGCTAGCCCCTAACCGCAAGGGGAACCCCAGATCGCAAGGGGAATGGGGTCAGAATGATCCGCTAAGAGTACTCCATGGAAATAACTATCCACTTGTCATAACCATCCGCCCTCACCCCTGCCCCTCTCCCTCAGGGAGAGGGGTTCTGAATCCGGCTCCCCTTCTCCCTAGGGAGAAGGGGTTGGGGGACGAGGGCCAGCCTGGATGATTTATTAATTGGACTACTCTAAAACCCTATCCAGAGCCATGTCCTAGGTAAATTCCAAAAAAATACTCAAAATTCTCTCACCCGTTGCTAAAGACCCGTCATCTTCCATGCTAGGATGTATAACCGTGGATAGGGCGGGTCGGTGCCCGAGTGGTTAATGGGGGCGGACTGTAAATCCGCTGGCTACGCCTACGCTGGTTCGAATCCAGCCCGGCCCATCCACGTTTTGCCCTTATAGCTCAGCGGTAGAGCACTCCCTTGGTAAGGGAGAGGTCACGAGTTCAAGTCTCGTTAAGGGCTTAGGTTTCAGACATCGAAAGGTGTTTTTTATTTGAAATTTATTTCAGAGTAGCCCATAGGGCTATAGCTTGCGATGGGAATATTCCCTCAATGCCTGTAGGGTATGTTACCTCACGGCATTAGGGGGCCTGTCTCGTGGAGGTTCTGGGGGGTGCTGAGTTTGCCTAGGGTCGCTGTAGCCAAACGCCCCAGAGGCCAGCGGCCTTGGCACCATGGAAGTCATCCTCTTCGCTGTCGCCGAGGTGCCAGGCTTGGGACGGGTCGCAGCGATGTTTTTGCAGGGCCATCTCAAAGATTTGCGAGCTTGGTTTGGCCGCTCCGACTTCGGAGGAAATGGTGACGGACTGAAAAAAATCGGCCAGGTGCAAGGCTTCTAGGACACGATATAAACGGGAATCAAAATTGGAAATAATGCCGAGCTCAATGCCGCGCCGCTGCCAGCGTTGCAGGGCCACGGGCACATCGGGGTAGACCTTCCAGGGGGCGGCGGTGGCAAAGTGGGCATAGAGGTCGGCAAAGAAGCTATCGAAATCGACGAATTGGTCAATTACCCCGGCGCTGCTGAAGGTTTGTTGGGCCAGCACCCGCCACCACTGGTATTCCCGCTGGGGAATGGTGGTGGGGTCGCAGCCGGGGAAGGCCATTTCTGGGGCGGCGCTGAAGGTACGGAAAAAGGCTTGATTGAGTACCTGGGGATCGGCAGTAACCCCGTGGCGCTGGGCGATGTCGGTGTAAATATCTCCTACACTACCCGCCACCCCAAAGAGGGTGCCAACGGCGTCGAGAAAAATGACTTGGGGCAGAGGGGTGTAGGTCATGGCTGGAGGATCGTCACAGTAGGGAAGTTATGGGATAAGCGTCGCAGGATGACGGCCATAGGGTCACGGGATCACGGTCACGGGATCACGGCTACAGGATGACAGTCACGCTAGGACGGTCGGGATCACGGTCACGAAATTGAGGACAGTACGTCCCGGAGGGGTTGGGTCATCCAGTTTAGCCCGACTCGGATTTGGTGGGAGAGGGTGGGCATGCGGTAGAGGTAGGCCAGTCGGCGGGCCACATGGGCCAGTTCGCCCTCTAGTTCAATGCCTAGCCCGGTAAGGGTGGCGCGGTGGGTGCCGAGGGTGATCATCTCTCCCAGGTGGCGGTAGCGGAAGGGCAGTTGAGGCCGATCCGTCATCGCAGCCCAGATGTTCCAGCCCACAAAGTCGGCTTGTTGCAGAGCGACTTGGGCGGTGGTGGGCATTTGTTGGCCCTCGGCATCGCGGCAGTCGGCCAAATCGCCTAGGGCGTAGATGCCGGGGTGATCCACCGCTTCTAAGGTGGGCTGCACGACGACTTGCTGCCGTTCGTTGTGCTTCAGGGGCAGGTGGGCGACGATGTCGTTAACGCGGGTGCCCACGGTCCACAGCACCACATCCACGGGCAGAATATCGGTTTGGTCACGGAAGGTGAGGCTGATGGTATCGGCGGTGACGTTGTCTACGGCGGTTTCTAAATCCACCCACACGCCTAGGTCGGAGAGCACCTTTTGGGCTACCTGGCGGTTGTGCTCTGGGGAGGCCCGCAAAATCATATCCGTGCGTTCCACCAGGCGCACTCGGCCCCGTTCCCCCAGGTGTTCGGCCACCTTGCAGGCCACTTCCACACCGCTATAGCCGCCGCCCACCACCGCCACGCGGATCTTTTCGGCCTCAGAAGCCTGCAAAATCCGCAGCCGTTCCTTTAACTGATAGGCGTCTTGCAGGGTGCGAAAGGCGAGGGCGTGCTCCGCCACACCGGGGGCCATGTCCATGGGCGTGGTGCCCCCCAGGGCGAGGACGAGGTAGTCGTAATTCAAGGGCGATCCTTGACTGAGGCTGACCTGCTTTTGGGCCAAGTCAATGCCCGTTACCTCCGCCTGCCGAAAGCGAATTTGGGTACCGGCCAGCAGTTCTTCGTAGGGAGGGGCAACTTCCCAGGTTTCCAGTTCCCCCGTCACCAGTTCGTAGAGTAGCGGCAAAAACAAAAAGCGATCCCGATGATCCACCAGAGTAATGGTGGGTGGGTTGTCCTCCCAGGGCAGTTGGCTCAGCCGCAGCGCCGTATACAGGCCGCCAAAGCCGCCACCAAGAATGCAAATGTTTCGGGGAGCGTCTGTCATGGGAAAATCTCGGATACCTCCTCTCTCTTCTAACTCAAAATAGGGGAAGTCATCCGCGATAGAGGAGATTTCCGTTGGCACAACCTACCCTTGGGACGATGCCATCCCCCCAGACAGAGGCGTTGGCTGGGGCGCGCGATATTCTGCCCCTAGTGGTGGGAGCCATCCCCTTTGGCCTGATTTTTGGCACCCTAGCCCAGGGCAGTGGCCTTTCCTTTAGCGCCACCCTGGGCATGTCGGCCTTTGTGTTTGCCGGGTCGTCGCAATTCATTGCCCTGGGTCTGTTGACGGCGGGCAGCACCCTACCGCTAATTGTGCTGACAACCCTGGTGGTCAACCTGCGCCATCTCCTCTATGCGGCCAGTTTGTTGCCCTACGTGCAGTCGCTCTCTCCGCGCTGGCAAAGGATCATCGCCTTTCTTTTAACCGATGAAGCCTTTGCCGTCGCCATTCGCCGCTACGCCCAACCCGACCCCAGCCCTTACAAACACTGGTATTACCTAGGGGCAGGGCTAACGATGTACTTCAACTGGGTTGGCTGCACCCTGCTGGGCCTCACCCTGGGGCAACTGATGCCCAATGCCGCCGCCTGGGGGCTGGATTTTGCCATGGTCGCCACCTTTATCGGTATGATTACCCCCTACGCCAAAAGCTGGCCGATGGTAGGGGCGATTGGGGTCGCGGGGCTGGTGGCTGTGTTTGCCAACGGCTTGCCCCACAAGTTGGGGTTGATGGTCGCCGCCGTGGCTGGGGTGGCAACCGGGTTTAGCCTTGAGGTGTACCCAGGCAAGTCTCGATAACGATGGAGGTAGGGCATGGAGGTAGGGCCATGAACGATTGGCTTTTGGTGGGGGCCATGGCCGTACTCACCTTTGCCATTCGCTATAGCTTGCTGGCCTTTAGCGGGCGCATTCTGCTTCCTCCCCCCTGGGTGAAGGCCTTGGCCTACGTGCCCCCGGTGGTGCTCACGGCCATCGTCGTGCCAGCGGTGTTGTTCCCCGATGGAGACCGCTTGGCCCTAGGCTGGCAAAATGCTCGTCTCATTGGGGCTGGGGCCTGTTTAGCCCTGGCCCTGATTCAACCCAACCTGTTGATTACCATCGCTGGTGGGATGGCCGTTTTTTGGGGATGGCAATGGCTAGTCAGCGGCATCCTTTAATCTGTCTCCCCTGAGTCGGTGGGGCGACTGAAATGGAAGACTCCGTAGGGTACGGTTAGCTAGGCATCGCAGTCCCGTCAACTTGATAGTCCATGGTGTCTGTGGCTTGATTGCCTACCGCCATCAGACCAAGCAGCCTTTTCTCAAGCTTGACCTCGCCCTTCCTCCATCGGCTTACCCCGAACTCAGGTTACAATAGGGTCATTCTGTAACTTTGAGCACAGTTTTTAGGAGATCACTATGAATTTCACCCAAGATGCTGCCCGTCGCCTTGTCGTCCGCACCCGCCAACAACAGCAACAGCGCCGTGCCACGATGTTAGAGCGCTCTGCCCAGGAAGTGAGCGCTACCGAAGGCCCCCAAGCCCTGGCTTAAGCAGGGTTGATCGGTGGACTGGGCCAGCTTGGTTAGATCCAGCTTGGTTAGATCAGAATAGACAGAACTGGGCGAGTGTGATCAACTCGACTCAGTAGGCCCCTTTGCCAAGGAAGACAATACCGACGGTTTCCGCCAGGATGGCTAGGTCGAGGTTAAGCGACCAGTTGTCGATGTAGTGGAGGTCGAGGCGGGCGACATCGTCGAAGGTGTCAATGTCGGAGCGGCCCGAAATCTGCCACAGCCCAGTCACCCCCGGTAAGACTTGATGACGGATGTTGTGCCAACCGTCAAATTTGGCCACATCGCGCACGGGTAGAGGTCGGGGGCCAACCAGGCTCATTTGGCCGCAGAGAACGTTGAACAACTGAGGTAGTTCGTCTAGGCTGGTGCGTCGCAGCAGGGATCCCACCCGCGTTACCCTGGGGTCGTGCTTCACCTTAAATAGAATGCCGTCAGCGGTTTCGTTTTGTTGTTCAAGCTGGGCTTGGCGCTGGGGGGCATCGGCGGCCATGGTGCGGAACTTCCAAACCTGGAACAGCTTGCCGTGGAGTCCCACCCGTTCCTGACGGAAGAATATAGGGCCAGGAGAGTCTAGGCGAATGGCCACAGCAATGGCGAAGAACACGGGGGCCAACAGCAACAGGCCCAGTCCCGCCCCCAGGTAGTCCATCCAGCGCTTGACGCGGTAATCCCAACCGCCCACTAGAGGCGCATCGAGGCGCAGGGTGGGCAATCCAGCCACGGTTTCGGGCTGGCCTCGGCGGTACAGCATGTCTCGGCTGGTGGGGAGAAGCTGCATGGAAATGCCCGCCCGCCGCAGTTTCCAATACAGTTCTGAGGCGAGGTCGGCGGAGGGAATGCTTTCCGCCAGTACCAGGGTGGCCTTGGAGGCCAGAATGGCCTGGTAGGTGGTGTTTGAGTTTGCCGTAGACGCCAGGGCGGCCCCAATCACAGGCACCTTGGCCCGCTGATCCAAAATATCCGCTAACCGCTTCAGCCGCTGGGCCGGAGCAATCAGGAAGACCCGGGCCGGGGTGTGCAGCCTTTCTAGCGGTCGCAGGGCCAGGGTCATCACAACACGGGCTATCACTACAAAGCCAACGCTGCTGATCCAAGCGGAGAAAAATAGAGATCGGGGCAGGTCTAGCTTGGGGTCGTAGAAATACATCACCACCAGGGAGGCTAGGTAGATGGCGCTCACCAGTTTGCCCGCCTGGAGGTAGTTTTTGATGTGGTGGGTGGATCGGTACAATCCTGCCGAGGTAAACAGCGCCAGGGTGCAGGCGATCATCACCCAAAACAGGCTGGGCAACCCCAGCCACGTCCACCACACCAACTGCGGCGGAATGGGCGAAAATAGCTGATTCAACGACCGCGCCAAGTGCCAAGACAAGGCCAGGGCAAGGATATCCCCCGCCATCAGCATCAGTCCTCGCTGGCTAGACCAGGTCAGGGCATCCCGCAGGCGCAGCCGACGGGGGGCACGGAGGTCTTGAAAGCGTTCGCGGCGAAGGTGGGGCCGATGCTTAAACACAGCGGGTGCGGCACGGTGACAATCCATAGGGCAAAACCCAAGTTTGCGGGGGCAAAGGTGTAGGCTTCGTTGTCAGTATTCCGCAATCCTCCGGATAAACGATCACCCCACCCCCACGAGTAACCTGCTGTTACACTTGGCCATCTGGGTATGGCCAAGGAGACTTCGTCCCTACCGTTAGCCGGATTTGGGAATCGGCAGTCTCAGGCTAAAACTCAGCCATGGCTGGGCGTTTCGGCACTAAATTAGGCCCATCCCCATCGAGTATTGGTTTTAGGCTTCAGCGGAAGGACTCTCCGGTTCGCTGGAGGCCCCACCCGTGTGACGATCCACCACCCGTTTTAGAACGCCGTTGATGAACCGGAACCCTTCTTCGCCGCTGTAGCGCTTGGCCATTTCCACCGCTTCGTTGATAGCCACTCGGTCGGGGGTGCCGAGGTAGTCCATCTCCACCACGGCAATGCGTAGAATGTCGCGATCAATGCGGGCGAGGCGCTTAAGCTGCCACGCCACCATGGCCGATTCCAGCACCTCATCTACGTCGGCTCGATATTTGGCAGTGTTGGTCAGCAGTTCTAGGGCAAAGGCCCGCACCTCTTTTTGGTTGGTCATTTGGAGAAATTCGGGCATTTCCACCGCATGGGCCAAGCGGTTAATGGCGGTTTGCGTGAGGTCAATGGCATCGCCCACCATGGCGCGGCTGCTCTCTAGATCGGTGGCCACCAATTCCGTATCCATGAGGCGCTGGCTGCCCCGCTTCAGTTCGTCGGAGGCGGTTTCGAGGGCGTCCTTGGCCTCGGCGGCGAGGGTCTTCACCGCCGCTTGCAGCATGGCCTCTAGGTCAAGCTCTTGGAGTTTTTTCGGTTTTTCGGGCAACTGGCTGAGGCCCAACAATGCCAATTCGCGAGCCATACGACGAGCCTGCATCGCAGGTACCTCCCAAATAAAAATTTATCCCAGACCAAAGCGACCCTGTCACCGAGAAGTCCCCACGGCAGCCCATCTGCTTGGGATATCGCTTTGCTATCTTATCAAGCTTCGTCTAGGGGCAAGACGGAGAGTTGCTCGGCCTCGGCCAAATTTTGATTACCCTGGCCCAGGGATATGGAAGAGGCCTCTGGGGTTAGGGTCTGGTTATTGAGGGGCTGAATCCGCTCTGGGGGCACTGCCGCCGCCAGGTTGGGGCCAACAATGCCGCCGGAAAGCAACACCTTAAAGGCTTCTTCAATGGAAATGGCCAGATTAATCACGTCGGTTTCGGGCACCACGGCATACCAGCCACTGGTGGGGTTGGGGGTGGTGGGCACAAACACGCTCAGCATTTTGGGGGCGGGGGCGTTGGTGGCGGTCATCGCCCCGGTGACAAAGGCAATCGCCCAAATGCCCTTGCGGGGATATTCCACCAGCACCACCCGCCGAAACCGCGTTTTAGAATCTTGAAATACCGTCTGCAAGAGCTGTTGCAGGGTTTTATACACCGACCCCGCCAAAGGGATCGACTGCACAATGCGCTCACCCAAATCCAGCAGCCAGCGTCCGGCAATGTTCCGCGCCATGAGTCCAATCAGCAGAATGGCGGACAGGGGCACGGCAAAGCCAATGCTGAGGTTGATCAGGTCTACCAGGAGGGGATTGAGCCCATCGAAGGGGGCGAACTGCTTTGGGAAACGGGTTAGCAGGCGAACCACCCAGTTGGCAATGGTGATGGTGAGCCAAATAGTGGTGGCTAGGGGAATCACCACCAGCAATCCGGCAATTAAGTCATTTTTGAGGTCTTGTTTGAGTTTTTGCAGCACGGGCAACTCGTAACGGTCTGGGTTGGCGTGAGGGGCGGCATTGAGGGCTTGGGAACCATCGAAATCCATCGTCTCACAGGAAGCGGACGAAGGTTATCCGTCGTCTGGCTTGATGGCAGGCCGGACATAGACGCTGTGTTTGTATTGTATGCGTTTGCACGGTAAACACGGCAGCTCAGGGACGGTAAAGTCCTCGACATTATGGCAAACCAACCCATGAGGCCTCTCCATTCGACCAAGGCGGCAGACTCTCCTAGGCTTCTCAGCCTCACCTTTCTCAGCCCCACTATCCCTGGGATTAGTCGTCCTTCCAGAGCGAATGTACTTCAAGTTCTAACGTACTGTACACTTGGATGAGTGGTGCTTTTGTATCCATGATTCCCAAGCACATTACGCTGAAGAATTTTCTGAGCTACCGTGAGGCTAGCTTAGATTTTAGCGGTCTGCATGTGGCTTGTATTGCAGGGCCAAACGGAGCCGGTAAGTCTTCCCTCCTAGAGGCGATTGGTTGGGCTCTATGGGGGCAAAGTCGGGTCGCCACCGACGACGATATCGTCCACCAAGGAGCCCTAGAGGCTAGGGTGGCCTTTGTGTTTCAACTGGAGGATCATCACTATCGCGTCATTCGCAGCCGCCATCGCCAGCAGGGGGCTGGGCTAGAGTTTCAGGTGAAGACGGAGAAGGGCTATCGAGTCTTGACCCAGCGGAGCATTCGGGCTACCCAGCAGCTCATCTGCCACCACCTCAAGCTAGACTACGACACCTTTATTAGTAGTGCTTACCTGCGTCAGGGCGGGGCCGACGCCTTTATGCTGAAGCGCCCCAGCGAACGCAAGGCGGTGCTAGCCCGATTGCTCAAGCTCGACCGTTACGACCTCTTGGCCGAACGGGCGCGGGAACAGGCCCGCCAAGCCAAGGCGGATGTGGCCCTACGCACCCAGCACCTAGACGAGTTGGCCTCCACCCTGGCCCGGGATGACGCAACTCTACAGACCCAGCCCCAATTAGAGGCCGATCTTCAGGCAGTGGATCAAGACATCGCCGAGACCCAGGCCCAGATCCGGCACCTCCAAACCCTAGAACAGGGCCGCCGGGAATACCAGGAACAGCGGCAACTCTACGAGCAGCAGCGGGAGCAATTGCTGGCGCTGCATCAACAAACCCAGGCGGCCCTGGCCACAGCAGCCACGGACATTCAACAGTGTCAACAGCACCTCGCTTCGGAGTCTGCCATTACCGCTGGTCTGATCACCCTACAGGCCCTAGAACGGGACGATCACGATCTCAGTCAGCGGCTCCAAGATGCCCAGACTTGGCAACATCAGTTGGAAACCCTAACACGGGACTATCAGGCTCAGGCCCAATCGATTCAAGCCAAGCAGCAGAAGGCCCAGAGCCAGCTAGAAGCGGTGCTGGCCCAGCGCCACGAACTGGCCGAAACCCTCGACCAAACTGACAATGTTAAGGCGGCCTGCGATCAGTTGGCGGTGGCTAAGGCGCGGCTAAAGCATTTGGATGCGTTGCAGCTTCAGGTGGGGCCATTGCGGCAGCGTCAACAGCACCTTCAAGCCCAGCTTCAGCGCCAGGAAACCCGCCTACAAACCCGTCTGGAGGAAGCCCAAGTCGCCCTAGATCAGTTGCGCCAGCAGCAGGCTCAACACCTGCCCCTGGAGGTGTCGGCCCAGGCGGTGGAGCAAACCCTGAGCTATCTCGCCCAACGGCAGGCGTACCAAGAGCAGGTGCGGGATAAAGGGCTAGAACGGCGCAGCTTTGTGGCTACCCTCCAGGCCAAACAACGGGACTGCGAAACCCAGATGGCCGAAATTGGCCAGAAGCTTTCGATGCTAGACCAGCCCGACGCCCTCTGTCCCCTCTGCGACCACTCCCTAGACCGCCGCCACCGATCCGTGGTCATCGACCGTCATCGACGGCAGCAGCAGGACTTACAGGATCAGATTTGGGTGATTCGGGAGCAGTTGGCCGCCTCGGAGCGCGAAATTCAGGTGTTGCGGCAGGAGTATCGGGCGGTGGAAGCAGAATTGGCCCTCTATGGCCCCGTGCTCCATCGCCAGGGCCAGATCGATGCCCAGCGCGCCTCTCACCTTTCGGTGCAGCAACGCCTGCGAACCTTGGAATCGGATTGTGCCCAGCTTCAGCGCACCCTCCAGGCATGCGACTATGCCCCCGACCTTCAGGCCGAACTACGCCAGATTGATCACACCCTGCGCCAACTCGCCTACGACGAACGGGATCACGCCCTCGCACGGGGACAGGTGAACCGCCTGCGCTGGGCCGATCTCAAACAGCACGACCTCACCCAGGCCCAAGATCGCCAGCGCCGTCTGCGGGAACAACAGCGCCACCTGGAGCACACCCTAGCCGAGCTAGAAACCCAGCAGGCCGATCTAGATCAGGGGCCAATGGCCCAGGAAATACAGGCCCTCCAGACCCGTTTGCACCCTCTCCAGGCAGACCTAGCCCAGTATCAACAGGTGCGCCTTGCCCTGGGGAAAGCCCAAGCATGGCGCAGTCGGCAGCGGGATTTGGAACTGGCCCGCCAGCGTTATCCTGGGCTAGAGCGGCGCTGGGCCGATTTGCATCGCCAGCAGCAGGAACAGCAGCAAACCCTCACTACCCTTACCGCAAAGATTGAGAACCTCCAGACCAACCTCTCTGTCCAGGGGGAGGATCCAGGGAATCTAGAGAACCTGGGCCAACGCCTGACCCACCTGCGGCGGCGGCGAGATCAGATCCTGGCCCAAATCGGCGCTGTGGCCCAAGCCCGACGGCACCACGATGCCCTTCAACAACAGATCCACCAACAGCGGCAGGTTTTGGCCGCCACTCGCCAGCGCCAACGGGTCTACCAAGAATTGGCCCTCGCCTTTGGCCGCAAGGGCATTCAGGCGCTGATGATTGAACATGTTCTCCCCCAGCTAGAGGCGGAGGCCAACCACATCCTGGGGCGACTCAGCCACCACCAACTCCACCTGCGGTTTGTCACCCAACGGGCCAGCAAAGGTCGCCAAGATAAACGCATTGAGACCCTCGACATTCTGATTGCCGATGCCCAGGGCACCCGCCCCTACGAAACCTACTCCGGCGGCGAGTCTTTTCGGATTAACTTTGCCCTGCGGCTTGCCCTAGCGCGAATTCTAGCCCAGCGGTCGGGGTTGGCCCTGCAACTGCTGATCGTGGATGAGGGGTTTGGCAGTCAAGATCCCCAGGGGTGCGACCATCTCATCGCCGCCATCAACGCCATCGCCGACGACTTTGCCTGCATCCTAGCGGTCACCCATATTCCCCATCTGCGGGAGGCATTTCCTACCCGCCTCGATATCACCAAGACAGCCCAGGGGTCTCAAATCGTCCTCTCCGTTTAGCCCTCTGCCTAGCCCTCCAAACCTTTACCATGGGGATCTCCCCACCGATAGAGTCCGATAGCCAGCCCTGCAACCACAATGGAGAGGTAGGTTCGATGAGAGTGGCGACTCATGGAATTGGGTGGATAGCGAAGAAAACCGTAATAATCGTTAATATTCTCGCGAAAGCTTAAGATTATTTTTGGGTTTACCACAAAAAATATGTCGCAAGGGATGCAGTCCACCCATCCCAAACGCTATATTCTGCAAACCATTCGGGCAACAGCAAAGATCCGAATTGAGTAGGAATGACTATTCCCCCTTCCTTTCATAAATGTTACACTTGTTTACATAAAAGATTCAGGTTGTTGATGCCATGGATATTCAAACGTTAATTTACGGTGCTCTAATTGCCTGCGGTGCGGCCTACTTAGTCCTCAACCGCAAACCTGAGGTCACCCATCAAGAAGTTCCCATCCCCATCCCGGTCGATAACCGCCGTCCCTAAGGGTGTCATGGGGCTGCCCTGGGTTCAGCACTCCCCCGGCTTCCCCAGAGGGTGATTTTAGGTCTGTTGAATTAGGACTATTTCCACTGATGCGGTTCTGCTGGTGATTGACTCAAGCGTCGGTTTTGCTACTCCATCGGTTTTTCCAACCCCACCGAGGAATAGCCAGCGCCTACTTTTTCAGTTCGCCCTAGGGCTAGGGTTCCTTTCTCCCAAATTTAGGGTTTCTTGCTTTGGCTCATTTTTGCCTAGCCAGCTTTGGCCTAAGGGCCACTCAAACTCCTCCTTACCGTTTAGGTCTCTCCTGCCATGAAGACGTTGCAGAATTCCACCGACTTGGTGCGTACTTATCTGAAGGAAATCGGTCGGGTTCCCCTTCTTACCCACGAGGAAGAGATTGTCCTGGGTAAGCAGGTGCAGCGCCTGTCTTTACTAGAAGCCCAAAGGCGGGACTTAGAGGAAGCGACTGGACAGGTCTTAAGCTTGGAAGAATGGGCGGAAGCAGCTTCGCTTTCCCTAGCGGATCTGAAGCGCACCATCCGGGACGGCGAAATGGCCAAGCGCAAAATGGTGGAAGCCAACCTGCGTCTGGTGGTTTCTGTGGCCAAGAAGTATATCAAGCGCAACGTTGATCTGCTGGACTTGATCCAGGAGGGCACTATTGGTATGCAGCGGGGGGTAGAAAAATTTGACCCTACCAAGGGCTATCGCTTTTCCACCTACGCCTACTGGTGGATTCGCCAAGCCATCACCCGCGCCATTGCTGAGAAAAGCCGCACCATTCGCCTGCCCATTCACATTACCGAAAAGCTCAATAAGCTCAAGAAAGCCCAGCGCCAGCTCGCCCAAAAGCATGGCCGAGCCGCCACCGTGGCTGAACTAGCGGCGGAGTGCGACCTCACCACCAAACAGGTCAGGGACTATCTGGAAAAGGCTCGTCAACCGCTTTCCCTCGATCTTAAGGTCGGGGACAACCAGGACACCGAACTGGTTGAACTGCTAGAGGATGATGGCCCCTCCCCCGAAGAGTTTGCCGCTCAAACCTCCCTGCGTCAAGACCTAGAGCGCTTGATGGGCGAACTTACTCCCCAACAGCGAGAGGTGCTTTCCCTACGCTTTGGTCTAGCCGATGGCCAAACCATGACCCTAGCTAAGATTGGAGATCGCCTTTCCATTAGCCGTGAACGGGTACGCCAAATTGAACGGGAAGCCCTGACCAAGCTACGCAAACGCCAGTCCGATATCCGTGAATACCTTGCTAGCTAGAGTAAGGTTCCACCGCCCATCCACACTGGACGTAGGTCAACCAAGATCCGATATAAAACGGTGACATCATTAACAAAAACAGCCTAGAAGTTTTACTCCTAGGCTGTTTTTTAGCTTCAGTAGATCACAAACAAGCTCTTTTGCCACGATCCAACCCTCACCCTAAATCCCTCTTCCTTGGGGAGACAGACTCTGAAAGCCATTTCCGGCTCCCCTCTCCTCCTGGGAGAGGGGTTGGGGGTGAGGGCTGCGCCCAGACTAAATGGGGCCAACCTAGCCCAGCAGAGCCTTGGCACGGCTGACAACGTTTTCCACGGTGAAGCCAAACTTCTCCATCACCAGGCCACCGGGGGCGGAGGCCCCAAAGCGATCCACACCGATGACATCACCTTCGGCACCCACGTAGCGGCACCAGCCCATGGTAATTCCGGCTTCCACGGCAAGGCGCTTGGTGACGGCCTTGGGCAGCACGGATTCTTGGTAGGCGGCATCCTGGGCATCGAACAGTTCCCAGCAGGGCATGGAAACCACGCGCACTTTAGTACCAGCGGCCCGCAGTTCCTTGGCGGCATCCACACAGAGGCTCACTTCGCTGCCCGTGCCGATCAGAATTAGGTCGGGGGTACCGTCGCAGTCATCCACCACGTAGGCTCCCTTGGCCACACCCTCGATGGAGGCACCGGGCAGGTTGGGCAGGTTTTGACGACTAAAGGCCATCAGCGTGGGGGTCTTGCGGTGCTCTACGGCCACCTTGTAAGCACCGGAGGTTTCGGTGCCGTCGGCGGGGCGAATCACCAGCAGGTTGGGGATGGCCCGCAGGGAGGCGATGGTTTCCACGGGCTGGTGGGTGGGGCCGTCTTCGCCCAAGCCGATGGAATCGTGGGTCATCACGTAGATCACCCCAGCCTGGGACAGGGCGGAAAGGCGAATCGCTGCCCGCATGTAGTCGGCAAACACCAGGAAGGTGGCACAGTAGGGAATCAGGCCAGAGTTGTGCAAGGCGATGCCGTTGCAGATCGCGCCCATGCCGTGTTCCCGAACGCCGAAGCGCAGGTTGCGATTTTCGTAAGCGCCCTTTTGGAAGTTGCCGGAAACCTTCAGCTCCGTCAGGTTGGAGTGGGTGAGGTCGGCGGAACCGCCAATCAGTTCGGGCAGAGCGGGAGCCAGGGCGTTCAAGGTCATCTCGGAGTTTTTCCGGGTGGCCAGGGCCTTGTCTGCCGGGGTGTAGGTGGGCAGGCTATTAGCCCAGCCTTCGGGCAGTTGGCCAGAGAGCATCCGCTCAAACTCGGCGGCTTCGGCAGCATATTTGGTGCGGTAGGCTACTAGGGTAGCTTCCCACTCGGCTTGCAGGGTGGCCCCACGTTCGACGGCTTTCCGCATGTGGTTGAGGGCGTCTTCGGGAATTTCAAAATCGCCGTAGCTCCAGCCCAGGTTTTCGCGGGTGAGCTTGATTTCGTCGGCACCCAGGGCGGCACCGTGGACACCAGCGGTGTCTTGCTTGTTGGGGGAACCGTAGCCGATGGTGGTGGTGACTTTGATCATGGAGGGACGATCCGTCACGGCCTTGGCGGCTTCGATGGCCTTGGCAATGGCCTCTAGGTCGGTGTTGCCGTTTTCAACATGCTGAACGTGCCAGCCGTAGGCTTCAAACCGCTTGGCTACATCTTCGGTAAAGGCGATGTCGGTGGAGCCGTCGATGGAGATGTGGTTGTCGTCGTAGAGGGCGATCAGTTTGCCCAAGCCCAGGTGACCCGCCAGGGAGCAGGCTTCCCCAGACACCCCTTCCATGTTGCAGCCGTCGCCCAGGATGACGTAGGTGTAGTGGTCTACCAGGGTGGTGTCGGGCTTGTTGAACTTGGCGGCGAGGTGAGCCTCGGCCATGGCCAAACCGACGGCATTGGCGATGCCCTGACCGAGGGGGCCAGTGGTCACTTCCACACCGGGGGTTTCAAAGTTTTCGGGGTGACCGGGGGTGCGAGCGCCCCACTGGCGGAACTGTTTGATGTCGTCCAGGGTGACGCTGTCGTAGCCCGTTAGGTAGAGCAAGGCGTATTGCAACATGCAGCCGTGGCCCGCCGACAGCACAAAGCGATCTCGGTTGAACCACTGGGGGTTCTTGGGGTTGAACCGCATGAACTTGTCCCACAGCACGTAGGCCATGGGAGCCGCCCCCATGGGTAGACCGGGGTGGCCAGACTTCGCCTTTTCCACGGCATCAATCGCCAAAAAGCGAATGGAATTAATACAGAGTTCTTCTAGGGATTGGGTTGCAACAGCCATAGTTTCAACAGTTTAACGACGGGTTATTCGGAGCAGCGGACGATGAACCAGAGAATCAACGAACCAAACGCTGACCAAGCAGCACAGACAAACACAATGAAAAACCTTGATTCCTCAAGGCTTCCAACAATTGCCCCCGCCTTCAGCAGACCGTTCAACCGGGCAATTGTCAACACCTTTACCACCGTGGCACCGGATGGGCATGACCTAGGGAAAGGTCAAATCCTGGATCTCTAGGTCATTATACCTATCAATTTGTAACTCTAGCTACGGTACTTCCGGAAAGCTAGGGTAACATTGTGTCCTCCAAAGCCAAAGGAGTTGGACAGCGCCACCTCAATGGGCATGGGCCGACTTTGATGGGGCACATAGTCCAGGTCGCAGTCAGGATCGGGGTTATCCAAATTCGCGGTGGGGGGAGCCACATCGTTGGCCATGGCCAAGCAGGTCGCCACCGCCTCAATGCCGCCGGAACCGCCCAGCAAGTGCCCGGTCATGGACTTGGTAGAGCTGACAGCCACTTTGTAAGCCGCTTCCCCCAGGGCGGTTTTGATGGCCTGGGTTTCCGTGGGGTCGTTGGCTCCAGTGCTGGTGCCGTGGGCGTTGATGTAGCTAATTTGATCCGGCGTCAGACCCGCATCCTTGAGGGCCATGCGAATGCAGCGGGCCGCTCCTTCGCCACCAGGAACGGGAGCCGTCATGTGGTAGGCATCGCAGGTCATGCCGTAGCCCACCATTTCGGCGTAGATGGTGGCCCCTCGGCTGAGGGCGTGCTCCAGTTCTTCCAAAATCAAAATGCCGCAACCTTCGCCGATGACAAAGCCATCGCGGTCTTTATCAAAGGGACGGCTGGCGCGGGTGGGATCATCGTTTCGGGTAGACAGGGCACGGGCCGAAGCAAAACCCGCTACCCCCAAGGGCGTCACAGCGGCTTCGGTACCCCCGCAGATCATCGCCTGCACATAGCCCGTTTGAATCAGCCGGAAGGCATCGCCAATGGCGTTAGAACCTGCCGCACAGGCCGTCACCGTACAGGTGCTTGGCCCCTTGGCCCCGGTGTGAATTGCCGTTAGCCCAGCGGCCATGTTGGCAATCATCATCGGAATCATGAAGGGGCTACAGCGGCTAGGCCCACGGGTGAGGTAGATCTCCTGCTGATCTTCCAGCACCTTGAGGCCACCGATGCCCGACCCGATGCAGGTACCCACCTGCTCAGCATTCAGATCAGTAATTTGCAGGCCGGAATGCTGAAGGGCGCGTTGGCTGGCGATCACCGCAAACTGGGAGAAGCGATCCATCCGCTTAGCGTCTTTCTTATCCAGAAAGTCCGTGGGGTCAAAGTTCTTCACTTCCCCAGCAATTTGGGAGGCATGGTTAGACGGGTCAAAATGGGTGATCCGAGCAATGCCGCTCCGCCCTGCCTTCAGCCCCTCCCAATAGTCCGCCAGACTATTGCCAATGGGGGTAATGGCATCCATGCCAGTGACAACAACGCGCTTTAATTCAGAGTGAGCCATGACCAAAATTGATGAAAAATAGAATCAAGCCCCACGCAGGGCTAGCACCCAGCGGAGGCTAGATTCGATGACGTTTTGAATGAGGTTTCCCTTGAGATGGCCTGCCATCGCTGGCCTAGATCCATGCCCAAGAACTCAAAGCCATAGTCCTAGGCGGCTTTCTCGACGATGAAATTCACCGCATCTTGAACCGTAGCGATGCCCTCAGCGGCTTCGTCGGGAATTTCGATGCCGAACTCCTCTTCCAGAGCCATGACTAGCTCAACGGTATCCAAGGAATCTGCGCCCAGATCGTTGGCAAAGCTAGCTTCAGGCTTCACTTCGGCCTCATCGACGCCAAGCTGTTCGCTGACGATTTTCTGAACCTTATCAAGAACCTCTGCGCTCATAGGACTCCTACGCCTCTCCTGGAAGTTTATTCACAACAAAAAACCTTACCACCTAGCGATCCCATTTGAATCTGGAGGACAGCTAGCCCCGGTGCTAAGACAACTTGATTTTGGGCATTGTCCCATACTACTCGGAAAGCGTACCCACTCAGACGCGGTTCCCAAAAGCAGCAACGTTTCCCTGGTGATTGTCTACTATGGGCTAAAACGCCGCCGACTCCCGACCGCTGCTGTCTAATCAGGGGTGATTGCGGGGGGCAACTGTTGACTGTGGGGGGGCTAACGCGATGGATCGCTGGGTAGGTAATCGCGCACATCAACGACTTTGCCGTTAATGGCGGCGGCAGCGACCATAGCCGGACTCATCAGCAGAGTGCGTCCAGAGGCCGAACCTTGGCGTCCCTTAAAATTACGGTTGGAGGACGAGGCGCTGATCTGTCGGCCCTGAAGCTTATCTGGATTCATGGCCAGACACATGGAACAGCCCGCTTCCCGCCACTCTAGGCCAGCGGCGGTGAAGATGGCATCCAGTCCTTCGGCTTCGGCCTGACGCTTCACCTGCTCGGAACCAGGTACCACAAAGGCTTTGACCCCCTCGGCAACGGTGTGCCCCTGCACCACCTTGGCGGCTTCCCGCAGGTCACTGATGCGGCCATTGGTGCAACTGCCAATGAAGCAGACATCGATAGGAGTGCCCTGAAGTGGCTGACCGGGGGCGAGATCCATATAAGCAAAGGCTTCTTCCGCCAGCACCCGATCCCCTTCGCCGAAGCTATCCACCGTGGGCAGGGGTTCGTCGATGCCGATACCTTGTCCGGGGGTGATGCCCCAGGTGACGGTGGGGGCAATGGCGGCGGCCTCAAACACCACCACATCGTCGTAGACCGCATC
Source organism: Spirulina sp. (assembly GCA_044070495.1). Taxonomy (GTDB): domain Bacteria; phylum Cyanobacteriota; class Cyanobacteriia; order Phormidesmidales; family Phormidesmidaceae; genus Nodosilinea. The sequence continues at coordinate 96,758 of JBIPSI010000017.1, read as the reverse complement.
GGCATCGCTGCGGAGGCTATGCCACCAGGTGACGGCCTGATCCCAGGCTTCCCCTTGGGGCGCAAACTCTCGACCCTTCAAATAATCGTAGGTGGTTTGATCGGGGTTCACGTAGCCACAGCGTGCCCCGCCTTCGATGGCCATGTTGCAAATGGTCATCCGCCCTTCCATATCCATCCGGTCTAGGGTGGTGCCCGCAAATTCGTAGGCATAGCCCACGCCACCCTTCACCCCTAGCTTACGGATGATGTGGAGAATGACATCCTTGGCGTAAACCCCCTCTGGCAACGCACCATTCACCTCAATGCGCCGCACCTTCAGCTTCCCTAGGGCGAGGGTTTGGGAGGCCAGCACATCGCGCACTTGGCTGGTGCCAATGCCAAAGGCAATAGATCCAAAGGCTCCGTGGGTGGAGGTGTGGCTGTCACCGCAGGCAATGGTCATCCCCGGCTGGGTCAGCCCCTGTTCGGGCGCAATGACGTGGACGATGCCCTGACGACCGGAACCGATGTTATGGAAACGAATGCCAAAGTCTTTGCAGTTTTGCTCCAGGGCCTGCATCATGGACTCGGCCAGGGGGTCGGCAAAGGGACGAGCCTGATCTTGGGTGGGAACAATATGATCCACCGTGGCCACCGTGCGCTGGGGATACATCACAGGCAGATGACGCTCCCGCAGCATGGCGAAGGCTTGGGGACTGGTCACCTCATGAACCAGGTGAAGCCCAATAAAGAGTTGGGTTTGACCCGATGGCAACGTACCCACAGTATGCAGATCCCAAACCTTATCAAACAGGGTGCCCTTGCTCATAGCCTTACTCAATGGGAACAAAGATTAGCCTGACTGGCCGATCTCAAGAGGTTTTATTTTATCCCAAAGGGTCAGGGCATGGCGGAGCAGGAGTAGACCGGGAGCGCTTCCTTGGGATCGCCCTCGTTCGCGACAGGACTGGGCTGGGTTAGCTAAGGATCGATTGGGATATTGGGTTCACTGTTCGGTCATCCAAGAAATCCTGAACGATCTGTCGAAAAGAAACCCGAAAAATCGCGAAGTTTGCTAGGGAGAACGGGTAAAATTTTAGGAAAATTCTTGGCCTAGGGCATTGGCGTAGCAGCTAATCTCAGCTTTTTTGCACGGTCTTTCCAGGAGACGTGCTATCTAGGCTGGGATCCCTGGGGGATCTTCACCCAACGCTCCGTATTTGACTGACGGACTTGGGTTATGGTGAATGATGACGCGGCAAAGGGCGAAGACATGACTCAAGGAATCGACCTACAGGGCAGCTTTGTAGAGTTGCTCACCGAATTAGGACTACCGATCAGCGTGGCCAAAACCCTCTGGCTGCCGCTGCCCATGGTGGTGATCTTAGTGGGGGCTACCGTCAGCATTTTCGTGACGGTGTGGCTAGAGCGGAAAATCTCCGCCGCCGCCCAGCAGCGCATCGGCCCAGAATATGTGGGGCCTCTGGGCACCCTCCAAGCCGCCGCCGACGGCATCAAGCTCCTGTTCAAAGAAGACATCACCCCCGCCAAGGCCGACCCTATCCTGTTTACCCTAGGGCCAGCCATTGTCGTGATTCCGGTCTTTTTGTCCTATCTCATCGTGCCCTTTGGCCAAAATATGGTGATTACCGACATCGGTGTCGGTATTTTTCTCTGGATTGCCCTGTCCAGTATCGCCCCGATTGGGTTGCTGATGGCGGGCTACTCCTCCAACAATAAGTACTCCTTGCTGGGGGGGTTGCGGGCGGCGGCTCAATCCATCAGCTACGAAATTCCAATGGCGCTGGCGGTGCTGGCGGTGGTCTTAATGTCCAACAGCCTTAGTACCATAGATATTGTCAACCAGCAGTCGGGCTACGGCATCCTGGGCTGGAACATTTGGCGGCAACCAGCCGGATTCTTGATTTTCTGGATTGCAGCCCTAGCGGAATGTGAGCGCCTTCCCTTTGACCTCCCTGAGGCGGAGGAAGAACTGGTGGCAGGCTACCAAACGGAATATACCGGGATGAAGTTTGGCCTGTTCTACGTCGGCTCCTACGTCAACTTGGTGCTGTCTGCCCTGATTGTGTCCATTCTGTACCTGGGGGGCTGGGAGTTTCCGGTCTCTGTTACCTGGATTGCCGATGTGATCGGCGTTAGCGAAACCACCCCCTGGTTTCAGGTGATTGCCGCCTCCATTGGCATCATGATGACGCTATTTAAGGCTTATGCCCTGGTCTTTTTAGCCATTCTGCTGCGCTGGACGGTGCCCCGCGTGCGGATTGACCAACTGCTAGATTTCGGGTGGAAGTTTCTACTCCCGGTGTCCCTCGTTAACCTGCTACTGACGGCAGGGTTAAAGCTGGCTTTCCCCGTTGCCTTTGGGGGCTAGATGCGGGGCTGAGGACGGCGGTCTAGGGATTTGCCGTTGATATGGTCAAGGCGGAGTTGACAGATTTCACCCGTCCGGCAAGACGCTCAACTGATCAAACATGTTCAAACGCTGGAGGTTTTTCCATGCTGGGTTTTCTCAAACAGGTTGGCGACTACGCGAAGGAAAGCTTTCAGGCGGCTAAGTATATTGGCCAGGGGTTGTCCGTCACCTTCGACCACATGAAGCGTCGTCCGATTACGGTGCAATACCCCTACGAAAAGCTGATTCCCTCCGAACGCTTTCGAGGCCGAATTCACTTCGAGTTTGATAAGTGCATCGCCTGTGAAGTGTGCGTACGGGTTTGCCCCATCAACCTGCCCGTGGTGGATTGGGACTTTGACAAAGCCACCAAGAAGAAAAATCTCAAGCACTACAGTATCGACTTTGGGGTGTGCATTTTTTGCGGCAACTGTGTGGAATATTGCCCCACCAACTGCCTCTCCATGACCGAAGAGTACGAAATGGCCACCTACGACCGCCACGAACTCAACTACGACAACGTGGCCCTCGGTCGCCTTCCCTACAAAGTGACTCAGGATCCCATGGTGACGCCACTGCGGGAACTGGCCTACCTACCCAAAGGGGTGATGGAACCCCACGATCTGCCCCCCAATTCGCGGCGAGCAGGCAAACTTCCCCAGGAGATTCTGGAGGAATCCGCCGACGCCAAGCCCTAGGCGGCTTGCGGTCAAGTATGGTTCAATAGCGGGGAGGCTCCACGGGGCTAACCCAATCGGTGTTTTCTAGGAGTAAAAGGCCTGTGACGTTAGCAGAAGGGGTTCAACTGGTTGCCTTTGGCATCCTGACGTTGATGGTGCTGGGTAGCGCCCTCGGAGTGGTGTTATTAGAGAACATTGTGTACTCCGCCTTTCTTTTGGGTGGGGTATTCATTAGCATGGCGGGCATGTACATTCTGCTCAATGCGGGCTTTGTAGCCGCCGCCCAAGTGCTGGTATACGTGGGGGCCGTTAACGTCCTAATTTTGTTCGGGATTATGTTGGTCAACAAGCGACAGCCCTTCCTACCTGTCCGGCAGGCCTGGATTAGCAAGGTGGCTACGGGGGGCGTTTGCGCGGGTTTGTTTGCCCTGCTGACGGTATCGGTGATCAATACCCCCTGGGCCATTTCCTCCGAGCAGCCCGCCGGGGAACAGGCGATTGTGGAAATTGGCAAACATTTTTTCACCGACTATCTCTTGCCCTTTGAACTCGCCTCGGTGCTCCTGCTCATTGCCTTGATTGGGGCGATTGTGCTGGCACGGCGCGAGTTTATCCCTGATACGGTTCCCGGTGAGCCAGAATCTGAGGCATTGCAATTGCCAGAGCGTCGCCGGGAGCTAGTGTCTTCGGCCCCGGTAGTGTCCGGTGATGGGGATCGTTAGCGCTACTGAGTCTTGATGGTGGGCGATGTCCACCCTAGAGGACTGTCTCCCAGCAAAATATCCGTGAGTCCGTAGGATGGCTCAACGTTATTGTTTCATTGAAGCTTGTTGCCCAGTTTTTCACCCTAGTCAGCCATGCAACTTGAGTATTTCCTCCTTGTCGCAGCCGCCCTATTTTGCATTGGGGTATATGGTCTTGTGACCAGTCGCAACGTGATTCGCGTTTTGATGTCCATTGAATTGATGCTGAACGCGGTCAACCTGAACCTGATGGCCTTCTCCAACTACTTGGATCCAGTGGGTATTAATGGACAGGTGTTTGCGGTGTTTGTGATTAGCATTGCCGCTGCCGAAGCCGCTGTGGGCTTGGCCATTGTGCTTTCCATCTACCGCAACCGCGACACCATTGACATGGAGCAGTTTAATCTGCTCAAGTGGTAGTCCCAACTTTGGTGAGTTCTACCCTAAGATGCTAAGGCTAGCACGCTTTCTAGGAGGCTTGCCCTGTGAGCCATCTGGGCAACGAGGTCTTCAGCATTACCCGTTTACGGATCAGTCTGTGATGTCAAGATCTAGGCTGTTTCGCAGGGATGGATAACTCGTAGAACCTGTGGCGGTGGGAAACCAATTCCTGCCGCCATTGCGTTTAAGATGGGATAGATTTTGCGCTGGGGTGGGCACCGGGCCGTGCAACTCAATCAAGTCATTATTGTCCATAAGGCCGGAAATCGCCTCAGCCAGCAGTGGGCCGAAAAGTGCGCTCGCGAGCTAGAGGCTTTGGGGAGCAAGGTGTTGCGTGGGCCTAGTGGGCCAAAGGACAACCCCTATCCCGTCTTTCTAGCCTCCGTGAGCCAGCCCATTGACTTGGCCATTGTGTTTGGGGGCGACGGCACCGCCCTCACCGCCGCCCGCAATTTGGCCGCCGAAAATATTCCGATTTTGGCCGTCAACATTGGTGGGCACCTGGGTTTTTTAACCGAAACCTCCGAGCACATGGACGATACCGAGGCCGTTTGGCAGCGGCTGCTGGAGGATCGGTTTGCGGTGCAGCGACGTATGATGCTGCAAGCTCAAATTTTCCAGGGTAATCGCACCAATCTGGAACCCATGAGTGATCGATTTCTGGCCTTGAACGAAATGGCCGTCAAACCCGCCTCCCCCGACCGCATGATCACCTCCATCCTGGAGATGGAAATTGATGGCGAAGTGGTAGACCAATACCAAGGCGACGGCCTACTCATTAGCACCCCCACCGGATCCACGGGCTACACCGTTGCGGCGGGTGGCCCGATCATTCATCCTGGCATGGATGCCCTGGTGGTGACGCCCATCTGTCCGCTCAGTCTATCGAGCCGTCCGATTGTGCTGCCCCCGGGTTCCGTGGTCAGCGTTTGGCCCCTGGCCGATCCAGATCTCAGCACTAAACTGTGGACGGATGGGGTGCTGGGGACAGCCATCTGGCCAGGGCAGCGGGTGGATGTGCGCATGGCCGACACCATGGCCCAGTTCATTATTCTGCGCCAAGACTATTCCTACTACGGCACCCTACGCAACAAGCTCAACTGGGCAGGTACCCGCATTAGTTTTGCCAACAACCACCGTAATTAAAACTCATCGTTGCTGTAGCCCATGGGGGCTTCATTGTCGCGGCGGGAACCTAATAAATCCATTCGGTCCACTTTAATAATTGGCTTAGATCGGTTAGCCCCAGTGGTTCGATCCTGCCAATGGTCAAACTTAAGGGATCCGGTAACCCCAATGAGACTACCCTTTCGGACATAGTTTGCGGCCACCTCAGCCGTTTTACCCCACAGTTCGAGATTGAACCAGTCAGGCTGATCGTCTCGGCTAGAGCGTCGCCGGACGGCTAGGGTTAGACTACACTTCACACTGCCCGACTCAAAGTATTTCACGTCTGGATCGCCTCCGACTCGGCCCACCAGCGTCACCACATTTACGCTCATTGCACTATCACCAACAGCGGCAACCCGCATTGTAGGCCAAAGTTTCGGTGCTGTCAGGTCTCTGGCCCATCTAAACGCTGGCCAATCTACAAAGAGACGGGGGATCTACGGGGGAGATCGGGCTGGGCCATCTCTGATATTTCTGGGAGTTGAACCAGAGGGCTAATGATGGCGCGGGGCCTAGGATTGGGGGCCAGCAACCCGCTTTTTCTCCGAGTAATAACAATCCCTTGACTAGACGGGTTGATACGAAACGTAATAGAATCCACATCGGATCTGAGTTGGTTCGTTGTTTTATCTAGCTTGGGGACAGATTGCCTGTGGCTATCTTCGACAGATTTTCGCGTGATATGGGGATTGACCTTGGCACGGCCAACACCCTGGTATATGTATCTGGCAAAGGGGTTGTCCTCCAAGAGCCCTCTGTGGTGGCAATTGACCAAACTGAGAAAAAGCCCCTGGCCGTGGGGGAAGAAGCTAAGCGGATGCTGGGCCGTACCCCCGGTAACGTAATGGCCCTGCGTCCCCTGCGCGATGGCGTAATTGCCGACTTTGACACCGCCGAACTCATGCTCAAGCACTTCATTCGCCAGGTGCATGAGGGTCGGACGCTGGTGTCTCCCCGGATTGTGATTGGCATTCCCAGCGGTGTAACGGGCGTGGAACGGCGGGCGGTGATGGATGCGGCCCAGCAGGCGGGGGCACGCACCGTCTATTTAATTGACGAACCCGTAGCGGCGGCCATTGGGGCAGGTTTGCCCGTGGCAGAACCCACCGGCAACATGATTGTAGACATCGGCGGCGGCACCACCGAGGTAGCCGTTCTGAGCTTGCAAGGCACCGTGCTAAGCGAGTCGGTGCGGGTGGCTGGGGATGAACTCAGCGAATCGATCTCCAGCTACATGAAGAAAGTGCACAACCTTGTGGTGGGGGAACGCACCGCCGAGGAAATCAAAATTACCATCGGTTCGGCCTACCCCAGCCCCAACGACAACGAGATCGCCATGGACGTTCGAGGGCTGCACCTGCTGTCGGGTCTGCCCCGCACCGTCACGGTTAAGAGTGCGGAAATTCGCGAAAGCATGGCCGAGCCTCTTTCAGTGATCATCGAAGCCGTGAAGCGCACGCTAGAGCGGACTCCTCCTGAACTGGCGGCGGATATCATTGATCGCGGCATCATGCTGGCGGGCGGCGGTGCCCTACTGAAGGGGCTAGATACCCTAATCAGCCACGAGACGGGCATTGTGGTGCATGTGGCTGCCGATCCCCTGAGCTGCGTGGTGTTGGGTACCGGACGCGTACTCGAAAACTTCAGCCAGATGGGACGGGTCTTTAGCGGGCGTTCTAGCCTGTAAGTGCCTGCCCTGCTCTATTCACCCAGAACCCTATGTTTGCCCTACGCCGCTGGTGGACTCGCCATGCCCTCAAGGCCGGGATTATCACCCTAGCCCTTTCTTCGGCCTGGTTAATGCGGGCCACGGAAGGCGCTGCCCTCTACGAAGCCTACCACTGGCTGACTCGGCCTTTGCAACCCGGCCTAAATTACGAGCAGGAGATTGAGAATAGCTATATTCTCGAACTGCAACAGCGCATTGTGGAGCTTGAAAGCCAAAACCGCGCCCTGCGAGAACTGGAGAATTACGAGGTAACCCTGACCCAACCCGGAATCCGTGCCGCCGTAATTGGTCGCGCTGCCGATCACTGGTGGCAGCATCTGATCCTGAACCGAGGCAGTCGCCAGGGCGTGGCTCCCGGTTATATTGTGACCGGGCCGGGGGGCATCGTCGGTCGGGTGGTAACCGTTTCTCCTAGCACCTCCAAGGTGTTGCTGATTAGCGATCCAACCAGTCGGGTGGGGGCTAAGGTCAGCCGTAGCCGCGTGATGGGCGTGGTGCGGGGGCAGTCCAACAACCGCGTGGTGATGGAGTTCTTTGAGAAAAACCCCGATGTAAAGGCTGGGGATGTGATTGTGACCTCCTCCTACAGCCGTCTATTCCCTAGGGATGTGCCCATCGGGCGGGTGGAGTCCATCGACCTAACCAAAAGTCCGGCTCCAGAGGCCACAATTCAGCTCTCTTCCCCCCTGCCGATTCTGGAGTGGGCCGTTATTCAACCCTTCGAGCCGCTGGAGTCCGTGGATGAACCCACCCTTCCCAACCTAGAGGAAACCCCTGGGGGAACCCCATGACACCCTTGATTGGCCGCCGTAAGCGCCCCTTCTACCGACAGGACTGGTTTCTCAATGCGGTGGTGACCGTGGCCTCGGTGTTGGTCTGCCTATTGCTGTTGCCCGGTCGGATTCCAGGGATTGAACTGCTGGGGGTGGCTCCCCACTGGCTGCTGATTTGGGTGGTGGCCTGGAGCGTTAAGCGCACCGCTTGGCAGGGGGCGATGGCGGGTCTTGTGTTGGGCTTGCTCCAGGATGCTATGACGGCTCCCCATCCGACCCATACCCTCAGCTTAATTGTGGTTGGCGTGCTCACCGCTCGGCTTCAAAAACAGCGCTACCTCCAGGAAGATATCGTGTCCATTGCGCTGATCGTCTTTGCCATGGCGGTGATTGCCGAAACCGTACTGGCCCTGCAAATTAGCTTCAACCAACTGGTCTCTACGGATTCCCTCTATCCGTCCTTGCCCAAAATTTGGCTGTACCATCAGCGCATCGCCCTCAGTTCAGCCATCCTTAGCAGCCTGTGGGCCCCCGCTCTGTACTATCCGCTGAACCGCTGGTGGGATAAATACGCCAGCGGCTACTCCTCAGAACCTTAGGCCATCCAAGCCAAGGACTAGAAGTCCTTGACTCAAAGCCAAAATCCTCTCAAGAGGATTGGAAGGGAGGGCGGGCATCGGTGAATTTCCTTGTTTCCCTTGATCCTTGGTCTACCGTCGGGGGTTAGCCTTCGCAGGAAGGTATAGATCCGCATCTCTGCATGGGCGCATGATCCTGTCCTGCCAAAACTTCGGGTTGCCGTAACGCCAAATCCTGCTTGGCTAACCCCATCCGATCAGCTTTGCATCCCTAAGAGGACGTTTGAAAAGCCGAAGCGTGTCCCAAGTTATACCGATGAGGTCAGCCTCAGTCGTCAAAAATCCCTTAGATTTGCACCGATTTAGCGACCAATCGCACTTGAGGCAACCCCTTTCAAACGCCCTCTAAGCCCGCTTACTCTGTCTCCGATTCCTCGCGCTTTTCTGGCTTCAGTAGGGGGAAGGCAATCACGTCGCGGATACTGGCGCTGTCGGTGAGCAGCATCACCAGGCGGTCGATGCCGATGCCTTCGCCGCAGGTGGGGGGCATACCGTGTTCTAGGGCGGTGAGGAAGTCCTCGTCTACCCCGGTGGCTTCTACGTCTCCGGCGGCCTTGCGAGCAGCTTGCAGCTCAAAGCGATGGCGTTGGTCGATGGGGTCGGTCAACTCCGAGAAGCCGTTGGCGGTTTCCCGTCCGGCCACAAATAGCTCGAACCGTTCCACCACTCCCGGCTTGCTGCGGTGGGGCTTGGAGAGGGGCGAAATTTCCACGGGATGGTCGATCAAAAATGTGGGCTGAATCAGGGTTTCTTCGATTTTTTGCTCAAACACCTCGTTCAGCAGTTTGCCGATGGAGTCGCAATCCTCCACCCCGTGCAGGTTGAGGGATTTCACCGCCGCCTTGGCCTCCTCCAGGGTTGTGAAGGTATGGAAATCCATACCCGTGTGCTCTTTGACGAGATCGTGCATGGAAATCCGCTTCCAGGGGGGCGTCAGGTCAATATCCACCCCTTGATAGGTAATTTGAGTTGTCCCCAAAATGTCCTTAGCCAGGGTCGCCACCAAGTCCTCGGTGAGATCCATAAAGTCGTGGTAGTCGGCGTAGGCTTGGTAGAATTCCACGCTGGTAAATTCGGGGTTGTGGCGGGTGGAAACGCCCTCATTGCGGAAGATGCGGCCAATTTCAAACACCTTTTCAAAGCCACCCACCACCAAGCGCTTCAGGTGCAGTTCCGTGGCGATGCGGAGATACAACTCCATATCCAACGTGTTGTGGTAAGTGATGAAGGGCCGCGCCTCGGCTCCCCCCGCCTCGCTTTGCAGTACCGGGGTTTCGATTTCCAAAAAGCCCCGGTCTTCCAAATAGCGGCGAATCCCGGTGGTAATCAGCGCCCGCTTGCGGAAGGTATCGCGCACGGTGGGGTTCACAATTAAATCCACATAGCGCTGACGGTAGCGTTTGGCCACATCGGTCAACCCGTGCCATTTGTCGGGCAGGGGCAACAGCGCCTTGGTGAGCATGGCGTAGCGCTGCACTTTCACCGATAGCTCGCCCTTGTCCGTGCGCTTGATGGTGCCCGTCACGCCGATAATGTCGCCTACGTCCGTAAGCTGCTTTAAATGATCAAAGGCCTTCTCATCCTCAGCCCCCATTTGCTCCTGAATGGTGGCTTTCTCTAAATAAAGCTGAATTGTGCCCGACTCGTCCTGCAAGCCAAAGAAGGCCAGTTTGCCAAACACCCGCCGCGCCAAAATCCGTCCGGCAATGGAAACCGTATCCGCCACCTCTTCCCCAGCGGCCAAGTCGGCATATTTTTCCTGAAGCTGGGCGGTCTGGTGGGTGACATCCCAACGATAGGCAAAGGGATTCTGACCTACCTGCTTCAGGTCTTCCACCTTTTGCAGACGGGCGGCACGGATTTCTTCTAGGCTGGAGGCGCTTTGGCCAGAACGGGTAGCGTCGGAGGACATGGTTGACAGTGGCAAGGGTAGGGTTTGAGCAAACGGTGGAATTCACAAACCCTCATTATAAGTACCTCGGCTCCCCTTTCCATCAATTCGGCCTGTGGGATGCAGCACGCCATGGATAGCCTCTTTCCGTTCGCTCTGTAAGCTGTGAACCCTGAATGAGATTGATTATCCAGGGATTTAATGGATCCGCTTCGATAGGATTAGCTGTAGCGATTTGGGAGTTGCTGTAGACAGAATGCAGGAGCAGGCTCAACAAGATAAATTTTTCCCAATACTTTCGCGCTAATTCCTGGGTTGCCGATAGGCTGTAGGCAACGTCTATCATTATTGGGGAGTCAACCCATGAGCAGTTTTAGTGCTGATCTACTCAGCCGCGACTATGAAGTTAAGATTGGCGATTACTTTGGACGAGGTTGGGAAATCTTTAAGTCCTATGCCTGGGGATTTATCCTCTACACCCTTATCTTCGGTGTAATTGCGGGTGCCTTTAGTGCGATAGGAGGAGGTGAAGGTGAAGCTCCTATCGGCAGCCTAATTTTCAACATTATTTCCCCTATTTTAGGTGCAGGCTTCTATATCGTAGCCTTTCAGATTGCCCGCAATCGCCCTAAAAATTTCAGCGACTTCTTCAACGGCTTTAAAAAGTTCCTGCCGCTGTTCCTCACCTCACTTGTATCAACCATTCTCATTGCATTAGGGATGATTGCTTTGATTCTACCTGGAATCTATCTGGCCACTTCCTATATGTTTGCTCCACTTTTCGTGATTGACAAAAACATGGAATTCTGGTCGGCCATGGAAACTAGTCGAAAACTCATCACCAAGCGCTGGTGGTCGTTTTTTGGATTGGCCATCCTTCTCAGTTTTTTAGTGTTGGCTGGCTTTATTTTGCTTGGCATTGGGGCTTTAGTTACTATTCCTCTATCGACCTGTGTTCTGGCCGCTGCCTATGAAGATATTGTGGGCCTGAACTCTGTCGCCGAAGAACTGTAAACCCTATTGTTTGGGTAAAGCGCTTAGGGCCTCCCACCTATTACCTTGGGAGTTTCAGGGTTAACCTGAATGTTGTCGCGTTTTACCCAGGCAATTCAGCCTATCAAGTTCATTTCCCCCATGGCCGATACCCCATCCCATTTCACCCCTGAAGAACTAGAGCGCTGGCGATTTGGTCTATCCCAGGCCAATTTAAACAATGTGCTCTGCCATTGCCGCGACTGCGATGCCACCTGGATGGATTCCTCCGATGAGGCGATTTGTGCCTGTGGGAGCCGTCGGGTTGAGCACATCGCCTGCTGGCAATTTCCAGACGATTAGGGTTTTGCGGTTGATGGGGATAAGTCGATTGGCTGATTGACGGACAAAACTCGCTAGAAACCAGATCCGTTAAAGGGTCAGGGAACCTGCCCCCTACTATCCAAACACCGTAGGGGCGAGGTTTCCTCGCCCGGTGCAGAATCTTTTGTCAGTCAACCAGGTTGAGGTGAGATTACCTCACGACTTGGCGCATGTAGTTGCCCCAAACGGCGGCGGCTTGGCCACTGCTGCCATTGGTGGGGGTGTTGTCGTCATTGCCGAGCCAAATGCCCGTGGTGAGGCCGTAGCTGGGGAGGGTGCCCACATACCAGAGGTCGCGGTTGTCGTCGGTGGTTCCGGTTTTGCCGTGTTCCCCCAGGCCCAAAAAGGCGTTGCGGCCCGTGCCCCCCTGCACCACACCCTGGAGTAAACCGACCAGGGTATTGGCAATGGCGGGGTCAACGGCGGGGCGATCCGCATCTCCGGCTTGGCCAAATTCGTAGACGACGCGGCAGGTAGAAGGCGTGTTGGGATCGGTGCAGTCGCTGCTATCGAGGACGCGCACGATGCCGTGGGGACGGTTCCATAGGCCATTGTTGGCCACCGCCGCAAAGGATCCGGTTATTTCCAGGGGGGTCACTTCGCTTTCCCCTAATGTCAACCCTGGGGTGGCCCGCAGGTTAGAGGTAATCCCTAGTCGTTGGGCATTGTCGATGACGTTGCCGAGGCCAGCCTCCCTAGCGATACGCAGGGCCACCACGTTTTCCGATAGCGCCATGCCCCGATACATATCCATGGGGGCCGACCCAGCCCGACAGCCCGCAAACCGCTGGCCATTCCAGTTCATGGATTCGCAGGAGAAGGTGCGGCTGGGGGGAATGCCCTGCTCTAGGGCGGCTCCGTAGGCAAACAGTTTAAAGGTGGACCCAGGTTGGCGCAGGGCTTGGGAGGCCCGATTAAACTGGCTTTGGCCAAAATCTACCCCGCCCACCATGGCCCGAATTTCTCCGGAGGGGGTATCCACCGTCACCACCGCACCTTGGGAATAGCCAAGGGACGCGCCACGGGTAGACACGTCTTCGGTGAGGGCGTTTTCGGCGGCCTTCTGGAGATCGAGATCGAGGCCCGTTTGCACCAAAAAGTTACCCTCCCGCGCCAGAGACTCCCCCAGGACGGTCTCTAGCTCCTGAAAAATGTAGCTATAGAAGTAGGGGGCGCGGGTGCTTTGCAGTTGGCGGGTGGCTTCGGGGCTAATTTCAATGCGGGAACGCCGCGCCCGACGGCCTTCCTCCTGGCTGACCATGCCCAGGGCCACCATGCGTTCTAGGACGCGATCCCGGTAGAACACCGCCGCATCGTAGTTGGTAACGGGGTTAAAGGCGTTTGGCCCCGGCAGAATGCCCACCAGGGTCGCCGCTTCCGAGAGTGTCAAATCCTGGGCGGATTTGTCGAAGTAAAACTGGGCCGCATCCTCAAAGCCGTAGAGGTTTTCCCCCAGGTAGACCCGGTTCATGTAAGTCAGCAGCAGCTTGTTCTTGCTGTAGAAGGTCTCCAGCTTAAGGGCCACAATCGCCTCGCGAATCTTGCGGCCAGCAGAATCCTCGGTGCCCACGTATTCTCGGTAGATGCTGCGGGCGAGCTGCTGGGTGATGGTGCTGCCCCCCTGACGAATGCCACCCCCCTGCACATTCACTACCACCGCCCGCAAAATCCCCAGCGGGTCAACCCCTAGGTGCCAGTAGTAGCGGGTATCCTCCGAGGCAATCAGGGCATCGGGCAGGTAGGGGGAGAAATCCGACATCCTCTGGAGTTCGCGGTGGGCCTGGTTGCGCTGTTCCCGCAGGGGCACCTGTACCCCATCCTCCTCGGCGTAGATCATGACTGGCCCCTGTACCGAATCCGGCAGCGGATTCATGGGGATTTTGGGCCATTCAATCCCCACAATCCACAGCCCCACCGCCAGAGAAATTCCCGTAAAGCCATAAAGCCCGTAGCGGGCGGTTTTCACATACCAGGGCGGCGGGTCGAGGTAGCGAATCGTTACCGCATCGGCCAGTTCCCCTGGGCCTAGGGTATACACATCGCCGTGGTTCATCACCACTCGGCTGAGGCGCTTTTTGCCGCGATAGATGCCGTTGGTGGAGTTGCGATCCTTCAGCACAAAGGGTTGCCCCGGACGGTTCACATCCCGCGTTAGAGTGGCGTGTACCTGGCTGACAATCGGGCTCGCCGCCACAATGTCGCACTGGGCAGAACTGCGCCCCATCACATAGTGCTCCCCTAGCAAGGGATAAACGGTGGGCCGTCCGTCCACCACCACCTCCAGCGAGGCCGCACGGGAACCGGGCTTCACCGACAGCTTGCCAAAATCCACCTTAGCCTGAACCGCCTGAAACGCCTGGGTTACAGTCTTCAGCAGGGTGCGCGGCGGCGCGGGTGGGGGATTGGGGGGAGGGGTAGAATTTGGGTTCGTCATGGCAGGGGCAATGCCTGACACAAAAGGACATGCCCCATTGTAGACACAAGCGCCAAAATCGCTGGGGGGGGAAGGCCAGTTTTTGATCTGGGTTGGTTGTTGGTTACTGGTTGTTGGTTATTGGTTATTGGGGGTTGGGGTCGGGAGGGAGGGGGGTAGGGGATGCGGTGGGGGATGGCGGGAAGCAGGGGCGAAAAATTGCTGTTCCAAAGGGGCGTTATCGTGGCAAACTTGCACACAGGTACCTGTCTATACCGTTAATTGACCGTGTTTTGGGGGAGGTGAGGCCATGGCGTTTGAATATCCTGAAGACCTGAAATATCTAGACACCCACGAGTATGCGCGGGTTGATGAAGAGGAAAATATCGTCACCGTGGGCATCACCGCCTTCGCGATTGATCAGCTTGGCGACATTGTCTTTTTAGAACTTCCTGATACTGGCGATTCGGTGGAAAAGGGAGAGCGCTTTGGCAATGTCGAGTCTGTGAAGGCGGTGGAGGAACTGAAGTCTCCCGTGGATGGTGAGGTGCTAGAGCGCAACGATGCCCTGATCGACGCCCCGGAGCAAATTGGCGATGACCCCTACGGCGATGGCTGGCTGATTAAGGTGAAGGTTGAAAACCTAGAGGATCTGGATGACGCGATGTCGGCGGCAGAATATAAGGATCAGGTCGAAGGCTAGGGATCGGTTCTCGCCCTGAATCTGGAGGGTTTGCCCCCGGTATCAACGGGCGAGGAGACCTCGCCCCTACGATAATGCCCCTACGGCCAATCCTGCTAAAGCACCCATGGGTACCAGTTGCCAGGTGGGTCGCCTAAACCGTACCAAAGCCACCAAGGCTGCTAGGCTCAAGCTGATGGCCACGAGGGTAAGGGGCCAAGTCTCCTGAGTTAAAGCGGCTTGGGCCAAGGGCAGGGTGGCGGCAAGGATAGCCCCCAACACCGCTGGCAACACCCCCCTCAAAAAGCACTTGACCCTGGGATTTTGGCGCAGCCGCAGCAAGAAGGGTGAGGCCAACCCAATGAAGCCAAAGGAGGGCAGAAAAATCGCCACGGTGGCTACTAAAGCCCCCAGAAATCCGGCCACCTTGTAGCCCACAAAGGCGGCGGTGATTACCACGGGGCCGGGGGTGAGTTCGCCAAGGGCGACTCCATCTAAAAATTCGCTGCGGGTCATCCATTGAAAGTCATCCACCACCGAGGACTCTAGCAGGGGAATGATCACCAGCCCGCCGCCAAAGATAAACGCCCCCACCTTGACGAAAAACGACGCTAGGGGCCAAGCGTAGGTCTGAATCCGCTCTAGTCCCCAAAAACTAGAGACCGCTAAGGGTTCGCTGGAAATCTGGGCCAATAAACGCGGTAGGGATTGACCCACGGGCCACAGGGGCGCTAACCAGGCGGGATTGGGCCTTCCCGAAGGTGACACCGTCGAAGAATCCGCTCCTGGCGGTGTAGCAGGGGGACGATAGACCAGCAGACCGACAACGCCCGCCAACAAAAAGAGCAGAAGCACGTTAATTTTCAGCCCCCAGGCCAGCAGAAACGCCCCCAGGGCAATGGCTACCCCAGTTTTGTCCTTAATCGATTTCTTGCTGAGTTTCCAGCTAAAGGCCAGGATGATGGCAATGACCACCGGGGAAATGCCGAAGAAGAGATGATCAATTTGGGGCACCCCCTGAAACCGAAAATAGGCCCAGGACAGCACCACCATGATGCTAAAGGCCGGAAAGATAAAACTGGTGCCCGCCACCAAGGCTCCCAGCAACCCCGCCCGCACGTAGCCCGTGTAAATCCCGGTTTGGGTGGAGGCTGGCCCCGGCAGCATTTCGCAGATGGCCACCCCCTCTAAAAATTGCTCTTCGCTCAGCCAGCCCCGCCGCACCACCGCCTCATCGTGGATCATGGCGATGTGGGCCTGGGGGCCACCAAATCCAAAGGCTCCCAGCTTTAAAAACAGTTGCGCCAGTTCCATCAAACGTGGCCCGATGGGAGATTTGGGAGGGGATGTTTGAGTATCAGAGGCAGGAGTCATGGGCAAAACATGGTTCGGGTCGATCACTGCCCTTCACTATAGGGGGCGCAGGCCCAATCCCAGGATCGTCTTCAATACATCAAAGGTTATTCCGATGAGGTCAGCCTCAACCGTCAAAAATCCCGTAAATTGACCCCGATTTAGCGACCAATCGCATCTGAGGCAACCCTTTTCAAACGCCTTATTATCCTCAATTCGGCTGGGTTCTGCTATGAGCTGGCGAGGAAACCGCGCCCCTACGGATTGTCATCCTCAATCCGGTTGAGTATCACAGGTGATCGCCCAGGCCGTAGCCATCTCCGGCCAGGTAGATTACGACCTCTTCAGTGGGCGGCACCAGTTGGCCTACGGTCTTTCCCGCCTGGGTAATGGGGATAGGGGTGTTGGGCTGGGCTAGGGAGAGGCTGACCCGTTCGACGGGCTGTCGGGCTAGGGCCAATTTGAGGAAGGCTTGGCCCGCCTGGCCGCTTTCGAGCCGCATCACCGATTCCCCCCGTTGCAGAATGGCATGGCCTAGGGCTTCGGCATCGGCGAGAAAACGCGGATCGCCGCTGGCGTTGTAGGTATCCACCAAAATCTCCAAAAAGAAGGTTTGCTGGGCATCTAGCTCCTCCGCTGGGTTCCCTTGGCCCCGTTGGATGGCCTCCGGTGCCAGCCCCCCCTGCCCCATGGCTGCCAAGTTTTTCCAGGCCCGTCGCAACCGTTCTAGGTAGGCGGTTTTGCCCGTGGCGACGTAGGCCTGCTCTAGGATGGCTAGGGTGTTGTATTTGCCGTCGCCGTAGAGGGTGTCCACCGCCGGGGTGCCGTCGGGGCTCAGCTTGCGGACAAAGTGCCCCCACGACTCATTCCAGGCTTGCTCAACCCAGAGATCGGTGACCGCCAAGGCCCAGTCGCGGTAGGTGGTCTGGCCCGTCCGTTCAGCCAGATCGAACAACTGCCGTACAAAGTAGAGGGTGTCCGTATCGCTGGAGGGTTCGTCGGGGCGTTCCAGGGCGCGATCCAGCACAAACTGTTCCTGCAAGAGGGGGAGATCCGGTGTCATCCGCTGCTGCCAGACAAATCTCACCTTTTCATCGGCCCACTGGGCGTAGGTGGAATCGCCCGTCCACTGGGAGATCTGGGCCATGGCTAGGGCTACGTCTCCGTAGTCTTGGGTGAGGGTGAGGGAACTGCGGGCCTGGGTATCGCCGACATCGACCCAGCCCCATAGGCCATTGGGTTGGGGGTCGGCGGGTACATCAAAATAGGCCATGGTGCGGTGGGCCAAATCCACACAATTCTGCTGCAACGTCTGATCTTGGGGAAACCAGCGGCAAAACTCCACCGCCCTGGCGATCAGGCCTACCGGCTGCTTGTGGTCGGAGGTGAGGTGGGCCTCCGCCGGATTGTGTGGATCGCCCGGAATGGGAACATCGTAGGCGTAGGGAATTAGGCCGGTCTGGGGATGGCGGGCGGCAAAGAAGCGGTCGGCAAAATCCGCCATCAAATCATCGGCAGGCTCGTAGTGGAGGGCTTGCAGTTCGGGGGGGAGGTAGTGATCGAGGTGGCCCCGCAGCAGGTTGGGGCTGTGGTCGCGTAGGTCGATCCAGTAGTCGTCCAGCAGCTGAAAGGCCGCCGTCAAAAACTCATCTCCCACGGCATAGTAGGCGATCGGGGCACCGTCTGACCGCGACCAAAGACGGATCATCTGCGGTTCTAGGGCTGGGTTGGCCCGAGGCCACAGCCCTAGCAAAACCACCAACCCTAGGGTCACGAGGCCCCATCGCCAGGGGCGATGGCTGATCCTCCTAAGCCAATTGCCCATGGGCTGTAGCCTCCGGTAGTGTCTCTTCCCCAACCAGCGATTGATAGACCTGCACCATAGCGGCCACGTGGGCCTGGGTAGAAAATTTGCGCCGTACCCGATCCCGTCCGGCCTGCCCCAGGCGGGATCGCAACTCGCCATCCGCTAGCAGCCGTTCTAGGGCATCGGCCAGGGCCAGGGCATCTCCCGGCGGCACCACCCAGCCATTCACCCCGTCCTCTACCTGTTCTCGTACGCCAGCAATGTCGGTGGCCACAATCGGCAGGCCAAAGGTCATCGCCTCTAGGTGGGTGCGGGGAAAGCCCTCGTTGCCCGCCACCTCGACGGGTTGGCCGCCATAGTCCAGCACCTCTCGGCTCACCGAGGGCAGCACCTCAATATCCGCCACCTGGTAAAAGGCAAACGGGTTCGACTGCCAGCCCGTAAACGTAACGTTGTGCAACCCCAGGGCTTGCTGCCTGTGCATCAGAAAATCGGCATAGTCTTGATATTCGGCTTCAAGATCGCCAATGCAAAGCACCACCAACGACTCGGCCCACCCCCGTCGATTCAGTTCAGCCACCGCCTCGAGGAGATGGTGGTATCCCTTGAAGGGCACCACCGAGGCAAAACAGGCCACAATCAGGGTGCCCTGCGCCTTCAAAGCCCGCAGCCAGGGGCTAGGCTGTCCGGCTGGGGGCAGGGTTTGAATGCCGTTGTAGATGGTGATGGCCTTCGCCCGTCCCGTGGGGGTCAAGTCTTGCTGAATGGCGTCGCAGACGGTAACAATGCGGCTCGACACCTGCTCAAAATACCAGTGGGAAATGCCGCCAAAGGGCAACTGTCCGCGCATATGGCCCACCAAAGGGCAACGCCTCAGCCGCGCCGCCGCGCCAATCATCAACGCCCCTCGGCCCCCATTCACATGCACAAGGTCGGGCTGCCAATCGCGCATTAGGGCGAGGCATTGCAGGGTATAGGGCAACAGTTCTGTCAGCGCCACCTGGGCCTGCTTCAGACGCGACCAGGTCAGCATGGCCTTGCCAAACTGGCTGAGGTTAGGCCCCGGTGGCAATACCTCCACGGCAATACCCGCCTGACGATAGGCCTCCGCAGCGCGTCCCTCCCCAGCCACTACCACCAGGGGCGTAATCGACGGCGGCAGGTGGGTGATCAACTCAAACAAGCTACGATTGGCCCCCGCCATGCGCTGGTAGTAGGCAATGTAATACAGCACTTTTAGAGGTTTGGGGCAAGACGGTTCGATCTTTGCCGTTTGGATTGGGTAAGCATTAATCGCTGACATAGGACATAAATTAGTGAATGGGAAATTGGATGAAAAGCTTGACGGAAAATTGGCAATTCAGAACATCAGCCATTAAGAACATCACTCAAAGAAAAGCATTGATCTCCCGTGGGTTGGGTTCCGCTTTGCTGCACCCAACCTACTTTGGAGATGGGGCAAACAACCAGATCTTGGGGGTTCAGATTCCCCAGTTCCTATCTGTAGTAGAGTCATCTTGTACCCCCCTTACTAAGGGGGGATGGGGGGATCTTCACGGTGTACCTCATTCAAGTTAAATTCGCTATCAAAGAATCAGGAAATCAGAAGTTCAGGACACTAGAAGTTCAGGAAGTCAGAAGTTCAGGATGCTAGGGACTGGTCATTAGATCTGCAACGGCAAAGTCTTGGTTGAAATTGACTAATCGATCTCCGGGAGCTAGGGTTTTATCGATAAACATTTGGAACCAGAGTTCTAGCAGCAATAACGACCACAACCGCTGGCCATGATCGGCTTTTCCTTGGCGATGGGCGGCAATGCAGTGGGCCACAACCTCCGGGCAAAAATACTGGCGGGCCTGGGCCTGGGGAGATAGCAAAACCGACTCTAGAAGTGGCCCCATGTCTCCCCGCAACCAGTCCGAAGTGGGCAGGGAAAAGCCCTGTTTGGGGCGATTCAGCAAGCCCTCCGGAAAATATTTTCTCGCCAACTGTTTCAGCAAAAATTTGCTTTGCCAACCTTGGCGCTGTTGACCAGCGGGAATTTTGCTGGCCAGTTCCACCAGCCGCAGATCGAGCAGGGGCGATCTGGCCTCTAATCCGTGGGCCATGGTGGCCACATCCACCTTGGTCAGCATCCCATCGGGGAGCAGGGTGACGAGATCAATGGCCATCGCCCGACTCACCCAGTCCTTCAGGGGCGATTCCTCCCACAGGGTTTGGTAGAGCTGATCGCCCGGATCGGGCACCGACCGCAGGGCTGGGCCGAGGAGAGCCTGGCGGTAGGGTCGCCAGGTGCGGCTGCCTACGGGGTCGAAGCTGTAGGTGCCCTGTGGCCCCTGGGCAAAGGCCGCCAGCCAGCGCCAGGATCGTGCCCTTCGGTGCCCCCGCCGTTCCAGATGGGCCAGTCCGGCGGCAGCGGTGGATTTTAAGCCCTGGGGCAGGTGGTGCAACAGGTGGGCCATCCGCAGGGCAGGCAGATGGCGATAGCCCGCAAAGAGTTCGTCGCCGCCGTCTCCCGTCAGCACCACCTTGACCTGCTGGCCAGCGGCTTTGGCGGCGTAGTAGGTGGGCAAGGCGGAGTGATCGGCGAAGGGTTCACCATACTGAAAAACCAGATCCGGCAAGACGGCGGCGGCATCGGGATGCAGAATGTACTCCTGATGCTGGGTGCCACAGACCTGGGCTACCCGTCGGGCATGGGGCAGTTCGTTAAAGGCCTGTTCCGCAAAGCCCACGGAGATAGTCTGCACTGGACGAGGGCTCAGATGGGCCATGCAGGCGACCACTAGGCTAGAATCGACACCGCCGCTGAGGAAAGCCCCCACGGGCACATCGGCCACCAGACGATCTTGAACGGCGGCGGTGAGAGTGGCGTCGATGCGCTCGATCCACTCCTCTGGGGAGCGCTGTTCTGGGCGGGTAAAATCGGGCTGCCAGTAGCGCACCAGACGGGGAGCCCGCTGGGAAGAAAACTCCAGCCGATGGGCCGGGGGAAGTTTATAGATGCCCTCAAATAGGCTCTGGGGAGCCGGAACACAGAGGTAGGTGAGGTAGTTGAGAATCGCCGTAGACGAGATCGCCGGGGTTTGGCCCAATAGTTCCAAAAGGGCGGGCAGAGTGGAGGCAAAGGTTAGCCCCCCGCCTAGGGTGGTATAGTAGAGCGGCTTTTTGCCCAGGGGGTCGCGGACGAGGTGCAGCGTCGCGGTAGTGTCATCCCACAGGGCAAAGGCGTACATGCCGCGCAGCCGTTGCAGCAGACCATCGATGCCCCACTGTTCGTAGCCGTGAACCAGCACCTCCGAATCGGTAGTGGATTGAAAGTGGTGATGGGGGGCAAGGAGGGCGCGCAGTTCCTCAAAGTTGTAGATTTCTCCGTTGAATACCAGCCACAGGGTTTGATCTTCGTTGGTCATCGGTTGTCGCCCCTGGTCAGACAAGTCCAGAATGGCCAGCCGTCGATGCCCCAAAATCAACTGACGATTCAGAACGCTGCCCGCTTGATCCGGCCCTCGATGGGCTAGGCGATCCATTGCCCTGGCTAACCGATCTCGGTCGGGGGGATGGCCGATACTGCCGCAAATTCCGCACATAAATCAGATCCCGTCGTATTGGATTAGATCCTGCTGTGCTGTCTGTACCCACTAGTGGGGTGCCGCCAGCACAGCGTTAAACATCGTGGCGTAGTGCCCGGCAATGGCATCGGCCTGGAAATCTAGGGATCGCGTCAGTCCACACCGCCCATACTGCTCTCGCAGGGCCGGATTTTGCAGCAGCGAGAGAATCCCCTGGGCCAGGGCCTCGGCATTGGCCGGGGGCACCAGCAGACCGTGTTTACCCTGTTCCAAAATTTCGGCGGGGCCGTGGGGGCAATCGGTGGCCAGCACTGGCGTACCGCAGGCCATGGCCTCCACAATCACATTGCCAAACCCTTCGTACAGGGAAGGCAGCACAAACAGATCCGCCGCCGCCATGTATTGATAAGGGTTGGCCCGAAATCCCAGCAGTTGCACGGCGTTGGTCAACCCTAGGCGCTGAATTTGGCGCTCCAGGACAGGACGCAGCGGCCCCTCCCCCACAATCCACAGCTGCACCGGCAGGGTTTGGCGCACCCGGGCCAGGGCCTCCAGCAGGTAGGGGTAGCCCTTTTGGGGATGTAGCCGCCCACAGGCGACCAACAGCGGCAACCGGGGTGTCTGCCCCTGGCGCAGCATCAGGCCCTCCCGCCCCCCCCGCTTCACGGCGGCATCCACTCCGGCGTTGTAGATTACCTCAATGGGGGGCGCAGGCGATGTCCGGGGCCGATTCACTAGGCTTTGCACTTCGGCGGCCACCCCCTCAGACAGGGCTACAATGCGATCCGCCTGGGGGTACAACCGCGCCATCCCCGCCAGTACCAGCCGATCCAGGGGATGCCAGGGGCGACCATACTGGGCCAGGGGCGAATTTTGGGTGCAGACCACCAACCGGGGCCGCTGGGGCAGGCCGCGACAGGCGAGAATTGCCGCCAGGTTGGCGTGGTCCATCACCGAGCAGACGAGGTCGGGCCGATGGGCCTGAATGAGCTGACGCAGGGGCCGCACCGCCCGCACCATGCGCATGGTGCTAGAGCCAATCCCCGCCGGATTAAGGCTGTAAACGGGGACATCCTCTGCTAGAGCGGCCTCGTAGGTGCCCCCCGGTTGGGCCACCGCCACCAAGGGCGAAAACCCAACCCGATCCAGGGCATTCACCACTCGCAAAAGATGCATTTCAGCTCCCCCATTCCCTAAGGAGGCGGTGAAAAAAAGCACTTTAATGCGAGTAGATTTCTGGGCAGATTTTACCTGGTAATCTTCGATTTGGGGATGAGGAAAACGGTGATCAACGGAACCACTCTGCAAGGACGGCAGCATACCCATAGCTCAAAGGAGAATATTATCAAAAAAACGGGAGAGGCCGGAGCGACGTTAGGATTAAAGCCTCTCCCTTAGCCAAAAGCTGTGTTTATTGTGCGGCCAAATTAGGGATTGCGTATTGCCACTCTGCCAGCATTAGACAGAGGATTAAAGAGGATTAAAATCGATTTCACCTGTTTTTTGTTACGCTACCTGCTCCAGGGAATAGTTGCAGTAGCGATCTTTGTACCAGGCCATAAACTGAGCAATGCCGTCTTCAATAGTAGTCTGGGGCTGGAACCCAGTATCCACCATCAAATCCTCGACATCGGCATAGGTAATCGGTACATCGCCGGGCTGCATGGGCAGCATAACTTTGACGGCGGATTGTCCCATGGCTGCCTCAATTAATTCAATCAAATACAGCAGCTCAACGGGTCTGTGATTGCCGATGTTGTAGATCTTGTAGGGAACCCTGGGAAGCGTGGAAGCCTCTGGTAATGGCTCTGTTGAAAATGAGGCGGTGGCTAAGGGCATCCCTGGGGATGGGGAGGTTGCTAAGGGGGAGGCCAGCGGAGGGCGATCTAGAAGTCGAAGGATGGCCTCAACAACATCGTCAACGTAGGTAAAATCTCGACGCATGTGGCCATGGTTAAACACCTGGATGGGTCGTCCTTGGGCAATGGCATCAGCGAATTTGAAGTAAGCCATATCCGGCCTACCCCAGGGGCCATACACCGTAAAAAATCGCAGTCCGGTGGCGGGGATTTGGTACAGATGGCTATAGGCATGGGCCATTAATTCATTGGCCTTTTTAGTCGCGGCATAGAGGGAAATGGGGCAGTCTACCCGATCCGCTACCGAGAAGGGTACCTTTTGGTTGGCTCCATAGACGGAGCTAGAGGAAGCAAAAATTAGGTGTTCGACCGGGTAGTGACGACAGCCTTCTAAAATACTCAAAAATCCGGTTAGGTTGCTGTCGCAGTAGGTGAAGGGTTCCTCCAGGGAAAATCGTACCCCCGCCTGGGCCGCCAGGTGAATAACGGCATCAAAGTGCTGGTGCTCAAACCGATCTAAAACTGCCTGTCTATCGGCTAAATCAAGCTTTTCAAAGTGAAGGTTGGTGTGACTGCACAGGCGAGCTAACCGGTCTCGTTTTAGGCGAACATCGTAGTAGCCGTTGAGGTTGTCGATGCCATAGACGCGATGGCCGTCTCGCAGCAGACGCTGGGCGACGAAAAAGCCAATAAATCCGGCAACTCCGGTAACAAGAATGTGTTTCATAGGATGGTGTTTCTAGAGGTATTTAAGAGGGGGATAGGACAGGCCCAAACTGACGGAGTGGTTGTACCGTTAATCGTTTGGCCATAGACGTTTGGCTATGGCCGTTTGGCCATGGACGTTCGACGATGAAAGTCTGGTCATGGAACGGTTCTAGGGGGATTAGCCTGGCGCGGATCGCCATTCCACCGCCCCCGTGGCGACGAGCCATCCCAGGGTGGGCACCAGCATCATTAGCCAGGCAATGAAGGCTAGCCCGGTGGGTTCCGAAAACAAAAACAGGGTGATGACGTAGGGCACAATGGCCCCGGTCTGAGGCTGACAGCGGCGATAGGTTTCCGCCAGCAGCTTTTGAAACGCCCCAAACAGCGTAAACACCAGCAGCACCCCAGGCAGGCCCAAATTCCAGTAGGCCTCGCCAACGGGCCCAGGGGGCATCCCCACGGCACTGTTGAAGAAGGTTTGGCCCACCATCCCAGCGATCAGGCCGGGTTTGTTGGGCCACAGGGCGCGGGGCACGGGCAGGGTGAGGGCCGCAAGGTAGGAACTGCCTTGTAGGTAATCGACCTGGGTGGGCACTAGGCCCAGGATGGGAAATACCCCGGCATAGACGCTGCTGCGCTGGGAAATTTCGGTCAGGCTGGTGTTGAGGGTTGAGGTTTCTGCGGTGGTGCTGGCGGTGGAACGACCCCACAGGCTGGCCCAGTCGATGGTGCCGTTGAAGGTGCTGTTGCGCAGGGTGCCCAGGGTACCCAGGACGAAGAGGCCAATCAGGGCAATGGCCACAATTTTGACCCCATCGATCTTTTGCTCCCGCAGCAGCCAGGCCAGTAGGCCCATCACCATGACATAGATGACGGCGGATCGCGATCCCCCCGTTAAAAAGATCATCGTCAGCGAGGCCAGGGTGCAGCTCCAAAACACCGGGTTGGCCGTGGATCGGCGATCTAGGGTGAGCCAGCAAAGGCAGGCCAGCAGGCCCAACTGAATCAAAAACTGCCAGTAAAAGGCCCCCGCCAGGGCCTCATTGCGGCCCTGCCCCCAGGAAAGCATGTGGCTAATCAACCCGCCACGACCCTGCACATAGACGGCGAAAATGCCAGCGGCGGCGGCCACGGTGACAACGGTTTTACGGGCGAGGTGGGCGGGCATCCGAAAGGTGATGGGCAGCGACCCCAGGGTTGGCCCCAGGAGATAGCCCGCGTACAGCGCCGCCGTTCCCGCCGCCTGCAACAGCAGATCCTTCAGCACGAGGGCCGTCAGGTGATCGGCACTCCAGCCGGGTAGGGCGGCGTGCCACTGAAGCCCGCCCACGTAGACATCCCATCGGCGGAGGTGACCCAGCAGGGCAAAGAACAGGGCAAACACCAGGGGATGAAACCAGCCAAAGGTGGGCCGATAGAACAGGATCGGCAGCAGCAGCAGCACCCCATTTAAGACCAGGGCCAAAAACACCCAGGCCATTCCCTGGATAGGGACGGGGGCGATCTGCTGCTGCCACCCTACCGCTGCCAGGGCCAGGGTGACCAGGGCCACCAAAACAGCCCGATGCCAAGGGGCCATGGCCACAAAGGGGGAGAGAGCCAGCGTAGCGACCCTAGATCGAGGGGAAACGGGGGAAGAAAAAGTACTCACAGCAAAAGATGGGCTAGGGGTTGGGGGTAGACATGCCGGACACGATGGCTGGGGCCAGGGGCTCGGTGTCCGGGGCCTGGGCGGAGGGCAGATGGATAGGCGAACGGGTCGCGAGGGCGGCGTAAAGCGCTTCGTACTGGAGCGCAATGGTCTCGGCCCGAAACAGGTGTTGCACGGCATCAACGCCATTCTTTCCCAGGTCTTCGCGTAGGCTTGGCTGGCTAGAGAGGTCGATGATGGCCCGATTGAGCGCTTCATAGTCGCCCTCTGGCACCACCCGCCCACAGTGGTGGCCCAGCAAAATTTCCCCCGCCGAGCACACCGCAAAGGAGACGACGGGGGTGCCGCAGGCCAGGCTTTCGATCATGCAGCGGGCTAAGCCCTCCTGGCGGGAAGCCACAATCACCAAATCCAGCGCTGGGTACCAGTCGGCCACCGCCGGGGTATAGCCCGTCAGCGTCACCACCGATTCCAGGCCTAAGGTCTGAACGGCGGTGACACAGGCCTGGGCGTAGGGGTTGTCGGGGGCGCAGTCGCCCACCAGATAAAGGTGCAGATTGGGAATCGCTCGATGCAGGGCGGGAATGGCCTGCTCGATCAGGGCCAACTGTGCCTTTTTGGGGTTGAGGGTGGCGACATAGCCCACCGCAAAGGCGTCGGCAGGAATGCCCAGTTGCCCTCGCAGTTGTTGTCGGGTAACGGCTGTTGGCGGTGCCAGGGCGGTCGTATCCACAATGCTGTAGATGGCGTGGAGCTTGGCCTCCTGGCGACGGGCCGCCGGTAGGGCGTTCATGAGGGATTGGCGCATCTCCTGGGAGAGCACCAGCAGGGCATCGCTTAGCCAGCAGGCGATAGTCCATTTCCATCCGTAGGTTTCATCGCGGGCCTTGGTGTCTCGAATGTTGAACAGGACAGCGGCCCCGGCCAGTTTGGCCCCTAGGGCCGTGTGCCAGAAGGCGGCGGGATCATTGCAATGGACAACGCGAACGGCGGATTGCCTCACCCGTCGAAACATGCGTCCGTTGGTCTGGGCCAAAGACCAAAGCCGTTGCCCCCAGGCCCAGAATTGCCCTTGCCAGAGGCTCGCGCCCAATCGGTAGGGCAGTGGCCACAGGGCGACCTCAGCCCCCGCCTGCCGCCAACGCTGGTTTACGACGGTTTCCATCTGGGTAACGATCTGGGGCCGCAGGGAACGGCAGTGCTCAATCACCTGGGTGATACTTTCCACCCCGCCATTGGCTTGGCTACCCGTTTGAAAAATAACGAAGATCACATCCATGGTTGCCGCTTAAGTTCCATCGAAATTGACTAACATTGACTGGAATTGACTGGAATTGACTGGAATTAGTCCATAGGCCAGTGGATACATGGGCTAACCCAAGGCCCTAGGAGTCCTCGCCCTTTCTGCCTTTCACGGCTGGTTGAGGGCTTTTAGCACTCGTGGCAATCGCAGGGGCAGGGCCAGGGCCTTGGTCATCAGCCAGGCATTGCCTCGGGTGGGGGGCGTTAGCCAGAAGAAGAGATATCCCCCTAGGGCGTAGGAGATCAGGGTGGCCAGGGCCGCCCCCATGCCGCCAAAGTAAGGAATAAGCAAGAAGTTCAGGCCAATATTGGAAATCAGACCCACCAGTCGGGCATAAAAATTGAATTTTTGTAGCCCCTCCGTAACAATCCATTTGCTTTGGGCAATGCCCAGAAAGGTGAACACCGTGCTAAAAAGGTGCACCATTAGAATGGGAATCGCGGCGACATAGTCCACCCCATAGAGTTGCCTGATCAGAAGCCCTGCCAAGGGAACCAGGATCACCATTAACCCGTAGGCCATCAGGGTATTGAGGTCATAAAATTGCTGGAGTCGTCGTTGGTAGGTAGCGGTCTCTAGTTGTCGAGATTGGATAATGCGAGGATACAGAGAGGACCCCACAATGACGGGCAAAAATGCCGTTGCCTCCGACAGGTTGGCCGCACTGGCGTAGATGCCCACCGCCTGTTTGCCGATCAGGTGCCCTAGCATCATTTGATCGACATTGAGATAGATCACCACCGCCGTTGAGGACAACACCAAGGGCCAAGCCTCCCGCAGCAGATAGGCGAGGTGTGGCCCACTGGTGCGCCACGCCCAAATCGACTGCCGCTGGCGGGTGTAGCAAACGGCCAGCCCCAGGGCATAGAGGCTAGATTCCAGCACGATGGCGATGGCAAAGGCCACCACCGTGGCCTGCCACAGCACTAGTCCACAGCGCAGCAGCACAATCAGAAAAAACACGCTGTGTTCGGCCAGCACCACATACTTCGAGGCCACCCTGGCTTCAAACCAGTTTTCGATGGGCTGGAGCGAGTTAAAGATAAACTTTAGGGCGGTAATGGCCACCAGCAGTTGAATCAGCGGTTCCTGGGGGGCCAGCCACAGTACCCCCAGCACACACAGCCCCGCCGCCAGGGTGCCCCCAGCCAGTTGAAGCACAAAGGCGGTACCCAAAATGGTGGCGCTGGCCTCCGGGCGCTGAACCAGATCACGGGTGACCACCTGCCCCATTTTGACCGTAGACAGGGGGTCAAAAAAGCTGGCAAACACCAGGGCATACTGCAACTGGCCAAACCCCTCCGGGCGCAGGTAGCGGGCTATCCAGGTGCTTACCAGCAGGCTGATGCCCAGGCGCAACACCTTGCCCGAAAACAGCCAGCCCGTATTGTGAAGAATCTGGGTCAGTTCTGGATCGGGCTGACCCTGAAACTGACGATGAATCAGAGGATTAAACCGGAGCCATTTCTCAAACATAGGCTGGATACCGATGAAGCGCCAACAACAAACCAGACCCATTCCTCGGGCTTAAACTTGCCCGCACCAAGTCCTAGTCCCCCAATACCTAGTCCCCCAATGCCTAGACAACCCTAGGGCCTAGGCGGTTACGCGGGCTGGGGCTGGGTCGGCCCCCTGCCGTTCGGTATAGGCCCCGGCAAAGTAGTAGTAGCTGTCGGGTTCGTGGTCGGGCACGACGCCGTTAATCACCTGCCCCAGCACCAGCGCCCCAAACTGGGCCAGGCGCTCCTTCGCCACCTGGGCGCTACCCACATCCAGCACGCCGGGTCGGGTCACCAGCACAATGCCCTGGGAGAGGCGTCCCAAAATATGCACATCCGCCGCCACATTCAGGGCCGGAGTATCCAACACCACAAAATCGTAGTCCGCCGCCACCTGGGCCAAGACCGTGGCCATGCGCTGGGAATCGAGCAGAGCGGTCGGGTTGGGGGGAATGACGCCAGCGGTCAGCAGGTCTAAATGGTCGGTCAGGGGTTTGACCACCGCTGACAACTCCCAGCGTTCCGCCAGCAGGTTGCTGAGACCTCGGTCGTTGACCAGGCCCCAGAGTTGGTGCTGGCGTGGGCAGCGCATATCCGCATCAATCAACAGCACCCGCCGTCCCTGCTGCGCCCTGGCCATGGCCAGATTGGCCGACACCACCGACTTGCCTTCCCCCACCATGGAACTGGTGACTACCACCGTCTTCACCGCCCGGTCTGAGTTGAGGAAGGCCAGGTTGGCCTGGAGCATCCGATAGGACTCCGAGATCGGGGAACCGGGCAGATCCCGCACGATTAGCTCAACACTGGCCTGGGAGCGGCTGCCGCCAAAGCCGCGCCCCCCGACTCGGTGCAGCGGAATTACCCCCAGCAGGGGGAGGTCAAACAACTGCCGCGCCTCTCGGGCTGTCTTCACCAGGTTGTCCTGCATCTCCAGCCCTAGGGCGGTGGCGGCGGCCAGCAGCAGAGCCACTATGCCCCCCGTGGCCAAAAACGACAGTTTGCGCGGGGCCACCGGATGGGGGAGCACCACCGCCTCCTGCACAATGTGGGCGTTGCCAAGGGTTTGGTTCTCGGCAATGCGGGTTTCGTGCAGGCGCTCCAGCAGCAAGGCATAGGTGCCCTGGGCCGCATCCAATCGCCGCATCAGTTCCCGATGCTCCTGCTCTAGACGGGGAAGGGTGGCCAGCCGCTGGGTGTAGTAGGACTGGGCCTGTTGCAGGGTCTCTAGTTGCTTGGCCAAGCCCTGACGGGCGGCCTCGGTGCGGGCCAAATCCCCCGCTAGGGCCGCTTGCAGCTCCCCGATTTGGAGGTTGTCGGCGGCTAGGGATTGCCCCCCCAGGGTGTCGGCAATGCGTTCGTGCAGGAGGGCCTCCAGGTTGGCCCTGCGGCTCAGCAAACTCTGCACCACTGGGCTGTCGTCGTAGTACCGCACCCGTTCGTTGGCCAGTTGCGATTCCACCTCCTGGTACTGGGCCAATACCGTCTGCACACCGGGGGATTGGCTCAGGGTGGTAACGGCAATCGCCTCCTGGGGCGACATCCCCAACTGCTGGCTGAAGGTGCGCGACTGTTCGCTGGTATCCTGGAGGGCCGAGGCGGCCTCGGCCACCCGCTGGCGCAGCGCCTCAGCGGCGGTCACCACGGCTACCTTTTCCTCCTCCAGGGCCGCTACCTGATGGGCTTCCTGGAACCGTCGCAGAGCCGCCTCCGCCTGCTGCACCTGGGCCTCAGCCCCCGGCAACTCCGCTTCAATAAAGGATCGGGCCATCATCACAGCCATGCGGTTCTCCCGCACATGGTTATCTAAATAGGTCTGCATCACCGTATCGACCACGGTGGCCGCCAGGGCTGGATCGGCGTCCTGAAAGCTCAGCAGCAGGATATCGGTACCACGCAGGGTGGTGAGCACCAGTTTTTTTTGCAGGTCTTGGTGGGAGAGGGGCTGGCCCTGGGGCCGAATGCTGTTGAGCCTAGCCAGGGTCGTTTGAATCACCGGCTCCGAGCGAATCACCGCCATTTCTGTGGTCATGGGATTGTTGGAGTCTACCAGGGGGTGAAACGTTCCCTCGGTCACTCCCAAACCCGTCAGGGCCGAGGTTCGATCCTCTGGGGTAAAGCGAATTTTCCCCTCGGCCTGGTAGATATTGTGCTGGGTGTTCAAAGCCATCACCGTCAGCGTCGAAACGGTCACAAAAACTAAGCTGGCTGGCCACCAGCGACGCTTTAAAACAAACCAGTATTGCTGAATATCCATTGTTTTTATTGAGTCATCGTTGGATGGAGGCAGTCGATGATAGATCGCCCTGTATATAGCTTCAATTTATCCACAGACTATCCACAGAAAAGATTCATTCTTCATTGCGGACGAACTTTTATTTCTATAGAAATTGATCTAGGTATTAGGCTGTTTGTCCTGCAATCTAACAATATCCCTAGCAAGCTGGGGGCCAGTTTGCCATTTTGTCCCCCCAGCACGGGATAAAAAAGGCAGCCAAATGACTGATTATTATTGGCAATTTGGCATTTTTAGTTATACCTAATTACGCTAGTTTCCTAATACCTGTTCTCCTATCCCTAAATGAGCTGGTGGCATTCTGGATCGTCGGGCGATGTCGCCCCTGATCAGGGGAACACCCCAGATTTAGTTGTGATGCCTCAAAGTCCTAGCCAGTGGGGGTTACACCAAGGCTTCCGGTGTGGCTATGCCCCGACCATCCAGTCTAGGGTTGTCCTTATCCTTAGGTTGCCTGATCTGATCATTCCCATCGGCGTAGGTTAGGTAAACCCAGTTAGGTAAAGCCAGAAACGTTGTGGAGGAGAATTAATTGGAACGTCATTTAATCGTGCCTTTAGCTATATTCAAGCGTTCAATGAATGATCAAACCAAATGAGACTACAAGAAAATAAACCTGTAAACAATAGAAAAATACTCAAAAAAGTAACCCAAAGGAATTCTATAGAGATGTTTCAAGAGGCGAAATTAACCTGGCTTAAGGCCGCACTTCTAACTAAAAAATTGAGTCGTGTAGGCCGAGCCTTGGCGCAAGGTCAAATCTCTCGATATCCGGCCTTTGTCGAAGCCTTTGAACAGCGCTATGCCGCACTGCTGAATCGGCAGTATGGCCTGACGTTTTGCAATGGCACCTCGGCCATTGAAGCGGCCCTGTTTGCCCTCAATATTGGCCCCGGAGACCAGGTGATTGTGCCGTCCTGCACCTTCCATGCCTCCATTGATCCCATCGTGAATGCTGGGGCCGAGCCAGTGTTTGCAGACGTTGATGCCGCCACGTTTACCCTAGATCCCGATGCCGTGGCCCGCCAGATTACAGACCGAACCCGGGCAGTGATGGTCGTCCATGTGTGGGGGTTTCCGGCGGATATGGATCGGCTCCAGCGGGTGTTGAGGGGCCGAGGGATTGCCCTGATTGAGGATGTCTCCCATGCCCACGGGGCAAGCTGGGCGGGGCGACCCTGCGGCAGTTGGGGCGATCTGGGCGTGTTTAGCCTCCAGGGCAGCAAGGCGGTGGCGGCGGGGGAGGGCGGTATCGTGGTCACCGATCGGCGAGACCACTATCTGCGTATGTCGGCCTGGGGCCATTTCAACCGCCACGGGCCTTGGTTGACGGAGGTGGGTCTGGCGGACTTTAGCTCCACAGGCATCGGCTACAAGCGTCGGATGGCCCCCCTTGGGGCTCTGCTTGCGAATGTGGATCTGGACTACCTGGCGATCTTTAATGATCTGAAGCAGCGCAATGCAGATCGCCTAGGGGCCACCCTCGGTGGCATCGATGGCCTAGCGGTACCCCACCTGCCCCCTGGGGCGCAACAGGGTGGGTTTTACCAGGGCTATCCGGTGCAGATTACCCAGCCGGGGGTGTTTGTGCCCCAGGTGTTGACGATACTGCAAGGCCTGGGCATTGAGGCCTCGGCCTACCCCTTTCCCCTGCACCACAAGCTGCCGGTCTATACCAATTTGGCCCACCGTCAGCGGCTCCTCACCCAGGGATCGGCCTGGGCATCAACACCGAAGACCTTTGATTTACCGGTGACCGAGTCCCTCCAGGCTCGCTTAATTCTGCTATCGCCCCGCTATCTTTTGCACCTGGATACCCGCCAGATGGATCGGTTGCGGCGGGGGTTTGAGCGAGCACTGGCCCCATCGTCCCATCGGGCCGAACAGACCGGGCGGACAACCGCCGCCGTCAATCATTGAGGCCAAGGGCTGGAGATCAGGATTGGAGATCAGGATTGGAGTCCAACAATTGTGAGGATTAAACCACCATGCCAGTGATTGATGCCGTCCAAGTGGATTCCCAAACGCTGTTGCAGTCGGATATCTGCATTGTGGGCGGGGGCGCAGCGGGCATTGCCATTGCCCAGGAATTTCTAAACACCCCCTACCAGGTGTTGCTGTTGGAAAGCGGCGATTTTGTACCCGACCCCCAAACCCAGGCCCTCTATGACGTGCAAACCGTCGGCCATCCCATGCGGTTAGCGCAGGGCTATGTGTCGCGCAACCGCTATTTCGGCGGATCCACCAACACCTGGGGCGGGCGGTGCATGGCCCTCAACCCCATTGATTTTGCCGAGCGCGACTGGGTAGCCGACAGCGGCTGGCCCTTCGACCTAGCGACCCTAGCCCCCTTCTATGATCGAGCGGCCCAACTGCTGGGTTTGCCGACGCCTCGGCAGTTTGCGCCCCAGGCATGGCAGGGGCAAATCCTGGGGCGGCATGATCTGTGGCGAGATCCGGTGCTGACGCCCACGGTGGCGCTCTATGCCCCCTCAGTGCCCAAGCTGCGCCAAATGTATGGCCCCCTGCTGCGGCAGGCTCCTAACCTCCAGATCTACCTTAACGCCAACGTTACGGAACTAGAACCCAATCCCGACCTCAGGAACATTCAGCGGCTTCAGGTGCAAACGCTTTCGGGCAATCAGTTTTGGGTGAGCAGTCGGGTGGTGATCTTGGCCTGCGGGGGCTGGGAAAATGCGCGGCTGCTGTTGGCCTCCCAGCGGCACTGCCCCAACGGGCTAGGCAATGGCCACGACCTGGTAGGGCGCTACTACATGGAGCATCCCAAGCTGGTTGCCGGACGGATTTATCCCACCGCCAAAGCCCTGCGATCCCCGATTTTTCAAGATCTATGCCGGACTCGCGGCGGCTTTGTTCAGTTGGGTCTGCGTCTGACGGATGCGCAGCAGCGCCAGCACCGGATGTTGAACCACCATGTTGAATTACTGCCTGGATCGACCATTGACCTAGCGGCGGCCACCCAGACCTTTAAACAGGTGGGCAGTTACCTCAAACGAGGGCAGTGGGGAGCCCTTCGGAATCAGGACATCGCCGCATTTTGGCCCCACCTGGGGGAAATGGCGCATTATTTTATACACAAGCGGTTCAACCGCCCTATTCCTTATCCGCACATCCTCCTGCGCAACCATCTAGAGCAAAGCCCCCAACGACACAGTCGCATTTGCCTCAGTCGTCAGCGGGATGCCCTGGGCATGCCCCGGCTTCAGGTCTACCTAGCCATTTCCCGTCAGGATCAAGACAGCCTGGTGCGGTTTCACGATCTGCTAGGCCAGCGGTTGCAAGCTTTGGGGCTAGGACGTTTAGAAAGCCCGCTGCTAGGTGGCGATCCAGCCTCCCAGGAGGGTGCCTGGGCCACCCTCACCGATTCCTCCCACCACATGGGCACCACCCGCATGGGTCGCCATCCGCGCCAGGGGGTGGTGGATGATCAGGGACAACTCCATGGCTGCGCCAATCTGTTCATTGCCAGCAGTTCTGTCTTTCCCACCGGGGGCCATGCCAACCCCACCCTCACCCTCCTAGCCCTGGCGCTGCGGTTGGCCGACCACCTAAAAACTCAAGTTTTACCGGCCCAAGTTCACCGGGCATCCCCCAGGGCGGGGCTGTCCGCTTCCCACCTAGCCAAGTGTTAGGTGCCGTTTTCGCCGCCGCCCCTGAGGGCCGCTAGCCCCCTTAATCAAAACCTTTGGAGCCCCTAGCGAGATTTACAAACGATGTTTAACCTATCCCAATCCTCTGTTGCCGATCTGCGAAATCGTCATTTTGTCATCGCCGATATTGTGATATTTCTGCTGTCTCCCCTGCTGGCCCTAGGGTTGCGCCTCGATGGTCACCTGAATGTCAGTCTCTACTGGACGGGCTTGCTGTGGCTGACTGCCCTGTTTTTAATCATCAAATTGGGCATTCTCTACGGCCTGGGTTTCTACAAACGCTTCTGGCGCTACGCCAGCATTGACGAATTGCAGCAAATTGCCCTGGCCATGGTGATGGCGATTCTGTTGCAGACCACCGCGTTTTTCTGGGGCCAACATCTGGGCCTCTCTGCCCTGGAGAACCTGCCGCAATCGCTGCCCCTGCTGGATGCCATCCTCAGCTTTTTGCTGGTGGGTGCCCTGCGGTTTAGCATTCGGGCGGCGGAGCGCCGGGGCCATCACCGTCGCGCCTTCTTTCGCCGAGATCGGGTGCTGGTGGTGGGGGCGGGCAGTGCTGGGGTATCCCTGGTGCAGGAAATGCAGCGCAACCCGGCCCTGGGGTTAAAGCCCGTCGCCTTTGTGGATGACGATCCGGCCAAACTGCACCTGCGTATCCGGCGCTTGCCCGTGGCCGGAAACCGGGACAGCATTCCTAAACTGGTGCGGTCGCTACACATTCGCAAGGTGATCATTGCCATGCCCACGGCCCCCGGTTGGGTGATTCGTGAGGTGCTAGACCTCTGTCAGGCCATTGAGGTGCAAACCCTCACCCTGCCCGGTATCCACGAAATTCTTAACGGGCAGGTTTCCGTTAGCCGGGTGCGCGATGTGCAGATTGAAGACCTGCTGCGGCGCGACCCGGTGCAGCTCGACAGCCAGCCGGTGTTGGAGTTGGTGCGAGGGCAACGGGTGATGGTCACCGGGGCGGGCGGATCTATTGGTAGCGAACTCTGCCGCCAGGTGCTCCAGCGTTGTCCCGCCGAAATTCTGCTGCTCGGCCACGGGGAAAACTCCATTTTCACCATCCAGCAGGAGCTAGAAACCAGCCTTAAGCGCCTGCAAGCCGAACATCAATGGACAACCCTACCCAAGATTTCCGCTTGCATTGCCGATATTCGGTTTATGCCCCGCCTAGAGCACGCCTTCGACCAGTTTAGGCCGCAGCTCATTTTCCACGCAGCGGCCCACAAGCACGTCCCGATGATGGAATTCAACGTCCCCGAAGCCATCACCAACAACGTGCAGGGCACGCGCAATTTGGTCACCCTGGCGCAGAAATACGCCGTCGAACAGTTTGTGATGATCTCCACCGACAAAGCCGTGAACCCCACCAACATCATGGGGGCCAGCAAACGGGTGGCGGAGATGGCGGTGCTCCAAGCGGCCCAACGCAGCGGTCGGCCCTACAAGGTGGTGCGCTTTGGCAATGTGTTGGGCAGTCGAGGCAGCGTGGTGCCTACCTTCAAACGCCAAATTGCCGAAGGTGGCCCCGTCACCGTTACCCACCCCGATATTTGTCGCTACTTCATGACCATCCCCGAAGCGGTGCAGTTGGTGCTTCAGGCGGCGGTGATTGGGCGCGGCGGCGAGGTCTTCATGCTGGATATGGGGCAGCCCGTCAAAATTGTGGATTTGGCCAAGGAACTGATTCACCTGTCGGGCTATGAGCTGGGCAAAACCATGCACATTGCCTTTACCGGGCTGCGACCGGGGGAAAAACTCTACGAAGAGCTGTTCATTGCCGGAGAGCAGTACGAGGCCACCCAGCACCAAAAACTCTTTGTGGTCGCCAATGCCTCCGGGATGGTGCCCAGCCACCTCGATGACACCATCGACGCCCTCGGCCAAGCCGCCCTCCACAACCAAACCGATGCCATCATTGCTCTGCTGAAGCGAGTGGTTCCCGGCTTCCAGCCCCAGACGACCAAGCCTGTGCCCCACCTCACCCCCCTACCCAGCCGGGGGCCAGAACCCCTTCCCTCCCGTCGTCCCGATCCGGTGTTTGGCGACCCCCTGTCCCAGGCCACCGCCTAGGGCCAAGCCTCCGCTGTCCTGGTCGTGGCCGCTGGGCATCCGATGTCTCCAGACTCCAGGATGACCAACAACCCGTAGGGGCGGGGTCTCCTCGCCCACCGATACCAGGGGGCCGCAAAACGGACACCATTCCGAAAAGTATTGATCTCTCGTAGGTTGGGTGGCGCGATAGCAGAACCCAACCAGCCCGAAATCCTCGGCAAGTGTTGGGTTCCGCTTCGCTGCACCCAACCTACTTGGGAGATGTCTCAGGCCACCAGGTTTTGTCCTCAATTCCGTCGTTATCCATGCTGTGGTGAGTGTTTCTATGAAAGCTTACAACCCCGTTCTTTCCCGATGGCGCTGTCTCCCTGGCTGCACCGTGGCGATAGCGCTGACGGCCCTAGGATCCTTGCCTGCCTGGGCCAATCCTCCGGTGACTACACCCGCCGAGGCACAGCCCCCAATGGCTCAGGCCATGGACGCTCTGCCCCTGGAGTCTGTGTCCCTAGACGCTGCACCCATGGACTCTGCACCCATGAACTTTGAGTCAACGGACTCTGTACCCATGGACTCTGTACCCATGGATTCTGGGACGATGGACTCTGGGGCCATGAACCCTGGGGTCATGCCTTCTAGGTCACTGGATGCTGGGCTGATCGAAGATTACCTGCTCGGATCGGGGGATCTGATTAACCTGGATATCTTTAATGTGCCTGAGCACAGCGGCCCGAAGCGGGTACTGGTGGATGGATCCATCAGCCTAGCCTGGGTTGGCAATGTGCCCGTGGCGGGGCTAACCCTGGAACAGGCGGCCCAGCAGATAGCCTTGGCCTACGGTCGCCATCTGCGGCAGCCGACTATCACCGTGAGCCTGGTTACCCCTCGCCCGGTGCAGGTGAGTGTGGCGGGGGCCGTCAACCGCCCTGGGGCCTACCCGATGACCTTTACTTCTACGAACAGCGTCGATGGTGAGGCCGAACAGCGCTGGCCCACGGTCACCCAGGCCTTGCAGCAGGCGGGTGGCATTAGCCCCCTGGCCAATGTGCGCCAAATTACCGTGCAGCGTCCGATGGGTCAGGGCCGTACCCAAACCCTGAACCTCGATCTGTGGGATCTGCTGGTTGCCGGAAATTTGAGCCAAGACCTTCCCCTGCGAGACGGCGACACCATCCTCGTTCCCACCGCCCCTCGCATCGATGCCGCCGAATCTCGCCAGCTTGCCTTAGCTAGTTTTTCCCCCGCCACCATTCGGGTCACCGTGGTTGGCGAGGTTAAGACCCCCGGCGTGATCGAAGTTCCCCCCAATACGCCCCTCAACCAAGCCCTGATGGCGGCGGGGGGGTTCGACAACAGCCGTGCCCAAACCGGCACGGTGGATCTCATGCGGCTGAATGCCGATGGCACCGTTTCCCAGCGGGAAATTCCGGTGAATTTTAGCCAGGGCATTGATGACGAGACTAACCCGGTGCTCTACCCCAACGACGTGCTGGTGGTGCAACCGTCGGGCAATGCCCAATTCTCCGATGCGGCCAATGGCATCCTCGGCACCCTGGGGCTGATCGTTCCCTTCCTGGATCTGTTCCTGCCCTGATCGTCCCCTCTACGCTGGCTCCATTGGCTCTATCCCCTTTTCCCCTGCCCCTTTCGCCCTGCTGCCGTTGCAGAATACCGAACGATGCCTCTTCCGCGCTATGCCCCCCATACCCGATCTACGCTCCCCCCGCCCCCGCCCGCCCTATTTGGCACCGATGGCATCCGGGGCAGTGCTGCCGATCTGCTCACCCCCGCCCTCGCCCAGCGGGTGGGGTTTTGGGCCGGACAAATCCTCAAAACCAACGGATCCAGTGGCCCTATGATCCTGGGCCAAGACTCCCGGCTGTCGAGTCCGGCCCTGGCGGCGGCCCTCACCCAGGGCATCACCGCCGCTGGTGTCAATGTGTGGGATGTGGGACTCTGCCCGACCCCCGCCGTGGCCCATTTGGTGCAGACCACCCCGGCCCTCGGGGGGGTGATGATTTCCGCCAGCCACAACCCGCCCACAGACAATGGCCTCAAGCTCTTTGGGGCTTCGGGCCAAAAGCTTTCCCAGGCCCAACAGACCGCCATTGAACAAGCCCTCTGCCGGGGCGCAGATCGGCACCTCAGCCCCCCGGCTCGCCTACCAGGGCGGCGACTTCAGCGCCCCGAACTCCTATTCAAATACCTCGATCATCTGGTCAATACCGCCCCTCACCCCCAAGCTCGACCCCTAACGGGCCTAAAAATTGTTTTAGATTTGGCCTGGGGGGCGGCGGTGTTTTTGGCCCCAGCCCTGTTTCGACGGTTGGGGGCAGAGGTGATTAGTCTGCATGGCGAACCCCGGGGGGACTGCATCAACGTTCGCTGTGGATCGACCCATCTACCGCCCCTCCAGCGGGCCGTCCTGGCCGCCAAGGCCGATTTGGGCTTTGCCTTCGATGGCGATGCCGACCGAGTCATCGCCGTGGATCACCAGGGCAATGCGGTGAACGGTGACCACATGCTCTACCTGCTAGGACAGTACCTCAGGCACCAGGGGCAGCTCCCCCATCACCTGCTGGTCACTACGGTCATGGCCAACCTGAGCTTTGAAGCCGCCTGGAAACGCCAGGGGGGGCAGTTTATTCGCACCATGGTGGGGGATCAGGCGGTACATCTGGCCATGGAGGCGGCGGGGGCGGGGCTTGGGGGCGAACCCTCCGGCCATATTCTATGCCCCCGGTTCGGCATCAGTGGGGATGGCTTGGCCACGGCCCTGCATCTGGCCCTGCTGGTGCAGCACCGGGATCGACTCGCCAGCCTGGTGAGCCAGAGTTTTCGATCCTACCCCCAGCGGCTGTGCAATGTTGCCCTGGCCCATTCCGCCCGCCAGCGACCGTGGCAGGATTGCGATCCGCTGCTGGTCGCCATCGAGGCTGCCCAGGCCCACCTTGGCCATCAAGGCCGCATTCTGGTGCGGGTTTCGGGCACCGAACCCGTCCTGCGCATCATGGTAGAGGCTCCCGCCGCCGACCTCGTCAACCACTGGGCCAACCACCTAGCTGGGGTTGCCCAGTCCCACCTAGGAGCGTAAGCTCAACGGGTTTAGAACCGGGAGCAGATCAGCCGCTTCCCTCGCACGGGAGGCCCCTAGGTGCAACAGCCGCACCGG
Organism: Spirulina sp.; assembly: GCA_044070495.1. GTDB lineage: Bacteria > Cyanobacteriota > Cyanobacteriia > Phormidesmidales > Phormidesmidaceae > Nodosilinea. The sequence goes on along the minus strand of JBIPSI010000017.1, from coordinate 56,901 downwards.
GGTTTGAGCCACCCCCTCGGGCCAGGGGCAGTGATCGCTGCTCCACCCTTGGCCAAGGACGGGGGATGGGTGGCTAGCCGATGGCCCAACCAGATGGCCCGACCGCAGCCAGAAATAGCCTTGGTAGGGGTGTACCGCCGCCGCCAGCGGGGTGCCACAATCCACCTGCAACTCCTGGATCTGCGAGATAAGCTGAGTGCTTAGCACATGGGTCGGCAGGGTTTGCAAGGGGGTAAACCGCTTAAAAAACACCTGCTGCACCCGTTGCTCGATGCAGCGGCCCCAGTGGGCCGCCAACCCTGGGAATTGATCCGCCCACAGGGCTAAATGCGAGCAGGGGATTTGCAGCACCTGGCAGGAGGAGGCCGCCACCGCCCGGTAGGACAGGGGGGCGGCATAGAACAGGTGATCGGCTCCAAAGAAATCGCCCGGATGGAGCAAAGCCGCCGAGTAGGGCCGCGCCCGCCGCTGGCTCTGGCCCAGGATGCGGACTCGCCCCCGCACCACAAAATAGGCGCTAGGGGAGTAGTCCTCAGCGGTGGGCAACGTTTCGGCCCAGGGCGGAACCTGGTAGTCGAAAATGTCAAACCCAGTCTTGAAGGTTTGGATCCGCGATGAACCATGGACCGTAAGGCAGGCGTCATGGCTCTCCCCTAGCCGATCACCGGCGATCCATCGTTCACTATCTAACCCCATGTCCGCTGGAGAGCATGGTCGTATTTTCTGCCAAAAACCCTTAATATCCACGGCGATCACCCTCGTTTTAGACCTGTCTATGGGGTACTCAAAGGCCCCTGGCCAAGCCCTCAGGAGCCTTCGACCAGAGTCACTACGTTAATAACCTGTTTATCTTGTAAGCCATCGCGACAGCGGCAAGACCTATTTGGGTTACCATTTCATTTATTTTTCAAGAAAAAACCGCCCCAACTGAAGTCTTTATAAAGCCAAGCAGAAAGATTAATTTAGATTTCTAGCCAAGCTGCCCAGAGCGCAAAGAAAATCTGCACATAACTGGAGCCTAGATCGATTAAAATGGAGTGGCAATGTTATTTAGTAAATTTTTAAATCTGATCAACAATTAATCCCTATAATCTAATCTCTGGTTTTTGATGAAGTCATAATTTCCATCCACTGGTCGAGTTGAGGAATCCAGAATTATGCCCTGTGTAAAAAACCGCCGCCAGCTCGCCTAGCCACAGTCCATCTCAGCTAGGGGTAAACGAGGCTCTAGCTGAGATAAAGTGGCAAAATCTAGGAAAATCCTGTCAGTGATTCAGCTTGTTAGCGCTTTTAAGAATGGTAGGTACCACGTCGTCTCTATGGCCAACACCCTAAACATAGGAATTTTGCCGCAGGAGATCATGGGCTTTCTGCGGCGCGACTTAAAATTAAAAAGTATCTATCGAGATATCATTGCCCAGAGAATCATTCAGCAAGTCGCTGAGGAGAGCGGGCAGGTTGTAGCCGATACCGAGGTACAGCAAGAACTCGATGCTCTGGTCTACGACTATCAACTAGATCGCCCGGCCCAACTCATTCCCTGGGCGGCGGATCGGCTCGCTACCCTCGATGATATTCGCCAACGTATTGCCGAGAAGCTGCTCTTTCAAAAGGTTGCCCGCCATTTATTTTTGGCCCAAGTTCAAGAGCAATTTAATACTCATAATCGAGATTTCCAAACAATTTCTTTATATAAAATTTTAGTGCCTTACGAAAGTTTGGCGCGGGAGATATTCTATCAAATTGAAGAAGAGGAAATTAGCTTCTTTGAGGCCGCCCACATTTACGATATCGACGAAACTCGGCGGCTACGGTGTGGCTTTGAAGGCCGAATGCAGCGCTGGCAACTACCCTTAGATCTGGCGGATCTCCTCCGCGACATTGCCGTGGGCGCAGTGGTTGGCCCCCGCCCCGCCGACCGTGGGTATTCCATGCTGCTCTTGGTAGACGAACTAGTTGAGCCAGAACAAACCCCGGAGACCCTCGATCAGAGGATCGATTACCTATTTCAGGACTGGCTCACCCATCACCTAGCCACCTATCTCAACCATCTCCGTGAAGACCCCCATGGGCAGATCTCAGATATGTAGAAACCGATGGACGACCGCCCTGACCTTGCTGGTGGGATGGTGTGGCCTAACGCTTAGCATCATTGCCCTGCGCCTAGCCATCGCCTATCACCAAACGCCCTACCCCCAGGCCATCCTGGTGCTAGAGGGCCGCACAGAACGGGTAGACTTTGCCGCCCACTTTGCCCAAGCGCACCCCAACTTGCCCCTCTGGGTGTCGGGTAATCCAGAGGGGTTGGCCCTAAACCAGGCTATTTTTCGTCGGGCTGGCGTGCCCTCCACCCAGGTTTACTACGACTCCTGCGCCGTCGATACGGTCACCAACTTCACCTGCACGGTACAGACCTTTGCGGCGGGCCACATTCACCATGTCTACGTCATCACCTCCGACTACCACATGGCTCGATCTCGGGCGATAGGGGCCATTGTGTTGGGTAGCCGGGGCATTGCCATCACCCCCGTTGCGGTGGGTTCCGATGGCCAACAACAGGAATCGCCACTACGCCTACTACGCGATAGCCTGCGATCCCTGCTGTGGCTGTTCACGGGGATTACGGGGGCCAGCCTTCACCGATGGTTTTAATCGCTACCTACCTCAAGACACCGACAAGGAGTGCGGTTTCGATGGCTGGAGTTCGTGGATGGGGGTGGCAGGGGCCGATTGACCTAGGCGATTACTTTTAATCAACCGTTTGTAGGTTCGGTAGGGAATATAGTGGGCGGGGTTGTAACCTGCAAAGCGCAAAATCAATACACAGGCCCAGGAATACTTACCTTCAATAATGGCGGTTACCACCTGATTAAACTGATCAGGATTCATCGCCTTGTTATTTATTTCCCGCTGTCTGGATTCAGCATCGAAAACGTTCCTCATCTTAATTCCTCCCAAAAACTTCTTGAATAAGGATTTAGAATCGTTGATTTGACCAAAGATGAATTGCCTTGACTGTATCTTTGAAGCCATGAGGATTTTGTGTGCGTAACGTGTGTAACACAATCTAAAGTTTTTTATAGCGGCTCTCCATTTAGCCAGACCGAATCCGCTGGTTAACTGACAAAACTTACCAGAACCAAGATCTGTCCAAGGGTCAGGGAACCTAACCCATATATTATCCAAATGCTGTAGGGGTGCGGTTGCCAAACCCAGGCTCTAGGTGGTGCATTGCTGCGCATTGACGCAGGCTCGCCCTGGCGTTATACATCCTACGAATTTGACGGGACGCGCTACTCCGTTTGAGTGTGTTAAGCAATCAGGCAAGTCCCTAAGTAAATTCAGATCGATACCGCGACTCTAGCCAGTCGAACATCAGCGTGAGATCGGTTAAGTCGGCCATTCCATACTGCCAAAAAATAATGGGTAGCAGGGCAATATCACCTCCAGATCGCCGGAATGCTAGGGAAATCGCCTCCTTTGGCAAAGCAATTTCCTCTTCTAGAAATTTAATGAATCGAGTCTCTTGATTAACTAACATTCTAAAATGCCGTTTGTGAAAAATTATGTGCTTAGCCTATTAACACAATGCTAAAACGCCCACACCCTTGCCCAAGAAAACATAAACCATCGGATCAGCATCGGATGATAGAGCGGTATGGTCAATGAAGCGATCCATGATGATGCATCCCTGTTCCTGGATTTTGGCGATACTCTAGTGAGCCTGGTTGACTGACAAAACTTGCGAGAACCCAGATCCGCCAAAGGGTCAGGAGACCTGACCCCTACATTATCCAAATCTTGTAGGGGCGCGGTTTCCGCGTCCGGCGCAGGATCTTTTGTCAGTCAACCAGCTAGTGAGCTTTGCCCCAGGGTTCTCTATCGTCACAGGCTCAATATCCAATCTCAGGCCGCTGGTCATTCTAGAACTCGCCAGCCCAAAACAGGCAGCGACAGCGCCGTAGATTAGCGCCCAAGACGTTGAACGATACCCGCCTAATCCTAGATCGTCGTTGTGAGGATAGGGTGAGGGACGGTTGATCGTGATCGTGAAGGGTGGATCATTTATTTGCGGCAGAATTTTAAACGCCTTAGTCGGTGATTTTCGAGGCGTGGCTACCCTGGTCTTTTCTTTTCTTAAAATTCATGGAGTGCTGACCTCGACAGCGGATTGACGCAGTTCTATGCAATAAAGTGCCTGCAATGACCCTATTAAGTAGAAAAGGTTACTCAAGCCTAAGGTCGAATTGTTAGAAAGATAAGTAATTTGAATTAAAGGACTTATCCAATAAAAGCTTTATTGTAAAAAATGCTACAATTATAAAATATAAGATTATCGACTGTTTCGCCGTGGGGAAGCGTCGTGAAAATCTTAATTGTTGAAGACGATCCGACCGTTGCCGAGTCCCTGAATCATTTGCTGAGTAGATACCGGTACTCCGTGGACATTGCTAGCGATGCCGAAGCGGGTCTGGAAATGGTGTCTGCCTACGACTACGACCTGTTGGTCTTGGATAGAGGGCTGCCAGGGATGGATGGGGTGAGTCTGTGCCAGCAGTTGCGAGCCGAACACCAACACATGCCGATTCTGCTCCTAACGGGGCAGGGCAGAGACGGGCACTACCAAGCAGAGGCGCTGAATGCCGGAGCCGATGACTATGTAATCAAGCCCTTTGATGCAGAGGCGCTGATGGCCCGATTGCAGGCACTGCTGCGACGGAGTAGCGGCAATCCGCAACCGATCCTCGCCTGGGGAGCGCTGTCGCTGGATCCCAGTCGTCGTCAGGTGACCTACCACGACCAACCGCTGTCGTTGACGCCCAAGGAATACAGCATCCTAGAACTGCTGTTGCGCCATCCACAAACGATCTTTAGCGCCCGTGCTATCCTCGACCACGCCTGGGACTCCATCGATGCGCCGGGGGAAGAGGTGGTGCGCTACCACATCAAAGAACTGCGCCACAAGTTATCGGAAGCCAATGCCCCCAAGGATTTGATTGAAACGGTGCATCGGGTGGGGTATCGGCTCAACCCCAAGTATGCCCCAGCGGAGACGCCCCCAGAGGCTCCACCGTCTGCGCCTTCCCAGGGGAATGAGCCGTCGCCCACCATCGCTGAACTCATCGCTAGGAATCAGCAGTTATGTGCAGCCTTAGAGGCCGTGCAACGGTCGCAGGAGGAGATTCGTCAGCGCCTAGCCGATCTGCAAACGGCCCAGAGGCTCTTGATCGCCGAGCGCGATTACTATCGAGACCTGTGTCAGTTGACCCCAGAGGGATATCTGGTGAGCGACAACCAAGGCATCATCCAAGACGCGAACTAGGCCACCTCCACCCTGCTGGGGGTCAATCCCCAAGCGCTCATCCACCTAGCCCTGGCCAGTTTTGTGATAGCGGCGGAGCGCAAAACTTTTGTCGATCCCCCCTGCCCCCCCCTTGTGAAAGAGGGAACTGGATTCAACGACCCCCTTCACAAGGGGGATTTAGGGGGATCTCCAAAGACGTACGGCATGAAAACAAGATGTGTATAAACAGCGCTACTACGAGAAATCAATGTTTTTCGGCGTTGTGTCAGTTAGCCAAGTCAAACCCTTTATTACTGGCAACCAGAATCACGCTTGCACCACCAAAAGTTGCCGACGCAAGTGCTTAGAGGACGCTTGAAAAGCCGAAGCTTGTCCCAAGTTATACCGATGAGGTCAGCCTCAGGCGTCAAAAATTCCGTAGATTTGCACCGATCTAGCGACCAATCGCACCTGAGGCAACCCTTTTCAAACGCCCTCTTAGCCACGCTTGTAAACTCGGCCTGACAAGCCATAGCCTTCACGGTTTCCTCACGGGGCTGTTTTATAAATGAATGTAAGCCTGGATGAGTGCCCCACCGCACGTTCTAGACAATGCTAGGCGATGGAAGATCGAAACGTATCGCGTTGTCTACCCTACCATACTGGCCTCAGCATTCAACAATGGCTGACCATAAGCTGGCTATGGCGATGCTGACAAAATCCTAGGCATCGGGTGGGTCTAACTATCAGGCCATCATCCTATTAATCAGGAGATGTTGCTATGGCTATGATGCAACGCGAACCCATGGCTGAACTCACCCATTGGGAACCCTTCCGCAGCATGGAACGACTGCAACAGGAGATGAATTCCCTGTTCTCTCGTTTTTTGAATGATGGTCAAGATAGCGTGAACGATCTAGATTTCGTGCCCTCTGCCGAAATTAAAGAAACTCCTAACGCCATTCAGGTCAATCTAGAGGTGCCAGGAATGGAAGCTAAGGACTTGGATGTGCAAGTGACTGAAACCTCGGTATTGGTAAAGGGAGAACGACAATCGGAATCTAAAACGGAGGAAGGGGGCATTGTGCGTTCAGAATTTAAGTACGGTAAATTTGAACGGCAAATCAACCTACCTGCCCATGTAAAAACTGACTCAGTAAAGGCCGAATATAAAAACGGCATGTTATATCTAACCCTGTCAAAAGTTGATTCGGAGCAGCGTAAAGCCGTCAAGATACAGGTGAGTTAAGGGATAAAGATTGGGTTCCAGCAATACCATTTTCTTCCCCATGCTGTAGGGGCACGGTTGCCGTGCCCAGTGCAGAATTTCATGTCAGTCAACCAAGGTATTGGCAGCCTAATATAACGCTACCCGCATGAAAGACTATGCCAAAATTCGCCAGAGTTAAATCGGTTGTCACAACTTATCTTCTGCTTAAAGACCAAGGAAATATTCAAGTGTTCAAGTCATCCATAAATCTATGAATTTCGGGTTAAAATCACAAATATCCCGCTGCACTGTTTCCGTTTCTGCGGGTACTGTTCAGTTGGAGGGAGATTTAATCGTACCTACGGGGGCGCAAGGGGTCGTGCTGCTGGTTCAGGGGATAAACAATGGCTCTCCCTCCAGGCAATATTTAGCCAAATTGCTCCATCAGGCGAGGTTAGCTACCTTAAAGATCGCCCTGCTAACCCCTGACGAAGCTGCTTTTGATCAACGCACTCGACAACTGAGGTTTGATGCGGCGGGGTTGTTGGCTGATCGAGTGATTGGCGCAACGGACTGGCTGCGCCATACCCCAGCCACCCAAGGTTTGGCGATTGGTTATTTTGGGGATGGCACGGCGGGGGCGGCAATTTTGGTGGCGGCGGCGAAGCGATCTTCTATCGTCAAGGCTGTGGTTTCTCGCGGTGGTTGGCTAGATTTAATTTGGTCTACCCTCACCCAGGTTCATGCCCCCACGCTGCTCATTGTGGGGGGTCTAGATCTCCCTATGATTACCGTCAACGAAGAGGCCATGGTTTTGATGGATCAAGCTTCCGAAAAATATCTTGATGTTATCCCCGGCGCATCCCACCGGTTTGTAGAATCAGACACCCTAGAACAGGCTGAGGTCAGGGCAAGCGAATGGTTTCAGCGCTTTCTTCATCCCTAAACGATCCGCTCCCAGGAAATCCCTCGCCCCATCACGGTTGAACATCAGCCCAGGGTGGGGTATTCGCCGCGCTTCAATCGACGCAATCCGTACCTTGACCCCGCAGATCTTCCGTAAAAGGTATTGAAAAATGAAACATATTTTGGTGCGATTGGTTCTAGGCGGCTGTATCGCTTTACTGACCCTGCTTGGCCACCCAGAGGCGATGCTTGCAACCCCAGCCGTTAACGTTGTCGATGGGGTTGGGCTTTGTACCGTTCCGCCGGAAAGCCTTGATTTAAACAATGCCAACCTGCTCGCCTTCACCGATTGCCCTGGGTTTTACCCCAATTTAGCCTCCGCTATTCTCAGCCATGGCCCCTACTCAACGGTCGAGGATGTGCTTAACATTCCTGGCCTAACGGATCTTCAAAAAGCTTTGCTCAAGGCAAATCTTCAGTCCTTCACCGTTACCGATCCGGTGGTGCCTCCAGAAAAACGGATGCCTCCCCGTCTCAATCAACCCGCCCATTAATCATGCTAACTCCTCATGATTCTTCCTGGTCAAGATAGGTATTAGTGGCCTTGATTGTCCTTCTTTCTCTGAGAATTGGAGAGGGTTAAGCCAGAGTCGCTTTGTATTTGTTAATAGAGAACTTAAGCCATGATAAAACAAATTTTGAAGCTGCTAATCGGCCTAGGTCTGTGCCTAGGGATTTGGCTAAGCCCAGGATTACTATCCCCTGTGTGGGCTGGCAATCTTTTTAATAAGTCGATGGATATCGACTATGGTTTTGTAGCCGAACAAAAACGCAACCCCATAGACCAAAAACTTGGAGATGTGGGTAATAAGATAGACCTAAATAACTCTAATGTTTTGGCTTTTCGGCGGTATCCAGGGTTATATCCTACCCTAGCCCGCAAAATTATTCACCATGCCCCCTTCGAGACCGTAGAGGATGTGCTTAACATTCCTGGCCTGAGCGAATCTGAACAGACCTTGCTGCGGGCTAATCTCAAAAACTTTGTGGTAACGCCTGCGGAACCCGCCCTCACAGAAGGGGAAGATCGCATTAATCCCGGCATTTACAAGTAGATCGCTACAAACATAGTGGATTTCCCTTGAATGAGGGGCACTGTGAAGATCCCCCCAGCCCCCCTTATCAAGGGGGGTACTCAGGCGACTCGATGACAAATAGCACCTGGGGGGATCTGAAGATCCAAAATTTGTACCTCACTGAAACGAAAACCGCTATAGATCGCTGTGAATAGACCGCCCCTTCCACGGCGGTTTGCCTAACAACACTTGCCAGAACCCAGATCCATAACGGCGGCAGCCCCCAGAGAATGCTGCGCTTTTGAGGAAAACGGGTAGCCTAGGGACAAGACCTACACCGGCCCCCCAGCTAGACAGGCCGAACTCGGTGTGGTTTGCCGTCGCCCTATCCCCGCCCTGCCCATGACTTCTGTGCCCGATGTGCCTAGGTTGGATCAATGTGAAACCATTGCCCGTCTGATTCACGTCACTGCCACCGCCGCCCACCAGCAGCATCCCAATCTGTTGACGGAGGCTGGGTTGGCCTGGCTACAGTCGAGCCCCACCGAGGCCCAACCCACTCAGATCGCGGCCCAATTGGCCAACCATCGTGATGCCACCCGCCTGCTTCAGGCGGTGGATCATCTGCTGAGCCAGATCTTTGCCCCGGCCTTCCAAGCCACTAAAGCCCATGGGCAAGTGCGTCAACGGGTGCAGCAGATTGTCGCGCCAGTGCCCCCTCCGTCATCGAACCCGTCGCCGAACCCGTCGCCGAACCCGTCATCGAATTCGTCACCGAACCAGCCCACTCCATCGGGCGATGTTGATCTGCCCCCCGATTCGCCACCTCAGGGTGACCAGTCCACCGAGACCGAGGAAACGCCCACCCTAGATCAGGGTGCCCCCCAAATCCCTCACCCCCTGGAGGATCCGCCCGTTATCCCCTCGCCGCCGTCCACCACGCCGGTGGATCCCCAGGCCCCTTGGTCGGGGTTGCTGTTGGTGGATGCGGAAAATATGCACCCGTCAGCGACCCTAGAAGCCCACCTGCAATCCCTGGCTCAATACCCCCTGCGTTATCGGTTGGCCTTTGGCAACTGGCGCACCCTGGGCAACCGCGATCAGGAGTTTTATCGGCGGGGCTACCAGATGATCCACGTCCCCTCCGGCAAAAACAGCGCCGACATCAAAATGTCCTTGGATGCCTCGTTGATTTCCCTGCACCACCCGTCTATCCGCGAAGTCTTCATTTGTTCGGCAGATTCTGACCTGCTGCACCTGGGCTATGTGCTGCTGCGCCAGGGGCTGATTCCCTACCGAGTCAGCCACGACCAGCAGGGCTTTAAGGTGCTCAACTTGGCCCAGCAAACCACCCACACCGTAGCCTTGCCGCCAGACGCCACCGCCCAAACCCGTGGAGGCAGCAAAGCTAAAACGGCCCAGCCCACCGCCGACCCAGATCCCACCCCCCATATCCCCGCCTCCTTGGAACAAATGAAGCGCTGGCTGAGGATTTTGATTTTGCAAGAACACCAGGCCCACCCCGATCAGCCCGTCACCCTTGGCCGCCTCGGCACGCTATTCCACGAGCGCAACCATGTTTCGGCTAACCAAGTGCTGCAAACCTACGCCGCCGACACCACCCTCAAACAACTGCTGGAGGCCGACAGCACCTTTGTTCTCACCCCCCTAACCGAGGATGGCACGTCTATTCAAGTGGCCCTTAACCTGCCCCCCCTAGACGCGACCACCGCCCTAGTTCCGGCTGGCCCAACCCCCTTGGTTAGCCCCATTACCGACGTGCAAACCCTAGAAAAAGCGGTAGTTGCCATCCTTCCTAGCCTGATTAACGAACCCAGGGGCACGGTGTCGCTCTCCCTCTTGGGTAGCACCTTTGCCCAGGTCTATCACCAACCCATGAGTCACGTTCTCCAGCGCCTCGGCGAACCCAAGGGCTTACCGAGGTTTTTGGCCAAATGTTCCGCCATCCGGCTAGAACGCCAGGGCGAAAACTGGCACGTGGGCCTTACCCTCCAAGGCAACGGAGCGTGAATGGGGGCGGCCAGGGAACGGGGGTGGCCCATGCATGGGTGGGGCAATCGGCATAGAATAGACCTTCGGCTATCGAACCCTTGACCGCGTAAACCCTTGGCCCAATCTTCCTCCGTTTCGTCCACCAGCCATCCCGATCCCAGGAGCGGCACCCTCTACGCCCTGCTAGCCTACGGAGCCTGGGGGCTACTGCCCATCTACTGGAAATTCTTGGGCATTAGCCCAGCGGTGGAGGTGTTGAGCCATCGCATGATTTGGTCGGCAATCTTTTTGATGCTGATTTTGCTGGTGCAGGGACGGATCGCTGACCTCGTAGCCCTGCTGCGGCAGCCGCGTCGGGTGGGGGTGCTGTTGCTCACCGCCAGTTTGCTGAGCTTCAACTGGGGGCTGTATATCTACGGCGTCAACAGCGACCGGGTGGTGGAGTCTAGCCTGGGCTACTACATCAACCCCCTGGTAACGGTGTTGCTGGGGTTTGTGTTTCTGAAGGAACGGCTGCACCCGCTGCAATGGCTGGCGGTGGCCCTAGCGACGATGGGAGTGGGCTACTTTGTGGTGCAGTTTGGCACCGTGCCCTGGATTGCCCTAGGGCTGGCCATTAGCTTTGCCTTCTATGGGCTGCTGCGCAAAACCACCCCCGTAGCTCCCCTGGTGGGTCTGGCGGTGGAAACCCTGTTGATCACCCCCTTCACCCTCACCTTTGTCAGCTACTTGGGCTTGACGGGACAGGGCCATTTTGGCCAGACCCTCCCCCTCACCCTGCTGTTTATGGGGGCTGGCGTGGTCACCTCCATGCCGCTGCTGTGGTTTAATACCGCCGCCAAACGCCTGCCCCTGGCCACCCTGGGCTTTTTCCAATACCTGGCCCCCTCCATTGCCCTACTGCTGGGGGTGCTGGTCTATGGCGAACCCTTCACCCCCACCCACCTGATCACCTTCGGCTGCATCTGGACGGCCCTTGCCCTCTACACCGCTACCGCTTGGCGAAACAAAGCTGCCTAGGGCAAAGGCACAAAGTCGAACCCGGTGCCGGATCGGGTGCCGGGTTGCACCTTCACCAGCAGCACCGTGGCGTTGCGATCCCCAGAGGGCAAGAAGCTGACGGCCCCCGTAGACCCCGTGGCCGAGAAGCCCTGGCCCCCGAGGGCCGTCCCCAGGGCGGTGCGTCCGGTTGCGCCGCTGCCCGGTGCCACATTGCCCACAGATTGGGCCGCCTTGAGGGTCTGGAAGGCGTCATAACTGAGGGCGGTGCGCCAGTTGACATCGCCGCCCCACAAACTAGAGGCATTTTGGGCGAAGGGGGGCGTCGATCGCAAGGGGTGCCAGGGCACGGTGAGGATGGCCCCGTTCAGGCTGTTGCCGCCCTTTTCGAGGGCTTCGATGCGGTAGAAGGCATCTCCGGCAAAGATGGGCAGTTGCCCTTGGTTGGCCTGGGCCACGGCTAGGGCGGCATCAAAGGTGTTGGAATCGGGCATCAGCACCAGTGCATCGGCCCCGCTGCCCTGGAGGGAGGCGGAAGGATTGCCCTGGGACAGATCCACCAGGTTCGCCACCTGTCCGCCCTCTAGGCCCAGAGTGGTGGAGAAGGCGGTCTGCAACGACTGGCTGTAGGAGCTTTGGGAGTTGTAGAAGACGATGGGGCGGCTTTTGCCCGCAGAGAGCAGGTAGCGGGCCAGGGTGGTGCCCGTAAACTGGTCGCTGGGGATGACCCGGAAGATCATGTTGCTGCCCTGGCGGGTGAGGGTTGTGAGGTCGGTGGTGGTGCTGGTGGGGGCAATCATCGGCAGTTGGCCCTGTTGGTAGATGGGGGCAGCGGCCAGGGTGCTGGTGCTGGTGCCGTGGCCCACCACCGCGACGATATCCGGGTTCTGCATCAGGGCATTGGCGATGGCGGCGGCCTGGTTGGGGTCGTTGCGGTCGTCGGCAATCATCACCTTAATGGGCACTCCGGCCTGGATCGCTTCATCCTGGGCCTGGGCGATGCCGCGCAGCAGTTCGCGGGCGGCGTTGGGGGTGTCGTTGGCGGGCACCACGGCGGCAATGCCTAGGGCGGGGGTGTTGCCCAGCTTGGCATTGTTGAGGTAGATCAACGGTTCAGGGTCGTTGCGCAGGGCTTGACGGGCGGCCTGGAAGCGGGTCACCGCCGTGGCCAAGTCGCCGCTGGCAAAGGCGGCAACCCCGGCCTGGAGGTCGGCATTGGTGTTGTCGGCAAAAATCACCCTATCGCCCCAACTGAGGGCGCTGGCCACGTTCCCCGGATTTGTGGGCGGGGTGGGCGGCGGGGTGGGCGGCGCGGTCGGATTCGTGGGCGCGGTGCCGCCACCGGGGGGAACCACCACTTGGCCCGGTGGCGTTTGGGCCTGGGGCTTTAGAAACGCGTTGTAGCCCATCACCCCTAGCCCCGCCAAACCACCCAGAAAGGCCAGCGCCCCCGCCCCGACCAAAATCGGCGCAAGGGAGTTGCCCTTTTTCAGGGATTGGCCACAGATTTCGCACTTTTTAGCGGTGCTAGGATTTTGTTCGTAGCCGCACTTGGGGCAGGTGACGTGGGTAAAGCTATCGGTCATGGTAGGAGGATGGGTGCATCAAAATTCGACAGGGGCGTTGGCCTGGGGCAAACTCGCCAGCGCCTAGATGAGTTTTCCCCGAATATAAACCCTGGATTTCGCTTTGACGGAAAACTTAATGCGCGGGCTAAGGATTGGGGCCGGATTTAATTCCCAACGGTCTGCCCCGACTCAATTCAGGACGATGGGCCTTAAACGGTCTTCTCAAACAATTTTCCTAAGCGATTTGCCTTAGAAGTGGGTTGGCTAGCTTTTTCGCTAGCGGCTTAGGGGCATCGGCGTAAAATAGAAGGCTAGAGCCAAGAAACTTTTCTCCTTCCGTGGTGCGTCCTTAGGGAAAGCCTGGGCCAGGCCTATCCAGTCTATCGAGCCTAGCTTCAGCCCAGCCCTAAATTAGGGGTGGTGATTTCCCGATATCCTCCCGTCGGGGTTGCTTTAAGTCTATCTGGGGCAACCTAGGCGATGCTGGCCTAGGCCAGTTTATTGCCGGAAGGGAGATCCCCATGGGGCTAGACCATTCTGCCCCAGCCAGGAGAGAACCATGGCGTCCTTATACCGTTGCCCCAGCGGTTAGTCTTCATTGCAGGAGTTCCCCCCGCCCATGGCGCAGTTGCAGCCCCCTGAGTCTCGCCACGACCAACCCTTGGTATCCCTGTCCCGTGCTTTGAAAGCAATTCGGGCTGCCCAGTCCGCCGCCGATGCCCTGGTCATTGCCCTCGATCATCTGCACGCTACCTTTGCCTTTGAGGTGGCCTGGATTGGCCTCTACGATTCGGTACGCCATCGCCTCGTCACCCAGGAATATCGTGGCCCTGACATCCTGCGACCGATGCGGGCCGCCATTAACCTCACCCCTGGCGATCTGATGGAGCAAACGGTGATTCATCAGCGTCCGCTGATGGTGGCGGATCTGCAAAACGAAATTCGGGCCGGAGAATGGGGCCTAGTGGCCAAGCAGTTTGCCCTGCAAAGTGCGGTGATCTACCCCATCAAGCGTCAGGAAACCTGCTTTGGGCTGCTGGTGATGGCCTCCCCCCGCTGGGGCGTCACGCTATCTCTGGGGGATTTGTCCTACCTGTCGATTGTGGCGGGCACCCTGGCTGAGGTGCTGCACCATTTTCAGGCCGATCAGCAGCGTCAGCAGGCCAAGCGCCTAGAGCAGCCCCTGCTCAGTCTGTTGGGGCGTTTGGGGAGTCTAGGGGATCTAGACAGCCAAATTAAGGAGGTGGTGCGGGAAACCCAGCGGTTTATGGCCCCCAGCCGTTCCCGTGTCTTTTGGCTGGAGGCCAAGGGTAGCTACTTCTGGCAGCGTCAGCCCTCTACCCATGCTGCCTCCGCCGAAGATCGGGCCTTTAGCCTGCCGGTGGCGGAGGTGAGAGGTCTTTACCAAGCTCTGTGTCATCAACAACTGGTGGTATTGGGGGAAAGTCGGGGGGCGCTCAATGGGGTCGTGCCCGACCGGCTGATGCAGCAACTTCAGGCCCAGGCGATTATGATTGCCCCCATTGCCGTGGGGGAGGAACTGGTGGGCTTTCTGTCGGTGGAGAGCGGTGCACCTCGGCTATGGCAGGAATCGGAAAAGCAGTTTTTGATGGGAATGGCCCGCTTGCTCAGCTTGGCGTTGCCCGTGGCCAGCCACCAAGAAACCCAGCGCCACAGCCAGATTGAGCAATCCCTCGCCACCGGAGTGATGCAGGGTATCCACAACGAGCGAGACTGGCGACACGCCCTGCAAACCTGCTTCACCAACCTCAGTGAGCACCTGGGTATTCAGCAGTTTTTTGTGCTGGTGTTCAATGCCGAGCGACAGGTCTACGAGCTATGCTTCCACGGACAGGCCCACCGCATTCCCGGAACTGCGCCCCTATGGCCGGGGCTGGATGAGGTGGATTGGCACCTGCTGGAACGCAGTGCTCTGCCCGTGGCCATTGACAACCTCTCCCAGGATCTGAAGCTGATGGCCTGGCGACCTCACCTCCTGGAGTTGGGTGCCAAGGCGGTGATGGCCAGCAACGTGGCCCCTGGGCACAAACCAGAGGGCGTCGTGGTGGTCAGTGATCGCACGCCGCGCCAGTGGACCACAGCGGAGCAAACCCTAATGATGGCGGTGGGGCGTCAGATTGGCGTGATCTTGCACCAGTGGCAGCTCCAGCGGCAAATGGATCAACAGCAGGAGACCTACGAAGCCCTGGAATGGGGGCTTAAAACCCTACACCAAAGCGCTGAAATCGATCACCTAGAACGCACCACCCTGGAGTATGTGTTGCAGTGGCTTCAGGGGTCGATGGCCCTCCTGGTCACCTGGCAACCGGGGGAAGCCGAGGCCCAGGTCAGCCAGATTGTCGATCACAATAGTCGCCCTTGGGCACCCCCTAAAGAGCCCATTCCCCTCAACGATGCCCTGCTGCAATGGGCCATCCAAACGGAGGATCTGCTTACCCTATCCGCCACCGACCTGCCTGCCGACACCCAGGCTTGGCTGTTGCCCCCCCAGGGTAGCCGCATTGTCACCAAGGCCCTTCGCACGGCCCCAAACCATGCGGTAACAGCGGCACTCATCGTGACCTCCGTCACCCCCACCCCCTGGGGAAAACATCAGATCACCATCGTCAACCTGCTCATCAACCAGTTGGCCTGGTCGCGGCGCTATCTCTACGTTCTGGCCAGTCTTACCCAGCAACGGCAGGATTTAGAGCACCTCAACTGGTACAAGCACCACTGCTTAGAAGAAACCTATCGCCAACTGGCCAAGGTTGTCCAGGATCTCTCTCCAGCGGCGGATCAGCCCAATTCCTCGGCCCCGGCGGCCTTACCTGCCAGCCTGCGCCAGCTTCAGCGCATGGTGCAGGGATCGACGGAGGTTCTGCAACGGGAACGGTGGCAACTGCGCTACCACGCCCAGACCACCCCCCTAATCAGCCTGATCAACCGAGCCATCGAGCGCATCACCCCCGCCCTAGAAAGCCGACAGTTGTGGTCGAAGGTGCACAACGACAGCGACCGAGGCACTCTGATCGCCGGAGATACCGCCAAACTCGATATGGTGCTCTACGAAATCCTGATAGCGGCCTGCCAGCGATCCCCCGTGGGCGGTCGCATCGACCTCTGGTGTCGCCTGATTAACTTCGACTGGCTAGAACTCTCCATCACCGACAATGGCCACTGCAACCCCACCCTGCTAGGGGAACTCAAAGCGGGCAGCAACGCCGATGTCTTGGCCCCCTCCAGCCTCGACGAACCCCCCGGTCTCCATCTCGCTATCTGCAAAAGCCTCCTCGACCAGTTGGGCGGCGAGGTCTCCTTCTCCCAGCTAGAGGATGGCCGCATCCACAGTCGGCTGCTGCTGCCCTTGGCCCATTCCGACAGCCGCCATGGGGAATAATGCCTAGGGAGGATGAAGCCTTGGCCTGGTAACACCACCGGGATGATCGATAACCTGCGGCCCATGGTCTGCACCAGCGCCTTTGGCATGGGAGCCAACAAGCCCAATACCCGAATGTTGGCATACCACCCCCAGCCCCCCGATGCCCCAATTCGCCAAACGGTAGGGAGAGGATCTCCTTGCCCTACTAATCCGTGGAGCACCCGCGAGAATTTTGCATCGGTGGGGCGCTGTGCTGTTAGATTCGCCTTGTGTTCGTTCTAGCGCGACCTCAGGCAATTATCACAATGGCCACAGCGGGAAAGGTGCTGGGCCTCGGTACGGAAGCCAAAGGCCACCAACAACGCCTGCCAACGGCACTGGCGACCGTGCAAAAATTGGTGCATTTGCTGACTGGCGTTGGTTTGAGGGTTAGGGACGCTGCCCGTCTGGGGTCGCAACTGGTAGCGAAAGGGATCGACCCACACCAGTTGCCCGGTGCTGTGCAGCCAGGAGAGGGAAATGGCCCCGTGGGAAAAGTCTTGGCTAATCTCTCGCACATCCCCCGTAGCCGGGATTTGGCTGACCAACTGCTGGGCCTTGCGCTGGAGGGTTTGGGTTTGGGTCTCAAAGAATTTGGCCCGCTGGCGGTCGCTGCTGTCTAGCCAGCCCGTGCGTTCACTCACCAGGCTAAGGGCAGTCGCCGGTTGCCCATCTCGCCCTGCCCGCCCCACTTCTTGCACATACTCGGTAATGGTGCAAGGGGCCTGGTAGTGGAGCACCCAACGGGTGTTGGGCTTGTTGACCCCCATGCCAAAGGCGCTGGTACACACCACAAACTGAAGATCGTCGGCCATCCACTCGGCCTCAATGCGGCGGCGATCCTGTCCGGCAAGGCCCGCGTGGTAGGGGGCGGTTCGGTAACCCTTGGCTTGCAGTTGCTGGGCTAGGGTTTCACTGTCTCGGCGGGTGCGCACGTAGATTAGGCCCGCCTGGTGGGGGTGCTGGGCCAGGAATCGCCCCATAGCATGGTGGCGCTGGCCCTGGCTGATCACGGGTTTGACCGCCAGGTGCAGGTTAGGGCGATGGGGGTTGAGCCTTACCACCTGGGGATTTTGAAGCTGCAACACCTCCCGTAGAATCCGCTGAGCCTGGGGATCGGCGGTGGCGGTGAAGGCGGCGATGGGCAGGGTGCTTCCCGCCGGGCGGCAATCTAGCAGGGCTTGGCGCACGGCCCCTAGGCGGCGGTAGGCGGGGCGGAAGGTTTCCCCCCACTGCACTAGACAATGGGCTTCATCCAAAATCAGGCCGTTGAGATGAAGGTTTGGGTTACACAGCCGATCCCACACGGGTGGGCTAAGCAGAGTTTCGGGGGAGAGGTAGAGCAACCGCAGGCGTTGGTGTTCCAGGTCTTGCAGAAGGCGACGACGTTGGTGGGGCGGCATTTGGCTGTGGAGGGTGGCCGCTGGCAGCCCCTTTTCCCGCAGTTCTTGCACCTGGTTTTCCATCAGGGCCAACAGCGGCGACACCACCAGGGTTAGCCCCGATTGCAGCAGGGCGGGAAGCTGAAAACAGATGGATTTGCCGCCCCCGGTGGGCAGCACCACCAGCACATCGCGACGGTCTAGGAGGGCTTTGATGATGTCGTCCTGGGGTTTGCGGAAATGGTCGTAGCCCCAATGGCGCTGGAAGGTTTGCAGCACCTGTTCCCAGGTGACGCGGCTGGCTGTGGTCATAGTGATGCCCCTGAAGGTGAACCCCGCTGTCGGGTGCTTTCAAGGTGCCCTGGGGGTTCCTAGACAGGCTAGCTCCCACCAAACCTACAAGAAAAGGCGGATACCATCGGTACCCGCCCTAGGGGAAATCATTGGATTCGCCTGGGATTTATCAGCAATCAAGCCAGGCGATCCGGCCAGAGGTTTAGCCCAACTTACTCGAAGATGAAGGGGAAGTTGTAGCCCACACCCAGGGAGAACCCAAGCCCAAACCCACTGGTGACGCGCACATTGGTGGCGGCATTGAGGGTAAAGGTGCGGGAAATGGGCACATCAGCACCGGCATTCAGCATCAGGGCGGTGTTGCCGTTGAAGGGTACATCTACCCCAGCCCCTACGTAGGGCTGGAAGCGCACACCACGGGCCGCGATGGTGTTGAAGTTGTAGGTGAGGGGGATAGCAAAGTTGGTGAAGCGCTCGGAGATGAAGAAAGCGGGCCGCAGGGAGAACCGGGGGCCGAGGGAGATCTTACTAATCACGTTGACGCCAAAGTCACCGATAGCGCTATCGGGGTCGCCAAAGCCCACGTTACCGGCCACGCCCAGGTAGGCGGGGGAAACGGCGTCATAGCCACGCCGGGAAGACTGGGCCAATTCGACGCCTTCGTTGAGGGCGGGAGCCGCTTCGGTGATGGAATCGTTGAGGGCGGCCTGAAGCCCGGCGTTGTCAAAACTAATCAGGGCATCATCGGTGACTTGGAACGCTACGGGAGCCGCAGACTCCGTCAGCAGGGTGGCGGTGGTGGCGGCATCGGCGGGGATGGCTTCCGCTAGCTCGGCAGAGGTTTCAGAGATGACTCCGGTGGGGATAATCTCAGAGACGACTTCGCCTTGATCGAGGGTCTCGGTGGCCAGGGTTTCGGTGGCGTCTAGGGTGATCACCTCTACCACAGCTTCGGTGGACAGGGGATTGCCTTCGGCTTGGGCAGGCAGAGCGCTGATCAGGGTAGCCGCTGCTGCCACACCCGCTAGGGCGGATAGGGATTTTAGGTAAGCCATGGATTTAATCTTCACTCCTCAAAATTGCAGATGACCTTATTGCAGATAACCTTTCGGAACTGACCTTCAGGTCTATACACACCACACAGTAATTGCCGAGAATTGTACCACCTCTTTCCAGGGGAGGGACGGCCCAGATGCAACATTTTCCGATGCAGGGAAATGGGCCACTAACCTTCCTCTTTTTGGCCATGGAAGCGGCATTTTTCAACGGTTAAGGGCTATCAGGCCATCCCCAGTTGGCCTAGGTGGCCGATAGGGGCCTGGGGTGAGGGGAGTACATACGCCACCATTGGTAGGCAAATCGGTTGAGCAGAAGCCCCACCACCAGCAACAGCACCATCAACACAATTTGGTACCAGGCGACGGGCTTGATCAACAAATCGGCGGCAAGGTGGCCGATATTCAGCAGCGTATACACCACCGTGAGGCCAAAATGGGCCTGACACAGGCGACGGGACGGATGCACAACCAGGGCTAAAATCGCCACCAGCGGCAGAACAAAGAAGGCCACCATCCCCCACAAAACGGGCGTAATTTCGGTGATGGAGGTGGCCACATGACCATGGGGCGCAAGCACCCCTAGGCCATGGAACAGGGGCATAAGCGCAATTTGGGTATGAAAGAGAAGACCGAGCAAGAACACCACCCAAAAGGCGACGATTTGCTGCGTTAAACGCAGTTCTGCCAAAATCGGAACGCGAGCATCGCGGTGTGAATGCATAGCCATAGCAACCCCCTTGGCTGAGGTGAGGGCAAGTTCAGACAACTTGGGTACGGGCACGGCTGGATAACTCTATTGTCGATCCAGATCTGCGATGAATCGCCCCCCAGACATGAATCTAGACATCAACCTAGACATTAATCCCAGCCCGATTCCCAGGCCCGTGCGGTCATAGCCCCAGAAACTGAACCCGCCTTGAGGCTAAGGCTCCAAACAGGTTTGGGCGGCTAATTGCTGGGCGAGGTAGGGGATGATCTCGCGGTTCTTGCTGTGTTCTCGCCCCTCGGTGAAGACTACTAGGGTAAAGGGATGGTGGCCCGGAATTTCGATGTAGGCGGCATCGTGGCGCACCTGGCTGGTAAATCCGGCCTTGGAATAGAGCGCGGCGTTGGTCGGTAGCCCCGATCCAATGAATCCGCTCACCTGATCCTCCTCTTCGCTGGGGGGCCTCTCTAGGGTGAGATCCCGCCGCATCAATGCCAGCATGGCCTGGGAACGCGCCGCCGACACCGCCACCCCGCCCGCCAAGCTGTGGATTAGTCGCGCCACGGCGTTGGTGGTCAATTTGTTCCGGTTTTCGTAGTGTTCGCCCACAAAGGCCCGCTCCCGACCGTAGGGGCCATCGCACCAGGTCTTTTGGTTCATATTAACCGTCGCCACCTCCGGCCACTGCAAGGATTGGAAAAAGCGATTCACAATGTTGCGCTGGTACTGCCAGGTTTCAAAGGGGCCAGGGGGCAGTTCGGGGCCACTGGTGGTACCCGTTAGCACATCCATCACCAGGCTGGTGGCGTCGTTGCTAGAGTCCACAATCATATCCCGCAGGGCGCGGTCTAGCTCTGCCGAGGATTGGATCATGCCCTGTTCTAGCCATTCCTGGGCGGCGACTAGGTAAAACAGCTTCACCACACTGGCTGGATAGATGAGTTCCACGCCGCGATAGCTAGCCCCACGGGGCCGATGCTGCCAAAATTCGTGGGCACTCAGAGCCCCCCCCGTATTGGTGATGTAGGGCGGATCGTAGACCACCCAGGTCACGGCGATTTGGTGGGGGGCCAGGGTAGGGAAGAACTCCCAAAGCTGGTCTAGCGCCTGCTTCAGCCCTTGGTTGAGATCGGCGGCGTCGGAGAAGAAGGTTGGCATGGAGGGGGATTGGTTATTGGTTATTGGTTATTGGTTATTGGTTATTGGTTATTGGTTATTGGTTATTGGTTATTGGTTATTAGGGGGGCGGGGGTTCTTGGTTGGGGAAAGGTTAGTAGAGGATGGGGCGATCCCAGGCGGGGACGGGGTAGCCATCGGTAGGGTAGGTTTCGGGATAGTCGTTGGGGTAGGCTTCGGTGGCGGGCAGGGCAGGGTTGGCGCGGTGGGCTTTGGCGGCCTTAAGACGACCCTTGACGAGGTTGAGATCTTGATTGAGTTCGCGGATGCGGCGGGACAGTAGACGAATGATGTTGACGGCGATGCCGGGGGTTTCGTCGATGGCGTCGTAGAGCTGTTGTTGGGTGAGCACCAGGCAGTCGCAGGGTTCTAGGGTGGTCACCGAGGCGGAGCGAGGCTCGGCATCGAACACCGACATTTCCCCAAAGCAGTCTCCGGTCTGGAACTGGGCTACCTGCTGCCCGCTGAGATGGACGCTCACCTGGCCCGACACGATGATGTACATGGCCCGTCCCTCCTGGCCCTCGGTGATAATGGTGTAGCCCGCCTCAAAGCGCACCTCGTCCATTACCGGGGCAAGGCGCATTAAAAAGTCATCCCGCAGTTCCTCGAAGATGGGCACGCGGCGGATAAAGAGCAGGCGATCTAGGCTGTTGAGGGTAATGTCTGGCATAGGTCAACGAGACAAGGGAACGGAAAACGCTGAGGAGGGCCAAACGTCACAAATAACGTCACGCATAGATAACGTCACAAAAACGTCACAAATCTGGTTCTAAATTATAGGTTCTCATCAGTTGCTTAACCTGACGGGCTACCAATTCGTTAGGATCCTGCTGCATCATGGGCAGAATGTCGCGCAGGGCACGGGGAGAAGCCTCCGCCAAGTAGGCTAACACCGCTTCCCGCACAAAGCCCGTGGGATGTTGCAGCAGAGCGAGGGTGTGGGCTGCCGTTAGGTTCCAGTGCTTGGCCCTAGCGAGGTGGAAGCCGCAGGCCAAGGCCCAATCCGACAGGAAGTTGCGCAGATCGAGCAGTTGCCGTAGGCGATCTCGGGGAGACAGCGGCGTGTAGGCAATCAGCGGGGTAGAGAGGCTAAGGCGCTTGAGTTTTTCGTCGTCGGGCTGGCGATCCAGCAGAATCAGGATGGTGCGCTTGCTGGAAATATCGAGGCAGTTATCGAGGATTTCCAGCCCCTTAGCCCAACTGGAAACCGAACCGCTGAGGCTGGCCTGGGCGGCCTGCACGGCATTGGCGGGGGAAATAAACCGCAGCAGCATAAACAGTCGATCAATGGCGTCGGTTTCCAACCCCTCCAGGGCCGATTGCAGCAGGCGTTCTTCCATGGTGGTGGCGGTGCCACCGAGGTCAAGCTTGGCGGCGAGAATCTGCCCCACAAAGGCCAGTTCGGTATCGAGCAGTTCCTCAAAGCCGCTGCGCCCCAGCAGTTGATCCAGGGCATTGTCGATCAGGTCGGATCGCTTCACCCCGGTTTCTTGGTAGAGCTTCAGCAAAATCCGCAGAATTTGGCGGCGGGTCTGGCCCCAGGAACTCATCAGGTTTTGGATCAGCACCTCCAAGGCTCGCGAGGTGCCAATCGCCCCAATCACTTGCCATGCCTGGTTTCGTAGCACCTCCGGCTGATACTCATCGGTGGCTAGGGTTTCCAGCATGGGCAGGGCATCATCGCCTAGGCGGGTGAGGGCTTCGCTGGCGGCGGCGCGGGTGGATTTGTACTGCAACGCCTTCAGCAGGGAGGGGTAGTACTTCTTGTATTGGGTGGCGGCAATGGCCTCTAAAATGGCCCGCCGCACCCGCAGGGAGGGATCCTGAAGCAGGTCATCGATATAGATACTGAGGGACTCCATATAGTCGGCTTCCCCCAGGGCTTGGCAGCCCATCACCCGCTCCCGTTCCCGCTCGTTCACCAGCATTTTGCGTAGGGTGGCGGTGGCCTCGGCTCGGTCGTTGATGCTGCCGCGCCGCAGCATCAGGGAAGCCGCCGTGCCCCGCACCACCGCATCCACATCGGGGGAGAGGTAGGGCCGCAGTTCGTCGATGTTGTAGGTTTCCTGGGCCAGCCACACGTAGCGCAGGGCTAGGGCCTGCACCTCCGGTCTGCCCTGGGTTTGGCCCAGCAACGCCCGCACCGACTGATGGTATCTGGGGTCGGGGTGCTCCATCATCACCTGCAAACTGTGCTGCTGAAGGCTGGAGGAAAAGCTGGCCAGGTGGGGCGTTAGAACTTCACCTAAATCCTTGGGGGCAATCTGGCTGAGTAGATCGATGTAGGAATGCTTATCGGCCTCGGATTTATTCTTTTCTAGCCCCTCCACCAGGTTCTTTTTCATCCCCCGCCGATCCCCATCGGAGAAGGTGGTGAGGCCTCGCTCGGCCCCCTGCACCAGCAGATTGAGATAGCGGGTTCGCAGCAGGGCCATGAGGCCAAACCAGATTACCCCCGCCACCACGGTACCCGCCAGAAAAATCTGGGACTGAAGGATGGGGTCGGTTAGCCCTAGGCGATTGGCCGCCGCAATGGTGACCAGAATGATCACCCCAGTTCCCCCCATGGCCAGGGGTTCGGCAATGCCCCCCACCCACGACTGCACCGTACTGCGAACCCGGTCGGAGATGGGCTGAAACAGCACCGGGCGGGTGGTGGCCACTAGGGTATAGCGCAGCCACTCATCAAAAAATTTGAGAATCACCAGGCCAAAAAAGAGCGCAGAAGCTCCCCCAAAAATCGGAAAGCTCAGGGCTAGGGTAAGCACGCCCACGACTACAATCACCGAGGGCAGCACCAGGGCAACCGCAAACACTCCTTCCCGTTCAATTAAACGGCTGGAGGTAAACCACTGGGTGAACAGTTCAATTAACCCTAGCAAACCGCTAAAAATCCCTAGAAATGAGGCAATGGTTTCTACCTCCAGGGTGAGATCTAGCTGCTGGAAAAACTGAAACTCAATGGAAAACAGCAGCATTTGGGCCAGCACAAAGAAGGAAAATAGCAGTACGATATACTGCCGCATCGCCCCCTTTAATCGCTGCCGAGATTGGTAGCTTTCTACATCCTGGGCTTGCCGTTTGGGGGAATCTGGAAAGGCATGGGCATAGTTGACACTGAGATAGTAGAGAATGACGGTGCCCAGAAGCATGACGCCAAAGGACAGCAGCATCACGTTTTTTAGCCCCACAACCCGCATCAAAATGGCCACCGAGAAGCCGCTCAAAACATCGGCCAGCAGATTGCCGCTACTAATAATTGGAAAGGCGCGCTTAATTTCCCGAATATTGAAAATTTGGTTGGCCGTGACCGATAGATTTAGATCGTTGAGGTTGTAGATTGCCTCAATCCACAGGCGCAGTAAAAAGACTGTTAAAAAGGTGAATTTCTCTACCGATAACCCCCAGAAAAAAAGCAGAATCGGCAAGGTCATCAGCAGGGAAATTAAGACAATCACCCAGCGTAAAGGAAACACCCGTTGCAGCCAAGAATAGACCACGCTCATCCCTAGCCCAACCCCGGCACTGAAGATGTAGATCCAGGGCAAGCGATCCGCCCCATATTTCCCCAGAAACAACTCTGCCGAACTCACCTCTAGCCACAAAATCCCCATGGAGGTGGCGGTGTAGAAGGCGAACATCAACAGGGTACGCCCCTGCTCATCGGCGCGTAGGTTAATCAGGTTGAGGAAGCGTTCCCGCAACCCTCGCCGGTTTTGAACGGGGATGGAGGATACAGTCATGCCGTTGTGGGGAGGAGGTTAGGGAGGAGGGTTATGCCTAAGGATAGCGAAGGTTTAGGGCGACAGCGCCTCTGGGTAAACGCCATCAACGCCCTGACCACCGATCTAAGCATCGGTGAGGGTTTCGATCAGCACATCCACCTGGGAACGCTTTTCGGCCAGGTAGGCTTCGCACCGTTGCAGGGCTTGCACCGCCTGCTCAAACTGGGTGAGCACCTCGGCGAGGGGCAACCGCCCCGATTCTAGATCGGCCACGATGGCTTCTACGGTGGCCACGGTGTCTTCGTAGCTCCAAGATTCAGATTGGGATTTAGCGGATTTGGCAGGCATCGGCGTTAGGAATGGGGTCTAAGCCCAAGGATACCCAGTTCTGGTTGCCATCGTCCTCCTCTGCCTGGGGCCAATCCCAGCCCTAGCGATGGCGGGACGAGGCCCCATGGCTGGCTAGCAGGTAGCCCAAGGCTCCGGGGATGGCCAGCAGGGTAATCAAAATGGTGGTGGACGTACTCAGGCGGCTGGATAGGGTGCGGGCCGGATCCAACCCTTCCCACAGAAAACGCCCCGTCACAATGAGGGCGTAGAGTCCTACGGTGATGGCGCTGAGGCTGGAGAGAAATTCCCTGAGGCTGGGTAGGTGGGCCTGGGGCGTTTTGCGCCCCACCAGCATTCCGGCGATGAACCCCGCCGTTGCCTGAAACGCCACGAAGGTCAGGCGTAGGCTGAGGTCCATGGTCTCCTTTTCGGCAGCCATGTATCCAGCCAAAACGCCCCCGATGCCGATAATCATGCCCGCAATCGCGCCTACCGCCATCCACCAGTACACGGGCCGCGAAATATAGGCACAGGCCACAATCAGGCTCGACATTCCTAAGGCTGTGATCACCGTGGCCTGGGCCAAGGGCAACTGGGTAACGATGCCTAGGGTGAGGCCGACGCCGATGATCGTGCCCAGCGCCATGATCAGACTTTGCCGAGTACCTTGGATTTTAGGGAGGTTTTGCATGGGGAGAGTGAATGCTTGCGGTTGCAGAGAGCCTAGGATTCTATGGAGGGATTCATTCAAATCGCTGCTGAGGGGTGCAGACTCCAGGGATCTGAATTGGCAAAGATCCCTGGAGTCTACCTGTGGGTGCCCACAAGTTGCTGCGCTGGGCGCAGACCCCTAGGATCTAGATCCGCTGCATGGCAGGGGCCGTCCAGGTGCCGTCGAGGGCGGCGGGTTTGGGCCAATAGAGCCGCATGGCGCAGAAGAAGGGGCCGGAGGGGGCCGGAAGCCAGTTGGCCTCTAGATCCGCACCGGGGGATTCGTTTTGAATGTAGAACGTCAGTCCGCCATCGGCATCGCGCTGGAACTGGGACAGCATGGGCGAGTTGAGTAGGTAGCGGTTGAGGGGGTTCGCCACCAGCAGGCTAGAGGGCAGTTCGTACATCGTCAGCGACCAAAAGGCATTCACCGGGGGCAGGTGATCGGCGGCAAAGTGCAGGGTGTAGCGGTTCACGCCACTCAAGGGCTGGCCATCGGCATCGACGGTGTAGAAGGGGTACATGGCCTCCTGCTTAGAGTTGCCAAAGATGCCCAGCACCGCCCCTGCCATGCGGTAGCGGTAGTTGTTTTGCAAATAGTCGCGGGTGCCAAACAAATCGCCAGCGGTCACCTGTCCGACATCAACCTGTTTTTTGAGATCCGCAAAGTCAGCCCAGGCATCGGCTATACCCTGGGTCATGGCGTCTTTAACTTGTGGGGCCAGGGCATCGACTGAAAAATCCCGTCCGGCCTCCACGCCAATTTGGGCAAATCGGGATCGCAGATCGACTTCCGAAGGTACCGGGGGACAAAATTGCAGCAGGAAATTCAAAATGCCGAAAACCTCCAAAGATGTCTTCTGGGTATCGGGGGTGAGGGGCGGTACAAACGCAATCGGGGGGGCACTGGCAAGGACGGATTGACCCAAAAATTCCGACAGCGGCTGAAGCTGGTATTTGGCCTGAATTTCTTTCACCTGATCGAGATCGCCAGGGTTAAACAGTTGGGTGCGGTAAATCGCTTGAACAAACTCGGTTTCGGCCCGAATCACCTTACTAACACCGCTGGGAGGTTCACCTTGCCAACTGGGGCCAGCAATCACAAAAACGCCACCGCCATTGCCCGTCGTGCGGCTACCGATGTACTCAAAATTGAAGGTATACGAATCCACAAGCTGGATGCTGAAATAGCGATCCGCTTCCATCTCTGGCACGGTGAGCACCATAGGCTCTGCCCGCAAATCTAAACCTGCTATCGAGTAAGGGGTGTCTGAGTTAGGCGTTTGAACGGCCTTATCCTCCGGCGTAAACACCCGTGCGATGTTACGCAGTTGATTCCAGGGGGCTTTGTATTCAGGATTTTGGGTCTCAACAAAGTAGGCGTGCTGAATGCGGTAGCTGTCTACCATCGGGAAGCCATAGATGTAGGCTTCCTTGGCAAGGGTACGAATTTCGGTCAGGTCATTGGTTAGCATCAAAAAGTGTCCAGAAAAGACGGGATTGGCTGTCGAACTGAGGGATTTAAGTGCCAATAATGCCGATGGCGCGAGACACCACCACCAGAATGGTGGCCAAGGAAATCAGGCTCTGGGCCATCAGCATCAGTTTGGCCCGAGCGGTGATCGGGGCCACATCGGTAGGGCTAAAGGCCGCAGCAGTGTTGTAAGACAAAAACAGATAGTCCACAAAGGTCGGCTGCCAGTCGGGCAAGATATCGTCTAAATCGGCCTGGGGAAAGAGCCAATCGGGAGGGCGTTGGCGATGGCTGAGGCGCATCTCTGGCCCGCCGCGATCACTCTGCCAGTACAACAGCGCAAAGATCAAAATGCCAATCACCCAAACGGCCACGCTGGAGGTGAATAACTCTAGACCATTCAGGTCGCCGGAGGGATCAAACATCTCAAAAAGCAGGTGGCGCAGGCCTACCAGCATAGCCGGGCCGACAACCAGGCAGAACAGCAGCGTGATCCACCGCTCAATCCGCAGTGATCGCGGTTTTCCGCCCGTGAGTGGAACCAAGGCGATCACCACCAGAATTGCGATGCCGAGTAGATAGGTCAGCCAAACCGGAAACACCCTAATGCGATCGGGCAGCACCGTCAGCAAGACCAGCACCATCCCAATGGTCAGGGCCACGGGCCAGCGCGGTTCAATGGATCGGGATGGTGGGTACGTGCTCATGGCGGCTGGCCAAATCTAATCGATGTACACCACAACATACTGATTGTTGTAGGGCTGGTAGTAGGTGGCCCCACATTGGTAGACCATAACCCCGTCGATGTAGATGCTAGAGCAACCCACGGGTAGGGTGGCCGCGTAGATAGTGGATCGCCGGATTACCCGCCGCGTGGTGCGCCGAGCCGCCCCCGCCACGCTGACCGGGGTAGCAGGCCGACCCACCACCGCCGAGGCTGGGGAAGTGACCATGCCACGACTACTGACACCATCGACGGCTGCACCTGTGGCTAACAGCGCTACGGTGGCGATCACCACCCGATTAATACCTTGCATCTTCATTACTGGGCCTCCTCGGCGGGTTGAAAGTCTTCGAGCTGGCTGGGGGGAAGGGCTTCGAGTTGCCGTGTCCCGGTCGGAGCGGTAAAGGTGAAGGCATCCTGGCTGACTGAGGGATTGGTGTTCCAGTCGCGTAGGCGAGTTTCGTACTGGGGCGCACCCGTCACCCACTTGGTGGTAATCACGTACTTCATGGGCAGGGGCCGATCCCCCGTCTGCACCCAGATTTGCCAGTCCACATCGTCCTCCCGGAAGGCCAGGTGGTGAACTTCTACGCCGTCGATGTAGCCCGTGCCGAGGTACTGGCTGCTGGTCACCCCTTCCATCAGCACTTCGTAGGGGTTGCTAAACAGCAGGTCGGCCCCCGGAAAGGGAATGCCCGTGTCGGCCTCCACCGCCAGAATGGCCTCGTCCACGGTGCCCATGAAGGCTTGCTGCACGTAGGCGTTGATCCGCCGTCCAAACAGGGTAAGCTGATCGCCGTCAAACAAAATATCAACATCGGCCAATGGCCCCTGACGGCGGATATGCAGCCCATTGGGACGATTCAGCAGCACCGAGGCATAGCTGCTGAATTGCAATTTTTGTCCGTTGGTCGCGATTACCTCAAAGTCGATATCGGCATTGAAGCTGAGGGCTTCGGTCTCCGCCAAATAGTCGGACATGAACTGCAAGACTTCGGTGGCGTTGGGGTCGAGGTCTTGGGCTTGGGCGGGTGGGAGGGCTAGGCCGAGGCTACACACAACCCCCAGGGCCAGCCAGCTCGGCCCAGGGGAGGGTATCAAACACATTTTTTTCATGGGTACGCTGTTCAGTTAAGTAAGTTAGGCAAGTCAAGCCAGATGGCTGGATGGATGGTGATTCGCTTCCAGGAGCCGTTGTGACCCATGGGTGGCCTGCTACGCTATCGTGGCTAACTTGGCAACGATGGCGCAGCCGCCGAGCTTATGGCTTCTTGACCATCGGCGGCACCCAGCGACCATCGAGCACTTCTGCCTTGGGAGCATAGAGGCGCATGGTGACTCCCAGCGCCCCCTGGGCCGGGGAGGGCAGCCAGTTCGCAACTTTGTCGGCACCGGGCGACTCGTGCTGCATGTAGATGTCGAGGGAGCCATCGGCGTTGTAGGTGAGGTCATCACGATCCCCGATGGCAAAGCGATCCAGCGAGTTCGCCACCTGAAAACCCTCGGCATCGTACATCGTGATTGACCAGAATGCCTCCACGGGGGGGAGTTCCGCTTTTTCAAAGTGCAGCACGTAGCTGTGGGCACCGTCCATCGGTTGGCCATCGGCATCAACCACATTCAGGGGATAGACGGCATCCTGGGGCTGGTTAGCCCCCAGACCCACCATGGCCACAATCGCCCGCTTTAGGTAGTAATTGCCGTAGACCCCTATGGTGTCGGTGTTCATCTGCCAGCCATTGACCACCTTGGCCAGGGTGGGCAGCTTTTCGACCATCAGCTTGAGACCGTCTACCACGGCCCGATTAAGGCCCGCTTGAAAGGCGGGATCGGCGCTGGCAAGGTCAAAGCTTTCGCCCACCACCAGCCCCAGACGGCCCATGCGGGCGATGGTAGACCAGTCGGTGATGTGGGGCGGGTGGAGCTTCATCAGTTCTGCCCCGTAGCCAAAGTATTGGGCGGCGGTCATGGTGTTGACCTGCTGTAGGGGCGGGGTCTTCATGTCTACGCTGGGGTCAATCACCGCTGTGGGAGGTTCTACGGGCTTACCCCACTGGGACAGCGGCGTCACCCGATAACCGTCTTGCACCTGGTGAACCGCCGCGTAGTCCTTGGGGCCATTGGTCTGGGTGCGCCCGATGACCCACAGGTAGGGGGTGGGGGCGTGGATGGCTTCCACCCCGGCGGGCAGTTGGCCCTGCCACCCCAGCGGCACAACGGCATAGTGGGCGGCACTGGTGCCGCTGGTGCGCTTGCCCGGAACCGCAAACACGTCAGACCACATATCCAGCATGGGTAGCAGATAGTAGCGCCCGTCGGTATCGGGAGCCGAGATGATCATGGGTTCCTGGGTCAGGTCGAGCCAGGTCATAGAGTAGAGGGTGTCGAAGTTGGGGCGTACCACCTCCCGAAAGTCAGCGGTGGGAAAGGCCCGCATGTGGTGAAAGGCGTTCATCGGCCCCATGCCGGGTTTGGCATCGGCGGCATAGTTGGTGGTGATGCGCCGGGTGACATCCATCGTGATCAGTGGGTAGAGGTATTGATAGGCCTCAATGCCGATCTCATAGGCGGTTTGTTCGTTGAGCGTTGTATGGTTCACGTTTCATATCCTCTAAGGGTGATTGGGTTGAACTGGCTCCGGTAATGCTGGCGATCAAGAGCACGGTAAGACGTAGGGGGGCCTATCAATACATCACGGCTCTCGCCTAGGAGCGTCGGGCCACCCCCGTCGCCGAAACGGGGGGATCTGGGACAGGAACCCTAGGATCTGGGGCCACTACTGCCGCGCCATGGCCACCCGCAGCCGCTCTTCTGGCGAAATCAGGTGGTCGTGGTCATCCTGGCCCACATCGAGCTGCACCCAGTGGATTTTGCCCGTGAACTTGCTGCTGTGGGCGCTGTAGTCAGGAGTTACACAGGTGCCCGATTCGCAGCCGATGTCAGTGGTTTCATCCGCCGAGAAAATCATCGGCTGGGTGGCTTCAACCCGTCCGGTACCGACAGATTGGCCGTCGTAGTAGAGGGTGACATTGCCCCCCTTGGCAAGGCCACCGCCATCGTAGGCAAACTCCATCCGCACCTGGTGCTTGCCCTGGGGCACCGGGGATGTGGCCTCGGCGTAAAACTCCTGGATGCCCAGGACGTTGTAGGCAAACTTAAGCTTGCCCTCCTTGGTGTAGACGCTCCAGCCGCCAAACTTGCCGCCCTGGGCGATGATCACGCCGTTAGCGGGTTTGTCTGCTTTGACCTCAATTTCGGCGGTGATAGAAAAGGACTTGTTCTTGATGCTAATGACGCTGTTTTCTGACAGACGGCCCATGCCCGCAAAGAAAATTTGCGAATCCCCTTTCACCAGGGAGGGGCGACCAGCGGTGGCGGGGTCAATCCGCTCGGTCTGGCGATCATCCAGGGGCAGCACATTGTACTTCACGGCTTCGATCAGAAACTGACGCTGGAGTTCAAGCAGTTTCTCTGGCATTTCCGCCGCCAGGTTGTGGAATTGTGTCCAGTCTTTGCTGCCGTCGTACAGCTCCCACACATCTTCGTCGAAGGGCACCATGGTTTGCCCCACCATCACCCAGGGGGTGCGGTGTTTGGTGATGGCGCTCCAGCCCTTGTAGTAAATGCCCCGGTTGCCAAACATCTCGAAGTATTGAATTTCGTGGCGTTCGGGCGCATCGGCCTCGTTGAAGCTGTAGGCCATGCTGGTGCCTTCGTAGGGGCTTTGCAGCACACCGTTCACCATGGTGGGTTCAGGAATGCCCGCCACCTCCAGCACCGTGGGGGCCACATCAATCACATGGCTGAACTGGTGCCGCAAACCGCCTTTTTCTTCAATGGCTTTGGGATAGCGAACGATAGTGCCGTTGCGGGTGCCGCCCCAGTGGGAAGCCACCTGCTTCGTCCACTGGTAGGGCGTATCCATGGCCCAGGCCCAGCCCACGGCGAAGTGGCCGTAGGAGTCTGGCCCACCAAAATCCTCCAGCTTGGACTGCATG
Organism: Spirulina sp.; assembly: GCA_044070495.1. Lineage (GTDB taxonomy): Bacteria > Cyanobacteriota > Cyanobacteriia > Phormidesmidales > Phormidesmidaceae > Nodosilinea. The sequence continues at coordinate 24,843 of JBIPSI010000017.1, read as the reverse complement.
AATTCTGGGGTTTCTAGTCCGGCCATGCCGTTGAAGTTGGCCATTTCGTTGAAGGCCCCGTGGATGGTGCCCTCGGCGGATGCGCCATTGTCGCCGATGATCACGTAGATCAGGGTGTCATCCAGAATTTCCAGATCCTCCAGGGCATCGATCACCTGCCCCACGGCGTAGTCCGTATGCTCTAGAAAAGCGGCGTAAACCTCCATTTGCCGCTCTAGCACGGGCTTATAGGCGGCATCCATCTCATCCCAGGCAGGAATTTCGGCATGGCGCGGGGTGAGTTCGGCATCGGGGCCAATCACGCCCAGTTCCTTTTGCTTGGCAAAGGTGATCTCCCGCTGGCGATCCCAGCCGTGGCTAAACTGCCCTTTGTACTTCTCGATCCATTCCTTGGGCACATGGTGGGGCGCATGGGTGGCACCGGGGGCAAAGTACATGAAGAAGGGCTTGTCGGGCATCAGCGCCTTTTGCTGGCTGATCCAACCAATCGCCTTTTCGGCCAGGTCTTCCGTCAGGTGATAGCCCTCCTCAAAGGTGGCGGGGGGTTCGATGGGGGTGGTGCCGTCGTAGAGGGCCGGATCCCACTGATTGTTTTCGCCGCCGATGAAGCCGTAGAAATACTCGAAACCGCCGCCCCCGGTGGGCCAAGCATCAAACGGCCCCATGGGCGAACTCTGCCACACGGGCACCTCATGGCACTTGCCCAGCATGGCGGTGGAGTAGCCGTTGAGCTTCAGAGTCAGGGCCAGGGGCGCTTTGGTGTTGGGCCGCACGGAACACTGCCCCGGTGCCGCCGTGGCCGTTTCGGTGATGTTGCCCATGCCCACGGAATGGTGGTTGCGCCCGGTGAGCAACGCTTGACGGGTGGGGGCACAGAGGGCGGTGGTGTGGAAGCGGGTGTATTTCAGCCCTTCCCCCGCCAGTTTCTCAAAATTGGGGGTGTGGCAAGGCCCACCAAAGGCACTGGATGCACCAAAGCCCACGTCATCCAGCAGCACCACCAGCACATTGGGGGCATCCGCTGGCGGACGCAACTCTCGAATCGGGGGATACTTGGTATCGGGATCCTTGGCATCGTAGGTGGTGATGCCAAAGTGAGTCTGGTCAGGGATGGGCAGAATTTGGCGTTGAACCGTGTCGTTTGAAGTCATAATCAGTGATTCTTGATCCTTATTGTGCTTAGCGAACTCAGGCGGCAAAACCATGAAACTTGGGGCTGAATGCCACGGGTTTCATGGGGTAGATTCTCCCTCTTGGGCACGGCCAACGCTGAAGGGTTAGGCGAATGGGGCGGCCAAACCCCTGGGCATTGCCCTACCCCAACGACGGCTTAAAAGCGGAAGCCGATATTGATATAAGGCCCGTGCTGATCGACGTTGAGGTCAACCCGGTCAGTGTTGTAGTCGGTGAAGCCAACGCGATACCCCGCCCCCAAGGTGGTGTCGCCTGAGAACATCCAATCAAGCCCACCCTGAAAGCCGTACTGCGTCAGCCCCCCAATGCCAAATCCAGAGATAGTGCCCGTTCCGACTAGGGCGAACTTAGGGTTGGCATTCCACCGCACCCGACCGCCAATCAGCGGCGATACGACGGTGCTACTGTTGTTAAACTGGCCCGACCCACCCAAATTGGTGCTCAAACCGAGCCGGGTATTCACTTGGATTACACTCAGACCACCCAACACATCAAACACAAAGGGGCCTAGGTCGTATTCTGAACGGATGCCCTCTGGATTCACTCGCGCTGGATCGTAAAAGCGGTAGCTGCCCACCAGGTCGGCTCGCATGAGTTGGGTCGTTAAGTCTGCATTGATTTGGGCGGGAATAAAGTTCGCTAACCCCGGAAACCGCACATCCCTGTCCACAGTACTCTCAGTGGACAGGGAAACGTATTCAAAGTTGGAGAGAATCCCAAGCCTATAATTCGGATTCCAGGCTTCAAAACCACTGAAGAAGGCGAAGTTTAAGCTATTGCGCAGCGCCGTTCTAATTTGGTTGGGTTCCAGTTCAAAATCAATACCTCCTCCAGAACCAATACCTCCTCCGGAACCGCCCAGGTTACCGTTCAGGTTAGTAAAGTTGGCTGAACCCGAAATGCTAAAGGGAAGATAGACATAGGGCGTGAGCAAAAAGTGCCACTTATCCGAAGGGGAAGATTCTGCCGTCGTCTGGGCCACATCAAGGGGCTGGCCGAGGGGCGTTGGAAGCAGATCCTCGCTCCCAAGGGAAGCCTCCGTCCGTTGCAGATCTCGACTGCTGGTTGAGAGCGGCAGCCAGGGATCCTCTATCAATAGGGGATCCGCCGCTTGGGCCTCATTACTCAGGTCAGACTGTGGACTGGCCTCAGGCTTGACGGACTCCCTAGCGGTTACATCAGCCGTTTGGGCCGATTCAGCAACCTGGGTCTCCGGTGGCATTACCTCCGCAGAGAAGACAGCAGGTGCCTCATCCTCAGGCATTCCCTCAGACAATTCCGCAGAGATTCCCTCAGCAACCTCGGTCTCAGGCACCGCTTCCACGACCTCTGGCCATGGTTCCAAGCTTGTGGGTTGGTCGTTGGTCTCCTCCAGGGAGGGGAGAGCGCTGGCTGAGGTGGGCAGCAGTACGATGGCGGCAGCGAAGCCGATAATTGGGGTGAGATAGGTCATGGTTGGGTTCCTATCGGCCTAGTTAGAAAAGCGAACATCGACAATTTGACCGCTGCGATTGCGGGCCAAATCCAGTTGTTCTGCACCCCGATCTAGCTGCACTTCGCTAGGCGTTTCCACCACCACTTCCCAGCCATCGGCCCACAACTCTTCCAGCACGGTGTCAATATTCTGGCCGATCAAATTTTCGGGAAAAACCGCCATGGGTTCGGCGGGGGCAAGGCCCAGGTAGGCCCGCACATAGTCGTTAATCACCTGGCGCTGATCCAAATTCAGCACGGATCGCAGGGCTAAGTTGCGCTCGAAAATGACGGTATCGAGGGCTTGCCGGGTGGTCAGCACCTGGTCATGGGCATCGTTGAGGGCTAGATCAGCGGTGGTGGGCACCAGCAGATTGTTCATCACCTCCAGGGCGGCCAAATAGTTGACCGTGGCCTCGGCAATCTGCGGCTCGTAGGCATCAAAAATGGCCTCCATCTGCGCCACCTGATCATCCGTGAGGTCGTCTACCTCCAGATCTTCCGTAGATTGGGGTTGGGTTTCGGTGGGGGCGGAGGTGGTCTGGGCCAAGGCCGAGGACGAAACACCTATTACACAACAGGCCGATATCAACAAACCGGAAAAAAGCGTCTTCAACACTGTATTTAGTCCTTTTTGAATGATTCGTGATGCCAAACGTTCGCTTAGCCTATGGCGTTTCTTGGTTGAGTGAGGTAAAAATTTTGGGGTTTCAGATTCCCCCAGCTTCTATCGGTAGTCAATTCACCTGATTACTCCTCTCAATAAGCTACTGTTTATACACATCTTGTTTTATGCCCTAAGTCCTTTGAGATCCCCCTAAATCCCCCTTAAAAATGGGGACTTTGAACCCGATCCCCCCCTTTTTAAGAGGGGCTTTGAACCCGATCCCCCCCTTTTCAAGGGGGGCTAGGGGGGATCAACCCAAGGAAACCCCACTACTCCAGTTCCGGCGTCATCCCAGAGGGTGGGGCCGCTTTGGCCAACTGTTTTTGGTAAAGACGCACGTAGATTTTGCTGGCAATGGCCGTCATCACCGCATAGGCGGCAATGGTGACTAAAATTTCGTGGGCCGCATTGGGGAAATTCAGGGTAATCAGGGCAATCGCCAAACCGGCATTGCGGCTGGCCGTGGCCTGGGCAATGGTTTGTCGGGTGAATGGATCTGGCCCACCCAGATAGTGCCCCGCCACTAGAGCCACCGCCGCCATCAACACCCCCGCCAAAATGGGCAGTGGCCCCGCCTTCAGCACCAGGGATAGGCCAACCGCCAGCACCAGAACCACCACGCCCACCAGCATGGCCGAACTAATCCGGTTCAGGGGTTCGGCAAATTCCTCGGCCAAGTCGGGCAACCACTGCCGCACTGCCGCCCCGCAGAGTAGCGGAATCCCCTGCACCATCAGGATCTGCCGCCCCACCGTGGCCACCGAAGCGGACGCATCATTGGGATACAGCGCCGCCAAAATGCCTAGCCACAGGGGCACCAGCACAATAGCCAACAGCGCCATCGTGGCTTGAAAACTGCCCGCCAACTCTGGGTCGCCCGCCCCCTTCAGCATCTTGCGGTAGGTGAACGGCGCACCAGGAATGATCGCCATCGCCCCAATGCCCGCCCGCACCTCAAAGGACAGAGGCAGCACCAAGACCAAAACCATGGCCGCTACGGGCACCACCCCAAAGGCCGCAATCACCGAGCGCACCAGCAAGCTGGGCTGTCGCCAGAGCCGTGCCATGCCGCCAAACCCAAGCACCAAGCCCATGGACAACAGCGTGGCAAACACCGCTAGCTGAGCAAAGCTACTCAACAACTCTTTGATATTAAAAGCACCATCCACGGGCCAACCACCTACTGAAAAGGGCTTGAACAGGCTTCACGATCAATGTGAAGAAAGATATATTTTAATGACATTTTCAGGGCTTCTCAGGGTTTTAAAAACCAGAGATCCTTGCCTATTAAGGCATAAAATACCCAGCAAACCATTCTAGATTTTTACCACCCTAGAAATATCATCCTACCCCCTTGCCCGACTTGTCATTTTGCGCCAATATCCATAAAGAGAAGCTTAAGAATTGGCCCATACCAACCCACCATCTATGTCACTCCGTACAACGGATTACTCTCGACCAGGGTATGTCTGCCAGTAGGGCGTTGCTGCTCACCCACCTTGCGTTGACTGATTCAAAGCATTGCTGCAAAGCTATGGAGTGATATTCCGCCATGGATTCAATTCCCCTGATTAGAACTGCTATTTTGCTCCGCTTTACTGACTTTTCAGACCAAATTGGTGCCCCCACTGAACGATGGCTAGACCAAGCTAATCTGTCACCTGTTCTGCTCACCCATCCAGAGCGGTTGATACCCATGGTGCAAAGTGCAAGTTTTGTTGAACAGGTAGCGCAGGCGGAAGGAATTGATAACTTTGGTGCCTTGGTAGGGCAGGTAACCAATGTGACCCATCTTGGTCAGTTTGGGGCTATGATTCGCTGCTCCCTAACCCTTTATGATCTACTCACAACCCTAGAAAAAACGATCAACTTACTCAATTCTGGCGAGCGCGTTAGCCTGCGGTGGAGTACCGATGCCCTTTGGTTGCAAAGTCACCTATACGCCCTAGATCGCCAAGCCTATTCCCAGGCTCAATGCTTTAGCCTGATGACTCACTTAAACGTCCTGAGAATGGTGTTAGGGCCAACGTGGCAGCCACCCGAAGTACATCTTGTAACGCCGCACAATCCTGCTCTATGCGATCTCAAAGGGCTGGAAGCGGCGCGGATTTCCTTTAACCAGCCCTGCAACGCCATCAAAATTCCGAGGGAATATGTCAGTCAGCCCCTGAACCCGTTGTCCCCCACCCTCGGACAGTTTGAAGCCCTGCATCAATCGGCCCCCGCCCTCGATTTCATCCCATCCCTCAAGCAACTGATCGAAGCCCTGTTGCCCCAGGGTTGCCCTACCATTGCCCAAGCCGCCGAGGCATCGGGGATGAGTGTGCGAAGTTTTCAGCGTCGATTGGCTAGCCACGGCATCAGCTATGGCCATTTAGTCGATGAAGTTCGATTTAATTTAGCCGCTCAATGGCTAAAGGGCGAGAGTGTCTCCATTACCGATATTGCCGCTGAACTAGGCTATGCCGATACCGCAAACTTCACCCGTGCGTTCAAGCGTTGGGCAGGCGTTTCGCCCAGAGAATTTCGCGCCACCCATAGGTTGTCTGACGCATAGAATTGCCTAGCAAAGCTTGTGCAAGATTTCCCGATAGTGTTCTAACTTAATCCATAGCGCATTCGGCGGCTATCACGATTTTTTGTTGAGAATACGATTGCATTCTGCATGGGAGCCAATTCAAAATCAAATGATTTTGTCTTCTTGCATTTTTATGGTTTCCAAAGTGCGCTAACCAATGTCCACGCTGACTGACCAAATGTTGAGTTTGGCGCTAATTTTCTTAAACTCCAGGCTAGGATGGGAAGAATCTTTTTGCCAGAGTTGATAGTTTTTTGTAGCGGTTGCCTAGACTCGGTTGGGCAGTTTGGCAAAGAGCTTACGAAAGTCTTGGGTTCTGGAAGATTTCATTACGCTTCGCCAAAACCCCCGTCCTCGGTTTCGCCTGCCTCATCTGCGGCCAAAGCGGCTTGGGCCATCGCTTCAAAACCACCCATATCAAGTCAAGGTCGTCGTTGGCTAGGAACCTGACTTGTGTGTACTGAGTAGCCCATGGCGGGAGAGGGGTTAGGGTTGGGGCTGAGGATACCGTGGCTTCTCAGCCCCTCCGGATAGGACGGACAGACGTTAGCTGGCGTCCGCCGTGGCCAGAATTTTCTCGGTGAGTTTTTCGGGCACGGGGTCGAGGTGGTCGTAGGCCCACTTAAAGAAGCCGACGCCCATGGTGAGGGAGCGCAGTTCCAAAATCATGGTCTGCATTTCCGCCTGGGGCACATAGCCCGTTACGACATCCCAACCGGGCCAGTCTGCCTTGCCCTCATAGCCGAGGATTTGGCCGCGCCGACCGCTGACCAGCTTCAGCACGTTGGAGGTGTAGAGACTGGGGACGGAAATTTCCACCTGGGCGATGGGTTCGAGCAGGGTGGGGCCACCGATGGGCAGGCCTTCAGTCATGGCGAGGCGGGCGGCTTGGCGAAAGGCGTTATCGGAGCTATCTACCGTGTGGTAAGAGCCATTGGTAAGGGTGACCGCCACATCCACCACCGGATAGCCCAGGGGGCCACGGTTGAGAAATTCCCGCACGCCATTTTCTACGCTGGGGATGTACTGCTTGGGTACCACACCGCCCACGATGGTGTCGTTGAAGGTGAAGCCCTCGCCCCTGGGCAGTGGTTTGATGGATAGATAGACATCGCCAAACTGCCCGTGGCCGCCGCTTTGGTGCTTATAGCGCCCATGGACGGTTTCCACCGCCTGCCGAATGGTTTCCTTGTAGGGAACTTGAGGCAGGTGGGTGGTCATGGGCAGGTTGTATTTGCGGCCTAGGCGATCAATGGCCAAATTCAGGTGTACATCCCCTTGGCCCCAGAGGATAACTTCGTGGGTGTCGCCGTGCTGTTCCCAGGCCAGGGAGGGGTCTTCTTCGAGGAGTTTGCCGATGGCGGCACTGAGTTTCACCTCGTCGCTGCGTTTTTCCGGCGTCACCGCGAGGGCATAGACCGGATCGATGGCGGGCGCTTTGGGCAGGGGTTCAGCGCTGTTGCCGTTGGTGGTGAGGGTGTCCCCGGTCTTGGCATTCTCTAGCCGAGCGATGGCCACAATTTGGCCTGCCACCGCCTGGGAGAGGCTGTTTTGCTGGCTCCCCATCAGGTCATAGAGGCCACCCATACGTTCGCCGTTGAGGCCGTCGCCATCGCGCAACTCGCCCCGCCACAGCCGCACTAGGGAAAGCTTGCCGCCCTGGGGCGTGTAGTAGGTTTTGAGAACTTGGGCCAGGGGCGCATCCCCCGCCTTAACGCCGCGATTTTCGCAGGTGGTTTCCGGTTCCGGGGCTTCCTTCACCAGGGCATCTAGCAAAGGCCGCACGCCGTAGTCGCTCGATGCCACACCGATGAATACGGGCACGATCAAATCCGCCCCCAGTTCCATCTTCAGGTCTTTAACGATTTCTTCCTCTGGCGGGGCAATTTCCTCTAGTAGTTCTTCCAGCAGGTGATCGTCATAGTCGGCCAAGGTCTCCAGCATTTCCGTGCGGGCGGCTTGCTCCTCCGCCTGAAGCGAGGCTGGCAGAGGCACCGGATCCGCCGGGGCACCGGGATGATAGTGATAGGCTTGCTCCGTTACCAGGTCAATAAAACCCACCAAGTCTTGATTTTGGCGAATGGGATATTGCTGGGGAATGACCGGACGGGCGGAAATTTGCCGCAGGGAAGTCAACACATCGGCAAAGGTGCCATTGGCCCGATCCAATTTGTTAATCCAAATCAGGTGGGGAATTTCCCAGGTATCTAAAAATTGCAGTAGCGGCGACAGAGTCAATACTTTATTCGGATCAGCCTCACAAACCACAATGGCTGCATCCACCCCCACCAAAGCATTCCAGGTTTCCTGCTGAAGTTCCACAGAACCCGGACAGTCTAAAAACGTAAAACGAATGCCGCCGTACTCAGTACTAGCGGCATTTAATTCCACCGTCATTTTGCGATTGCGGGCTTCAGGAGTGTTGTCTCCCAGGGTGTTGCCCTCCTCGACACTGCCCTTGCGGGTAATGGCCCCCGTCACCGAAAGGATACTTTCTAATAGGGTTGTTTTACCGCTGGAATAGGCACCAACAATGCCAACATTACGCAAACCTGAAGAAAGGACATTTTGAGTCATAACCCACTCCTTGCCATCTTTAAAGTGGCCTATCGAGTAAACCCCAAGGGGGCAGACAGACGTTGTTTGAAGCGACTCCGTTCTGTCCTTCTTCAGAGTAACGCGACCCTCTAAGCCTGCCTAATTTCGTTCTAGAAAATTTATCTGTTGAAGTTTTATGGTGGTTCTTTGCAGACTGTAACCGTTGCAGACTGTAACCGTTGCACTCGGTAACCTTCCCCCGTCATCCTAGGCGGGCGTGATGAACCTCCACCTTAGGTATCGTGGCGGCGGAGGACGGCAATATCTTCCTCGTCCAATTCCACCGGGGTGCCGCTGCGGATCAGCTCCGCAAAGTCCTCATTGGGCACCATGATACATAGGGCATAGAGCCGGGTGGGGCCAGTATTTTCAATCACGTGGATGCCGTTGGGGGGCACCAAAATGCTGTCTCCGGCCTGGATGGGGACGGTTTTGCCGTCGCAGGTGGCAAGCCCTTGGCCCTTCAGCACAAAGAACATTTCCACGGCAATTTGATGGCGGTTGGGGGGTGTTTTGCCGCCCACGTCAAAGATCTCGACGCAGTAGGTGAGGGACATATCGGCAATCACCGGGTCAAACACCAGGGCGAGGCGGTTGGTGTCCTGGGGGCTGATGCGGAAGGCTTGGTAATCCTGGGGGGCTTTGTGGATGGGTACCACACAACTGGTGGGCAAGGTACAGGTGGAGGGGGTCATCGTAGCGGCACCATAGAGGGGGCAAGGAATGATGGTCGGCGGTGATGGCTGATGGTAGCGATCCCTGCACTAGGCGTATCAGACGACCCTGGTCTTCACGGTAGCTAGGCATACCGTTGCAAAGACTTTACCCGCCGACCAACGCCCTGGGGAGCACCCATGTATCCTGGCCTACCCGTCTAGATGAACCGACCGACACGAAACCGACCTGAATCAAACTGAATCGAAAACCATACTGAGCTAGTTTAGGGTTACGGTAAATCTAAAGGTAGAACCTATCCTACCCTCGCCCCCTGCTTGCTGCCTCCCCCTGCCCCAGGGGTATCGCCCTAGAGATCCTATGACCGATATTTTGATTATCGAGCATGACGCTGACACTGAGCAGTTTTTGGTGAATGCCTTAGTGGCTCAGGGGTATAAGGTCACAACGGCCCGCAACGGCAAGGAAGGCTTGGCCCTAGCCGAAAAACTCATGCCTGGGGTCATCATCTGCGACTGGAACATTCCAGGGGAAATCGACGGTCTCACCTTTTGCTACAGCCTCAAGCGCCACCCCACCCTTTACATTGCCTCCCTGCTACTGCTCACCTCCCGATTCAGCAGCGCCGACCGGGTAACGGGGCTGGAAATGGGGGCCGACGATCTACTGTCAAAACCCGTTGACATTAACGAACTCAATGCCCGCGTTAGGGCAGGGCTGCGCCTCTACCAGCTCACCCAAGATTTACGCCAGCAAACCCAGAGAATGGAAGCCGAGCTAGCGGAGGCCGAGAGCTATGTTCGTTCTTTACTGCCCCCTGACCAATCCGGGAAAATTCCCATTCAGTCTCGTTTTTTCCCCTCCCAGCAGCTCGGTGGCGACTGCTACGACTACTACTGGCTCGACCCCGACTACCTGGTGATATACCTGCTAGATGTGTCTGGCCATGGGTTGGGGTCTGCCCTGCTCTCCACCTCGGTGCTCAATGTGCTGCGGGCTCAGTCTCTGCCGGATGTTAGCTTTTATCGGCCTGAGAAGGTGCTCCGCGCCCTCAACGAAACCTTCCCCATGGGGGATCAAAACCAAAAATATTTCACCATCTGGTATGGCGTGTTGAACTGTGCCAATCGGCAATTGCTCTATTCCAGCGCTGGCCACCCCCCGGCGGTGCTCATTTCCGTGGGCCAAGACCAAACCATGAGTACCCTACGCCTACGCACCCCCGGCATGCCCATTGGCATGATGCCAGAGGCCAAATACAAGTGGCAGCGCTGCCAGGTTCCACCTAACAGCAGCCTTTACCTGTTTAGCGATGGCCTCTACGAAGTGCTACAAAACAACGACCAATACCTGGGCTTGGATGCCTTTATCGATCTGCTCACCGTGGCCCGCCGCGAGAAAAGTGTGGACTATATTTTGCAATCGGTCATGCGCCGCCAGGCCAGCGCCACCGCTAGCGATGATATGTCGTTAATGATGATCCATATCGACTGAGCCAGGGACGGCCCTAGACGACTCTCTTGCTAAGCAACTCTATTGCTAAAACGTTGACCTCGGCAGACCACTAGACCTAGCTGCCAAGGGTTGCTCCGCAAGAATTCGGAAGATAGGCCACACACCCATGCCGTGACCGGCTAACAGGTCATCTAACTCTCCCAGAAATGGAGACCATAGTCAGGGCAAAGCAAAGGTTATAAAAGTCACTTTAGCAACCGTATTTATGCAGGGTTGAGCAACTTTACCCCCTTTGGAGACCCGAAAAGAGGATAGAATATACAAAGAATTAACAAATGCCTTGGATTTACAAAAGCATAGGCAATTTGTATCGGCAAACAATACTTAACAGACTGTTATAAGTCCTAGAATTGCACTGAGATCCTAGTTTCAGCGATGTACTAGGTTATCAAGCCATGAAGTTGGCTCTCTGCGGTTGGTCTATTTGGTTTCCATCAGGGTTTATTCAAGGAGTTTGCTATGCTCTATGCCGTTCCGCCCGTTCCCCCCGCCATCGTCTACGTAGAGGTTGTCCCTGCCCAAGGGTCAGATACTTTGATCGCCGACGAATGCGAACGGGGTAGCCGTGACTGTTTCCCAAGGGATCGGGTTGGATATGATCCTGAGGATATCCCGTTCACGGCCCTGCGCCCCTGGAACATTGACGATGTACAGAACGACAGCTCACAGAACGGCTAGGGGCAAGTTCAGGGCATCAAGCTGAAGATCCTGGGCCGCCTGGGCCAGCGCCTCTAGGGATTCGGGCTGTTCTAGGTAAGGGCAGACCCCCAGCACAGGCACCTGGGTAAAGCGAGTGATCATCTCGGCGGGTGCCCAGCGTTCAATATCCCCTGGGCCGATGGGTTGGGGACAGTTGAGAATAATGCCCCGTAGATTGAGCTTTGCCTGACGGGCCAGCGCTACATTGGCTACCGCCTGGGCCATGGCTCCCAGCTTAACGGGCACCACCAACACCACGGGTAGGTGCCACGCAGCAGCTAGATCGGCCACGGTCAACTCATCGGTAACCGGAGAACCCAGCCCCCCCAAGCCCTCTACCAACACCCAGTCATGGTTCTGGGCCAGGGTTTGTAGGGTCTTCCACACCACCCCTAGGTCAATCGAGCGCTGCTCTAGGGCAGCGGCGAGGGGTGGAGCCAGGGGGGCTTCAAAGTATTGGGGGGCGATAGCCTCCAGGGGCAAGTTTGGGAAAAAGACCCGCTGGTACAGCTCTCGATCCCCTTGTCCCGATTGCAGGGGTTTGAGAATACCGACGGATTGCCGGGGACAATAACGTCGCCAGTAGGCCAACAGAGCACTGGTGACCACGGTTTTGCCCACCTCGGTATCGGTGCCCGCCACCAAAAGCGTATTGAATGCCGTCATACCTGAATTGCGCCTAAAACCACGCCTAAATATCGAGATCCTCTAGTTTCATGCGGGGGCCGTGGGTTTCAATGAACTCGCGGCGGGGAGCGACCCGATCCCCCATCAGAATTGTAAAGATGCGGTCGGCTTCAGCGGCATCCTCAATTTCCACCCGTTTCATGGTGCGGGTAACCGGATCCATGGTGGTTTCCCAGAGCTGTTGGGGCATCATTTCCCCCAAACCCTTAAACCGCTGAACGGTGTAGTTGGCATTGGCCGGGAACTCGTTAGTAATTAGATGTTGCAGTTCCCGTTCGTTGTAGCAATACCAATGGTTGCGGCCCCGTTCCACCTTGTAAAGCGGCGGACAGGCAATGTAGACGTAACCCTGATCCACCAGTTCCCGCTGGTAGCGGTAGAAGAAGGTGAGCAGCAGGGTACGAATGTGGGCACCATCTACGTCGGCGTCGGTCATCAGACAAATGCGGTGGTAGCGCAGTTGGGAGGAATCGAATTCTTCGCCCTTGATGCCCAGCCCCAGGGCGGTGATGAGGGCCTGGATTTCGGTGTTTTTGTAGATTTTGGCGTCGTCGGTTTTTTCGATGTTGAGGATTTTGCCGCGCAGGGGCAGGATGGCCTGGAAACGGCGATCTCGGCCTTGCTTGGCGCTACCGCCAGCGGAGTCCCCTTCTACGATGAAGATTTCTGATTCGCTGGGGTCGCGGCTGCTGCAATCGGCCAGCTTACCGGGCAGGGTGGAGGATTCTAGGACAGACTTGCGGCGCACCAGTTCCCGTGCCCGTCGAGCCGCTTCGGCGGCGTTGAAGGCTTGGATGGCTTTTTCGAGAATGGAATCCGCCACGTTGGGGTGGAAATCCAGATACTCGGTCAGCGCTTCTCCAACCAGGGAATCGACGATGCCGCGCACCTCGGTGTTGCCCAGCTTGGTTTTAGTTTGGCCCTCAAATTCGGGGTCGGGCACCTTCACGGAAACAATCGCCGTCAGCCCTTCGCGGATGTTTTCCCCGGCCAGGTTAGACTCGGCATCTTTACGCTTGTTGCGCTTGCGGGCGAAGTTGTTCAGGGTGCGGGTCAGCACCGCCTTCAGCCCCTCTAGGTGGGTGCCGCCGTCGATGGTGCGAATGTTGTTGGCAAAGCCCAGCAGGTTGTCGGAGTAGGCATCCACACACCATTGCAGCGCCGCTTCCACCTGCACCCCGTCGCGCTCGGCGGAAATGTGGATGATTTCGTCGTGGATGGGCTGTTTATCGTTGTTGATGTAGGCGACGTACTCGGTGATGCCCCCCGCGTAGTGGTAGGTGGACACCCTGGGTTCGTCAGACTTCAGCAGTTCTAGCCGATAGTCCGTAAAGACCACTTCAATCCCCGCATTCAGGTAGGCCAACTCGCGCAGGCGACCGGATAGGGTGTTGTAGTCAAACTCGATTCCGGTGGTGAAAATTTGGGTATCGGGCAAAAAGGAAACCGAGGTGCCGCGCCGCTTTTCGGTAATGGGAACCACGGCCAATTCGCCCATGGGCACACCCCGTTCGTAGCGCTGTTTGTGGGCCTTGCCCTCGCGCCACACGGTCACTTCCACCCACTCCGATAGGGCGTTGACCACGGAAATCCCCACCCCGTGGAGACCGCCGGACACCTTGTAGCCACCGCCGCCAAACTTGCCCCCGGCGTGGAGCACCGTCATCACGGTTTCTAGGGCCGATTTGCCCGTGCGGGGGTGAACATCAATGGGAATGCCGCGCCCATCGTCGGTAACGCTGACGGAGCCATCGGCGTTGAGGGAAATATCGATGCGCTTACAGTGCCCCGCCAACGCCTCATCTACAGAGTTATCGACAACCTCGTACACTAGATGATGGAGTCCACGGGGGCCAGTACTGCCAATGTACATCCCTGGACGCTTACGAACAGGTTCAAGCCCTTCTAGTACTTGAATCTGATCAGCACCGTAATCGGTTGTCATTCGGGTACGCTCCAAAGGTGGGCTGAAGTTGGGGCCTAGATAGGCTTGTAAGCCGCCTGGTCGAAGAACAGGTTAAAACGTCCTGAAATTATAACACAAACCTGTCGTAGACGCTTCTAAAGCGGACTGAGATGAAGATTGATCTAGGGATGGAACCCGCAAAATTTTCGATTCTAGAATCTAGCCCCTTTCAGGCAAACTGGATTAATTCAAATGTACCATTTTTGTTGGTCATTGGTGGCGCAACGGCCACGGGTAAATCGGGCTTGGCGATGGCCTTGGCGGAACGCCTCAACGGTGTGGTGCTTAGTGCCGATTCTCGACAAGTATATCGAGAGTTTGACATTGGCACCGCCAAACCGTCCCAGGCCGATCAAAATCGGGTGCCCCACTATTTGATCAATCTCTGCGACCCCACCGAAACCCTGACCCTGGCGGAGTATCAGCGGCAGGCCCAAGCCTTAATTCGCCAATTTCACCAAACCGGAAAATCCATCCCCATCCTGGTTGGCGGCACCGGACTCTATATTGATGCCGTCGTCAAAGGGCTGAAAATTCCCCCCGTGGCCCCCCAGCCCGCCCTGCGTCAGCAAATCAGCGACCTGGGCCAGCCCCACGCCTATGCCCTGCTGCAATCCGTTGATGCCGTCGCTGCCCAGCGCATTCATCCCAACGATGCCGTCCGCACCGTCCGCGCTTTGGAAATTTTCTATGTTACTGGACACCCTCCCTCCGTGCTGCAAGGGGAGGATCCGCCCACCTACCCCATCCTTTACCTAGGGCTAGATGGAGACACCGATACCCTGAACCGCCGCATTGCCCAGCGCACCCACGCCATGATCGAAATGGGCTTTGAGGAGGAAGTGATCCATTTGGTCAAGAAGTACGGGGCTGACCTACCGCTGCTGCAAACCCTGGGCTATGCCGAAATGCTGCCCTACGTGCGGGGCGATATAGGGCTAAACACGGCCATCAACGACATTATTCTCCACACCCGCCAGTTTGCCAAGCGCCAGCGCACCTGGTTTCGCAACCGGGCCACGGTGCAATGGTTTGATCTAGGGGCCGCAGATTTGGTTGATCAGGTTTGGCAATGGGTTGTTGCTCAGGTTGGATCAAACCAACCCTGATCCCGTTACGGTAACGGGGTATTGATCCTCTGCCCCCTAAACCGAAAGGGTCGGTTGATCGGTGGGGACAGGGGCCGCAATTTTTTCGCGAATGGCTGGGTAGGAATCGGTGCCTTCAAAGCAGATGGGTTCGTTGCGGGTGAGGGCTTTGAGGCCATAGAACAAATTCATGATGCCGCAAAGCATAAAGGCCCCGCTCCGAAGGGTAAACACCGACCGCCATAGCCGCCTCAATACCATCTTCAGGCTGAAGGCGGAACGCCACAGATCGCGATGGGCATTTAGTAATTCCTGGGTCGTCATTTTAGCGGGCTGAAAGGTAACGTTATAGCCGTTATAAAACTCCCAGCCCAGATCAGGGCGAAGGCGACCTTGAACCTCCATTTTGGCGTAGGCACGGGTGCCCTTAAAGGGGGTAAGCACGCTGAGAAATGGTACATCAACGCCAATTTCCTCAAGCTGATTGGCCATGTCGCGAATGCTGGCTGGGGTGTCACCGTCCAAACCCGAAATAAACCCCGCCATAACGCCAATACCTCGGTCGTGGAGCTTTTGGATTTTGCTTTGGTATTCAGTCACTTTGTTTTGGCGTTTGCCTGCATCCATGAGGGATTCTGGCCCAAAGGATTCAATTCCAAAGAACACCCCAATACAGCCCGAATCACGCATTAAATCCAGCAGTTCTTCGTCCTGGGTAATATCCATACTGGCCTGGGTAAGCCACCACCTTTTGAGAGGGATCATTTGGCGCAGCAGCGCTTTAATATAAGGACGGTTGGCGGTGAGATTATCATCCCAAAACCACACAAGTTTGCGCTGCCACCAGTGGGGGAAATCATTGTAGAGAATATCGTTGAGAACCGCTTCAATAGGCCGAGTGCGAAAGCCAGGGTTGAGGGTGGGCACCGTGCAAAATGAGCAGCTAAATGGGCAGCCACGGGTAGCCTGAACCACTCGACGAACGATGTATTTATTCGGCAGTAAATCGTATCTTGGCGTTGGAATATCTGTCAGCGGTAGAGATTCACCTACATACTTCGGCTGAAGCTGATTCTGCTCAATATCCTCAAAAATTTGTGCCCAAACGGATTCCCCTTCGCCAATCACCACCGCATCCACAAACCGCAGGGCTTCCTCTGGGGCAAAGGTGACGTGGGGGCCTCCGGCAATGGTAATTTTGCCGCGTTGACGATAGGCTTCAGCTAGGCGATAGGCTTCGGGGGCAAAGCCGCTAAAAAAGGATAGAACAACCACGTCGGCATCGGTTTCCAAATTGACGGGTTCTACCTGCTGATGGATGACCCGCACCTCATGCTGATCTGGGGTTAAGGCGGCTAAATGAATTCCCGTCAGCGGCGGCACAAAATGGATTTCGTGGCCCTTTTGGTACCGCTGCATGTAGACAATGATGATGTCGATTTTCATGGGTTCGCCCCAAATATAGCGGATTTCACTTGGGTGAAGGACATTGCGATGATCCCCCTTGCCCCCTTTGATAAGGGGGCTACAGAGTGAAACGTAGACCGCTAGGGACTGGGGGAACTAGACCCCAGCCATGGTGCATCTCACTCTATCGAGAATCGCCATAGATGATCTTTCACCTCCTACCCTGATCAGCTACGGCAGATCCCAGGGTTTTGGCTTGGGCTGATTCCAATGCTGTGGCCACTCGACCAAAGAACCCTGGGATCTCTACTGACTGGAATCTGGCCCCGGAGGCGCAAACCCTACAACGGCGTGGCGGAACGGGCGCAGGTGCCCCGACCCCACTGCATGTCGTAGCCGACGGACACTTGATCCCCAACCTGGGGCGCACGGGTCGAGAGGTGAACGAGGGTGACATCGGCAGCCCCGTTCACCGAACCGCGCCAGATGGCTTGGCCTTTGTCGTTTTTGCGGTCGTAGCTGAGGTTGGTTTCGGCGATGGTTTGCCCAGTACTGCGGCGGGTCAGGATGATGCGGGAGAACCCAGCCTCACGGGTATACAGCACCCGAAAGTTAACGTCGTTAACCCCAATGGAGCCGGGGCACTGCATTTGCAGGTTGTCTTGGTTGGGTTCCACCTGGGCCAGAACGGGGGTTTCGGCATCGACTGCACGGACGGGCAGCACCGCCAGTGGGGCAAAGCTGAGCAGACCAGCACCGAGGGCGAGGGCAGTTTTGAGGGCGGTTTTGGAGATGAGGGCAGTCATGGTGGGTTCTTGAATGGATGGATAAATGAATGACAACGAGAGATCAGGCGGCTGTTGGAAGGTGATTTCCTGGGTGGTGGGCGGTGCCCACCCTACAGCGGCCTAGTCGAAACAAGAGGTGTGTGAGGAGGAACGGTGTGTGAGGGACGTGCGCCAGGGAGATGGGGTGGTGGGAGCGTCCAGGGTTCCAGATCCCAGGGTTCTTGAAGAACCCTGGGATCTGGCTGTTCCCGGCTCAACTTAGGTACCGAGGCGCTGGGTGATGTCACCCGCGTATTACTCAGCGTTGAGGCCCACCGCCAGATGCAGCACGTTTTCCTGCCCTCCCATCATCCCCTGTGCTTCGGTGGATCGCAGCGCGGTTTCATTAACCGTAACCGGACCACTAACCGTGGGATACCGTCGGGCGAATCTGGGGGCCATGGGTACGGCTACGGTGATCGTTAACCCTGGGCCAAAGTCTGTTGGACACGGGCGACTTGGTGGGGGGCGGGAATAGCAGCAAACAGGGTTTCGGCCCGGTGGCGATGGTAGCTGGCTTGATCCGTGGCCAGCCCCGTTTGGCGAGCCGCTTGGGCTGAGGTTAGAGCTAGGTGGAGGTGGGCTGTGGCCAAGTCACACTTAGCCCCCACCTCTTCGAGCAGGGCAATCGCTGTTTGGTGGTGGGTGAGGGCGGCGGCGAAGTGACCCAACCGGGCTTGGAGCCGCCCCAACCCAGAGAGGGCATTGGCCTGAATTTGCAGGTAGTGCCCCGCCTCTGCCGCTGCAATTGCCGTTTGAAACAGCGTTTCGGCCACGGCTAGGTCATCCAAATTCAGATAGGTGTGGCCCAGTAATTGCACAAAAAAGGCATAGCGCCCACTGCCGCCCTGCCCCATCACCGTGGGAGTGACGGCGGCGGCCAAGGATTTAGCTTGATCCCGTTGCCCCTGGTAAGAGCGCACCAGGGCCAGACAGGTGGTGGCTTTGTCGGCCCAGGGTTGGTGGCGGGTGCCCGTGGCCCGCTGGATCACCTGGGTGAACCAGCCAGCGGCGATGTCTAGCTCCCATAAATCCAGATGGTAGAGGCCCAGGCTCAGCTGCGAATCGACCAGCAGCATGGTGAGGTAGTACCAGCGATGGGAGGTGGGGGCTGGGTGGTCTTGGTTGAGGCTGGCTTGGGCCAGGGTGATGGCACTCTGTTGACAGGTAATCGCCTCCTGGAGCCGTCCTTGGATCCAGCGGAGGTCGCCGAGGATGTTGTACAACTCGCTGGCATCGGTATTGTCGGGGGGTAGGTGATCGAGCACCGTGGTAATCGCCTCGGCAATCGGCTGAATCAGCCCCAAGCGGTAGAGGGTGCTCCCCAGGGGCAAAAACTGTTGCCATTGGTTGTCGCGGCTGTGCAAAATCACCCTGGCCGCCGCCGCAAAATCCTGGATGGCGACGTAATGGTAATAGGCTTCGAGGGCTTGCAGGGCATCGGTGAGGTTGCCAATGCGGCGAACGCTGTCCGTCCAGTATTGGGCGGCCCAACGGTGGGCGGTCTGCCAGTCCTGTGGCTGGGTCGGATCCTGATGGCGTTGGGCCAAGGCCCCCTCTCGCACCACGGGATGCAGCCAGTAGCGCCCCTGGTGATGCTCTAGTAAAGAGCGATTTCGCAGCGAGGCAATCACCCCCGGATGGCGATCAGGCGGCAGATCGGCGAGGAGGGCTTGTACCCCAGCCAGGGGTACCGTAGGCACATCCTGGTAGCGGTAGACCCCCAGCCGACAAAACAGCCGATAGGCCGCTGGATCGAGCTGGCGCAGGCGCTGGATTTGACTATCTACTAAGTTTTTTAAATCCACCGGAGCGAGGAGTGCCTCCCGGTGCAGGGGCCAGTAGGCCGCAGCATCGCCGCCATAGTCGGCCTGGATGGTGCCGCAGAGCAGTTCCATCGCCTTGGCATTGCCGCCGTAGGCACTGTGCATGGCCGCCAAAATGGTCGCAGTACCTCGCACCCCTCGCTGGCCAAAGTAGGTTTCCCACGCCCCTAGCTCTAACCCCGGCAGCCGATAGTGGGTGAGGGGTAGTCCCGGTTCACAGAGACGGTCGCGGCTGGTGATCACCGTCACCGTCTGGCTGCGGGGGTCGGTCAAAATTCGCAACAGCTCCCCGTAGCGACGATGGGCAGCCATAAAGCAGCCCTGGGCATCCAAACAGGGTTCTAGGTTGTCGATCAGCACCATCACCCGCCGCTGGCGCAGGTGGCGTTTAAGCCGATCTAAGGTAACGCCAAATTCATGCCCCGGCTCTACGCCAAAGTCCTGGCGCAGCCATTCCTCTACTACCCACTCCGCTGGGGTGAGGTCGGCCACATCCTTGGCCATCAGCAGTTCGAGGGTGAGATCTGCTGCCTGCTGAGCCACAAAATGCTGGGCTAGGGTGGTTTTGCCCAGGCCGCCCTCCCCTTGGATGACAAGGGCGCGATCCCCCGCCTGGAGGAGGGCTTGCAGGTGGTTCAGGGCGGCCTGTCGCCCTACAAAATGGGGATCGGGGGGAACTAGCTGGCTCTCCGGGGTGGGGCTAGATGGTCTGACATCCTTGGAGGATAGCGGCTCTGGCTGAGGGGGCAAGCCAGAGCCCACGGGGTCTACTAGGACTACGGGCAGGGGGAGATGACCGGGGGGCGGCGTTTCCAGAGGGCTGAGAGGATCAAAATTCTGAGGCTCCCTGTCGTCTGGGAATCCAGGCTTTGCTGGGGGGGCTTGCAGCTTATGCCAGTAGCGCTTCAAGGCCGACTTCACCGTGGCCTTGGTCACCTTTTCCCCCGTTACCCGCGAGAGCAAGCGCCAGAGTTGGTAGGCCACATCCTTAATATGGCCTTCGGTGTAGCCAGACCGGTGGGCAATATCCAGATACTTTTGCCCCTGCCAAACCTGGTGCAGAATGGTGCGTTGCAAATCGTTTAGGTGCCGCCCAGTGACGGCGAAAACTAAGTCATCCGCCAGTTCTACCGCCTTAGGAGCCATGGGTTGCATGGTTGACCAACTGCCTCAACTTTAGCCGAGATACCTGATTTTTCATCCCTGCTGGGGGCAATCCGTCTTTTTCCAACCTGCCCCATGGATTCTGGACGGAGAGGAGCCGACCTTTGCCGCCTGACATTCCACCCCCACCCCCCCTATGGTGGACTGGCTCTCACCGCTTGTAGCGATTATGACAACTTCCTTTCTATTATCTACGGCTTCTACGGATTATCCCTCCGATCTGGCGGGGGTTTGGCTCTCAAATCCCACCCTGCCCCACCTCTGGCACCGCATTGCCGCCCTTACCCGCCGCTACGTCACCCTAGAGCATCTGCAAGAGCGCTTTGAAGAGCTTCCCCACCAATTCCAGAACCCCTGCCCGCGCCCCTGGGCAAAAATGGACTGGGCCGCCATCCATTCGGAGCAACTCAGCGGTATCTCTGCCGCCACCTTCTGCCGCATTTTGGCCGGGGCCATCAATACCGAAGCCCCCATCCACGGCTATACCCAAGCCAGCCGCCAGTACCTAGAACAGTTTTATCCGGCCATGGCCCATTTTGTCGGGGGGCGGGTGGATGATACGGGCCGCTCCCTCACCCTGGGCCTGTGGGAAATTGAAGAAAAGCGCCACACCCCCGCCCTAATCTCCCTCTACACCCGGATCGCTGGCCAAAAGCCTGAGGTCATCCCCCACGCCGCCCGCCCCTACACCCCCTCCGACGATCCGCGCCAGGATCTCTACCGCCACGGCCTGCACCGCATCGCCACCGAATACGGGGCCACCGGCCTCTATCTCTGGATGATGGCCTACACCACTGGCCCCCTCCAGGCGGTCTTGGGGGAACTGCTGATCGACGAAATTAACCACATGACCAAGTTTTGGGGCTTTGGTCGCTGGGCCTACCCCAACACCGGGCTGGGTACCATTGCCCTCACTTTCACCCAGGCGCTGGCCCAAAAACTCCGCCATCCCCAACTCCAGGGCAGCCTTTTACACACCCTGCGCCGGATGATGGCCGAACTAGGCTGGGCCGATTGGTCGCCTACCCATCGGGTGACCCTGCTCTACAGCTTTGACCAGGTGATGCGGGGGCTGTGGCAGTGGGATCGCACCCTCAGCCGAGATTACCTCGATAGTGTGCTGGGGACGCCGACAGCGGCGAACCAGGGGGATCCCTCTCTGGGGAAGCCTGCTTTAGAGGGCGTTTGAAAAGTGATCTGCTGTAACTTTAGGCACCCGCCGATCCCCCCTGCCCCCCTTAGTAAGGGGGGTAAAAGTCCCTCTTACTAAGGGGGATTTAGGGGGATCCCCACCTTTGCTACAGCCAACAGAACTTTTCAAACATCTGCTTTAGAGCGAGGGGCTTAACCCCCTTGTTTCGACTGCGCTTGAGCACTACTGCGTTCTATGGACTTAAACCCATGACCACCCTACTTCCCGCCCATCTGCACCCTGCGGCCTTGCCCCACCACATTGCGGTGATTATGGATGGCAATGGCCGTTGGGCGACCCACCAAGGGCTGCCCCGCATTGCCGGACACCGCCAAGGAGCCAAGACCATCAAAGCCCTGCTCCGTTGCTGCAAAGACTGGGGCATTCCGGTGTTGACGGTGTACGCCTTTTCCACCGAAAACTGGCAACGACCCCAGACCGAAGTGGAGTTTCTACTGCGGTTGTTTGACCGTTTGCTGCGTCGAGAACTAGAGGAAATGCAGCGCCAGGGCGTTCAGATCCGCTTTGTGGGGGATCTCTCACCGCTACCGGATCGCCTGCGGCAGTTGATGGAGTACGCCATGACCGCCACCCAGGCGAATCAAACGGTGCAGTTCAATGTGGCGGTCAACTACGGCGGTCAGCAAGAGTTAGTCGCCGCCACCCGTTCCATTGCCCAGCAGGTGGCCGATGGCACATTACAGCCTGAACAGGTGAATGCCGCCCTGATCACGGCATCCCTCTACACCCATCCGACCCCGCCCCCCGATTTGATGATTCGCACCAGCGGCGAGCAGCGTTTGAGTAATTTCCTGCTGTGGCAGTTGGCCTACACCGAACTCTACTTCACCGAGGTGCTGTGGCCCGATTTTGACCGCGCCGCCTTTGCCCAAGCCCTCACCTGGTATCAAGCTAGACAACGTCGCTTTGGTGGGCTGTCGGTGTCTCCTGGGCAGTTAGCCTAACCCCACGACCTAAGGGACGTCGATGAATCTAGGCCGATCCCTAATCCGAATCAGAAACCCCCAATGCCCAGGCCGACAATCCGTAGGGGTGAGGAGACCTCGCCCGCTGAGACCGAGGGCAAACAAACCGGATGGAGTATTACACCCTGGCAGACAGTCGCTTGGCGATTTCCTCGGCGTACTGGGCGGCGTTGAGACCCACCACCAGGTGCAGCACCTTCTCCTGGAGTCGCATCATCCCCTGCACTCCAGCGGCTTGCAGGGCGGTTTCATTGACCGTAGCTGGATCGGTGACTTCTACCCGCAGACGAGTCAACGCCACGGGATCGACGGTACGGATATTGTCCGCTCCGCCTAGGGCGGCGATCATGGCCTCGGCCTTTTCGCCTGCCTGGGGATCGGGGGGAATCTTGGCCAAATCGGGGGCGGTTTCGTCCACAAAGCCCTCGGCGGGGACTTCGATCATGTCGGCCTCAGGGCCAGCCACTTTCAAATAGTCGCCCATGTCGGTTTTGAGGTTGTCGGAGCGGGGGCCGAAGATGGCCTGGGCGTTGTTGCCGACCTGTACGACGCCAGACGCGCCGAGGGCTTTCAGTCGGGGCACGTTGACCTTGGCCATGTCCTCCACCTCAATCCGCAGGCGGGTGATGCAGGCATCGAGGTTTTTGATGTTGCTGCGTCCACCAAAGGCCAGCACCAGGGCCTTCGCCATTTCGGCTTTGTCCCCGGTGATGGCGGCACTCACATCATCGGTGCCCGTATCCAGCTCACGACCGGGGGTTTTGAGGTCGAAGTGGTAGATCATG
Source organism: Spirulina sp. (assembly GCA_044070495.1). Taxonomy (GTDB): domain Bacteria; phylum Cyanobacteriota; class Cyanobacteriia; order Phormidesmidales; family Phormidesmidaceae; genus Nodosilinea. The sequence continues at coordinate 1,516 of JBIPSI010000017.1, read as the reverse complement.
AAGCGGAAGGTGAAGTAGTACACCGCCACAAAAATGGGGGCCAGGGCCGGAATCAGCCACACCCGCGTGCCCAGGCCGTTGAACAGCACAAAGTCGATCAGCCCGTGGGAGAAGGTGAAGCCCATGCGCCCGCCCAGGGTGACGAACAGCCAGTTGCCAAACCCGGCAATCACCGCATGGACGGCAAACAGGGGCGGCGCGACGAAAAGGAAGGAGAACTCAATCGGTTCGGTGATGCCCGTCAGGAAGGAGGTGAGGGCGGCGGAAATCATCAGACCGCCAACCTGCTTGCGGTTTTTGGGCTTGGCGCTTTGCCAAATGGCCAGGGCGGCGGCGGGTAGGCCAAACATCTTGAACCAGTAGGCTCCGCCAATGATGCCAGCGGTGGGGTCTCCGGCAAAGAAGCGGGCAATGTCTCCGCTCACCTGCTGCCCGGTAATCGGGTCGGTGAAGGAGCCGATTTCAAAGAAGAAGGGCACGTTCCAAACGTGGTGGAGGCCAAAGGGCAGCAGCAGGCGCTCAATGAAGCCGTAGATGGCCACGGTAATGGCGACGTTGTCCCCCTCGGCGGCGGTGGAGGCAAAGCTGTCGATCAGGGCACCGATTGGGGGCCAGATCACGCTCATCAGCAGCCCCATCAAAATGGCGGCAAAGGCGGTGATGATGGGCACCGAGCGCTTCCCGGCAAAGAAGCCTAGGTAGGGCGGCAGGGTAATCCTAAAAAACTTGTTGAACATGTAGGCGGCGATGCAACCCATAATCAAGCCACCAAACACCCCCGTATCCAGGGTGGCAATGCCCAGCACCGACTTGGTTTCTAGGCCCATCCCGATGGCCACAGTGCCCAGGGTGGCCAAAAACACCATCAGCCCCACCGTCGCCGCCAGGGCCGAAACGCCATCGTTGCCCGTGTAGCCAATGGCCACCGCAATGGCAAAAATCAACGGCATACTGGCAAAAATCGCGTCGCCAGAGTTCCGCATAATGGCCGCCAGCCACTCCGGCAACCACCAAAATTTGGAGTCGGTCAGCAGCCCTTGTTCAATTTGTTGCAGCTCAATTAAACGGGCACTGCCCAGGCCCAGCAGCAACCCCGCCACGGGCAACACCGACACGGGCAGCATCAGCGATTTGCCCATCTTTTGCAGCAGCCCAAAGGCTTTGTTCCAGGTTTGTTTTATGTCCATCGGTTTTGTGGGTAGATAGGTGGGTGGCCCTCACCCCCAACCCCTCTCCCCAAGGGCGAGGGGGGCCGGAAGGTGGTTCGGTTTTTTCTTACGGTTACGGTCTGCTTGGTTCCTGTGGTGGTTACCCCCAAGACCCCCAAAAAAAATGGGGGATAGGATGTAAATTATAACAATATAAGAAGGGGATAAGAGTAAAAATAACTGTAGTGACTGTAGCAAATACTAAGGTAGGTTGGAGACCCGGTAAAGTCACATACCAAAATTTTTGCCAGGGTCCCGCGCCATCAAGTTCCGCCGCTTCATAACGGTTAATGGGAATGGTTTGCAGT
>JBIPSI010000016.1:0-138449 GCA_044070495.1 Spirulina sp. | reverse complement strand
CGGCCTTGGGTAAGCAGGCTGGGCAACTGCTGGGGTAGCCAGTCTGCGATAGGTTGGCCTAGCTCGGAGAGTTGGTCGAGCAGCTCGTCTGGGATGTCGAGGGTGATTTTTGCCATGGCAATGCCAGAGAGGGTTTGCGTTCACGAACAAAATCTGGTAGTGCATTTTAGTGCAGGCTAGAGGAAAAGACCGGATTACCTTGTTTCGCCAGCTTCTCTCGGATGCCGCGATTGTAGTCATGGATGAACAGCCAGATCGCCCCAATGTGGTTCTTGAGCTTCTTGGAGCACGACAGGGTCTTTCTCACCAGTCGCGCCACCCGCTGCCTCAACGTGTTGTTCAAGCGCTCGATGTAACTGGTCATGCCACTGTCTTTGCCCACCGCCTCATGGCGTTGGCTCGGAATCACCGTAACGTAGGCGTCCCAAACGTCCGTATAGACCTTGGCGCATTGGCGATAGACCGCTGGAATGGACTGCCAGAGCGCCCTCGCCGACGCCCGAGAACGGTCGCCAATATAACAGCCCATCACTTCTCGAGTCTCGGCATCCATGGCGAGACCCACCCATGGCTTGTTCCCTTGATGATCCATAAACGACCACAGTTCATCCATCTGAACCTTCAGGCGGCCTTTCGCCTTGGGGACAACCTCCGCGACTTGGGAAACCGACGCATAGGTCGCATTGGCCTGACCTTGTACCCAATCCTCCGACGTCTCCGTCGCACGGGCAATGCCTGCTAGGGGGATCGTCTCGTGTCACAACCGATTCACCAGTGCCTTGGTCTCCTTCGGTTTCGGTTGCCATTGCGGGTTCTCCACGAATTGACGGCCACAGTCCCGACATTTGTAATTTTGCTTCCCCCGATGGCTGGTGCCGTTCTTGGAGATATCGTGAGACCCACAGGTCGGACAAGTCATCTCGATGGCCATGTGCTTGTCTCCCCGGTTATCGTGGTGGCGTAGCCTGATTTTCCTCCGTCCCGTGCATTAATGTACTACCCCAAAGGCACGCCCCACGTCACTTTGAAAACACGGAGATGAGGTCTTAAACCCCTCACGCGAGCCTCCGTAGCATGAATTGATACTTTCCAAATATCCTCTCAGACTTTTGGGTTGGAGGCTTGGCCACGCCGCTCGTTAGGGCACACGGCTAGAAATCAATGCTTTTTGGGGTTGTGTCAGTCAGCCCGCACTATCACCTGGATCTCGAACGCCAGCCGCAGACGATCTATTATGACGTCCCAATTTCAGTCAAACCACCTCAATCGGCTAGGGGGCTGATGTTGGCCCATAGGAGCAGCACCTCTGAGCGTTGTCTCCTCCCGCTAGGAGCCAAGATACTCCGTCTAGGAATCCTTTTGAGACGTGCCAGCCGATAAGCTGTGGGCTGAGTTCTTTGTACCGTAGGCTTGCCATGGGAGCAGCAGCACCAGGGTATCGCACAATTTTAGCAACCTATCTAAACCCTCAGCGGGAGAGGTTTTTGGGGTTGGCGATGACCCTGCTGAGCGGCATTGGCTTGCAGTTGCTGAACCCCCAGCTTTTGCGCTACTTCATTGATACGGCGATGGCGGGTGGATCGCAGCGGGTGTTGGTATGGGCGGCAGGGGCATTTATGGCCATTGCCCTGGTACAGCAGGGGCTAGCCATTCTAACGACCTGCTTTAGCGAAACCATTGCTTGGAGGGCCACCAATGCCCTGCGCCTGGATCTGTCTCGCCATGTCATGGGGTTGGATGTGGCTTTTCACAATGCCCACACCCCCGGAGAACTAGTGGAACGGGTCGATGGTGATGTGGATGCCCTGTCGCGGTTTTTCTCGCAGTTTGTGTTGCAGGTGGTGGGCAATGGCCTCCTGGTGGTGGGTATTCTAACGATTTTGTGGCTTGAAGATTGGCGGGCGGGCCTCAGCCTTAGCCTGTTTGCCCTGGTGGCCTTTGGGGTGCTGGGGCGACTGCAAACCCTGGCCATTGGCCCCTGGGGCATTTACCGCCAGGTCAGTGCCGAATTTTACGGTTTTGTGGCCGAATACCTCAGCGGACTTGAGGATATCCGCGCCAATGGGGCCGCCAGCTACGTCATGGATCGGTTTTACAAACTTCTGCGGCAATGGTTGGCGGCCTTTCACCAGGCCCGCTTTACCAGCACGCTGCTGTGGGGTAGCACCGTGGGGCTGTTTACCCTGGGCAATGCCATCGCCTTGGCGGTCGGGGCTTATCTTTGGAGCCAATCTGCCATCACCCTAGGCACCGTCTATCTGCTCTTTTACTACGCCACCCTGCTGCAAGACCCCATCGAGCGCATTCGCGAAGAGCTAGAGCAACTCCAGCAGGCCCAGGCCAGCCTCCAGCGCATTCAGGATCTTCTGCGGCACCAGCCTCAGGTGAGTCTTGGTGGCCACGGGGTTTTGCCCACGGGGGCGCTGTCGGTGGAGTTTGACAACGTGTGGTTTGGGTATGGAGAGAAGAGCGAACGGCTGCGAGCGACAGGGGTCAGGGAAGATGGTGATCTCGAAATATTGAGCGCTCCCGTCAATCGGCAATCTAGACATCAGACCCTAGGCGTAACCTCTGAAATCGTAAGGTCAGCACCGGATACTCTTCAGAACATCACTTTCCACCTGCCTGCCGGACAAACCCTTGGCCTACTGGGCCGCACGGGCAGCGGTAAGAGCACCCTGGCGCGGTTGTTGCTGCGGCTATACGACGTTCAGCAAGGGCAAATTCGGCTGGGCGGGGTGGATATTGCCCAGGTGCCGTTGCGAGAATTGCCGCACCATGTGGGGTTTGTGACCCAGGATGTGCAATTGTTTCAAACCAGCGTGCGTAACAATCTGACGTTTTTTAATCCCCACATTGCAGATGACGCGATTCTGCAAACCCTAGAGGAACTGGGCCTGATGCCCTGGCTGGAAGCGCTGCCAGCGGGTCTGGATACAGAACTTGGGGCCGATAGCGGAGGTTTGTCGGCAGGGCAGGCACAGTTGCTGGCCTTTGCGCGGGTGTTTCTCAAAAGTCCGGGGCTGGTGGTGCTGGATGAAGCCTCATCACGCCTCGATCCGCAGACGGAGCAGTGGATTGAGCGAGCAGTGGATCGGCTGCTGCAAAATCGCACCGGGATTATCATCGCCCATCGACTGAAGACCGTGGAGCGGGCCGACCAGATTTTGATTTTGGAGCGGGGGCAGGTCGTGGAGTACGGCGATCGCGCTACCCTAGTCCACGATCCCACCTCTCGATTTTCGAGCTTGCTCAGAGTAGGTACGGTGAGTGAGCAAACCTAATCTGAATACCTCATACCTTTAAATGGATTAATCAGAATAAGCGTATTGTCTATGGTTTGGCCATCTTGAATGTCTTCGCTATAGAGGCGATCGCACCCCATTTCCAGGGCGCTGGTCATAATAGTGCTTTAACGTTCATTCACCTCTATCGCTGTGCCTTAGCGTTATTCAACCTACCTGATCCCCAAGGCTAATCCTGATAAACCACTTGGTCAAAGGCTGCTTTAGAAACCAGCTCAGATTCTGATACAGTTGAGAGCTACTCTCATTAAAACTGCTGTAAGAGCCCCTCCCCTCTTGCATCTTCGCCATGGCTATTACCCTCTCCATTACCGACTACGACGAACTCTGGCAAGCGGCCAATCCCCCCCTGGAAGAGAGCGATCACGAAAATTTAGGTGAAATGCGTGAGATTGTGCCGCCTCGTCTGGGGCAGGGCTATGTGCAGCAAGTTCAGCTTCGGGGCATTTATCTGTCTCTGTTTGACTATCACCTCCATGAGGATATCTGCTTACTTGCGGCAGCGACAGATAGGGTCGCCAGCTATGAGGTAGGCTTTAACTTGTCTGGCAATCGCTGTGGCAAGCGCACGGGGGAAAACTTTTTAGAATGGGGTCAGCGCCCCGTTGAGCAACCCCTCCGGCAGATGTTGTATGCCAATGACCCAGTGGTCAAGGTTGATTTACACCTTGATCCTGACCACGAGATCGGGCAACTGTTGGCCCAGGGCATCGCCAATCTGTCCTCGTTTAGCCAACCAGCGGATGGGGGTACCCCCTGGCTGAGCGATATCAATGTGATTACCCCAGCTATGCGGTTCGTGCTGGAGCAAATCTGGCGCTGTCCCTTTCATGGCCAAACTCGGCGCATTTTTTTGGAGGGTAAATGCCTGGAGCTGATTGCCCTAAAGCTAGAGCAGTTGCATATAGAAGCACCCCAGCTTCAATCGTCCAGCCCCCTTAGCGCCGATGATTGTGATCGCATCTACGCCGCCCAAAAAATCCTCATCCGCCATCTGGATAATCCCCCTACCCTGCTGGAGCTGGCCCGCCAGGTTCACCTCAACGACTACAAGCTCAAGGTGGGCTTCAAACAGATATTTGGCACCACGGTGTTTGGCTACCTGCACCAGCACCGCATGGAAACGGCTCGCCACCTGCTCCACAGCCGCCGACTCAATGTGAAAGAAGTTGCCCAGGCCGTGGGCTATGCCAACCAGAGCCGCTTCGCCGCCGCCTTTCGCAAGCAATTTGGCATCAATCCAAAAGCCTATAGCAGAGGCTGAAAAATCCCTCTAAGGCTCAAAACGATCCGTTCGGGGGCGATCCTACCGTCCCCTTTGTCGATATCTTCTTGAGAACAGTTCCCAGCAAATGATTAACCCATCATTTGTAGGCTTCAGTATGAGGAGAGATCGATCATGTCACAACAGGGACAACGACAGGGACAGCAACAGGGACACCGGGCACTGGTGAGGTGGGTGGCGGGGGGTGTAATCACACTGCCGTTTTGGGCCAGTGGTGCAATGGCGGCGGATAGAACTCCCAGCGGTCTAGCGCCACTGTCTATCGGGCAGGCTATGCCAGCGGCAGGCTGGGAGATGGCCCAGCAAGGAGAAACCCCAGTTCAAATTACGGGAGTGCGGATTGAGTCTACGGAGGCTGGGCTTGAGGTAGTGCTAGAAACGGCAGCGGGGGAGTTAGCTGCGCCGACCACTACCGTCACCGGGAATGCGCTGCTGGTAGACGTTCCCAATGCGGTGCTGCAACTGCCTAGTGGGGAAGCCTTTGAGCAGTTTGGCCCCGCTGAGGGCATTGCCCTAGTCAGCGTCACTGCTCTGCCCAACAACCGGGTGCAGGTGGCGATTACAGGCACCGACGCACCCCCCACGGTGGCAACCCGCGCCACGGCAACGGGGCTAGCCCTAACCCTACAGCCCGGTGTCGCTGGCTCCACGGCAACAAGCACCGACCCGGGACTACAGATCGTCGTCAGCGCAACGCGAACCGAAGAAAATCTTCAGAGTCTGCCGCGATCAGTCACGGTGATCACCCGCGAAGACATTGAGCAACAATCCGCACTTAGCTCTGACTTTCGCGATATTTTGGGCAACCTGGTACCGGGGTTTGGCCCACCGACGAGTGTGTCCACTCCCCGGTCGATTATTCAAAATCTGCGGGGGCGCAGCACCACCATTTTGTTTAATGGCATTCCCCTGACCGGAAACTATGGGCTAGATCGCGAGCTACGAGCCCTCGACCCCAGCACCGTAGAGCGGGTGGAAGTGGTGCGCGGCCCTACGGCGATCTATGGCAGTCAGGCGACGGGAGGGGTGATCAGCATCACCAGCCGCGCCCCAGCGGATACCCCCATGCAGGTCACGGTTGCTCCCGAAATTGACGGCACATTTCGCAACCTGAATGAGAGTTTTGGCCATGGTTTACAACTGGGGGTATCGGGTGACGACGGCGAGGTAGACTACGTGTTTTCCCTGCGACGACAGCAGACCGGAGCGGCCTTTGATGCCGAAGGTGATCGCATTCCCGAAACCAGCGGTGGCGGGGTGATCGATGCTACCTCCTATGCCTTTTTGGGCTCTATGGGCTATCGCTTGACCCCAGATCAGCAACTGCGGTTTACCCTGAGCTTTTACGATGGTCGGCAAAATACGGCATTTTTGTCTGACCCAGCGGTGCGTCAGGAGCCAGGAATTCAAAAAGCTCGTCCCCTGGCCGTTAACCTCGCAACCGAAGGTACTGACTTGGCGGGTGATCGTAGCTTGACCGCCGGACTGACCTACAGCCACGACAACCTTTTTGGGAGCCGCCTCCAGGGCAACCTGTATTACCGCGATTACACCTCCATCGTCGGCTTTAGCGATTTTCGGGGCGGCTTTTTTGATGTCATTGGTCGCCAGCGGGCCTCGGGCGACCGGTGGGGTGCCCAGGTGCAGGTGGAAACACCCCTTTGGGATGCTGGAGCCGCCCGCCTGCTGTGGGGGGTGGACTATGTAGACGAAAATAACGTTGCCCCCTTTGAGATTTTTGACCCGGTAGCCTTTGACACCCGCAATACGTTGCAAAAGGTGGGAGAACGCACCTTTGTTCCCCCCTACGGCTTGGATCAATTGGGCCTGTTTGCCCAGATGCAGTGGGATGTCAGTGATCGCTGGCGATTGAGCGGTGGCCTGCGCCACGAGCGGATTGGTTTACAGGTTGACGACTACACCACCTTCTTTGGTGATGCCATTACCGGCGGCAACCAAAACTTTGACGCTACGGTATTTAACCTGGGCACCAGCTACGATCTCACGCCAGAACTCACCGCCTTTGCTAGTTTTGCCCAGGGATTTTCGGTGCCCACGTTTGGTGGCGTGCTACGTAGTCCACCGGCTGGGTTTGTCAATGTGGGTGAAGGTCTGCGCCTCACCGATCCGGTGACGGTGAACAACTACGAAATTGGTCTGCGGGGCAACTGGTCGGGGGTGCAGACCTCCCTAGCCGTCTTCTACAACACCTCCGCCCTGGGCGAAGACTATACCTTTGTTGGTGGCGTTTCCCAACTGGTGCGTGCCCCAGAGCGTATTTATGGCGTAGAGGCCACGGTGGACTGGCAGCTAGCGGATACCTGGCGGCTGGGGGGTACCCTAGGCTGGACGGAGGGGGAGAACGACGCTGATGATACAGGCGACTATCTGCCCATTTCCACCTTCCGCATTCAACCCCTGAAGCTTACGGCCTACCTCGAACATGAACCTTTGCCGGGTTGGCGTAACCGACTTCAGGCGCTCTATTCTGGTAGCCGAGGTCGCGCCTTTGATGCGGATGTCGATGCCGTCGGCATTAGCGACTATTTTGTTGTTGATTTGATTAGTCAGGCTGATCTTGGCCCCGGCACCCTCCAAGTCGGTATCAACAATGTGTTCAATAGCCAGTATTTTCCGGTGCAGTCTCAGTTTCTCAGCGGCTTTAATGAAATCTTTAATGCCGCCGGAGAGGGCCGTACTTTCCGCATTGGCTATCAGGTGCAGTTTTAAGCCGTTTGCAGAAACCGGGTTTCTGAGGCCCATACACAAGATGGGTGCTGAGCAGCGCCCTAGGAACCCGGTTTCTCCCTTGCCCTAGCAATTTTGCTAACCCTACCTATGCCGACTCAACCCTCTGCCCAACCTCTGCCACGGCAGCGATTCCATCACCGCTGGCTGGCCCTATCCACAGGGCTGTGGCTCACGGCTTGCCAATCACCCCCCGCAGAGCAGTTAACCGCACCAGATTCGGCTATTGCCCTATCCGATGCCTCAGGAACGACGGTAACCCTGCCCCAGTCCGCCGAGCGCATTGTCTGCCTGCACCTGAGCTGCATCGACATTCTGGCAGAGCTAGATCTCCTGCCCCTGGCGGTAGGGCATCCCCGGCTGGCCGACTGGGCCAAAAGTCCGATCTACTTTGGCGAAGCGGCCTCGCAGATTGCAGTGGTCGGCGGCCCAGAGCCCAACCTCGAAGTGCTGCTGTCCCTGCGGCCCGATCTGATCATCGGCTACCGGGGCCAAGTCGATGGTCTACGGGAAACCCTGGCCCCCATTGCGCCCCTGTTTTTGCTGGAGGTAACCACTGCTGAAGAGGCGATTGCCAATCTGCACCAAGTCGGTCAACTTGCTGATCGCGCCACTGAGGCAGAAACGGCAGCCCAAGCTTTCCGCAAACGCCTAGCGGCTCACCCAGCTCAGCCTAACTTCACCGTGCTGGTCACCAACGGCACCCAAGGCACCTTTTACGTCGCCACCCGCGAATCCTTAGTCGGCTCTACCCTAGCAACCTTGGTGGACTATCCCTGGTCTCTAGGTGATCGTACCCCCAGCGCCATCAACTGGGCGGTGTTTTCCCCCGAGCATATTTTGCAGGTCGATCCGGAGATGATTGTTGTGTTGGTGCCCTCCCCTTCCTCTGACCTAGTAGCAACCCTGAGGCAAGATGCCGTATGGGGCAACCTAACGGCGGTTAAATCTGGACAACTCTATGCGCTGGGCGATGCCGAAGTCGGTGGATTAACGACAGGCACGCGATCCCTGGGTGCCTTGGTCGATGCAATTATGGCCCGTATTGCCTCCCCATAGGCGCAGCCCCTGACCGGCTGGGCTTAACGGCTGCTGAGGGCCACATCCGGGGTAAATCGCAAAATTCTATTCGCATGGTATTGAGAATCATTGCCAATTAAGGGTAAAATTATTCCATCCTCTATGACATCTGATGTCTTGGGTGTAGTGTGCCAGAGGGATGTCTCAATGGAGCTTTTGTTCCCTAGGCATTCCTCTTTTTTGCTAGACCGTTGTTTTAACCGTCGCCATGCCGATCTCCCTCTCCCAAGCCGACTACGCAACCTGGCTCGACGAGTCGATCACCACAGAGGGCGGTGTGACAACCTATCCATCTAGCCTAGGGCGTGGGCACCTGCATCATGTCGCCCTGCGCGAGGGCATCGAACTTTGTCTTGAAGACCGCTGGTTCCACGACGATTTAGAGATTCACCAGGGCAATCGCCCCCATCCGCTGGAATTTACCTTTGAGCAGGTGCAGGGCGGCGGCAAGGATGATCAGCACTACCATGTGTTTGGCAGTGGGTTAGCTCCGGCGGGGCTGTGGTACGTTCCTGGTCAGCGCCACACCGTGGGCATCAATGTTCATATCGATCCTCAGCTCTTCCAGCAGTGGGTTGGAGATGCCAGCCAGGATATTCCAGACCTGCTGCGCCCTGATGATCAGCCTTATCTAGAGCGTTCTGGGACACCCACCGCCGCGATGCAAATGGCGGTGCAGGCGATTTTGTGCTGCCCGTTTCAAGGGTTAACCCAGCGGCTTTATCTGGAAAGCAAAGTGTGGGAACTGATGGCGCTGTTGATAGAAGACCTGAAAACAACGCCTGATCAAGCCAGTGCGCCCGTCCTCAAGCCCGATGATGTGGAGCGCATCCACTACGCGGGCAAACTCCTGCGCCGCCAAATGACCCATCCCCCTTCGCTGATGGAACTGGCCAGGGCTACGGGCATCAATGACCACAAGCTGAAGGTGGGGTTTCGTCAGGTGTTTGGCACGACGGTGTTTGGCTATCTCCATGAGCACCGCATGGAGCGATCCCGTCACCTCCTCGAATCCGGCGACCTCAGCGTGACTGAAGCGGCTGAGGCGGTGGGGTTTGCTAGCCGTGGTCATTTTGCCGCTGCTTTTCGCCGGAAGTATGGGGTGAATCCGGGGGTATATGCGCGGGGGCAGCAAAAACTCCGGGGAGTGATCACAAAAACTCCGGCCAAGGATCATCGTTAGTGATAGTCATTCTTAGTAACCTGTATCTTGTTGAGAAGTATTCCTGATTGTTTCTGGTTCTGGTGCCAGAATCATCGTTCTCAACGGAGTGAGTAGGTGGTGTGATGGTCGTTAGATGGCAGGGGTTGATGTTACTGGCAGGATGGCTAGCGCTAATGCCGATGGCGGTGCAAGCCGAGGCGGGGGCTGGGGTAGAAGCCGTGCCGCCCGACGCGCAAGCCGCAGATTTGGCGCAGACTGTCACCACCATTACGGGCCTTCGGCTGGAGCCTGACGGTGAGGGGCTGCGGCTGGTGATCGAGGCCGACGGAGCGCTAGGGGAACCCACCACCTCGGTTGTTGGCAATGCCCTGGTGGCGGAAATTCCCAATGCGATCCTAGCCCTACCCGATGGCGGCAACTTTGAGCAGTTTAGCCCCGCCGAGGGCATTGCCCTGGTGAATGCTGCTAATGCGCCGGGAAATCGGGTGCGGGTTGTGATCACGGGCAACGATGGGCCACCAGCGGCCACTGCCAGCCCTGGATCTGCTGGACTGGTGTTAGGGATTACCCCCGGTCTGGGGTTGGCCACGGGCAATGATGACACCATCCGCATTGGAGTGACCGGAACCGGGGATGAGGGCTATGCCCCGTCCAATGCCACCTCCGCCACCCGCACCGACACGCCCTTGCGGGAAATTCCCCAGTCGATTCAGGTGATTCCCCGTGCCGTAATTGAAGATCGCGATGCAACGGAATTGGGCAATGCCCTAGAAACCGCTGGGTCAGTTGTGTCAAACGGGGGTCGAGGTACTAGCGTCTTTGGCCCTGGCTTTTTGATTCGTGGCTTTGAGAATCGGGGCGGCATTTTCCGTGATGGGGTCGAGGCTTTTTCCTTGAGCGCCCTCAGCACCAACGATGTGGAACGGGTGGAAGTACTGCGGGGGCCAGCCTCGGTGCTGTTTGGCCGAGGAGAACCGGGGGGCATTATCAGCCTGGTGCCCAAGCGCCCACTGAGTGAGCCGTTTTATGATGTCTCAGCCAATGTCGATAGCTTTGGGGGCTTTGAGGGAGCCGTTGATATATCAGGGCCGTTAACTCAGGATCGCAGCCTGCGCTACCGATTGAATGTATCCTACGAAACTATCAATAGCTTTCGTGATTTTGTGGATGGTAATCGGCTGCTGATTTCTCCCATTCTCACCTGGGATATTGGCCCTAATACCTCTTTGGATGTGTATGGCCAGTATACAAGTGATCGCGAAACGATTGATGAAGGGTTAGTGGTGGGCGAAAATGGCATTCTCGATTTGCCCCGCACGCGATTTTTGGGCGAAGAATTTAGTGAATTTTCCCAGGATCAATTTAATCTGGGCTATCGCCTTAATCACACGATTGACGACAACCTCACTCTGCGTCATGCTCTACAGTATCAGCAATATTCACCTCGGCGCTATGCCCCCCTATTCGACTCCTTTGATGAGGCTACGGGCGAATTAGGACGTTTAGCCTACTTCGCAGGGGGGGACTATCAGCGTTTCTCAACCAATGTGGAAGCGGTTGGTCAGTTTAATACGGGAGCCGTTTCCCACCAGGTTCTTTTCGGGGTTGAATATCGCAATGTTCTGGAGCAGCCCGAATTTCAATTCGATTCCTATGCCCCCATTAATGTATTTAATCCGGTTTATACAGGGCTTCCCTTTGCCATAGAACCTGTATTTTTTAGGGACGACACGGTTAGAACCTTCGGCATTTATCTTCAAGATCAAATGGATATTCTGCCTAACCTAAAAGCCCTGGCTGGGATACGCTACGACACCGCTGACCAGTTTCGTACGACCCAAGATATTGGTGAACCCCGCAATGAGTTTCGTCAGACTGACAGTGCCTTTTCCCCTCGATTGGGCATTGTTTACGAGCCAATTGAACCGCTGTCGCTCTATGCGTCCTACAGCACCTCCTTTCAGCCCTCCTTTGCGGCTAGCCGCAATGTCGATGACTCAACCTTTGATCCCGAACGAGGCCGACAGTTCGAGATTGGTGCCAAGGCCGATATTACCGACAGTTTAAGTTTTACCCTGGCTTTGTTTGATATTCGTCGCCAGAATGTACAAACCCCCGACCCGGATGATCCACTGTTTACCGTGCAAACTGGAGAAGTGACCAGTCGAGGCATTGAACTGGGTCTAGGAGGCGAAATTTTGCCGGGATGGAATATTACCGCTAACTATACCGCCCTGGATGCCTTTGTTAGCCAAGATAATTCGATTCCGGTGGGAAATCGCCTTGCCAATGTGCCCGATCATCAGTTGAGCCTGTGGAATACTTACCAAATTCAGGAAGGTAGTCTGGAGGGATTGGGTGCTGGGTTAGGTCTGTATTATGTGAGCCAGCGGGCCGGAAATTCTGACAACAGTTTTACCGTACCCAGCTACTTTAGAACCGATGCCGCCTTATTTTATCGTCGTAATAACTGGCGCGCCCAGATCAACCTAGAAAACCTATTTGACACGCGGTACTTTACTTCATCAGATCAATTTTTGGGCGTTACCCCAGGGGCCCCGTTGACGGTATCGGCCAGGATTGGGTTTGAATTTTAGGGAGGTGAACACGTTGCATTTGCGAAGGCTAAAACAGTGGGGGATACCCCTCATCCTGGGGTTGATGGCCCTGGGGTTGGTGGTGGGCTGTCAGGGTGGCAATCCTAGCCCCGAACAATCCTCGGCTTGCACCGAGGTTGACCATGCGGCGGGGACGACCTGTGTGCCGCTGAGCTTTGACCGCTTGGTGACGCTTGACGGAGTGACGTTTGAAGCCGCGATGGCAACGGGTCTCTCCCCCATTGCCACGGCTGTGGGTGGCCTGATGGATCACCTTACGGAGCAGATGGCCCAGGTGGAAAACATCGGCGTGGCCGGAGAACCCAGCCTGGAGAAAGTTCTAGCCCTCAAGCCCGACTTAATTGTGGGGCTTGATTCCAATCAGGCGGCCTATGCCCAGGCCACGCAGATTGCGCCCACCCTCCTGTTTCGCTTTGACCACAGCGGCCAATGGAAAACCGTGTTTCAGCAGATTTCGGCAGCCCTCGGACGCGCCGCCGCTGCCCAGCAGGTGATGGCCGACTATAACGCTCGTCTGGATGACTTCAAAGGGCAGATGGGAGATCGCCTCGATACTTTGCAAATATCGGTGGTGCGCATTTATCCAGACACCATCAACCTCTATCTCAAAGATTCCTTCTGCGGCACGGTGTTACAGGATGCGGGTTTGGCGCGCCCTCCGGCCCAGGATGTGGGGGCTGGCGAGGCCGATACCCGGTTTGGTAACGCCATTCAAACCAGCATTAGCCGTGAACGGTTGGATCAAGCCGATGGGGATGTGATTTTTGTGTGGACTGGGGAAAACACCCCCGAAGCGATGGCGACAGCTCAGCAAAACCTGCAAACGCTCCTGCAAGATCCCCTGTGGCAGAGGCTCAAGGCGGTGCAGGCCGGTCGGGTGTACACCGTCCCCAGCTATTGGATTGGCAGTGGCCCCATCGCCGCCAATGCTGTGCTCGATGACCTGTTTACCTACTTGGTGGAGCCATCCTAGCCATGCCCGACCAGTTGATTGTCTGCAAAAGCTGCGGCTTTTCGGTGGATGAAGAAAAGCGCGACGGCGAAACGGGTGGGGGACACCTGCTGAAGCACCTGCAAACCCTGTACGACCAGTGGCCCCGCCAAGACGATCTGGTGATTGAGACCACCGGATGCCTGTGCGTGTGTGACAAGCCCTGTGCCGTCGCCTACGTGGGCATGGGCAAACCCAGCTTCCTCTTTGCCGACCTCGACCCTGCCACCTGTGCCGCCGATCTGCTTATCGCCGCCGAGCTTTACCTCGACAGCCAAGATGGCATGGTGCCAGCCTTCAAATTGCCGCCAGATCTGCAACCCTGCCGCATCGCCCGCATTCCTCCCGCCGCTTAAGTGAATCCGCGTGCGATCGCGTGACGCGTGACTATGACGGCCAGTCAATTGGCTCCTCAAAAATTTCTGCTTCGGAGAAGGGACAAGATTGGGGAAGTTGTTTAAGGTCGAGGGGCGTTTCTCTATCTACCAGGTTTAACCCAGATCGATAGCCCTTGAGAGTTGCTTCAGCTAAATAGGGCTTCAAGCTGGGGTTTTCTGCCAAGTGCTCTTGAATGCGCTCCCGCTGTTCTCGGATGGTTGCAGCCCAGCTTTTAGATCGAGCCTCTGGCTGATAGCGCCATTTGAGCAGATGCCCTAGCAACACTCCCATCCAGTTACGCAACTCTTGCCGTTCTCGCCGACCCAACGATTCTATCTCCTCGATCAGGTTGTCAATATCTAGTTCCCCCAGTTGACCTGAGCGCAATAGCTCGACTTGACGCTGAGCCCAGGCGTAAAAGTCTTGCTCATAGAGCGTGGTGGTTTGCATGGGCGTGACCGTAACGATAAAGCCTATTCTGCCATTATAGAAACTCCGTCAAGCAGCCAAAAAAATCTACCCATCGACCCCTATGCCTCCCATTCACCACCTCCTCTGGCAGCTCATCCGCTATGCCCAGCGGCTCTACTGGGTCGATACCCTGCTGTGGCTGTTCATTCTCGGCTTGCCTGCGGTGCCGGGGCTGATCATTCGCGAGTTTTTTGACAGCCTCACTGGCGAGTCCCGTTTTGATGGGTCACCCTGGGTGTGGATTGGGCTGCTGTTGGCGGTGGGGTTGGCGCGGGTGGTGGCCATTTTTGTGGGGCGCATTACCAAGACCCAGCATCGATTTTTAATCAGTGGTCTGGTGCGGCATAACCTGTTGCATGAACTCCTCAAACGTCCTGGGGCCGAACTGGCCACGGGTGGTGCCAATGGCCACAATGCCTCCCCCGGCGAAATTCTCAGCTACTTCCGCGACGATGCGGCCCAAATTGAGGATGTCGTCGTTGGCACCAATGAGATCTTTGCCGCCGGAGTGTTTGCTGTGGGTTCCGTGGCGCTGCTGATTAGCGTTAACCCAACGATGACGCTATTGGTGTTTGTGCCCCTAGCGGCCATCGCCCTCCTGGCCCACTGGGCCGAACATCGCCTGAAGCGCTATCGCCACGCCAGTCGCCAAGCGACCCAGCGCGTGACCGGATTGATTGGCGAACTCTTCACCGCTGTGCAGGCCGTCAAGGTGGCCGGAGCCGAAGCCCCCATGCTGGCGGAATTGCAGGAGAGGTGTGATCACCGCCGCGATGCGATGGTACGCGACCAAGTGTTCTCTGCCATGCTGAACTCCGGTTTTGAAAACATTGTCAGCATCGGCACCGGACTCATGTTGCTGGCGGCCTCCCAACACCTCGGAGCCCAAGGCGACCTGAGCGTGGGCGACTTTGCCCTGTTTGTCTACTACCTTTCCTTTGTCACCTACTTTCTCGCCTTCCTGGGCGGCTTTATGGCCACCATCCAGCAAAGCGAAGTCTCCTTTGAGCGTATGGCAGGGCTGGTGGGCCGTGCATCGAACAGCCCTGCCATACAGCGGACGTTTGACAAACAGAGTTCTCTGACATCGCAAAGCTCTAAGGCTCCAGCGTTGAGGTCTCACAGGCCACCTTTCGCGAACCCTTCTGATCACCACTCAACCCGCCCATCCCAACGCTCTCACCTCCTCACTTATCCCCACCCCCTCTACCTAAAACCCCTCCTGGGCCTAGCACCAGCCCTACCGTCACCAGCGAAGCCCATGCCCAGTACCCTTCAAGAGCTACGGGTTGAAGGGTTAACCTACCGCTACCCCGGCGGCGGGGGCATCCGCGATATCAGCTTCACCTTAACGGCGGGCAGCCTAACCGTGATCACAGGGCCAGTGGGCGCAGGCAAAACGACCCTATTGCGCGTGCTGCTGGGGCTGCTGCCGAGGCAAGCCGGGACACTGCACTGGAATGGCCAGCCCATCGACGATCCAGCAAATTTCTTGGTGCCACCCCTGGCGGCCTACACCCCCCAAATGCCCCAACTTTTCAGCGCCTCCCTACGGGAAAACCTGCTGCTGGGGGATGCGGTTGATTCAGAATCGCTAGATTGAGCCATCGCCACCGCCGTATTTGACCAAGACCTTGCCCAACTACCCGATGGCCTGGATACGCTGGTGGGCACCCGTGGGTTTCGCCTTTCCGGTGGCCAAAAGCAACGAGCCGCCGCCGCCCGCATGATTCTGCGCCAGCCCGCCCTGATGGTGTTTGACGATCTCTCCAGCGCCCTGGATGTGGAGACAGAACAGCAATTGTGGGAGCGCTTGTTATCGCCCCATCGACGGATGGCTGACCTACCCACTTGTTTAGCCGTTTCCCATCGGCCCTCGGTGCTCAATCGCGCCAGCCAAATCCTGGTTCTAGAACAGGGAGGCATTGAGTTTTTAGGTTCTCCAGAAGCACGGCTGCCCCATCACGCCCATTGGCTCAAGGAGGGCTAATGGATGCGCTTCAAGCTAGACCGGGCTATCATTCTGTGCCCTACCTAGCTCGTCAGCGACCACCTTGTTCTACGGGTTAACAACCCCCAGAGCGACCGTGCCGACCGCTTTGACCACCTCGACCGTGCCGCTGGCCCTGAGGAGACCTCCATCCTTGGCCTTGACGGCACCTTTGGCCCGTGGAGCGCAGATCTGTGGTAACGCTGGACGGCTGATGTCCAGCATGATGAGATTCGGCGTGATGGGGGGTGGCGGGCTGGGCGTTCCCCTGATGAGGATGGCCACGGGCAGGGCGATGTTCGGCGCTATGGGGATAGATCGTTTGGCGGGTGAGGCGTTCTGCCCTGCGCTGGAAGGCTGGCAAATGGTTTTCTTGGGAGGCCCGCTGAAGGTTGCGAAACACCCGCTGCACATCGGGATAGTCCACCGTGAGGCCCAGCAGTCGGTCATACATCGCGCCGTTTTCGATTTCGGCCTGTACCCCCTCGGCGCAGGCTTGGGCGAGGGTATTGGGGACGACCACCTGGCTCGGCCAGTGATCTTCCGGTATGGGGATGCCGTAGCGCTCGAACAGGGGCAGTAGTGCTTGAATGTGGCGTTCCTCTGCCGACAAAATATTGATAAAGGGACGAACAGGGCCAAAACACTCCAAAATAGCGCGATAGGTGGCGCAGGCTTTGTATTCGTCTTGCAGGGCTTCGGTGAGGGCGGCGGCGAGGGAATCTTGCATGGCGATATCCTCAAAATGCTAGAAGGGTAAGGAAACCTTGCCCCTACGGTTCTATAACTCCATTCTATCTAGCCAAGTGGGAGGCATTTGGAAGCAGACGGGTTAGGGGGGGTACGCCTTCTGAACGTTGGCGGATTATTAATTTTAGATAGGAATTATCTGCATTTAATGATAAATCTGCCGATAATGCGGGGGTACGATTAGGGCTGTTCCCTAAGGAAAGGCTAAGGATTGATCATGACGCTATCGCAAGCTGCCGGGAGTACTACACCAACCACTAACGAAAGCTATTCTCAACTAGGTCGTTGGTTGGAGGAGTACAGCGAAATTGCCACCATTCTGCCCGTGGTGACGGGGCTGTTGGTGACGACTCAGCTGCGGTTGCGGGGGGCACGGCGCTGCTGGTGAACATTGCCATTGCCGCCGCCACTCGTCAGGTGATCCTTCAGCTTAAAAAGCAGGGCCATTCCGCCTCAGAAGCGCCGACCCTATCCGTGGCGGCCAAACCCGAACGACCCACGCTGACGGTGGCCCCATCCTCAAACTCGGATCGGTGGGCAGCCTAGGCCAGCGCAATTTTTCCTAGGGCGCAACCTAAATCCACGCACCGAGCAAACCATTGCCAAGACATTTCAACGACAACGCCGCCGATGCCCCGGAAATCCAGGAAGTATCGACGGCGTTTGTGATGGGGATGGGGCGTAGATCTCGATTCCTGAACAAACCGCTGGCTGATTGGCTGACAAAACGTGCCAGAACCTAGATTTGTTCAAGGGTCAGGAGACCTGCCCCCTACGTTATCCAAATACGGTAGGGGCGAGGTTGCCGCGCCCGATGCAACAACTTTCGTCAGTCAATCAGGGTGGTTGATCGGGCGGGGAGCGTCCAGCCTTATTCCGCTGGGGCAGGCTCAGTCGGTGCGGCGGCGGGCAGACTGGTGGGGGGATGGACGTCGCCGCGAACTTCGGCTCTGGCTTCGGCGGCGACATCGGCGAGGGCTTCAGCGGTTTCGGCCACGGCAATTTTTGCCCGTTCGTAGAGGGTAACGCCGGATTTGATGGTGGCCTTGAGGGCAGGCTTTACCAGGGGCAACACAATGGGCGTGATGGCCACCGCAGCGACCCCAATGGCTAAGGTTTTGGCACTGGGATGGCTGGCGAGTTCGGCCACCCGTGTTCTTAGGCTGACGGGGGTGTGATGGGGATTGAGCATGGTTATCGTCTCCTTGGGCCAAGGCAAGTTTAAACTTGCGGTTTATGGGTGCAATCTATCAATTCTCCATGGCGAAGAAAATTTTGACTTTGTTTAGCGATGGACTAAAAAGGATGGCTAAACAAGGTGATTGAAGGCACTCTCTTCAACCATTCTACTGCTTAACCTAGGCTTAGTCATAGGTGATTGGCTTCATGGGAATGGCTTCTATTTTCTTGCAACCACTCATAACATTCCAGTTGGCTGAAATCGCAGCAGGTGCAGTCTCCACATTTGGTGGGGGCAGGCAGGCGGCGCAGGCGACCTTTTCGCACCAGTCGATTTAGCATGGGCTGTAGGGCTTGGCTGTCGGTATGGAAATGTAGCGACAGATCGGCCAGGGATACGGTGCCGTGGTTAGCAATATAGGTTTGAATGTCGGTCAGCATAGGGCTATAAAGCAGGATTTGAGAGGAATAATTCTGGGTAACAAAGGGCAAGATTTGGCAGAAGTTGATATCGAGAATTGATGTGATGAGCGTTAATAAGATTGAGTTCTAGATTGAATTTTATGTTTAGAACGAGGATCAATATCTAAAGCTAGAAATGGCTCTCATTAATACTCGAAATCCTGCTTGCCTGATACCTCTCCAAAGTAGGTTGGGTGAAGCGGAGCGGAACCCAACACCCGCTGAGAATTTCGGGATTGTTGGGTTCTGCTTTGAATCCGATTCCCCCCTTTACAAGGGGGGCTAGGGGGGATCCGATCTCAGTGACCTAGCAAGGAGATCCCCCTAAATCCCCCTTGGAAAGGGGGACTTTGAATCCGAGGATCAGCCATCCAGTCCTTCGAGGGAGAGGGCGCGGCGGCGGCGGCGGGCGGGGCGGGAGAAGCGCAGGAAGAGGATGGTGGCGACGGCCACAGCGGTGAGGGCGGCGACCCAGGCGGCGGAACTGGCGGGGTGGCGGGGGAAGGTCATCACCTGGTAGAACATTGTGGCGCTCCAGTAGGCGAGGCCCGTTGTCCAGAGGCCGACAAAGGCTGTCCATCCGGCGTTGGTTTCGCGGAAGACGGCCCCCATGGCGGCGACGCAGGGGAAGTACATCAGCACAAACAGCAGGTAGGCGAAGGCTCCGACGCGGCCATCAAAGCGGGTGACCATTTGGCCGAAGGTGGTGTAGGTGACGGCCTGCTCTTCAGCGGCGGCATCTAGGGTGCTGACATCGCCGATGGAGAGACCGAGGGGATCGAGCAGGGTGCCACCGAGGGCCGCGAGGTTGGCGGGAATGGTGGCGAAGGCTTCCCCGATGTTGCCGAAGAAGTTGAATTCATCGTCGCTCAGGTCTACCCCGGCGGCGGCGGCTTCGTTGCGGGCCAGTTGGCTATAGAGGGAATCGAGGGTGCCCACCACGGCTTCCTTAGCAAACACGCCCGTAAAAATGCCGACGGTGGCGGGCCAGTTGTCTTGGGAGATGCCCATGGGGGCAAAGGCGGGGGTGACGCGCTGGCTGAGGGCGCTGAGGACGGAGTTTTCGCTATCTTCGTTGCCAATGGAGCCATCCACGCCGATGGAGTTGAGCAAACTGAGCACCATCACCATCACCACAATCACCTGTCCGGCCCGCAGGATGAAGCTCTTCAGTCGTTCCCAGGTACGCAGCAGCACGCCCTTGAGGGTGGGCAGATGGTAGGTGGGCAGTTCCATTACAAAGGGGGCGGCTTCTCCTTTTAATAGAGTGTGCTTCATGATTAGCCCGGTGACGACGGCCATGGCCATGCCCACCAGGTACAGCAAAAAGACAATATTTTGCCCTGCCCTAGGAAAAAAGGCGGCGGCAAACAGGGCATAGACGGGCAGCCGCGCCCCGCAGGACATGAATGGGTTCATCAAAATGGTGAGGATGCGATCCCGGCGGCTTTCCAATGTGCGGGTGGCCATGATGGCGGGCACGTTGCAGCCAAAGCCCACCAGCATCGGCACAAAGGACTTCCCAGGCAAACCCACAAACCGCATGAACCGATCCATCACAAAGGCGGCGCGGGCCATGTAGCCGCTGTCTTCCAAAAAGGCCATGAAGAGAAACAGGCAGGCAATCACCGGAATAAACGTGGCCACGGTTTGAATGCCGCCGCCCATGCCGTTGGCCAACACCACCGTCACCAAATCGGGCATTTCTAGGGCGGTGAGGAGGAGGCCCAGGCCATCGACAAAAATGGTGCCAAACAGAATGTCGAAAAAATCGATGAAAGCGCTGCCCACGTTGATGGCAAACATAAACAGCAGGTACATCACCCCCAGAAAAATTGGGATGCCCAGCCAGCGGTTCAGCACAATTTGGTCAATTTTGTCGGAGCGGGTAAGGCTGACCTGGCGGGGACGGTGGGCCACATCGCTGACCAGGCGGTGGGCATAGCCATAGCGACTGTCGGCCACGGCAATGTCGATGTCTTCCCCCAACACCTGATGGATGCGATGGCGCTGTTCCGCCACCTGTTGCACCACGCCCTGGGGCAGATTGGGGCCATGGCTGTCGTCGTATTCCAGCAGCTTCAAGGCCAGCCAGCGATCTCGGCGGGTGGGGGGGCGGTCTCCGGCCAGGGCAGGGGTCAGCGCCGCTAAGGCTTCCTCCAGCACCGTCGGATAGATCACCTGGGCCGTGGGCTTCTGGGGATTGGGCAACACCGTCGCCAAGGCGTGGCGCAAGTCCTCCACCCCCTGCCCCCGTGCCGCCACCATGGGCACCACCGGACACCCCAGCCGTTCCGCCAAGTGCTCGGCATTAATGCGAACGCCCTGCTCAGCGGCGGCATCCATCATGTTCAGGGCCACCACCAGCGGCAGATCCATCTCCAAAAGCTGCGTGGTCAGGTACAAATTGCGCTCCAGGTTGGCGGCATCCACAATATTGACCACTACCTGCGCCGCCCCCGTCAGCAGATAATCCCGCGCAATGGCCTCATCCACGCTGCCCTCGTCCTCCGAGTCAATGGCGTAGATCCCCGGCAAATCCACCACCGTCACCGTTTGATCGCCGTGACGATAGCTGCCCTCCTTGCGATCTACCGTCACCCCCGGCCAGTTACCCACCCGCTGGTTGGCTCCGGTCAAGGCATTAAACAGCGTCGTTTTACCACAGTTGGGATTGCCCAGCAGGGCGATGGTCGAAGAAGTCATGGCATAAATGGGGGTAATGGAGTGAAGGGTGAAGAGATGAGGGGGTGAAGGGATTCTCAAATCCAGTCCCCCCCTTCCTAAGGGGGGCTAGGGGGGATCCATCCCCAGTAAGGTCTACGTTGAGGATGGGTGGTAACTCAGTAACCTCATTCCCCCAAAAGCTCCACCTTCAGGGCGGCGGCTTCCCCCTTGCGGAGGCTGAGTTTGTAGCCGCGCACTTCAACTTCGATGGGGTCGCCCAGGGGGGCTTGGCGGGTGACGGTGAAGTGGGTGCCGGGGGTGAGGCCCATGGACAGCAGTTTTTCGCGGTAGGCGCGATGTGCGTTTTCGTAGCCAACGATGTGGCCGGATTGGCCCACCGCTAGAGCCCCAAGGTGCAGGGGTTCTGGCATGATTAAATCTCCATTTACAGGCTGTGCTGGTGCTGGCCGGGTCGCGGTTGGCGATATCTCCCGTTGAGTTGTTGTCACCAAGACTCGATGGGAGATGCCCGCGCCTAAGCCAATGCGACAGCCTTGGAAGCCGACGATCACAGAGCCACTCTCGGTGCGGCTGACGATGGTGATTTCGCTGCCCTGGGTGAGGCCTAGATCGGTGAGACGGCGCACCATGCGATGGCCACCCTTGATTTCGACGATCCAGACGCGGTCGCCGATGGCCATCATCGTCAGGGGTAATCGCGCCTCCCCAGAATTGGGGGACTGCGCAAAATCGTGGTTTGGAGCAAGGGGGTCGCCTAAATCGGCGGTGCCGCCCACGAAGGTAATGCATGGGGATTCGATCTCCCGTACAGCACGTGAGGCGGTGTTGAGCGAATTGAGTTCCATGGGGACTCCAGTGTCACGGTTGAGAAAGCATTTTGTCAGGAATTTTTCTCATTTACTAAAGAAATAGTATCACTTAATCGCTAAAAAGCGATCTTTCGATTAAATGATTTAGACGGGCTGCGATCTTGCCTAGCCCCACAACCCTGGCCATCTGCATTGAGATTGCCTAAGCCGGATTCTTGGCCCAGGCAGGTAGTGCTGCGCCTGGGGGAAATGGAAAGCTCAGGTTAGGCCATGGGCTAAATGAAGGCAGTTAATGACAAAAAATATTATTAGTAGTATCCCTTTGATACCGTGAAAACCCCCAGGCCGATGGGTTCTTAATTTAAACTTAAGAGTTGACCCTGACTTATCCCCCCAGGAACAGGAAAAGTCCCCTCGCCGGGGGGTGGGGTGGGTAATGTAGGCCGCTCAGGCCAGCCCTCCTACGTGATCTATAGCCCCGGCACCGATCAGGTGAGATGCAAGCGGATTCAAGCTAGAGCCAGCAAGGGGTTTGGGACATCAAAAAGACTGAGCTATTGCTAAAAGTTGATACACTTCTGGCCATGCCAGGCTCCATGTGTTACAATTTGTTACAGAAGCTTGAATCAAAAAAGCTTTTGCACTTCCGGAGATTAACGATTATGGACGGTAACGAAGGCAAGTTCGGGTTTGTCAACTTTGCAGAGACTTGGAATGGTCGTCTAGCTATGCTGGGCTTTGTGATTGGCGTCGCTACCGAGCTTCTGACGGGCCAAGGCATTCTGTCTCAGATCGGCTTGATGTAAGGCTTGAAACGAGTTAAGACTTTCTAACCGGGATGTGCAATGACTGTGCGTCCCGGTTTTGTCTATGGTGTTCCCTCCCACGCCAGCCCGCATTACCCGATGGTAGTTGTGGGCGCTTGCCATGCGTTGAACAGGATCAAGATATCGTGGTGTAACTGCGACTGCCCCTGCGATCACGCGCAATAGGCTGCCTGATGTAGGTCAGCTACAGTGCCCACAGGGTTGCCGAAGGATTAGCGAATTAGCCCCCGTTTTAGGTGTCAGCCCTCCCAAAGAATGGGTGAGTGAAGTGAGAGAAGCACGCTGCTATTTCGAGGATATGTGTTGGCTAAATGTGCTCGATGCCGAAATAGTGAGCCGAACTCTTGCGCATAGGTTTGCTCTGCTCGATAGGAGTAGTGCTTTATGGGAATTACGCACTTGATCTAGGATCTTCTTACGCCGAGAGCCAGAATGCCTTTCCGTAGCCTACTAACAAGTCGATTAGTCGGACAGGGAAAAGCTCCACATTTAATATGCTAGCATCTGCAAAGTCCTGACTTAAACATGAATCTTTTCCAACAATACCGGCGCTAACAACAATGTCCTATCTATCTAAACCACCCACTGAGCACTGCGTAACGACCTTCGATGAGTTTGTGCAATTGGCGGATTATTCTCTGATGGACACCTTAAATGCCGACCCTAACGCTACGGTTGATGGTGATGATCACCGTGCTCGCCAAGTTTTCTCCGGTCATTTCGTACCTGTGACGCCTACACCGCTGGCAGAACCAGAATATGTAGCCCATAGCAGCACTTTTTTTAAGGAACTTGGGTTGAGCGATGAGCTAGTGCTTGATGAAAAATTTTGCCAGGTATTTTCTGGTGACCTCTCTGCGGCCCATGGGCCTATGCGTCAGGTTGGCTGGGCGACGGGTTATGCCCTGTCGATTTATGGCACCGAATATCTCCAAAATTGTCCATTCGGTACGGGTAATGGTTATGGCGATGGTAGGGCAATATCTGTATTTGAAGGAATCATTAGTGGCCAGCGCTGGGAAATGCAATTGAAAGGGGGTGGCCCAACGCCTTATTGCCGTGGTGCCGACGGGCGTGCAGTACTCCGGTCAAGTGTGCGTGAGTTTCTAGCCCAAGACTATATGCAGGCTTTAGGTGTGCCAACATCGCGCTCTTTGACCCTGTATGTTTCTAAATCTGAGACCGTTACCCGGCCTTGGTATTCCCAAGACTCCTACTCTATTGACCCTGATGTTTTGGTGGACAATCCTGTAGCTATTTCAACTCGCGTTGCACCCTCCTTTTTGCGCGTTGGTCAGCTAGAGTTATTTGCCCGCCGCGCTCGCAGCCATGCTCACCCAAAAGCATTAGAAGAGTTGCGCATGATTGTGTCGCATTTAATTGAGCGAGAATACAAAAGCGATATTAATCAAACTCTTGGTTTTGCCGATCAATTGGTTGAGTTAGCTAAGTTATTTCGCCAACGTCTTACGACCCTGGTGGCCAATTGGCTACGGGTTGGTTACTGCCAGGGTAATTTTAATAGTGATAACTGCGCCGCTGGTGGCTTTACCCTCGACTATGGCCCTTTTGGGTTTTGTGAAACTTTCGACCCTTGGTTTCAACCTTGGACGGGCGGCGGCAAACATTTTGCATTCTTCAATCAGCCCATCGCAGCAGAAGCAAATTATTATATGTTTTGGAAAGCTGTGAGACCTTTACTGGCAGAAGATACTGACGCTTTAGAACAGTTTGACCAAGTAGGCCGTGGCTTTGCAGAAGCTATGCAACAACAAATCCAAAAAATGTGGGCGACCAAACTTGGTTTGACTGAATTTAACCCAGAGCTATTTAAGACATTAGTGCAGTTAATGACCCACTCAGAGGTGGATTACACCATTTTCTTTCGCGAGTTATCCCATATACCAGACGATGTCTCACCATTAAAAAAGAGCTTCTATGGTAAAACGTCACAACAACTCGATGAACAATGGCAAGCTTGGCTAAAAAGCTGGCGCGACCTCGTCGTTAACGATGGCAATTTGGCTGAGATATCAGCAAATATGAAACAGACGAACCCGAAATACACATGGCGAGAGTGGTTAGTTGTCCCCGCCTACCAACGAGCCATGCAGGGTGACTACACCTTAGTTAAAGAGTTGCAAGCCGTATTTAGCTATCCATATGATGAGCAATCACAAGAAATAGAAGATAAATACTATCGCCTAAGACCGAGGGCGTTTTCTGATGTTGGTGGCGTGGCGCACTATAGCTGTTCATCTTGAGGACTACGCGGCGATGGCCGCAAGCCGGTCTTTAACCATCGCAGACCTAATCCAATGCTGAGCCAGTGACTCCCTGTCCTGGCGCTTAATTTGAGTGGAGCAACTACAGCCAACGTTCTCCTCAGAAGAGTGCGTACCGAACTGAACCATAGATACGGCTGTTTTGGAAAACGTTTCTATCTTCAGCCAGGGGTACAAGGGGAAGACTCAGATCGACTCGCATGGAGAGGCGATCGCCCTGCTGCCAAAGTAGGCCCAGTCCAGTGCCAATCAAGGTGTTAGGGCCAGAGGACAAGTCATCGTTTACACTCCAGGCCACCCCAGCATCCAGAAACGGAATGATCTGGAGAGTGCTATCCAGTTCTGGAATGCGGGCGATGGGCGATCGCAACTCTGCCGAGAGCAGCACCCCACTGTCGCGCAGCAGCACATCTCGCCCATAGCCGCGCACGCTCTGGGCACCGCCCAGGCCAAATTTCTCGGGCGATAGCAGGTCATTGCTCGCCAGTTGGGCGTCGCCCCGCAGCAGCAGCAGGGTATCGGGGCCAAAGCGTTGGAGCCACTGGCCCTGACCGCGCCAGGCCAGAAAGCGGCTGTCGGGGCCAGTGGGGTTGACGGTGGCGTTGAGCCAATCTAGCCCCAGGCTGAATTGGGAACGAAAGGCCAGCACATGGGTCTGGCTGCGCTGGGTCCACTGTTGGGAGAAGCGCAGGGCCGTGATGCGGGTGATGCCATCACGGTCGGCCCCTGGGGAGAGGGGAAAGGGGCCAATGTTGTCTAGGCCCAGGCGGGTTTGGCTGTGCTGATGGGATAGGGTGAGGCCCAGGGTGAGTTCTTCGGTGGGGGTTTCGATCAGGGTATGGCGATAGCCCAGGTCGTAGTAAACACTGCTGGAGGAAATGTCGAGCACCTGAAAATTGGGGTCAATGACCCGGCTGTTTGCGTAGCCCACTCTGAAGCGCAGGATATCGCCGTTTGGACTCACGGGCAGGGTGTAGCTGAGATCAACGCCGTTGCTGCCGTCGGTGTTTTCGTACTCCAGGGTGATACGATCGCCCAGGCTCGAAAGATTGCCCTCGCTCAACAGCAGTCGGCGCTGTCCGACCCCGGTGCTGTCCGCCCCGTAGTTGTCCAAACTCAGATCCACGGCAAAGGAATCCGCCTCCGCCAAATCGACCACCAGCACGCTGAGGTTCGCTCTACTGCCCGCCTGCAAGTCTGCCGCCACCGTTTCAATCAGGGGATTGAGCTGGAGCCGCTGCAACCCCGCCAGCAATCGATCCACATTGAGGGGAGGGGCACTAGCCAACCCCAGGCGGCTGCGGACATAGGCCGGACTAAGGCGATTCAAGCCGACTACCACAATGTCTTCGAGTTCCCCTTCAATCACCTGAATCGTGACCCTATCGTCCACTAGGGTTTGGGGCGGCAGGATGGCCCCTGAGGTAATGTAGCCCGCCGTAACGTAGCGTTCGGTAATGGCATTGCGCAGTTCCAGCAGTTCCCCAAAACTGACCTGCCGGTTGAGGTAGGGGGCCACCAGGTCAGCCAAATCGGCCTGGGAAAAGACGGTGCTGCCCGTAATCTCGATAGTGCTAACAAAAAAAGTAGCGTCGGTTCCGTCCAGGGGTGCTTCTGGTGGCGCGGGCTCAGCCGATGGCAGAAGTTCCTCCGGCGGGGGCAGGGTGGGCAGCAGCTGGTCGGGCAAGGGCGGTTCTGGAATCGGCTGGTTTGGCAAACGGGGTAGCGCTGGCCCCCCTTGGGAGAGCATCAGAGGGACGGGATCAAGTGATCGCTCCACCATTTGCGCCCTGGTAGGAGAAGCGGCTGCCAGGGTTTGAAGCATAGCTGGACAGGCAAGCGCCAAGCCAACCCAAGGGCATCGGGTTTGCGATCGCGTCAAGGTGGGGGCTAGAAAAACTACGGTTGTGGCGACTGCATTATAGGGCTACAGCCAGTTTCCCACCAGCACATAGGCCGACCAATAGATCGGATGGCGGTAGTCAGGATGCTGTAGCAGCGACCTTTGGGCCTGGCGCAGCGCTTTGGCTTTAGTTGCACCGGGCTGGGCCAGGGCTTGATAGAACTGGCGAATAAAATACGCTCCAGAAGCGTCGTCTAAATTCCACAGGGAGGCCAGGGTACTGCGGGCACCCGCCTGGAGCGACAGACCCGCCAAACCCAGGGCGGCGCGGTTGTCTCCGGTGGCCGTCTCGCAGGCGCTGAGCACCAGCAGCTCAATGGGTTCCACCCGGCTCTGGTCTCCGGCGCTGAGCAGGAGGCTCAACTCATCCACCGGCATGGGGCGATCCCAGGCCAGAATGAAGGTGTCTTGCAGATTAGAGCTGTACTGGGCATGGGTGGCCAGGTGCACAATGGGCAGCTCAGTCTTTGCGATCTGCTGGGCTAGGGCTGTTGTGGTGAACTGTTCATCGAGCAAGACCCGATTGTCGAGCAGCGCCTGAATGGTTTGAATCTCGTTGTTCACGTTGGTGAGGGCGCTAAAGCCATGTCTAGGCTCCGTCAGCCCTGCCAAGAGTGCCGCCATCCGACTGTCCTGTAAAGGCCGGGGGCCGAGAAGTTGGAGACCGGGGGAGAGGGCGATCGCATAGTCTTCCACCAAATACCGCTCCCCGTCGTACAGGGCCGCCATGGGGGTGTTTCGCAGGGCACCATCCAGCACGAAGACCAGGGTTTGGGGCCGGGTTTCGGCCAGTACCTCCTGCATCGGGTCAATCAGCCAGCGGTAGAGCTGCTGTCCCAGGGCCCTGCCCTCGGGAGCGGTGAACCGCCGTTCCAGGTTTTGCCGCCAGTCCGTCAGGGTCTGCTCCAGCGCTGCCTGGGGCACTGGGCTGGTGTACTGCCGCAGGGGCTGCCCCGGCAGACTGGCGATGATCTCCAGCCGATCCGGCAGAATAATTGGGTAAATGACGGCGGTGGTGGACTGACTCACCGCCTCAAGGGCGACCTGCTCACCCTCCAGGCAGGCGGTTCTAAAGAAATTGTTGAGTTCGGCGATCTGCAAGGCTTCGATGACTAAGCGGGCTTCGGTGAGGCGGGTGGTGGGGTAGTGGGGTGGTGGGGTGACGGAAGAGGGTGTTTGGGGTTCCGGTTGCAGCAGCAGATCGACCAGCTCTCGGTAGACTGGCTCGACGCTGTCGCGAAAGGAGAACTGGAGGTCGTCGCTGACGGCTACTAGATCTTGTTTGAGGGATTGCAGGGCGGTGAAAGCATTCCGGTAGGCTGGCAAAGCCAGGTTTGGTTGCCCCTGTTGATTGAGCAGGCGACCTAGCTGCCAGTGCCACTGGTAGGCGATATCGGCGGCATTGAGGGCTTGGGCCAGGGTCAGAGCTTGCTCGGTTAACTGCTGCGCCTCCGGCCACTGCTGGGAGACCTCGTAGGCGTGGCCCAGATAGCCCCTGGCATAGGCTTCGGCACGGGTATCTTGCAAGGCCATGCTCTGCTGAATGGCCTGGGCCAGCAGTCGGGCAGCGGTTTCGACCTCAGCAGGGGTTTTAAGCTGGAGCAGGCTTTGGGCCGCGTTGATGTGGGCATAGATCTGGCTGCGCCCTGGGGGCATTTCGGCTAGATCTCTCGGTAGAGAGACGGCCAGCGGTGGAGCCGCCTCAGGATCGTGCTGGGCTAACAGGCTGAGTCGGTTCAGGCGGGCCTTGAGGCGAATGTCGGATTCCTGGGTCTGTTCGGCTTGCTGGTAGAGAGCGATTGCGCTCTGCCAGTCTCCCTGCCCCTGGGCCGTATTGGCCAGCCCCAGCAAGATGGCCCCCGTGGCTAAGCGCTCTCGCTGCGCCAGTTCCAAAGCAGTCTGCAAATGAGCCTGGGCCATTTCCAGGTCGCCCAGCAGGCGGTAGGTCTGCCCTAGCCGTTGATAGCCCAGCACCTGCACGGGCAGCGACTGTAGCGGCAGGCGCTGCTCCAGGGTCGCCAGGGTACGCCGCGCGGGCTGGTAGTATCCCAATGACTGCTGGGCCTGTACCTGGTTTAGGAGAGCGTTGACGTAGCGGCTTTCGTCTCCGGTTTGCTTGTACAGCTCGGCAGCGGTGTGCCAGGTTTCTAGGGCAGCCTGGGTCTGCCCTAGGGCAAATTGCAGGCTGCCGAGGGTGTTGTGAACCTGGGCGCTCACGGCCAGCTTTTGGGGGGAGTCGGGGGCGGTGGCGAGGAGGTTTAAGCTGTGGGTGATGGTGCGATCGGCGGCGTCCCACTGGCTGAGTTGCTGGTGCGCCAGGGTGAGATAGCCGAGAGCCAGGGCTTGCTGGAGCGGGCGATCAGTGAATAACATTGTTGACTCTTCCCAAGCGGCTACAGCCTCGATATATCGCTGGGATGTATAAGCTTGGCGACCCTGATCGAGCAGGTCGTTAGGCGAGGGGGAAGCGGCGATCTCAGCCATTCTCGCTTCTCCAGCATGGACTAGACTAAGTCCCCAAACGGGAGTGAAGGCAAGGACTATGCCTAAAAATAGGTAAAGGCTTAGTTTGAATAGCCGCAGCCAGGAAAGCACGCTATCAATGCGCCACGCCATAGAAAATGATCTAGCGGATACTTTGCAGTATTAAGCAATTAGCCATACAGACTATTTCAGGCTAGTGAGGCCGGGGCAACCCTTTTGGCACTTTACCAACACTGTATACCGATTCAAACTGTTTAGCAACGTTTATTCTCTACACGATGGACGACAACATACCCAAGAAAACGGAAATCTTAGTTATGAGATTATAAAATAATTAGAAACACAGATCTATTGTGGGTTGAATCGACTGTTTATCAGGAGCATTATTGTTTTCTAACCATTGATTGACATCGTTATATAGGATTCCAGAAACAATTGCAGCAGTGGTACGATTCCAAACCTTTGATGCATCAAAGATAAGTTTAATGCGATCAATTATGGCATGTGTCTCCATGAAATGATGCTTCCCGCCATGGTAAATAAATGAAACCTTCGAAGAGTACACGTAGAAAGCTATTATGTCTGGCGTCTTAACTTCCATAATGTTTTGAACAAATAATGTATTGGTTTGCTGACTACCCGCTTCTGATAAAGCCGCATACACCATTTGCCGCAAGTTAGTCTTCACATCCTGCATTTGCTCAGGAGATAATCCAGTGTACAGAGATAGAATTTCATCAATTATCTTCGGATAGTCTTTATTCTTGAAGTTAACTTTGGTTTTGTCAACAATATTATGTGCCAAATATGGGCTAAGTGAAAGTAGGTTAATAAAGGCCGAGAAATTATTCCGTGTCGCTTCGGAATTTCTAATTGGATTCCAGTTCACTCTATGCTGTATAAAACCTAAAATGCTGGCCAATCCGTTTGCAGGAGAAGCACTAAATTTATCTAACCAATCTGAATTTTCCCACGGTCTTTCCTCTGGCTTTGTTGCTGCCAGCTCTTCCGCTTGCTTATGAACTTCTGTTATTCCTTTTCCTAATAATATTGCGCCCACACCAGACGTTTTATTGTTAGTTGATATGCTAGATGGAAGCTCAAGGGTGAACGGATGGATACGGGTAGGATCAAGATTAAATTCAACCGGAAAACTGTTTACGTGTTCAATCCACTTATTAGTGCTTTCTAAATTCATTCTAGTCAAAAGCCTATTCGGTATATTTTTCGCGGATTTCGATGTGTAATCAATAAGATTGGGAGATGACGAAACTTCATTAATCTCCCAATCTTGTGTTTTTGCGAAACCAGTCTCACCCTATGCTTTATTTTGTCCTAAATTCAGATTTGTTGTTTCAGAACCTGACTTTAATGTATTCTCGTCTAACCAATCACTCGTTAG
The DNA here is from genome assembly GCA_044070495.1 of Spirulina sp. GTDB lineage: Bacteria > Cyanobacteriota > Cyanobacteriia > Phormidesmidales > Phormidesmidaceae > Nodosilinea. Next base: position 107,629 of record JBIPSI010000016.1, on the reverse strand, counting down.
CTTTATATGATGACCTAGCACCATCTGCGCGTATGATGGCCACATAGTGCTGTAAAAGGTTAACTTAGCTTTTATGATGGTCATATCAGTCTGCTTAGAATCGCTACCCTTAGACTGGCTTTCCTCCATCTCAACTAGGCTGGAGTAAATAAAAACCTCGATTTTATCATTGATGCTTATTGTGCTTTGCGCAAACAAGTTCTGCGTGTTTTTTGTGTTCTTTCTTGAGGCTGCTGCCTGGGCCATGGCTGCTAAGCTTTTGACTATTGAATCTTTACTGCCAGATTCAATTCCCTCATAGAGATCAGCAATTCCACTAATCGCTTGATCCCAATTTTGCTCTTCCTTGTGATAATCCGTTCGGCTTGAATAATCGAGAAAGAAAAAAGGAGACTGCATTATTCTTGAAACGTAATCATCGAAAGCTGACTTATTACCGTCAAAGTCTGGACTAAGGGGGTTATAACCGGCTTTTATCCTTGCCATATCCATTACGGTTGTACAACCAGTGAGCGGACTTCCACGATATTGTTCTAACAGAGCATTATACCCCTCTGCAGTAAGAGGTTCTCCTAAACCAGGTAGACAATTGCCTACTTCTAAATCTTTCCTTAAGCCATTTTCCTTCCCATCTCCGACTAAAGCGCTTCCAGAGACTACAGGCGGTTGAAAGCCATGCTCGCCAACGTTACTTTCTGTAAGGAATAATGGTGCAAAATGTGTTACCGATTGACGTTCGCGCTTTGCAGATCTATGGGAATGTAGTGGACTGTGAACCGAAGCCCAATGGTTTACTCTTTCAAGTTCAGGTATCAATAACATAAATACTTCTCCATGTAGTCTAAGAACATATACGGTTGATGTTTACGGAGTATGCAGCTCTCAGCCCTAAGTTTGAGAATTTCTTTTGGCAACTATCATTGATCGCACCTCACCCGTAGACGATCTCATTCAAATCAAGCCCTGCGATCTACCTACGCTAGCACAGGTTGAAACGATCTGTTGAAGGAAAACTGTCACGCACCCCAAGCCTATTTTTCTTGATAGTCTCAGGGCACATAATGAGTTCTAGCATCCTCCTGGGGGAAGGGCTGTACCGGCATTAATGCGATTGAGTTCTGCGAGATTTAGAAGGGCGCTGCCATAGCGAACCTGTTCATCGCTGACCTGGCGACCTCGACGTAGAGACAAGGTCTCACTCGGCCCAAAGTTTGCAAAGGTTTCTCCGCTACTCAGGACAGAAATCCCCTCCCCCGTTTGCACCGCCCGACCGCTGACGGTGTTGCCATTGACTTGGCCGCTAATACAGATGGCTTCCGCATTCACATAAGAGAAAATGCCTGTAACATTATCACCCTGCTTTCGGAACAGAAATAAGGTGCCTCCGTTATTGATCAGGATATCGTCAGAAACAATACTTTGATCGGTGGTGCCGCTCCAGTAGCGATAGTTGCCATCGGGGAGATCCTGCACGCGACCTTGAGGTCTATCATTGATTAAATTGGGGGTCAAGTCAGAAACAATTTCGACATTGGTAATCAGAGTCACGACATCGGTTTGCTCACAGGTTGGATCGCCCTCGCAAGCATAGGCTGAAATCTCCGCTACTTCATAGGTAAATTGCGCAGTGTCACCGATTAAATCTTGATTACAGACTGCAAAGGTTGCTTGGCGGTACCAGAGTTCTCCCGTTTCATCTGTAAATCCAATATCACAGGCTCTGTCCCCTACAATAACCTCATGGATAACGCCCACTGTCGGAGCCTCGATGATTTCAGCCTGGGTAATCAGCATCACCGTTTCAGTTTCGCTACAGGCCGGATCGCCCTGGCACGAGACAGCTATAATGCTGCCCGGCTCATAGATAAGATTCACGTCTCTACCGACTAAATCTTGCTCACAAACCTCGAAAGCTGCATATTCTGTAGAGTAGACTCCCCCCGCATCAATGACATCGACATAGCAGGCGCGATCGCCAGCGGTGAGTTTCTGAACGGTGACAATGGTCGGCTGGTCGGCGATCGCACTAGGGGAAAAGCAGGTAGCTAGGAGAGCAGCTGTCGTTACTGTTGCAGAAATCTTGAGGCTGTTTGAAAGAAGAGTCATGGCAGTGATAAAAAGTATACAAATGGACAAACTGAAGCATCTATGCAGGCGCTATGAGCCGCTTAGCAAACCACAGAGTTCATTCAGGTTTGCATCTTGCTCTCTGATCAGACTTGTAGCGCCGTTGATTAATCTGAGAATATTTTCATCACTGGCAAGATCCATGGCACCCGAATCCTCATGGATATCGGTCTGCATGCGGTAGTAACGCTTAGGTTCGCCGCTCAAAATATTTCGCAGTTGATAGTCGGCCACATCAGAGACACCATCAAACATGAACTTGATCAGTGGCCTAGCCCAGGAAGCCATCCCCCAAGCCCTCGCTTGCTGGTAAGTCGTTTCAGGATTAATTTGCCCTGTGCCCAATGACAGGACTAAAAAGTCTTGCTCTTCAGGAAAAAGGCGCTTAGCCTCGGCATAGGCGGAAACTGCGGGAGAATTGATACAAATTCCTCCATCCACCAATGTGTACGTTTTTTCAATCATCTCTTTTCCATCAATGACTTTCTCGACAATAATTTTCTTGAATTTTTCTTTTTTGTAGCTCAGGTTATACTTCTCAAAATACTCTTCTTTTTCGTAGGTAATCGTTACTTGGTGAGGCTCGAAGTAGGTAGGGGCCGCCGATGTAGCGCGAGCCACATCAACCATCTTCACGGCTTTGTGGGGGCCATCCCAGCTTTTGAAAAAGACAGGTTCTCCACCGACAATGTCGTAGGTTGAAATCAGTACTCTACCCAGCGCATCACCCAGGGTTGCATTTCCAACCTTATCCCTAAGCACTTCTTCTAAGCCTTGGTGAGAATAAATTTTCTCCGACATACCAAATCCGACCCAAAGGTGCCGGGCAGCAGAAGCCCAGGTGCCCTGGGGAAATATGGTTTTGCCGTGATTTGTATAGATTTCGCTCAGGGCTTTGGCAGAAAATTCGGGCTGCCCGCTCTCGTCAGCCTTACTAAGCCCAAGCGCTAGAATTCCTCCAGTTGAAGTACCTGCGATTAGATCAAAGCTCTTTGAAATGGGCTGATTGGTTCTCCTTTCAATTTCTGTCAGCACCATGGCCGGAATCAAACCTCGAATGCCACCGCCGTCGATACTCAGAATTTTCTTCATAGAGATTGCTCTTATATGGTATCTGGCCCTAAATTTATCGTTAACGGTGAGCCAAACGATGTGCTCACAGGATAATACGGCTGCCATAGGGTGAGTATGCAATTCTCAGGCCTGAATTTGAAACTTTCGTTTGGCAAATATTAGCGATCGCCCCCCAAGCGTCATACTTGGAGCGGGCCTTGCATCGCCTATAAGAATTCGCGTCCCGTCAGTCGTGCCTTGACTCGCATTTCAAGCATAGGGGCAGGCTCTAAGTAGGGCTCTGCTTGGGTGGTCAAAAAAATGACCAGTACCGGAATATCAAAAGATAGTTCGCAGCCCTGGCCGGTGGTTTTGTAAGTGAGATTTAACTCACAAACATATACGGCTGGTTTGGGCTAAGTATGCAAATATCTGGCCCATGAGCTGCCTCACGATCGCAGCAGGTCGGCAATTTCTTTGTAGGCATAGGTGAGCCGATCACCCAAAATTTGAATCACCGCCGCCTGAAACGCCGTTGCCACCTCGGGGTGCTCTTTTTCCATACGCTGGAAGCTCTCTACCGTTAATCGATAGAGGGTGCTGGGCGCTTCGACGATCGCTGTCGTTTGGTGATTGGAGTGACGGAAAAAATCTACCGCTCCGACCACGTTGCCTGCCCCTAGCGCTTGAATGCGATGAGTTTGTTCCTGTTGCCCATCCAGATATACGGCCACCTCACCCACTTCGATCAGATCAAGGGTATCGGCGGGCTGACCCTGTTGATAGATGTATTCCCCTGGTTCGGCGTCCCACTCTTCCAGGTAGTCGATGAATTCAGTGGCGACATCACGGGCCGGAAACAGATCATTGAGCTGAAGCAGCAGCGGCAGAGTGCGGGCGCGTCGTAGGGGAATCACCCCGAGCAGGTCATTTTCACACCATTCCAGGCCGCGATCGCGATCGGCAAACGCCTGACAAGCCAGGTCATCCGGCAGTAGGCATCCCCCCCGCTTGAGCTGGGTGCGAATCGCTGGGCTGAGATGGGTCAGCACCAGTTTGACCTGCTGTTGCTGCAAGAGTTGCTTGAGGCGGACAAAGCTGAGTACCGCTGAAGAGTCGAGTCCGTTGACCGCCTGAAAGTCGAGAACGACGTACTTTAAGGGAGTGAGGCAGTTATCATTAAGCCTATCTTGAACGCGCTTTAGTAGGGCATTGGCAGTGCCAAAAAAAAGAAACCCCTGCAAATCGAGAATGTAGATCTGATCGCCTTCCTCCTGAAGAATTCGGGTTTGGGGTAAGCTGCGAGCCCTGTGGCTCTGGTGGGTGGCACCGGAGAGGATGTGTTTGGTGACGTTGACTCGGCTAGAACTGACTACAAACAGGGCAATGGCGACGACGATACCGACGCCGACCCCCTGTAAAAAGCCAACGGTGGCAATTACAAACAGGATCAAGATAACAATGCCATAATCTGTTTTCGGCAGCTTAAACCAGGCGTCGTAGACCCACTCCACCAAAAAGCTTAAACCCAAAAATAGAGCCACCCCTCCTAGCACCGGTTTCGGAAACAACGTGACCAACGTATCCCCCAGCAGCAGGGTAACGACACAAATACTGGCGGCGAGCACTCCTACCAGACGACTTTTGGCATTAATTTTGGCGCAGCTTAAAACGGATAGACCCAGGGCATGGAAACCCACAATGCCACCGCCTAGGCCAACAATCACATTGGCAATCCCGGTTGATTGCAGCTCCCGGTTCAGGTCGATATCCTGACGGGCGGCCAGCTCAATACCCGACACGTTCAGCAAAAGAGCAATCACTGAAAGCAGTGTCACGGTCGCCATTTTATCGACCTGACCTAAAATGAGCGCCCAGTTGACCTGGGTCAGCATTGACCAATGCAGGGGTTGCCACAGCCCACCTTTAGGGAAATCGCCAAAGAGCAGCCCCAACTCCTGGGCATGGCTGATGGGTGTTCGAGTTAGCCATAGGGTCAAATAAAACGCCAGGGTGCTGCCAACGATAATGCCCGGCATAATAAACACATTGTTGTAGCGGCGCAGCAAGACCACTAAAGTCAGGCCAACGGCACAGCCGGGTAGCCAACGTACAGCCATCGTTGGGGTCAGTAAAGCCGGTAAATCCGCTAGATTAAAAAACTGATCCGTCATTACGTTGAAGGCACCCTGGGCAAGTAAGTAGCCAGTGCCCGCCAGAAAGCCGCCCACCACTGGATAGGGAATAAAGCGGATTAAATTGCCGAGTTTGAAGGAGCCAAGTAAAAAGTAAACGATACCCACGACTCCGGTGGCGATTGCCAGTGCCATCATCACCGTGGGTAACAGGGCCGGATCAGAGGCTGGCAGTTGGGCTGCGATCGCACTCGCCATCATGGCCAGAATGATCGCTGGAGAATCCTGGGGCATGATGACGATTCCTGGCATCGAGTTTGTTAACGCCACGATGATGGCTATAACAATCGCCGTGAACAGCGTTAAGCCAATGCCAATGGGAATAAATTCGACGAGAGAACCAGTAAAGATTAACGCTGCCATTGAAATGGCGTAAATCACCAGCAGAACTCCCGTAATCAACCCTGCTGTCAGCGTGGGGACGAGCCGAGCAGGCTGTAATTCCTGACGCACTTGGGTGCCTAGGGTGAATTGAGGTAGTTGGGACTTGCGGGAGGAAGCTTTCATGGCTGAGCCAGTATTACGAAAGGGCTTAGGTGGTCATAACCTTATCGGCCACCTGGTGGTAAATCTGGGTCAGGGGATGATCCGGATATCGCAGCGAAAACAAATCGCTGCTGGCGAGCTGCATCATCTCGTCGCAGTTGGGCAACACCCCGACGACGGGCACCTCATATTTGGCTTGAAGTTGTTGGCGCACCATCTCGGGGTCAGAATTTTGCATCACCCGATTCACCACCATCAAAATTCTGGGCACCTTGAGCTTTTGGGCCAAATCGACCATCACGGCAGTACCCTGAAAGTCTTGACGGTCGGGGCGCAAAATCACGATCAGCGTGTTGGCAACCGCGATGCACAGCAGGGTTTCTTCGTTCAATCCTGGATGGCTATCTACAAAAACATAGTCCAGGGTGAGCGTTTTGATCAGGCTGGCAAAGCCTTTTTTTAACAGACGCACGTCATACCCTTCGTGCAAAATTCGGGTGATGTCGCCCGCATCGCTACTCGATGGCACTAAAAATACCTGCCCGCCGTTCTGTTTCACCTCATCGGGGCTGACATCATGGGCGACCTCCTCTACAGAACAGTTGCCCCACAAATATTGGTTAAGCGTGATTTGGGAATCGACCTGTTCCATGCTAAACAACACGTGAATACCAGGGGATTGAATATCAGTGTCGATCACCGCCACCCGTTTGCCCGTGCGGGCGATTGTGGTCGCCAAATTGGCGGTGGTGTTAGATTTTCCGGTGCCACCGCGAAAGGAATGAACCAATACAACTTCGGCCATGGGTCAACTCCACTCATTATCAAAATTTCTTAAATCATCGGCTTCGGCCATCAACTGTTGAAAATAGTCCGTTGAGCTGATTTCAGCGACTTGACGCGCCCGCTGCTTATGGTCAATTTCGATTTGTAATTCCTGCAACTGCCGCTTCCAGGACTCTTCTTGCTGCTTGCGTTCAGTTATGTCCTGCACAATACCTTCGTAGTAGATCACTTTGCCATTACCATCGGTAACCGCACGGGCATCAATTTGAGTCCAGATAATGCGGCCATTTTTACAGTAGCCACGGTATTCAAAATCTTTGACGGTGCCATATTTTTCAATCGCGGTGATGAATTCTGCCCGTCTTTCTGCATCCACATAGAGCTGTTTTGAAATATTGGTAATGCTTTTGATCATGTCGTGGGGTGAGTCATAGCCGTAAATCTTTGCCAGGGCTGGATTAACCCTGATGAAGTAGCCCTCTGGGGAGGATTGAAAAATTCCTTCGAGGGCATTTTCAAAGATGCTGCGATAGTTTTCTTCGGCGACACGTAGGGCTTCTTCGGCCTGTTTGCGCTCGGTGATATCAATGCCCACCGAAACCGCCGCTGTACCCCGCTGATACTTTTGCACCGCGACGAGAAAGTAGCGGAGTACGCCTTTAATTTCGACTTCGATGGTGCGGGAGTCCGATTTACGGGAGTTTGTGAGGAACTCCTGCAAAAACTGGGCCAGTTGGGCATTGCCGTTGAGGGAGTTAACGCTGCGCCCAATAAATGCTCCCTGGGCCATGCTCCAGCTGTTGGCTAGGTACCGATTGACGCCAATATAAACGCCGCCCGCATCAATCCAAGAGATGGGGCCGGGTACGGCGTCTAAGACAGCTTCTAGCTGATCTTTGGCGGCGTGGAGGGCATGTTCTGCGGTGTTACGAGCGTCTAGGTAGCGCTGCAAGACCTGCAAGACTACCCACCAGATTGGCAGCAGAATTAGCAGGCTGAAGGCGGCGATCGCACTGGCAAGAATTAGCTGCTGAGCAAAATTTTTCTGGTTCTCGCGAATTCGCTCCTGGGTGGCGTCGAGTCCCCGCTGAATGCCCTCGGCGTAGATCACTTTTTGCTGTTCATAATTGGCACTAAACAGTAAATCGGCTGCCGCTGCCTGCTGCCCGTTGCGCACCAGTTCAAACGACTGCACTTCCATGGCGACCAGCTTTTGGTTAGCAATGTCGGTTTGCGCAGCGCCTTCCCCTTCGTAGGTGTCTGGGGCGATCGCGATTGCTTCTTTGATCACAGCATCCAATTGCGGTTCAAAGTCGTTGTAGCGCCCTTCCCAGCGGGTATCGCCCGTAGCAGCGTTCATCCGAGCTGACATGGTGAGCACTTCATCCAGGTGAATAATTGAACCCACCAGATATTGCAGGCGAAAGTCATTGACGATGACGCGGCTAAAGGTTTGGTACGCATTCCAGGCGCTCCAACCCAGAGGTAAAAACAGTGACAGCGTCAAAAAAATCGCAACCATAACGGTCGTAACCGGACGATTAACTGAAATTTGAAACAGATGAGCTAGATAGCGTTTCACAGTGACGTCAACTCCAACATCCGTTCAGGTTCACCGTTTCTAACTCCTGTTGATTGTCTTGAAAGTAGAGGTGCGATCGCCTCTGGGCTGACTTTTGACTGTCACCAGGGCCAGTAGCCCCCCTGGTTGACTGACAAAACTTGCGAGAACCCAAATCCGCCAAAGGGTCAGGAGACCTGACCCCTACATTATCCAAATCCTGTAGGGGCACGGTTTCCGCGTCCGGCGCAGGATCTTTTGTCAGTCAACCAAGTAGCCCCCTCAGGCCGTCGCTTTTCTCCCAACGGATACCGCTGATTAAAGGCGTATACGGCGGATCGGAACGAAGTATGCAGGGCTCAGCCCTGACTTTGAGAAAATTTTTCGATGCTTTTGAAACCGAATCCGACCGGATCACCCCCTGTGAGGTTGACCAAGGCCCGCTTTCCAGGGTCAGGGGCTAGAATCTCAGCAAGATGCCTCGGTGATCTTTCGTGCCATGAGCAACCCTTTCCCATGAGCCAATCCGTATTTGGAGCCGCCTGACTACGGGGCAGACTTTCACAATCAGCTGGTGGCAGAAATGGCCAGAGCCCTGACTCCCCAGGTTCTACCGAACTACCAGGTAGTCATGGATGGGTGGGTCTACAAGGTCACTGATGTCGCTGCCATGGTGGTGGGGCGTCCTGATGATGAGGTCGTTCCGTGGCTTGGCACTTTGGCATAGTCACCCCTGTCCTCGCTCAATTACCCGCACAATTCACTCTTGACACAAAGTGATCTGGCGCAGCGGTGGCATCCGCCAGGAGCATTACTGTGCCATCCTCAGCCCTAGTCCAGCTTTGGGCTTCGACTATGGGGGTAGCCGCAACCATGGGTTCAGGATCGGGGGCCTCAGAAGATGGCTCCGCACCGTCCTCAGTCAGCGGAATGGGAGCCAAATCTTGCCAAACGGAATCGGCGCTGAGCGAATCAGCCGGGTTGGTGGGCAGACCGCCACGCCCGGTAACTACGAAGCTACCCGCCTGTGCCCCCTGCCCCCGACAGCCCTGGGCCAGTTCTGTTGGCGCTGTTTCAGTCGGAAGGGCCACATCGTCCTGGGCGATATCTGGGGCCAGTTCGTCAATGGTGACCGTGCCGCTGTTGCCAAAACGGGAGCTGGCGGTAATGTCGCTGAGGGGCGTATCGATCACGTCAGGACGAAATTCGATCCCCAGCAGACTGCGGGCGGTGATGGTGACGCTGCCGCCATCCCCCTCAAAGGCATTGGCGCGAATGTCGCTATTTTCCGTGGGTACGGCAACGAGAAAGCCAGTGGGCAGGTTGAGGGCAATGTCGCCGCCGTTGCCCCCAGCCCCATCTGTCCCCGCTTCAGTAGAGATTAAACTACCGTTTCTCAGCAGTAGAAAATCCTGAAGATGAAAAGCCAGGTTGCCGCCATCGCCGCTATCCGAACTGGCGGTGATGTGGCTGCCGTCAAGAGCCAGGGTCTGGGATGTCAGAGCAATATTGCCCCCTCCACCGGAGGTCGTTGTTGCAGTTAGACTGCCGCCATCATTTAGACGAACGGTATTAGCTGTAATGTCAAGGTTGCCAGCAGTGCCTGACCCAAAACTCCCCACAGATATTTCAGCGGCACCTTGTAAGGCTAGATTCGTCGCATTGATGGTGATGCTTCCCCCAGATCCAGCAGCGGGCAAAGACTCAATCGCTCCGGTGGTAAACGCTGTCTGCCGCTCAATACCTGAACTGGCACCAATACTGCTGAAGGTTTCGGTGGGGCGATTCCTATCCCCTGACACAACAACTGTCTGGGCATCAATGTTGATTGCACCGCCTGCTCCGTCATTCAACGTAGCACTGCTAATGAGACCGCCGTCACGAACATTCAGGATTGGTGTGGTGATCTGGATGGTGCCTGCGGGTGAATCAGAAAAGGTTCTTGATCGCACACCACTAGCTGCTAATCCAGCCACAACAGTTCGATTGCCGACAATATCAACTGAATTAGTGGCAACGATAGATATATCACCAGCTATTCCACCAAAAGTAACGTTGCCATCTATGCCTCGACTACCCGAGTCGGCATAGATGGCTGAGCTATCTTGAACAATTAAACGACCTGTTTCAATTTGCAAATTTCCGGCTGTCCCGTTACCACCAATCGTAATAGTCGTGACTGATGTTGGAAGGAAGAAAGGGGCAAAAAAGCCCCTTAACGTGATTGAATCTGAGACGCTGATAACAACATCTCCCGAACGTTGATCGCTTTGGGTCATAGCTGCAATTGCACTACCATCTTCTACAGCTAGCTGGGCTGTATTGATCGCAATACGTCCACCCTCACCTGCTGGAATGTTACTAGTGGATAATCCAGTGGGAATACCACCGGGAGTGACTAGGGGTATTCCAGACACTTGACTACCCGACACAACACCTGACCCTCTTAGGCGGAGCGATTCGGTGGCAGTAATATTAATATCACCGCTGTCGCCCGTGCCAAATGACTCGGTAGACAGCAACACCCCTTCATCCATCAATATGTTTTGAGCATTTAAGGAGATGTTTCCGGTTCGGCCCGACGCAACGGTGGTTGTAGAAATGCCACCAATTTGGCGATCGCTAATCTGCCTGGCTCCTAAAAAGGTACTGAACTCAACAAGTTTGTAGTTGGCGATGCCAGTGCCGACCATTACGATATCGTTTGCCGTGATATCGATGCTGCTAGAGGCTCCGCGCCCTAGGCTCGCTGCCCCGATGTAGGAGCTATCCAAGAGTTGAAGACTGTCGGCAGTAATTTGCACACCGCGACCATCCTGATCGCCCAGGGTATCGGAAATAATGGCTGACTGACCGGATAGGGTGACTGTATTGCCGTGAAGTGCGATCGCCCCCCCGCCTGCGCCGCTGGCATTCAAGACCGACCGATTAGAAAGTTGAATATCGCCAAAGTTATTCACGCCGTCGAAGCCCACATCAAACCCTAGCCCGTCAGGGGCGAGTCCTAGCTCCTGGCCTGCCTGTACGCTGCCAACTTCAATGCGGCCTCCAGGGGTAGTGAGCTGCGCTCCCGTCAGGGAGATATTCCCTCCAATCAAGGCCAGGGTTTGGCCCTCAGCCATGGAGAGGTCTGCCCCAGCCACCACTACATCCCCTGGGGCATTGCCCCCTGAAACATTGCCCAAGCGGAGACCGATGGGCGCACTGATGGTCAGCAGCGGCGGGGCCTCAGCGCCAGCGACATCGTACACAAACCCAGTCTCAAACCGCAGCCCTTCCCCCGTGCTGGCGAAGAAAGAGCCGCCTATCTCCAACCGGGCATTGGGGCCAAACACAATACCTGCGGGGTTGATCAGGAATACATTGGCGTTACCGCCCGCCTGGATCGTCCCCTGGAGATCCGAAAGCGTCCCCCCGGTGACGCGGTTGATGATGTTGGCAAAGCTGTCCCCGTTGGCAAAGACAACGGTATCGCCCAAGGGCACCGAAAACTGCTCAAAACTGTGGAACAGGTTGCCGCCCCGAATGGCCCCACCCGTGATTTGAGAGGTCGTGCCATCGGTGGTGACGATAGAGTTTTCTGACGGTAGGGTGGCATCTGGGATCACCTGCGCCTGCACCAGAAAGGGGCTGCCAACCATGCCCAAAAGTGCAGCTCCTGCGGCCAAAGGCCAACGAGCACGAATTACACCGGTTTCATAACTCCCCATCTTCCCACCATCTCACTACCCCACCATCCCACTACCACCCCGCCCCCATCACTCAGGCACCTCACTCACCGACACAGCAGGCGATAAGTCCGCCAGTCCAGCCTGTTGAAGCAGCGCATCCAACGCTTCGAGGTATTCGGCATTGTCTGGGTCGGCCTGATGCAGCGCCAGGGTCAGCCCCAATGCTTCGTGCCAGATCCCGGCAGCGGCATACTGCTTGGCCAGGTCAAGCTGTTGCGCCGGGGTAAGGGGGTGACCTGCTTCAGGCATTGTCCCAGCCGCCACTCGAGTAACCGTGCCAAACACAGCAACCGAGGCCGACGGACGAGCTGCATCGCAGTAGATTGAAAAGGTCCAGGAGTAGCTTTCGCCGGGGGTCAGTTCAGTCTCGGCAGGGCTAACCGGAACCGTGAGAATGCCAGCGGCGGCATCGACGGAGAACTGCTTGCGGAAGACGTAGTTATCGTCGCTATCCTGCACCACCATCTCTAGGGGAACGTCTGCGGTGAGGGATTGCGGAATGTAAAAGAAGAAGTCGGGGGTGGGGCTATGGGTCTGACTCCAGACGCTGCCATCCACTACGGGCACCAGCGCGGTCAAGCCTTGATAGGCCATACAGTCACCGCGAGAAGCTCCACCTCGCTGCCGTCCGCTGGGTGCGCCCTGGTCGGGTGGGGTAGGCACGGCCTGGGCCACAGGCACCAGGGGCCATCCCAGGGCAGCAGCTACCCCCAGGGAGATGGCGGCGGATAGGGACGATCGCATCACAGCACGTCTCATGGTCATGCTCCTAGGGATTTATCCTCCAAAGTATGGGGGAAGGGGGCCAGAGATTGTCAATTTTGTAACGTTTCGATGAGGGGGTAAGCCCTGACTACGGCCCCCCATCGGCTGATTTCAGAGGGAGATATCGGTCTGATGGGCGGGTTAGGGTAGCGGTTAATAACGCGCTACTGTTCAGGGCTACCAGGGTGGGCAACAGCGGCAGCCATCCGCCTGTGAATAGAGTGGCCCAGGCGACTACAGTCAGCGCACTCGTGGTTAGCGCACAGGCTAGAGCTAGCCGGGCTGATCGCCAGCGCCAGGCCAGCAGACTACCGGCAATCGCCCCCACCGCAATACACAGCGCCTCGGCCCACTGGGGCCAGACCCAGATCAGGGGCCGCCCGTCCTCCACGGCGCTGACGATCTGGCTGATCATCTGGGCCTGCATAAACACGCCTGCCGTTCGGGCCTGCCCCTGGCTGCCGTAGGGGGTAGACCAGTAATCGCCGCCACTGGGGGCCGTGACGCCGATTAAGACAATGCGATCACGCAGCCGTTCCAAATTCACCTGCCCATTCAAAAGCTGCTGGAGGGAAACCGTCGCTGCGATCTGGTCGGGGGTAGGCAGGGCGCGGTAGTTGAGCAGGATCTGATTGCCGCCGCTGTCCATCCGTTGCAGTCCGCCAGTGCGGTTGGTCAACCGGGGCAAGACCACCTCCCCGATCTGCAAATCGCCCTGGGCGGTAAACCGGGGTTGCAGCCCGGTGGCTTGCAGGTAGCGAATCGCGATCAGCGCCCCAAAGCCGTAGGGCGAGGTGCAGGGCGAAGCCGGGTCGGGGGTCAGGGTCAGCAGTTGCCGCCGCACCCGGCCATCGGCCTCTTCAATAAAGTCACTGAAGCCGACCTGGGTGGCGGGCAGTTCTGGCGGCGGGCTGATGCCAACCGAGCCTGCGATCGCATCCCGGCTTTTGCACAGCCCCACCAGATGGGGCTGCCCCAGGGCTTCAACCAGGGCCGGATCGCTGGCCGAAAAGTCGCGGTACAGATCGAGGCCAATCAGGCGGGGTTCCCCCTCCATCAGCAGGGTCAGCGTCTGGAGCAGGGTCTCATCGGCTACCGAACCCCGCCGTTCTAACCCCGCTTGGGCCTGGATATCGCTCTCGTCCACCGTCACCAGCAGCAGGCGAGAGTCCGGCGTTTCTGGGGGGCGCGATCGCAGCAGGGCATCGTAGGCCCACAGCTCCGCCGGTTGCAGGAAGCCGAACCAGCGCAGGGCCAAAACCGTGGCGGCCATCGCCAGACAGCCCAGGCCCACCCGCCGCTGGGCCGGATTTGGCCGAAACCGCGTCATCGCCGGGGGCGTGGGTTGCGCCTGGGGTTGCCCCGCCAACTGTGGCCAGGTGGGGGGCACCTCCGCCGGGTTTTGCACAATCACGGGCAGCCAGGCGGCGCAGATCCCCAGCTCGCTTAGGCCGTGGAGCCGTTCGCGGGCGTCGCGCACGGCGCTGTAGAGGGGCTGACCGCTGGCAAACCGGGCCAAAAACCCCTTGAGAAACTGGTGGGCGATTGCATCGGGTACCGGCTCCCGCATCACGATGGTTTGGGGCAGGTGCAGATCCGCCAGATCCCAGGCCAGCCCCAGCCCGTCGCAGGAGTTCAAAATCGCTAGCTGTAAGCCATTAGTGATGGTGCGTTGCAGGGCGTATTTGAGCTGCTCAATGGTTAGTGATTCAGTGGGGTTGACCTGGAGATGCCCCTTTCCCTGGCTGCTGCTGTGTCCCGCAAAAAACAAAATATCCCAGCTGGACTCCCAGAGTTGATGCTGCAATTCCCTCAGGTTGGGCTGAGCCAGCAGCGTTACCTCAGCGTCGGGTAACTGGCTCAAAATCCGCCGATCGGTTTCGATATCAATACCGGTGTCTGTGCCCAGCACCGCCAAAATTCTGACCGTTCCTGTGGAATTGCCCTGACTCTGCTTCAGGGCGCGTCCGTAGTCAGGCAGACTCAACGAGAGTTCGGCATTGGGATAGTCGTCAAACAAGTGCCACAGACGCCAGGGGAACCGCAGCACCGCTTTGGCGTGGGCGGTGAGCATGACCTGAAGGTTGGCATGGGCCGAAAGGTGCGTGCGCAGGCGGCGCTCGATGGGGGCAAAGGTGGCCGCCATCAGCCACTGGTTTAGATCGGTGTGCAGGGTGGTGCAGAGGGTGGCAAACTCCTGGTGCGACACATGGGTGAGCGCCCCCGCTTCAAACTCAAAGGGCGATGCCGACCGTCGCCAGCGGCTCTGGCTGCCGTAGATAGCCTCGTAAAGCTGCTGCCAGCGCTGGTACTGGGCCGCTAGCTGGGGCATCGGCGGCAAACTGCCGACAAACTGCATGGGCGGCTGCTCATTTTCCCAAAGCTGAGCCGTGACGCTGGCAAAGCCGGTGTGCCAATCGCCCTGGCCCAGATTGAGCAACAGGCGCTGTTCCATCGCATTAGCTGACGAAGTCCTCCTGCACGATAGCATCTGCCAGCTGAATGCTCACCCGAAACCGCTGCCCCGGCGGACAGCGAAAACTGGGAATTTGTATATAGTTGTCCTGCCCCCCCGCCTGCACCGTTTGCAGGGGCTCTCCGGTTTCCGGCAGTTCCAGAGTCAGGGTCATGCCCACAGGCAGCAGGTCCACATCGGTGGGAAAGAGCTGCACGCTAATACGGCGGCGATCATCCTCGGTGGGTGTCACCCGCAGGCCCAGCACTAGGAAACAGTCGGGAGGACTGAGCCAGATGGCCTTGCCCCGACTGACCGTCGCACTTTGAGTACCGCTGGAGCGAAACCCCAAAGCCGGAGTGCGGGGCAACAGCGAAGTCAGAGATCGCCAGCCCGGTTCTACCAAATCCCTCAGCCAGCCGCTCAGGTCCACCATCCCCCGCCGCTGTCGCCAGAGCCGTTGCCGCCAGCCCTCATCGCTGAGCAGCGCCCCCCACTGCTCAAAGGGAATTTCTAGTCTCGGTTCCACCGCATAGACCAGCCGATCGATCAGGCGCTCGGCCTGGGCCTCTGAGAGGGGAGGCAACTCAGGCAGGGAAAAGGTTTGGGGCTGTTCGAGCTGTTGGGCTACCCAAAAGACCGAAAAATCTTGAATTAGGTCGTCGTCGCTCAGGCTGTAGGTGCAATCGCTCGGTTCGTAGTGCCCCTGAGTCTTCACCTGGGCGTGGGTGCCATAGCCCCACAGCACCAGCCGCTGCTCGTCCACATCCACCTGGGCCGCCAGGTAGTAGTCCGCCGCCCAACCGGGAATATCGACCCACTCCTGGGGCACCGTCAGAGCACTGGCATCAATCGCCTCGCTGAGGATGACCACCAGGCGGCGATCACCCAGCCCCAGGGCCAGCCCCTCCACCCACGGCCAGAGCTCCGCTGCGTTGACGGGCCAGAGCCGCAGCGGTTGATCCCATTCCTCCTGTACCCAGGCTTGCAGGGCCGCGAATCCCAGATGATGCAGGTAGACGCGCCAGCGGGCCGCCGGGTCTGCAATCGCCTCGCCCTGCTGCCACAGGGCCATATCGGGCGGCATCGCCAGAACGGGCTGCACCGGATTGTCAAACACCAAACTCATCTAGATCCTCTGCTGCGTAACGCCGCTGTAGCCACTCGTGAATCGCGTCGCTCATACTGCCTAGTACGGCAGAATCCAGGGCAATATGCAGGCTTTCCTGGCTCCATTGAGCCACCTCGGCCAGGAACTGCTGGCGCACCCGGTTCAGCCGCCGCGACACCTGATACTGCTGAATGTGGAGCTGCTGGGCGATCGCCGTTTGGGTTAACTGCTCCTGGTAGTAAAGCCGCAGCAAGGTCTGATCGGCGGGGGGGAGCGCCGCGATCGCATTCTTCAGCACCTCCTCCATCTGCCGTACCCGCCGCTGCTGTTCCGCATAGGCTTCCTCCGCCAAGAGCCGAGCCATCGGCACATCATCACCGATCAAGCTCTCGATCTGCTCGTGCGCCCCGTGGTCAAACTGAGGATCGTTCAGCGACGTCACCTTTGGCACCAGGTGGGCACGGGCCGCTTGCACAATTTGCTGAAGCTTGCCCACCAGATCCTCGTCCTCCAACCGGGGAGGGATGGGGCTGAGCTGAACCCGCAGACGGTTGTAGCGCGCCGCCATTTGGGCCAGCTGGTCGGGGGGTGACGACGGTAGCGCCCGCACCGAGCGTTGGGGATCGGGCCGACAAACCGCTTTAAAGCACTGCCAGAGTAGAATGGCCGCCTCGGTCTGGGTAATTCCAGCGGCCTCCAGCGATCGCTGCACCTGCACCCGGCTCAGCCGTCGCAACAGGCCCCAATCGCTACAAATATTAGCCGTCTGCTGCTGCCGCATCTGGTCGCGCACTACGTTGCCAAACGCGGTTAGGGCGTAGGCCCTCAAATCGCTGCCATAGTCGGGGCGGTAGCGCTTGAGAATGCTGGGCGTGTGGGCGATCGCCGTTTGAAAGCCATCGGCCAGGGTCCACTGATCGCTGCCAAAGCGCTGGGTGATCCGTTGGGTGGCCCAATAGCAGGGCTCCTGGAGATAGGCCTGTAGATGGGTCTCTGCCTGCTTGTGGGTCGGCCAGCATTTGTGCCAGTATAGCGCCCAAAACCCCTCCGATTGGGCAGCCGCGTCGGCCTGGCCCAGGCGGTCTTCCATGGCCTTTTTCAGCCGCCGATCGCTAGCCCAACCCTCAAAGTGATCGTCCGCAAACCGAATGAAGGTTGAAAAAAGCTCGATTACTGTCGTGCGCAGCCGAATTGCCAAAATAGCCGGGTTCACTCAGAGGTGCAGGCAAGCCTTCAAAGCTTGCTAGAAAACGCCTTGCTCGTCAAGAGTATAGGCAGGCCGCGCTGGCTGCCATCGTCCAATAGAACTGCAATTCGCCTCCTCTAGCCAGAATGCGGCGCTTAACATCTGCCGCCAGTTTAATGTAAATTCCCAGCGCCTCTAGCATCTGACGCATCTGCTCAGGTTCTGCTCTCTGGCGAATGATGTGGATCATAACGCGCTAGCTCATGGTGCTGAACGAGTGTACTGCTTTCCATCCATCTTGAGTACGTTTGTTCCTGAACCATAACCCCATCCAAAGCTTCGCAGCATTTCCGGAACCAGGCTCTAAGCCAACTCCTAATTCAGCACCCAAGCTACTATCGTTTACGCCGCTGGTTGCTCAAAAGCCATTGCTGATAGGTCTTAATGGCTTTCAGGTGAGGGTAGTGCATTAATGCACTACCGAGGCTAATTCACCTTGAAACCCTTGCCAGTCAAATGTTATGGCGTTTAAGCCGATGGCGGGATTTGAACCCGCGACCGCTCGATTACGAATCGAGTGCTCTACCACTGAGCCACATCGGCATAGGATCTCACAGTCAATTAGTATAACAGGGTGGGTCGTCTGTGCACTGCCCCTTCCCCAAGGGATTGGGGAGGAAATTTTTTAGGAGCGTCCTGCTATGACTAGGCCCGATTCCCCGTCCCCCCAACGCCCACCCCAGGGGATGAGTCCTGAAAAATATGCCCGTTTGCGGGCAGAGGCTAAGGCTCCCTACCGGGGGTTACGGCGGGTGGTATACCTGACGGCGGGGGCCTCGGCAGCCATTGGAGCCTTTATTATGGTTACCCAAGGGCTAGCAGGCCGAGCCACGGAGGATTTGGGGCTGAATCTGCTGATTCAGTTTGGGGTGTTGGGCACCGTAGGGTTGTTGCTGTGGCTGGAGAATCGAGGTCAGAAGTAGGGTCGCGTCAACCCAACTCTAGGGTGCGGCGCAGGCGATCTTGATCGTCGGGGCTGATCTGAAAACGTCCCTTTTCCACGTCTCGCACCCAGCTTTGGCTTTTGCCCAGCCGTTGGGCTAGGTCGCGCTGACTAAGTTGCAGCCGTTGCCGGGCCTGGCGAATGGTATCGGTGGAGAGGGGTGGGCCAGCGGGGTGAGGATCGGCCTTGGGCCGACGGCGGCGGTGGGGCTTGAGGCTGGGCTGCTGCCAGTCTGGAGCGAGGTCAAACCCTAGGATGCGAGCGTTCAGCAGGCGCGGCCATTTGTCGCGGGGGGCGCGCTGGGTGAGGCTGAGGTCTTGGTGGGCGTCGTTGGCCCAGAAGTCGAGGGCATCGTCGGCATCGTCGGGAATATCGGCCACCCTGGCCCACAGGGGCTGAATATCGGGGCCATAGGTTTCGGGGTCGAACTGGGGGCTGAGGCCGTAGTGGTGGAGGGTTTCGAGGTCGGTCTCGAAGGTTTTCAGCAGCCGCTTGTGGGCACCACGCACGGTCATGGCGGTGGTGAGGCGTTCTTCGCCGTAGGCAATGCGTAGCAGGGTGCGCACGGTCATGCGGTGATTTTGACCAAGGCGTAGCTTAAACACCAACCACAGCAGCAGACGCACAGCTCCTTCGTGCTGTTGCCAGTGGCCCATCACCTCGGTAATCAACGACTGGGGCAGGGTGCCGTACTGGTAGAAGGCCGTTTGTTTGCGGTAGTCCTGCCGATTGAGGAAGTAGCGACTCCATAGCCCTGCCTGTAGGGTAAAGCTGAGGCCAATCAGGTGGCGGTTGCCCTCGGCGTCGGGCTCGAAATAGTACTGGGTGTCTAGGTGCTGCCACACCGGATGTTCTGGTAGGGAAAAGCCCCGTACCCGTCCTTGGCGAGGCCAGTCGAGGCAGACGAGGGGTTGGCAGGCTTGGTAGACCAAGGTTTTAATCAGGGTGAGTTTTTCTAGCTTGCTGAGGTCTTTGCGGCGATTCAGTCCTAGGTAGGCTTCAATGTGTTGATCGTTGATGACGAAGGGGCTATCCCAGGGTCGGTCGAGGGTGGTGGCGTGGGCCGCAAAGATGAGGTGGAGACAGGCCGCCCGCAGATCCATCTGCTGTAGAACCCCTTGCCCCTCCTCATAGCCCAGGGGTTGGGGTTGGGGATCCTCCGGGTTAGCGGCGAGGCGCAGGCGCAGGGTGCCCCGTCCCCGGTGAATAGTGCGCAGATAGCAAAGGCGCTGGTCTTTATCGGCCTGCCAGGGGAGGGACTGGCGCTGGGCCAACAGGTTACAGGCCTCCCACACCACCATGGAGGAGGCAAAGGGGGTGGTTTTGCCGTTCAGGAAAATGCTAGGGATGGCCGCCGGGAGCAGCGTACTGCGGTGACGCCCCTTTTTCGGTTGCAAAGGGGCCAGGGCACCCAGATCACAGGCCGCTACGCAGGGGGGCGTCTCCGCATCAGGGCATTGGTCGCAGAGGGTGGGGTCAATCCAGTAGCCCTCCTCCGATGGCTTGATGGCTCCCTGGGGACAGGTGGGGCGGCACTGATCGCAGGCAACGCAATCGGTCTGAACGGCGTAGGTCATCGGCTACCCTCCTAAGCAAACGGCCCCCTAGGCATAACAACCCCAGCTACCAAAGTTTATGCCTTGGACTACGTTTTAATAATCTCTCTAGATTCGCCAAAAAGTAGTTCAGATTGGACGTTTGCGCCACAAAAAACGTGGTTAAAACTACGCTTTTTAGATGCCTTTTGTCATAAAAAAACGACCTGTTATCCAGATCGCTACAGAAGGAAATAAAACTACGCATTTGAGTTACATTTCGATACCTTCATGCGTTGGCTATCGCTCAAATATCCTATCCATTCACGGATACTTTGACGCCAACGCCTTCGCGCTTCGTTGCCGGAGCCGATAGGTGAGCCGGGATAGGCTGCATGGGAGCCATGGCGCGGGCCGCATCCCCTGTTTTATCCCCCTGATCCACCGCCTGGGAAACCTCGGCGGCATCCATCTGATCACAGATGGCCTTGGCTAGGGTCATGGCGGCATAGATGCCCCCCAGGTAGAGTACTAGGTCAAAGGCCCCAAAATAGAGGTGAAACATAGGGAATCTCCTTCCGGCAGGTCAATCGGGTCAATCTGTTCCGCTGATATTACCGCATTCTTCGGATGAAGGGGTCTACCCTAAGCCATGGCTTGTCTCAGGGTTTCCCAAGGCACCGCCCTCTTCCCATTCAACGGGGGGGATCAGGCTAGTCTGTCGGTTCATCGAGGTGTTCTGAGGCGGCATGGTAGAGATCAAAAATATGGTGATCGGTGAGGCGATACACCACCGTACGCCCCTGTTTCTGGCGGCTCACGAGGCGCAGATTGCGGAGGGTTCGCAACTGGTGCGACACCGCCGATTCACTCATGGCCACCGCCGCCGCCAACTCTCCCACCCGTCGCTCTCCCAAGGCTAGGGCCGACAAAATGCGCCAGCGGTTCGGATCACCCAATCCGCCAAAGAATTCCGCCATCCGCTCTGCCTTTTCTTGGCTCAGAATCTCAGGGCCCGGGTGATCCAACTCAGCCCTTGGCTCAACGGTGGGCGGATCAGACTCAGGAGTGGGTGGGTGGGGCAAGGGGGACATTGGAATTGCAACAAGGGTTCACGCACGCCTAGCATTCCCCCAGAAACTCTGCCCTGGGGATACACGTTGGACTCATTAAAGCTTAACAAACTCTCTACCCTTGAACAGATATTCAGGTGTTAATATGAACCCATGAACAGCTATTCATCCTTGTGGATGTAAGGAGTCCCGATGACCGCCGTAACCCAAATGAAGTGCGCCTGCGAATCTTGCCTGTGTATTGTTGATACCAGCAAAGCCCTAGAAAAAGACGGCCATTACTATTGCAGCGAGGCCTGCGCCAACGGGCACACCAGCGGCGACGGCTGTGGCCACAAGGGCTGCGGCTGCCACGGCAGCTAGTTGCCTAGAATCTTAGAGCTAGCACCGGGGCATATTCCTCAAGCTGGGCCAAGGCTAGGGCAAGTTCCTGGCCTTGGCCCTCTGTTTGGCAAGCTCACGACAGGTTGCTCCAGGGTTGGGGCTGGGCGATGAATCTGAGGTGGGTGAAGTCTTGGGGGCACAGAACCGCAGATGCAGTTTTTCTAGGGTGGGCCACAATAGAAGGCAACCCGCCGCCGCCACACGCCCATGACTCAGCCACCTGCCCCGAATTCCAGCCCTGAACGTCGCTACGTACAAAAGGCTGTGGATGCCTTGATCCAGTGGAGCCCGTTGGGGGGGAGTGGCTGGGCCTTTGCACACTTTTTACTTCAGCAAGAGTGGGCGATGGCCATGCTCACGTTTCCGGCCATGGTGGTAACGGCGGTGTGGGCCAGGTATACGGGCAACTTTACGGCTCGGTTGGGGGAAATTGCCGGGGAGCGTGGCACCCAGGATGCCGATGCCTTGGTCGCTTTCCTTGATCGGCTGGATCGGGCAATTCGTTGGCGCTTTTCGGGAACGGAAGGCCAGTACCTCAAAGCTCAGGCCAGCGCTTGTCGTGCCTATGTGAGCCATAACGAAGTACCCCTGCCCTCTGGCATTTTGAATCCTGACCTGGATGAAGTCTATGTACCGCTGAAGCTCAGCAGTGAGTTTTTGCGTAATTTTGAAGGCCAAGCCCTGCCCACCTTACCCGGCTTTGGCGACAAGCCCGAAGACATCCTTCAGCAGATGCAGGAGCGGCCCACCCAGCAAATTTGGGATATCCTCGCCCTCAGTGCCAAAACGCCCCAGTTTCGCCATTTGGTGATCAAAGCCTACGGCGGCTTTGGCAAAACCACCCTGCTGCGCCACCTCACCTATCTCTATGCCACTCGCCCTCGCTTGGTGCGCTGTCGCTACAAAGCCCCTCGCCTTATCCCCGTGCTGTTGTACCTCCGCACCTGGCGAGACACGATTGCCCAGCCCAATGCCCCCGCCCTGCCAGAACTGATCACCCAGCATCATGCCAAAGCCCTAGCCCAGGGCAAGGCTCTAGATATCCCGACCTCCTGGGCCGAAAACCTGCTGCACACCGGACGCCTGCTGGTGATGCTCGACGGCTTTGACGAAGTTGCCGAAGCCCAGCGCCCCGCCGTTAGCCAGTGGATTACCCACCAAATGCAGGCGTACCCAAACACGGTGTTTATTCTCACCTCGCGCCCCACCGCCTACGACACCGATTACTCCGCCGAAAGGGTGCAAACGCCCCTAGCCGTGCAACCCTTTGACGAAGACCAACGCCGCCGCTTTGTGGAGCAGTGGTATCTGTGCCAAGAGCGCTTTCATCGGGGCAACCGCCTGACACCCGATGTGCAAGAAGCTGCCAAGCAACGGGCCGAAAACCTGCTGAGCCAAATCGACAATCGCCCAGAACTGGAAAGCATGGCCGAAAATCCGCTGATGCTGAATATGATCGCCATGTTTCACCGCAGCTACCCCAACGAACAACTGCCCCAGCGTCAGGCCGAGTTATATTCCGGCATTTGCAAACTGCAACTGGGAGATCGCCCCATGGCCAAAAAGGTGGATTTGCCCCTGCCCGCCGAGGCGAGTCAGGCCGTGTTACAAAACGTCGCTCTGGCCATGGTGAAGGCCGAACAGCAGGTGATTCCCGTCGATGCCCTGCTCGACTTGATTCAACAGGGCTTGGCTGACCAGGACGAAACCGTTGCCCCTCGCCCCTTTCTCCAAACCATTGAACGGGTGAGCGAACTGCTGGTGAAAAAAGACGACGGCTACGAATTTGCCCACCGCAGCTTTCAAGAATACCTAGCCGCCACCCAAATCAAAGATCAGGTACAAAGAGACCCCAGCTACGAAGACCTGCTTTTGCAAAACTTCGACAACGAATACTGGAAGGGCACCGTTCTGCTCTACGTTGCCCAGGTCAACCCCACCAACTTGCTCCGTGCCGCCTATCGCCGCAGCCACGCCGCCGCATCCCTAGCCTACGATTGCCTGCGCGTTAACCGCCGCCGTTTAGATGATGACCTAGTGGCCGATATCAAAATCCGCCGTTTTGGCCAGCTAGAGGAATACCTGCAACAGGGCCAATGGAGAGAATCCGATGAGGAAACCTGGCGCTTGATGCTGCAAACCTATGGCAAAGAGTTTGGACGAATTCTTTACTCGAATGAGCTACTCAACTTTCCTTGCCCTGATTTGCTGCACCTCGATGGGCTATGGGTGAAGTACAGCCAAGGCAAGTTTGGCTTCAGCGTACAAAAGCAACTTTATGTGGAATGCGGCAACCCGCTCGATGGCAAGTATCATGAAGAAACTTGGGAAGACTTTGCAGATCGCGTCGGCTGGCGCAAGGACGGAAGCTACCTGAACTACAGCGACCTAAAAGCCAACCCTTCTTTTTCCCCCGCAGGAGAATTTCCTGGGGGGGTTTGGGGGGGGTGGGCATCTCTTCTCTCGCACAGAGACTTGTAAACTGTAGCAGATAAGCGCTTCAGCCCGATCCAAAAGAATGATTACCGACCCCCTCTGCACGGAAAACTAGGTGTTTCGGGGATCGCTTACCTGGCACCGGGCGTCAGGTCGTATTGGCCTCAAATCGGGC
The DNA here is from genome assembly GCA_044070495.1 of Spirulina sp. Classification (GTDB taxonomy): domain Bacteria; phylum Cyanobacteriota; class Cyanobacteriia; order Phormidesmidales; family Phormidesmidaceae; genus Nodosilinea. The sequence continues at coordinate 83,567 of JBIPSI010000016.1, read as the reverse complement.
ACTTACCACATCTGGGTTCAAACAATTCGCTAATACAAATTTCTTAGCAACCTTTTGCACCGCATCCATCGGCGCTTGCCATTCATCCCACAGGCTTTGTTGGCCAGGGGTCTTTTTTTTGGCCTTCATCTTCTGCCGAATCGCCGCCAGTTTTTTGCTGCCCCAGGTATTGCGCCGCTCTGGCTTGGGTTTGGGCTTATATTTTTTGCAAAATTTCCGATACGCCTCAGCACAGAGTTCCAGCGTGGCCCCCAACGCCAAAAAAGACGGGTGCCATTGCGTCAGGCCATCCGTGGTCAAACGGTCGTAGGTGCCGTAGTTGCTGTAGTCGTAAAAAAAGCCCTGTTGCATATCAATTCAAAATTCAAAATTATGAATTCAAAAAATAAAGAAGTCTAAGTTGACCTTTTTGAACATTGAATTTTCAATTTTGAACTTTATTCCTCGCCTTCGTATTCACCACAATCTTCGACATAATCTTCACCAACTCCTCCGCCTCACCCATCAATCCCCTCATTTGCTCCTCTGGCACCAAGTCGGTCGCCACTAGCAAGCGCAACCAGTAGCGAGTCTCCCGTAGCTCCTTCAGCGCAATTTCCATTTTGTGGATAAAATCTGCCCGACTTTGCGCCGCCTGCGCTTCCTCCACATTAGCCCCCACCGATGTTCCCGACCGGATCAACTGCCTCACCAAAGGCTGGCTCACCCCCATCGTAGCTCCCACCGTCTGACAGAGCTTCACAATCCGCACCGCAAACGCAAACGTTCTCTCCGTAATGGGCTGAACAGACTTTTCCATTTTGAACTTTGAACTTTGAACTTTGAATTTTGAACTTTGAACTTTGAACTTTGAATTCTACCCCACCAGGCTCAATCAGGTAATGCACATGGTTGCTCATAATGCACAGGGCATAGAGCTTGAAGCCGTATGTTGCCTTGCAGCGCTCCAAGGCGTACAGCAAAATCTCCCGGCACTCATCCCGAATTAATCGAAACTCGCGGTTATTGCAGCGAACCGTAACGTGGTAGCAATAGCCCGTCTGAAAACTGCGTTTAGGTCTCGCCATAGCCGTAGGGTACATTCGCGGCACCAACATTTTCGGCAATGGCGCGATCAATCATTTTGGCCACAATGCACCGCTTACTCATCACGAATTTCCCTGTATATGGCTTTGGTGCATTGCTTCGCGTTGGCGCTAGCCTCGCCTTGGCGTTATGTACCAATCGGTTCATTATCCTGCTACATCCCAAACGCTTTCTAGGGTGCTTTCTAGGAATAGGGTATCTGGGCCAAAATCTTGTTCGTGAGGCCACTGCACACCGCCAAAGAAAGGTTTAGCCTGCTTGAAGTAGTGACTATTTTGCAACTCCTTAAAGAAGCCCTTTTCTAGATAGGGTGAGACATCAAAAATACGAGTTTCACCGTTGTCAAAAAACAATCGTAGACAGCTATTTTCTAGGGCTTCTAGCTTAACCACTTTAGGAGACATCATGTTTCTACTCCTATCGTAACGGCTCAATTTTGAAAATCTGCTCACCCGCAATCGCTAATTCCCAGTTTGCCATCAACTCGTCTTGATGAATCTCAACCCAAGCCAACACTAGCTTCAGCTTTGAGCTACGTAGCTTACCCTCCAAGACCAATCCATCTGGAATTGAGATCACGGCTTCTTCGCCCTGGTATTTCACATGAATATGGGGCTGATGATGCTTCCTATTATCAAAGAAATACATCAGTACGATTACCCCATAGAACATCGAGACGACAGGCATAGTCCGATCTTGGGTTGCGGCCCCTTCATCATATCCTTTGGCTAGGTAGCGATGGGGTATTCGCGGCACCGTCATCCTTCGCCCCTGCGGCACCACCCCTTGGCCGCAATGCACCACCCCCTTGGCCACCCTACGCCCATAGCGGGTTTATGATGGTATGGATGGGTTTTGGTGAATTGCTTCGCGCTTGTACCTTACAGCAAAACCCTTGATTTTCATGGTTTCCGATGGCTCGTAAACAAAAATTTCCCCACCTGCTGGGTTCTAAATGGACGGCCCGCCACGCCACCGAAGGCTGGCGACATTTCCAGGTGGCCAACCGCAAACAGGAGGGCGACTGGGTGTTTGCGGAACTGGTGGCCTCCTGCGATCCTTCGGTGCGGCTGTGGGTGAATGCCAAACAACTGAAAAACCGCGATCTTTGGCAAGCCGGATGGCAACCCCTAGGGCCACGGGAGGAAACGGCAATTGCTCCCTGAATCCCTTCGTCCTGGCTCAACCAATCCTTAAGGTTGCGTTAGGATCAAGGCATAGATGCCTAGACTGCGAGCATTCACCCTAGCCCTAGTCATCCCAAACAACCGTCATGCCGCCTTCCCCCTTCGATGGTGCCCCTGCCGATGGGGTTAACCCCAACCAAACAACCCTGCTGGCCCGGGTGCTTTCGCCCTTGCTAGACGATTTTCAATACTGGTTTCAGCGTTCCCTCGCGTTGCTTGAGGAGGGGCCACTGCAAGGCACTAGCGTTGAGGATCAGGCCAACTTACTCAACCGCCTCAGGGAAGCCATGGCCGAGACCCAAACGGCGGCCTCTCTCTTGGCGGTTACCGATGGCCAGGTGGGTGTGGATCCGGCCCAGGTGATGGCTTGGCACGCCCTAGTGGCGGAATGTTGGATGGTCGCCCGTCGCCATCGATCCCTATCCCCTTAGCCTCGGATCTGGGGGCGAATTTAGCTTCTAGGGATGGGCCATAATCAGGGTAAACAGGTTACAGTCAATACAGGCAACGATTGGCCAGAGGATACAAGTCATGTGGCAGGTAATTTACATCATTGCGTTTGCGGCTCTCGCCATTCTGGCCATTGCCAATCTGGTGAGAAATATCATTTTGCTCGGCAACAATGCCCGTACCTCGCAATCCCCCAGCGCCTACGGTAACGACAGTCGCCGTCCGGTGCCTCACCCAGAATTGCTGGATCAAGATGGACAGGTAATTCGGGAACCGCTGCTGGTGATGCGGTCTATCTCCGTGAAGGATGCCCGCGAACAACTCGATGCCCTCTACAACGACGACAACGACGATCCAAAGTCCAGTTCAGAGGCTTAGGCGGCTCAAGGATCTACAAGGATCTATCTGTCTTCAAGACCCCCGGTTTCTTCAAGGAACTGGGGGCCTTTAGTAGGGGGCTAGGGTGCTGGCCAAAGCGGGGTAAACGCCGTTTGCTGCTGCTGAAGAAATTGCAGAAATTGCTGGTATTCCGTGGAATCATCCGGAAAAAGGGTCAGAAGTTCTAAATACTGGGGATTTGGCGGCAGAATGGCCCTGGGTTTGCCCTGGGGGTCATCCTTCCGTTTTGCCAGCCGCACCACAGGATACATCCGATGCCATAGACGACCAATGCGCCCCAGTTCTCCCGTGACCGAGGTTTTGTAGATCGATCCTTCGGGGATGCCAGCCGCCCGAATCGCCTCTTGATAGGGACGGTGCAACCATTCGATGGCGAGGCTGTCGTCTTGGTGGGTGGCTACGCGCCCCCACACTTGAACCGTCTGCGGGTGCCAAGCTTCGCGCCAGTGGGTGGCCCGCTGGTTAGACTCGGCCCCCTGGAGCCGAATCCATTGCCGCGCCACGCCCCGTACGGCATTTAGGAAGGAGGGAATTTGCTCTGACTTGCGAACTTGATAGTTCTGCTGAAGGGACTCGGCCCCCCATTGCCAGTGGCAACCAATCAGGGGCTTGTTGGGTTGCTCGGCATAGTCGGGGTAAAAGAGGCGATGATCGGCCCGTCGCCAGGATTTGCCAAAGCCGCCAAACACCATGGAAAAATGCATCAGCGCCCGCACCAAATTTGCTAACGCTGTCCGCTGGTCGGCATCTGGTAAGGATCGGGTAAGTCGCCAAGATAGATCACCATCTACGGCATAGGTGGGCTGCTCCCATTTCCCGGTGCCGTAGCTGTCCAAGGTTAAATGGCGAGTTTGAAACTGGAGGGCCAGCAGTCCCACATCGCCACTGCCTCGCACACTGCCAAAGAGACCGTTGACCAACGCCTCCGCCTGCTCTGCCGAAGTTAGGCCACCAAATAATCGCAAGGCATGGCCCCGCACCGCCGCCCGGAATACATTGGGCCGAAACTCCCCAGCCTGATCAATCAACTTAGGCGCTTGCCCCTGCCCCTTTAGATGGGCTTGGAATAGGACTTCACCAGAATCCCCATTTTTTGGGCGATCCGCAGGCAAGAGAACCTGGCCATAGCCCGCACTAACGCGGCAGCCCAGGCCGTTGTGCGACGCCCGCTCCCAAATTTGCCAAATGATCTCCCATTCCGTGGCCTCTAGGGGTTCGGTGCTGGAGATGGCAAACCGCAACTGGGGCTGATAGAGGGAAATTTGGGCAAAGGCGCTGGTCGTTTGTTCCTGCTTAACCTGGCGATCCTGTTGAGGGTGGATGATATCCACCAGGCCATCCGTCCAGTCGGTACTGGTGGGATAGCCCCCGTGGAATCGCAAAATACCAGGCTGGAAATCTTGGCCAACGGCCCGTCCACAGTAACGGTCGGCTTGGGTAATGGTACAGGCTTGGCGAAAGGCTCCTTTCATACTGCTGCCCGGATATACAGGCCAGCCATAGGCCCCAATCACCGGACGAATGATGCCATCGTCTTGGCCGCCATTGGTGACAAACCGCCAGGTGATGTCGTACACGCGGCTGTTTTCGGTGCGGCTAGATTGGGGCGGATCGTCGCTCGTTTTATCAATCCACTCATCCACCCAACGCTCTACATCTTGATCGATGCCGTCCTTACTACGCTGTGGATCAATGCGCTGAAGTTGGCAGCGACCTGGCACCTGTGCCCGAAACATCATGGGTACGCGAGTGGTTATGTTTGGGATGTTAGGTGAAGTTGGCATGGTCGAGGGCATTGGGTAAAAAAGCTGAAACCTAAGCCAGATCAGCGCAATGGGAGGGTTGGAAGTCTGGAGGATGGGCTAGCGTCAGGCATCAAAGCCTTATAAATCAAGTGCGTTACGGGTGTGTGAACCCGACTTACCCCTTGTAGCGCTGCGTCCACCAAACGAGGCTGTCGCAAAGCTGGGTCAACACCGCTAGGGCCACCCGCTGGTCGCTGAGGGGCAACTGCCACAGGGCTTCGGAAATAGCGCGAATGGAGGCCACATCGTCGGAGTTCACCCGCTGATTCGGCAGGTTGACCCCAGCGCGGGCCATCACCGTTACCAAGGCGGCCCAGGTTTCTTGCCAAAACAGAGAGGCATTCAGTTCTCGCCGTTGCAGCCGCAGATGTTCGCCCCAAAAACGCTCTAGGCCGTAGGCGGTGGCCATCCGCATTTTGTAGGCCTGATTCAGGGATTGCGGTTCCCTGGCCTTGGCATCTAACACCAGTTGTTGAGCCAGTTGATCGAGTCCGTAGGATTCCCAAGCCATGACTAATTCCCTCCCGCTAGGGTGACGTAACAACGGCCAAAGCCGATGGATTCTAGCCCGCCAAAGTAAAGTTCCTGGGTCTGGGCCGAACCAAAGGGTTGCCAGTCTGGCGCTTTGAGGGCAACCGGAAACACCAAAATGCAGCCCTCCGGTAGGGCTTCCACATTAAAGAAAGCGCCCGATGCCACTTTCTTTTGGTCATCCTCTAGGCGCACCCGGCTTTGGCGATAGAGGGCCATGTCGTGGATCATGCTGATGTCGCGGTTGTCTACCACCACTAAGCTATCGGCCCGCAGATCTACCCCCGCCGGAATCCAGGGGGACAAATCCACCTCATGTTCCAGCGTCAGAAAGCCCAGGTTGAAAAACAACACTTTGCCTCCGGTGCCCACCTGGCGGCCCTGAAGACCGGGGGAGGCTGTGTAGGGGTCGGGAATCGGATCGGCAATCTCCGCAATGCGTTGGTAGCGCTTCAGCAGCCAAGGGCACGTTACCCATAAAATCGGCTGGCCTGGACAGAACACTGGCAGCCACACCAACGATGCATACTCAAACTTCACCAGGGCTTCGGTGGTGCCGCCATCCTCTGCCCCCGCCACGGCCTCATGGCCATACCACTGCTGGGCAGAAGCTCCGTCGATCTGCCGCATATCGGCCCGGAACCGCCCCCGAATCGAGCTACCGGGAATAATGCCCGTTTGGGTGAACTGGTCGCGAAAAATCAGGTTGAGGTTTCCGGTTTCTTCTCCGGCGCTGGCCCCTATATGGAGCGGGGCTAGGGTTTCGATGATGCCGTAGGCTTTGTGGTACATGGGTGAAAGTGTGAAAGTGTGAAGGGGCTGGGGGGGAGGGCTGGGATTTTGGTGACCAGCGGTGTGCCTGTGCGGGGGATTGGGATTAGCTGGCTATGGCATCGGGGAGGGGGAGGGCTAGGCCGCAGCCCCAGCGTTTCATGGAGGGGCCTTCTTTGGGAAACCAGGCGTCATCCCAGGTGTGCCAGGGGGTGGGGATGGGTTTTGGCAGTACATAGACGGTTCCGGCGGGGACGGCATAGCGTCCGCGAGAGAGGCGTTTGGTGGGGCCGCTGCCGCCCAGGCGATAGCGAAAGGGCACCGGGCGTTCGGTGAGCAGGGCTTGGGGCTGGGGCCAATCGGCGGGGTAGCGCTGGGAGAGACGGTTTGACCCCCACAGGGCTGGGGTGAGGAGGGCAAACATGGGGCCAGGGCTGCGGTTGAGTAGGGCTTGGATGGCGCTACTGAGGGGATAGGCGGTGACGCTCACCAGGTGCCCTTCGCCGCCAAACCGATACCAGCCGGAGGGCAGTTCGCTGTTGCTGAAGTAGACCAGGCAAACATCGGGATGGAGCTGCACGCCGTTTTCGAGGAATAGGCTTCCGGCAGCGTCCGGAGCATCGGGATCTGAGGGCCTCACCACATGGCGTTCGTCCGCGTCTAGACGGGGGTGGAGGTGGGGCAAAAATTCCCAGGGGTCGGCCTGGGCGGTGCGGGGGTTGTCCCATTCGGCGAGGGAGATCCACCAGCCATCGGACTTATATTTGCGGTCTAGGGGACGATCCTCAACGTCGCGCCATTGCCCCTGGGGGGAGGTTGGATCGGGGTTGGCCCTGGGTTGCCAGGTGAGGCGGCGGTGGATGTGGCCCGTGGTGGGATTCTCTCGGCTGGGCTGCACCCGGTAGGTCATGGGCAGCGGTACGTAGACCGTTTGGTCGTGGGCAATCTCGTCGGACTTTCCCCAGAAGGGGCCAGCCAATTGCAAGGTCTGCACCCCCGCATTGCCAAACTGGGCGGCAAACAAACCGGAGAGGGTGGCGGCACTGGGGGGAAACTGGGTGCCAGAACGCCCTACCAAGTTTTCGGGGGAGAGAAACCGTCCGGCACTGCCGTAGAGTATGCCTAGGGGTTCCAGGGTAATCAGATGGGTGAAGGTTGAGGTCATGGATAGTCAGTGATTCCTAGGCGGCTATGGGGGTAGCGATGTAGTCCCGGTTAACCCCAAGGCGATGCAGATGGAAGCCGACCTTGGCGAGGGCGATCACCCAGGCGGTGATCGCGATGGCCTCTGGGGCGGAGTGGCCCAAAATTCCGGTGCGGTCTGGGGTATCCCAACGGTGCTGACGGATGAGGGTACAGAGGTCTTCTCCAAAGTAGATCGTCACCAGGGCTAGGGCCACATCACCCTGGGCATCAAAGCCGTGGCGGGCCTCTAGGGTGGCGATGTCGTTATAGAGATGTGTCCAGTTGGGGGCGTTGGTGGTTCCCTGCACCCCGTTGCGATCTCGGTAAGACTCCAGCAACCCCGCCTCTAGCAACCACCAAGGACAGACCCACTCTAGCCAGTTGCCACCGTTAAACAGAAGGCGAAAGGCAATGCGATCTCGTCCGTGCTGCTTGGCCGAGTCCTGGGCTTCGCGGCAGTGCTGCAACACGTCTCGCTGGGGCACGTTGGGGGCCGCCCACACAAAGCCCACGCTGACGGTAATCGGCTGCTGGTGCAGACTCCAAATGTGGGAACGAAACTGCGACAGCCAAGCCACGGCCTCGGCGGGGGCCAAGGGTGGGTCGGGTTCATTGCGATAGAGGACGCCCAGGAAGTCGTCGCCGCCTGCATAGATGATCCGCCCATCGCGATCTAGGGTGCGGCGCTGGGTGGTGGCTTTGGGCAGATGACGGGGCAACTGGCGACCCCACCGCCGCAGTTGATGGCTAAAGTCGTGGAGGGCATCGGGGGATTGTCCCCGTAAATGGTCGCTGACACGATCCCCATCGCCCTGAAACCAGCCTGTCCAGCGTCCCGGCTGGGAGTCTTCGGGACGGCGCTGGGCTTCGTCGGGCAGGTCGTCTACCTCTGGATCGTGCCAGCGGTTGAGGTCTTTAAAGCTCATTAGGGTACCCAGTTCTGGGTTGTGGCCCACCACGGCCTCCACCGTCACCAGCCGTTTCACCAGTTCGGGAATGCTGAGCTGTTCCCTGGGGGTGATGATGGCTTCTCCGGTTGCGCCGATGGCCTCGCTGAGCTGTTGGTAAAAGGTGGTGACTTCGGTCTCTTCTTCGGCCTTGGGGCGTTGGTGGGGAGAGTGCCGCCCCAGTAAGGGCCACGCCCGCGAATCTAGCCCCGACAGGGTAGAACTTTCGCCCACCCAGTTCACCCCCGTCCAGGCACGGGCTTGTTTTTTGGCCATCAAGGTTTGTTTGGCCTGTTCTGGGCTGGGGCCAGTGGCATGGAAAAATTCCCAGGCATGGTTGACCCATTCTTGCCAAGGCCGCGCCCAGTGGTAGGCCCAGGGTTGGCCGTTGGGTTGGGTGCTAACCTGGGTTTCGATCCACGCTCGACAGGTGTTGCACAGGTCGCGCCAAGCGGTTTTGAAGGCTTGGGCAGCGACAGGCTCAGAAAACTCTCCCCGAATCAGGATTTGGTTGGGGGTGCCTTGGGTCACGTTAATGTGGGCTGGGGAAATGACGGGATCCTCTGGCCATTGGGCATTAGGGCTGGCTAGGGTGGCCCTCGCGGCATCGCAAAGTTGATCCGCCAGGTAGGACAAAATTAGCGAACTCCCGTAGAGATCTCGCAGTTTGCGCGATTTTTCGATGAAGCCCTGCACGGGGGCAAAGGTGATGGCGGTATAGACAGGCGAGGGCATGGCCTAGGTGTCGGAACGGCGGAGCGTTAAGGCCAAGGCTACGGGCAAGAGCAATGATTACGGCTCAGATTTAAGGATTTCTTCGCTCTGTCCTGCGAACCATAACGTTTTACTGCGGTTTGCTACGCCGTATCACGGGGGCTTAATGTTTGGCAGATTCTAGGGACAGCCTCTCGGTTTGGGTAGGCTAGAGTGTGATGGAGATCCTTTGTGGTTTTCCACCATTGATCGTAACTTTCCTACCGAAGGGCTAACTTCGGAATAGTTGGAAACGAATCTAGAACGCCTGCATTGTAAGAACCAAAGGGGGCACGACTTGATTAAGGTACTTACTGAGGTCTTTAGTTATAGAAGAACGCCTGCATTGTAAGAACCAAAGGGGGCACGACCCTACCGAAGGGCTAATTTCGGAATAGTTGGAAACCCCAAAACAATCAGAAGCGTAACAAAGTCAATCAAATTGTACGGAACCCTACCGAAGGGCTAATTTCGGAATAGTTGGAAACTAGCCTGTTTTAGTGAAACCGAAGTGCCAAATCTGGAACGCCCCTACCGAAGGGCTAATTTCGGAATAGTTGGAAACCTAGACTAGAGCTGGAACCTGCTCCGGAGAAGCTGTTTCCCTACCGAAGGGCTAATTTCGGAATAGTTGGAAACGACTGCTAATGACCTCTTGGGCAGTGCTATTCTCCCCCTACCGAAGGGCTAATTTCGGAATAGTTGGAAACACTTGGACCACCTGGCCTTCTCCAATTTTTTCAGGAGCCTTCCCTACCGAAGGGCTAATTTCGGAATAGTTGGAAACCCTAGCTCATAGAACCCGTCTACAATATTTTCTTTTTCTGTGCCCTACCGAAGGGCTAATTTCGGAGTAGTTGGAAACCGACCAAAGCATGTAGAAGAGTCAGCAGAGCGATTGTCAGTGTTGCCCTACCGAAGAGCTAATTTCGGAATAGTTGGAAACTCAGTTGCAGCAGTGCTCAACACTTGTTGAATGTGCGACCCCCTACCGAAGGGCTAATTTCGGAATAGTTGGAAACTCTATAGCCTCCTCGATCAACTCCTCGGTGAAGTTTTGCCAGCCCTGCCGAAGGGCTAATTTCGGAATAGTTGGAAACCAATCCCCCAGCTTCGGTTTTGGATTTCACCATTACCCTACCGAAGGGCTAATTTCGGAATAGTTGGAAACCCCATAACAGTCACAGCACCCTTGGCCTTGATCTGGGCTGGGCTGGGACGCCCTACCGAAGGGCTAATTTCGGAATAGTTGGAAACCTAAAGTCCTATTGGTCTGTTGTTGGTCGGCGTGTGCGGGGTGCCCTACCGAAGGGCTAATTTCGGAATAGTTGGAAACTACACAGGCTTAGCATTGCGCTTGATAGGCTTAGGTAGCGGCCCTACCGAAGGGCTAATTTCGGAATAGTTGGAAACCAAGTAGGCCGCTTGCGTCCCCTGTTTCAAGGGCGCGAAAGACCCTGCCGAAGGGCTAATTTCGGAATAGTTGGAAACCGAAGAAAAATGTAATCTCACCTGCCCAATAACCTACCCTACCGAAGGGCTAATTTCGGAATAGTTGGAAACCATTAATTCCACAGGGTTTCATACTTACTCTCCTATGTTTCCTACCGAAGGGCTAATTTCGGAATAGTTGGAAACGCAAAGGTGCGAATCATGTTCCACTTGTTGACTAGGCTCCAGGAACCCTGCCGAAGGGCTAATTTCGGAATAGTTGGAAACGAGTTTTCTCCATCAACATCAGGCATTTCTTGAAGAAGAAGGTCCCCCTACCGGAGGGCTAATTTCGGGATAGTTGGAAACAACAGTGTGTCGCCGTCAAATGCAGTGTCTTTAATTGGAAATCGCCTAACGAGGGACTATTCTCGGAATAGTTAGAGCGGATGTCACTTGGGTAAAGTACATTGTGATGATCCCCCCTGCCCCCCTTGATAAGGGGGGTATAGAGTAAAACTTAGACAGCTAGGTACTGGGGGGATCTAGAACCTAGCAACGGTGTATCTCACTCTATCGAGAACCGTTATAGTCGGATACTTCGCACTAAAGCCCCGGTTTCTTCAGGAAACCGGGGTTCTTTCTGTCGAATAATCGCTATTTTCTTATTGAATCTGCTCCCTCACCCAGGCTCTCACCGCTCGGCGTAGGGCCAGCCGTCCTTGGGTGCGGTGGGCTTCAATTAGGTGGGGCAATTCCTGTACCTTAAGCATCGGAAAAACCAGACTTTGGGCCACCGATTGATAGGCTCCAGATTGCAAACGGTAGACCGTCAGTTGGCCTTGGTCGTAGCACCAAATTTCGGGTATGCCTAGCCGCGCATAGATCGAAAACCGATGGATCGATTTGCTAGTGAGATCAATTTCTAGGGCTAAATCTGGGGGTGGATCTTGGTCTAGGTCTAAGGTAAGTTTGCCGCGTACCAGGGCTTCGTTTTGAATATAAAAGCAATTGTCGGGTTCTATGCCAGCCTGGGCCGCCTGCTTTCTCCAGGTGGTAGACCCATAACTTTCGTAATCTAAATCTAGTTCTTCACTAATATCTTTAACCGCATCACCCATGGTTTCCTTAAAATACTCGTGTTCGGGTAAAGGGGCCATAATCTCTAACAGTCCGTGGTCGTAGGCAATGCGGGTGCTGCGTTGCTCCCCCAATTCCGCCAAAATGGCATTAAACTCGGCCCAGCTTACATCGCGCAGCACCAGACGCTGCCCTGGGGGTACCTCTAATTGCCGAAGTTGAATCGTAACCATCGGTAAATACGCTCTCTTGGAAATGCCCGTCGGGGGCGGTGCCAGTGCTACCCCCTATGATAGTCCTCCCGTCCTGGTCTTCCTTGGCCACCCGCCCCACCGCCGTTCCCTAGGTGGCGGGTTGGCGAAGGGCGTAGGCAATCTGGGCCGCATCGGTTACGGCTCCTAGGAGGGTGCCCCGGCTGTTGACGGGGATGTAGTACAACGCCTTGGGGAGATCGGTGATAGCTTGGCTCTGCCCCCGCACATAGATGACCAGAACGGGCGGCCTCGTGAGGTGTTGCAGCCGTTGGCCGAGGTCGGTGATGAGAGCCTCCCGGCGTTCTGGGGCGAGGTCGGGGGTGAGCAAATCGAGGATGAGGACATGGCTGTTGCCATAGCGACGTTCGGGGTCGTAGGGCATCCAGGCCATTTGAAACCCCCTCGCCTTCAGCAGTTGATATTCGGCGGTGGGGGTGGGGCTGGGGCTGATGGGCAGCAGGTAATCGACCTGGGTTTGGCCCACCACGGCTTCGCGCAAAATAATGCGCTCCAAGTCTTCAACCTGGGCTTTAACGGTGTTGGCCAACTGCTTTTTCACCTCGGCCCGCACTAAGCCATCCAGAGATTGCTTAATTTCTCGGCGCGTACTGAACCCCAAGATACCGATAAACGCCACCACCAGGGTAATCGCTACGTTGACCAGGGTGACGAATTGGCCAAAGCTATCGGCCATCCGCGAGTTGGCATCTTGCAGAAATTCGATCTGCTGGGTGAGAAGGTCGATTTGGCTGGCGGGTGGGGTTTGGGCCAGCAGGGAGATAAGCCAAGCCATGGTGATGATAGGCAAGAACGCTTTGTATGATAGAAGAGAGCGCTGGCACTGGCACAGCTTTGTGATGAAGCGAGATTTTGCGGATAGAAGATCCCAGGGTTCTCGAAGAACCCTGGGATCTGGCAAACCAATCATTCTCAACCCCTACCGAAGGGCTAATTTCGGAATAGTTGGAAACCAAGCAAAAAGACCAAGGATATTGGTCGCGTTAGCATCAGGTCCCTACCGAAGGGCTAATTTCGGAATAGTTGGGAACTACTCGGAGTTGCCAGAGTCGTTAATACCTTGCTCTTACCCCCTACCGAATGGCTAATTTCGGAATAGTTGGAAACTTGTTTTGCTGTTCTCCTGTCAAGGTTTGTTGTTCAGCCCCTACCGAAGGGCTAATTTCGGAATAGTTGGAAACTCCTGAGGTCAGGTAAGCAAGACGACGTGCATGACGAAGTAGCCCTACCGAAGGGCTAATTTCGGAATAGTTGGAAACAACGTGATACCGTAGTGCTTGCGCACCTTGGCCTGATCTGCCCTACCGAAGGGCTAATTTCGGAATAGTTGGAAACTTGGGCAATTGCACCGTTAGCAATACCAAGCGAACTGGCAAGCAACCCTACCGAATGGCTAATTTCGGAATAGTTGGAAACGGAGTGACCAACACAATCTGCCGTGATTCCTGAGCCACTCCCTATCGAAGGACTAATTTCGGAATAGTTGGAAACTCAGATCCCAGGGTTCTTTAAGAACCCTGGGATCTCTAATTCTGATCACCCTGCCGAGAGGCTGATTTCGGAATAGTTATATACTTTGCACCAGAACCCCGGCTTCTCGAAGAAGCCGGGGTTCTGGCTATCGCATGACTGCTGTTCTTCTATTAAAATGAATGTGCTATTGAGGTCAATGTCTAGGGCTAAATCTGGGGGCGGGTCTAGGTCTACGATAATCTTGCCGCACACCAGGGTTTTATTTTGAATATAAAAGTAATTTTCGGGTTCAATCCCCCATAAACGACGGGCGAAGCAAGCGCTGAACGGCACGGTGAACCACGTCGGCGTAGCGTACTTCTCCCGCAAAAATTTGGGCCATGGTGAGGGTGCTGGAGGGCCGTTTTACCGCCAGGCGATAGGCCAGCCCTGGCGCTTGGTAGACCACCTGGGCGAGGCGTTTGGCCCAGCGCATCTCTTCGCCCCATTCGCGGTTCATGGTGTCGCTGTAGTGGGGCAGGGCTTGGTCATCCCCTGCTAGGGCTTGGGAAACGGCCTCGGCGGCCTTCATCCCGCTGAAGATGGAGGGCCGAATGCCCTCGGCGGTGAAGGGATCCACCACACAGGCGGCTTCCCCGGCCAGCAGGGCACGGTGGGTATGTAGGGGTTGCGGCCCATCCCAAATAAAAATTGGGTGGCCAAAGGGTTGTACGGCCTTGGCATCCACCTCAAATTCGGCGGCATAGTCGGCCACGGGGGCGCGTAGGTCTTGTTTGCGCTGGTCGCCCGACCGAAACACCCCCCCGCCAATGGAGTAGCCATCGGCCTTGGGAAAGTTCCACAGATAGCCCTGTTTGAGCAGGCCCAAATCAAAATGAATGACGGGTTCGCTGGGCACTGCTAGACGTGGCTCAATTTCAATGGCGGCGGCGAGGCGATAGCGACGCTGGGTAAACCCTAGCCACTTGGCCATCGACCCCCGCGATCCATCGGCGGCGATCAGAAACTTGCCTTCCACGGTGCCTTGGCTGGTGAGAACGCGCCAGGTGTCGCCCGTAGATTCAATGCCCTTGGCCTTGGTGCCGTCCCACAGGGTAGCCCCTTGGCGTTGGGCCTGCTGCACGATGAAGTGATCAAACTGGTCGCGCCGCACCATCCACAGCGCCCGTTCCTCCGGTAGTTCGGCCTCCACCGGGTCTTGCAGGTTGAGGGTGTAGCGCACCCTCCGCACCTTGATGGAAATGGCCGGGGTGAAGTCGAAGTCAAACCATTCGGCAATTTGGGGCGATACGCCACCGCCGCAGGGCTTGTAGCGGGGCAGGGTAGCGGCTTCTACGAGCAGCACCCGATGGCCAGCACGGCTGAGGTGGTAGGCAGCGGTGGATCCGGCGGGGCCAGCGCCGACGATGATGCAGTCGTAGATGGGCATGGGGGGAGGGTGGGGATGGTGGGGAGGGTGGGGATGGGGGCGTGAGGGGTGGGGGTTAGGCGAGCCAGCAGGCTAGGGGGAAGATCAGGTATTGCAGGAAGAAGAGTTTCCAGATGAATTGGTAGAAGTTGGGGTAGGAGAGGGTGGCCCTGGGGTTGTTGGGATGGAGGGGGGCGACGCGGAAGCTGGCGATCCACAGGGCGGCGAGGGCCAGGAGGTGGGTGGCGATGAGGAAAATTGGGTTCACCCCCGCTAGCCAAGGGGCCGCGAAAACAACGCCCAGGTAGCAGACCGTGAGAATGCCCCTGGCCAAGTTGAAGACCGGACGCTGGCCGAGGTCTACCGAAAAGGTTCGGATGCCGTAGCGACGGTCGCCTTCGATGTCGGGAATATCCTTAAATAAGGCGATGGCGATGCTAAACAGCAGAATAAACGCCGTCAAGGCCCACACCCGACCGGGGATGGCGAAGGGTTGCCCTAGGCGTTCGCTGAAGTGCAAAAACAGGCCCAGGTTGACCACTGCCCCCCGTACCGCCAAAATGCAAAAGGAAGCCCAGAAGGGAAACCGCTTTAGCCGCAGGGGCGGTAGAGAGTAGGCGGTACCGATGGCGAGGCTCAGCCCCACCGTGGCCAGTAACCACAACCCTCCAACCAGCGCCAAACCCAAGGAGCCTAGGCCCGCCAGGGCCACAATCCAGCGGCCATCCCCCACCGAAAATTCCCCCGCCGCCAGGGGCAAGTGGGGCTTGTTGATGCGGTCAATGGCGATGTCTTCCAGTTGGTTGAGTCCCACGATATAGAGGTTCCCCAAGAGGCAGGCCAGCAGGGCGACCCCCACCAGGGGAGTAAGTGCCCCCAGTGGTGGCCTCAGAGAGGCATCTAGCCCCGCCAAGACAATCACCGTCAGGCCAAGCACGCTGAGGCTGGTGCCGATGACGGTATGGGGTCGCCAAAATTTCCAGAGGGCATAGAGCCAACGCAGCGGGGTTTGGCGAAATCGCAGGCGGGACGAGGATCCCTGGGGGGACGCAATCACAAAAACACCTCGGCAAGCGGAAACAAAAACCGTTTCTAGCTTATCGGCTGTTGACACCCCGCGCCTCAATTCCAGGCTAGGGGCTGGTCTGGGATGAGGATTGCCAAGTCGCCGTTCCCTCGATGTTAGGGATTGCCAACAAGCCAGCGAACCACCGAAGTAGAGGGCTAGAATATGATGTTGCCTCCCTTGCGAGAGGACATCTCCTGAATCAGGCGGCTGCGCTGCGGCCCATAGCCGTCCGCCCCTGATCCAGCCCAGTGACCAAATCGCCGCCTGTCCTTCGTTCTAGTTCAGCATCACCCCTATGACTTCCGACCTTCGCTTTCTGATGTGTTCGCCTCAATTTTACGAAGTGGACTATGTGATTAACCCCTGGATGGAGGGCAACGTTCACAAGTCTTCGCTGGAACGCGCCCAGGAGCAATGGCATGGGCTATACCAAAAAATTTCCGAGCGGGCCAATGTGGATTTGGTCAAGCCTCAACCGGGCTGGCCGGATATGGTGTTCACCGCCAATGCGGGGCTGATTCTGGGGGATCAGGTGGTGCTGAGCCGCTTTTTGCACCCCGAACGCCAGGGCGAAGAGCCCTTCTTTAAAGAGTGGTTCGAGGCCCAGGGCCACACTGTCCACGTTCTGCCCCCCGACCTACCCTTTGAAGGGGCTGGCGATGCCCTGTTAGATCGAGAAGGCCGCTGGCTGTGGGCGGGCTACGGCTTCCGCACCGAGCTGGATTCCCATGCCCTAGTGGCGGAGTGGCTAGGCATCGAGGTGCTGTCGCTGCACCTAATGGACGAGCGCTTCTATCATTTGGATACCTGCTTCTGTCCCCTCACAGGCGGCTATTTGCTGTACTATCCCCCGGCGTTCGATTCCTACTCCAACCGTTTGATCGAAATGCGGGTGCCCGCTGAAAAGCGCATCGCCATTGATGAACCCGATGCCATCAACTTTGCCTGCAACGCCGTCAACGTCGGCCAGACGGTGATCATGAACCAGGCCAGCGACGACCTGAAGGCCCAACTGGCGGCGGTGGGCTTTGAGGTGGTGGAAACGCCCCTCACCGAATTCCTCAAAGCAGGCGGCGCGGCCAAATGCCTCACCCTGCGGGTCAACGAACCCGTCCACCCCGAACCCACGGGCCTCGGCGGCATCATCTCCCGCACCGTCACCATGACCGGACACCTGCTGGATTCTGGCCTGGTGAACCGGGCGCTGGATCGCGTGGTGGAAGGCGGCGGCAGCTTCCAAGTGCTCAAGTTTGACCTGGGCGAACAGCGCCAAAGCACCTCCACCGCAGACATCCGCGTCTCCGCCCCCAGCCAGGAGGTGATGGATGAGATCATGGCCCAGCTCATCGACCTCGGTGCCGTAGCTCCCCCAGATGAAGAAATCGATGCCCGTTTGGTGGCCATCACCCAGGCCGGAGTCGCCCCCGACGATTTCTATAGCTCCACCATCTACCCCACCGAAGTTCGCATTTGTGGCCAGTGGGTGCGGGTGCAGAACCAGCGCATGGACGGCGTGATTGTGGTTCACTGCGTGCCCCAGCCCAGCGCCGTGTGCAAGCTGCTGCGCGATTTAGAAGTGGGCGATCAGGTGATCGTTGGCTACGACGGCATTCGCAGTGTACGCAGTGCCGCCGACCGTAGCCGCACCGCCCACCAGCAGGAAGAATTCAGCTTCATGGGTTCCGGCGTCTCCAGCGAACGGCGGGTGGAACTGATTGTGGAACAGGTGGCCTGGGAACTGCGCCGTCTGCGGGATCAGGGTGGCAAGGCCGTCGTGGTGGCTGGCCCTGTCGTCATCCACACCGGGGGCGGCGAACACCTGTCTCGCCTGATCCGTGAGGGCTATGTTCAGGGTCTCCTCGGTGGCAACGCCATCGCCGTCCACGACATCGAACAGGCCATGCTGGGTACCTCCCTCGGTGTCGATATGAAACAGGGAACATCGGTGCGGGGGGGGCACCGTCACCACCTGCGGGCGATCAACAGCATCCGCCGCTGCGGCAGCATTGCCAACGCCGTAGAGCAGGGCGTCCTCACCAAGGGCGTGTTCTACGAATGTGTTAAGCACAATGTGCCCTTCTCCCTAGCGGGTTCCATCCGCGACGACGGCCCCCTGCCCGACACCAAAATGGACTTAATTGAAGCCCAATCCGACTACGCCCGCCTGATCGAAGGCTGCGACATGATCCTGATGTTCTCCACCATGCTCCACTCCATCGGCGTGGGTAACATGACCCCCGCTGGCGTCAAGATGGTCTGCGTAGACATCAACCCCGCCGTCGTCACCAAACTGGCCGACCGGGGTTCCCTCGAATCCACCGGGGTGGTCACCGATGTGGGTCTGTTCCTCAGCCTGCTGGTGAAGCAACTGGATCGGCTAACTCAGCCCCATGTGGTGGCCTAGCGATCCTCAGTAGACACTCTTGATCGCTAAAGCTGGAGGTCTAGTCCTTGGAACTAGATTGGGCCATCCAGCTTAGCGGTCAGGAGTGTCTGTGGCTAGCTTGTCGATCCTTCAGTACTTTGTGGGTACTCTAGCCTAATGTACTGAAGGATTGATGAATCTCCCCTATGGATCATGGTGAGCTGCGGAATAAGCATTTTTCTGCCCTGAAAAAGAAATATCAGGTTAGCCCCTTTAATACTGATCATGCTACTGCTTCTAGCAATTTTCTATATTTTGTACTAAGGAAAGCCGAACTAGGCCTCAAGATTACAAAGTTGGAAAAGCGATGGATGCTTAAAAACGGTCTTCTTGCAACGACTGAAATGATTGCGCTACAGGAATATCAGTCATTAGAACAAGAGCGTCTAGAAGCTGAATTGCTAAGCTTAAAATGCAAATTTAAAATCCCAGAGGAGATTGATTTTCCTCCCTCTAGTTCAGTTTATTCTATTCTTTGGAGAGTAGAATCTGGCGAGACTCCTGGAAAATCAGAAGTTAATTTTCTTCAAAATAAGAATCTATTAGAAACAGTTTCCCTCATTCAGAATGCATCAATCTTCAAGAAGCTGAAGCTCTCCTATAAAGCTACTCAGCACATTGGGATTTTTCCTGAAGAGCCTCTTTATTCAATCCTGAAGAAGCTGGCGACGAAGGATAGTCTATCCTCGGATGAAGAAGATTGGCTGTCTGATCATGAATTTCAAGCAACACTACAAATTTATTGGCATCAAGAACAGGAAAAGAAGACTATTGAAGAATTTTCTAATTTAAAGAAAAAATATGATCTATACTCATTCCCGGAGAAATTACATTCTAGCTTTCTTTATCCTATTTTGAAAAAAATAGATCAAGGGGAGGTATTAAGTGGTAGCGAATGTAACTGGCTTCAAGATCGACGATTATATACATTACTAGAGATCAATCATCGCCGCAGAGAAATCCAGCTTTTCAAAGATTTAAAAGATAAATATCAAGCAAATCAATATCCAAATGCTGAACCTGATGACAGACTATTTAGAATACTTCAGGGCATGGATTCAGGTTCGGAGATTAACGAAGCTGATATTCACTGGCTTGAAGGCAAAGAACTTCTTGATACAGCCAAGATTGCAAGGGCTTTTCATTTCAGGCTCTTAAAGCGTAAGTATCAAATTGTTGGCAACCTATCTGTCGATCCATTCTATGAAATCATGCTCAAGCTGGAGCGAGGAGAACGCCTTGATCCTAAGCAGGTTGTTCAACTCATCGAGGAAAATCAGCTTTCTCGACATGGCAAGATAGCGATGGCCTACCATAGGCTAGAGGCCATATTTTATGAGGAGGAATATCAGAGGACAGGAAATCTCTGGAATTTACCGAGCGCAAGTAGCCATTGGCGCAAGGCAAACGAATCTGAAAAGGCACTCGACTCCACACGAAAGGTGAACTGGCAAAAAGTTCGAGAATCTGACTTGAAATCAGCACTTTGGGTGACAAGGGGAGCCGCATTCCGAGACCTAGATCAGCTTAAAGATGCTGAAAACTGCGCTGCTGAGGCCATGGATTGCCAGCCTGAAAGCCACCAGCCATACACCCTTATGGGCGCTATTCACTATGACCGAGGTGAATATACTGAGGGTGATCAGTGGTTTGATTTGGCTGTAGAGCGTGGTGCTAATGATACCGATGATGAAATTGCAAGAATTGTGAAAATGACGAAGGAAAAGGCAAAACGAAGAGAAGTCGTTGAATACCTTCTTAAAAAAGACCCGACCCGATATGGTTGGGCACAGGCCTATCTAAAGTGAGAAAATCGGCCTAAATCCCCAGGCGAGAGCGAGTTTGTGCTCCAACTACTCTATCGTCGAACTGGCGGCTGACTTGGAACTGCTTTACAACTCGTTCGGTGCCGAGGCCAAAGATGCTATAACCCTGCCCAGTGGTACAGGAATGGGTGCTGTGCATCATCCAAGCGGGTTAGGGTCAGGGTTACGGCAAGAAGCGATCCAGAGCTGCTTTGAGTTCAGCAATTTCATCGTCAATATTGCCGACTTCGGCGGCGCGGCTGATGCATTCCGTTAGGTGCTCATCCAAAATAACGCGGGCCACCCGATCTAGCGCCCCCCGCACCGCCGCAATTTGAACCAGCACATCAGGGCAGGGGCGGCTTTCCTGCACCATGGTTTTGATGCCGCGAATATGGCCCTCAATCCGGGATAGACGGTTCACAATGCTCCGCAGAGATTCCGGGTCGTGGACGTGGGGGTGCACCACCCTTTGGCCGTCAATCTGGCCTTCTGGGGGCGTGAAGGTGTCATGGGCGTGGGCGTGGGAACTGGGGTCGTGCAAGGGCTTAAGGAATGAGACAACAGCCTAGGAATCGGCCAAGGCTCCGATTGTCAGAGCTATGGGGCTGGTTGATAGCCCGAGAGCTGCGCTAAATCCTCTAGGGATTTAACGCCGGGATAGAGTTGGCCGTTAATTTCCCAGGTGGGATAGGCCTGAATTCCCTTCGCACTACAGAGATCCGGTTGGGCATTCTCCCCATCGGCAGCGCATTCTACGTAGGGTAGTTGATCCACGGCATCGCCAAACATGGCCTTTTGATCGGCGCAGTGGGGGCACCAGTAGGCTCCATACATGGTGCCCCCCGTGGCCGCAAGATGTTGAGCGAGGGATGCCTCTGGGGTAGCGGCTACCACCTCGGTACCAGCGGAATGATTGGTGGCGTCACCAGGGGCCGAACTATTGGTTCCGCAGCCCACTAGGAATAGAACGACGAGGGCTAGCCCACCACCCCACAGATAGGAGCGCTGAAGTCGATCTCGGCTAACGACGCCCGGTAGCCAGTTGGTCTTTTTCCCAGCCATAACAATTTCCTCACCCACCATGGGCCTCGAATCTTTAGCCAATATAGCGCTACTAGATTTGAGGAAGCCAATTATTGCGATCAGGGGGGTTCTTGACTGAGGGCTGGCACCACAGAGGCATCACTAGCCCCGAAAACCGGACGGTTTGCGCCGTTAAAGATCGTTAGCACCTGGGGCGGGGTGGCATCGGCGGGGTAGATTAGATCCACCGCCAAGTCTCGACGGGTTTCTGGGGGCACCGTGAACCGCAGCAAAGGCTCACCCTCCTGCCCCCGTCGCTGCACGAGGTGGACGTAGTGAGTTTGTTCAAGGCCCATTTGGTTTTTGAACCGCAGGCGTACCGTCCCCCGGAAGAAAATTCGATTTTCGGGAGGACGACGGAACCGCAACCCAGCCACTAAGTTATCGTCTTGCATGGGGGTTTGAAACTTGATGCTAACGGTTTGGGCGGTGCCGGTGTTGTTGTAGAGGGGCAGATCGAGGCTGTAGCGCACGCCGTAGTTGCCGTGGGCACGGAAGGCCGTATCGGGATAGCGGGCCACCATGGGGGCACTTTGAATTTGCCCCGTGCCAAAGGTATTGCGATCCACAGAACTAACTACATAGGAGAAGGAATTGCCCGGGGGCGGCACCGTCAGCACCTCAGCCTCTGGGTTGTCGGTGAGGGTGGCCTGCCAGGAGGATCCCTTCGCTACGCCCGCTACTCGGCCATAGTAGAAGCGACCAAAGCGATAGGTGTTGGGATCAGAAGGGGGAATATCCCGAGGCCCCGCCAGCCGTCCCTGCTTGAGGATCCGAATCCAGTCGCTGAGGGTGGGTACCTTTTCGTCCCCGGAGGCGGTGCGGTCGGCATACTTGGCTAAGCTGGCCACATGCACGGGGCCGCTGCTGGTCAGATACATCATGGCGGTGCGGCCATTGCTGGGGATAGGCCGCTCAACGGGCCGGGGCGGCGGCAAGACCTCCCCGTTGCTATCTAAGTTGATCTGTTCTGAGGCCGCTGAGACCGTGACTGGACGGATCGGCGGTTTGGGGATCATGGCCCCCTGGGGATGACTGCCGTTTACGGGTACGGTCAACTGCCGCAGCGGAATGGGCGTGTTCATCAATAGGTGAACATGGCCGGGTGGGATGGTGATGGAGCGCGGCCAGTGAGGTTGGGTGGCCCCCCGCAGCATATCGGTGGCGGTGCGGCTGCCGGGGCCAGCAAATACGTTGCCGTTAGTGCTCAGGCGCATATCGGGCAATTCGAGGAAGGGAGCCTCCTGGCTGAGATAGCTTACCCCTTGATCGATGGTGACCGTAACGGGTTCATCGTTAGGGTTGTAGATCACAACGCCCAAAAACAGCGTGCGTCGGTCGTCAGGATTGAGGCCACGGGCGATGTGGTGGGCAAAAATGTCAAAACGCCCGTTAAAGGAATAGTTGAGGTGAGCCGCCGCCGTGGTCATACCCTCCGGCGGAAAGGTGGATAGCAGAATCCCCTCCTGCTGCACCACCTCAGGGCTGTTGCTATTAAACACCGGCACCTCATCCAGGCTACCGGGAAGAGACCGTACTTCTTGCCGCCGAATCACCTCAGCGTAGGTGCCATCACGGGAGAGAATCACCGTCTCGGCTGGATCCGAAGCGGCAATCTCGGCCTGAGGAACCTGAGCAAAGACCGGTGAAAACGTTAAGGCAAGGAGCGCACTTAGCATGGCGATCTCAGAAACTACGGAAAATCAACACCTGTGAGGACTGACCCAGCGGAGTCAACCTCGTCTGGTAGACCTACCCCCGAATGCTGACTGGTTTACCACCAGTTTGAACCCGATCCAACATACCATTTCGTGGCCCTACCTATTTCATGCCCAATGGCCAGAAAATGAAGGATCTCTATACAATTCGCCGTTACAACCGTTCACGGTTGTCTCCCAATCCTAGGAATCCAATGGAACATCGCCCCCGTCCGGAGAAATTCAGGGCTGTCGTAGCCCATGGGTTGCCCCATCAACCCCGTGGGTGGGGCCAGCGGTGCAAATGGGCTTCGGCATTGTGTCAGCCAGTCTCTGTAGCCCTAGTCCGATGGGTTGACCTCTGAGCGCCTAGCGACCGTATCGCTGACCTCGCCCTCCGGTGAAGTCGGTTTATCATTAATGGCCATACTCTGTAAAGAATAGTCACCACAGATGGAATGGGATAGAGCCGATCTCTTAGTATAAAAGTGTTAGAGAGTGTAGGAAGTTTAGGTTTATTTAGCCCCATCAAATATCGCTAATTCAACAACCGTAATTTCCTCATATCAATCCATGCAGCGAATCCCGTTTTAGAGATAGGGTGATTTCTTGGATGTTCATTTCTCTCCTTTAAATCCTATCAATCGCGTCTTGATAGCGCTGCATTATTGGATAAATGGGTTCCTTATCCCTACTCTGACTAGCTTAGGGATGTCAATATCCAGACCTTCACACCCGATGAGGTAGCACCTATGAAACGCTCTAAACTTTCGGTTTTTGGCTACTTTTTAGACGGGCTGACCCAATACTTTGTCGATCCCATTGCCCGCATTTTTGGCCCTAGCGACGATAACTATCCCGCCATTGGCGTTCAGCCCTTTGATGGCGAACTCTTTGCCAAGCGGGTAGAAGTCTCCGATGGGATCTAGCCCCCTGCTATCGTTAGCCCCTGGCCGTCCAGCCTAGGTGATCGGGAATCATGCCTTCGCCCTGATAGCTATCGTCACTTGGATTAGAGCATTCAGACAACGTTCAAACGTCGGAACGTTCAAACCTTTGAGGGGAAATGTCTCCACCAGACTGGCTACAGCTATAGTTCCGTTGGGGCGGGGAGGAAAATAATCCGGGGGCGGGTGACCTTAGCTTCTAAACAGGCGACTGTAGAGGGTTTCGTGTTGCATACTGGCGAGGGATGCCCCCCAGCCGCCGAGGGTAAGATCGTCGGTGCCTAGGGTGGCGCTTTGGGTGGCGGTGGCCTCCAGTGCAGCGTTGAGGGTAAGTACCATGCGCTGCCCCTGGGTTTGGCCTAGGGGCACCAGTTTCACCGCCGCTGTCACAAGATTGGTGGCCCAGCTCTGGAGGTAGCCCAGAACCGCCGAATCGGCGGGAATCTGCCAGTGGGCGGCGAGCACCGCAAACCCAACCGCAAAATTGCAGGGCTGTCCCACGGTTGTAAGGCCATCGGTGAGTTCTGGATGTAGGTCAAGAATCAGACGTACCAAGGCTCTGCCGGTGGCCCAGCTTTGCTGGCGGCTTTCCTCACTCTCGCGTAGGGCGGAGAGCCAGCGGTTGTCGGCGGCGATGGCTGACCACTGACTAGCCTGGGCGGCTTGGTGAATGCGATGGATGTAGGCGGCTTCCACTCGAATGAACCCTAGGGCGAGTTCCTGTTCTAGCCATTGCATGACCTCGTCGGGGGTGGTCATACCTTGATGAATTAAGGTTTCTAGGCCCTCGGAGTAGCTATAGGCCCCCACGGGTAGGGCGGGGCTGGCCAGTTGCAACAGGCGAAGGAGAGCTGAGCCAGTATCAAGGGCCATGGGCGTGGGGGTGGGCATGGGGGGAATCGGGCTGAGAATCCGGGTGGGCATGGGCGCTAGAGGCCGATTGGGCGGGCGCGGCGGTGTGGCCATGGCCACTGTGGTAGGCTCCGGCTTCCGGCTCAAAGGGTTGGATGAGGGTCTGCACCGATAGCCCCCCCAACTGAAGCAGCATCGCCTCCAGGACGGGGTCGGGTTCTAAAACCAGGCTGTCCAGGGAAATTTCTAGGGGAACATGGCGGTTGCCCAGGTGGTAGGCGGCCCGAACGAGGGCCAAGGGCGACTCGGCGATCACCTTGAGCACGGGTTCTGGTTTGGCCAACACCCGCACAAGCTGACCATCGGGGCTGGCCAGGAGGGTATTGCCACGCAGCAGGCTACCCCTGGGCAGATTGAGCTGAATCGGCGTGCCATCGGTCGCCTCAAAGCGATGGCGCGAACGGGTGCGGTCGTGGGCGGTGAGGGCGAGTTCGGCCACCACCGTTGCCGTGGAATCCGCAGGCAAAATTTGGGTCACTGTCAGCACGGGCTGGTTCCGCTAAACCTTCTTTGTTGTACCACGATGTTCTATCCCAAGGCTCCTGACGGCAAAGGGATCAGGAGAAGCGAATCACTGGTCTTCTGCAATCCAACTGAGGCGGGCGAGGAGACCGCATCCCTAGGGTTTGATCACTTGGAAACCGGAGGCATGGCATTTTGTACCCGATCCAGACACCTACGTAAATTCAGTCATCCAATTTAGGAACTGGCCCCCAGGTACGGAAAATCCCCCGGTTGCGTTGGGGTTCTCCCTATCCAAAACGTGCCCCCTGAGCCAGATTTTCTGGATGTGGATGACTCACTTTCCGTTCCTGCGTTCGTTGCTGTGATTTATTTGGTAGCCCCCATGGTCATGCTGAGTTCATTCTCTCCCTCTCGTCTGCGCCCCGCCCCCCAGCCAGACTTTTCCTTCGTCAGTGCTGTGCTAGAAGGATTTGCCGCTGGGGTGCTGATTTTGGCCCAGGACGGCACCTGCCTACACCACAACCACCAGGGCCAACGTCTTTGCCGTCGGCTTTGCCCCGCTACCCCGCCCCAGGGTGATATCCATGCCCCGCTGCCTGTGCCGCCCAGGGTTTGGGCGATGGGTCACCACTTAATTGAAGGACGGGCTATTTTTCCCGATCATGCCCTGGTGCTCAGCCAAGACTTAATGGATGGCGATGGACAGAGTATCCAGGTTCGAGTGCAGTGGCTCGATTGGCCCGCTACAGAGGACTCTTACCTGGTGGTGCTGCTGGACGATCCGACCCAAACCGCCGAGGCCATGGCTCGCATCGAAGCCCTGCGCTACAACCTCACCCCTCGCGAACGGGAGGTTTGGGTGCTGCGGCAGGCCAACCAAAGCTACGAGGCCATTGCCCAGGCCCTATATATCAGTGTGAATACCGTCAAACGGCACCTCAAAAGCATCTATGCCAAACGCAAGCAGGTGCTTGGGGAACAGGGTCTAGGGGCCTAGGCCAGTTCGCTGAAACTAGGATGGCGAAAGGGGTAGCCAGCGGCCTTGAGCTTTTGGTTAGCCACGCGCACATTGTAGGGGCGAGCGCTGGGTTGGGAGGGATCCCATTCAACAGGGGCCAACTGATGGGTTTGGCAAACTCGGTCAATCAGGTCGCGCACGGTGGGGATTTCATCCTGCACCAGGTTGTAGAGGCCGCTCAGCCCGTGGGTTTGCGCCCAATCTATCGCCCCCACAATGTCGTCTAGGTGAATCCAATTGCTGGCCTCCTGGCCGCTGCCGGGTCGGGTGGTGCCCGCCGCCCGACCGTAGATTTTGGCCAGTTCTCGCCCTGGGCCGTAGATGCCCCCCAGCCGAAACACACAGACCTGCCGCTGTGCCGTCGCTGCCGACAGCAAGACCTGCTCGGTTTCCAGCGTGGTTTTCCCGTTTTCCGTGGCAGGTTGGGCGGGATCATCCTCTCGCACCCAGGCCCCGCTGTGGTTGCCGTAGACCGAGTAGGTGCTGGTGAAGATAATCTGCCGCAGGCTGGGTGCTTGGGCTAGGGCACTCACCACGGTTTTAGCCGTGTTCAGATAGGTTTCTCGATAGTCCGCCTGCCGTCCGGCCCCCACACAAATCAAAAGCACCTGTTGATCGGTCAACAATTCTGCCACGGTAGCTTCATCGGATCCATTCACCACCATGGCCCGATCTGCGACGGTTTTTAGATTGGCTAGACGCTCTGGTCGCGTAGTGGTCGCGGTTACGGTGATTCCCTGACGACGCCACACCTCTGCCACCGCTTGGCCCACATAGCCACATCCCAAAATCGCCGCGTTCAGATTGGTCATTGCCGCCTCGGTCGTTCGTCCTGCCACCATCCTAGGGCATCCCTAAAATCAGAGGCATTCAACCCACCAGACATCCCCTCTTTTCCACCCTGCCAAAAGCACACGACCTCCCCTCAAGCGCTCCCCTGGGCTAAGGCTGGGCTAGGGATCGATGGGAAATCCTGCCGGATTGACCCTGGGGGTATGGCAAGATAACAGCGGTGTTCGACGGTACCCGCTGTGATTTGGATTGACTGGGCCATTGTGGTGGCCTACCTCGCGTTTTCCCTGGGGTTGGGGCTGTACCTGGGCCGCAAAGCCTCCGGCAGTCTGGTGGATTTCTTTGTGTCGGGGCGTTCCCTGCCCTGGTGGCTGGCGGGCACCAGCATGGCCGCGACTACGTTTTCCATTGATACGCCCCTGTACATTGCTGGGGTGGTGGGCAATCGCGGCATTGCGGGCAACTGGGAATGGTGGAGCTTTGGCATTGCCCATGTGGTGATGATCTACGTGTTTGCGCGGCTGTGGCGACGGTCGGAAATCATCACCGATGCGGAGCTAACGGAACTGCGCTACGGCGGCGCTACGGCGGCCTGGTTGCGGGGGGTGAAGGCCTTTTTGTTTGCGGTACCAATTAACTGCATTGGCATTGGCTACGCCATGTTGGCCATGGTCAAGGTGATCGACGCCCTACAAATTTGGCAATCCCTAGGCATTGAGCCGGGGGAAAGCCTCAAGCTGATCAGCGTCATCGGCGTCAGCCTGTTGGTGCTGGTCTATGCGGGCTTTTCTGGATTGTGGGGCGTGGTCGCTACGGACTTTTTCCAGTTCTTTTTGGCCCTGCTGGGGGCGATCATCGTGGCGGTGGCGGCGGTGGCCAACCTGGGCGGCATGGGTAGCTTGATCGAACAGGTGCAGGCCACGGGGGGTACCGATCTGCTGGCCTTTGTCCCCTTAGAGCGATCCACTGAGGGCGGCTGGTACCGCTGGAGCGAAACCGCAGGCATTAGTATCAGCACCTTTTTGGCCTACGTCACCCTGCAATGGTGGGCCTTTCGTCGCAGCGATGGCGGGGGCGAATTTATCCAGCGCCTCGCCGCCGCTAAGGACGAGGCCGAAGCGGAAAAAGCCGCCTGGTTTTTCAACATCCTTCACTACGTCATTCGCACCTGGCCCTGGGTGATTGTGGCCCTCGCCGCTGTGGTGATCTACCCCAACCTAGAAGACCGAGAATTGGGCTACCCCATGCTGATGCTGGATTTCCTGCCCCCGGTGCTGTTGGGGCTGGTGGTGGCCTCGTTGATTGCCGCCTTCATGAGTACGGTATCAACGCTGATTAACTGGGGCGCTTCCTATTTGACCAATGATTTGTATGGGCGATTCATCCGGCCTGATGCCTCCCAAGCCGAACTCGTTCTGTCTGGACGCATTGCCTCGGTGGTGGTCACTGCTCTGGGGGCCGTCGCCGCTTTCTATTCCCAGGATGTGACCACGGTGTTTCGGCTGGTGATTGCTATTGGCACCGGGCCGGGACTAGTGCTAATCCTGCGCTGGTTCTGGTGGCGAATCAACGCCGCTGCCGAACTGGCGGCCATGGTAGCCGGGTTCCTGGTGGGCCTCGTGACCACGGTCGTCCCGATTCTGACCATCCCCGACTTCGGCCTACGCCTAATGACCACGACCCTGATTACCCTCGTCATTTGGGTCACGGCCATGGTGATCACACCACCCGAAAGCGATGCCACCCTCGATGCCTTTTACCGCAAGGTGCGCCCCGGTGGCCCCGGCTGGTCTAGACAACGCCAGCGCACGGGAATCCAACCCGCCCAGTCTCTCCAACAGGATTTACTCAAAGCATTGGCGGCCCTGTTGTTGCTGCTCGGGGCCATGCTGGGAGTCGGCGGATTTTTGCTCTATCAACCCCTTACGGGCTGGGTGTGGCTGATCGTCGCCGTTGGCGGTGGTTGGTGGCTCCGTCGTTTGAGTAAAGGCATTGGGGAGGCCAAGTGACCAAGAGATCCCCAGTCCTCGGCAAAAGAGCATGTTTACGATCTGCTGAGACGAGGAATTCTAGGGCTATTGGCCGTACAACGTGCGAGTGATAACCACCGCCGATGCCGCAAAGATCGCCGTCCAAGCCGTACCAATCAGCCCCAGGGTTAGCCCCCACAACCGCCCATCCCATTTCTCAAACCGAGCATTGCTGGCCTCAACGTCGCCGCTGAGTCGCTCAACGTCGCCACTGAGTCGCTCAACATCATTGCCAAAGCGATCTAGTCGCTCCAGCACATCTGCCAGGGTGGGTTCTCGGTTCAATTCAGAAGCCATGGCCGTTGCCTACAACACCTCTCCATCGTAGATCAAACGTCAATCGAACCCCAACTAGCACGGCCATTTGTTTAAGCTTGGGACTGTGAATCTTGGGACTGTTCCAAGCCTTGGGGGATACTGCGCTTACCGACGCCCCAGGGTAACCTGCTGCTGAAAGCACTGGGCTGCCGTCCACAGGTTGGGCATCAGGTGGGTGGGGCGAAAGCCCTGGAGATAGCTGTGGCTGCGAATGCCGCAGGTGAGGGCGACGGTATCAATGCCGAGGGCTTGGCCAGCCATAATATCTGCCTCGGTGTCGCCAATCATCCAGGTGTTTTTGAGGGAATAGCCCCGACGTTGTTGGGCGGCGATGGCAACCCGCAACCGCTCAATTTTGTGCTGGGCTTGGTTTTGGTAGGCCGCTTGGGCCGTGGGCATCCCGTAGAGATCGCTCACAAAGTCCTCTAACCCATGCTGGGCGAGGAACTGAATCACCTGATCCGGTGGGCGCAGGGTGACCAGGACAACCCTGACATCGCACTGCTGAAGGATAGAGAGGGCTTCGTAGGCCTGAACCTGAACCTGATCGTGGGCCAGTAGACTAGGGTGGTTGACCAGGCCACTCACCAGGTCAAGAAACTCATCGATCTGCGTTCCCTCCAGGCCAGACCAATGGGCGATTTGGCGGTCGGGCACGCGGTTTTGCTTAAAGGTCCAAAATTGAGCCTTGGAAAGACAGCGGATGGCGATCTCGTCTCCGGCGGCCACGGCCATGGCCTGCATGTGCTCTAGGCCCCGGCAGTAGGTCAGGTAGTAGCGCTCCGAAACATCAGCAATGGGGCCGTCAAAATCGCAAAACAGAGTAGATCGAGTCATTTTGGATAAGCCCCCAAAGAGGAATGGATAGGGGATGGGTATACAGTCACCTTCCCGCGTCTTCTTAAGGATTCCTTTACAAAGCTCAAAGTTTATTTACTGTAGCAGTCCGTTTTCAAAATGACCACTCGGTTTATGCCAATTACAGATCAACCTCTATAGCTGCGCTCCGATAATTTGGGCATCCTTCGTCCCCTAGGCGGCCTGTGGCTTAGGATTGTCGGCATATTCTGGGGTGTTGTTGGTTATTGGTTGTTGGTTATTGGTTATTGGTTGTTGGTTGGTTGACTGACAAAAGATCCTGCGCCGGACGCGGAAACCGCGCCCCTACAGGATTTGGATAATGTAGGGGTCAGGTCTCCTGACCCTTTGGCGGATTTGGGTTCTCGCAAGTTTTGTCAGTCAACCAGGGTTATTGGTTGTCGGTTGTTGGGGGCGGACTGGCCGGATCTGACCGGTGGGGATTGATGATTGGGGATAGGTTGCTGTAGGAGACTCCTATGAATCCGTTTTCTAGAGAACCGTTGACCGTAGAATCCTGGGCGAGGGCTGTGTCTCGATGGTGTCACAGCGACAGCAACTTGGGTATCCGAGGGGTGTTTGGGGGGATGCTGCTGGGCCTAGGGAGTTGTGCCGTGTCGTTTGGTGGCCCTCGTCAGGCGTTGCTGGTTCATCGAACTTGCATTGAATGCGATTTGCAGGGGGTGGATCTGGCGGGGGAAGACTTGTCGGGCATTAACGCCGTTTATTCTGACCTGAGTGGGGCCATGTTAGCGGGGGCCAACCTCAGTGGAGCTAAGCTCAGCAGCCCACCTTCCCAGTTTGGGGCGGGTACCACGCGGCTGGTGGGGGCTAATCTGAGCGGGGCCAATCTCCAGAACGCCACCTTTGAAGACAGCGTCCTAGACAGAGCCGATCTAACCGGGGCCAACCTCGGCGGCAGCATCCTCACCGGAGCCAGTCTGAATGGCGCTAACTTACAGGGAGCTAACCTCCAGGGAGCCACCATCGGCGGGCCTAAGCGTGTGCAAATGATGGGGGCCAATCTTCAGGGGTTAGACCTTCAAAATCTCGACCTCAGCCAGCTTTCCCTCAAGGATGCCAACCTAAGTGGGGCTAATTTGCAGGGGGCCAGCCTCAGCTATGCTGGGTTATACAACGTCAATCTGCGGGGGGCTAATCTCAAGGGCACCGATTTTACTGGAGCCACCATGGGCAGAGCACAGGTGGATCCTGGGGCGTTCGATGGGGCGATTGTCTGCGAAACCCACCTGCCGGGGGGGGAATATTCCTTCCGCGACTGCCCAGAACGCAACCCCTACTAGCCAAATTCTGAGTCAATCGGTGGCAATCGATGGAGTGGATGAACCATCGGGAAAACCGTTGCTATGGATCGATCAACCCTTCCGGGGGAGTCAGATAGAGACAGCCCTGGGCTAGATCCACCACCGGAACGATAGCCTCGACAAAGGGTACCAACACCTTGCGGGACTTTGTTTTGTCCTTGGGCTGATCCTGGGTATCCGGGATTTCCGACTGGGATGCGCTGGGGTGAAGGGTCACTTCTAGCAGGTCATTTCCGGCTTCGTAGAGGTCGGTGACGAGGCCAATTTCGGCTCCGGTGGCCTGGAGGATCACCCGCAGCCCCATCAGGTCGGCGGCGTAGAACTCTCCTTCTTCGAGATCGGGGCGATCCTCGGCAGGCACCAGCAGGGCACAGCCGCGCAGGGTTTCGGCTTGGGTGCGGTCGTCGATGCCCTCTAGCTTCACGATGTACAAGCCCTTGCCATCCAGGGATCGCCCCTGCACGAGGGTAATGGCTTCTGGATCAGGACGTTGGGGACGCTTCAACCAGCGCGGCCCTGGATCCAAAAAACGCTCAGGAAAATCGCTGCTGGGGTAAACGCGCACCTCACCCCGCACCCCCTGGGGGGACACAATGCGGCCAATTTCAATCCAATCGGTGTCTGCCATGGTTGTCCTAGACCGCCGCCACGGCAGCGGCGGCATAAATTTCGTCTACCACCTTGGCCAAGCGATCCACGGCCTGGGTGAGGTCGGTGGCGCTGGCGGTGAGGCTAATTCGCAGGCATTGGCGGGTGTGGGGCCAATCCTCCCGCAGGCCAGGGAAGAAGGGATTTCCGGGCACCACAATCACCCCCTCCTGTTTGAGGCGTTGGTACAGGTCTTGATCGGTGATGGGCAGATGGTCGAACCAGATCCAGGCAAAAATCGCCCCCTCGCCCCGATGCAGATACCAGGGTACCGACCGGGGCATGGCCGCATCCAACGCAGCTTCTAGCACCGCAAACTTGTCTTGGTAGTAGGGGCGGATCACCTGTTCCGAGATGTTCGCCAGGGCACCGGAGGCGATGGCGCGGGCAGCAATGGCTTGGCCGTAGCGGGAGGAGTGGATGCAGAGGTTGGTCTGGAAGCATTCCAGCACCTCAATTAGGGCCGGATCGCCAATGGCGACCCCCACCCGTTCCCCCGGTAGTCCGGCCTTGGAGAGGCTCATGCAGTGGAGGACGTTGTCGCCAAAAAGGGGGGTCATCTCCGTGAAATTCAGGGCCGGGAAGGGTGGGGCATAGGCCGAGTCGATCAGCACGGGCACCTGATGCATGGCAGCGAGATCGGCAATCTGGCGCACTTCCTCGTCGCTGATCACGTTGCCCGTGGGGTTGCAGGGGCGGGAAAATAGCACAAACCCTGTCTCCGCCGTAATCTGAAGCTGGCTGAAATCGGGCCGATACTTAAACCGATGACCTGCCTCATCCACCTCCAGGGCCGGACGGTAGGCCTTCACCGCCTCCGGCACCAGGGAAATGCCGCCGTAGCCCGTGTAGTCGGGGCTGAGGGGTAGCACGATCTCCTTCAGTTGGCCGCTGCGGGTGTGGCCGCCGATGGCGTTGGCCGCCAAAAAGTAAAGCGCCTGACTGCCGGGGGTAATCAAAATGTGGCGGTGGGTGAGGGACAACCCATAGCGCCGGTTGAAGTCGTTACAGATGGCCTCCACCAAGGGTTCATAGCCCTGGCTAGTGCCGTAGCGACAGACCACCTGGCCATATTCCGCACTGTTGAGCAAGTCCTGGGTGCAGTCGCGCCAAAGCTGCTCCACCTCCGGCAAAATCACCGGATTGCCTGCACTGAGGTTGATAAAGTCTCGCCCCTGTCCCGCCCGCAAGGTTTCGATGATGTCCTTCATAATGGCGCGAACCCCCGTCAGGTGGGACATTTCTTCGCCAAATTGAGTCAAGGCAGGCAGCATGGGCGTTTCACCAAGGGGGATCGGCTGAAAATATCTCCCTACTATACCAATCGGCCACGCGACCTCGGCGGCCCCCAAGGACGAAACGCTATTTTTTTAGCGCCCTCTGATCCATCCAACCTGTCCTAAAAAAGTCCATCAAAAAAGCTTGACATTGGGCCGGATAAACCTGCTATATTACGAAAGGCAACGCAATGGGGTGTCGCCAAGTGGTAAGGCAGCGGGTTTTGGTCCCGCCATTCCTAGGTTCGAATCCTAGCACCCCAGTTATCCTTAATCTGACTCACAAGAATCGACTTTTACCTCCATCGTCACTGGGGATCGTCTGATCATATTGAGCTCATATTGAGCGCTAGTCTTCATCCTCCTCATCTTCCAGGGCTTGCAGAGCCAGAAGAATTTCTTCTTCCTGGATAACAAAGTCTTCCTCGCTGATCTCGCCCATATCAAAGGAGAGTTGCAGAGTGAGGAGCTGCTTCTGCAAGCTCTCGGCATCGTTGGTGGGCATGTCGGCCTGTTCCAGGATTTTGTCGGCAATCCAGGCTACCCCCTCAATGGGGCCGAGCACCGGGGCAAAGAGCAGTTTTAGGAGCATGGTCAAAATTCCCCAGGACAGCAAAGACTAAATGAATGGCAGGATGGACAACGCCCGCCAGAGAAGGGTTCTAGGCATCCCTTGGTCTGTTAATCGTTCCCGTGACTAACTGAGTTGGGCGAAGTTGTAGGGGGCTGTGAAATTGTTGTAGCGCACCCGCAGACGCTCCCCAAAGGTGGCATCCACCTCATCCAAGGCCCGACTAAAGGCGGGTTCGGCCTCCCAGGGAATCAGGTAGGCGGCGTTGAAAATCATCGTGTCGGTCATGGGGTCGTTTTCCAGGCTGTCCTTAGCCAGAGGGGCAAAGGCTTGGCGAAACTGGTTGGCAATATCTTCCCGCCGGTCGTTGAGGGCGGCCTCGATGCGCTGCCCAATGGCGATCACCTGATCCATGCTGAGCTGAGTGCCCTCTAGCTGATCCCGCTGGTGGCGCAGGTCGTCGTTTTCGGCCATCAGCAGTTCCAGTTCCGTGGCGGCATCCCACATCACCTTAACGCTTACCTCGCGACAGCCGTCTAAACGCTGGAACAACTGGGTGAGGGACTCGCTGTAGGGGGCGATCAAATCCTCCTGCACCTGATCCCAACCGTCTACCGTGAGGCCAAATTGAAGCGGTAGGAGGGTGCGGTAGCCCAGTTGCATGGCCGTTTCGAGCACCTTTTCGTGGGTGATCAAATTTTGGCGGCTGGCCAAGTAGCGCTTTTGGCAAGCCACGGAATAGAGAAAGGTAAAATTGCCGGATGTCCAAGCCTGGACGGGCTGATCATCTAAGCCCACCATCGATACTGGCTGGGGGCCAGGGGCCGGAAAAATACCGTATAAATAGTATCGCGTTGCCATCGCTATCCAAGGGTGAAGGGAACCATCTCCAACATTCCCTAACCTAGGGGGAATTTTACGAACTGGTCGGAGATAGACACAAAGCTTTGGATTCTGGGCCGAAAACCCTTGGCTTTGACCGTCGCTAGGCCAGGGGCGGAATCGTGAATCCGCGCAGAGATTGGGCCGTGACCGCTGGGGATAGGTTTTTGCCCTGGAGCAACACCCAAAAGTTCCCTAATCCCATGGGATTCATGAGCTGATGAATTTGGTCGCGGCGCTGGATGGCTTGGTTGACGATGGCGGGGTCGGTGGATTGGATTTTGGCGAGATCCATAAGGCGATCTCCTAATCCTAAAGACATCAGAAACATCGCCTGCTGGGTGCGGCCCAGGGTGCTGAGGCCGCACTGTTCTCCCTGCCGTTCTAAGGCCGTGAAATTGACGTGGGCAGTGATATCTTGGTGGCCCAGGTAGCGGTAGGGATCGTTGTGGTGGGCATGTTGGTAGTAGCATTGCAGCGTGCCCTGGGCGCGGTTGGGGTGGTAGTAGCGCTCGGCGGGGTAGCCGTAGTCGATGGTGAGCAGGTAGCCCCGGTGCAGTACATGGGCCACGGTGGCGATCCAATCTAGGGCGGCCAGGTGGGCCTCGGTGCGGTAGCCCAGGGGATAGCCCTTGGCCCAATCTATCCCCACTAGGTCAAAATATGCCGCAAGGCGAGGGGTGGATAGGGGGCCGTTCACTTCCTTGAGGGTGCCGCTTTCCTCGTCTAGGGTGACGTAGATTTCCTGAAGCCCCGTTTCGGTCAGAATCACCTGATGTACAGGCAAGGCATCGACGAGTTCGTTGGAAAAACAGCAGCCCGTCACCGAATTTGCCGCCAAGTCGGCCCAATCGCACCAGGTTACTTGATTTGACCAGGTTTCCAGCCGTTTTTTCTGAATGTGCCGCAATACTGGGGATTTTTCTACCATTCGGTAGTCTAGAACGGCAAAACAGTCCTGAAACTGGCTTTGCAGATAGGCTAATACATCAGCGGCCATAATGCCCTGTCCTGCCCCCATTTCCACCAGGGTAAACGGCGCAGGTTGGCCCAGGTGATGCCACAGTTCCACCAGTTGCACCGCCAACAATTCGCCAAAATCGCGGCTGAGGTGGGGCGAGGTAACAAAATCCCCCTGGGGGCCAACGGCGGCAACCTGGGTGGCATAGTAGCCCCCTGCCGGATCGTAGAGGGCGAGATCCATAAATTCCGCAAAGGTGATCCGACCCTGGGGCGCTTGCCGCAGGCGATCTTTCAGCACATCAAACAGCACGGGATTATGGGGCATTGGCAGGACAGTGGGTTAATGCAGCGTAACCCACGTAGGACAAGCCTTTTAGGTATTACAGCAAGCTCTAATACATCCTACACAGGGCGGTACTTTTTTGCTCCTTTAAAGTTTTGTTGTAGTCGTGGTGCTAGCGACGCCCTGGGATGGAGAACCCTAGGCACGAGCGGGTTGCATGGCCAAGAGATCATCGCTACGGTTTGGCATGCCGAGAATTTTCAGGCCGGAAATCAAGGTTTTCCAAGTCGGATCGGGTACTAGACGGTTTCCAGCACCAGCACGGGAATAGGACTGGTTTCAAGGATGGTTTGCGATACGGAGCCAAGGATAACCTCCGCCAGGGGACGGTGCCCGCGCTTGCCTAGCAGAATTTCCGTGGCCGCGTGGGCCTGGGCGGTGGCGAGGATGGTTTCGGCAATCACACCGGGCTGAATCAAGACCTGGTGACGAATGTCGGCCAGGTAGCGCTGGGCTTGGGCCTGGATTTGGGCCTCAGCCTGGGCATCCTCCCACTGCGGCACATGGAGGACAATCACCTCGCCTTCGCTGCGACGGGCCAGTTCCGCCGCCTTAGTGAGCACCACGGGGGCCAAGGGAGAGGTATCCACCGCCGCCAAAATCACGACCTTCTGCGCCACGGAAACTTTAGTCGGATCGACCTCGCCCCGTTCCAGCAGGCGGGGGGCAAAGGTGGGAATGGCCCAAGCGCCCAGGGGGGCTGTCACCAAAATCGAAAGGGCCGCTATGGCTAACATGGTTTCTCCTCCGGCCAACCCTAGGGATAGAGGAACGGCCCCAATGGCGGCCTGCACCGTGGCCTTGGCCGAATTTCCCGGCAGCAGAAACAGCCGCTCTTTCCAAGTCCAATTGCTGCCCAGGGTAGAGAGCCACCAGCCCAGCCCCCGCCCCACCAGGGTTCCCAGGGCCAACAGCAGCAGCCCTACCGCCACCGTGTTGCCCAGCACTTCTAACCGCAGGCTGGCCCCCAACAACACAAACAACCCAATTTGCGCCACCGCCCACAGGCCATCAAAGCTATGGCGCAGCCGTCGAGCCAGGGGGGCATCCAGGGCAATCAAAAAAAATCCCGTCGCCATCACCGCCAGATAGCCGGAGAAAATCGGCAGGGTTTCCGCCAGCACCACCAGCAGCAGGGCCAAACTCGCCGCCACCATGGCCTCCTGGACGATGCTTTGCACCCAGTTTTGCCGAGCTAGCAGCAGTACCAACATCTGCGCCCAGGCCCAGCCGATGACAATCCCCAGGCTAATTTGCACCAGCATTTGAAAGGGGAGGGCCTGCACTGGGCTGAGGGAGATTATCCCCCAGCGAAAACCCGTAGCCGATCCCTGGGAAAGAAACGTCATCAGCAGGCTAAACACCAGCAGCAGCAGTACATCCGAAAGGGCACTCCCCATCAAAATGGCGTCTGGGATGCCCTTGGCCACCCCCCAGCCCAGGCTCTTAAGCCGCAGCATTGCAGGCACAATCACCGCCGGAGATTCTGCGCCAATGATGCAGCCCAGCAGCAGACCATGGGCGAAGTCGAACCCCAGCAACACTGTGGCCGCCAGGGCAATCACCACCGCTTCACACGCCGCAGGCAGAAACCCCAACCGTAGGGCCACCGTCCCCTGCTGGGCCAGTTTCTCGGCATCCAGCCCCAGCCCTGCCTTCATCAAAATCACCATCACCGCCAGGGTGCGCCAGGGGTCGGCAATCTCCATAAAGTCTGCGCTGAGCCAGTTTTGCCCCTGTGGCCCCAGGACAATACCGATGACAATCATACCCACCAAGGCGGGAATTCTGAGTCGGGCGGCCAACTGTCCGGCGAAAAACCCACCTAGGAGCACCAAAATTAGACTGGTTAGCATGGCGTGCCCCCAAATGGCCAATCAACTTCTACAGCGTGATCGTCCGTTGCAGCAGAGAACCGTGGCGGGTCACGGAGGTCATCAGCCCCCAGCGCACATCGTTGGAGGCCTGCCCAAAGAGGCCCAGCATGGACTGTACCACCTGAGGCAGGGAGAGCCCATCGGACAGAAAGCCCGCCCAGTCTTCTGTTTCGAGCTGGAAGAAGGCTTCAAAAAAGTGGTTGATCTGGGTGGGGCTGAAGTCCATCAGGTTTTCTAGCCCAAATAGGTAGAGGTAGTGCTTACGCAGGCGATCTGGTGGCCACAGGGCATTCCAGGCCCGCTGGGCGATCTGGGGTGTGGTGAGGTCGGGTTGGTCGAGGGCTGCGGCGATGGCGGCAGCGAGAACTGGCCCTCGCCGCAGCAAGGCCCCAAACAAATAGCCCGAGGCCGGATGAACCATGCTGGCCGCGCCGCCAAAGCCCACAACAGGCTGGTTCAGGTCGGGCAGGGGCAGATTCATGGGGAACAGGCAGTGCTCTTCGTGGTGAATTTCGGATACCTCCACCCCCCGGTAGCGCAATCGCTGGTAGAGCCGCTGCTTGAGGGTGTCCATGGTAATGGCGGGATGGTGGGCTAGGGAGGTTTCTTCCACAAAGTAGCAGTCGTTCCCCAGATCCATGGCGTACAGAAAGGTGGGGAAGGTTTGTCGTTCGGGTTTTGGCAGGTGATCATCCTGGAAGTCCATCAGCACCATTTGCTGAGCTTCGATGGGAGGCTTGGAAAAGCGCCCCACAATGCCGTAGGCCGCCTGGTAGGCCACATTGGCCTTGGTCTGTCGCTGCACCAAAACGGGCTGATGTCCGGTGGCATCCACCACGATGCGGGCCGATAGAGTATCCCCGGCTTGGGTGATCAATTCTGTGCCTTGGGCGGTGGTGTGGGCTTGGGCCACCGCTCCCCGCCGCCAGGTCACACCATGCTTCTCCGCTGTGGTCAGCCAGTGGGCTTGCACAAGCTGCCGATCAATCAGGCCATACTCCCGGCGCAGGGGCAATGTCCGGCCCCGCACTTCTACCACACAGTTTTTCCAGCGATGGGATAACCATGCGGTGTGGCCAATGTCCTCTAGTTCATCCACCCAAATGCCGTAGGTATTCGGCAGCGGATCCGCCGGATCGGTGAGGGATAAGCCTTGCACAGATAGCCCCCGTTGCCCTAGCTCCGCCGCCAGCGACAACCCAGCGGGGCCAGCCCCAATGACCAACACATCCATCATTTCAGTGGCCCTGTCCTCACAACCTGCGCCCCTATCTTACCGAGTTCCTAGGCGCGATTGACGACGCGTAGTAGCCAGAGGGTGGACGATAGGGAAACAAAATGGGCGAGTAACGTGTTGGTATTGGCCTGAACGATGAAAATATCGAAGGCTTCTACGTATTGGTTGATGTTTCCGGGCATGAAAACGGTGCCGCCTTGGGGTTGCAGCAGCGCCTTGCCCAGCAGCGATCCAATCAATGCTTGGCCCCCAAACAGGGTCAACAACATGCCCACCATGCTGATGATGATGCCAATGCGTAGGGCTTGGATGGCATCCTTGGGGCTGGGGCGTTTGCTAGCATCGCGGCTACGCAAACGACGACCCAACAGGGCATAGCGAAAGGCCCAGTAAATACTGACATAGACCGCCACCACCCCTGCTAGGGCCAGAAACACCCCGACCCCTGTTCCCGGATTGGCACCACCCACCGATGTCCGCGCCCCAATGCTGATTAAGGCAAACAACAGGACAAGGCTAGATACGGTGGCCAACACCACCTGAATCCAAAAGCTGATCCAGCCCGTCCACCGAAAGGCGGTGGCAATACGGCGTACGGCGGGGGGAAGGGAGTAGTCGAGTTCGCTATTCATAGCTGTCAATTTTAGCCTAGGCAGCGGCGAAGTTTCGAGGATTCGCGGCCCACATCATCTTTCGTCAGTCCTGCGGGTCGTCCTGCAGAAGCACTATGGAATCCAGATAGAGGATGCCCTGGGGGGCTGTGTCTAGTACGAGGTCGAGACTGGCAAGGGCGGATAGATCCACGCCATGGAACTGGGCCAGGGGAATACGGACAGCGGTGGGATAGATGGGCAGGGCCGCTGAGCGGTTGGGGGCATCGAAGGTGTAGAGGGCGGGGGTGCTGGGCGGAATTTCCACGCGGGCGGCCCGTCCGGCTTGGTCGCGCAAGATGATGGCTAGGCTGAGGTTGGGGGTGCTGGGGTCGGCGGCTAGGCGCAGTTGTAGGGCGCTAAAATTCCGGAAATCCTCGTTGGAAATGGGAAATCGCAGAACCTCGGTGGGGGTGCTCCAGCGGAGCCTCAGCAAACTTGGGAACTGGGGCTGGGGGCGGGGCAAGTTGCCGCAGGGGGCAAAGGCGGGGCATAGGGTTAGATCGAGGTTGGGGCTGGCTTCGTAGCGAAGACGGGTTTCCCCCTGCCAAGGCATGGGGGACGCTGGGGCAGCAAATAAAGTGTGACGCTGGGCGGCTGGCCAAACGAGATGGCTGATCACGGATACCTGGGCGATCTGGGCGGGGGCGGGTTGCTGGGCCGCGAGGGCGAAGTTCGTTTCAGAGACGGATTCAGGCTCAAAAATCACGGCGAAAAAGGCTTGGCTGTAGCGGGTTAGCCAGGTTTCTTGGGCCACCCGCGAGAGGCGCTGGCGAGATTGCTGGGGGTTGCACAGGGCAGTATGGTCGGGGCGGCGGTAGTAGTCGTCTTCGCGGACGGCGGCGTTGAAAAAGTTGTGGTTGGCCCCCAGGGGCATCACCACCGCCACGGGGGTGGTACGGTCGGCCTCCTGGGCGGTTTCGGCGTAGTAGAGGCTGCTGAAATCGGTGATGTCGCGATCACAGCCGCCGAGCAGGATGGCCGTGGGGATGTCGGGCAGTTGGTAAAGGTCATCCCACTGGGCGAGGGGCTGGCTGCGGGTGGGGGCCACCAGAATCAACGCCGCAACGGGGCCAAGGCCGTTGGCGATTTGGGTCGGACGGTTTCGATCTTGCCGAGTGAGGGCATTTAACGCCGCTGCACCGCCCCCCATGGAGTGCCCCACCATCCCCAGGCGTTCCCAGTCCACTCGGTCGGTGATCTGGGAGGTGAGATCGGCCCCAAAACCAGGACCTTCCCCCCGATGGGCGGCGGCTAACCGGGTCAGGTGGGCATCAATAATGGCCTGACTGCGCTGATCCGCCAGGGTGTTTCGCCGTTCAGGGGTGGCCCCATAGGTGGCGGAAAAGGCGGCATTGAGGTTGGGTACGATTACCCCAAACCCCGCTTCGACTAAACCCTGGGCTAGGTAGGCCAAGCCTTGGTCGTAGGCAGGATCCTCGCAGGGCCATTGGCTAGGGCGATTGAGCGCAAAGTGACACCCCCCATGGCGACCGTGGAGCAGCACCACCCATGGCACCGGGTCATCGCCAGCGGGTAGGCCAATCACCCCGGTTAGCGGCACGGGCATGGTGGCCCATTCTGGCTCCACCCCGGTTTGGGTTAAGGACAGGGTGCCGAGATCATAGGACTGAAGCAGGTCGTAGCGGCGGAGATCGACGGTAGACCACTGGGGCTGAGGCAGATCGGGCACCTGGGCTAGGCTCGGCGCAACCGCTAGGCCAATTCCCAGGCAAATCCCCAAGGCCAACCCAGCGAATCCGGTAGGCCAAATCCT
The DNA here is from genome assembly GCA_044070495.1 of Spirulina sp. Taxonomy (GTDB): domain Bacteria; phylum Cyanobacteriota; class Cyanobacteriia; order Phormidesmidales; family Phormidesmidaceae; genus Nodosilinea. The sequence goes on along the minus strand of JBIPSI010000016.1, from coordinate 41,817 downwards.
TCTGATTCTTAAACCAGAACCCATCAGGCGGCGTCGGGCTTCACCCGCATCACCACTAGGGTCATGTCGTCGTCGTTGCTGCGATCATGGCCAATGAACCGATTCAGCAGGTCGAAAGTGTAGTTGAGGATTTCGTCGGCGGTGGCGCAGTTGCGGCAGGCCCATTGCAGAGCGCGTTCTAGGTTTTCCTCCTCAAAGCGTTCGCCCCGCCCATTGGCCGCTTCCGTGAAGCCATCGGTGTAGAAGATCACGGTGTCTCCGGGCTGAAGTTCCATGGTGGCTTCGTAATACTGGGTAGTCATGTCTAGCCCCAGCAGCATTCCCACGGTATCTAGGCGGGTCATGGTGCCCGTCGCCGCTTTCCACAAAAAGGGCGGATTGTGGGCGGCATTGCCGTAGGCCAACAGCCGACGGGTGGGGTCATACTCGGCGTAGAACAGGGTGACGAAGCGGTTGGAATTTTCCAGGTCGCTGTGCATCACAAAGTTGAGATTTTGCAAAATTTGGGCTGGGGAATGGCCGTTCAGCACCTCCGCCCGCAACATCCCCCGCATCATGGTCATAATCAACCCGGCGGGCACCCCCTTTCCCATCACATCGCCAATGGCCAAGCTCCAGGGAGCCGCCGCCGATACCTCCGAGCCGGGATAGCGCAGTTGGTCGTAGGTGGTGGGGATGAAGTCGTAGTAGTCGCCGCCGACGCGCTGGGCGGTTTTGCACTTAGCGGCCAAGTCCATCCCGGCAATGCTAGGACATTCGCGGGGCAGCAGTTGGAGCTGAATTTCCGCCCCAATTTCCATTTCCCGATCCAGGCGCTCTTTTTTCCGCAGGGCCACGGTTAGCTCGTTGTTTTCAATGGCCACGGAGGTTTGGTCGGCTACCAGACGCACCAGCTTTTGGCGGGTTTCCGTCCAGGCATAGTCGGGGTCGCGGCTGAAGACGTAGAGCCGCCCCCGCTCCACGTTCTGCACAATGATGGCGGTGCCAAAGAGCTGAAACTCGTCGCCCAGGTAGCGGTTTACCTGGTGATCTAGAGAAACCATGGCGTTGCGGGCCATGGTGGTGATGCTGTTGTCGGCGGTGGGCTGCAAATTGGCCGTCACCTGGCGGGTGGCTGCCTCTAGGGCCGAACGCACATTCTGGCAATGGTCTTCGCTTTGGCAATGCAGCCGCTCTAGGCGCACCTGGCCATCGGCCCGAAACAGCACCAGCGCCCCGCCCCCGGCATCGGTAACGCGGCTGGCAATCATGGGAATCAGCTCTAAAAACTGGTTCAGGTTGTTGAGGCTGCGGAGGGCAAACCCCAGGGAACTAAGCAAATCTTGAATTTTGTACTGCTCGCGCTGTAGCCGCGCCACCAACTCCTTGAGGGCAAACACGGGTGGAGCCTCTGGCAACCCGGCGCTACCAGTGACTTCAAAGGATGGTGACGACCCCGACGACATGGGAACAGATGTCATGGACAACCTAGCCAAAACGAATCTAAAGATACTGAGCAACGAAATGAAAATAACCCAGGAAGCCAGGGCCTACTTAGAGTAGCCTCTGCACAGCTTCACATCAGGTCTTATGGATTGAAATTGATTGAAGTGGACAACCTAGCCCACAGGACTCCTCACAGCTCAGCCGATGAAACCTGGTATGGCCGTTCCACCCGCACCGAGCGATAGCCAATAGTAGCGCATAACGGAAAGCCCTGTTGGCACGATTTCCAGAGACCTCGTTGGCCGCAGCGTAGCGGGGTCTTGACACCGAAAAATGCCCCTCCTGACAAAAACTTGCGGATATTCTAACGGATGAATTCAAAAGTGACGCTGGGTTTTTGCAATGGCTTCCCACCGATGGGACGGAACACCCCGGTTGACTTCCCCAGGATTCTGCATCGGGCGCAGCAACCGCGCCTCACCCATCGAGGCCTAGCAGTTGGCTGGGGCGAGAGATGCCCCGTTGGGTCAGCCCTGCATCAATATCACGCAGGAGTTGGGTGTCGGCGTCGGTCATGGGGGAATGGGGGGCGGCTCCGGGTTGCAAAAAGTCGAAGGCTTCTAGGAACTGTTGGGGATTGGCGGCGACGGGGGCATCCATATGGGCGGGAATCACCCGTTCAAACTGCCAGGTGGACACCTGGTTGGCCCAGTCCATGACTTCCCTTGGGCCTCGGTTGAAAATCAGGGTTTTGAGGATGGGGGCGACGGAGAGTTTCCCTTGGTTATGTAGGGCGCTGAAAGAAGCGGGCCAGTCCGGTTGCCAGCGGAAGGGATAAAGGCCGAAATAGTTCTGGCGAGATCGATCCGGGGCTTGCTTGGCCTCGCGGAACATTGCCCCGGTAGTCGCCACCTCCAACGTGCTGGGCCGAAAGTAAAAGGCAAACAGGGCGATGCGCTGCCATCCTTTGCGGCGATTTTCCGGCGTATCCACAATGGCATCGGCGGAACTGTCCTTGGCATGGAACAGCAGCGGGAAGGGGTTGATCTGCACAATGGCAGGCGGCTCGGCGGGGATAGACACCAGGGCATCCGTCACCATCAGGGTGCGGCTGGGGCGATGGAAGCAGGCGGTTTCGCCAAAGGGGCCAAGGCCGAGGGGAATGGGGGGCAGAATGGCGCAATCCACTTGGTCGGCAAAGGGCAGGCGGGAACTATCCTCAGGCAAAAGCTGGGTACGATCACCAGGCAGGCCCAGCCAGGGCAGGGGCAAATTGAGCGGGAAGCTCCACTGGTTGGGGGTAACGTACACCTGGGCAGCGGGGAAGCGGCGGGCAAAGGGGCCAACAAATACTTTGTGCTCAATCCCCGTCACCGTCGAGAGAATGATGTGCCGCACCGGGCCGTGGCGTTCCTCCAGTTCTCGCAGCAGGCGCACACATTCCGCCGTGGGGGCCACCGGGGCATAGACCAACAGCCCACGGGGTTCCAGCCGCACTACCGTCATCCGAATGGGCACCACCACGTAAAAAATGCCCTGGAATTGGTCAAACGTCCACACCGTATCTTTCACCACCTCAGTCCGCAGGGTGGGGCGCTGACCGTAGGGATAGAGGGGCACCACGGGCCAAAAGGGCCAAGCGGTATCGCGGCGAGAATTGGACAAAACAGGAGCGACGGTCATGGACAGGATTCTTATGGACAGTTTGGTTTCGGCAAGGAATGTTGAAGGAAGTTTCCGGCCTCCCTCTCCTCCCTGGGAAAGGGGCTGGGGGTGAGGGCGGATCTTGTTTATTCTAGGGCCGCTTTCCCCCCTAGCCCAGAGCATCTTCCTCAGCGAACGGGAACCGGGGCGATAGAATTTGGGCAGACCCCGCCCCTGATTGGTTGAATCCTATGATTAAGGACGCAAAACACTGGCTGTTGGCCCATTGGCTATGGTGTGCGTTGGCCTTGGCGGGGGTACTCGCTGCCGATGCGGTGATTCACCTGCTGGCGGAGCGTCTGTGGTTTGTGGAGGTGAACTACCTCGATGTCTTTTGGCTGCGGCTGCGGTCTCAACTGCTGCTGGGGTTGATTCCCATTGGTCTGACGCTGTTGTTTACCTGGGGCAACCTAGCCCTAGCCGACCGTACCACGCCGCTGCCGCCGCCCTCGGAACGGGCCTCGAAAACCCAGGGGTTGGGGTTAACCGGGGTGCTGCTGCTGGCGGGGGTGCTCAGCTTTTTGGTGGGGGTGCAGTTGGTCTATCAGGGGCAAATTGCGGCGGATTTTTGGCGCGAAACCACCACCCTGTATGAATCCACCACGCCCCTGCCCCTGTGGCCGAAGCTGCAATTGTTTCGGGTGGCGGGGCAAATTTTGCTGGCCCAGCCCTGGCTGATTGCAGCCTTGGGCATGAGTACGGTGGCCTTTGTGGTCTATCCTCGGCAGTTGGGGCGGCTGGCGGCGGGGTTGATGAGCCTAGGCTTTGGTCTCATTTTGGCGAAACAGTGGCCGACGGTGCTGCTGGCCCTCAGTCCTGGGTCTTATAACGAAACGGAGCCTATTTTTAAGCGCGACATCGGCTTCTATATCTTCCAACTGCCGATTCTGAATTTGCTGGAATTTTGGCTGATTGGCGTTCTATTTTTTACCTTTGTCGTCGTCTGCTTGGTTTACCTAATGCGGGGGGGCACCCTCAGCCGGGGGCGGTTCTATGGCTTTTCCCTCTCCCAGCAGCAGCATTTGTATACCCTGGCAGGGTTGTTGTTTCTCGTGACCAGCTTTAGCCATTGGCTGGGTCGCTACGACATCCTCTATTCCCAGGAGGGCGTCGTCTATGGGGCGGGCTATACCCACATCCACGTGCTGCTGCCCGCCAACGTGGGCCTAATGCTGTTAACCCTAGGGCTAGGGCTAGGGTTTCTGTGGCGGGGGCTGCTGTGGCGACCGAGCTATTTCAACCCCATGACCAAGGGGGCAAGACGACAGGCCAAGGGGCAGGGGCTCTGGCGCGGGTGGATAAACCTGGGCTGCACCAGTTTGTTGGTGAATGGGATTTGCCTTTACCTGGTGCTGGCTCTGCTGGGCTTGGTGCTGGCCCCCATGGTGGTGCAGCGGCTGGTGGTGCAGCCCAACGAGCTTCAGCGGGAGCGGCCCTACATTACCAACTCCATTGCCCTAACGCGGGCTGCCTTTGACCTAGAGGCCATCGATTCGGAACCCTTTGACCCCAGTGGCGACCTGACGGTGGAGGATCTAGAACGCAACGACCTTACCCTCGAAAACATTCGCCTGTGGGATCCGCGCCCGCTGCTGGAAAGTAACCGCCAGCTTCAGCAAATCCGCCTCTACTACGAATTTAAAGATGCCGACTTCGACCGCTACAACATCCTCAACCAAGAGCGACGCTCGGAACGGCGGCAGGTGATGATCTCGGCGCGGGAACTCAACTACGAACGGGTGCCCGACATCGCCAAAACCTGGGTGAACGAGCACCTGGTCTACACCCACGGCTTTGGCTTCACCCTCAGCCCCGTCAACACCGCTGGCCCCGATGGCCTGCCCACCTACTTTGTGCGCGGCATCGACAACATCCCCAGCAGCGAGGAAGTGCGCCAGAGTATTCCCATCGGCGATCCGCGCCTATATTTTGGCGAACTCACCGACACCTACATCATGGCCAACACCCAGGTGTTGGAACTGGACTACCCCAGCGGCAACGAAAACATCTACACCACCTACCTCGGTCGGGGCGGCATTCCCCTGGATGGCCTCTGGCGACGGCTACTGTTTGCCCGCTACCTGAAGGACTGGCGGATGCTGTTTACCGAGGATTTCACCACCGATACCCGCCTGCTGTTTCGCCGCAACATTGCCGAGCGAGTACGATCCATCGCCCCCTTTCTGCGGTTTGATACCGACCCCTACCTGGTAACGGTGGACATCGGCAACCGATCCCGCCAGTGGGGCACCGGAGATGCCCAAGGCAGCACCCCGCCCGACCAGATCGATTTCCAGCGGTTTGCCGACCGCGATCCCAGCTTCATCCAGGCCAACTTCAACACCCAAACCGGCGAAAACTACCTCTACTGGGTGATCGACGCCTACACCGTCAGCAGCCGCTACCCCTACTCCGATCCGGGCGAAAACAACTTCAACTACATTCGCAACTCGGTCAAGGTGGTGGTGGATGCCTTCAATGGCTCCGTCGGCTTCTTTGTGTCGGAACCCAACGACCCCATCATCCAAGCCTGGAGCGGCATCCTGCCCGGCATGTTCGAGCCTCTGGAGGCCATGCCCGATGCCCTCCGCATCCACATTCGCTACCCCCAGGATTTGTTCTCGGTGCAGGCCGATTCCCTGATGACCTACCACATGACCGACCCCCAGGTGTTCTACAACCGGGAAGACCAGTGGCGCGCCCCCACGGAAATCTACGCCAGCGAAACCCAGCGGGTGGAACCCTACTACCTGATCATGAAACTCCCCCAGGAGGAAGGCGAGGAATTTATTCTGCTGCGGCTATTCACCCCGGCCCAGCGCAATAACCTAATCGCCTGGTTGGCGGCCCGGTCGGATGGCAATCGCTACGGGCGACGGCTGCTCTATCGCTTTCCCAAACAGGAACTCGTTTTTGGCCCAGAGCAAATCGAAGCCCGCATCAACCAAGACCCGGAAATTTCCCAGCGCATTTCTCTGTGGGATACCCAGGGGTCACGGGCGCAGCAGGGCAACCTCTTGGTTATCCCCATCGAGCAGTCCCTCCTCTACGTAGAACCCCTCTACCTCGTGGCCGAGCAAAACCAACTCCCCGCCCTAACGCGGGTGATCATGGTTTACAAAAACCGCATCGCCATGGCCCCCACCCTGGCCGATGTGCTGTCCGCCATTTTCCGAGAAGAACCCACCCCCGCCCCGCCCATCCTGCGGGAATTAGAAGAGGGACTTCCCGATGACATTCCCCCTGCCCCGCCCTTGGAGGGAGAGGATTTAGGCACCGTCCCCCTTGGCCCCTTGGCTTCCTAGAAACCCTAGATGAGAGGTTTTGTTACACTGGGTAAATCGCTGGTAATCCGGCATTTTTCTTAGCCTGTAAGGATAGATTGGCATGACGGTTGCACCCTCACTCACCCCGCTGCTGAAGACCAACGACCTGCTTTCTAGGGAATACGGGGCCACCCGAAACCGCTTTGACCTCTCCTGGGAACCCACCCTAGCGGCGCTGCTGGGCCTGGGACGGTCGGCGGGGGCTGATTTTGTGGAGTTTTTCCTAGAGCGCAGCAACTACATTAGCTGTCAGGCCGAGGACGACGCGATTACCAGCATTTCGCCGCGCATCATCACCGGGGCCGGGGTGCGGGTGTTTTTGGGCAAGGCCGATTGCTACGTCAGCACCAATGACCTGAGTTTTCAGGGGTTGAAATCCGCCCTAGATAAGGCGCTGGGTATCATGGGCCTCACCCTGCCGGGGCCAGCGGCAAATATTTCCGAAATTAACCTCGAACTGCTGCGCGACTACGCCAGCGCTCGCTCTAAGGACGAATGGCTGGCCAACTGTAGCTCCATGCAGGAAATGGGCGATGTGCTCCTCGCCGCTAACGACGCCCTGGCCAAAAACGCCAGCCATGTGCAATCTCGCCGCGCCGTCTATTTCCGCGATTGGCAGGAAGTCCTGGTGGCCGCCAGCGATGGCACCTTTGCCCGCGACATTCGCCTCACCCAGTCCGTCGGTTACAACCTGCTCTGTGCCGATGGCGAACACCGTTCCTCCATTGGCCAGCGGGCGGGCGACACCAGCAACCCCGCCTTTTTGCGCGAGTGGGACTACGAAACCGTGGCCCAATCCGTGGGCGAATCCGCTGGAAAGATGCTCTACGCCGACTATGTGGAATCCGGCAGCTATCCAGTGATTATGGCCAACCAGTTCGGGGGCGTGATCTTCCACGAAGCCTGCGGCCACCTGCTCGAAACCACCCAGATCGAGCGGGGCACCACCCCCTTCATCGACAAAAAAGGCGAAAAAATCGCCCACGAAAACCTCACAGCCTGGGATGAGGGCCTCTCCCCCGACGCCTTTGGCACCATCGACATGGACGACGAAGGAATGCCCGCCCAGCGCACCCTGCTGATCGAAAACGGCATTCTGCGGAACTTCCTCTCCGACCGAGCAGGTTCCATGCGGACGGGCCACCCCCGCACGGGCAGCGGTCGCCGCCAGGGCTATACCCACGCCGCCGCCTCCCGGATGCGGAACACCTACATCGCCCCTGGGGATTATTCCCTGGACGAGCTGTTCGCCTCCGTGGACAAGGGCATCTACTGCAAAAAGATGGGCGGCGGCAGCGTCGGAGCCACGGGCCAATTCAACTTCGGCGTCGATGAAGCCTACCTAATCGAAAACGGCAAAATCACCAAACCCCTCAAGGGTGCCACCCTGATCGGCGAAGCCACCGAGATCATGAACAAAATCTCCATGTGTTCCAACGACCTCGGCCTCGCGGCGGGCTTCTGCGGCTCCATCAGCGGCAGTGTCTACGTCACCGTGGGCCAGCCTCACCTCAAGGTAGACTCCATCACCGTCGGAGGGCGCTAGCGTTATTGGTTATTGGTTATTGGTTATTGGTTATTGGCAATTCGTAGGGTGCATAACGCCAAGGCGAGGCTACCGCCAACGCGAAGCAATGCACCACCCAGAGTCTCCGCAAGAACCACCAGCCCCAATCCGTGAAACGTGACGCCCTATTGAGATTGGCTACCGCCAACCTGTCAACATCCACCCAATAGCAGGGGCGTGGTCTCCTCGCCCTACCGAATCTTGGGTAATCCATTCAATCCATGGTGGGCAGTGCCCACCCTACTCCCTTCACCCTTCATCCTTCACTTCCTATGCCGACCATCCAAGACATCGCCGTCTACGCCGAAGCCAGCGCCCAAAAGCTGGGCATCACCAAGTACGACGTTTACGGGTCTTCCGTAGACGAAACCAGCGTCCAAGTGGATAAGGGCGACCCCAAGCAGGTGAAAGCCTCCAACCGTTCCAGCGTTATCGTGCGGGTGTGGAACGACCAGGGCAAAGTGGGCGTTACCTCCACCAGCGACGTAGACCCCACGGGTATGGATTTGGCCCTCGAAAGCGCCCGTGATGCCAGCGCCTTTGGCGTCGCCGACCACATCCCCGACTTCAGCCCCGAAGCCACCGCCCCCACCGCCGAGGTGGATCTACCCCCGGTAGATCCCGCCCCCGTAGGAGAACTGATCCAACAACTGGTGGCCCTCGAAAAGCAGCTCCTAGATGCCCATCCCGCCATCGCCAGCGTGCCCTACAACGGCCTTGCCCAGCGCAGCATCAACCGCTTTTACCTCAACAGCGCCGGAGCTTTGCGCCAGGAAGACCGCTCCTACGCCTCGGTCTACCTCTACAGCAAAACCGAGCAAGAAGGCCGCAAACCCCGCTCGGCTGGGGCAGTGCGGGTAGATCGTGGCCTGTCGCTGCTGGATTTGGAGGGCTGCCTGAAGGAAGCCACCGAAAAAACTATCAGCCACCTGAATTACGACAAAATCGCCACGGGCAAGTACCGGGTGGTGTTTTCCGGGGAAGCCTTCCTCAGCCTGTTGGGGGCCTTCTCCAACATGTACAACGCCCAGAGCATTCTGGATCACCGCAGCCTGTCCACGCCGGATTCCCTCGGAACGGTGGTGGCCTCGGAGTTGCTCTCGGTCTACGACGATGCCCTCCACCCCGAAAACATCAGTGCCGAAACCTTCGATGGCGAAGGCACCCCCACCCGCCGCGTGCCCATCATCGAAAAGGGGGTGCTCACCCAGTTCCTCCACAGCGCAGGCACCGCCAAACGCATGGGCGCTTCCCCCACGGGCCACGCCAGCATTGGCGCGAAGGTCTCCGTTGGCCCCAGCTACTACCATGTGCTGCCCGGAACAGAAGCCTCCAGCGAATTCAGCCTGGAAAACGCCAGCAACGTCATCCTCATCGACGACCTGCAAGCCCTCCATGCTGGGGTCAATTCCCTGCAAGGCTCCTTCTCTCTGCCCTTCGATGGCTGGCTGATTAACCAGGGCGAACGGGTCAGCGTGGAGTCCGCCACCGTGGCCGGAGACTTCCGCGACCTGCTGAAGGCGATCATCCATGTGGAACCCCAGGTGGAAATTACCCCCGGTGGTCTTTGCCCCCGCATTTGGGTCGATTCCCTCTCCATTACCGGAGAACAGTAGTCGCCAAATTTTAGGCCAAGCTGGCTAGTTAGGGAGCTTGGCCAACGTTGACCCAGGGCACCAGGAGCCAAAACCCTGGTGCTCTTTTTTGTGGGTTGCGCTCACAATTTTAAGCAAACCTTTGGGTGATAGGTGCGTGGTGGGCGTGTCGATCACGGGTCAAATTGGGTACCTTAGGGTTATCTAGGTTTGGGCATAGGGAATAGGGCCATGCACAGAATTCACGGTAGGGAAAGTGGTGCTGTAGTGATGTCGCTGCCTGTCATTGGGGCTGTCCTGGCTGCTCTGGGCGTGACGATTGCGGCCATTCAGCTTTATATCGGGTTCCCAAAGCTCTTTGTGGCGCAGAGGAGCGAGTTCTATTGCGCCCTATCGCCCAACCCTACCAATGGCGGCGAGGACTGGGTGGTGATGTATCGCAACGGGCAAGGCCATACCAAGGTTTGGCTGCGGATGGTGCGTTCTATGGGTGGAGGATTTGACCCCCAACGCCGCTGTGATGAAGTGGCGAAACGGCTGAACATTTACAAGGAAGATGGCCTGCTTGCCTTTGACTATCGGCCCGATCCTGACACGCCCAATCAATATGTGGTGTGTGCCAAAACACGGGTCAGTGCGGATAATTGCCCCTTGGTGCTGACCCTGATGCCAGAGGATGACCCCTACGAATCTCTGCGACGGATCGCGGGTGCCTTGTTGCCTGGAAATCCAGAAAGCCTACAAAGCTCTGGCCCCATTACCCCAGAGAATCCCAAGATTATTTCCCTAGAAGGGCAGCTTTAGGGGGTAGGATAGCTCTAGGAAACTCCTGTACTAGAATAGAGATGATTAACCGCCAGGTTTGGCTCAATTTTCTGGCTCTGTTGCCTGGTACGACGCTGACTGTCCTCACCATTGCCGTTGCGTTTCTGCGGTTTTATGACGAACAAGATTTCCAATTCCTCCAACTCATCGCCCAGCCGAGAAACTGGAGCAACCGACTCACCGTGGCAGCCTTCGTGGTGGCACTGGTTAATTTCGGCGTTGAGTGGAACGGTCGAAACCGAGAGACAAACCGCCGAAATGAAGCAGAGCAACGCAGAATTGAGGAAACAGAACAAGCGACTCGCCGAGCTAGAGTCGAAGCTGAACGAGATTTTGCACTCCTAAGCTTTTTGGCAGATCCTTCGGATGAAAACCGCCACAAGTTGACCCAGGTGTTGGCTGTTCTCAACGAATACCGAGATACCTTGAGTTAGAGATCCCCGGTTTCTGCGGTTGGGTAGCCTAAAATTCTGGCTGGTGGGCCAAGAAACCGGGGATCTGTACCAGCGTACTAGGCTACATCTCGCTTAAAATCAACTGCTTGAGCCGCTGGGCACTTTCATCGTTTGGGTTGATAGCCAGCGCCTTGTCGCAGGATGCCAACGCCTCCTCATCGCGACCCAATAAAGCCAACACAATGCCTCGATTAGTCCAAGTAATGGCATTCTCCGAATTGATAGCTATCGCCTTGTCGTAGGATGCCAAGGCTTCCTCGTAGCGACCCAACGTACCCAACGCAACACCTCGATTATCCCAAGCATTGGCAAAGTCGGGCTTGACAAGCAATACTTTATCGTAGGAAGCGAGCGCTTCTTCTGGGCGACGTAAGTCCATCAATGATACACCTCGGTTATACCAGGCCTCAGTATAATTAGGGTTAATAGCTAGTGCCTTATCATAAGAAGCCAATGCTTCCTCTAGGCGACCTAAATAGGTCAACGTATTACCTCGGTTCATCCAAGTCATGGCATCGTCGGGATTAATTGCTAGCGCTTGGTCGTGGGAGATCAATGCCTCCTCATAGCGACCTAAATCACTTAACGCATTGCCTCGGTTCATCCAAGCCAAGGCAAATTCAGGCCTGATCTCTAGCGCCTTGTCGTAAGATACTAGCGCCTCGTCATTACGGCTTAATTCATTCAATGTAATGCCTCGGACAGTCCAAACCTCAGCATAGTTGGGGTTTATGATCAGCGCTTGGTCATAGGCTGCTAACGAATCGCCATCGCGGCCTAGCTCATTTAAGGCAGTGCCTTTACCAGCCCAGGCTTCAGCATCTTGACCATTGGCTGCGATAGCCTGTTCAAAAGCAGCTAGCATGGCGCTGTAATCTTTGGTTTCCCAATGTTGCCAGCCCTGTTGCCGTAGGGCGGCACCATCGCTAATGGGTGGGGCATTGGCCACAACCGTATCGAAGCTAGCTTGAAAGAACTTGATGGGAACAGCCCATTTGAACGTTTCGGCCCGATAGGTTTGGGGGTCGCCATTGGGGGCTGCGAGAGCTACCTCATCCGCATCCGATCCGGCATGGATGCCCACCACCCGCCCCTGACGATCTACCAAAGGGCCACCGCTCATGCCCCGTGCTGTGGTACCCCCATAAAAAAGGCTGTAGCCCTCCGGGGAAGGGGGATTGACCGAGCTAATCTTGATTTCAGAGGCTTGCTTAATCAACTGTTGCTCACCCGCCCGGACAGGATACCCCACCGTCACCAAGGTATCCATCACCCCCACCCGATCCGAGTTCCCCAGCTTTAGGGCACGGTAGGGACAACGATTGCCCGCAGGCCGAAACGTCACTACGGCCAAATCCACCCCATTCGGAAACGGTAGAATTTGCTCGGCCCGCCAGGGTTGGCCCCGGTTGTCGGTGTCGTAGGCCGAAATCAACAACAATGGGCTGGCCTGCACCACGTGGTTCGCCGTTAGCACCGTGCAAACCCCCGGCTCACCCTCCACAAAAAAACCGCTGCCATGCCCCGGCCCGTCGCCATAGGTAATCAGCACCACACTGGGCATCACCTCGGCTGCAATATCCACCCCCGGCCCCGCAGAACAACCCACCAGCCCAACACAAGCCGCCAGCCCCAGCCCTAGTCCTTTCATCGAAACCCCTGCCTGTAACGTGTGAGGTCTTTCTTTCTTAGGGTACCCATCCCAGCCGCCAAATCACACCTTTCTTCTTATTCACGAGACGGATGGATTCATCAGGTATCGCTGCATTCCCCCCAGCGAGATACCATAGGACGCATGAGCGAAGACCTAATCCAAGACATCATCCGGCGACTGGTGGCGACCTTTCAGCCAGAGCAGGTAATTTTGTTTGGCTCCCATGCCTGGGGAAACCCCACCCCAGATAGCGATATTGACTTAATGGTGCTGGTGTCCGACAGCGACCTTTCTCCCTACCAGCGGGCCGTCCTGGGGCATCGTTGCCTGAGCGGGCTGGGCATTGCCAAGGATATTATCGTGAGAACCCGTGCAGAATTTGACTTCTGGAAAGAAGCCCCAGCCTCCCTAGAGTACAAAGTCGCTCACCAAGGAAACGTGCTGTATGACCGATGCCAAGACTCAACTAGTGCAGAGTTGGCTAACCAAGGCACAGCATGATCTGGCATCGGCGCGGGTACTTTCTACGGCCCATCCACCACTGTTAGACACAGCGATTTACCACTGCCAACAAGCCGCAGAAAAAGCCGTCAAAGGATATTTAGCCGTTTGTGACCACGACATTCCTCGCACCCACGATATTGAGCTATTGCTGCAAGCAGCAACGGCCTACAATCCCGATTTTTCCTCATGGACGGATACAGGGTCAGAACTAACGCCCTATGCCCAGATATACCGTTACCCTGGGCTGCTTCAAGTGCCGAGTCAGCAGGAATTTGAACAAGCCCTGGCCTTAGCCGAGAGCCTATGTGACTTCGTTCTTGCTGTGCTGCCCATCGAGATGAGGCCATGACAAGAATTATCCAGGTAGAATGAGGGCTGCTGAGTTTTTTAACCCGGACTCAGGTTAGATTATCCCCAGAGTCAGGTCTTGACCTGCTAAAACGGGGTTACGTTACCGTGGGTCAGGTTTGGGCGAACGGGTCAGCGTGGAATCCGCCACCGTGGCCGGAGACTTCCGCTACCTAACGTCACCAAAAGCCCCAGGCCATTGGTATGACCTGGGGCTTTTGTGTTGATGGCAGCGCTACCTAGGAGTGTCGCTGATGCCGAGGGCGTCTAGCGGTACCTAAAGTTGCGATAGACCAAGCGAGAGTTAAACCCTTGGCTCCTGAGGTAGCTCACCATGGCTTCGGCCTGGTTGCGTTCGGTGCATTCGGCGGCGTTGATGAACTGCCCTTGGCGGGCACTCTCAAAGCGGGGGGAGACATTGCAGGTGTCTAGGCGGCGGGGGGTGGCACCATCACGGGCAACGAGGGCGCGAATGGCATCGAGTTCCCGTTGTTCGCCAAAGACGGCGGCAACAAAGGGAGCCAAGGAACCACCACTGGAAACGCCACCGCCCTCAAAGCAACTGGGACGGTCTTCCGTAGGAACATTCACCGTCAGCGGCACGGTGTTAATGCGGGGTTCCGACAGCAGCAAGGCTCCGTTGGTGCCAATCACTTCGAGAACGGCGCGGCCACCGGCATTCACCCGTGCATGGTAGCGGGCTGGGGTACCTTGGTATTGGCTACCGCCAAAGTAGGAAATCCAGCATTCAAACCCCGGAATGGTGCCGGAGGTTTCTGCCGTAGCCACCTGGCCATTGACGACGGTGATGGCCGTTGGCTTGAAGTAGACGTTCATCTTGCGCAGGTTGTCCGCTGGATCGCGGAACACGCGCACCGCATAGTTCTGGGTCTCGAAGCCGAGAATCGTATTGCGCTCTAGGGCTCCGGTGACGGGGGCCTCTGGCATTTGGGGGGCACTAACGCCGCCCGCAAATTCGGTAAAGATCACCTGGCTATTGGAGGCATCCAAAATTTCTAGGCGAGCCTGCTGGGTGCCTCGGTTGTGGCTGGCCCGAAACCGCACGTTGCGCCCGAAGCGAGAACCGAAGCTTTCAAAGGTCAAAAAGCCATCGGAGGACACGGCCCCCAAAAAGGTGGCGGGCTGACCATTTAGCTCTAGCTCCGTGGGAGAGGTGCGCCGGAAGACGTTCATTCTAGCGGCGGTCTGGTTAGCAGGAATGAAGACCCGCACGGCGTAGGTGGGGGTGTTGAATACCAGGACATCGCGCTGGAAATTGACGGTTTGGGCCAGAATCGCCTCCCCAGGCAGTTGAAACTCCTGCGTGGGGGTGATGGCATGTTCAACCGCCGTTGGGGCTACCGCCCCGGCTGGTACCGATAGGTTGATAGCCAGGAAACAGGCGGCCAGGGCAAAGGACAGGTAGGATATAAGCCGCCTTGACCAACGATGGAGGCGGTGACTCGGCCAGGCTAGCTTCATAAGAAATCGCTCCCTATACTCCTCACTAGAGAAATCCCGCCAGCTTGCATTTGCGGGGATGATCAGGATCTAAGGATCCTGGTATTTCTCTGAAATTACGGACGTAATTCTAGCTAACTTTTCAAAAAGCGCTCTGTATTTTCAAGAAAATCTGCATCTTTATTGAGGCTTAGCCCAGATGGTCGGGGGTGCCGTTGGGGTCTTGGGCCAACTGTCGAAACCACTGCTTCGTCTCTGGACTGAGGTCTAGGGGCAGGGTACCGGTGCGCAGGTTCAAGTCTCGCTGGGGGAAAGGTACTTCAATGCCGTGCTGGCGGAGGCTGGCTTCGATGGCAAAGTACAGATCGCTTTTAATCACGAGCTGTCGGTGGGGCTGGGTAATCCACACCAGTAGCTCAAACAGCAGGGCGTTGTCTCCAAACCCTAGGAAAAAGACCTGGGGCGAGGGGGTCGATAACACTTCCTCCTGTTGACGCCCCACCGCTAACAACACCTGCTTCACCTGTATCGGATCAGAGGCGTAGGCCACCCCCACGGGCAGACGAATGCGGGAAATGGGGTTGCCGTGGCTCCAGTTGATGATTTCTTGATCTAGAAAACGTGAGTTGGGGACAATGATTGAAACGTGATCGAGGGTGCGAATCTCGGTGCTGCGGGATCCAATGCGGTTCACCGTGCCCTTTACGGCCCCAAAGTCCACAAAATCCCCCACCTGCACAGGTCGCTCAAACACCAGCACGAGGCCGCTGACAAAATCCCTGACCAGACCTTGGAGGCCAAAGCCAATCCCAATTCCCAGGCCGCTGGCAATCAGGGCAAGGGAACTGAGGTCGATGCCCCAAATCTGCAACACCACCACGGTGCCCAGCAAAATCAGGGTGTACTTGCTGAGGGCGGCAATGGCTTCCTGGGCGGCGAGGCTAATTCCGGCCACCCGCAGCACCCGTGATCGCAAGAGGTTGGTAGCGGTGTTGGCGGCAATCACCAGGGCCAGCAGGGTGGCCAGCAACAGCAGCAAATCCAGGAGGGAATAGGCGCGGCTGCCCAGCACAAAGCTACGGGCAAAGAGGCCATCGGTGAGGCTGCGGCCCACTAAATAGCTAAAGCGGCGGGTTACCGGAAAGAGATTGGCCACGTAGGTAATGGCGCTAAACCACACAACCCCCTGCACTACTACCAGCATGGCCCGCGCCAGCAGCCCTAGGCCCGTGCCTCGGTTTTCTACTTCCCGCCCCCCTAGGGCCAACTGAGACACCAGGGGCAACAGCCAGCGCCGCCCCAGCCAGCCCACCCCAGCATGGATCACCAAGGCCACGGCTAGGGCCGCTAGGGTACGGGCTAGGGCCTTGGGCAAAAAGTCGCCCCGTTGTTCGGCCTGGGCCTGGGCTAAGCTTTGGTTGAGGGTGACCACCCAGCGCTCCGCCTGCTGCATGGGTGTATTGGCGCGGCCCACCTCCGCATCCGCCTGGGTCACCGTCATGATGTAGCGGTCGTTGGCAAAGATCACCGGATGACTGGCTGCGTCCTCCTCGTCCTGGGGAGATCGAGATTGAATCCGCACCTGGGGCACCTCATCGAGATCCAGCAGGGGGGTGAGGTTGGTCTCAATCGCCGCCGCCCGTTCCGAGGCCGTCAGTTCCGCCGATCCGGGGACATCGAACAAAAAAATACTCTCTAGGGAGACAGCGGCGGTTTCCGTTGCGCCATTTTGGGCTAGGGCTACACCCCCCATCCCCAGCCACGCCCCCCACAGCACCAAGCCCATGCCAAAACCCAGGTATCGGAACCAGCGTTTGCATCGGGATGGAGAAATCCACATCGCCATAGCCGCTCAACCCAGAGCCTACTCGTCGCCCCCAGCATAGCGCCCCCACGGGCCATCCACCCGGTCTAGGCCGATCCCCGTCCCGGATTGTGGTTGAATAGTTTTGAGCCATGGCCCTTTATCCATTACCCCTTGTGAATTGCGGCCATCGATAGCTTTTCCCGTCTACGCCCTGCGGAACCTATGGTGAGTTATCTACGTTTTCATCGTCTTGTGATTACCCTGGCCCTAGTGGTGGTGGCCTGCCTGGGCTGGATCAGTCCGGCCCAGGCCACCAGCTTTGATCGCCAAAACCTACGCATGGCCGATCTCTCCAACCAAGACCTGCGCGGCAACGACTATACCCGTGCCGACCTGGCCGATGCCGACCTCAGCCACGCCAACCTGCGCGGGGTGCGCCTGTTTGATACCACCCTGGCGCGGGCCAATTTGGAAGGGGCCGACTTCACGGGAGCCACCCTCGATGGGGCGCGTCTCGTGCAGGCCAACCTCACAAATGCCATCCTTGAAGGGGCCTACGCCTTTGATACTGACTTTCGTGGGGCCACTATCGATGGAGCCGACTTCACTGATGTGCTGCTAGCCCCTAGGGTGAACGCGGCCCTCTGCGATGTGGCCACCGGCACCAACCCCGTTACCGGACGCCAAACCCGCGACACCCTCTACTGCCCCTAGTCCTTCGCCCTTAGACCCTGGCCTACTGTATGTTTGATCCCTCTTTGCTACGCACCGTGGTTTGGCTAGATTACAGGCTGGCGGTTCTGTTTACGGTGTTTCTGCCCCTGGTGCTGCTGATCTGGGCCTTTGTGCAAAAAAACGAGTCCATCCAGCACCTCACCACTATCTATTGGAAGGTGGGCAGTCTGCTGATGATCACCGTTTATCTGATGATCGGCGGATTTGGGATGAGCTTCCTGAGCGCCCTGATGGCCCGCGTGCTCATCCCCGCCAGCCTGTGGTTTTGGGTGGATCTCAACGAAGAAATCCGCGAGCAGCCGGGATCACCCCTCAAGTTTGCCTTCTCCGCATGGCGTTGGTCGGTGACGATCTACAACATCCTCGGTGCGGCCTTGCTGATTCCCTTCCTGCCCTGCGCCTTTTCCAATACCCGCTTTGCCGCCGCCGATTGCCAAATCTGGCTAGAGCCACCTTTGCTGTATAAGTCCTACTTCCATGCGGGCTATACCCACGGGTTCCTGGGGTTCTTCGGTATCCTTGGCTTGGTGATTTATCTGGCCTGTTTGGCCTGGTTTGTGTTTGTGCGCCTGGGCAAGCAGGGGCGTCAAGCGATGAACTAGGGCGACTTCTAGGACATTCTTCTAGAACATTATTGGCTCAAACAGGGTTTTCCTGATGGTGGGCGGTGCCCAACCTACCAACGTTTCCCGACTCCTGACTCCCGCTTCCCCGCTTCCCCCATGGCCCCTGGTTTTCGCCTCGAACAATACACCCTGCGGCATCCCCAGGCGGTGCTGCGGGTGGTGGCTAGGGTGGATGGCGAGGTGGATGAAATTCTGATTTTCCGGGGGTTTTCTAGCTCGTTGGTGCGCCCCACCGCCTTTGACCCCGATGTACCTGTGTTGCCCGAAGACGCGACTATCGAAACCATCGACATTCTGGCGGGGCCATACAATCCTGATCAACCCCGCTATCTGCACCAGGGGTTGTCTTGGCAGGATATGCAAGGGTTTTTAGAGGCGGCGGGGCTTTAGGCTTTAGGGTCAGGTTTAGACCATTGTTTCCTCTAGACCATAGTTTCCTCGGTGGTGGGCGGTGCCCGCCCTAGCAATAGATGCCAATAGATTTCCCACGGCATGGAATCTGTGCATCGGCGGCGCAGATTCCTTATCCTAGGGAAACACGCCTCACTCCTCTGCTATGCTGCGCGAAATCCAGACCCTTGCCAAAACGCTGACCCCTCGCCTGATTGAAATTCGTCGCCACCTGCACAGCCACCCGGAACTGAGTGGTCAGGAGTATAAAACAGCGGCCTACGTGGCGGGGGTGCTGTCTTCCTGCGGGTTGCGGGTGCAGGAATTGGTGGGCAAAACTGGGGTGGTGGCGGAACTGGCGGGGCAAGACCCCAGCAAAATCCTGGCGATTCGGGCCGATATGGATGCGCTACCCATTCCTGAGCGGGTGGATCTGGAGTTTGCCTCTACCCAATCGGGCATGATGCACGCCTGCGGCCACGATGTGCATACCACCGTGGGCCTGGGGACGGCGATGGTGCTGTCTCAGTTGGGGGTGCCCCTGCCGGGGACGTTGCGTTTTTTGTTTCAGCCCGCCGAGGAAACCGCCCAGGGTGCCCGCTGGATGATTGAGGATGGGGTAATGGCCGATGTCTCCGCCATTTTTAGCCTCCATGCCTACCCCTCGGTGCCCGCCCGCACCATCGGCATTCGCTACGGAGCCTTGACGGCGGCGGCGGACGATTTGGACATTACCATCATCGGCGAATCGGGCCACGGTGCTCGCCCCCACGAAGCTATCGACGCGATCTGGATTGCCGCCCAGGTGGTGACCACCCTTCAGCAGTCGATCAGCCGCACCCAAAATCCGCTGCACCCCATCGTCCTCACCATTGGCCAAATCAGCGGTGGCCGCGCCCCCAACGTGATCGCCGACACGGTGAAGCTCTCCGGCACCGTGCGTTCTCTCCACCCCGACACCCGCAACCACCTGCCCCAGTGGATTGAAACCATTGTGGCCGGGGTGTGCCAGCCCTACGGAGCTAAGTACGAAATCACCTATCGACGGGGCGTTCCCTCGGTGATTAACGACCCTGCTCTCACCGAGTTGATGGCCCGCTGCGTCAGCGAATCCCTCGGCGATCAAGCCCTCCAACTCATCCACGAACCCTCCCTGGGGGCCGAAGACTTCGCCCTCTACCTAGAACATGCCCCCGGCACCATGTTTCGCCTGGGGGTTGGCTTCACGGATCGGGCCATTAATCATCCCCTCCACCACCCCAAGTTTGAAGTGGATGAATCGGCCATTGTTACGGGCGTGATCACCATGGCCTACAGCAGCTATCGCTATTGGCAAACCGAAACCGCATCCTAGGCAGACCGCTTTGGAAAGGCCCAAAATCTCCATTGCCTTAGCCCCAAACTCCGATAGACTAAGGATCCTGGTGCGTCCCTCCGGAGGTTTTCCTTGTCTACTCCCATCCCCATTTATCTCGTTACCGCTGCCGACTTGGCCCAACAGCATCGCGATAGCCAAGCCTGGGCAGAGGCCACCGGGTTTAAGGCCGATCCCAACACCGTTTGCCTAGTGCCGGGGGAGGGGGGGAATATAACCAAGGTGTTGGTGGGCAAGTCTGACCCGGTCAATACCTGGACGCTGGGAAACCTGGCCACGGTGCTGCCACCTCACACCTACGCCCTGGCCGACGATTGGACACCGGAACAGGCCACCCAACTCTGGCTGGGCTGGCGTTTGGGGGAATACCGCTTCACCCCCTACAAGCGCCCTAGGGCCAAAGCCTTTGCCCAACTTCAGGCTCCCTCCGGGGCAGACGAAGCCTACGTGCGCCACACCGTCGCCGCCATCACCCTCGTCCGCAACCTGATTAACACCCCCGCCGGAGACATGGGGCCAGCGCAAATCGAGGCCGCCGCCCAAACCCTGGCCGATACCCACACGGCGGAACTGCGCGTCATTCGGGGCGAGGATCTGCTCACCCAGGGCTATCCCCTCATACATGCGGTGGGACGCGCCAGCGATCAGGCTCCTCGGCTGATCGACCTCACCTGGGGGCAAGGGGATCATCCCCAGGTGACCCTGGTGGGCAAGGGGGTGTGCTTTGACACCGGGGGCCTCGACATCAAACCCGCCGCTGGTATGAAGCTGATGAAAAAAGACATGGGCGGCGCGGCCCACGTCCTGGGTCTGGCGGAGATGATCATGGGCCTTCAGCTTCCGGTGCGGCTGCGGGTGTTGATTCCCGCCGTGGAAAACAGCATTTCCGGCAACGCCCTCCACCCCCTGGATGTGGTGCCCTCCCGCCGAGGGCTGACCGTAGAGGTGGGCAACACCGATGCCGAAGGTCGCCTGGTGCTGGCCGATGCCCTGTGGGAAGCCGTTAGCGAAGAGCCGGAACCGGAATTGTTGATCGACTTCGCCACCCTCACTGGAGCGGCCCGCATTGCCCTGGGCACCGAACTCCCTGCCTTTTTCTGCAACGATCCTGCCGTGGCCAGCGCCCTGATTCACTGTGGCCTGCAAGTGGACGATCCGCTCTGGCAACTGCCGCTCCATGCCCCCTACCGCGCCATGATTGAGAGCAAAGTGGCCGACCTCTCCAACATTTCCGACAGTTCCTACGGTGGAGCCATCACCGCCGCTCTCTTTCTGCAAGAGTTCACCAAGCCCACCCTGCCCTGGGTACACATCGACCTGATGGCTTGGAACACTCGCTCTCTGCCCGGACGACCCGAAGGCGGTGAAGCCATGGCCCTACGCGCCGTCTTTGCCCTAATTCAGCAGACCCTGGCCGAATAGCACTAGGTCTATGCCCCAGGGCAGAACCAACGTTTCAAGGATCGGGGTTGTGCGGTTCAGATTGGGTATAAGACCACCTGTCGCTCTATAGCTGAATATCCAGCCCCGTCCAAATGCCCTGCTGGGTTTGGTCTAGGCCGAACTGAGTTGCGCCGCTGCCCACTTGGTAGCGAGAATCCCGGTATTGGTAGCCCAACTGCACCGCCCAGGAGGGGGAAAAACGGTAGCGGGCACCCGCCCAAATTCCCCAGGAGAGGCTTTCGTTAGCCCCAATCGCTAGACCCGAAATATCCCCCCGCAGGCCCAAGGCCCACTGATCCGACAGTTCTAGGCCCACCTGGGTGCCGATCATGGGCTTGACAAGCACCGCAGAATCGCTAAGGCGGGCGGTTTGGCTCAGCCCTCCCACGCCTGCACTAAAGTCTAGGGAACCACTAAGGGCAACCAGACGCGCCCCCAGGTAAGGATCAACCAGCAGCCGAGGATAGGCCGAACTCGATTCAGGGCTGCCCAAGACCTGATCCACTACTCGGTAGTAGCCGCCTAGATTAACCGTGGTGGTGCGCCCGGTTCCGGTTACCCCCACATCCACGGGCGTACCTGGGGGGATGGGTAACCCCGTTTGGGCGGATACCGCTGCGGCGAGCACGGGCGGCAGCGGAAACCCAGACACTCCCTTACTCTCCCGGATAAACACATGGGAGACATCGGCGAAGAAGCCGTACCGGGGCTGACGGGCCTCGAAGCGCAGGGCACCGGAGAAAACCCGATCTAAACTGAGCACATCCCCCAGCCCAGCCGAAAAGGATTGGGACACGCCCCCCACATTCACGTCGGCCCGCACGCTAAAGGGCACAAAAATGTAGGGCGACAGCACATACTCCCAACCCGGACTATCGTTGGACGGACGCACCTGAGCTACCCTGTCCGCTGGTTCATCGGGGGCGAGGGTAGGCATCGTATGGGCCATCGATAACCCCGTTGCCAGGGGCGTGAGATCCTGTGCCCTGGGGGATTGAGCATGGGGTAGGTGTCCCTCTACATTCGTCTGTCCCGCAGTGGTCACGGTTAGGGGCGGCATGGCCAAGGGCACAGCCCCCTCTGCTTTGGGTGGTTCCTTGACCTCAGACGCTATCGGTAGTCCGGGGATAGCCGTTGGTTCTGGCACAAATGCAGATTCCGGCGCAACTTCCATCCCTACAAGCTCAAAGCCAGATTCGGCAGCAACCCCATCGGCGTAGGCTACCGTTGGAGCCATGGCCACCCAGAGGGCACCGATACCGATCAAACCAAGCCGTAAACCAGGGGGCACAGACATCGCTTACTCCGTCAACACGACTAGGGCATTTTACGTCCACCCATCCTAGGGCACCTGCCCTGTAACGATCTATTCCATTTCCGCAAGTTCTGGTGCCGAAAGTTCTGGCCAGGGGATTGGCCTTAACACGTCAAGCTAGGTTTTCGATCAACGGGTTAAGATAGCCCAATCACGTATTTCCGCCATTCTTTGTGAACGCCGCTGTGGATGTGGCGAGTGACCTCAAAATAGAGGCTGCTGTGGGGCTTGCGAGGCTGGCTAAGCAGGGGCATTTCGGCCTCCCGTGGGGTGCGGTTGCCTTTTTTTACGTTGCAGCGCACACAGGCGGTCACCATGTTTTCCCAGGTTTCGCCGCCGCCGCGAGACCGGGGAATAACGTGGTCGAGGGTTAGCCCTTCGCCGCTGCTGTAGCCGCAGTATTGGCAGGTGTGGTTGTCGCGCTGGAGCAGATTGCGACGGGTGAGGGGAATATCTTTGTAGGGCACACGCACATAGTGGCGCAGGCGAATCACCGTGGGCAGCGGAAACCCGGCATAGATGTACTTGCCGTTGTGCTCTAGCTGCTCGGCCTTGTCCTTAATCAAAAGTACTGCAGCCCGTCGCCAGCTCGTGATATTAAGCGGCTCGTAGGAGGCGTTGAGTACCAGAACCTTACTCATCCGCGTCTATTGGGGTAGGTAAAAGATTAGCCCGATGGTAACACAGAAGCCCAAGGACGGGGTTTTCGGCTGATACACTAGCCCCCGGTGACAGTGTCCCCAGATGGCTACGGGAAGTGCCGTCACCGTTAGCGCTATGATGGGTCGCTAACCGATGGGATCCCCGTGGTTATGCCCATGGTTGTGGAGGAGTAAGCCATGCTGAGTTGGGAACAAACGCCGAGCCTGGGGCCAATGCGCTGTTGTCGGGCCTGGGTAGACATTGACCTGGAGGCCCTGCGCCACAATGTACGGCAATTCAAGCAGCACCTGGGGCCTCAAACTCGGTTAATGGCGGTGGTCAAGGCCGATGCCTACGGCCACGGGGCGGTGATGATTGCCCAAGCGGCCCTCAAGGCGGGGGCCAGTTGGCTGGGGGTGGCCACGGTGCCGGAGGGCATTGAGCTACGCACCGCTGGCCTTCAGGCCCCAATTTTGGTGATGGGGGCGGTGAACAGCCCCGAAGAAATGCAGGCCATGGCCCGCTGGCAGTTGCAGCCCACCCTGGTTACCCCCAAACAGGCCCTCGTCTTTTCCGATACCCTGGCCCCACTGAAGCTTTCCCGCCCCATAGATGTTCACCTGAAGCTGGATACGGGCATGTCTCGGCTGGGGTTTCCTGCCGCCGAGGCCCTTGAATTTGTGCGGTTTGTGCGCCCATTGCCCCACCTCAAAATCAGCAGCCTCTATTCCCACTTTGCCACCGCCGACAGCCCCGACCCCACCCTGATGAACCAACAGCACCAGCGGTTTGAAGCCGCCATCGCCGAGTTGGACAGGGAAAATCTACGTCCCCCTCGTCTGCACCTGGCCAACACCGCCGCCACCCTGGTCGATCCGGCCCTGCACTACGATATGGTGCGGGTGGGGCTGGGCCTCTATGGGCTGTCTCCGGCCCCTCACCTGGCCTCTGTCCTCGACCTTAAACCTGTGATGCAGGTGAAAGCCCGCATTACCCACCTGAAGAATCTACCCGCCGGAACCGGAGTCAGCTACGGCCATTCCTACGTCACCCAACGCCCCATTCGCATAGCGGTGGTGGGGATTGGCTATGCCGATGGGGTGCCCCGCATCCTCTCCAACCGGATTAACGTTCTGATTAAAGGCCAACTTGCCCCCCAAATTGGCACCATCACCATGGATCAACTGATGGTGGATGTGACCCAGATTCCCAATCTGCAAGAGGGCGACGTGGTGACCCTCCTCGGCCAAGACGGCCCCCACCGCATCACCCCCGACGACTGGGCCAACCTCACCCAATCGATTTCCTGGGAAATCCTCTGCGGCTTCAAACACCGTCTGCCCCGCATCGCCAACGACCCCTCTCGCCCCATGACGCAGTCGGCCAAGGAAGGAGTATCCCAAGAATCGGGTGGGCCAGCCTAGAACCTAGTTGACGAACAAAACTGCGCTAACCTAACCTCAGTTCGGGTTGGCCACAGCGCTCAGATACCCTAGCACCCTTCACCCGCAGCTTGTAGGTTGGGTGCAGCGAAGCGGAACCCAACGCTCGCCGAAGACTTTGGGCTTGTTGGGTTCTGCTATCGCGCCACCCAACCTACGAGAAATTGAGGCTTTTCGGCGTTGTGTCAGTCAGCCAGCCGCCTAGACGTGACACATACCCAGGTATCACCAACCCCAGCGATCACCAAGTTGTGCGTAGCCCTTGCTGAGTCATAAACGCTTGCAGGGCCGACATATAGCCATTGGGGACAATCTCTGCCGGATTCGCGGGCGTATCGGGCAGCAGCAGCCAACCCGCCGTTACCCCCGCCGCCGATCCGGCCTGCCATTCGCCGTAGTGAACGCGGGTGGAGGCATTGGCGATGTGGGTGGCGGCGAGGGCTTTGCCGCCAATCAGCAGATTGTCTACCCCTTGGGGAATCAGGCTTTCCAAGGGCAACTGAATGGGTTTGACCTTGGGTTCCTGGGCAGGGGCGCTAACGGAATCTCCCGATGGCCCCCAGTTGCGGTAGCGGCAGCCGTGAATATCGATGGCGTAGTGGCTGACGCCTACGGCGGTGGGGCCAAAGCTGCGCTGTTCTGGGAAGCCAATCCGCATGTCGTTTTCGCGGATCATAAACGCCTCTTGACCGTAGGCAGGGCCACCCAGGATGCGGCGACCCTCCCGAAAATAGGGCACCATGCTGAGGCCGGAACGGGTGCCCATGGGGCTGTCGGGGCCATAGAGGTAGGCGAGGGGCTGGCTGGGGGTGGCATGGTTTTCGAGCAGCCAGCGGGCAAACACCAGGGCGTGTTCTTCGGCAAACTTTAGGGCCGATTGGGAAATTCCCCCCATCCAGTTTTGGTATTGGCCAGAGGCTTCCAGTTCTTCGTCCTTAAGAATCAGCGGCGGATCCATCCAGTTCCAATCGTTGCCCCGGTTCCAGTTAATCATGGCAATATCCCCAGGGGCAGGGGTGCCCGTGTGGGGATTGTTGCGGCTGTGGCTGACGATGCGGCGATAGTGGAAGAAACTTTTTCCCTCAAAGAAGGGAAAACCCTCTAGGTCGTAGACGGACTTGTGTTCATGGAGGCCGTAGGTGGGTTCCAGGCGCGACAGGGCGGCTAGGCTATCGCCCCCATCGTTGTGGATGGCGAGGCCGAAGGGGTAGGTAAAGGCCTGGGTGCAGTCTGGGTTGTCAAAGGCGGCGGCGTTGGGTTCCCCGGTGGTGGCCTTAGATTCTGACCCCAGGCGGTAGGGCACCTTAGCCCAGGCCACCAGTTCCCCGGTGTCGGTGGCATCAATCACCACCATGGATCGACCGGGGGGCGCTTGCAGGCGAATCGGCACTCGGTCGTAGGCATCGGTGGGCGACCAGCTATACCACTCTGCTAACTCCTCCGACAGCCGACCCTTCGGCACATAGTTGGGATCCCTCGGAATCCGCCGCACCCCGTAGACCGCCGTGATGCGCTGACCCGTGGCATCAAACTCGGCCCCCTTGAAGGCCGTCATGGTGGCCCAGCGGCCATTGCCCGCCGATCCGGTTTCTCGCAAAAACTGTTCCGAGGCCAAGGCTCCAGCCTGGGGCGGAAAACACAGCGCCCCCACCCAACAGCGGTTGATATCGGCCACGGTGCGGCTGGTGCCACCGGGACTCCAGGCGGGTAGGGTCACCACCTGGTTTTTGATCATCTGGCGGAACCGCACCCAACTGGGGGCAAAATTGTTGCGCTGCCGCATTTGCAGGGATTCATCAATGGCCGAAACCCCCTGGGAACTAATCTGCCCGCCCAGCCAAGGAGCCGCCTCAATCAGGCAGGTTTGCGCCCCAGTGGCCATGGCATGACCCGCCGCCGCCACCCCCCCTAGGGAACCCCCCACCACCACCACCTCGCATTCCCACACTTCGTTAAATGCGGGCAGGGGAAACGCCTGGGGGCGTCCGTTCAGCATTAGGGGTTGAGGCAGGCGCGACACCCGCAGCCCAGGGGCCAAATCCGCCTCAGGCAGCGCAGGGGTAGGGGTCATCCGCGAGGCCATCAGCCCCGCCAAGGCCCCCGCCCCAAACATCCCTAGGGCCAACCCTGTCACATGCTTCCATTTGATGCGCCACCGTTTTTGGGCCACGGGCTACTCCTGGCTAGACTCACGCTTGGCATGGGGCCTTACTGAACCGCCACTATACCGTAGAGCAAGGAAAGCATTCGCCGCTCTTTGCCAGGGTTTACAACTCATCCATCCATGGGGCAGCCTAGTCTGGGTGCATCAACCAGGTGGCCAACCCTAGCCCCAGGGCAATCAGCACCCACTTCGAGGGCAAAAACAGTTGCCCCAGGCTTGGCAGCGTATCCACCGTGGTACCCACCACCCAAGCCACGGCTCCACAGATCAGCAACCAAAGAATTTCCATTCCCCTAGCCCCCCTCTCTAAAAAACCTACGAAAGGCACTCCTCCCAACCCCAAATAACCAATAACCCATCCCCCCCAGCCAGTTTAACTTCTGTCCACGACAGCGGATCAGATCCCCATCCATCGCCCATCCTAGGGATAGATTTACAGCGCAAGGTGGGTAGCCATGGGCAGCCAACATCAACGATACGGGTTTGCGGCCTTTGTTCTTTTTGCCCTAGGGGGCTTCGGATCCGCCGCCTTGGCCCAGACGGCGAACTTCGCCCCCATCACCCTGTCCACCAGTCAGCCCAACGCCACCGCCAACGGCACCACCGCTGGTATTTTTGCCCTGGCCAACGTCGCCATGCGCGACCACCAGGGCACCATTTGTACGGGCTTTGCCGACACCAATCCCGACCATATCCTTACCCTCCAGGAACCCATGGCCCGCCTCACCCTTCAGGTCAACAGCGGTGGCCAAGACACCACCCTGCTGCTGCAAGGCCCCAATGACGCCATGGTTCGCTGTGGCGAGGATATCAGCCGTCGCAACCCCGACGCCCAAATCCAGGCCCAAGACCTCCCGGCGGGCACCTATCGTCTCTGGGTTGGATCCCACAACCAAGGCCAGCGTCTTAACTACTCCCTCCTGGTTGGCCCCTAGCCCTGTTGGGGATCGCAATCCCACGCTAGGATATTAGTGCCCTTGCTGATTTTTCTGAAAACCTGTGCTTAAAACTCTGGTTGCAGACTTCCGTGTGGTCTTCGAGCGCGATCCCGCTGCCCGCAACTGGTTAGAGGTAATCACCTCCTACCCAGGCTTCCACGCCTTGGCCATGCATCGGTTTAGCCATTGGCTATGGAACCTTGGCATTCCGGTCATTCCGCGCTTGCTGTCCCACTTAGCACGGTTTCTCACCGGCATTGAAATTCACCCCGGAGCTACCATCGGCCAGGGGGTATTTATCGACCACGGCATGGGCGTCGTCATTGGCGAAACCGCCATTGTGGGCGACTATGCCCTGATTTACCAAGGCGTTACCCTAGGCGGCACCGGCAAGGAAATCGGCAAGCGCCACCCCACCCTCGGCGAAAACGTGGTGGTTGGGGCCGGGGCTAAGGTGCTCGGCAATATTCAAATTGGCAACAACGTACGCATCGGGGCCGGATCGGTGGTGCTGCGGGAGGTGCCCTCAGACTGCACGGTGGTGGGAGTGCCCGGTCGGGTGGTCTATCGTTCTGGCGAACGGGTAGAACCCCTGGATCACGGTCGCTTGCCCGACTCCGAAGCTCAGGTGATCCGCGCCCTGGTAGACCGAATCGAAGCCCTGGAACGCGAAGTACAGGCCCTTGGCCAAGCAGCCCCCAGCCTAGAGCAAGAGCTGGCCGGTGTCGTTGCCACCAACCGAGGCGACCGTGTTCTCTGCCGCATTCAAGACCGTACCATCGACGAATTTTTTGACGGAGCTGGTATCTAAGCCCCTCCTTTCAAGGCCATGCGGGTTGAACCTAGCTGGGCCTAAGGCAGGAAGGTGGCTACCTACAGATAGGATCCATCCATGGCGTGAGTCCAAGGTCTAGGCGATGACCACCCTGGTGATTCAAACCGAACATTGGCCGCTGCGCGTTCATTGGCCCGCCCCCACCGAAATGACCGCAGCGCAGTTTTATGATTTTTGTCAGGCCAACCCGGAGCTTCGCATTGAGCGCTCGGCCCAAGGCGACCTGATAGTCATGCCTCCATCGTTTTCCGACACAGGGAACCGCAACCTTAGAATTGGTCAACAACTGGCCAACTGGGCCGATGCCGATGGCACCGGAGAGGTGTTTGATTCTAGCACTGGCTTTACCCTACCCAATGGGGCCACCCGCTCCCCCGATGCGGCCTGGATCAACCGCAGTCGGTGGGAGGCCCTCACCCCCGATGAACAAGCCTCCTTCGCCCCCCTCTGTCCCGATTTTGTCGTGGAACTGCGATCCGCCAGCGATGCCCTCCCCAGGCTGCAAGCCAAGCTGGAGGAGTACATCGCCAATGGGGCCATCCTGGGCTGGTTGATTGATCGCCAAAACCGCCAAGTGCATGTCTATCGCCCCAATCAACCCCCAACTATCCTCGACCATCCAGCTTCCGTGAGCGCCGATCCTGAACTGCCTGGGTTTACCCTGTCCCTAGCCAAAATTTGGTAGCGCCCCCACCGGGTCAACCCAGGGCTGATGGCCGCCTGACCTATTGAATGACAGCCTGGATGACAGACCCAAGCCCCTAACCCCAGGACGTTTTTTGGCACCGAGGACAAGAACCCTGGAATCCGTAGGTTAGGATGGAAATCGGGCAAAGCTTGGATAATGGTATCCGGTGGCCCCACCCGCCCCTGTTGAAACCTCGCCATGAAAGAGTTTTTTGAGAATGTTTTTCGCTATCCCCGCTACCTGATCTCCTTTTCCCTGGGGATTCTCTACAATGCGGTGCAGCCCTTAGTCCCCCTATTCCAGCGTCCGACCACGGCGGTGGCCCTGGTGGGGGCGGTGGTGGCTGGGTTCCTGTTCCTCACCTTCACCCTGCGGGCCATGCTGGGTTTGAGTGCAGCCTAGGTTTTGAGCTTGAAAAAATTTCCCTCACCCCCAGCCCCTCTCCCCCAGGGAGAGGGGATCAAGCGTCGATCAAAGTCCCTCTCCCCGTGGGAGAGGGATTTAGGGTGAGGGCTAGCTCTGGTCACAAAAGGATGGTTGTGATTGACCAAGGCTAGGATAAGCACGGCCAAAAAA
This sequence comes from Spirulina sp., assembly GCA_044070495.1. GTDB lineage: Bacteria > Cyanobacteriota > Cyanobacteriia > Phormidesmidales > Phormidesmidaceae > Nodosilinea. The sequence continues at coordinate 11,977 of JBIPSI010000016.1, read as the reverse complement.
TTGTTTATCACGTTGGAGTACGGGACTATGGCCAATAGTCGTCGAGTGGAGCGGGTGGCGTCGTTGATTAAGCGCGAAGTCAGCCACATGCTGATGGGCGATATCAAGGACGACCGGGTGGGGGCTGGCATGGTCAGCGTCACCGATGTGGATGTGTCTGGGGATTTGCAGCACGCCAAGGTGTTTGTCAGTATCTACGGCACCGAGGAAGCCCGCGCCGAAACCATGGAAGGGCTGAAGGCGGCCACGGGCTTTGTGCGGAGTGAGCTGGGCCAACGCATCCGGCTGCGGCGCACCCCAGAAATCCTGTTCAAAGAAGATACTTCCATGGAGCGGGGCACGCGGGTGTTGTCCTTGATCAACCAGCTCAGCCAGGAGCGAGAGGAAAAGGGCATGGATGACGCCTGGTTTGCGGCGGCGGAAGACGAGGAATCCGACGAGGACACCTTTGACGAGGAGGCCACCCCCGATGCTGAGGACGACGAGGACGATCTGGCGTGAGGACGGCCCCCAGCGCCATCATGCCCTCCCCGGATGCGCTTTCCCTGGTGGAACAGGTGGCGCAGATGGTGGTGGTGCGTACCTCTGGCCATTTGTTTGACCACGAAATTCGCTATCCCGCCTGGGAGGCCGACCGGGCCACCTTGCATCACTACATCACCGACCTAGGCGTGGGCGGGGTGATTTTGCTGGGGGGCAGCGCCGCCGAGGTGGGCCTCAAAACCCAGGAGTTGCAAACCCTGGCCCAGGTTCCCCTGCTAATCGCCGCCGATATCGAAGAAGGGGTAGGGCAGCGCTTCAGCGGAGCCACCTGGTTTCCGCCTCCCATGGCCTTGGCCGAAATTGCTAAGCGAGATCTTCCCCTGGCCGAAGCCTACGCCGAAGCCATGGGATCGGTCACCGCCGAGGAAGCCCTGGCCATTGGCCTTAACTGGGTGCTGGCCCCGGTGGCGGATGTGAACAACAACCCCAACAACCCCGTCATCAACGTGCGGGCCTTTGGGGATACACCTGAGATCGTCGCCGCTCTCACCACGGCCTTTGTGCGCGGTGCCCAGGGGCAGGGTGCCCTCACCACCGCCAAGCATTTTCCTGGTCATGGCGATACGGCGGTGGATTCTCACCTAGAGTTGCCCACCTTGCCCCACGACTGGGATCGCCTTCAGCGGGTGGAACTGCCCCCTTTCCAATCCCTAATCGCCGCCGGGGTGGATACGGTGATGACCGCCCACCTCACCATTCCGGCCCTGGATCGACTGTATCCGGCCACCCTGTCTGACCGAACGTTGACGGGACTCCTACGCGAGAAAATGGGCTTCGAGGGGCTGATTGTCACCGATGCCCTGATTATGGGAGCCATCACCCGCACCTACGGCCCCTACGAAGCGGCGGTGCTGGCGGTGGAAGCCGGGGCCGATGTGCTGTTGATGCCCAAGGATCCCGAAGGCTGCATTAAGGCCGTTGTGGAGGCCGTTACCACTGGACGCATTCCCCCAGAACGGATTGCGGACTCGGTGGAGCGTCTGTGGCGAGCCAAGCAGCGGGTGGTGTCCAGGCTTTCGGTGCCGCCAGAATCCTGCCACGCCTGGGAGCATATTCCGCCGCCTCCGGTGCAGTTAGATGTTTTTTTGAAGCCCACCTCCCAGCGGCTCGTTGCCGATATTCTGACGAGATCCATGACCGTCGTAGGTCAGGTGTCACCCTGCGATCCTCAAAACTATGGCGACAACCTGATTGTGGTAGATAGTGTCGTGGATTGTGTCTTTCTGAACCGTACCGCCCCTGCCATTACCCTGCCTGCCCAGGCCCACTATCAGCTTCAACTGGTGGATCATCAGGGTTGTCAGCACTGGCCCCCGCCCGATATCCTACGCCCAACCTTGATGCAAGTCTTTCTGCGAGGCAATCCTTTCCGGGGTTCGGCGGCGGTTTCCCCCTTTATCCAAGCCTGGGTTGAGGCTCTGATAGCGGCGCAATGCCTGCGGGGGCTGGTGGTCTACGGTAGCCCCTACGCCCTCGACTACCTGAAGGATTTCCTGGGCCTAGCCATCACCCCGGATACAACCACCGTCGCCCAATTTTCCCAAAACGAAGTCCCCAACCTAGCCATTCCCTACGGCTTTAGCTACGGCCAAATGGCAGCGGCCCAGCACCCATTGCTGACGGCCCTCGGACTAGGAACGCCCTCCATTGCTGGATCAACGGCTCAACCCAGTACCTTTACCGACTAGGGTATGGTGCCCCACCGCTGCTTGACTGACAAAACTTGCTAGAACCCATATCTGTCAAAGGGTCAGGAGACCTGACCCCTACATGAAGCCAATGCTGTAGAGGTGCGGTTTTTGCGTCCGACGCAGAATCTTTTGTCAGTCAGCTAGACCCCACCGACCCAAGCCTTCAAGTCTGTAGGGCCAAAGACCCTAGGCCAAAGACCTCCGATCATGGAGCCATGGTGGGGTGTCGGAATGATTGGAGGCGAGGGGCTGACAGGATGCCACTAATACCCCGTCAAGTCGTATTCTGTGATTTCTAGGGTGGCGTCATGGGTAGAGCCGTCGCCAAAGTGGCCAATCCAAATGTCATACTGGCCCGATTCGGGATAGTCGAACATCACCATGGGGTTAGCCCCCTCAAAGTCATCGTTGCAGTACCACTGGGCATCCGGCGCGTTGATGACCAGGGTGGTATCCGCCGCCGAATCAACGTAAAAACTCAGGGGATAGTTTCCTGCCTCGTACTGCACTCGAAAGTCTGGCTGATCGGCGGCAATAAAGCCGTTACAACCCCAGCCTAGCCCAAGGGATTCGACATCGGTTTCGCCTCCAGCCTCTACCTCCACTAGGTAGGGATCCGGCTCGAAGCCAGCCCATAAATCTACCTCTCCGTAGAGGGGGGTGCCATCCCAGTTCGGCCAAGCCTGGGCAATCACCGTCCCAGCCTTGAGACACCCTAGCCCCAGGCCAACACCCAGAAGACTCAGACCAACGGTTTTGAGGGATCGAGGAAAGCGAGTTTTCATAGTTCACACCTCGTGCAGTGGTGATTAGGGTCCTAAGAACGCCTCCACCCAAGTCGATTAGGTTCTTTGTTTGGACGTTACCCAGGTAGACGCTCGCCCTATTTAGAAGGATGATCCTGATGTCGTGTTTGCGGAAATACCGACCTAGCTCTGGGGCGAGGGAAGCGCTCGTTCTGCGTGTCTGGGTATAAAAAGAGACCTATATTACCTATCCTAAAAAGCCCGTCTGGAACTGTCAGGAATTGTCACAGGTTTGTGCTAATTTGGCGCATTTCTTCATACCCCTGTTCAAGGGATTGGTTACTCAAGGGATTAGTTCACTGAGATACTCAGGGTATATTCCGCCGGACGGGCAGATTTGACATCCACTTGATAGTTGCCTGAGGTGTTCAACGCCCCTCGCCAGGACAACACGCGGGAAGCATCGGGGATGGGGCTGCCGTTGGGGTAGCGCACATCTAAGGTCACAGGGCCGCTTACCCTAGGCAGATCCAGGGCCATCCGTTGTCCAGCCTGGGCATTCACCACATAGCGACGGATTCGCCCTGGGCTGACCTGCCCAACCACCTGGGTATTGGTTTGGCCTGGGGGAATTTGCACCTGCTGTTCGGTAACGTCAGGATTCTCCGTCGGAGTTGGCTCTGGGGTTGGGTTTGGTGTGGGTTCTGGGGTCGGTTCCGGCGTGGGTTCTGGTGTCGGCTCTGGCGTGGGTTCTGGGGTCGGTTCCGGCGTGGGTTCTGGCGTCGGCTCTGGCGTGGGTTCTGGGATTTGTCCCAACTCCACCTCCAGGGTGTAGTTGCTTTGGTCTAGCCCCTGCACAGGCCGCAATTGGATGCTGTGGCGACCCGTGGTGGTGAGGTTGCCCTGCCAGCTTTGCACGCGCTCAGCGCCACTCTCCACCGGGCCACCTTCGGGGCCAAGCACCGTTAGCAAAACCCCTTCCCCACGAATGCGAGCAGTGAGGGGCTGGCCACCCTCGGCTTCAAACTGGTAGTTGATGGTTTCGCTGCTGCGGAGGGAACCGGACACCGTGCGGCTTTGGCCAGGGCCGAGGCGCAGGGCTTGGTTAAATTCCGTGGGACGATTGACGGGCGGCGGCGTGGGGGTTGTGGTGGGAGCCGTGGTGGGTTGGATGGGGTCGATGGTAATTTCTGGAACCGGGTTCTCGGCATTTTGGGGGGGACGATTGATCAAACTCACCACCAGCCACCCCCCCAGGCCTGCCAGCAAGGCGAGTACCGCCCCAATCAGGGCTACGGCCCAGGGATTTTCCCAAACCGATTCCGACTCTGGCATCGCCACCGGGGGAACCACCTGGGGCGGTGGGTAGCCTGGCCCTGGGCCAACCTGGGTAGGCTGATACTGCCGTCCCACCGCCACGGTTCTAACCTGAGAGGGGGGCGGAGCGGGGCGACGGGGAGGAGCGCCGACGGTGCCGCTGCCAACGGCCCCCAGGGCTTGGGCCATTTCGCTGACGGATTGATACCGATCTCCCGGTCGGTAGCTGATGGCACGGTTAAGCACCTGGGCAAGGCCGGGGCTAACGTGGGCGTGGGGCTGCCAGTGCCAGGTCAGGTTGACATCGTCGAATAGCACCTGAGGTTCTTTACCGGTGAGCATCACAATCGCCGTCACCGCCAGGGCGTAGAGATCGCTGCTAGGGTAGGCTCGCCCAGACTGAATTTGTTCGCTGGGGGCATAGCCCAGCTTGCCGACGGAGGTGGCATGGGTCGGGGATCCCGTCATTTGAATGCGGGTAAAGACCTCCTTCACCACCCCAAAGTCGATCAGAATAGGGAGCTGGTCGGTGTGGCGCTGCATGATGTTGTCGGGGCTGATGTCCCGGTGAATGATGCCCTTGCTGTGGATGTGGGCGAGGACAGGCAGCATGTTTTGTAAAAACTGACGCACCTCCGCCTCAGAGAAGGTCATGCCTTGATCAATGCGCTGGTTGAGCAGATCTCGATAGGTGACACCATCAATGTAGTCTTGCACCAAGAAGAGGCGCTGATCTTCCTCAAAAATGGCCTGAAATTTAGGAATTTGGGGATGGCTAATGCCGTAGAGAATCGCCGCCTCCCGCTGAAAAAGCTGAAGCGACTTTTCGGTCATGTCATTTTCAGACTGCGGTTCAAACTCCTTGACGGCAAAGCGTTCGCTAAAGCGATTGAGGTCTTCCGCCAGGTAAGTACGGCCAAACCCGCCCTGCCCCAAGGGTTGGAGGATGCGGTAACGATTTTGTAGGGTGGTTCCAGCGGGAATGGGGGTTGGCATAGTTCGGCAGACCGTATCGGCGGATGGAGTCGGCGGGTTAATTTTACAGCAGCTTTTCCAAGCAACCGGGGTTTTTGCCCCGTGGCCCCTCCAAGGCTGTGTCTCCGTGGGGCTTCTACATTATGCCTAGGCTTCCGTGCATTCGACGATGACAGCCGTGCCAGTCATCAAAAAGAACCCCGTAGTGTTTTGACTCCTGCCTGTTGCGGAGACCGCCAAGGGGGGGCTAGCTGGGCTGGGTCATCGGTTGGCCCTAAGCCTAGGGGCCGGAAGGGGACACTTTCGTGATACAACCATTGGGCGGATCGATGGGATTAAAGCTAGAGGCGCTAGGGCCTAATAGGCTCAGGCCAAACCGATTCCCAGAACCCTTAGGGCGATCCTCCACGGATTTTCCGAGGACTTTCTGATACGGATTTTAAGGAGAAGGTTGGCGATGGCAATCAAGCAGCTTGAGGGACAGGTGGCACTGGTAACGGGGGCCTCGCGGGGAATTGGTCGCGCCATTGCCCTAGCCCTGGCCACCGAGGGCGCAAAGGTGGTGGTCAACTACGCCCGTTCTTCCACCGCCGCCGAGGAAATCGTGGCTACCATTACCGCCGAGGGTGGCCAAGCCCTGGCCCTGCAAGCGGATGTTTCCCAGGCGGATCAGGTGGAGGCGCTGATTAGCGGCACCCTAGAGGCCTTTGGCCGGATTGATATTCTGGTGAACAACGCTGGCATCACCCGCGACACCCTGCTGCTGCGGATGAAGCTAGAAGACTGGCAGGCGGTGATGGATCTGAATCTGACCGGAGTTTTCCTCTGCACCAAGGCCGTGGCCAAGGGAATGCTGAAGCAGCGCTCTGGGCGGATTATCAACATTGCCTCGGTGGCGGGGCAAATGGGCAACCCCGGACAGGCCAACTACAGCGCTGCCAAGGCCGGAGTGATTGGCTTCACCAAAACCGTGGCCAAGGAGATGTCCAGCCGAGGCGTTACCGTCAATGCTGTGGCTCCGGGCTTTATTGAAACCGACATGACGGGCGATTTGCCCAACACCGAGGAAATCCTTAAGTTCATCCCCCTAGGCCGCTTTGGCAAACCCGAAGATATCGCGGGCATGGTGCGATTCCTCGCCGCCGACCCCGCCGCCGCCTACATCACCGGGCAGGTTTTCAATGTCGATGGCGGCATGGTGATGGCCTAGGTCGGTTCACACGCTAGGACGACAAACACTATGGCTGACGCCGCATCCTCGGATCCAAAATCGGGGCATCTCTACGTGGTGGGGACGCCCCTCGGTAACCTGGAGGACATGACCTTTCGGGCCGTGCGGATCCTGCAATCGGTGGATTTGATTGCGGCGGAGGACACCCGCCATACGGGAAAACTACTGCAACATTTCCAAATCACCACGCCCCAAATTAGCTACCACGAACACAACCGCCACAGCCGCCTGGGGGAGGTGCTGCACCACCTACAAGAACGGCAGCATTCCGTGGCGCTGGTGTCCGATGCGGGGATGCCGGGAATTTCTGATCCGGGCTACGAACTGGTTGCCGCCTGCGTGGCGGCCAACATTCCCGTGGTGCCGATCCCTGGCCCCACAGCGGCGATGACGGCCCTTTGCGTTTCTGGGCAACCGACGGATCGCTTTGTGTTTGAGGGATTTCTACCGCTCAAGGGTACGGGGCGCACCGCCCGCTTAGAGGCCATCCAGCGGGAGGAGCGCACGGTGATTCTCTACGAAGCGCCCCACAAACTGGTCAAAACCCTGGCGGATTTGCGGGAACGCCTTGGCCCAGATCGCCCCATCACCCTAGGTCGCGAACTCACCAAACGCTTTGAAGAATTCTGGCGCGGCACCCTCGAAGAGGCCCTGGCCCACTACCAAGCCGAGGCCCCCAAGGGCGAATTTACCGTGGTTATCCAGGGTGCCCCCCAGGGCGAAATTTCCCTCTCCGACGACGCCCTCCGCACCGAGTTGGAACGCCTGATTCACCAAGGCCTTTCCCGCGCCGATGCCAGCCGTCAACTGGCCCAAGCCACCGGACAACCCAAAAAACGCATCTACCAACTTTCCCTAGAGATTGATCCGTAACCGAGCGTCAAGCGATCACAGCCTCCCCGCTCCCTCTACCGCCTATACATAAATCTCTATTTCACTGAGTTCCTAGGGTTGATCCCTCCTAGCCCCCCTTATGAAGGGGGAAAATGGATTCAAAGTCCCCCTTCATAAGGGGGATTTAGGGGGATCTCCAAGGACTTACGGCACAAAGACAAGATGTGTATAAGCAGTAGCCGCCCCCCTGGGGAAGCAAGCTGTACCCCCGACCTCTTGCCGTTGCCGAGGAAAGCTAGAACAACCCCGAATCCAATCCTCAAGGCTATCGGTGACTTGCCTTTGACGTGAGTTTGCCTAACGTGAGCCTGCCAAAAAGGCCTCATACCCCTGCTTCAACTGCGCTTTGCCGCCGCCCTCGACGATGGTGCCGTGGGCGACAATCACCCGATCAAACTCCCAGCGCAACACCTGCTCTACCGAGGCTCTCACCTGGTCATCATCCTTCGTGGCCACCCGCTCCAGCAACGATGGACTGAGGCTGTCGTAACTGCCACCCAGTCTGGTCACCAGCCGGGTTAGCCAGGGAAAGCTGGCGTCAAACCTAAAGGCAATGTCCGTCAAGATCAGCGTTCGACTGGCGGTATGGCAGAATACCCATTCCTCTAGCGGATCGGGGCCGTTGGGGGCGAGGGTTTGCAGACCACGGAAGAAGAGACAATCCAGCTCGTCCCAAGGACTTTGGCCATCCGGTTCGATGGGGCGGTCGATGGGCAATTCTGGCCGCTTAACCCTTAGCCCCGCCGATGCCCACAGGACGGCATCGGGGTAGATAGCCTTAAAGGCCGCCGCATACCGATAGTGGTACAGGTTAGGGGCCACAATGTGCCGGACTGGGCCGATCACGGCGATCTCTTCAACTAATCCATCAGTGGGCTGAATCGGCGAAATCACCACCAGGTCACCGCCCGCCAATCGCACTACCGTCATCCGGGTGCCAATGCTGAGGCCAAAATAGCGCAGCGGCTGCTCCGCCACCCACAGATCTCGATCTACCGCCCTCAACATCCCCATTGGCTACTTCCCATCGTTATCTTCTGCACCTCCGCCCATGGACATAGTTTTCCCTGCGTGGCCTAAGTTGGCCGTTTCCACCGCAAGCAGGCTACCTCGTCAAATCATTGGCATTTGACTGAGATTCAATGGTCGGCAGCATCGCATACAGCCCCCAAATGGCCAGGGGCCGCATGTAGTGGCAGGCGCGATAGGTACCCAGGGCAGTGATCGCCTCCGGGGTGCGGAATTGCAGGCCGTAGTCGTAGAGTTGGCGGACGACGGCTTCAGTCATGGCCATGGCCTTGTCGGTGTGGCCCATCTGGGCATAGAAGGCGGCGAGGCCAAAGTTAATCCCTGTCCACACTTCCTGTTGATGGGTGCTGTCGGGGTCTTCGGGGGTGCCGTCGGGCAAAACGCCATTAGCGGCTCCGATGGGTTGCTTTAAGGTGGCAGCGCTAAAGTTCCCCACCTGAGCACCTTCAAACTTTTGTGCCTGGGGGCGCTCCTGGGTTTGGGCCACCTGGTTAAAGTTAACAAAGCAAGCCTCATAGATGACCTCTAGGGAGGACTGAATGCAGGCTTCCTCCACCAAATCCGGCAGGTTCAGCAGCCGCGTCATAAACTGGCCACAGAGTTGGTCGGCCATCACCACATCAGAGCCGCTGCCCGTATCCAGGCGGTAATAGCGGCCATTCCACAGTTTGGGGTGATAGGCCCGGAAGCCGCCCTCTAGCCAGCGCTGGTATTGGGTCAGCAAAATCGGGGTGGTGCCGGGGGCGAGGTTGTTTTCGGACAGGATCTTGCCCATGGCCAACGCCGCCTCTAGCGCCGCCAGCCACAGCCCACCGCAGTAGGCACTGAGACCCTTGAGCCGCCAGTCGTCAAAGGTTTGGTCGGGGGCACCCTCGTTTTCGGGGATGCCGTCACCGTCGCGGTCGAAATGCTTGAGATATTGCAGGGTTTCCACCACCGCAGGCCAGCAGGTTTGCAGGAATTCCAGGTCGTTGGCCCCAGTGAACACAAAGGCGCGATAGACCTGGATCACAAAGTCGCTGCCCAGGTCTTTCCAGAGGTTGCAGTCTTGGTAGCTGGTGTAGTTGGTTTGCACCCAGGGCTGTTCGTTGGGGGCACCGAGGTCGTGGGGGGTAGCTCCCTTGGTTTTGCGCTGGGCCAGGGGGCTTTCTACGCCTATCGTCAGGTAATAGCCGATGATTCGCCGTCGGTCGTCCTGGGTGGGGATGGCCTGGGCAAAGGCGCGGAGGATGGATTTTTCTAGCTCTGGCCACAACAGCAGGGTTGCAAAGCCGCCATAGAGCCGCACATCCAGGCTTTCGTACCAGCGATAGTCGATGCATTCCAGTACCGCAAACTGGCCCACGGGGTCGGCCTCGGTGGACGCACTCCAGAGGGTGCCGCCGCTGGTCAGGTCGTAGAGTTCGTTAAACAGGGCCATCTTGAACCAGTCGGGCAGGTCGGGCCTGTCTAAAATCGGCTGCTGCCAGGTGGTGATGCTTTGCTGCCAGTCCTTGTGGTTTGTCAACGCTTGATGAGCAATCGCCCTAGCATTGCGTCCATCCCGCCCAAAAAAGTCCGTATAGCGACGGTAGGCGCTGACGCCCTCGGCAAATTCCGTCACAGGCAAATCCCAGGCCAGGACGATGGGAAACTGCCGCGTTTCTCCCGGTTGCAGGGTAAAGCGCAGGGCCAGGGCGCAACCGACTTGTTCACCCTCTCCGGCGGCGGTGGTATCTAGCAGATTCATCAGCCGTCCCAGCTTGGCCCAGGCGCTCCATAGGTCGGCCCCATCTCCGGCGGGGTTCCAGCGCAGGTCGTAGGAAATTTCGATATCCGGGTTATCCAGCGTAGCGATGCACCATTGACCGTCCCCTTCCTGGGGTTCTCGCAGGCGCTGCCAGTCGCCGCTCATCAGGCAACCCTTGAGGCCGTCGGTGGAAATCAGTTGGGTGTAGTTGCCCTGGCTTTGGCCAAGGGCGGGGACGTAGTCGTAGTAGGGGCTGCCATCGTCCCGCTGCTGCACTTCCGGGGATTTTTGCGTATTCGTAAACCAGCCCACCATATTCTGCCAGCTCACCATCACGCAGAGGGTGAGAGGCTGATCCGTGGGGTTGTGGGCCGTCCATTCAAACACCGCCACGGGGTAGCTGGCTTCCTGGTAGTTGTTTGGCCAGATGGGGGAAAACTGTTCACAGGTAATTTCCGCCCGAAACACGTTCTCGTAGCGGTACCAACTGCGGGGATAGAGGGCGTGGTACGTTCCGGTGGAACGTTCTGGCGTAGAAGCGGGATACCAGTTCCAGGTCGAAAGCGTCCCATCTTGAGGCGGTTCCGTACTCAGGGCGTAGGCTTGGGTTTTCCCACCGCCCGATTCAAACACGCTGAACTGACAGCCGGGGAAAGTCTGAAACACATGCTCGCCGCCGTCGATGTGCCAGAGGTTGAAATCCCCTCTGGGCGAGCGACCGATGCATCCGGCCCCAAAGCCCCCCAGCGGTGCCCCATGCCAGGGGCCATCGTCTAAATTGCTGGCGTAGCGCACGATGTAATGCTGATCCCAGCCTTGGCCAAGGGGTCGCTGCCAGGACTGGACGGGGATTTGGGGCGTTGGGGAAACGGGGCGTGATTCAGTCATCCCCAGATTTTACACGAGTATCCCCCAGGGAAAATTTGTGTCCAGGTCGCCCTAGGGTTCAACGATGACGGGGGTGCCCACCTGCACGCGGTCAAAAAACTCAGCAACATCGGCATTGCGCATTCGCACACAGCCATGGGACACCGCCTGCCCAATCAAGTCTTCCTGGGGGGTGCCGTGGAAGCCAATGACGTTGTTGCCATCGCTCCAAAAGCCCACCCAGTGCCGACCGAGGGGATTTTCGGGGCCAGGGGGAACCAATGCTCCGGTGAAGGGATGCCGCCAGGTGGGATCGGCCTGCTTGCGCTGCACCACAAACCGTCCGGTGGGGGTGGTCCAACCCTGTCGCCCTACGGCCACCGGATAGCTAACCCACAGTCGATTGCCGTCGTAGAGGTAAACCCGTCGCTCCGACAACCGCAGCACTACATGGGTGGCATAGACCGGATCGCCTTGCTGGGGCAGATGATCCGCCGCCTCTCCCAGGGGCACCCAAGGGCGACCCACCTCTGGCACCGGATCGACCAAAGGCATCGGCCCATTGGGAGCCATGCCCCAGCCAGGAGCGCTCAATCCGCCCCACCCCAAACACCCAATGAGCAAGCCAATCCGCCATGGTCGTCGCCTGGGTTCCCATCGCAATAAACTTGGCGGTTTCATTCTAGTAATCGCTTTGTCTCCTAAGTCGGTCGGCCACACGATGCACAGGACTCTACTGTAATAGACGCCATCCTTCAACAGCATGGACTGGTTACCTGACCAAAAACCATGCGATGGGCGCGATAACCGCGTCTCTAGGCACTGGTCAGTTAAAGGATGACGGCTAGAATGTAGGCGTAGAGCGTCATTGGCCTATGCGTTGCCCCCACTGCCAGAGCGAAACCGTTGTCAAGAATGGGACTCGTCGTCTGCATGATAACCAGATTGTGCAGTA
>JBIPSI010000015.1:0-147214 GCA_044070495.1 Spirulina sp. | reverse complement strand
CCGAAGCTGGGGGCAAAGAACCAGCTACTTTGGCCGAGGGGGTACATCAGAAAGACGCTGACGAACACCGCAATCGGCGCAGAGAAGGCAATGGCGTTGTAGGGCCGCAGACCGACCAGACGAGCCACCTCAAACTGACGCAGCATGAAGCCAATCAAACCAAAGGCCCCGTGCAGAGCCACAAAGCTCCACAGGCCACCCAGTTGGCACCAGCGGACGAAATCGCCCTGGGCTTCGGGACCCCACAGCAGCAGCAGGGAGTGACCCAGGCTGTTGGCGGGGGTAGAAACGGCCACGGTCAAAAAGTTAGCCCCTTCCAGGTAGGACGACGCGAGGCCGTGGGTGTACCAGGAGGTGACGAAGGTGGTGCCGGTAAGCCAGCCCCCAACGGCCATGTAGGCGCAGGGGAACAGCAGTAGGCCGGACCAACCAATAAAGACAAAGCGATCGCGCTTCAGCCAGTCATCGAGGACGTCGAACCATCCTCTTTGAGCCTGAGCGCGCCCCATTGCTATGGTCATGTCAAATCCTCTTTCTATGACATCTAGTCCATACGGGTTCGACTCTGTTCGGATCCGTAGGAATCCTTGAGAGAGCGTTCCTCAGGGCAAGGTAATAGTTATCAGTATTCCAGATATTAGGGCTTAGAGAGAATAAATCTTTACTCGTCGCCGTTATCCCTTGCCTGAGATAAACTCTGCCCCGCGAAGCCAGGCTTCAGGGCCAGGTTTCTATTTATGATAAGGAGTGTTCCATTTTTTTACAATCTGATACGTAAATTCTCAGGAAGCCTATCGATCTATGCTGGGAATGGCTAAAGTTTAGGATTTTTGCCTGTAGACCCCCTTACCCGTTGAAAACCATGACTGCCTCTGCGTCTTCTCGCGCCTCGCAATCCCTGAAGCGAACTGTTCTGGGAGCCCGTCGGCCTAGCAATATTTTTTGGGCCATTGTCCTTACGGGGGGCGGGGCTGGGTTCCTGCTGGCGGGGCTGTCGAGCTATCTCCAGATCAACCTGCTGCCCTTCTCCGACCCGACCCAACTGATCTTCATTCCCCAGGGCATTGCCATGGGGTTCTATGGCTTCGCTGCCCTAGGGTTGGCCACCTATCTGTGGGTGGTGATTAGCTTGGATGTGGGCGGCGGCTATAACGAATTTGACAAGGCCAGCAATCAGGTACGGATTGTGCGTAGCGGATTCTTCGGTAAAAACCGTCGCATCGAAATCGAGCAGTCCCTCGCCGATGTCACCGCTATTCGGGTAGACATTAAGGAGGGACTAAACCCCAAACGGTCGCTTTACCTACGCCTCAAGGGCCGTCCCGACATTCCCCTCACCCGTGTGGGTCAGCCCATTCCCCTATCTGAGTTAGAAAACCAGGGGGCTGAACTGGCTCGCTTTTTGCAGGTGCCCCTAGAGGGCCTGTAGATTCTGATGTGGGCACTGACCCGCCCCACAACTCCGGCCAAACTTTTTAAGATGGGAAGCTGGTCAATATCTATTCATGGAGTTAAACATTTCAATGGGATTGAACACCCGTTTCGTTTCAATGACCCTTGTCGCCCTGCTGATGTTAGGAACTGGGGCCTGCACGGCTCCCTCGGCTCCGGAGTCAGGCACTTCGGAGAGTGCGGCTCCTGCACCAGCGGAGACTACGGCGGCGACGCCCTCTACGGCGGGTCTCCCTGTCCTGAACGGTACGGCCACGGTGGAAATGGTGGTGAATGGATCCACTATTGTGATTGAGGTGAATGGCGAGGAAGCCCCCATCACCGCTGGCAACTTTGTGGATTTGGTGAACCGGGGCGTTTACGATGGCACTTCTTTTCATCGGGTGGTGCGAGAACCTGAGCCCTTCGTGGTGCAAGGTGGCGACCCCCAAAGCAAGGATGCCAGCATTCCGGCTCAGATGCTGGGTACTGGCAGCTTTGTGAATCCGGATACGAATGCCCCCCGTTACATTCCCCTGGAAATTAAGGCCACGGATCGCGAAGAGCCCCTCTATGGCCAAACTTTTGAGGAGGCTGGCATCAATACGAATCCCCGTCTAACCCACACCCGTGGGGCGGTGGCCATGGCTCGTTCCCAAGCTCCCGATTCGGCCTCGGCGCAGTTTTACTTTGCCCTAGCGGATCTACCCTTTTTGGACGGTAGCTATGCGGTATTCGGCTACGTCACCGAAGGCATGGATGCGGTGGACGCCATCCAGCAGGGGGATCGCATCGAATCGGCGCGTGTGGTTGAGGGCTTAGATAATCTCCAGCCCGACGCCCAGCCCTAGGCCATCTGCCCCGGTCTTCGTCACGGGCCTAGGGTTAGTCACAGCCCTAGGTTGTTCCGTGTCGGAAACTTGGGAATGCTTGCTATTGGGGAAGTCGGGACTGACCCCGCAGCAGCCCTTCCCCGAATTTTTACCCCTACCTTTAGGGATGGTGGAAGGGGCCATCATTCCCTTAAGCGATCTGCTCCAGCAGACCGCCATGGAAGCCGTTAGGGATGCCCAAATGACCCTGCCCGCTGCCGATTGCGGTGTGGTGATTGGCTCCAGTCGTGGCTTTCAGGCCCAGTGGGAAACTCTGGCGAAGGATTATCTCACCCAGAACATTCCCCCTCAGGCTTGGCTGAACACCCTACCCGCCATGGCCTCTAGGGAGGTCGCGCAGTGTTTGGGAACCCGTGGGCCAGTGCTAGCGCCCATGGCGGCCTGTGCCACGGGGCTGTGGGCGATTGTTCAGGGGGCAGAGTTGATTCGGCAGGGCCACTGCCAGCGGGTGATTGTCGGGGCAGGGGAGAACCCCATCACGCCTCTGACCCTGGCTGGATTTGAACGTCTTGGAGCCTTGGCCTCAACGGGCTGCTATCCCTTCTCTCCCCAGCGAGAAGGCTTGGCCTTGGGGGCTGGAGCCGCTATTTTAGTGCTGGAATCGGCCTCTTCCCTGGCTCAGCGTCCCCATATCAAGCCCTACGGCTGCATTTTAGGAGCCGGACTCAGCGCCGACGCCCACCACCTAACGGCCCCTGAGCCAGACCAAGTGGGTAGTCGTTTGGCCTTGGAGCAGTGTCTTCGTCGTAGTGGACTCAGGGCTGAAGACATCCACTACGTTCACGCCCACGGCACCGGAACTATTCTCAACGATGCCCACGAAGCGGCCTTGATCCAGCAATGCCTCCCCCACCTACCGCCGATCAGCTCTACCAAGGGAGCCACGGGCCACACCTTGGGGGCATCGGGGGCTATCGGATCTGTCCTGGGTTTATTGGCGCTGCGACATCAGCAATTGCCGCCTAATGTGGGTCTTGCGGGCGATCCCATTTACCCCCATATAGTCAGACACAGTCGCGCCGCTAAGCTGGAAACGGTTCTCTGCATGAGCTTTGGCTTTGGCGGGCAAAATGCGGTCTTGGCCTTGGGCTTGCCGCCCGGTGCTGAACCGTAGGATCCTAGCTTTTCGGAGTAGGTTGCCATCACGCAACTGGCCTGATCCCCAATCCTGTTTGGCGATCTCCGATTCTTGGGCGGGGCATGGCGGCTGATGTCGGTGATCGAGCGATATAGGATTCCGCCGACTGACTCAGCTGTTTAGTACGGTGGAGACAATTTCCTCGGCTAGACCAAAGGAGAGGGTCATGCCGGCCCCACTGAGGCCGTTGACGATGGTGACCCCAGGGGCTGGGTGGGCCACGAACTCGGTCTTATCCGGCAGTTTGGCGTAGATGCCGTGCCAGGTGGCGGCGATGTCTAGGCAGGGTACCTGGGCAAATCCCTTGAGATAATTCAGGACAAACTGGTTAATGTCGGCGCGATCAAAGGGGTCAAAGGTGAGGGCATATTCATGGGAATCGCCCAAGATCAACTCCCCTAGCCCATTTTGGGACATCATGACATGGATGTGCCAGTCTACCGCGAAGGGTAACTCGGCCTGGATGCGCTGCTTCAGGGTCGGTAGAGAGGGACAATCGGCAAAGGCCGCATAGTGAGTTAGGGTGAGTCCGCCACAGAGGGCTGGCCCAATTCGATAGCCCTGGGGTTGGGGGCTAGTGCGCATCATTTGCAGTTTAGATTTGGTGATGCCGCTGTTTTGGTAAAGATCGGGGTATAAGGTTTCAAAATCGGCCCCAGAACAGACAAAAATGTGATCCGCTGTCCAGGTTTCGCCGTTTACGGTGAACTGGGGCGAGTCGATGGCGGTGACGGTGGCCCCAAACCGAAACTCGACGTTAAAGACCGTTTGCAAGACCTGGGGAAGGGTGGCGATGGCTTCCCGTGCATCCACAATCACCTCAGTTTCACTCCACAGGGCACCCAGTAGCCCAGGGGTAACGGCAGCGGGGCTCTTGGTGGCGACCTCCTCAGCGGTGAGGAGCTGCACGGCATAGCCTGCGGGGTTGGCCAGGGCGACGAATTCCTCAATCACAGCCAGTTCGTCGGAGTGGTAAGCCAAATGCAGGGAGCCGACGGGGTCGTAAAAGAAGCCGCCCTTGGTCGCCATGTCGATCCAAATCTGACGCGATTGCATGGCCCGATCTCGCAGTGGCCCCGGCGGCTGGCCAATGGGCCACACCATGCCAAAGTTGCGAATCGACGCTCCCACGGCCCGCTCACTGCGCTCGAACACCGTCACCCGATGGCCTCGACGAGCCGCCGCCAGAGCATGGGCTAAACCCACAATGCCCGCACCCACAATGGCAACTTCGGTGGAGTGGGCCAGAGACATGGTTGTCATCGGCAAAGATTCCTATGAACGAAATGGTCAAGCCCTAGCTGAGCCATTGGTCTAACTGGCGCTGAAAATGCGCCATGGAGTCAAAGAGCCCATCGTTAGAATGCTGGGCTAACTGGGCCTGGGTGTGCGTGCCGTTGGTCACCCCACAGGCGTAGAGGCAACCCGCGTGGCGGGCCGACGCCAGATCGGAGGGGGTATCCCCAATGGCGACCACCGTTTTAGGGTCATCAACGCCCAGGCGGTACATCGCTTTTTGGATCATAAAAGGAGCCGGACGGCCCTCGTTGCCATAGATTTCAGAGGGGGTGACGGAAATCTGAATCGTGGATTGCGCTGATCCCACGTAGGAGGTGGGATCTAGCCCCACCTCCCAGCCCAGGCGGTTGAGGATAATCTGGGTTACTTCCCGATAGAACCCGGTGGTGAGGGCAATGGCGATGGAGCGGGCTCTCAGCCAGTCAAAGAGGGCTAGGCAACCCTCCGTGGGTGCTACGGGTTGGGTGCGGTAGTGGGTTTCTAGGACGGTGCGAAAACAATCGTAGGAGGCTTCGACATTAGCAAAGTAGTCTTCGCTCGCGGCTCCAATTTGGTCGGCCCACAGGGTTTGAAACACCACCTTTTTGGGGAGTCCCATCATAGCATTGACCCGATCTGCGTCGGCTATCAGTCCCGTGTGTTTGGCCGCTTCAAAAAAACAGTGCAGTACTTCGTTGTCGTCTTTTACGGTGGTGCCTGCCATATCAAAGACGATGAGCTTAATGTTAGCCATAGGGAACCTCAGGGAAATAGAAAAAGGAAGCCAATGGGCACAGTCCTTCGTCAAAACACTCGAACTAGCGCTTGAGCCATGCCTCTGATCGCTGACGCAGACCCTTGGTGAGCCAGGAGTAAATTACCCGTACTCCCAGGCTAGTTAACACAATCAGGGTAGACATGGCGGCGGCGGCGGCAATGTCCCCAGCATCGTCCATATTGACAATGGCAACGGCGGCTAGGGGCAGGTTGGCTGGGTATAAAAAGATAATGGCCGAAATGGTGACCATGGCATTGACAAAAAAGTAGATGCCAATCTCTAAAATGGCGGGTAGTGATAGGGGTACCGTGACCCGCCAGAAGGTTTTGTAAAAAGGGACGGCCATGGAGGCCGAAACCGACTCAAATTCTGCATCAATTTGCTTGAGGGCGGTGGTGCCTGTCAGGAAACAAACGGTGTAGAAGTGGATGATGTTGGCTATTACCAACAGCGCCATGGTGCCGTAGAGCCCGTGGAAGGGATTGTAGATAGCTAACCCTGTGAAAGGGATGCGCCAGATGGGGTTGTTAAAGAAGAAGACATAGGCCAAACCCAGTACCAGACCGGGCAAGGCTAGGGGAATGGTAGACAACAGGTAGGTGAGGGAACGCAACCAGTTCAGCCCCCGCCCCTTTTCCACCAGGTAGGCTCCGGTAAATACGATAGCCGTGCCAAAAATTGCCGTATAGAAGGACATACGCAGGCTGTTCCAGTAGGCCCCATAGCCACCACCGCCCACGCTACTAAAGTTGTAGTTCTTTAGACTCAGGGAAAAGTCGTAGGGCCAAACTTTGACTAAAGAAGCCAGAATAATGGTGCCAAATACCGTAAAAATAAAGGCGAAAACCAAAGTACAGAAGCCAAACATAGCCCAGTCTAAAATCGGGTTAGGCTTGGGCTGTAGGGGGACGGATTTGGCGCTAATTAGAGCATTTTGCCGCCGCTGCACGATGCGATCTAGTCCAAAGGCCAGCACCGAGGGCACCAGCAAGAACACACTGATGGTCGCCCCCATGGAAAAGTTCTGCTGGCCAATCACCTGCTTGTAAATATCGGTGGCCAGTACGTTAAAGTTGCCACCGACTACCTTCGGTACTCCGAAATCGGTAAAGGCGAGAATAAAGCACACAAATAAGGCGCTAATTAACCCGTATTTTACGCTAGGTAAAGTCACCGTAAAAAAGGTCTTGGCGGTCGAGGCTCCCAGTACCTCTGCGGCCTCGTACAGACGGGCATCGGTTAAATTTAGGGCGGTGACTAACAGAATTACGGCCTGGGGAAAGCAGTAGAGAAACTCCCCCAGCACAATGCCATTAAAGCCATAGAGATTGATGTTAACCCCTGGCCATAGCCCAAAAAATCCGGTGGTGACTAGTCCCTGATTGCCAAACAGATAAATCAGCCCAATGGCGTTGGCCAGGGGAGGAATATAAAGCGACAGCAGCCCTAGGGTACGAAAGAAGGTCTTGCCCTTCATGGCGGTGCGGGTAAGGCCGTAGGCATAGATAAACCCCAAGCCCACAGAGAAGAGGGTGGTGGTCAGCGCCACGCCCACACTATTCAAAAACGACTGCACCAACGACGGGGTGGTGAGGTATTGCACGTAGTTGGCCCATCCCACCCATTCCCCATTAGTGTTCTGAAAACTGCGGCCCACCATGGGGAACAGGGGCAGCACGACGCCCACCACCAGCCACAGGGCACCCAGGCCCAGGAGACTGCGCATCACCCAGGCTTCGAGGTCGAAGGCTTTAGCGCGGGGGGCCGCAATGGGACGACGGGTGGTAGTGGTCATAGGACTTGGGCTGTGGGGAAGGGTTGGCGGGACATTGAGGGGGCGTGAACCTAGGAGGCTTCTCTGGGGAAAACACGGATCATCTCTGGGGGCAGTTGAATCGCCAGGGATTCTAGGGTCTCAATGGCCATGGCGCGAGCCCGGTGGGAGGAAATATCTAGGGTCATGGGCTGACGGGCGTTTCCAGAAATACTCAGTTCTAGCCGATAGCCAGACCCCAGAAACTCGGTGCCCAGCACCTCGGCTTCGGCAACGTTGGAATCTGGGGTAGCCGCACTATCCATGACTCGAATATCTTCAGGACGAATGGCGATGGAAATCCTTTGCCCCACGGGAACGGTGTTGCTAGGGGCGTGCAGCACAAGGTTGCCGCAGCGCACGGTGTCCTTGGCTTCGACCATGCCGTCTAAAAAGTTCATCACCCCAATAAAATTGGCGACAAAGGGGCTGCCGGGGCTTTGATACACGCTGTGGGGGGTGCCGACCTGGGCAATATACCCCTTGTCCATCACGACAATGCGGTCGGCCATGGCTAGGGCTTCGGCTTGGTCGTGGGTCACCATGACGGTGGTAATCCCCAGCCGCCGCTGAAGATTGGCAATCTCGGCCCGCAGTTTGACCCGCACTTGGGCATCCAGGGCCGAAAGGGGTTCATCCAGCAGTAACAAACCGGGGGAGAGGGCGAGGGCACGGGCGAGGGCAACCCGCTGCTGCTGACCCCCAGACATTTGGGAGGGATACTTCTGGCCCATGCCCCCTAGCCCCACCATGTCGAGGAGTTCACCAACACGGGTATCAATGTCGGCCTTTGGGAGCTTTTGGTTCTGTAGACCGTAGGCAACGTTTTGGTGGGCGGTTAGGTTGGGGAAGAGGGCATAGGACTGGAACACAATGCCAAAGTCGCGTTTGGAGGGGGGCAGGTGCGAGACATCTTGCCCTCCCTGAATCACCCGCCCCTGGGTTTGTTGTTCTAGGCCGGCAATAATGCGCAGCAGCGTGGTTTTGCCGCAGCCGCTTGGCCCCAAAAGGCAGACAAACTCACCGGGATACACATTCAAGAAAATATCCTTGAGGGCCGCAAAACTGCCAAAGCGCTTGTGGATGTTCTCAATTTGTAAGTAGGGTTGCCGAATGGTACGAGCCGCCGTTTCGGCGGCGACCCCAGGGGCGTGGCTAGGCTGGGCTGCGACGTCCTGAGCTAGGGACGGATCCTCTAAGGACTGAGAAGCGGAAGGGTCTGAATAGGTCATGGTGCCAGCCCACTACATCTAAGGATCAAGTAAGGATGAAGGAAACGAGTGGGGAAAGCCCATGGACTTTCCCCAATAGGCCCCCCTGCTCACAGGGGATGGCTTCCGCAGAGCCGAGGCCAGGTGAGGGATGGGGGAGCACCCTAGCTCTTCGGTTCAGATTTCGTGTCGTAGCGCTTCGTCCATTCTGCCAAGATGCGCTCACGGTTTGCGGCGGCCCAGCGCAGGTCATTGTCCGCTAGCTGTGCCACCGGATCTTCAGGAAATCCCGCCGGTGGAGGGACATCTGTTTTCACCGCTGTAATGGCAAAACTCTCAGCGTATTTCTCAGAAACCTCAGGGGAAATCGCCCAGTCTAAAAAGGTCTTGGCCGCCGCCTTAATCTCAGGCTTTTTAATCAGGGCATTGGCTTCGACATCCCAACCCGATCCCTCCGCCGGGAAGACCGCTTCCAGGGGTTCGCCATCGTTCTTTTGCTTCACCGCCCGATAGCCAAAGGAAATGCCGATGGGATATTCCCCAGCCCCCGCCGCCTTACAGGGGCGAGAACCAGAGTGCATGTACTGGGCAATATTTTCGTGGAGCTTATCCAAATAAGCCCAGCCCTCGTCTTCGGTCGGAGAATTTTGCAGAATCGTCGAGACGGATAGAAATCCCGTCCCCGAAGAGGCAGGATTAGACATCACAATGTGCCCCTTATACACCGGATTGGTTAGGTCAGCCCAGCCCTTAGGAATGGGCAATCCAAGCTTTTCAGATTCGATGGTGTTGACACAAAAGGCTGACATCCAAACGTCAATGCCGACCCATCGAGGTGGGTTAGCATCATCACGAAACTTAGGGTTAACCGCCTCTAGACCAACAGGGGCATAGGGCTCGAGCAGACCTTTTTCTTCGGCCACGAGGAGGCTGGATGCCGCCGTTCCCCATACCACATCGGCCTGGGGATTATCGGCTTCGGCTAATAATTTGGCCGTAATAATACCCGTTGAATCCCGCACGATATTAACGTTAATGTCGGGATACTGAGTTTGAAAAGACTCTAGATATCCGCTAATTTGATCATCCTCTAGGGCGGTATAGACCGTAATACTAGAATCGCTAGATGTTTCCGTAGCGCCGCCCGTCGAGGACGCTAGGTCTTCCTGGGAGACCGCACAGGCGGCCACCATCCAAACCATGGCGCAGGAGGCTGCGGCCATGGAGACAAAGCGCTGCCATCGTCGTTTCGATAAAAAGCGCAGAATAGGACTCACTAAATCGCCGACCATCGCTCAACCTTAGCCAAAAAATTCCACCGCAATCCTAGGGGAAAGAGTCGTCGTTTGGGTAAAGAAATGCTTATGGAAATTCCTGGAAAGTTATGGAGAGATTTAGTCTAGATTATCCTGATAACAACAATGTAGATACAGCAAGGCTTTTGTTTGGATAAGAACTTTCTTTAAGTTTGGCTTTGATGGGTTGAAAAATCATGCTGCCATCATTAAATATTATTTTTGCTTCGACGATAAAACGGGCTTATAAACCTATCGTGAGATGGGGCGCACCGCGTACCCTAGGCAGGCTAATGCTGCATGACGACAGCCTAAAGCGTCCTAGATCGGTGGGGCGGATTAAAGGTAAGGCCCCCTAGGATGGGTTGGCGCAGCGTAACCCACGCTGACCAAGGCTTTGATGCGTTATAGCGGCACCTAGGCATCCTACTTAAGGGGCCGCCGACCGACCGACGCCAGATTCCGCTGACCGGCTAAATGGCCCTAGACATTCATCGCCCCAGACCGTGTCCGACTTTAGCGAGCCAGTGCTTCAATGACCCACGTCCCCCCCGCCGCCGCAGAAAGTGACCTAAATGGTTCCCCTCGGCGACAGCATTGGAATCGCTCTCACCAGAATGCAGATCTACGGTCTTGGCTGCACCGTGACGCTGCGGTGTTTCTACACCAATCCGCCTCTACTCCCTGTCTTTCGGCCCTGCGTTCGGCGCTGGGAATCTGGCTGGAGGATATGCAGGGCCGTCGTTTCATGGATTTTCACGGCAACAGCGCCCACAATTTGGGCTACGGTCATCCCCGGCTGATTGCCGCTCTTCAGGCTCAACTTCAAAGCCTGTCCTTCGTGCCCCGGCGCTACACCTGCGAGCCAGCGGTGGAACTGGCGGAAACCCTAGCTGCCCTCGCCCCAGGGGCGCTCAGCAAGGTGCTGTTTGCCACGGGGGGATCCGACGCCATTGAAATGGCCTTGGCCTATGCCCGTGCCGCCACCGGACGGTTTAAGACCCTCTCGTTTTGGGATGCTTACCATGGTGCCGGGTTTGGGGCGCGCAGCATTGGCGGCGAGGCGATGTTTCGCAGCGGTCCCATCGGTCCTCTGCTGCCCGGTAGCGAACATGTGCCTCCCCTTGGGGACTACCGCAATGCCTGGGGCGTGACAGCCAACAGCGCCGACCTGTGCCTTAACCAAATTCGCTACGTGCTCGAAAAGGAAGGCGACATCTGCGCCCTAGTGGCTGAACCGATGCGGGCCACCAATCCAGTTCCTGCTCCCCCTGGCTTTTGGCAGCAGGTTAAAGCGGCCTGTCACCACCACGGGACGCTGCTCATTTTTGATGAAATTCCCACCGGGCTGGGCCGTACGGGGCGGCTATTTGCCTGTGAACACGACCAGGTGGTGCCCGATATTTTGGTCTTGGGCAAGGCCCTAGGTGGCGGGGTGCTGCCCATTGCGGCTATTCTTTGCCATCCTGACCTGGATGTTTGTGGCGACTATGCCTACGGCCACTACACCCACGAAAAGAACCCCGTCACCACCCGCGCCGCCCTCACCACCCTACAGATTCTTCAGGATGAGAACCTGGCCCACAATGCCCAGGTCGTTGGCGATCTGGCCCTCGCTAGACTCCGACAGATGATGGCGAAATACCCTGCCATTGGCGATGTGCGGGGGCGTGGCTGCCTCTTGGGGGTGGAACTGGTCGTTAATCCGGCTACCCGAGAACCGGCCTATGATCTCGCTGATGCGGTCATGTACCAAGCCCTAGCCCAGGGACTCAGTCTCAAGGTTTCCATGGGAAATATCTTGATCTTGGCCCCGCCGCTAATCATTACCCCCGACGAAATGCACCAGGGGCTAGATATTCTAGACCGCAGCTTAGAAATTAGCCTCAGCGCCCGCCGCTGACTCAGCCCAGCCTAATCCTGCCCTTGGCGTTATGCTCCGCCGTGGTGATGTTGTACAGGCTTTTCCTAGTAATCCCCAATCCCTAGTCCCTAATCTGCCGACCTTCCAAAGCCAGTTTGGGCACGCGGCCTAGGCGTCCGGTCATCAATCGCAGGGCCAGGTGGCGCAGCGGGGAGACATGGCTCAGCATCCACAACCCCGTGCGGCGCAGGGCCACGATGGGGGCAATTTGGTTTGAGAAACTGCGGGTGAGGGTGTCGGTAAAGGTGAGGATGACCCAATTTTCCCACCGTCGCCAGCTTTCGTAGCGGCGCAACACGTTAACAGCACCCAGGTCTTCACCTTTTTGGTGGGCGGCGGTGAGGACTTCTGCGAGAGCCGCCGCATCTCTCAGGCCCATGTTTAGCCCTTGCCCCCCGACGGGGTGACAACTGTGGGCCGCATCCCCTACCAGGGCAAGACGGGGCTGGATGTAGCGGTCACACTGCATCAACTGCACCGGGAACAGGGCGGGCGAGGTGAGGCGCTTCAACTTGCCCATGTGGGAGCCGTAGCGCCGTTCGAGTTCCGCCATAAATTCCGCTTCGGGCAGGTTGAGGATGGCCTGGGCTTCCTCGTGGGGCGATGTCCACACCACCTGGCAGCGGCCACCGGGCAGGGGCAGAATGGCAAAGGGGCCGCTCGGCCAAAACCGTTCGTAGGCGGTGTGTTGATGGTCGCCCTCTGGTTCCAAAACCGTGGTGATGCAGGACTGCCAGTACTGCCAGCCAAAGGCATCAATATTGGCCTGCCGCCGCAGGGGCGACTGTTTGCCATCGGCAGCGACGACTAGGGCCGCATCCAGAGTGCGGATTCCGTCTGGGGTGGTCAGGGTGCCGATGACACGATCTCCGTGGCGTTCGGATACCGCTAGGGTGGACTCACTGAGATAGTGGATATTCGCTGCCGCCTGCACCGCCCCTTGCAGCGCCTCCATCAACACCCCATGCTCGGCTCCGTAGAAGACTGATTTGGCCCCTAAATCCTGGGGCGAGAACCGTACCACTTCGGGATGATCGCCATCGGACAGGCGCACCTGCTGAAAGTGGCAAATCCTTGGCCCCACCTGTGGCCATAGTCCTAGACCCTTGATAATGTCTGCTGAGGTGGGAGAAAAGGCATAGGCCCGTTGCCGAGACGCTGCCCTCTCCGAGCTTTGGGACTCAATTACCGCTACCCGTAACCCAGAGGGTCGCAATGCCGCCGCTAGGGTTAGCCCCACAATGCCGCCGCCCACAATCGCCACATCGACGGTGAGGGAGGGGTGGGTGGGTGAAGGGTGGGTGGGTGAAGGGTGGGTGGCGGTCATGGGGTTGGTGATTGGTTGTTGGTGATTGGTGATTGGTTTATTGGGGGCGTTACTTTTATTGTGGCGTGGGGGTTTGGGCAAAATCAAGATTAGTAGGGTGGGCATTGCCCACCATTTTTTCCATGCGGGCGTTGTGAGGTGGGCCGTGCCCACCTTACTTACATACAAGGGTGCATAACGCCGAGGCGAGGCTGCGCCAACGTGAAGCAATGCACCAACAGGGAAGCTAGCCATCGGTACCTTCTTCCTTTGCGGATCCCTTAGTGAAAATAGGAAGCACCGTTGACGTCGAAGGTGGCCCCGGTGGCGTGGGGGGCGAGGCCACCGGCGAGGAAGGCGACGAGGTTGGCGATGTCTTGGGGGTCGGCGGGGGCACCCATGGGGATGTCGCGGGTGACGTAGTCGGCTCCCCGTTCGGCCATCACCTGTTCAATGCGGTCGGTGCGGACGAATCCGGGGGCAATGGCGTAGGCCAAGATACCGTCCTTGGCCAAGCCTCTGGCTAGGGTGCGGGTGAGGCTGATGATGCCCCCCTTGGAAGCAGCGTAGGGGGTAAATTCTGGGCCATCGCCCCGAAAGGCGGCACGGCTGGCAATGTTCACCAACGTGCCGCCGCCCTGGGTTTGGAAGTGGAGGACGGCTTCACGACACACATCTGCCACGGCGATGAGATTGATCTGGAGGGTGATCTGCCAAGCGCTCGCCCAGGTGTCCCAATCTCCCTCGATGGGCGCGGCGGGCATGGTGGCGGCATTGTTGACCACCGTAGCGATTGACCCGCGCCACGCTAAGGCTTTAGCCCACAGATCCTTGGCCGCACCGGGCTGGGCCAAATCCGCTTGAACCAAATACAGCCGGTCGGAGGGCACCCCATCGGAACCGAGGTTAGCGGCGATGGCTTCGGCTTCGGCTTGGCCCTGGCCATAGTGCAGCACCACCGAGGCCCCAGCCTGGTGCAGGGTTTCTACGATGGCCTTCCCGATGCCGCGAGATCCGCCCGTCACTAAAATTGTCTGCTTCTCTAAATCAATCATCGGATTGCGCCCCATTGGTTCCTACAATGGAATGATTAACTATTGGTTATACAACCCTGGAGGAATATATGGTAGGCCGTCCGATTATTCTTGGCATTGTGGGCGATAGCGCCGCTGGCAAAACCACCCTCACGCGAGGCATTGCTCAAATTCTAGGCGAAGACCAAGTTACCACCATCTGCACGGACGACTACCACCGCTACGACCGCAAACAGCGCAAGGAAATGGGTATCTCTGCCCTTCACCCCGACTGCAACTACATCGACATTATCCAGCAGCACTTGGGCTTGCTGCGTACTGGGCAGTCTATCCTCAAACCCATCTACAACCACAGCAGCGGCGAATTTGACGCCCCGGAATACATCGAACCCCGCCGCTTTGTGATCGTGGAGGGACTGCTGGGCTATTCCACCCGCGCCTGCCGCGATGCCTACGATGTGAAGGTCTACCTTGCCCCGCCGGAAGACCTACGCGCCAACTGGAAAATTAAGCGCGACACCCGCAAGCGTGGCTACACCCCAGAAGAGGTGATCGAACAGATCAAGGCCCGCGAGGAAGACTCCGAAGCCTACATCCGCCCCCAGCGCCAATGGGCCGATGTGGTGGTCTCCTTCTATCCCCCCAGCAATGAGCAAAGCACCGATGAACTAATGCTCAACGTGCGCCTGGTGATGCGGCCTACCATCCCCCACCCCGACTTTAGCCACCTGCTAGAAACCAAGCACGGCGGTACCCTCAGCGATGCCGTGCGCCTAGAACTGGATCGCGACATGGGCAAACCCGTGGATGTGCTCGAAATTGACTGCCACGCCACCGAGCAACCTGTCCAAGAACTGGAGCGCACCCTGTGCGGCGAAATTCCCTACCTGGGACGTTTTTGCAGCATTGAAGGCAACACCGACATTGGCACCGTGATCGGCACCACTGGAGAAACCCTGCGAAGCTATCCCCTAGCGCTGACCCAGTTGTTGATCACTTACCACATGCTGAAGGCGGCCAACATTTACGATTAGGACGTTAGGAGTCGGGGGGCCGACCCGACCCCGCCATCGTCTCGAACCCTTATTCATCCATGCCCCCAGGTCATGGGGTAAATTCCCTACCCCCATGGGCGGCGGGAAGGGGAACCTGGCTTGGTATTCTGGGAAAGGCCCAATTTTTGCATTCGCTGCGGCTTGGGCCTTGTTTTTCTATCGCTGTACCTGCTGGCCATGGCCCCTAACGAGCGCAAGTCAATTTTGCTGTCCTTTGAAAAGCCCCTGGCGGAGCTGGAGGGACGCATTGCCCAAATCCGCGAATTAGCGGAAAAAAATGATGTAGACGTATCGGCCCAGTTGCGCCAGCTAGAGGCCAGGGCCACCCATTTGCGCCAGGAAATTTTTTCTAGCCTCACCCCAGCCCAGCGGTTGCAGGTGGCCCGCCATCCCCGCCGCCCCAGCACCCTAGACTATATCCAGTCCATCACTGATGAATGGATTGAGCTGCACGGAGACCGCAGCTCCGGCAAAGACGACCCGGCCTTGGTAGGGGGCGTGGCCCGGTTGGAGGGGCGACCCGTGGTGATTTTGGGCCACCAAAAAGGCCGCGACACCAAGGACAATGTGGCCCGCAATTTTGGCATGGCCTCCCCCGGCGGCTACCGCAAAGCTATGCGGTTGATGCGCCATGCCGATCGGTTTTCTATGCCGATCATTACCTTTATTGATACCCCCGGTGCCTATCCCGGCTACGAGGCCGAGGAAATGGG
This sequence comes from Spirulina sp., assembly GCA_044070495.1. GTDB lineage: Bacteria > Cyanobacteriota > Cyanobacteriia > Phormidesmidales > Phormidesmidaceae > Nodosilinea. Next base: position 131,345 of record JBIPSI010000015.1, on the reverse strand, counting down.
ACAAGGTGAAGCCATCGCCTACAACCTGCGGGAAATGTTTGGCCTGCGGGTGCCGATTATCTGCACCATCATTGGCGAGGGCGGTTCTGGCGGTGCCCTGGGCATTGGCGTGGGAGATCGGCTGATGATGTTTGAGCATTCCGTGTACACCGTGGCCAGCCCCGAAGCCTGTGCCGCCATTCTGTGGAAGGATGCCGGACGTTCCGCCGAAGCCGCCGAAGCCCTGAAGATCACCTCCTGGGATTTGAAAAACCTGGGTATTTTGGATCAGCTCTTGCCGGAACCGGTGGGCGGTGCCCATTCCGACCCTATCCAGGCGGCAGAAATTCTCAAGCAGGCCCTTGTAGACCACCTGACGGAACTCTCTTGCCTGACCCCTGAAGCGCTCCAGCAGATGCGTTATCAGAAATATCGAAAAATTGGCGTTTTTGCGGAGGCAGCGGCCTAGGTTCAAGGGAGACGGGGGTGCAATAATAGGATGTCTGAGGGAATAGCCATCAAAGACTTTTATGGTGACTATTCCTGAGAGAAGTGCTTTACGTTTGTTAACATGTAAGTGGGCCTGACCTTGTTTGCCTAACCACCCCGATCCGGGAACGCTTAAGGAAGCGAGCTTAGCAGCCCTCAACCCATAGGTCTTGCCTAGCTCCTGGTTCGTTAGTTGTTGGTTTTTGGTATTCAGCATTGGACAATTCCCCCCGTTCCGGCCTGCCGCGTCGCGCCCTGATCACGGGAGCTAGTCGCGGTATCGGTAGAGCCACGGCCCACGCCCTTGCCCAGGCCGGGTTCGACGTTGCCCTGTTGGGTCGTTCCCTAGAGCGGTTGCAGCCCGTTATTGATGAACTGGCGGAGTACGACGTGGTGGCCAAGGGCTATGTCGTTGAACTGGCGGATCAATCCGGTTTGCAAGCCCGCTTGGCCGAAATCATCCAAGATTTTGGGGCCTTCAGCGTCCTGATTAATAACGCCGGTATGGGCTACACCGGATCCCTCGCCACCATGCCCCTGCACCATTGGCAGCAGGTTATGGATCTCAATCTCACCAGCGTGTTTCAGTGCATCCAGGCGGCGATTCCCACCTTTAGGGCTGGAGGTGGAGGTACCATCGTCAACATTTCTTCCATTGCCGCGAAATCGGCCTTCCCAGACTGGGGTGCCTACACCGCCAGCAAGGCTGCTTTGGTCGCCCTTTCCAAGGTGCTGGCGGTGGAGGAGCGGGCCAACGGCATCCGGGTGGTGATGGTTACCCCGGGCGCGGTAAACACTCCTCTGTGGGATACCGACACCGTTAATGCTGATTTTGATCGAAATCAAATGTTGACCCCTGAAATTGTCGCCCAAACGATCCTGAGCACCGTGCTGCTACCTCCCCAAGCTGTGATCGAGGATATTGTGCTGCTGCCCGCTGGGGGTGCCTTGTAGCGGGCTTAGCCCTGAAGTTTTTCACCGTCTGTGCAGTTTGGCCGTCTCAGAGAGCGGTCTCAATTTTGTTGAACACCTGGAGTTTAGTGAAACCCTATGACTATCGCATCCTCAAATGGCATCAATGACAAAGTTACCCCCACTGGCCTGAGCACCACGGGCATTTCTCCGACGGTTCTGCCCGACCGTTCCCTCAGCCACGGTGCTGAGGCCAAGCCCTACAGCATTCCCGAAACCAGCCACGACGACATGAAGGAGGCCGTGCGCACCATGCTGCTCTCCGTGGGCGAAGACCCCGACCGGGAGGGGCTACTGAAGACGCCCAAGCGGGTGGCCGATGCCATGCGATTTCTGACCAGCGGCTATCAACAATCCCTGGAAGAACTGGTCAACGGGGCCATTTTTGATGAAGGCCACAACGAAATGGTGCTGGTGCGTGACATCGACCTATTTAGCATGTGCGAGCACCACATGCTGCCCTTCATGGGCCGCGCCCACGTCGCCTACATCCCTAACCAGCGCGTCGTCGGTCTCAGCAAACTGGCCCGCATCGTAGAAATGTATTCCCGCCGCCTTCAGGTGCAGGAACGCCTCACCCGCCAGGTGGCCGAAGCGATTCAGGAAATTCTGGAACCCCGTGGGGTGGCTGTGGTGGTGGAAGCCAGCCACATGTGCATGGTCATGCGCGGCGTGCAAAAGCCCGGTTCTTGGACGGTAACCAGCGCCATGCTGGGTTCTTTCCGGGATGACCAAAAAACCCGCGAAGAGTTCCTCAGCCTGATCCGTCACCAGCCTGCGTTCTTCTAGGGTTTGTCCTAGCGTTGCTCTAAGAGTCGCTTCTCCATTGGGTCATGCTAAATCTGGCTGGCTTACCCCGGTTCCACGGGTGAGGAAACCTCACCCCTACGGCGTTCTGGGTTGGAAATCGGGGTGGCCTAATTCGGATTTGGGATAGCGCTTCAGCCAGGGGTAACAGGCTTGGCTCCAGCGCTACACCAATCGGGTAATCGGGGGTTAGTCTTTGGGCTAACCCCCTTTTGTAGTTATGCAAGGTTTAGCCCAAGAGCGCTTGGGTGAGTTCTAGAAAGCCATCCACTTCGGGCTGATGGGTAACGCAGCGGGGATGGTGGGCGAGGTGGGGCCAGTAGTGTTTCACATTGGCCACGCCTACGGATTGCGGAAAAAGGCCAGGGTCAAACATACTGACGTCGTTGGGGCTGTCGCCGATGGTGATTACCTGGTGAGAGCCAAACTGGGGAAAGTGGGTGTTCAGAACCCGTTGTAGCCCTGCCGCTTTGGATTGATCGACCGGGAAAATGTGACACTGCACCGTGCTATAGGTAAATCCCCAATCGAGGGTGTGGCAAATTTCGGCCATGCGGGTGAGATCGGTTGGGGTCAGTCCCTCCGTGGAAAATGTCCAGTCGGTAAGGCGAAAGGCGTTGTCCTCAGCGGTGGCGATATCAAACCCATGCTGACACAGGTGACGAAAGACCTCAGCTAGGGACTCGCGATGGTGGGAGAGATTCGGAATGTCGCTAAGGTATTCGGGACGGTCGCTGCCGGGGAAATAAACGCCGCCGTTTTCCGCCATGGCCCCGGCAATGGGCAAATAATGGGCAATGCCCTGCACCCACCCCGCCGAACGTCCAGTAACCACGAGCACCGTCCACCCCGCCCGCTGCCATTGGGCCAATCCCTCCAGCAGATCCGCCGTAAACTCACCCTGGCGAGTGAGGGTGCCGTCCATGTCGGTGGCGATCAACCCAGGCTGAGGACAGCATTCCCGAAACCGATGCACAAACTCGGCAGTAGTTAATGGTTGGGATTTGTCCATCGGTTCTACACTAAGTGACGGCTGCAAGGCTGAGTCATCAATCAATCAACAAGGTCATTGTAGGGTAGGCATCTGGCCTGCCACAAAGACAGCCCAGACGGCTGTTTGACAAGGTTTGGGGAGGCAGAAACAGGGCTATGGACAAGCTAGCACCGGATCAGCGCAATCACTACTATCTCATTGAGGCGGGCCGCACGGGGATTCACAAGCCTTTATTGGCGGCTCTCCACAGGGTGCAGAGGCCGTCCCCCCTGACGGATGGGGAAACGGGGTTGGGCCTTGTGCCGATTCATCAGATTGATCTGGCCCAGGTGGACACCTTTATGGGGCAGGTGCGCTTTGCCGCCAATACCTTGCGTCGCCTCACTCTGCGATTGATTGATCAGGGTTGGCCGAGCACCGATCTCTGGGATGCTGCCGCCGGACGCTACGCCGACCGCTTCCTAGGGCAGGTGGCCCAGGGTTATACCCCCTCTGCCCACGAACAGGATGCGGCTCAGCTTGAGTCCTGTGATGAGGCTGCCCTGCGTCAGGCGTATTTAGAGGACTGGGCGGCGGACTATGGCGGTGCCCCCATGCCCCAGAAGATGGCCCAGCTAGACCCTACCCTGCTCGCCTTTGTGGAGCGGGTGCCCCCCAACTATAGTCGGCTAGAAACACAGCGGCAGGCCCTCGTGGAGGCAGCGCGGATCTGGCGGCAGGGGGATGACGTCCATGATGTTTACGGGATGATGCAGGTGCCCGTGGTAGATCAGGTGCCGGACGAAACCGCCCTAGATCAAGCCCTGCTGGCGTTTACCCTGGTGGCCCTGCGCGACTATGGGGGCTATCCTCACCAGCGCGAGGCCCTGCTTCGCCTCGTGCAGCTTTGGCATAGGTGCGACTCCCGCGAGGCCGCTATTGGGATGTTGCTGGCCCGCGATCCCTTTGCCCACGCCATCAATCTGCCCGTGCTTGATGCGGCTCTGATGGCGGTCGTACAGACCATCCCCCCTCGCTATCGGGGGCAGGGGAATCAACGCCTTGCCCTCACCGAGGGTTATCGGCAATGGTACGGCCTAGAGTCTCGCAATGTGGCCCTGCAACGACTGGGGGTGAACCCCGATGATCTGGTGGCCCAGGCCGATCATCCCGATGCCCTGATGGCCACCGCCCAAACCCTAGATCGAGCCTTGGTGGATTTTGTCCAAACCCTGCCCACTACCTACGACGAAACGGAGGCCCAGCGGGAAACCCTAATTGGTCTGGTGCAGCTTTGGCGCGGGCTGGAGAACCGCACCGCCACCGTGCAAGCCTTGCTGGAGGATGTGCGACGGATGGAACGGGCCGCCCCCACCTCCCCCGACGCAATGCCGATGCCTCTGCCGACCTTGGCCCCGCCTCGGCCTCCGCACTGGACACCCCAGAATATTCAACTAGCAGCCAGCATTGTGTCCAATGGTCATTTCACCTGGGCCGAGGCGACCCGTGGCGGGGTGCATATGCCCCCGAACCAGGCTACCGTAGATGCCATGATCCGCATTGCCCAGTTGGCCCAGCAGGCCCGTGACCGCCTAGGTCGTCCCTTCATGGTTACCCGTTGGTATCACCCGTTCGAGGTTAGTCCTCCGCAGGGCCGCCCCTTCCATAGTCGCCATGGCATCGGTGACGCCATCGATGTTTACTGCGCCGGTCTCACGGGTAGCCAGGTTTACTGGTTCCTCGATCCCTGGTGGCCCGGAGGGTTGGGGCGTTATCACCGCTATCCGCACCTGGTGCATATCGATGCCCGCCCTGACCGTGCCCGCTGGACCCATTAACGGTAACTACCCCCGCCGCACGGGAACATTGGGCAGCGGCGAAGGGGGTGGATCCAGCTCGATGGTGGCGACCACTTGGCCATGGTCGGATTTCCACGGCTCGATGGTTTCGTCGAGGAGGGTTTGGTCGAAAAGGTGGTCGTTATAGACCGAGACATAGGTGACGCGGCCAATGCGATCTCGGTTTTGGGCGGCAAATTCTTCGCTCACCATGATGTGATCGAGGCTGTCGTAGTGGCCGTTGTGGATGTGGGTGTAGTAGTGGTCACCGTAGCCCAGGCGGGCCTGGATATCCTTCACCTGGTAGAGCAGTACATCCCACACCGGGGCCTTTTTGCGGTAGGGCCAGCATTCCCAGGGGGGCTGCCCGGCCACAATTTGGGTGGTTACCGCCGTGTGGTTGTCGTTCACATCCCCCATCACAATCACCGGATAGCGCCGATCTTGCAGCACTTCCATGAGAATGCAGCGCAGGGCCGTGGCCTCCGCTGCCCGCCGAATCAGCGACCGAGCATAGCCCTTGGCCACCTCCACCGGATCCCCCCGGTCTACGCCATCGGCCAGGGTGGGACGCTTAGATTTGAGGTGAATCACAAAGACCGTACATTGAATCGCTTCGGTGAGGGCCAAATCCACCGCCAGCACCGGATGGGAAAATTGGCTAATGGGCAGTTCGGATCCATCGAGTTCTAGGGCGCTGCCGGGGGGGAAGTCCTCATAGACCCGCTGATCTAGCACCGGGAACCGAGTGGCCAGGGCCAACCCAGGGCCACGCCCTGCCCCCTCGGCCATGACAATGGTGTGCTGACGGTGATACTCACTGCGGTGCAGGGCTTCCTTGAGGGCTCCCTGGTGAAACACCTCCTGAAAGCCCACAATATCCACCTTCATGCGGTCGAGCTGACGACCGATCCAGGTGAGCTTTTTCAGGTAGTCGTCGCGGCTGTAGGACTCGCCGGGGTAAAAGTCGCGCTCCGGCAAGGCCAGGTTTGAGAGGTTAAAGGTGCCCACACGAAACAGGCGACGCTCTGAGGGGGAAAGGCTATCGACCACGGTATTACGGATCCTAGGTTAGGGGCCTCAGGGTGTTCCCTAGGGCAATGACTATAGACAGTAGCCTAGCCCATCCCCGGCTTTCTGCTACGCCCAACCCTCGCTCGTTATTCCTGGCGCACTAGAAATTGATTGAGGTGGGTAAAGGTGCCGCCGTAGGCCGTAATGGGGCTGTCGTAGCCCTTCAGTAAGACCGTATGGCGCTGGAAGTAGGGTTCGCTGGCTCCGAGGAGCTGGAGGTAGTCGTAGGTGGTTTCGCCCATGGCTAGGTCTATCCCTAGGGCCTTCGTGGCAGACTCTAGGCGAAAGGCGGCATTGACGGTGTCGCCTAGGGCCGTGTAGTCGGGGCGATTAGCCGATCCGGTGTTGCCCACCATGGCATAGCCCGTATTCAGCCCGGCCCCGATGCGCAGGGGAAAGGGGAGGGGAAACTGCTCATGGAGGCGACTGGTCATGGTCGCCAGGGTGCTGACGGCCTGGAGAATGTGCAGCATTTCGTCGTTGTTAGCCCCGCCCGAACCATGCACCCACACGGCCATGACGGCATCGCCAATGTATTTATCCACCCCACTGCCGTACTGGGTGATAATTTCTCCCGCCCGTCGAAACCAGGTGCCAATGGCCTCCGAGAGGATTTTTTCATCCATTTGGCGGGCTAGAACGGTGAAGTCGCGGATATCCACCACCATGACTGAAATTAACCGCCGCACATGGAGCATGGCGGTGGCGGTGGAATCGGTGCCGGTAGCCGTAGCCTCGATGGACTGGGACTTGGCCTTGGGATGGGAAAAGGTCAGCTCCGTTTGGCCAAAGATAATTGAGTCGCCATCCTTTAGCGTCACGGGTACCGTCACCCGTTGCCCATTGATGAAGGTGCCATTGCGGCTGCCTAAATCAATCAGATAAAAGGAGCCATCCTCCATGCCCTGAAGCATGGCATGGTTGCGAGAAATCCAGCGATCCGGCAAAACCAGGTTGTTGTCGTCGCTACGTCCCACTGTCCAACAGGCCAGCCCAGCCAAGGACAGATACCGAGGGCTAGACTGAGTTTTCAGGGTAAGGTAAGGGCCAGATTCGGGGGTGTTCACCGCAGCTAACTGACAATCTGAGGACACGATGATGAACGCAAGCAGCAATCCCAAGCCGCAGCCCGTGAGGAGGTGAGGGGGCGTTACCTCCTAGGCACACCTCTTGGAGCACACCAGCCTTGGTTAGGATACTGGAGCTATGGTACAGCGCAGATCGCTGGGATGGGGTAGGAATCGTCGGTTAAACCATGGGCTCAGGTTCAACGATAGACGAACTTGCCTACCTAAGGGGTAGGTATCACCCGATCTATTAATTATGAATAGCCATGATGAATAGCCCTATTATGGCCGATCTTCTCAATGGCTGAGGAAACACCTGAACGTTGGGTCCATAGGTACTTAAGGACTTAGGGCCAATCGAGAAACAGGGCTAGCCGCTGAGACAGACGTTGGGGATTAAGCCAGCATCGCGCCGAGGAAAAACAGCCCATCCACAATTAAGGTGCTGAGTACCGCTCCCCCAAAGGCCCACCAAGCCAGTTGGCGCGACGTGAATAGGGCAATGGCTGTGGCCACCAGTAGAAAAATAGCTAGCACCACCGCCCGGCAGGCGGCAATATCGGTTTCTAAGGCCACCGCTGCGGCCTGTAACACCACCGGAGCCACATCGGGTTCCACCTGCATGAGCTGTCGCCAACTGGGGAACAAATGCATCCAGTTGATGTAGAGATCGGTAATGGCGGTACCCAGCAAGGAACCTAAGAAGAAATAGCTGCCCACCCGTCCGCAGCCCTTGTATAAACACAGGACGGCAATGGGCATTCCTAGGGCTTCGATGGGTAGGTGCATGACGGGTTCCCACCGAAACCAGCCCCAGTAGAGAGATCCGGTCAGCCAAATCCACCCAAAACCGACGATCAGATCACCCCAAACCTCCCAGCGAGGGCGCTTCATCATCGCAGCCCCCAGCCAGATCCACAGGGGCGTGATGGCCAAACTCACCCAGGGAAAATAGCGAACTAGGGGAGCCTGCACAAACACTGGTAAAATCACTAAACCTAAGGAAGCCCCAAAAACCTGTAGCTGGCGTTGGGAATGACTAAGCCAGTCCTGGGCCGCAGAGAGCCACAGCAACAGACTTTTACTCGGGGTTAGGCCAGGGGAGAGACTCAATGGAAACCTTAGAGGCAAGTTAACATAGTTGTAACATAACATGCCCCTAGGGGGGATGGCCTGGAGGGCCTGAAGGGCTCTGGTTGTTGCCAGCCTGGGTTGAGATGGGGCTCAGTCTTGCCGATGCTCACCCTTCCCCAAGACTATGTCCTCTAGGGGCGACCCAAGCAAGGCAGGGTTGAGGGGTATTTAAGAATAGTATCAACCCTACGAACCAGACCCCACACCTTTAACAATGGAATAGGGATCACGATAGATCATGCAGGAGATCACGAAAGCCAAGGCGGTATGGCTTCGGGATGATGCCGTTTCCCTGCATGGTTAGTAGGGTTGTTGACCCAGGGCTTAAACCGCCCAAAGACCTTTAGGAGAGGCTAGATCCTATGGATAAGCAAACCGAACAAGCCCGCGAACTCTTGGCCCAGCAACGTCAGCAGGAGGAACTCCGCCAGGACGCCATGCTAGAGCGCAGCGCCGAAGAACTGCATGAAGACGCGCCTTCCACCGTGGAAGAAAAAGCCCGCTTAGCCATGGCCAATAAGCTCCATGAGCAGGAGCATGTCCAGGAATCCATGCTTGAGCGGGGGGAAGAAGAGGTGCATGGCGCTTAATGGCGCTTAGTTGAGTTATGGGCAGTGCCCACCCTACGGGGGCTAGCGTCGTTTCAGCCATAGCAGCACGGCCAGGATGACGCCCACTAGGGGCAAAATCAGCAGGGCAAATACCCCAAGGCCAATCTGTTGCTGTACCGTCATCGTAATGCGACGGTTGGTGACTTCGCGGGGGCGAATGGAGAGGGTGGCGTCATCGGCTTGGCCCAGCCAGCTTGCGGAGTTGAGAAAGACATCGCCGTTAAGCTGCTGCTCGAACAGGCCATCGGTGGCAAAGGAGGCGTTGCCGATTACCACTAGGCGGGCTTCTTGGGCGGTGCGGTCGCTGTCGGCGGACGACCCTGGCTCTACTAAGTCCTCTAGGAGGGTATCCTCCTCCGCTTCAGCGTCAGGATTCTCCTCGTCGGTGGCCCCGTCTTCAGCGGCAGCTTCCTCTGGCTGAGAATCCGCTACATTGTCTTTGCTAATCGGACGGCTGAGGGCCACGCCGAGGCTGTAGGGGCCGGAGGGGGGCGCGTTTTCGTCGAACTGAAGTTCCCCTTCGGCAGAGAGAGCTTCGGCGCGGCTTTGGGCGTTGCTGTTGAGAATCGAGACAGCGGTTACGTCCGGCACCTCTTCCACATTGATGGGCCGCACCAAGGGAAAGAAGGATCGCCCGGTGCCAAAGTCTCGGGTGATGGGGTGATCGCCGTAGTCGGTGACGAGGGGGGCGGCGGGGCCAAGGCCGACCAGTTGCCCTGCGCCGGAGGTATCCAGCACAATTCGGTTGTCGAGGGTAACGCCCCAGGGATCCAACAAACTGCCCAAATTGGGGTTGGTGCGCGGGTCGATCAGCAGCATCAGGCTGCCCCCCTGATCTAGGTAGGTCTTCAGAGCATTGACTTCGGCATCAAAGAATTCCGTCGCTGGCCCCGCCACGATGACGACGCTGGCATCCTCCGGCACGGTGGGGGTGGTGGCAAAGTCCAGCGGCTCTACCATGAAGCCCTTTTCCCCTAGGGCAGTGGCGGCCTGGAGAAATCCGGTTTCGCTGCCGTCGATGGCAAATTCCTGGTGCCCCTGGGTGAAGTAGGCCTTGAGGGCGTTTTCGGTACCTAACTGCGCCAGGGTATTGGTGAGGGTGCGTTCCGACAGCCGATCTGATGGCGTGAGCGTCTGCACCGGGCGGCGGGTTTCTCCCTGTTCCACAAACACCATCCCCGGCTGGGTGACGTTAAAGTCCTGGGCTAACCGGGGGTTGTCGTAGGGGTTGACAAACTCGAAGGCGAAGTTATCCCCGGCCCGTCGATAGCTCTCCAAAAGCTGCCGATCCTGGGGATTTTGGTTGGGGTCAAACACCAGCACCCGCGTCGGTTCGGCCAGGGCTTGCACCACCTGCTGAGACTCTGGGGCCAGGGTGAAGATCTGGTTTTCGGTCAGATCCACCCGACTGGAGTAGCGCACCGCCAGAAAGTTCACCAGGCCCAAAATTACCAGCACCGCCAGCACCGACACTAGGGCATTGGCCCCCGCCTCGGTGGAACGCTGACTCCAGAAGCGGTTGCGGCCATACTCGCTAAAGCCTAGGCCCACCACCATCAGACCCAGGCCGCCCAACAGCAGGGCCGAGGGTAGGGGCGTCCACCCCGCCACAAAGCCCGCAATCAACCCCGCCGTAGCCAGGGCCAAACCGGGCAGGGCCAGGTACTTGAGATACTTCTGATAGGCCACCTTAACGTTCATGGAGCTACACCAAAAGGGACGGGTCAGGGGAAATTGACAGTAAAGGAGGCGTTAGTGGATCCCCCCTAGCCCCCCTTCGTAAGGGGGGAACCGGAGTCAAACTCCCCTTTTCAAAGAGAGAATCGACATCAAAGTCCCCCTTATTAAGGGGGATTTAGGGGGATCCTCCCCCCTAGCTAGGAGCGTTGGAACCGCAGGGCTTCGACGGATTGGGCGGTGAGAAAAATGCCGAGGCCGATGAAGGACAAAAACAGCACCAAACTGCTGGAGTCAAACACGCCCTCGGTAAAGGTGGTGAAGTGGCGCAGCAGGGAGAGATGGCTGAAGGCTTCCCCCAGAGCACCGGGCAACCCCTGGGCCACGGCATCCACCAGCCACAGCAGCAAGATGAGGGCAAAGGTCATAATCGCCGCCAGCACGGTGCTATCGGTGAGGGAGGAGACGAACATGCCCAGGGCCAGCAGGCTCGCGGCCATCAGCACCAGCCCTACATAGGACAGCACAAACCCCGCCGAACCCACCGCCGGAGTGGCCGCCCCCAAGGCTACGGACTGGCTGACCATCAACGGCAGCACCATGCCGATGTAGAACGTCACCACCGCCAGCAGTTTGCCCAGGGCGACGGCCCAGTTGGGGATGGGAGAGGTGGCCAGCAGTTCTAGGGTGCCCTGCTTGCGTTCGTCGGTATAAAGACCCATGGAGAGCATCGGCAGCACAAACATCGACAGCGAACCCAGCAGACCCACGTAGGCTTTGTTGAATTCGTAGGCCACATCAAAGGGGGGCGGCGGGGCCATGCCCATCTGAGCTGCTTGGTCGGCCATGGCGGCCTGGGCAATGAGGCCCTGCGGCCCTAGCAAAATCGCCACTAGAAAAAAGCCTCCCAGCAGCCAAAACACCGCCGCAATCACGTAGGACAGGGGCGAGGTGAAGTAGCTTTGCAACTCCCGCTGGTAGATGGCCAGGATGTTTTTGAAAATCAGATTGTTCAAGTTGTTCTTTAAGGGTGGATTCAAATTCGGGTTTGCGTTCGTCATCGGGTCGCCTCCACGGAGGGCACTGGGGGGGCACTGGGTTCGGTGGTGGTCAGGTTGAGGAACACGTCCTCTAGGGTGGCCTGCTGGCGGCGCAGTTCGTGCAGTTCTAGGCCCGCATGGACGAGGCTAGCGGCAATGGCTTGGCCCAGTCCAGCGTCCTGATTTCCCGTCACCCGCAAACGATGATGATGCTCGGGCAAATGATCGGGACTGAGGATTTCCACCTGGCGCACCTCGGCCAAATGGGTCAGCAGGGGTTGGGCCTGGTTCACGTCGCCCTTAATTTCCACCTCGTAGGCCATTTCTCCGGCGAGGCGAGCCGTCAGGTTATCCGGCGTATCCGTCGCCACCACCTGACCTCGGTTGATGATCGTCACCCGGTCGCAGGTCATACTCACCTCCGGCAGAATGTGGGTGGAGAGGATGATGGTGTGGCTTCCGGCGAGGCTTTTTATCAACTGGCGGACTTCGTTGATTTGGCGAGGATCCAAGCCCACGGTAGGTTCGTCCAGAATGATCACAGGCGGGTCGTGGATGATGGCCTGGGCAATGCCCACCCGCTGCCGATAGCCTTTCGACAGCTTACGAATCAGCGTCGTCCGCCGATCCAACAACCCACAGCGCTCCATGGCAATTTGGGCACGCTGGGGCCGCATTCCCGCCGGAACGCCCTTAATTTTTGCCACAAAGTTCAAATACCCCTCCACCGTCATCTGCGGATACAGCGGCGGCGATTCTGGCAAATAACCAATCCGCTGCCGCACCGCCATGGAATCGGTGTGGACATCGTAGCCCGCGATCCGGGCCGTACCTTCGGAGGCTGGCAGATAGCCCGACAAAATCCGCATGGTGGTGGTTTTGCCTGCCCCGTTTGGCCCCAAAAAGCCTAGAATCTCCCCCGGCTGGGCCTCAAAGGTGACATCGCGAATGGCCGGGGTGGAGCCATAGGTTTTACCGAGGTGCTCAACTTCAATCATGGACGCCTCATATCCGGTGGGATCAATGGACAGTTATAGCAAACAAGGGGTTCAGTGTGGGTGGGTGGGGTGACAGGTGGGAAGGTGGGAAGGTGGGGAGGTGGGAAGGTGGGACGGTGATGGGGTGGGGAGGTGGGACGGTGATGGGGTGGGAAGGTGGGACGGTGATGGATCGGTAGGGGCGAGGTCTCCTCGCTTGGGGAGTCGGTGGGTAGGGGCGTGATTCCTTTGCCTAGTGGGTTGGGCTGAAGCTTGGATGGACTTTTGGCATACTGGGAGGTGTTGTTGCGGTTTTTCCCAACGGTTTATGATTGGCACCTTTCAGCAAAGCCGCCTCCGTATTGAAGTTGATGCCGCCGCTGGGCAAATTCAGGCCAGCTTGCTCCAGCCCGATCAGTTTCGGCAATGGCTGTGGCCCCAGCGCTTCGAGATTGGATTGCCCGATGCCCTCCACAGTGATCTCGTTTTCCACAGCTACTTCGGCCCTGTGGAAATCCGCCACGAAGTTCAGGAACTGTCGCAAAATCACCTGCGCCTGGTGCTCTCCGGTGGCATTGACGGCTTCCACGAGTGGTACTGGGGGGATCGCTGGGTGCAGTCCCAACTGGAGGGGGTTTCAGCACTGCCCATCAGCTTTGGCCAAAGTTTGGTGATGGTACGCCTGCGTCAGTTTTTGGCCACCCCTTCCCCGGATCAGCCGTCCTAGGCCGCCGTCCCACGTTCCCAACTGTCCCCAACCACGGGTTTTAGGGACAACCAGGTCATTTTGAAGGGGAAACTTGATGCGAGGCAGGAAAACCTGTGCCCATACCCCAATCCTCTTCAGAGGATTTCCGCTTTAAGCCTTGGACTTCGAGTCCAAGGCTTTTGTGGCTCAACCAGCGTCGGCGAGGTTACGATTTCACCTGGGTAACCCGCCAGCTCAGTTTGAGGTTGAGCCAGAAGTTCCAAATGGTCACCAGACCGATAGCGATCAGGTTGGCGAGGTAGGCCCAGCGCTGGCCAAAGATCAGGTTGTACACCAGGTTCAGCACCAGGACGTTGAGCACCAGTCCGGCCAAACAAATTAAGTTGAACTTAAGGAACCGCTTGAATCGAGCCGATCCACCCCGTTGGTGCAGGCTGACATCGGCAAAGGTCCACAAATCGTTCCAAATAAAGTTGTTGAGGATGGCGATTTCCGCCGCCACAATTTTGCTTCGGGTGAGGGGAAATCCTAGGGCGGTGTGCATCAAATAAAGGATGGCCATATCCACCACCACGCCGCTCAGCCCCACTAGGCCAAAGCGCACAAACCGCCGCCAGGGAAAGCGTCGATGCCAGTGGGACAGGCGACCTCCGGCCCGCAGCCGTAGCAGGTGGTGGATGTAGTCGAGGTATTGCCGCCAGGTGACTTTGCTGCTGCCCTCCTGGCGTTCCTGGAAGACGTAGCCGACTTCGGTGATGGTGTCGATGGTGCCTCGGCCCAGCACCTCTAGCAAAATTTTGTAGCCCTTGGGGTTGAGCAATGGCCCCGCGATGGCCTGTCGCCGCACCATAAAGAAGCCGCTCATGGGGTCGCTGACTTGGCCTACGACGCCCGGTAAAATCAGCAGCCCTAGGGTTTGGGCACCCCGCGACAGAAGGCGGCGGGCAAGGCTCCATTCACTGACGCCGCCCCCTTCCACATGGCGGCTGGCCACGGCTAAATCTGCCCCAGACTGAATCGCTTCCAGTAAGCCTAGCAGGACTTCTGGGGGATGTTGCAGGTCGGCATCTATCACCCCTAATATCTGCCCCTGGGCTACCTGCCAGCCGCGAATCACCGCCGAAGAGAGACCCCGTTCCTCCTGGCGACGCATCACCCGCAGTTGGGGAATATGCTCCCCTAGGGCCAACCCCTGCCGCCAGGTGAGGTCGGGACTATCATCATCGACCACGATCAATTCGTAGTCGTTGGGCAGCACCGGATCGAGGATCGTCACCAAGGCGTTGATCAGCGGCCCTAGGTTTTGGCCCTCGTTGTAGGTGGGAATCACCAGGGATAGGGTGATCGGTGGATCGGCTAGGGCATTGGCTGGGGGCAATGCCGCCACCTGAAGCGGGCCAAGGGGGCAGGGCACCAGCCGTTGACGTTGGGAAACCATAGGGCACCGACTTAAAAGAACACCATCCGCCCTAGGGTTGGCCCATGCTGACGCCCGACCGCTGACCCTAAACCCGGACAAAACCGTATTTTCTGCATTTTTCTAGGTCATCATCCTACCGCAGCCCCCTGGGGGTTCAAAATCCGCCCCGGAGAATAATTTCTAGGATGTTCTCGCCCAGCACCCGCGAAATTGGCTCTAGGAAGGTGGTTATCCGTTCAAAGGCCGACTGAAGCTGATCGACTTCAAGGACGACGGTTTCGGTGGGGTAGGCTTGCAACACCTCCAGCAGGGTCACATCACCATCGTCGCTGGCCGACAGCACCAGTGCCGACCGCAACGCCTGCCGACTGGCCTCCCCACTGACCGGACGCAGGGTTTGCCCTAATTGATCGAGCAACCATTCTCCCGGCAGGCTGTTGAGGGCTTTGTCTAAGACCACCGCATCGGTTTCGAGCCTGTGGTTGAGCACCGTTTGCAGGGTTTCTGGCGACTGTCCGGCCATCTGCAAAATTCCCTCCAGCCTCGCCGGAGCTTCCCCGGTTTCCGCTAGGGTCGCCAAATCCGCTACGGCTACGGTGCGGCTCAGCCCCCGATACCGCAACTCCACCTCCTCGGCGGCAAAGGCTGTGGGGACAGCGCCCATCAGCGCCACACTCGCTAGGGCTAGGGAGAACAGGGGTGATCGCTTCATGGTGGCTGCCAAAGACCTATCTTTCAAGATTAGAGTTATCTGGACGTACATGGGCGAACTAAAGTTTCACGGGGTAGGGGGCGGATTCGACGCAGGCTACGTGGGGCTAGATCCGTGCCGCGACACCATGCTGCGAGACTCGGAAATCATCAAGGTTCTCTGGTAGACCCGCTTACCCAAGGAACCGGGCTTCTGACCTCGCCAACAGCCTCTAAATACCGCCATAACTGGGAAAACATCCGCCACCCCACGCCCATGACCCAAGATGAGCCGCTGAAACTGATTGACCAAGCCGCCGCCGAGGCGGTGGATTAAGATAGGTCTTAGGTACTGTATGGAGGATTGACCGTGACAGAATCCGAACGGCGTACTATACAAGCCGTCGTAACTAAGGCTAGCCTTCATGCGCCTAAGCAAGAGGCCACTTACTGGCGAACACAGCCCTATATCGATAGAATTGGGGCGCTAGAAAATCTTCGCCAACAGTATCATTGCTGGAAATACGGTGCTGAACCAAGATTTCAAAGAGTTTATACAGTCACTAAACGATAATCAGGTTAATTACTTGGTAATCGGCGGTTATGCTGTGGCTTTGCATGGCTATCCTCGCTACACCAAAGATATTGATATTTGGGTTGAGATGACGCCTGAGAATGCTGCCAATATGCTAAAAGCTCTAAAGCAGTTTGGATTCGCATCACTGAACCTTCAAGCAGAGGACTTTTTGACTCCAGATCAGGTGATTCAATTAGGTTATCCTCCGAGTCTTATTGATCTTATTACAACGCCAGATGGTGTTGACTTTGCCACCTGCTATACCAATCGTTTGACGGTGGAGATGGATGGCATTGTGGTTAACTTTATCGACCTAGAAAATCTCAAGCTTAATAAGCGTGCCTCAGGCCGACTTCAAGACTTAGCAGATCTTGAAAATTTGTCTTAGTTTTTCCAATTTCCACCTCTTCATTTGCCCACACCCATGACCCAAGATGAGCTGCTGCAACTAATTGACCAAGCCGCCGCCGAGGGCTGGACAGAGCTAGACCTTTCTGGCAGGACTATCTAGAGAGCCTACAATGGACTTAGTCATTTGAGGCATTAGCTATGCCGACCATTAGCCGATTCTACGGCATCGTTATTTTTATGAACTATAACGATCATCAACCACCTCATTTTCATGCTCGTTATCAGGAACAGGAAATTATTGTGGAAATAGAAACTGGGGTGGTTGAAGGCAGAATGTCTAAGCGGGCTTTGCGGATGGTGTTGGAATGGCTAGACTTACACCAGACAGAACTTCTAGCAAATTGGGAACTGGCACGGCAGAGAAAAGCACTGAATGAAGTAGAGCCTTTGCAGTAAATGAGGTTAACGATGTTTCTTCATGTTGAGACGGTTGAGTATTTAGATAACTACAAACTTAGACTAACGTTTAACAACCAGGCCATCGTGGATGTTGATCTAGCCCAAGAACTGTACGGCGAAATTTTTGCACCCCTGAAGGATGTCGAATACTTTAAGCAGGTCTTTCTAAATCCTGAGACCAGCACTATTGAATGGCCCAACGGGGCAGACTTTGCACCAGAGTTTCTGTATGATCTCGGTCAACCCATTGCCCAAACAGCCTAGCTTTACCAAGAAGCCCCGTTTCTGGCCTCGCCAACAGCCCCTAAACGCCACTATAACTGGGAAAACACCCGCCACCCCCACGCCCATGCCCCAAGATGAGCTGATCTGCTGCAACTAATTGACCAAGCCGCCGCCGAGGGCTGGACAGAGCTAGACCTTTCCGGCAAAGCGGTCTAGGGCGCTTACAATAGAGCCAGCTTTTTCAGAATATTCGTGGGCCAGACGTGATATGAGTCATTACCTCCTTATCCGCATCGAGGCTTTGCAGCAAGAGTTGGAACATCTACGGCAGACGGTTCTCCAGCAAACCCAGGTGGGGCCGCGCTCCACTCAGCTTCAAGGGCTGTGGCGAGGGGTGGATTTTTCAGAGGATGACTTTGCAGCGGCACAGCGAGCCGTTTTTAGCCATGCCTACGAGGAATAGCCCATTTGTCCATGGATACCTTTGTTGCAGATACCCATGCGCTAGCGTGGTTCATTGCTGAAGACTCACGGCTTTCACCTTTGGCCCACGAGGTACTGAGTGCTGCGGAGGTAGGGGATGCTCAGGTGTTGGTATCCACGCTAGTTCTGGCTGAACTGACATACATTGCCCAGCGACAGAGAGTCCCGGTTGGCATAGAAGAGGTCATGGCTCGTCTGGAAGCTGGCGACGGTTTCGCGATTGTGCCATTCGATTTGCCCACGTTTCAACGCCTTTTGGAGCTACCTAGCCACTGGGATATCCATGACCGCATCATTGCGGCCACCGCAAAACTCTATGAAGCAACCCTGATTAGCCGCGACACCATGCTGCGAGACGCGGAAATCATCAAGGTTCTCTGGTAGGTAGTGCACCTGCTCAAGAAACCGGGTTTCTGACCTCGCCAACAGCCCCTAAACGCCGCTATAAATGGAAAAACACCCGCCACCCCCACGCCCATGACCCAAGACGAGCTGCTGCAACTGATTGACCAAGCCGCCGCCGAGGGCTGGACGGAGCTTAACTATCTAGGGAGCTTACAATAGGTTTAGTCACTGCACCTTTGGCCATGAACACAAAGTTAGTAGACTCCCTTCTTCAGGTCATCGAGTCCCTTTCTGAGGCGGAACGGAGCTTGCTGTATACCAAGCTGGATCGCAAAGCCGCCTGGAAAGTCAGCCAAAAGCGTCTACGCAGCCTCCATCGACGCCTGCGCCAATCTAACGAAGCCGACATGGCTGACCTACCCGTCGCAGAGTTGATTCACCAAGAACGGGAGCAGCGCGATAAAACTGTTCTCAGCGGCATCTTGTCGAACCCTCCAATCCTATGAGCCTAGATAACGTGTGTGTGGATGCCAGCTTTGTGGTACGGCTGTTGATTTCAGATCCAGAAGAATCTCCCTATCATGTTCTTTGGAATGGCTGGATAGAAGCTGGAACAAGCATTTCAGCGCCTAGTCTTATTCTCTATAAAGTTACAAATGCCCTGTATAGACTGGCAAAAGCAGGGCAGTTTTCTCTAGAGATTGCCCATGGGTTCTTAGAGATTGCTCTTGGCTTAAATATTGAGCTTTATGGTGATGCCAGTTTACACAAGCGAGCTTGGTAAATCGCAAACCAATTCTCACTGCCAGCGACCTATGACGCTCACTATTTGGCCTTGGCTGAAACATTAACTGCTGAGTTATGGACGGCAGATCGTCGCCTTGTTAATTCTGTGGGTAATGCCTACGCCTGGATTCATCTGATTGTCTAAGAGATGCCACCCATGACCCAAGATGAGCTGCTGCAACTGATTGACCAAGCCGCCGCCGAGGGCTGGACAGAGCTAGACCTTTCTGGCCAAGGGTTGACGGAACTGCCCCCCGAAATTGGCAAACTTACTCATCTCCAAAAGCTCAACCTCAGTAGCAATCAAATCGCGACAATTCCGGATGGCATTAGCGAACTAAAAAAACTGATGTTACTCAGGCTCGAGAGAAATCAAATAGCAATAATTCCAGATTGCATCAGTAAACTCACAAATCTGACAGTACTCAGACTTGATCTTAACCAAATCACGACGATTCCGAATTGCATTGGTGAACTCACAAGTCTGACGACACTTTTGCTCCATGGCAATCAAATCAAGATGATTCCGAATTGCATTAGTGATCTCACAAATCTGACAGCGCTCAGACTTGATCTTAACCAAATCACGACGATTCCGAATTGTATTGGTGAACTCACAAGTCTGACGATGCTTGGGCTGAGTGGCAATCAAATCACGACAACTCCGAATTGCATTAGTGAACTCAAAAGCCTGATGACACTTTGGCTGAGTGGTAATCCAATCAAGACAATTCCAGATTGTATTAGTGAACTCAAAAGTCTGACGACACTTTGGCTATATGGTAATCAAATTGAAATGATTCCGAATTTTATAGGTGAACTCAAAAGTCTGAAGATGCTTTGGCTCGGTGGCAATCAAATCAAGATAATTCCAAATTGTATAGGCGAACTCAACTATCTGACTGAACTTTGGCTTGAAAATAATCAAATTACGGCCATTCCAAATTGCATCACATCTCTCTCTAATCTGACTGGTCTTCGACTTTATGGTAATCAAATAACGACAATTCCGGACTGCCTTAGACAACTTTCTAGGCTGGAGAATCTCGACTTAAAAATCAACCACATCTCTGAGTGTCCTGAATGGCTTGAAACTCTACCTAAGCTCAAAACTTTAGATGTAAGGCGAAATCCGCTGCCTATTTCCCCAGAAATTTTAGGATCGTCGAAACTGCATGAAGATCCCGGCTCTGTGGAGGACATCTTTGGCTATCTGCGCCAGCTCCGCAGTGGTGAAGTTAAGCCTCTTAACGAAGCTAAAATGCTGCTGGTTGGTCAAGGCAGTGTGGGCAAAACTTCTCTAATCAAACAACTTATGGAGGGAGCCTTTAATCCCAACGAATCTCAAACCGATGGGCTTGCTGTTCGAGAGTGGGGCGTTCATGTCAACAGCAAAGACGTGCGCCTCAACGTGTGGGACTTTGGCGGCCAAGAAATTTACCACGCCACCCACCAGTTTTTTCTCACCAAACGCAGCCTCTACATTCTCGTCTGCAACTGCCGCACCAGCGAAGAAGAAAACCGCATTGAATATTGGCTCAAACTCATCCAAAGCTTTGGCGGCGAATCGCCCGTCATCATCGTCGGCAACAAAAGCGACGAACAACCCCTAGACATCAACCGCAAAGCCCTGCGGCAAAAATATCCCAACATTTGCGCCATCCTAGAAACCTCCTGCCAGAGTGGCCAAGGCATTGAAGAACTGCGGGCCACCATTACCGCAGAAGTCGGCAAACTGCGAGAAGTCTATAACCTGCTGCCCCTCTCCTGGTTCCAGGTCAAAGAACAGCTTGAAGCCCTGGATAAAGACTTTATTAGCTACGGCGAATACATCGGCATCTGCTACCAAAACCAAATTCCCGAAGAACAGAACCAAACCCAACTGATCGACCTGCTGCACAATTTGGGCCTGGTGCTCAATTTTCGCAACCATTCCTTTTTGCAAAACACCAACGTCCTCAACCCCGACTGGGTGACCACGGGCATCTACGCCCTACTCAGCGACGACACCCTCAAAACCCAGGGCAAAGGCCTCCTCGATTACGATGACCTCAGCCGCGTACTGCCTCCAGAGCGCTACCCCCCCGAACGCCACCGCTACCTCACCGAACTGATGCAGGAATTTCAGCTCTGCTTTGCGCTGCCCGATTGCCCCTGCCCTCGCTTCCTCATCCCCGGTCTGCTGCCCAAGGAAGAACCGGAAGACATCCGCCTAGAGGGCGACACCCTAGAATTTCAGTACCACTACCGCATCCTGCCGGAGAGCGTGCTGTCGCGGTTCATCGTCCTCAGCCACGACAAAATCCACAACCACATCCACTGGCGCAGCGGTGTCATGCTGGCCTACCGCGAGGGCGACGAGGTCTACAACATGGCCCGCATCAAAGCCGACCCCGAAGACAAAAAAATCTTCATCGCCATCGCCGGACGAGACACCACCCGCCGCGTCTTCCTCTCCCTCATCCGCGACACCTTCACCCGCATCCACAAGAGCTTCGCCGATTTAGAAGTCACCGAATGGGTACCCGTCCCCAACCATCCCGACCATCCGCCCCTGGATTACCAAGAGCTTTTGGGATTAGAGGGCATGGGCATTGTCGATTACCCCATCGGCAAACTGCGGATTAAGGTAAATCTGCGCCAACTCCTCGATGGCTACGAATCTGTGGAAGCCCGCCGCCAACGCGACATGAAAGAACGCGGCATTGACATTGAAGAACGCTATGGGGGAATCCACGTCAACATCAAGCAAGACAACACCCACCAGCATGGTAAGGGCGATAATGTAGCTGGCGACCTGGTACAGGGTGATAAGCACGGCCCACCCTAGATCTAAACGCTAAACACCATCAACACTGAAGGAGCAAGATCCCATGCTGGAGTCAAGCCTTAGTGAAACTCAAATCAAGGAGTTGATTAAATCTGCAATTCTTGAGATTTTTC
The DNA here is from genome assembly GCA_044070495.1 of Spirulina sp. Lineage (GTDB taxonomy): Bacteria > Cyanobacteriota > Cyanobacteriia > Phormidesmidales > Phormidesmidaceae > Nodosilinea. The sequence continues at coordinate 109,719 of JBIPSI010000015.1, read as the reverse complement.
AGGAGCGTCGCGACTTATTTCAAGATCTGGTGGCCGAAGCTCTGGAAGATTTGGCCTTGGTTAAAGCCATTGATGAGGGTAAAGACTCTGATGCGGTTAGTCGGGAAGCTATTTTTAGCATCCTGGAGTCTGACGAGTGAAGGTTGAATTTCGCAAGACCTTTGAGAAAGATCTGAGAAAGGCTAGCGACAAGATCTTGTTCAGAAAGATCAAAGAAGTCATTGAGTCTGTAGAGCGGACAGAGCGTCTAGATGAGATCTCTAACCTCAAGAAGCTAAAAGGTGGTGATAATTACTTTCGTATCCGGGTAGGCGACTATCGAATTGGATTGTTTTTAGAAGAAGATATCGTGTTTTTTGTGCGTGTTATGCACCGTCGCGAATTTTATCGTTATTTTCCGTAGTCCTTTAACACAACCTTGTCCTAGCCATACGATTTCTGAGGAGGACTTAACCATGGCCAACACAATTTATCAACACGGCAGCGGCGACAATATTGCTGGAGACAAGGTGATGGGCGACAAGGTAGCGGGCCATAAAATCGGCACGCAGATTAACGGGGGTAACATCGCCAACGTGGTCAACGAGGCCAAGGATCAGGCCCAGGTGGTGGCGGCAGGGGTGAACCAAAGCAGTGGCGTTTCTACCGCAGAATTGTTGACCATCATCGCTAGCTTGCGTCAAATGGCCACCCAGTTTCCCCCAGCGGTGCAAGAGGATCTCATCATCGACATTGACGATGTGGAAGCTGAAATCCAGAAGCCCGAAGATCAGCGCAGTTTGCCCAAACTTAAAAAGCGTCTGACGGCTTTGGCCACAGCGGCTACCCTCGCGTTAGGTGGGGTGGCAGGCGGGGTAGCGGCCACCAACGACTTTGTGGATAACGTGGTTGTTCTGAGCGGCAAGTTAGGAATTGAGCTACCTTTGCCATCCCAGCCCTAGCCCCTCAGATCCAGCTTGAAATTTGGCTTCAGAGTGACGTCGATCTACCGAAATGCCCGCAGGATGGGGTGATCTTCCACCCAGACGGAGACAGAACCGCCGTTGCAGCGGAATTCGGCCCAGCCGTCGTTGTTGGTGGTGATGGTATCTGGGATGTGGCCCGTGAGGTCGTAGAAGGTGGTGTTGGGTCGCCCCACCTCCATCCACTTGCCGCCGCCGGGGCCATTGCTGAGCATCACCGCCATGGCGCGGGGGTTGGCTTCGGTGCCCAGCCGCGTCCAGCCCACCCGATTGGGATGATCGAAATAGTCGTACTGGGGGCCATGGGCAAAGTGCTGACGGGCCTTCAGCAGGCGGTCGAGGATTGCTCGGTGGGAATCTAGCCAAATTTCGTACTCGTTGCCGTCGCGGCCTTTGTCTTTGTAGTGGGCACCGTAGTAGTCGGGGTAGAAAATGCAGGGATAGCCCTCCGCCCGCAGCAAAATTAGGGCATAGGCCAGGGGCTTAAACCAGGCTTCTACCACCGATTCCAACGCCTGTAGCGGCTGAGTATCGTGGTTTTCGACGAGGGTGACGGCCAGCAAGGGCATGTCCTGCACCACGGTGTTGTCGAAAATAGTACGCATGTCGTAGCGGTCGCCGGATTTGCTGGCCCTGTGGAAATTGTTGTGCAGCGGCGCATCAAACAGGTTCAGGTGCCCGCCAGAATTGCCCGCATACCATCGCAGGGTGTTCAGGTCGTAGGTCCAGTATTCCCCCACGCAGAACAAATCCCGCTGGGCATAGGCTTCTAGGTGGTCGATCCAGTCCACAAAAAAGTCGCCGCAGATGTGCTTAATGGCATCCAGCCGGAAGCCATCCACCCCCACGGTATCCAGCAGCCACTCGCCCCAGTATTTCAACTCGCCCCGCACCTGGGGATGGTCGATATCCAAATCGCAGCCCATCAAATAGTCGTAGCTGCCTAATTCCAAGCCCACCTTATCCTCAAAGGCTTTGCCCTCCATCAGCCATACGGCCCTGTAGTTCGGATCGTAGCTGTTGTAGTCAACGGCATCGAAGTGGTACCAGTGCCAAGCCATGCTGGAATGGGTGCTGCCCCGCCCCGGAAAGTTAAACCCCGTCCAGGATTTAATCCGCCGCATGTCCCCCAGAGGACGATGGCGATTCTGGGGATCCATCGGCGTGGCGTTGAATTCTTCCTCAAAATCCGCCGCCATTTTGTGGTTAAACACCACATCGGCATAGATATTAATCCCTAGGTCGCGGCAGGTCTTCACAGCGGCCAAATACTCATCCTTAGTGCCGTACTTGGTGCGAACGGTGCCCTGCTGGTTAAATTCGCCCAAATCAAACAGGTCGTAGGCCCCATAGCCCACATCGTAGCCACCGCCAATGCCCTTGTAGGCCGGGGGCAACCACAACGCCGAAATCCCCACCTCCGCCAAGGCCGGAGCTTCTTCCCGCACCCGATTCCAATGCTCGCCATCGGCGGGGGTATACCAATGGAAGTACTGCATCATGGTGCCGTTAAAGCCGCCCTGCTTGGGTCGCAGGCTATCCCCATGGGCCTCTAACCACTCCCGCAGCGTGTCCCGCACCGACTCCCGCACCTCCTCCGTGAGCGCGGTGCCAAAGCCACCAAAGGTTTCCTTCAATTGCCGAAAAACACTCGCCATCGCCTACTTCCTCAAGACAGGACACCGCAGTACGGCATGCTCCTAGCATAGAGGCCAATTTTTAAACCACCCTAAAGACTCTTATTTCCTTTAGGTCAATTAGCCCTTTAAGCTAGAAGACTGTGATTCTGCGCCCTGCCTGCCATGAAAGTTGCCACCTGGAACGTCAATTCCATTCGCTCTCGCCTCGACCATGCCGTGCAGTGGCTCCAGGCGAACCCGGTGGAGGTGCTGTGTTTACAGGAAACCAAGGTGGTGGACACCGATTTTCCGGCGGCGGCCTTTGAGGCCTTGGGCTACCACACCTATATCTATGGCCAAAAATCCTACAACGGCGTGGCCCTGATCAGCCGTCAGCCCATGGAAAATGTGCAGCGGGGATTTGCCGCCGTGTTGGGGGAAGACCGGGTCGGTGATTTGGACGATCAGAAGCGCGTCATTGCCGGACAATGGGGCGACACCTACGTGGTGAACCTCTATGTGCCCAACGGCAGTTCCATCGGCAGCGAAAAATATGAGTACAAATTGAAGTGGCTGGCCTGTTTGAAGGAGTACCTAGCGGCCTTACTTCAGGAATACCCCAACCTCAACGTCTGCGGCGATTTCAACATTGCCCTAGAGGACAAAGATATCTATAACCCAGAGGGCAAGGAGAAACACATTATGTCCTCCCCGGTGGAACGGGAGACCCTGCGGGATGTGCTTTCCGTGGGCTTGGCCGATGCCTTTCGCAAGTTCACCGACGAGGGCGGACACTTTAGCTGGTGGGATTATCGCGCCGCGTCCTTCCGCCGCAACCTGGGCTGGCGAATCGACCATCACTATCTTTCGCCCCCGCTGTATGAGCGGGCTACCGCCTGCACCATCGACCTCGAACCCCGCCGCCTCGAAAAACCCAGCGACCATACCCCGGTGATTGTGGAGTATTAAATCACCGAGTTCCTGTAGGGTGGGCACTGCCCACCATCAGCAGAACCGAGGTTTCACGACGAGGAAAGCCGCACTCAGAGTCTTCTGCAAGACCTTGAATCGCATCTGTAGTTTAAGCCCTGTACCCTACGCTAAACTACATGCATCGCAAACCCGCTGGATAGTGACCAATGGAGCATTCTCCTTTCCTAAAACCCACGGTTTCAGTATTCAGTTTTTTTGATTAAATCCAACGGCTTGAAGACGTTTCTTTCAATAGGATTGGGTACTGATATGAATAGAATCTCAGTTGATTCCCAGATTCACTTTGGAAAACCCTGTGTGGCAGGGACGCGCATTACGGTACAAAACGTGCTGGAACTGTTGACTGAAGGGCTTTCCTTTGGGGAAATTACCACCGACTACTATCCAGACTTATCCGTTGAAGATATCCAAGCTTGTCTACGTTATGCCATTGCTTTAATTGCGGCTGAGGACATCAATCTTGTTCCGTCTGCGGTATGAGGTTTTTATTGGATCAAGATGTCTATGCCAAGACAGAACGATTTTTGCAAGACAAGGGCTACGACCTAGTTCGTGTTTCATCCCTGGGAATGGCACGAGCCACAGATGAAACCATCCTCAGTTTAGCTCAAGCCCAAGGGCGAATCTTGATCACTCGGGATCGAGACTATGGCACTTTGGTTTTTGTGCGATCCCAGGGCACAGGAGTTATTTACCTACGGATGGTGCCATCCACAATGGATGCCGTACACCGGGAGTTGAGCCGAGTCATCACCCAATACTCGATGGAAGCGTTGCAGAAGGCCTTTGTGGTTGTGACCAAAGATGGCCATCGCTTCAGATTGCTGAACTCTGGAGTTGACTAGCTCCTATATTGGGAATAGAGCACCGTTTTTTAGAGCGTTATCAATGGACTTTGGGAAAACCATGCATTCAATCTATACAGTTGGGTAGACCTAGGCTTCTATCGCTGTGCAGAGGAGAAACCAGGGAATGAACGCCTAAGGTGTAAGGGACGTTCAAACCAAGGAACTGACTGATTATGGCTATTGAAGATCGTGTACAGGCGACGGCTAAAAACATTGAAGGCAAGGTTCAAGCTGCCGTTGGCGAAATTACTGGCGATCCTAAGGATCAGGCCGAGGGTAAGGCCAAACAGGCGGAAGCCCGCATTACCCATGCCGAAGAAGATGCCAAGGATAAGCTCAAGGATGTGATTGATTAGATCCTAGCTTTAGCTAAAGGCATTTGCTGACCTAGATACGGTTTGATTTAGTTGAGCCGCAATCTAGTTGAGCCGCAACAGTTTAGGCTTCAAACATACAAAAAAGGAGTAGCGGATTGCTACTCCTTTTTTAGGGTAGTGTCTAGTCTTGGGATGAAGCTTTCATCCGTTAGAGGACACTACTTCTTTTTCTTTTTCTTAGCGGCGCTAGAGGCTGCGGGAGCCTTCTTCGCTTCGGCGGGCTTTTCCTCAGCTTTTTCTGCGGCGGGAGCAGGGGCAGGTTCTTCTTTTTTGTTGGCCCCAGTCTGGGCTGCTACCTCAGCGGCAAAGTCCACCTCTTCCTTCTCGATGCCTTCGCCGAGGATAAAGCGCACAAAGCGACGTACCTGGATGTTTTCGCCCAGTTGAGAAATGGTTTGCTTAACCAGCTCTTCTACGGAGATGTTTTGGTCTTTAATGTAGGGCTGATCCATCAGGGCCAGCTCTTTTAGGCGCTTTTGAATGCGGCCTTCGACAATTTTCTCGCGCATGGCTTCGGGCTTGTTCGCCAAGTCATCGCGGCCCATTTCGATGGACTTTTCCTTGGCGATAATGTCCGCCGGAATCTCATCCACCTTCACGTATTCCACATTAGGGCAGGCAGCGATTTGCATGGCAATGTCGCGCACCAGGGTTCTGAATTCCTCCCGGCGGGCCACAAAGTCGGTTTCGCAGTTCACTTCTACCAGGATGCCGATGCGGTCGCCAGTGTGGATGTATTGGCCAATGATACCCTCAGCGGCCACCCGACCCGCCTTCTTAGAGGCAGAGGCGATGCCCTTTTGTCGCAGCCACTCGATGGATTTTTCGATGTCGCCATCGTTTTCCTTCAGGGCTTTTTTGCAGTCCATCATGCCTGCGCCAGTCTTATCGCGCAGCTCTTTAACCAGTTTTGCAGAAATGTCTGCCATGGTGATTTAACGTCCTAACGCGCTCTTCAACTATCAAATACAAACCCTGGGCAAATGCAAACCCTGGGCACTGCCCTTACTCAGCTTAAACCCCAGGGGAATCTTCCTGTCAGTTTTTCTACCCAGCCAGCGGCTCAAACTGTCATGCGGCTAAGGAGACGTTCAACCCGCTAACCGTAGCGGGAGAGGGAAGAGATGGCCTCTCCCGCACCTACTCTCTATCCCTTTCCAGGCTGAGCGATAGGTTGATTAAACCAGCAAGATTCGATCCGCCATGCCGAATCTTGCCGGAATAGGAGATCCTAGGCGTCGTCGCTATCGGCAGAGGGGGCATCGTAGCCGTAGTCCTCGTCCTCGGCACCATCGTAGTCTTCGTCATCGTAGTCGCTGACGGCTTGGCCCCCGTGGGAGCCTTCGTAGATAGCATCGGCCAGTTTGCCCAGGATCAGCTTGATGGAGCGAATGGCATCGTCGTTGCCGGGAATGGGCACATCCACCAGGTCGGGGTCGCAGTTGGTATCCAGCAGGGAGATGATGGGAATGCCCAGCTTGTGGCACTCGGAAACGGCGTTATATTCCCGCTTGATGTCTACGATGATGGCTACATCAGGGACGCGACGCATGGTTTTAATGCCGCCCAGATACTTTTGCAGCTTTTCCAGTTCCCGACGCAGCACAGCGGCCTCTTTTTTGGGGCGCAGTTCAATGGCCCCGGTTTCCTCCATGCGCTCCAGCTCTTTCAGGCGGTCGGCACGGGATTTGATGGTAGCCCAGTTGGTCAGCATCCCACCCAGCCAGCGCTGGTTCACGTAGTGGGAGCCGCAACGAGCCGCCTCTTGGGCAACGATGCCAGCGGCTTGGCGCTTGGTGCCGATGAACAGAAACTTTTGGCCCTTTTCAGCGGCGGAACGGGTGAAGGCGTAGGCTTCTTCGATGAGCTGGGCGGTTTGCACCAGGTCAATAATGTGGACGCCGTTGCGGGAGGTGAAGATGTATTGATCCATCTTCGGGTTCCAGCGACGGGTTTGGTGCCCAAAATGGACGCCAGATTCTAGTAGCTCAGGGAGCGTAATCACGGGCATTGGGTTTTCTCCTTTCGGGTTTAGCCACCATCCGAATCTGCTCCCAAGTTGGGAGACCCGAAATTTCGGATGTGCGATTTTGACAACTTTACTAGGGTAGCACAGCCCAGTACAGAGATCCCAGGGTTCTTGATGCAGGGCATAAACCTAGGGTCACAACACCTGACGCAAGATCCCAGGGTTCTTGATGCAGGGCATGAACCTAGGGTCACAACACCTGATAGAACCCTGGGATCTAAAGACACAGGATCGTGCCTAGGTGGTCACCAGTTCGGCGGGCAGACGCTTGAAGGAGAGCCGCTCGTTCTCTACATCCACGAAGATGGTGTCGCCTTCGCCAAATTCGCCCCGCAGGATGGATTTGGCGATCTGGGTTTCCAGTTCCCGCTGGATCGCCCGCTTCAGGGGACGGGCACCGTAGACGGGGTCGTAGCCCACTTCGGCCAGGAAGTCGAGGGCGGCTTCCGAGAGTTTGACGGCCATCTTGCGGTCGGCCAAGCGCTGTTCCAACCGCACCACTTGCAGCTTGACGATCTCCCGCAGTTGGGATTTCCGCAGCCCGTGGAAGATGATCATCTCATCCACCCGGTTGAGGAATTCGGGCCGGAAGTTGCCGCGCAGAGCTTCCATGACGCGGGATTTCATTTCGTCGTACTGCTCATCTTCGCCCGCCAGATCCAGGATGTACTGGGATCCGATGTTGCTGGTCATGATGATGATGGTGTTTTTGAAGTCCACCGTGCGGCCCTGGGCATCGGTGACGCGGCCATCATCCAAAATTTGCAGCATGACGTTGAACACGTCGGGGTGGGCTTTTTCGATTTCGTCGAACAGAATTACCGCAAAGGGGCGGCGGCGGATGGCCTCTGTCAGTTGGCCCCCTTCGTCGTAGCCCACGTAGCCGGGAGGTGCCCCAATTAACCGAGAAACGGCGTGCTTCTCCATATATTCGGACATATCGATGCGCACCATGGCCTCTTCGGTGTCGAACAGGTAGGCGGCGAGGGCTTTGGCTAGCTCGGTTTTGCCGACCCCGGTGGGGCCAAGGAAAATGAAGCTGGCGATGGGACGGTTGGGGTCGGCCAGTCCGGCCCGGGAACGCTGGATGGCATCGGCCACGGCGGTGACGGCCTCGTCTTGACCCACCACCCGCTGATGGAGTTCGTCCTCCAGCAGCAGCAGTTTCTGCATTTCCGACTGCACCAATTTGCTAACCGGAATGCCCGTCCATTTGGAGATAATCTCGGCAATGTCCGACTCAATCACCTCTTCACGGGTGAGGGAACGACCAGACTCCTGCATCTCCGCCATTTTCTGCTCGGCGGCTTCCAATTGGCGTTGCAGTTCCGTCAATTTGCCGTACTTCAATTCGGCGGCTTTGTTCAGGTCATAGGCGCGTTCCGCCTGCTGGATTTCCACCTCCACCTGATCGATCTTGCTTTTCACCGCCTTGCGCTCTTCCAGCATGTCCTTTTCCGACTGCCAGAGGGCATTGAAGGTGGTTTGCTGTTCCTTCAGGTCGGCCAGTTCCCGATCTAGGCGATCCAGCCGTTCCTTAGAGGCATTGTCGCTTTCCTTTTGGAGAGATAGCCGCTCCATTTCTAGTTGCAAGATCTTGCGATCCACCTCGTCCAGTTCCTCAGGTTTAGAGGTGACCTCCATCTTCAGTTTGGCGGCGGCTTCATCGACTAGATCGATAGCTTTATCCGGCAAAAATCGGTCAGAAATATACCGCGTAGAAAGGGTCGCAGCGGCCACTAGGGCGCTGTCGGAAATTTTGACGTTGTGGTGGGTTTCGTAGCGATCCTTCAGCCCCCGCAGAATGGAGATGGTATCCTCCACGCTGGGCTGATCCACATAAACCTGCTGGAAACGTCGTTCTAGGGCGGCATCTTTTTCGATGTATTTGCGGTACTCATCCAGCGTGGTTGCGCCAATACAGCGCAGTTCGCCCCGCGCCAGCATGGGCTTCAGCAGGTTACCCGCATCCATTGCCCCCTGGGTGGCCCCAGCCCCAACGACGGTGTGAATTTCGTCGATAAAGAGAATAATTTGTCCGGCGGAATCAGTGACCTCTTTTAGTACCGCTTTCAGCCGTTCTTCAAATTCACCCCGGTATTTGGCCCCGGCAATTAGCGACCCCATATCCAGGGTAATCAGCTTGCGGTTTTGTAGCGATTCCGGCACATCACCCTTTACAATCCGCTGGGCCAATCCTTCGGCAATGGCGGTTTTGCCCACGCCAGGTTCCCCAATTAGCACCGGGTTATTTTTGGTGCGGCGGGAGAGAATTTGGATGGTGCGGCGAATTTCATCATCGCGGCCAATCACCGGGTCGAGTTTGCCCTGGCTGGCGGCTTCCGTCAGGTCGCGCCCGTATTTCTCCAGGGATTGATATTTGCCTTCAGGGTTTTGGTCGGTCACTTTTTGGGTGCCTCGAATGGATTGGATCGCTTGTTTTAAGTTAGCTTCGGTAATGCCCAGTTCTTGAAATAGCCCCTTGCCAAAACGCGAATCGTTGGCGTAGGCCAAAATCAAGTGCTCGATGGAAATAAACTCGTCGCCGTAGTCTTTTTTGTAAGTATCGGCCCGATCTAACAGACTGTCTAGGGATTTGCCCAAATACACCGAGGATCCGGCCCCAGAAACCTTAGGCTGACTGTTGATAAAGGCTTCGGCGCGTTCCCGCAGGCGCGACACATCGGCCCCCAGCTTGGTAAAAATGCTGGCAGCGAGTCCTTCTTGATTCAGCAAGGCCAGCAGTAAATGTTCGCTCTCAATCTGCTGATGCTGAGACTGTTTGGTCAGATCCTGGGACTGGATAATCGCTTCCCAGGCTTTTTCCGTAAATTGACCTTGGGTAGGTTGCATAGGAATTGCTCCGGCTAGGTGTTTTTCTACAAAATTCACTATGGTTGCATTGTAGAAAGTTAGGGATTGTTAACAGGATCGGTGTTCCCCCCGATCTCCATGCGGGTTGCCGTCACACCCCGCTGAATGAGCTAGCGCTATGACGCTAAAGCTTTTCACAGCAGAAACAGTAGCCCCTAAATGATCCGAGGCTTGACCTAGACGCTAGGGCAGTCAGTCCACAGGATGGATTCTGGTTGACTAACCAAAGATTGCGCTGGGCACGGCAACCATGCCCCTACGGCATTTGGATCATGTAGGAGGCAGGATCCCCTAGCTCGCTGACGGATCTGGGTTTTGGTAAGCTCTGTCAGTCAACCAGGTCTTAGTAACCCAATTGAGCCTTTAGGAAAGCTTCAGACAATTACATGACTATCAAAGGCGACACCCGGATTCGAACCGGGGGATGGAGGTTTTGCAGACCTCTGCCTTACCACTTGGCTATGTCGCCACCTTTGGTTTATTAGTATAGCAAAGGTGGGCTTAGAGTTTGGTATCTATGGCGAAATCCTGGCGGTGGTGCTAGCCGCCTAGGATAAACAGCCCTAGCATGGTGGCGCTATTCCAAAGGCTGTGCAGCACCATGGGGGAGAGCAGGTTGCGGGATCGGCTGTAGACGCCCCCTAAAATGCAGCCCAGCAGCGTCAGGGGCAATACCTCCGAGAGGCTAAGGTGGGCGGCGGCGAAGATGAGGCCACTCAGTCCAACGGCCCAGCCCACGGTCATATATTTGGTTAGAGATGGTAGCAAAAAGCCGCGAAACAGGGTTTCCTCAAACAGCGGGGCAGCAATGGCGGCGGTGACAAAGAAGACAATTAGGGCGACGGGATCTTGTTCTTCCAGTACCGTTTGCAGGAGGGGATTGCTGCCTCCCTGGCCTTGCCAGATTTGCTGGTTCACCAGGGCCACCAGCAGCATCAACGGTAGGGCGACGAGATAGCCGCCCATGCCCCAGAGCAGGCCGGGGAGGGAGAGCCGAATCCGAAACAGCCCCTCAGACAGAGGACGATAGGGCCGCACCGACAGCCACAGCACCCCTAGGCCCCCGGCCGCCATCAGCAGGTAGTAACTGAGGGAAAAAATCGCTCGTCCGCGACTGCTGAGGGCGGCACCACTAAGGCCCAAACCGCCCAGCAGCAGGGGCAGCAGAATTTGGCCGACAAAGAAAAAGCCCACGATGAGGACTTGCCAGATGGTTTCGCCGTCCCAGGGAATCTCCCACTCCGGGCTGGCGGGGCGGCGCAGGAGGGATCGCTCACCCTTGAGGAACCACTGAAAGCCCAGGCCCAGGATAATCCCAATTCCCAGGACGGATCCTAGGGCGGGAAGAGTGCCCACTAGGGCCAGCTTCACCAGTTGATCTTGAGCGGTGGTTTGCTCTTGGTCAAGCAGTTGCTGGCGATCCCCTGATCGGTTTTCAACGCGATAGAGCTGTTCTAGGGCACGGGTGGCAAACCAGCCTTTTAGAGATTGCCGCAGCCAAGCCTCGTCTTCGGGCAGGGCGGTTTCCTCCTGCCATAGGCGGGTAAGGGTGTTGGCGGTGCGGATGAGCGTATCGGGAGCAGTTTCACTGTCTCGCACTTGGCTCCAGCGATCTAGGGCGGCAGGGAGGTTGTCCTGAGATGCTTCCATTAACCCCAGACGCAGATCCAGTTCTGCGATCAGAGTTTGCTGTTGGTCTAGGGCGTTTTGTTGGCGGCGGGGCAGGGGTTTGCCGTCGTTGGCCGATTCCCCCAGGTTGGCCGGAATGGGTGTAGCCTCCTGGGCCAGGGTGGCGGCCTCCTCCCGCACAGATTCGTACTGCTTTTGGGCGGTGGCGATGGGATTGTTCCCCAGCAAGCCCTGGCGCAGCATAGGCCATTGGTCGGGGGGCAATCCGGCTCCGTCCCAGGCACTACTTTCCAGCAGTAGATCGGTTTGGTAAAGCTGAAGCTGACTGGCCACCTGGGGTTCGGTCAGACTATTCAATAGCGACTGTGCCAGCACCAGAGACACCAGGGCTGTCACAACAATCAGGGCCAAACGCTTGAGGGAAAGGCCCGAAGCCGTGGGGTCAGAGGGAGCCATGTGATTAGGGGTGGGTACGAGAGATTGAATTGAGCCATCAGACGTTGGAGATCCCCCTAAATCCCCCTTGCAAAGGGGGACTTTGAGAAGCGGAGATCCCCCTAAATCCCCCTTGCAAAGGGGGACTTTGAGATGTGACCGTGAGTCGCCCCTTTAGGAAGGGGGACTTTGAGAAGCACCCAAGAACCAGCCCCCTTCCCAAGGGGAGCAGGGGGGATCTCCAACACCTAACCGCCCCTACAGGGTGGCGAACACGTCGCGGGCGGCGGCGAGGGTGGCCTCGATGTCGGCGTCGGTGTGGGCCAGGGAGGTGAATCCGGCCTCGAACTGGGAGGGGGCGAGGTAGACCCCACGCTCCAGCATGGCCCGGTGGAAGCGGCTGAACTTGTCTAGGTCGGCCAGCTTGGCCTCTTCGTAGCGGGTGATGGGGCCGGGGTGGAAGAACATGCCGAACATAGCGCTGATGTGGCCGCCGCAGACTTCGTGACCTGCTTCACGGGCCGCTTGCAGCAGACCTTCGCTGAGCTTGGCGGTGAGGCGTTCCAGTTCCTCGTAGGTGCCGGGGCGCTGGAGCAGTTCCAGGGTTTTGATCCCGGCGGTCATGGCTAGGGGGTTGCCGGAAAGGGTACCCGCCTGGTACACCGGGCCAGCGGGGGCCACCATTTCCATGATTTCGCGCCGACCACCGTAGGCCCCTACGGGCAGACCGCCGCCGATTACCTTACCCATGGTGGTGAGGTCGGGGGTGACGTTGAACTTGGCCTGGGCACCACCGTAGGAAATGCGGAACCCGGTCATCACTTCGTCAAACACCAGCAGGGCATCATTTTCGCGGGTGATGTCGCGCAGCCCCTCTAGGAAGCCCGCATCGGGGGTAATAAAGCCCGCATTACCCACCACGGGTTCCAAAATCACCCCGGCAATTTCCCCTGGGTTTTGGGCAAACAGGGCTTTCACCGCTTCGAGATCGTTGTAGGGAGCCGTCAGGGTGTCGCTAGTTGCGGCCTTGGGTACACCGGGGGAATCGGGTAGGCCCAGCGTCGCAACGCCTGATCCAGCCTGAACCAGGAACATATCGGCGTGGCCGTGGTAGCAGCCGGAGAATTTAATAATTTTGTTGCGCTGGGTGTAGGCCCGCATCAAGCGCAGCACCGCCATACAGGCTTCGGTGCCGGAGTTCACAAAGCGCACCATTTCAATGCTGGGCACGGCCTGGATCACCATCTCGGCCAGCACGTTTTCGAGATAGCAGGGTGCGCCAAAGCTGGTGCCCTTTTCTAGCGCCGCCGCCAGGGCTGAGAGCACTTCGGGGTGGGCATGGCCGCAAATGGCAGGCCCCCAGGTGCCCACGTAGTCGATATATTGGTTGCCGTCCACATCCCAGATGTACGCCCCCTTGACCCGGTCGAAGACAATGGGCTGACCCCCCACCGACTTGAAGGCCCGCACCGGAGAACTAACTCCCCCCGGCATCAGGTTTTGGGCGGCGGTGAAAATCTCTTGGGATTTCGATGTTTTTAATGGGGCTGTACTGACCAAAGCACTTTCCTCGCAGATACCTAAAACGTAAGCATCCAGGCCACAAACACCACCTGGATTTGGCTCTGATCATTATCCTATTGATTGGCGAGGGCACGCCCGCAGATGTTACGGAATGTTGCGTTGACGGAACCAAGGCGAGTAGGTTGGGTGCTTCGATAGATTCCTAGGCTAACGAACTAGGTGGTGCAGGCGACCGTTTTTGATTTGGACGACGGGGTGGTTGGAGATCCGCACCAACTGCTCGTCGTGGGTGGTAACGATGACGGTGATGCCAATGGAGTTGAGCTTTTTGAGGATCTTGATCACCTGGAGGGAGTTGTCGGCATCCAGGTTTCCGGTGGGTTCGTCGGCCAGCAACAGGGGCGGTGTGTTGACGACGGCGCGGGCAATGCTAACCCGCTGTTGTTCGCCCCCGGAAAGCTCCTCCGGGAAGCACTGGGCTTTGTTTTGCAGCCCCACCATTTTCAGGGCTGGCCACAGGCGGCGATGCACCTCCTTGCGGGTGAAGCCCTGCGCCCACAGCACAAAGGCCACGTTTTCGGCCACGGTGCGGCGAGGGATCAGTTTGTAGTCTTGAAACACTACCCCAATGCGGCGACGCATCATCGCCAGTTGGTTGCCCCGCAGCTTGGCGATAGGTTCGTTGGCCACCAAAATTTCCCCGCTCGTGGGGCGCTCGTAGCCGTAGAGAAGTTTCAGGAGAGTGGATTTTCCCGATCCCGATGGCCCCGTCACAAACAAAAAGTCGCCCTGGTTCACCGTTAAACTCACGTCGGTGAGGGCTGTACTGCCGTTGGGATAAATTTTTTCTACCCTATCTAGGCTAACTATGGCCGAGGCCGGAGCCTTGGCATCCCCGGCGGTCGCGGGGTGGGAATGGGGCTTGGCTTTTGGGCTGGCGGGGCGTGGGGGCACAGGGGCAGACGGGTGAGGGTGGGAAAGTCGGGGGGGCGTCGCAGTCGTCGAGGCCGGAACCACAAGCTGGAAGCGCTCTTGCAGGTGTGCCCGTACCGACTCGGGCAGTTGGTTCAGGCGGGAGTCATCCGTGGGGCGGGGGACAACGGAGGTCATAGGAACGTCCTAACGGGGGTAAGGTAAAGGGCTTTATCCTGTCAAGTCCGCTGCGGGAGCAGGGTGTGGACAACTGCGTGGCTTTTGGGACGCAATTGTACTGGAAAGCCCACCCTTGGCCAACGACCCATTGTTTTTTTCAATAAACTTAAGGCTTTGTCATAACTTCAAGCCACCCCCTGCGCCCCATCCCCACCACCGCATCACATCAACGACATCAAAATCATGCCCACCACCACCACCACCACCATCCAGGTCAGGGGTTCTGGCTTGAATTCCGACCCACCCCCATCGGCACTGGTAGCGTAGAAAATCAGCCCCACCACTAAAAACACAACGATTAAATCAAGACCTGTAAACACAGGGCACACCACTTAGGAACAACCATGTCGTCCCTAAGATAGTAGGCACTGGGCCAAAATAGCGCTAGGGTGATGACCAAACGGCCTATGGAAGTTCCATCTGGTGACCAGTTCCGGTATCGATAATTGTTCCCCGAACCTAGGGTGTACCAACCATGAATCCAGTCGTATCGGTGATCATCCCGGCCTACAATACCGAGGCCTACATTGAGAAAGCGATCCGATCCGTTCTCGATCAAACCTGGCAGAACTTTGAGGTGGTGGTGGTGGATGATGGATCCACCGATAAAACCGTCTCCGTGGTGAGGTCAATTACCGATAATCGGGTAAAGCTGTTTAAGAATGACCACAATATGGGGGCTGGAGCCTCCCGCAATCGAGCCATCCGGGAGTCCCACGGCGATTGGGTGGCGGTGCTTGATTCCGATGATTGGTATGCTCCCGGTCGTTTGGAGCGCCTCGTTAACCTTGCCCAAGCCCAAGGGGCCGACATGGTCGCCGACGATCTTTATATCGTGGAGGATGGCCATAATCAACCCAGAACCACGCTGCTGGCTTGGGGCGGAACGACTTGCACCCAGCCCATCTATGTCCGCCCGGTAGACTTCGTAAAGTCTGATGTGGAAAGCCAGAGAGGGCTAAAGCTAGGCTTTAGTAAACCCATATTTAAGCGCCAGTTTCTCTGCGATCACAGCGTGGCCTACCGGCCTGAAATTATCGTCAGTCAAGACTTTTGGATTGCCCTCGACTGTCTCGTCAATGGAGCCAATTTTTGGCTGCTGCCAAAGCCCTACTACTACTATCGTTGCCGCGAAGGAGCCCTGACCTCCAGCACGAAAATTACCCTACGCCTTGACCAGGAATGTGAGGCGATTACCCGCTTCATGGCGGAGCACCAATCGTACTTGGCCAGCCATCCCAATCTGGCCAAGGCTCTGGCCTTCAAACTCAGGGAAACGGCTAAATATCGAGACTACTACAGCGTGGTTGAACCCCTTAAAGGCAAGAAGTACGCCCAAGCCCTAGGCCAGGTTTCCGCTTACCCTGGGTTTATCGCCGTGTTGTTCCAGCGCTTTCCCGGCATCCTAAGCCGTCGCATTCAGGCGCTTTTTCATAAAGATAATGTTTACTACAAGTTTAACTAAGTGATTTCTCGGCCAAAATCGCCTAGGATGCTTCGAGATGCGTTCTTAGGCCTCGGTATCGGCGTGGTGACAGACCCCCTCAAATGGCCCCTGGGCAAAGCTTGTTTGACCAAGGCGTAACCTCCATTGCCAGGGGATTGGGCACCTTGGCGGAGTTGGTCGGGTTTCAGGGAGCCTGGGGCGGTGCAAATCGGTAACCCAGGGGCGATGGTCACCGCCTCTGACCACGCTGATTCTAGAGCTATTCAACGTTGACGTTAGACCGGGAGGTTGCCCCAGAAAACAAATGGGTTTTACTAAGACAGGCTTGCTAGATCTGCACCGGTCTCTAGTCCTTAACTTGTGGTGTTTAGAGCGTTATTCAAATGGTTGCTATGTTTTCTACCTATCGTGCCGCACTGAGTTCTTTGATTGCCCTGGGGCTGCTATCGAGCTATGCCACGCCGCTGTTGGCCCAGGGGCTAACCCATGAGTCTCCCGATTTTGCCAACGCCGATTCCCAGCCCCTTTCCCCCGCCAACTCAGCGGCAGACTCCCAGCCCTTCTCCCCTACGGATCCTGCCTTTGGCACCCCATCGCCTTGGCCCAACAATGCCGCTCTGATTAACGAAGCCGATAACGATGCCTACGTTCTGGGGCCAGGGGATGTGGTGCGCTTCGATATTTTTAATGTGCCAGAGTTAACCAACGACCAAAGCGGTAACCGCCTCGTCTCCGACAACCTGTACAACGTCCTAGTAGACGGCACCATCAACCTGCCCTGGATTGGACGGGTATCTGTGCGGGGATTAGACCTGACGGAGGCATCCCAGGCGGTGGAGCAGCGTTATTCCGAATTCATCCGTGAGCCGGAGGTGACGTTAACCCTGTTTACCCCTCGTCCCATGCGGGTGGCGGTGGTGGGTGAAGTGCGGCGACCGGGGGCCTACACCACAGGCCCAGGGCAAGCCCCTGACGGCATTCAGCCCAACCCTAACGAACTGCGTACGGTGGTGCAGGCGATTCAAGCGGCAGGGGGCATTACCCAACTGGCCAACATTCGCAATATTGAGGTACGTCGTCCCCAGTTGAATGGCCCCGATCAAGTCATTCCCATTGACTTCTTTGCTCTCCTAGAGGACGGTAGCCAAGCCCAAAACCTGCTGCTGCGGGACGGGGATACCGTAGTTGTACCCACGGCATCGGCCCTCAACCCTGAGGAAGCCCAAGCCCTGGCCGATGCCAACTTCTCCCCCAACCTGGTGGAAGTGGATGTGGTGGGTGAGGTACGCGCCCCAGGCCGAGTTACCATTCGCCCCAACGCGACCCTAAACCAGGCCATTTTGGCGGCGGGGGGCTTTGATGATCCCCGTGCCCAGACTGGCGAAGTCGCCTTTATCCGGCTTAATGCCGATGGCACGGTTACCAATCGCACCATTTCGGTCGATTTGGCCTCCGGCATCAGCGACGAAAACAACCCGGCCCTGCGGGAGAACGATATCGTGGTGGTGTCGCGCTCTGGCCTCACCCAAACCTCCGATTTCCTCACCCTTTTGGGCGGAGCGGCTACAGCCATTATCAATCCCATCCTGGGCATCACCAGCATCTTTAACCAACTCGACGAGATCCGAACTCGCGAGCGCTTCGACTAGCTATCCACGGCTGAGTCGCGTCGTCGGGCAAACTAAACGGCGTTTCTATCGGCGCGGGGACGGATGTGCATAGGGGGGATCTGGCTGAGCTAGATCCCCCTATTTTGGGGGACGGCGACAGGTTTTCTGCTGGTGGACTGACAAGAGATCCTGCGTCGGACACGGAAACCGCGCCCCTACCCTATTGGATTCATGTAGGGGGAGGTCTCCTGACCCTTTGGCGAATCTGGGTTCCCGCAAGTTTTGTCAGTCCACCAGAGTCTTCTGGGTGAAGGGCTGGGCCGCTTTGTACAATCAATCCAGTACGCTGCTGGCCTAAGGAGAGGTGACCACCCGATGGAACGATTTAACCTGACGGGCTTTCGGCGGTTTTGGACGATTGCAAAAACCTACTGGCTGGGGGAAGAAAAGTGGAAAGCGGGGGGGCTGCTGCTGCTGATCGCCGTCTTCTTGCTGGGCTACACCGGACTGAGTGTGGTGCTCAACAACAAGCGGGGGGTGCTAATTTCGGCCCTCTCTGCCCAGGATGAGGCCCGCTTTTGGGAAACGGTGTGGGTGTTCATTGCGGTGCTGGTGGCCTATGCGCCCCTGCTGGCCGGGTACGACTATCTGCAAAAGCGGCTGGGCTTAGAGTGGCGGCGCTGGCTGACGGGACGGTTTGTGGCAGATTATTTTCGAGATCGCGCCTTTTACAATATTCAGCAATTTCAACCCGACATTGACAACCCCGACCAACGTATCGCCGAAGACGTCAAAAACTTCACCCAGCAATCCCTCGCCCTGTTGCTGGTGGTGGTGAGTTCGGTGTTGCAAGTAATTGCTTTCAGCGGTGTACTGTTGGGCATTTCTAAAAGTTTAGTCGGATTTTTGGTGCTCTATGCCCTGCTGGGTACGTTGGTGACGGTGCTAATTTTCGGGCAACCCTTAGTACGACTAAATTTCCAGCAGCTTAAAAAGGAAGCAAACTTTCGTTTTAGCCTGGTTCGCATTCGTGAAAATGCTGAGGCCATCGCCTTTTATCGAGGAGAAGCCCAGGAAGCTAGCCAGGTGAATAACCGCTTTTTAGAAGCCTTTGAGAACTTCAAGCGCCTCATTATCTGGGAACTCAATCTTAACGCCCTCACCAATGCCTACGAGTTTATCCCCTTTGTGCTGCCTGCCATAGTCGTAGCGCCAGCGGTGTTTTCAGGAGATTTGGAAGTAGGCAAAGTCTCCGAAGCCCAGGGGGCCTTTGTGCGGGTGTTTTTCTCCCTCAATATCATCGTGGCCCGTTTCCAAGAACTGACCTCCTTTGGCGCAGGCATCGACCGTTTATACAGCTTTGCCGAAGCCCTCAATCACGAAGAATTGGCCACCGATCAGAGGGTCGAGGCAGAGCCATTGGCCGAGCCAGAAACGGAATCCACCCATCAAGATCCGTCCCATTCCGAAAAACCCCTCATCACCCTAAAACCCAGCAACCGCATCGCCCTCGAAAACCTCACCCTACAAACCCCCAACTACCAGCGCACCCTGATCCAACACCTCTCCCTAGAGGTGCCCGCCCAAGCTGGATTGCTGATTGTGGGGCCAAGCGGCTGCGGCAAAAGTTCTCTCCTGCGGGCCATTGCGGGACTGTGGCAATCCGGCAGCGGCACCATCCAGCGCCCAGACTTAGATAACGTGCTGTTTTTGCCCCAAAAGCCCTACATGATCCTCGGTTCCCTGCGGGATCAACTCCTCTATCCCCACGCCAGCCCCGATGTGGACGACACCACCCTGCAAGCGGCCCTAGAGAAGGTTAACCTGGCCGACCTAGCCGAACGTTTTGGCGGCTTTGAAGCCGTAGAAGAATGGGGTGATGTGCTGTCTCTAGGGGAACAACAGCGGCTCACCTTTGCCCGCCTTTTGCTGAACCAGCCCGCCTTCGCCATTTTGGATGAAGCCACCAGCGCCCTCGACCTCGCCAACGAAGCCCAGCTCTACGACCACCTTCAGCACACAGGCACCACCTACATCAGCGTTGGCCACCGAGAATCGTTGTATGCCTATCATCCCAAAGTGTTGCGGCTGGGAGAAGGATAAAAGGTATCAGGAGCTAGGAAATAGGAAGGTGGCGGGGAGAACCGATGGCAAAGTGAATATGGACGAATTAATATGCATGTGATTACTCGTAGGCGGCTTAACGAATTTGCCAAACTTCATCCAGAGGTCAAGAACGCTCTAGCTCAATGGTACAGACTTATTAAGCAGAACAAGTTTTCGTCATTTGTTGAGTTACGTGAATTATTTCCATCGGCTGATCAGGTTGGAAAGTTGACAGTTTTCAATATTGGAGGCAATCAGGTTAGGCTCATTGCAGCAATTCACTACAATCGAAGAAAGGTTTACATTCGGGCTGTGTTGACTCATGCAGAATATGACGAAAAGAGGTGGAAGAAATTATGCTAAGTCTCGATCTGGACAACACAATTAGAGCCTGGAATTCAATTGCCAGGACTGTTTTTGTTCCGCACACCGAGCAACAATATGAGCAGTTAGTTGAATTGCTAGATGGTTTAATTGATCAGGTCGGTGAAGATGAGACCCATCCCCTTGCTTCAATGATGGATGTGATTGGTGTCTTAATTGAAAATTACGAAGCTGAATATATTCCTGAGCTAGATGAGGTTGGTTGATTCTATGCAGAGAGAAACCCCATGACAGATTTTGCTCCTACCCTTAATGATGCCCAACTTCGGGTCAAAACCCTAGCTGCTGTCAATCAAGAACAGTGCAATTAACTTAACGCATTTTGGAGTACTACTATGCCTGAACAATCCTCTACTTTTCAGAAGGCAATTGAAACAATTGAAACCTTGTCATTGAATGATCAGGAAGCTCTACTCGAACTTCTTCAAAAGCGCCTCATCGAGCAACGACGAAAAGTATTGATGAGTGAGATTACTGAAGTTCGGCAGGAATATGCTCAGGGACAAGTAACATTTGGCACCGTTGCTGACTTCATGGCTGAGTTAGACAAATGAGGCAAATTGGCTGGACTCCCAAATCGTTGAGAGCCTTGAAGCGGTTAGTCAAACGTAACCCGGATTTGCGTCCTGCGATTGAAAGAACACTAAATCAACTCGCTGAAGACCCTTTTCATCCTAGTTTGCAGACCCATAAATTAACAGGAGATTTAGCTGGAATCTGGTCAGCTTCAATTGATTACAAGCTGAGAATTTTGTTTGAGTTTGTGGGTGATGATGCAGAGTCACAAGGGCAATCAATTTTGTTGTTAAATCTTGGCTCCCACGATGATGTGTACTGATGCCCCCGACCGAGAGACGATCCTCCAGGATATCTACGCCAGCCTGCGCCAGGGGCAGCGGGAACTGGCCGACTGGGCGGGGGGCAGTTTGGCGGTGTCGGCGGTGCCCGGTTCGGGCAAATCGACGGGGATGGCGGCGGCGGCGGCGTTGACCATCGCCCGCTATCAACTGCATTTGAACCGCCAGTTGGTGTTGGTGACCTTTACCCGTTCCGCAGCGGCGAACCTCAAGGCCAAGGTGCGCGGCCATTTGAAACGCCTGAAGCTACCCCAGACCAGTTTCACGGTCTCTACTCTGCACGGGCTGGCCCTCACCATTGCTACCCGCAACCCAGAGCTATCTAACCTCAGTTTAGATAGCCTCACCCTGGTGTCTCCGGCCCAAAATCATCGGCTGGTTCGCCATGCCGTGGAGCAGTGGATTGGGGCGAATCCGGCCCTGTACCAACGGTTGCTGGAGGGGGCGCAGTTGGATGGGGAGGAAACCGAGATTCTGCGGCGGCAGTCGGTGTTGCGGACGGAGGTGTTGCCCAGCTTGGCGGATACGGTGATTCGGGAGGCCAAGAGTTCTGGCCTACTGCCTGATCAGGTGATGGAATTGGCTCAATCCCTCGACCATCGTTACACCGAGGGCCAAGTCGATTACGACATCCTTGCCATTGCCGCCGGACTCTACGAGCGCTACCAAGCCCTGATGCAGGAGCGCAGCTTCATCGACTACGACGACATGATCCTCGCCGCCCTGCGTACCCTGGCGGATCCGACTACCCTGCGCTTTTGGCAGGCTCGCGTGTTTGCCGTATTTGAGGACGAGGCCCAGGATTCTTCGCCCCTGCAAACTCGGTTGCTGACCCTGCTGGCGGGCAACCCCGACGATCCCGATGCCGAACCGAACCTAGTGCGGGTGGGCGACCCCAACCAGGCGATTAACTCCACCTTCACCCCCGCCGACCCGGTTTTCTTTAACCAGTTTTGTGAAATCTGCCGCCGCCAGGATCACCTTGTCACCATGGATCAGGCGGGACGCAGCACCGCCCTGATTATGGAAGCCGCCAACCGTCTGCTGAATTGGGCCAACCGTACCCAGGTGATAGGTGATATCGTGCCCTTTCGAGATCAGGCTATCCACCCCGTCCCCGTAGACGACCCCCAACCCAACGCCAACCCAGAAGCCCTCGGTGCGGGCCTGGAAGTTCACACGCCGCCCACCATCCAGGATTCCGTGCGCCTGATTGCCCAGCGGGTGCAGGAGGCATTTGTCGAAAATCCTGACCTCAGCTTTGCCATTTTGGTGCGGGAGGGTCGCCAGGGGCAGTACGTCGCCCAACGGTTGCGGGATGCGGAGGAGGTAGGGGTAGATTTGGCTGCCCTCGGATTGCCCATCTACGACGTGGGCGACCAGGATCGGCAAACCCAAGTGCCGGAGGACATGCTGGCCCTGATGCGGTTTATTGATCGGCCCCATTCCCCCGATGCCCTCAAGGAAGCCCTGCGGGTACTGGTGGATCGCCAGCGGGTGCCCACCCAAGACCTCAACCTCTTGGCCCAAGCCCCAGAGCAGTTCCTCTACCCCGGCCCCCTGGATACGCCCCCCAATACCGACGCCGCCCGCACCGCCCGCCGCTTCTGTACGGGCCTGCTCCGCGCCCGGTTGGAACTGTCGCCCTACAGCCTGTTTCCCTTTTTGGGGCTAACCCTGGGCTACAACCAAAGCGAACTGGCCACCGCCGACAAGCTTGCGGCCCGCGTCAGCCAGCAGATTAGCCAAAACAATACCCTCACCGCCGCCATCGAAGTCCTGCAAGAGATCGTCGGCTCCGAGCGCTTCACGGCGGTGGAAACCGAGGACACCGACTCGATCTACACCCGCCCCGGCCAGGTCACGATCATCACCATGCACAAGGCCAAGGGGCTAGATTGGGACGTGGTGTTTCTGCCCTTTCTGCACGAAAAAACCATCCCCGGCGAACTGTGGGTGCCGCCCCAAACCAAGTTCCTGGGCGACTTTTCACTGTCCGAAGTGGCCCGCGCCCAAATCCGCGCCCACGCCCACCAATCCCACATCGATCCTGTCCACGGAAATCAAACCCACACGAATCAGGGAATCACGAATCCATTCAGCACCCCTCAAACACCCTCAGATCCCAGCCTTACGACCTACACCAACGCCCCCATCCCCGACACCCTCGCCGCTTGGGATCAGGCCAAAGCCCTCAAAACCGCCGAAGAATACCGCCTCCTCTACGTCGCCATGACCCGCGCCAAACGGCTGCTGTGGCTCTCCGCCGCCCAGCAAGCCCCCTTCACCTGGAGCAAACCCGACAACCTGCAAGCAGCCCGCCCCTGTCCAGTCATTCCTCCCCTCACTACCTGGCTAGATCAGCACCAGACCCCGCAGGGTGGGCACTGCCCACCCTAGCAAGATTTAGGGCTTGCCAGAATAGTACAAGTAAACTAAAGTAATTCAAGTGTACTTATGGGGACAGCCGTCCCCCCTGTCGTC
The DNA here is from genome assembly GCA_044070495.1 of Spirulina sp. Taxonomy (GTDB): domain Bacteria; phylum Cyanobacteriota; class Cyanobacteriia; order Phormidesmidales; family Phormidesmidaceae; genus Nodosilinea. The sequence goes on along the minus strand of JBIPSI010000015.1, from coordinate 86,389 downwards.
CCACAACACAAGCCCTATGACTACCACTGTTTCCACCAGTGTTTCTTCAACCACCGCTGCGGCCAGCGGTCGTACAACCACCGCCAAAAAAGCGGCCACCAAAACCCGCACCGTCCAACCCTTGGCCACCACGCCCATTCTGGCCCTGGATGCTGGCAACTATGACCTCAAATTCTGCAATGGCCAGCGTCATCCCAAGGCGATTCGATCCGTGCGCTACCAACTGCCCCAGGGGCGCGATGCCGTTAGCTATTCCGATGCTTCGCCGTTGATTGAACTGCCCGATGGCCGCCGCTACCACTTTGGAGCGCAGTCCTATAAATACCGTCGGCAGCAGCAAACGGTGATCGAAAACAAGGTGGATCTGGCCCGCCTGCACCTCTACGCCTGCCTAGAACCGCTGGCGGGAGGCGTCACAGAATACGGCCTTAACCTGCTGGCCTCCACCCCCGACCCCCTGCGCAACGGGGACGCAATTCAGACCGAGCTGTTGGGTCTGCACGAATTTAACCGCAACGGCCTCGACTTCCGCGTCATCGTCGAAAGCGTGACGGTGGAGCGCGAAGGCATGGGAGCCTACTACTATGCCAAGGCTCAGGGCCAAATTCCCGACCACGGCTACACCATCGTCATCGACATTGGCGGCGGCACTTGGCTCACCCGATTGGTGGATGCCGACAGCGAAGTGATTGACGAAAACATCCTAGATCGGGGCGGCACCTACGAACTGGCCGTTGCCATCAGCTTCGACCGTCGCCTCACCGATGTCCTGGGCAGCAGCGCCGACCCCTGCATTGTCATGGATGGCTTCCGCGTCGATCACACCTACGCCGACACTGATCTTGCTTGGGCCGACTGGCTTGACGAATACCTTGACCCCTGGTTTAAGGGCATTTTCCAAACCGTGAAGGCCCAATACACCCCCTACATGCCCCGCGTCACCCGCTTTTTGGTCACCGGCGGCGGCTCCCACCTAATTGCCGACCGCCTCCAGGGCCACCCCCTGTTTGCCGTCATGGGCGACCCCCAATTTGCCAACGTGCGCGGCTTGTTGCTCACCGCCGGAGAGATCTAGCCATGGCCAACGTTATCCGTGAAACCGCCCCCACTAGGGCCGACAACAAAGTTCGACTCAGCCCCGATGTGCTGGAAAAAGCCGAGCGCATCGCCGCCGAGTGGGGTCTCAAAAATGCCCGTGCCGCTGTGGAAGCCGTCTTTCGCAAATACTGCGACGACTACCTCCATGGTCGCCCTAGCCCGTCCCCTTGGCCGCCACGATCCCTGGCTGAGGGGAGAGCAACCTACGGCCAAACCGTCCCTGTCTACGGTGGCCTGCCCACCACCTCGGCCTCTTCTCCTCCCTGCGAGGCCCTCGACGCCCTCGATCAACTGCTGGCCCTTTAATCTGGCTCCATAGAAACTAGGTCGCCAACACCAAGAAGTTCAGGGGGTACAACGCCCTCTGATAGGAATTTCCCACAGAATTTCCACCGGAAAGACCTAATCAGAGGGTAAAATATCACTCACCACCAGGAGAGGTGGCAGAGTGGTTGAATGCGGCAGACTCGAAATCTGTTTTAGGGTCAAACCTAACGAGGGTTCGAATCCCTCCCTCTCCGTTGACGTTCAAGGCTTTTGGCCGCTTAGATAGGGTGCGGATAAGCCCCTAATGTATAAAACGCCTACTCAAACCTCAGATCTGGGGGCCGCTCATTTCTCCACGGGATGGGCGGCTATTTTGCCGAGGCCAAGGCCCTATCTCCCTAGGAATAGGCTAGCGTAGCGACTCCTTGGTCTTGGCCGTTTTGCTGATACTCGCTACGGTCTGCCCCATGGGTCGCCTCGCGTGAACGATGGCTCCTCGACCTCATTCACGCCCCGCCGTCAGACTACTCCAGTATTAGCACCCTCTCAACCATCGGCCTGATCGATCAGCAGACTGTAGGTATTCGTTGATTATCCATCAATCAACGAATATTAGCCATAGATAAAAAAATAAAATTAATCCAAAGATTACTTTTATGGATAAAAGGCAGGATTCACAAAAGATGTATCTCTATTTACAGTCCCACACCAAATTCGATGGATTTAATAGGGCTGACAAACGTTGAGGGAGATGAATTAATGATGAGCTTAATGGGTTGGTCTCGGCAAAAAATTACGGCTGGTTTTCTAACGGCATCTATGCTTTTTGTAGGTGCTTGCTCTACAGCAAATGTTCCAGCAGAAGGCGAAGAATCAGCGTCTTCAGGTAATTCTGGCAAGGTCATTCGTATCGCCATTGGCACCCAAGATCAGGTGATTAATACAGCAGTTGGTGGAGCGGCTGTACGCGAACTAGAGCTGCTAGAAAAGCACCTGCCTAAGGATGGCGAATATGCCGGAGTCGAGTACGACATCCAATGGTCTAGCTATACCTCTGGGCCACCGATCACCAATAAAATGCTGGCTGATCAAATCGATATTGGCCTAATGGGCGACTTTCCGGCGGTGATTAACCTGATCAAATTTGCCCAGGAAGCCCAGGATTCCGACGCGATTTTCATTGGCACCTTGGCCTACAGTCCCAATGGCGCAGGTAATGCGGTGATGGTGCCCAAGGATAGCGAGGTGACATCTCTCGCGGATCTGAAGGGTGGAACGGTGTCAGTTCCCTTTGGTTCAGCCGCCCACGGGATGATGCTGAAGGCCCTTAGCGATGCCGGACTAGACCCCGAAACCGATGTCAACCTGATTAGCCAAGCCCCCGAAGTGGGTGGATCTAGCCTACGCACCGGGCAAATCGATGCCCACGCCAACTTTGTCCCCTTCGGTGAATTGTTTCCTTTTCGGGGCTTTGCCAAGAAGATTTTTGATGGTGCTCAAACGGGCGTCCCCACGCTCCATGGCATCACCGTACGGTCTGACTTTGCCGAAGAACATCCCGAAATTGTGGTGGCCTACCTGAAGGCGGTGCTAGAAGCCAACCAAATGTTCCGGGAAGATCCTGAGGGAATTTCAGCCCAAATTCAAGAGTGGTCTGGCATTGAAAAAGAGGTGGTCTATATGTTCCTTGGCCCCTCTGGGTTGCAGGCCCTTAATCCCACCATTGGCGATGTACAAATGGATGCACTCAAGAATAGTATCGCCACCCTAACTAGCCTTGGCAGGATTGAAAACCCCGTCGATCCAAGCGAAGTTGTGAACTGGATTGATGACGGCTTTCTCCGCACCGCCATTGAGGAAATGGGACTGAACTACGATGATGTCATCGCCACCGCTGAATCCTACGAAATTACGGGGGAAGATGCCCTAACCGGAGAAGCCATTGAAGACCCGAAAAAGGCCGCCCAATATTGGGTACAGGGTGAGGAAACGGTCACGAACTTTGCCTCCATTGCCAATATGGTGAAGGCGTTGACGGCACTCCAGGCGGAAGGCCAAGCGGCCAATGCCATGTTTGTGCATGACCACAACAATGGCTGGAAACTGTTTGCTGAAAACTCCTACTTTGTCAGCAATGGTGATGAGGTAGCGGCCTTTTTGCTAGAGTCTGATGCCCAAGCCTACGCGTCTCAAACTGGGGGAACCCTGACGGCCTTCCGGGAATTGCAGAGCCTCTACGCGCAGCAGCCTGCCCTCGTAGGCACTCGCTAGGTCAGGTTAAGGTCGGTCGTTCGATGGTCTATTAGGTCAGGTCTTTGGGGTGGCTGAGGCGAATGTCTGCCCCGCATGAAGGTCGTCTTTTCGGTGACGCAGAATACACAGACTACGGAGATAGTGTCCCCGTACAGTGGCCCTAGGGGCCTGACCCCACAGTAGTTTGGGAGGAAAATAATGGCAGTTACGGTGTCCAAGCCAAATCCTATGGGGTGGGTGGCTCAGGTCGGTTCGGTGGCGACAAAGACGGTGTTGGGTAATCGGCCCCTACGTCAAGCCCTATCGCTGGTGTTGTTCTTTGGTATTTGGCAAATTCTCAGCAGCATCAACTTCAATTTCTTCATCAACTTTCAGTTTCTTCCTTCTCCTTGGGAGGTTCTAAAGGCAACGACTAAATTTGTTACCAATAGCCCCTGGATACATTTTTGGTCTAGCATCCAGAGGGTTTTAATCGGCTATGCCATTGCCTCTGTTTTAGGAGTTCTATTAGGAGTTTTAGTGGGCTGGTTTGAGGTTGTAGAAGATCTGACGATGCCGCCCCTCGAAATTCTGCGTCCGATTCCAGCCGTGGCCTGGATTCCTCTGGCTATTTTGATGTTTCCCAATGCTGAAAGCGGCATGGTTTACATCACCTTTATCGGTGCATTTTTTCCAATCTTGATCAGTACAATTAAGGGCGTAGAAAGTACCCTTGGAGATACTGTTCTCATTCGAGTAGGGCAATGTTTAGGGGCCAATCCCTGGCACATTTTTAAGGACATTGTAATTCCAGGCTCCATGCCTAGCATCGCCAGCGGCCTCACGATTGGTATGGGTAATGCCTGGTTTTGCTTAGTAACCGCCGAAATTTTGGCAGGACGTTATGGGATTGGCTACATCACTTGGGAATCCTACGTTACCTCCAACTATCCGCCCATTGTGATGGGAATGCTGCTGATTGGCTTTATGGGAGCCTTTAGCTCCTGGGCGGTAGATCAGGCGACCCGCGCCCTCATGCCTTGGCGGGTGATCAAAAAACAGAGCTAACGATCAACAACTAACCCACGGACTAGTTAGGACTGATTAGCAAGGAGAGTTTATGGTTACGATGCATCAAATTGAACAAGACCAACGAGCCACCCTAAAGGGATCGGTACAGGTCGAAGGTTTGTCGGTGGTCTATCGCCGAAAACAGTACGAAAATTGCGTACTAGATTCGATTCAACTTTCCATTCAGCCCGGAGAATTTGTCTGCTTGCTGGGGCCATCGGGCTGCGGTAAATCTACCCTTCTGAATGTGATTGCTGGGTTTATTAAGCCCTCTAGTGGCTATGTTTTGGTCGATCAAACGCCGATTACCCGCCCTGGAGCAGATCGGGGCTTTGTGTTCCAGCAGTATTCCCTATTACCCTGGAAGACCACCTTTCAAAATGTGGAAATGGGCCTAAGAATTCAAGGGGTTTCTAAGGCGGAACGTACCGAGCGGGTAAATGATTACCTGAATCGGGTAGGGCTGTACAAACACCGCAATAGCTACCCCCATCAGCTTTCGGGAGGAATGCAGCAGCGGGCCAGTATTATTCGAGCCTTGGTGAATTCGCCCTCGGTGTTGTTGATGGACGAACCCTTTGCTGCCCTAGATGCCCAAACTCGCCACATGATGCAAGAGCTTTTGCTGAGCATTTGGGACGATCTGAAAACCACCGTGATTTTTGTCACCCACGACATCGAAGAAGCCATTTTCCTCGGTGATCGCATTTGCACCATGGGCGTTCACCCAGGCCGAATCAAGTCAGAAATCCCGGTCCATTTGCCCCGTCCGCGACACTTTGACGACACCCTTTCCCAGGATTTCATTGACCTCCATCGCCAGGTATTCGACTGCATCCGCGAAGAAACCATGAAAAGCATGGAAGCCTGTTGATAGGTAATCTCTAAAGGGCGGCGACGGCGGCGGCGAGAAATTCGGGTTGCATCCAGCCCTCTAGGTTGATGTGGCCCAGGGTTTCTTGCCCCGCAATTTGGCTGAGCGCTTGAATGTGAGCCTGGAGCCAGTCGGCCCGCAGTTGGGTTTCGGGGCGATACACCACATCCAAGGAATCCCCTGTACCCGACAGCAGGGTTTTGCTGACGATGGCGGCATCCATATTCACCCAGCGGCTAACCAAGGTGGGGGCGATGGGCTGGGTGGCGTACCAATACTGGGCGGCGAGGAGTGCCCGCAGGTAGGCCACGGCAATTTCGGGATACTGATCGGCCAGTTCGTCGCGAATCACCACCCCGTGGAAGGTGGGCAGGCCATCGAGTTGGTGGGACAACAGCCGCCGAAATTGCCCCTTATGTTTGGCAATTTCGTGGAAGGGGGCGAAGTAGGCGTAGCCGTCGATGGCGTGATTGGCGGAACCAGAAGGGCGGCGGGTGCACTGGTTGCAGGCATCAATGGTGGTGAGGGTGACGGCATCTAGTAGGTCGCAGTGGTGCAGGGAGCGCATCACCATGCCGTGGGCCGCCGAACCAAAGGGCACCGCAATCACCCGTCCGGCCAGGTCTTCGATGCAGTGCAACGAGGACTGGTGGGGCACGATGATGTCGTTTCCGGTGCCGTCGGGGTTGCTGGCCACAAAGCTAATCAGCCGGGTGCAGGCTGGATTGTCCGCACCGGGGAGGGCGCTGAGCAGTAGGGGATAGTCTCCCAATATGCCGATATCAATCTGTTGGGTTTGCAGCCCCTCCACAATGGGCGCACCGGAGCTATAGTCGGCCCAGCGGATTTGGTAGCGGGTGCCGCTGTAGCGTCCGTGGCGGGGCAAAAAGTGTTCCAGAAGGCCCAACCGCTGAATAATTAGCCCAGCGGTAATGGTTTGAATGGTGCGATTTTGGGTGCCAATGGTGAGGCGAATCGTATCTGTGTTGCCAGGGGAAACCGAACGCACCAAAAAGTTGGGCGCTTGGAATTGGGGCACCCTAGCCATGGTGGCAGCGGGCTGGGAGGGAGCTAGGGGATATGATGAGGTTGCTAATAACGGGGAACGGCTCGTTTGGCGCGTTTTGAGTAGCGTCACAAACTGCCGCACAGCTTCTAGGCTAGACCGGGAAGATCCTCCGGGTACAGAAGATTCTAGGGCACGATTCAGGCGCTTGGCCATGAGTAAGAAAAGCGGACTTCCTAGGGCAAATTCCTCTAGGGGCACATGGCGAATTAGCCCAGCCTGACTTTCTAAATGCAGCTCAAAATCGGACACAAAGCCGAGGTAATGCCCCTGCATCAGATAAGTACGCACCTGACTGAGGGAATCCACCACTTCCACATGGGCAAAATCCGACAGTTCTAGCCCCAATTCCTGCATTCGTTTTTGCAGCATAATGCGGCTGGGCGAACCCTCCGGCAGCAGCACCCAAGATTCATCCTTTAATTCTTGTAAACTCAACCAGGGTTGTTGGGCTAAACGGTGGCTGGAGGAAACGGCCAAGGAATAGTGAACCGAATCAATCGCCGTTTCAGCTAAATCGTCAAAGGTGGCATAGCTGAGGTCTGAAATTCCCAAATCTACCTCCCCAGATTTAATTGCTCGATACAATTCCTCCGCCGAAGTGAACTGCACACAGCGGGTCTGCACCGCTGGGTGCAGTCGCCGATAGTCGTACAGCACCGACGGCAACCAGTGATCCATCACATCGGCCATACCACCGATGGTTAGGGCACTGTGCTTTCCCTGCTTAATTTCCTCAATTTCGGCCTTGAGGCGCTGCTCCATCTCCAGCAGTTGCGGCCCTTCGGCCAGTAAGTAATTCCCTATCTCGGTGAGTTCAACTCGTCGGCCCAAACGATGAAAGAGCGGCGTTTCTAACTCAGCTTCTAGGGATTTGATCTTGGCGCTGACGGCGGGCTGGGTCAAATTTAGGGTGTCGGCGGCTTCGGTGAAGCTGAGACAGCGGGCCACTTCTAGGAAAACTTTAAGCTGATAGATTTCCACGGCATGATGCGTCTTGGGCGCGTAGGAAGGAACTCAATGCAGGTCGAAATTTAACCTTAAATACAGACCTCAAAACTGAATGCAATTAAATTGATAGGAAGTTATCAGGATGAATTAAATGAATTTTTTAGACTCCGTAGATCACAAAGTTCCCGCAGCCCACCCTAACGGGAAGCAAGCTACACCCCCAACCCCTCTCCCAGGGAGGAGAGGGGAGCCGGAAGCTCTTCAAAGTCCCTCTCCCATCTTGGGAGAGGGATTTAGGGTGAGGGCTGGGTTACGGCAAGAGAGCATGTTTGTGATCTATTGAGACTAGATTATCGAAGCCAATCAACGCTGAATAATGTTGTCGTACCCTAGGTCAAGGCTAACGCATCCTACGTAATTCTAAAATCCATCTATCCATCAACTCACGAATCAAATTTTACCTTCATGGTTTGAGATAGCCCAATCTTGATTCAAGGGCGAGTTTGATGCCTCCATTCTAGAGGAATTTGCTCCCAATGACCCAGCCCAAAGAGACTGAGGATTCAGCACACATCAAGCTTTCAAGGATTGATAGATATTTTTTATGAGTGTATAGAAGCCTGTGATGATCAAACCGTAGCCATCGTTACAAACTGTATTGATGGTCATTTTAGACTCTCCTACACTGCATACACGAGGCGTAGAAACGAGGGCGATTATCGATAGCCCTAAAGGTCATCCCTAGCCTTGATAAATCGACCAAGATTTCAATTTCACTGCCGTTTAAGCTGAGGACGTGGTTAAGTGAATATTCAGTATCTGAAAACGGATTTTTTGGTAGTCGGTGGTGGAACCGCTGGCACCATGGCCGCCATTAAAGCAAAGCAGGCCAGCCCCGAAAGCGATGTGTTGATTTTGGAAAAGGCCAATATTCGTCGCAGTGGTGCCATTGCCATGGGCATGGATGGCGTCAATACCGCTGTGATTCCCGGCAATTCTACCCCAGAGCAATACGTTCGTGAAATCACCATTGCCAACGACGGCATTGTGAACCAAAAAGCCGTTTACGAAACCGGACGTTTAGGCTTTGAGGTGATTCAAGAACTGGAAAGCTGGGGGGTCAAATTTCAAAAAGATCACGAAGGCAACTACGACCTCAAGCAGGTTCACCGGGTCGGCAAATACGTGCTGCCCATGCCTGAAGGTAAGGATCTGAAAAAAATCCTCGCTCGCCAGGTGAAGCGCCATAAGGTCAATGTTACCAACCGCGTCATGGCCACCCGCGTGATGGTGCAAAATGGTCGCGTCACCGGGGCGGTGGGCCTGGATGTCCGCAACGGCAATATGGTGGTAATTCAAGCCAAGGCCGTCGTGCTTTGTACCGGAGCCTGCGGTCGGTTGGGTCTGCCTGCCTCCGGCTACCTCTACGGCACCTACGAAAACCCCACCAACGCCGGGGATGGCTACTCCATGGCCTACCATGCCGGGGCGGAACTGACCAACATCGAATGCTTCCAGATCAACCCGCTGATTAAGGACTACAACGGCCCCGCCTGCGCCTACGTGGCCAGCCCCTTCGGAGCCTACACCGCCAACGCCGAGGGTCACCGCTTCATTAGCTGCGACTACTGGAGTGGCCAAATGATGCTGGAGGTCTTCAAAGAGCTGAACTCCGGCAAAGGCCCCGTCCACCTGAAGATGTACCACCTGGACGACGACACGATTTCCGAAATCGAGCGGGTGCTGTGGGACAACGAGCGTCCCAGCCGGGGGCGCTTCCACGAAGGCCGGGGCGAAAACTACCGCACCCACGGCGTGGAAATGAACATCTCCGAAATTGGCCTGTGCAGCGGCCACAGCGCCTCTGGGGTGTGGGTGAACGAGCGGGCCGAAACCACGGTGCCCGGTCTCTATGCCGCTGGCGATATGGCCAGTGTGCCCCACAACTACATGATTGGGGCCTTCGTCTATGGCCGCATTGCCGGGGAAAACGCCATGGACTACGTGCGCGATCTAGAGCATGTGGAACCCGATGCCGACTTCCTCTCCGCCGAGCAGGAGCGCATCTATCGCCCGCTGAACCAGCCCAACGGCGTACCCCATACCCAGGTGGAATACAAGCTGCGCCGCCTGGTGAACGACTATCTGCAACCGCCCAAGTCGCCCCACAAGATGGACATTGGCCTCGAAAAGTTTGTGGCCTACGAAAGCGACCTGAACGTGATGGGTGCCAGCGATCCCCACGAACTGATGCGCTGCATGGAAGTCCACTTCATCCGCGACTGCGCCGAAATGGCCGCCCGTGCCTCCCTCTTCCGCAAAGAAACCCGCTGGGGCCTCTACCACTATCGGCTGGATTATCCCGAAAAGAACGATGCCGAATGGTTCTGCCACGTCAACCTGAAGAAGGGCGAAAACGGCGAAATGGAACTGTTTAAGCGGGTCGTAGAACCCTACATCGTAGACGTGAATTTGAAGGAAGAAGTCTACGACGTCGCCGTACGGTAAACCGTAGGGTGGGCACTGCCCACCATGACAATCCCTCACCTCACCCCCACCCCCTCTCCCAGGAAGGCTGCCGCTTATACATAAGCCTCTATTCCGCTTAGTTCCTAGGGTTGATCCCCCCTAGCCCCCCTTTTTAAGGGGGGGATCGGAGTCAAAGTCCCCCTTTCCAAGGGGGATTTAGGGGGATCCCCCAGGTATGACGGCATGAGAACAAGATGTGTGTACTTAGTAGCCCAGGGAGGAGAGGGGAGCCGGAAAGACCTTATTCACCCTTATTAAATCTCAGGACTTTTGCTATGGCTTTGACAACTCAGCGTGTGGATGTCCCAGTGATTGTGGACGAATCCAAATGCCTTGAAAAATGTGTCGCCTGCATTGAAGTTTGCCCTTTGGATGTGCTGGTGAAAAACCCCGAAACGGGCAAAGCCTACATGAAATACGACGAGTGCTGGTTCTGCCTACCCTGCGAAAAGGAATGCCCGACGGGTGCTATTACGGTACAAATTCCCTTCTTGCTTAGGTAACAGGTGACAGGTGGCAGGTGACAGGTGACAGGTGACAGATAGATTTCTCTTGCTGTTCCCTATCCCCTGTTCCCTATCCCCTGTTCCCTCTTTTCTGCTCCTTTTCCTTGCCGTCATTTAGGACACCTGCCTTATGTATTCCACGGATATGGATCCCGAAGTTGCCCAATGGGTTGAAATGTTGAAATCGTCCGAACTCGATGAGCGTTTGGTGGCGGTAAAAACCCTGCAACACCTGGGCGATGAAGATGCTATCGAACCGTTGATTGGGGCGCTGTACGACGAAAGCCCCATGGTGCAGGAAATTGCCATCACCAGCCTGTGGGAATTTGCTAATCCGGTGGCGATTAATCCGCTGATGGATTGTTTGGGTTCGGTCCATGAGAATGTCCGCCATGAGGCGCTATCGGCCCTGAAGGAGTTGGTGTCTACCAACGACCTGATGAAGCTGCTGGATTTGCTGCAAACGGGCAACGTTCACGCCCAACTGAACGTGCTGGTGCTGCTGCGGAAAATCCACGATGCCCAGGCGTTGCCCTTCATTTTGCCCTTCTTCGAGTCGGAAAATCCTGACCTGCGGGAGGCCGCTGTCACCACCCTGCGCTACCTGAACCAGGTGGTGCGTTGCGAACCTGCGTTAGCCCTGGCGAAGGATCCCGCTGAGGCGGTGCGACGGTCAACGACCCTCACCCTGGGACACCTCAGTGATGAGGGCGTGGTACCTCTACTCTGTGAATTGCTGACCAACGATGGCGATTGGCAGGTGCGGCGCAATGCGGCTCAGTCCTTGGACTTGCTGGCGAATGCTGAGTCTATCCCCGCCCTGGTGCAGGCGATGGAAGACCCGGAATGGCAGGTGCGGAAGTTTACCGCCCGTGCTCTGCAAAAGGTGGCGGATGAACGGGCCATGCCTGCCCTGATCAAAGCGCTCACCGACGACTACTCCGATGTGCGCCGGGATGCGGCCACCGCCCTAGGCAAGCTTTCCAACCCCGATGCCCTGCCCGCCCTCAGCCAAACCCTCCACGATCCCGATATGGACGTGCGGATTTTCTCCCAGCGGGCCATCGACACCATCCAGAAGTCTATGCCGGAGACCTCCAATGTCTAGCCACACCTCTCCCTTCCATCGGGCCGATGCTGCCCCCGCCGAAGCGCCCCCCAGCCCTGAGGAATTGAATCGTAAATCCGAGGTGGTGGCCCTGCTAAAAACCCTCAAAGAACCCACCCTGGGCACCGACTTGGTGAGCCTGGGCATGGTGCGAAACCTGCGGGTGGTGGGCGATTACGTCTATCTGCGGCTGTATGTGGGGCGGCACCAGTTGGCCCTGCAAGACCAGGTGCAAACTACCCTGGCGCAACTGCCCTGGTGCAAAAAAGCCTACGCCGAACTCTGCACCATTCCGGGGGTACGCACCACCCTGGCGGTTTCCAGTGGCAAAGGGGGTGTGGGCAAATCCACCACGGCGGTGAACCTAGCCGCTGCCCTAGCCAAAACCGGGGCCAAGGTAGGTTTATTGGATGCCGACATCTACGGCCCCAATGTGCCCCAAATGCTCGGCCTGGGCCAATCCCAGGTGCAGGTGATCGACACCCCCACCGGGCAGCGGTTCCGACCCCTAGAGGCCCACGGCATCAAGCTCATGTCCGTGGGGCTGCTGGCGGAACGGGATCATCCCTTGGCGTGGCGTGGCCCGGTGATGCACAAAATCATCACCCAGTTTCTCCATGATGTGGAGTGGGGCGAGTTGGACTATCTGCTGATTGACCTGCCCCCCGGCACGGGCGACGCCCAGATTACCATCGTCCAAGAAAGCCCCATCTGCGGCGTGGTGATGGTGACGACCCCCCAGCAGGTGGCCATTTCCGACGTGCGGCGCAGCGTCCATATGTTCCGCCAGGTGGGGGTGCCCGTGCTGGGCCTGGTGGAAAACATGAGCTACCTCCTCTGCGGCCACTGCGGCGAACCTACCCCCATCTTTGGCAGCGGTGGCGGTGCCCAAATGGCGGCGGAACTCTCGGTTCCCCTCTGGGGCCAGGTGCCCATCGACCCCCGTGTCTGCGCCCAGGGCGATGCCGGAGTGCCCCTGCCCCTCTGTGAACCCGATGCCCCCCTCAGCCAAATTTTCGGCAACATTGCCCAGGGGTTAAACGCCACCTTTGGGGCCAAGGTGGAGCCAGCCCCAGCCTTGGCAACGGCCAACTTGTAGCCCACTCGTAGGTTGGGTGCAGCGAAGCGAAACCCAACAGCCGCAGCCCCTATGTTGGGTTCTGCTATCGCGCCACCCAACCTACAAGCTCCTAGGTTTTGAAGTATTTGGATCCCTACTCCACCTCACTCCTGTTACTAAGCTGATACCGTGGGGATCCTTTTCTAATGTTCCGTCTGGCAGAGGATGATTATGGGCATCGGGGTTTGGCTGGTGAGTTGGGGCATTGTGGCCATTGCCGGATTTACCCGTGGCTTCTCCGGGTTTGGCTCCGCCATGATCCTCGCCCCTGCCCTCAGCCTGTTCTTTCCACCCCAGCAGGTGGTGGCCACGGTGCTTTTGCTGGAGATGATTGCCGGAGCGGGGCTGGTACCCGCCGCTATTCCCAAAACCCTGTGGCGCGAGGTGTTGCCCCTAGTGCTCAGTGCCATGATCATGGTTCCGGTGGGGGCGCACTTTCTCTCCCTGCTAGAGCCTGTGCTAATGCGGCGGCTGATTGGCGGGTTGATCCTCAGCTTTGTGCTGCTGCTGTGGTCGGGCAAAAGCCACTACAACCGCGCCCATGTGTCCTTGACCTCTCTGGTCGGAGCCGTCAGCGGATTCCTGACTGGCCTTGCCGGAATTGGTGGCCCGCCCGTTGTGCTGTACTCCATGTCGGGCAACAATGCGGCGGCGGCGAATCGGGCCAATTTCATTATCTTTTTTGCCTTCACCCAGACCACAGCCCTGGTTTCCTTTTGGCTCGGCGGCATTTTGTCCATCGCCGTATGGCAGCTTTTCCTGAGCTTTGTTCCCGTCTTTGCGATGGGGCTGCTGCTAGGTCAGTTCTGCTTTAAGCGCGTCAACGAAGCCCACTTTCGCCGCATGGTGATGGCCTTACTGCTGGTGTTTTCCCTGCTGGCTATTGTGGTTTAGGCCCACAAGTCCTTTAGACGAAACGCAACACAGAACCCCGGTTGCTGGGTTGCTGCTCTGTCGAGATGACTGGCTTTATGGCTGAGAAACCGAGGTTCTAGATTCGTAGGTTGGGTGAAACGAAGTGAAACCCAACCCCAGAGCCTACGCTATCTCCAGCTTTATCGGTTGAGTAAAAGACGACGCGAAACCCAGTCCTCAATCCGGACTTGTGCCCCAATTCAAGCGCCGATTGTGTTGGGTTCTGCTTCGCGCCACCCAACCTACCTCTCTCAGCCCAATGGTGGGCACTGCCCACCCCACTGCTCTTCGCGCCGATCAACCTACACTCTGGCGATACAGAATCCCAGAGCAATCCCAGCCCAATGGTGGGCAGTGCCCACCCTACTGCTTTCCCCTCAAGGACTGAACCATGAAAGTTTCTGCAAAAACGGATATTCCATCTCCGGCTTCGGCCTCTCTCTCCTGGACAGCCCAATTGAAGGCTTGGCTTCCCGGTCTGGGGTTGACGGGATTATTGGCGGCCCTGGCGTTGGGAATTGGCCACCTCAGCCATAGTGCGGGGATCAAGCTGCTGAACCCCTTGCTGGTGGCGGTGCTGTTGGGGATTGCGGTGCGTCAACTGGTTCCCCTGCCTGGGGTCTATCGTCCCGGCATTCAACTGGCGATGAAGCGCGTTCTGCGGCTGGCGGTAATTTTGTTGGGCTTGCGGCTCAGCATGGCGGAAATTTTGGCCGTTGGCCCTGTGGGGTTAACGATTATTGTCTCCAGCACCGTCAGCACCTTTTACCTCACAACCTGGTTAGGCAAGCGGTTGCAGGTGAACCCCAAACTGACGCGGCTGATTGCGGCGGGCACCTCCATCTGTGGGGCCTCGGCCATCGTGGCCACCAATGCCGTGGTGGATGGTTCCGAAGAAGACATGACCTACGCCATCGCCACCATCACCGGATTCGGCACCCTGGCCATGGTGAGTTATCCCCTAATCGCAGGATTGGGACAGCTTTCGCCCGAAACCTTTGGCCTCTGGTGCGGAGCTTCTATCCACGAAGTCGCCCAGGTGATTGCCACCGCCTTTCAGCACAGCACCGCCAGCGGCGACATCGCCACCGTGGCCAAGCTCTCCCGCGTGCTGTTGATTGTGCCGATTCTGTTGGGTCTAGGCTGGCAGGCGCGGGGATCTCAAGCCCATGGCGGTTCACCCAAAACCCTACCGATTCCCTGGTTTGTATTGTTTTTTGCTGGATTGGTACTGCTGAATAGTTTGCAGATTTTTCCCACCGCCCTCAAGGCTGCCGTGGCCCAGGTCAACCAAGTCCTGCTCTGTATGGCCCTCGCCGCCATGGGTCTAGAAACCTACCTGTCTAAGCTGGTGAACCTGGGCCTCAAACCGCTGCTGCTGGCGGGGCTGTCCTGGCTGTTTTTAGCCCTCACCAGCCTCACCCTCATTCAGGTTATGGCGTTCTAGGGGAGATCCCTCCCCATGGCCGAGGGTTCGGAGCAAACCGCTACGGCGCGGCACTTTGGGTTTCTAGGTCAATGCCCAGCACTTGGGTGTAAGCCCCTCGCGCCTGGGTAACGCCGATGGTGCGTTGGGAGGCTTCGATCATGGGGCGGCGCAGACTCACGACAATGAACTGGGCCTGTTCGGCTTGGTGCTTAATCATGCGGGATAGCCGCTCCACGTTGGCCCCATCCAGGAACATATCCACCTCGTCGAAGGCGTAGAAGGGGGAGGGCCGATAGCGCTGGAGGGCGAAGATGAAGCTGAGGGCCGTCAGGGATTTTTCTCCCCCAGACATGGAGGCCAGCCGTCGCACGGGTTTGCCCTTGGGGTGGGCCACCAGATTCAGGCCGCCGTTGAAGGGGTCTTCGGGATCCTCCAGTTGCAGGTGGCCATCGCCGTCGGAGAGTTCGGCAAAGATGGTCTGGAAGTTTTTGTCCACGGCATCGTAGGCTTCCTGGAACGCCTTGCGCCGCAGGGTGGTAAAGGTTTCCACTCGCAGCAGCAGTTCGGTGCGCTCTTCCTCTAGGGTGGAGAGCTTGTCGCTCAGGTCGTTGAGGCGTTCTTCGGTGCGGTTGTATTCCTCCAGGGCCAGCATGTTGACAGGCTCCAGGGCTTCCATCCGTCGCTGGAGAGAACGTAGTTCCTTTCGCAGTTCCTCTAGGTCAGTGTCGGGGGGGATTTCCGGCAGCGGGTCGGGCAGTTCTTGAGCCTGAAGCTGGCACAGAGTTTGGGCTTCGGTGAGTTGTTGTCGCCGCTCCTGCTGGGTTTCGAGCAACTTTTGCCGCTGCCATTCCTGCTGTTGTTTTTGGGTGCGTTGGTCTCTCAGGCGGGCTTCTAATTGGTCACGGTTGGCCTTTTCGGCGGCGAGGGTTTGGTCCAGCACCGCCATGGCCTGCCGCAGTTGGGCGATTTCCTGGTTCAGCCCCTCCTGCTGCTGTTTGATTTGGGCCAGCGCTTGCTCCCGTTCCCCCTGCTGTTGGCGGATGGTGACGATGGTCTGCTGGGCCTGCTGGATAGTGATCTCTAGCTGTTGGCGCTGGTTTTGGCGGGTTTGGATGTGTCGTTCCGCCTGTTGTAGGGCCGCTTGGCGCTCGGCCAATTGTTGCTCTAGCTGGCGCACGGCGGCCTGGGCAGTTTGCCATTCACTGTGGGTCTGGGATTGCTCTAAGACCTCTAATTCCGACCGTTTTTGGGCAATTTCGGATTCCTGGGTCGGCAACACCCTAGCGATCTCTTGAAGACGGGTTTCGGCGGCGGCAAACTCCTGCTGGGCCTGCTGAAGCTGGGTTTGAATTTGGCTGCGGCGTTGGGCAAGCTGTTGCTGCTGGGTCTGCTGCTGTTCGCCCTGAAGCTGCATTTCCCGGTACTGCTGCCGCTGGGTAATCAGGCTTTGGGTGAGGGTTTGCAGGGTGGTAGAGGTGGTTTGCAGGTTGCGTTCGCACCGTTCTAGCAGTACGTCAATGTCGCTGAGCCGCTGCCGGAGGGCCTGGGCTTCCTCGGATTCAGCGGGTTCTACGGTGCCAAAATGCAGACTACCGGAGCGCTGGTTGAGGCTGCCCCCGGTCATCGCGCCGCTGGTTTCTAGCACTTCGCCATCCAGGGTAACGATGCGAAAATCGCCCAAATGCTGCCGCGCCATCTCCAGACGGTCAAACACCACGGTGCTGCCGAAGGTGTAGGCGAAAATGTCGCGGTAGCGGGGGTCACAGTCGATCAGGTCAGCGGCATAGTCCAAAAAGCCGTCGGGACGCTTCCAGTCCGGTACGGGGGTGAATTTTGGGGCACGGATTTTGTTCAACGGCAAAAACGTCACCCGTCCAGCCCGCCGCTGCTTGAGGAAATCAATCCCCTGCGCCGCGACCTTATCATTGGCGACCACTAAATAACCCAGCCGCGCCCCCGCCGCCACCTCTAGGGCGACCTGATAGCGGGGTTCCACCTTGCCCAGTTGCGCCACCAGTCCCTCAATGCCCTTAATGCCGCTATCCAGCAGTAGCTTGGTAGCCTGGGTGCCCTGGCTTTCCTGCATGGCCTGGGTTTGGGCCTCTAGCTTGTCCAGTTGGCGCTGCTTGTCCCGTTGTTCTTTGAGCAGACGGGTTTGGGTTTCCCGCTGCACCGCAAGTTCCGCTTCGGCGGCGGAAATTTTCTCGGCGGTGGCCTGAATTTCGGCCTTGGCCCGCTCTAGCTGCTGGCTGAGGTCGGGGGCCGTTCCACCACCGAGGACATCCTCGGCCTGGAGAGCCGTCAGTTGCCCCTGCTGCACCTGAATTTGCTGCTCTAGCTGGTGCCGCCGTTCTTGCAGGCGAATTTGCTCGGCCCGCTGGGGTTCTAGGGCTGATTGCAGGGTTTCGATGGCATGGCGCAGTTCCGTTTGCTGCTGCACCCAAGCCTGGGAGGCCGAAGCAATCTCATTGGTGGCCTGTCGCCGTTCCTCTAGGGTCTGCTGCACCTGATCCCTGGACTGAGTGAGGGTGACGATTTCCCGCGTAGACTGCTCCTCAATCTCCCGCTGAAGCTGGGCTAGGGTGCGCTGGTGCTGTTGTAGGGCAATTTCCGTGTCCCGCAATTGGGCTGAGGCTTGGTTGGCGGCAGTGCGAGTCTCCTGTTCCTGGCGCTGCAACTGGCGCAGTTCGGCCTCGTGGGTGGCCACCTTGGCCTGTAGGGCCAGGTGTTCGTCTTCCCCCATGGCGCGAATGCGGGCGTTGAGGGTGGCCAATTCCGCCTCTAGGGCCACCACGGCCTGATCCGCCTGGGTGATGGCCTGGGCCAGGTTTGTCGCCTCGGTTTCGCCCTTGGCGATGGCCTGCTGGAGTTGATCAATCTGCCGCTGCTGCTGCCGCCACACCAGCACCGCCTCCCACTGGCTTTTGTCCTGGAAGGTGGCCCGCAGTTTTTGGTACTTTTCGGCTTTCTGACGATCCTGAGCCAGTCGCTCTAGCTGGGTTTGCAGTTCGCGCTCCACAATGCGAAAGCGGTCTTCATGTTCGCGCACCGCATCCAGCTTGCCCCTAGCCTGATCAATTTTGCGGTCAAAGGAAGCCACCCCGGCCAGTTCGTCGATGATCTGCCGCCGCTCCCGCGAGTTCATGGAAATGATGCTGGTGACATCCCCCTGGAGCACCACGTTGTAGCCTTCGGGATAGATGTGGAAGCGCTGCAACTGCTCGTGCAGGTCGTTGAGAGTGCAGGGTTCGCCGTTGATGTAGTAGTTCGAGGTGTAGGTGCCTTGGCTGGTGACGCGCAGCCGCCGGGTCACGCTCCACTCGTGATTGATGGCCAGGGGTACCAGTCGTGAATCCGCTGTAGATCCGTTACCATTACCGTTTTTTTTGCCGTTGCCGTTCTGGCCGTTGGCTCCGCTGGCCGCTGAACCGTCACCATTGCCATCCGCCTCACTGGCGGCGCGGTGGGCTTCCTCCATTAAATCCGCCGCATCTTTTAAAAAGAACTCCGGCGGCACATCACTCAGATCAAAGGTGACGGTAACGCTGGCCTCGGAGGTAGTGCGGCGACTCATCTGGCCTTGGTTGACCAAATCCGGCAACCGATCCGCCCGCATTCCCTTAGAACTGGCTAGCCCTAGGCCAAACAGCAGCGCATCCAAAATATTCGATTTGCCAGACCCATTTGGCCCAGAGATGACCGTAAACCCAGGCAATAGGGGAACCTGGGTTGTGCCACCAAAGGACTTGAAGTGGGACAACTCGACGCGCTTAATGTGCATTCGCTAGGGGTGCCTCGGACATAAGACACGTGTACTAAAAGTTAGCACGCTTTCGGCCAAGATGGGGGACAGTTGCCCATACCATAACCATTCCCTGACCCATTGCCGCCTAAGTTTAGTGTAAATGCCGTCGTTTGTATCGATAAATTCGCAAGACTCCTTATCGAAATGTCACAGCCTTGTTTGGCCCATAGTAAGTCCAGATTGGGCCAAGTGCAGAAGCTAGCGACTTGTGGGGGCCTAGTACTCAACGGCAGAAATAGCCCCCTATTCTCGAAAAGCGCAGCCCCGGCAGAAAGAGGATCCCCTTTTGCCTTCCGCTTTCATACTTCTGCCTTTCTGTCCTAGCTTAGGCTATCTCCCTCCGCCTTCTAGGGTCGGGCGTAGTGACTTCGCAGAAGAGTAGTGGCCGTCTGCCAAAAGTAAACTAACCACGCCATCAACCCAAGGAACTTAAACCCATCCTCAAAGAAGTAGGGGTTCATATAGGGCAACTCTAGAATATCCAGGCCGATTGACAGGGCAAAACAGATAAATGCAATCGCTAAAAACGTGTAGTCTGTACGCCGGATAAGCCGCTTAAATTGCCATAGATAAACCGTAACGAACCCAGCATATAAGGCATAGATTAACTTCTCTGAAATTCCCAAATAAAATGGGAAAAACTCCTCGTGAAGCAAAAAAACATCATCCAGGCCTAGGCACAGTGTCAAGCAGCCAGACCACACAAAGAATTTATAGGAATACCTGAATGCAGGCTGAATCTTTAACACCGTGGCAGTTAGAAAACAAATTGTAGCCATGGCTGACCACAGAAAAATACCGAGTTGAGATAGAAATCCCAAGTGGAAAGATTGCCCTACAATAGCGGCTGGATCCGCCGTCAGGGATCGTATCGGAATATCTTTCCAATAATGTAAGGTAGCTACTAAGCCTAAGGCAAGAAACGCTGGGCTGAGAAGAAAAAGGACTTTAGCTAGGGAACTTCGTGATTGCGAAGGGATTGCCACCCTGTCCTGAGATCCCTTTAACATATTTTCTTCAGAGTCATTTTCGACAATTCCTTCCCTTTGTGAGTCAATAGATTCTGAATCCTGGCTAGAGGCCAAGCGACTGAGATATTTAGGCATTTTCAAAAAAATTAACTAACAACAATTTAGGTTTAGCTCCCTAGTATTAGTTTTTATTAATACCTCAGGGTATCAAGGCTAGTTCTAGGAAACGCCCATGGGACTCTATGGTGAAATCTGGAGAACATCCATGCTCCAATGCGGCCTAGAACAGTGAGTTTATTGGCAATTCAGAAACCTAAAACTAGCCCTGAGGCCCAGGGCTTAACCTTTTCATAAACTTATCTTTATTATTATCCTAGACGCTCGCCTCGTAGCAAGGTCCCCAACCTAAGAAATCTCTCATACAGCGTTTTGGAGTCCCAGTAAGTAGGTAGACGGAATTAAACGTAGCGATGGAGGTATGCTGAAGAGCCCCCATCGAGGTTGTTCCAGCGATGCCAACGCCCCCCTTACGAGTGGAACTGAGTGTAGAGGAAGATCGCACCCTGCAAGAGTTGCGAGGGGCGTCTGGCGTGCCTCAACGCACCAAAGACCGGGCTGAAGCGCTGAGGTTAAGCCATCGGGGATGGACCCCTGACCAAATTGCTGAATATCTGGGCTGGCAAGTCGCCACGGCCCGCAGGGCGATTCATCGTTGGCAGCGGGAGGGGCTCTATGGGTTATGGGATAGTCGTCGCCCAGGTCGTCCGTCACACTGTACCCCAGCGGTGATGAGCGCATTGGCGCAGCATCTCTTGACAGAGGAGCGCACTGTTAATCGTCGTCAACTGGTGGAGCATCTGGCCGAGGTTCAGGGCATCAGCCTCAGCCGAAGCCACCTGAGACGCTTACTCAAAAAAAGCTATCGATGGAAACGCACCCGGCACAGCCATCACTGCCGCCAAGACCTGGTGCTGCGAGCCCGGAAACAGGCTGACTTAGACCTCCTACACCAGGCGGCACGAGACGGTTATATTCGGCTCAAGTACCTCGATGAATCGGGCTTTGATAGCTGGGGTCCCGTCAGCTACAGTTGGTCGTTAATGGGCACCCAAAAGTGCCAAGAGCAGGCGGCGAAGCGCAGTCGACGACTGAGTGTTCTGGGGCTTTAGGAACCGGGACGAGACATGAGCTATGGCTTAGTCGTCGGCAGCCTCACCAGTGCTACGTACATCCGATCAAAGCCCATGAGATTCGAGGTGCGATGTTTGAGGATACCTATGACTTAGCGATGGGTGTGATTCGTGGATTGAACCGTAGAGGAACCCAGGCAGGCTACACGCTCAAACGCTTTAGTTTTGCCTCGAATCGTCAAGCTAACTCTAAGTTCCTTACGATCTAGGAAGACTACGTTTATTTAGAGTCACCTACTTACCCCAGTTTCTATTTCCACAATAATTTCCTGTTCCTGATAACGAGCATGAAAATTCGGTAATCATCGGGACAGCCTCCACAGGATGGATCTAGCCCCTAGTGTATGCGGCCAAAAATAGTTTCGGGATAGCGGCCAGCGGAGAAGGGTTATCTATGCTGCCCACCCCCCTAGAGGCGGTGGGAACTTTTCGGGCAAAGCGTCGCCAAGGCCGCAATTTCTCGCTATTCTTGAGCCATTTCCCGTACTTGCGCGTTTTCTTTCTACGGAAGGCTCCTAACCATGACCGATTCTACCCCCATTGCCCACATCACCGTCACCTTCAACGATGGCACGGTGCAAACCTATGGCCTCAACAGCCAGCAGACGACGATGTTGCAAATGGCCAGCCGCGTCAAAACCATGATGGAATCCAACATGGTGGCGCTGGAACTGGAGGATCGTCTGGTGATGCTGCCGATGTACAGCATTCGGATGATTGAGGTGAGTCCGGCCCCCAACAAGCTGCCCGATACCGTTCTCCGGCAAGTGACTCCGATGGACTAGGGCCAGAAGGGCGAGGGGATCATTTCTGGCGACGCTGGTGCAGGGCGGGCCACAGGGGATGGCGTTCCCCCTGTTGTTCAATACGCTGGCGCAGATGGTCGAGGCGTTCGTACTCGGTGCGGCTAAGGCCAAAGAGAATGTGGCGGCTTTCGGACACCAACAGCGCCACCGTGAGGCCCACGCACAGGCCCAGGCCGATGGCGGCGAGGCGGTTGTAGGCTAGGGCATAGCGCACTGCCGTCCAGGTAAAGTACTGCCGGATATAGACCCATTCCCCCCGCAGGCTCCACAGGCTGAGGCTGCCCACCGTCAGCCAGAGGAGCACACTGGTTAGCCACCATCGACGAATCAGAATGACCCGCAGACGTTCGATTTGGCGCTGATGGTGAGGATCAAGGGTCACGGGATAGGCCCCTTGGGGGTGAAAAAATAGCCCAGGGCTAGACCTGCTCGGCGGCGGCAGTAGGAGCATCGGGGTCGGTGGTGGCGTCATCCGTTGGGGTGTCTCCACCGCTGCCGTAGGCTTGGCCGCTGCGTTCGCGCCATAGCGTCAACAGGGTGCTGGCCACAAAGATACTAGAGTAGACCCCGGCCAAAAAGCCCACAATCATCGCCAGGGCAAAGAATTTCAGGGTTTGGCCCCCAAATAGCACAATGGCCAACAGGGGCAGGGTAGTGGTAAGGGTGGTGTTGACGGATCGGGCCAGGGTTTGGTTCACCGATTCATCCACCACGTCGCTGATGTGCCGTTCGGGGTGCAGCTTCAGGTTTTCGCGGATGCGGTCGTAGATCACCACCGTATCGTTCACCGAGAAGCCCACGACGGTGAGCAGGGCCACGATGAAGAGGCTGTCGATTTCTACCCCCAACACCAACCCCAGGAGGGCAAACACGCCCATGGTAATCAGGACATCGTGGGCCAGGGCGACGATGGCAAAAACGGCGTAGTCGAGCTTAAACCGCAGGCTCAGGTAGGCGACGATGCCCGCAAAGGACACCAGCAACGCCAGCAGCCCAGAGGCCAAAAGCTGCCGCCCAATCACTGGCCCCACCGAGTCGATCTGGGTGGAGTTGATGTCGAAGGGGCCGACGGTCTCTTCGAGGTTGCGTTGCAGGGTGGATCGTTCGTCCACATTCAGGTTTTTGGTGCGGATGGAGAGGGTTTGTCGATCCTGCCCCAGTAGTTGCAGGCTGCTGGATTCTAGCCCCTGATCCGCCAACACCTGGCGCACGTCGTCGAGGGAAATTTCCTCGGTGCAGCTTTCGGTGAGGGTGCAGGCGTGGGTGAGCTGAAGCCGGGTGCCGCCGACAAAATCCAGACCGGGCCGCAGGGGCGCACCAAACTGCTGCCAGGAGATGGCCATGGCCACGATCCCTAGGCCAATCACCAGGGCCGAGAGGCTCCACCACAGCTTGCGTTGTCGGTTGATGTGTAGGTTCATGGGGTTGCGCTCCGGGGGGCAGTCAGGCGGCTAATGCCGGGGTAAAACCATTCGGGTTTGCGGAATTGGGGCATCCCTAGGGCCACAAACAGCAGGGTGCGGGTGCAGGTAAAGGCTGTGAACATGCTGACCAACACCCCCAGCCCCAGAGTGAGGGCAAAGCCCTTGACCAGGCCCGCCCCAAAGAAAAACAGCGCCAAGCAGGAAATCACCGTGGTGACGTTGCTGTCGAGAATGCTGGAAAAAGCCCGATAAAAGCCTGATTCCACAGAACGATACAGGGTTTTGCCGGAGCGCAGTTCCTCACGGGTGCGCTCAAAGATCAGCACGTTGGCATCCACCGCCATACCAATGCTGAGGATAAATCCAGCAATCCCCGGCAGCGTCAGGGTAACCCCCAGCATCACGAAGGCCGCCCAGGTGAGCAGGGCGTAGACCACTAGGGCGATATCGGCCAAAACCCCCGGCAGACGGTAGTACACCGCCATATACACCAGCACCAAAGCGAGACCGACCAGGGCGGCATAGAGGCTGCGCTGGATGCTGTCGCGGCCTAGGGTGGGGCCAACGGTGCGGTTTTCCACCACTTCCACAGGCAGGGGCAGGGCACCGCCACGCAGTTGAATTTCCAGGTCACGGGCCGACACCGCATCAAAGTTGCCGGAAATCACCGCATTACCGCCAGAGATCCCGGTTTCGGCGTACTGCACATCCACCCGTGGGGCGCTGAGCAGGCGGTTATCCAGGAAAATCCCCAGCCCCCGGCCTGTCCCTGCCACGGATTTGGTCAGTTCAGCAAAGTCATTCGCCCCTTCGGCATTGAACTCAATCACCACTTCCCACTGGGTGCCGTTGCCGGGACGGGCTAGGGCATCGGTGAGCTTGTCGCCCTTCAGTTCGCTGGGTTCAAACAGAGCCAGGATGGCGGCTTCGCTGGTGGTGATGTCGGCCTGGATGGCGTCGATTTCTGCCTGGGTGTCGTCGTCAATGGCTCCGGTGGGGGGCAGGTTGTCCTGGATTTGGGCCAGGTCAGCCAGGTGTTCCTGCAAAATTTCGGTTTCCACCAAAAGCTGCTGCTCGGTGCCGGGGCTTTGGGCACGGAACTCTAGCTGGGCCGTACCGCCTAGCACCCGTTCTGCCTGCTGGGGGTCGTTAATCCCTGGCAACTGCACCAAAAGCTGATCGTTACCCAACTGCTGCACGATGGCCTCGGAAACCCCCAGCCCGTTGACCCGACCCTCCACCACGCTCTGCACCGCTTCCATTTCTCGCTCGGTGATAGTGGGAATGGCGGCGGTGGGCTGTACCTGAATGGTGAGTTGGGAGCCTCCGCGCAGGTCTAACCCCAGGGACGTTGGAAACAGCGGATTTTCCGCCAGCAGCGAATTGGCAATCAGCGTCACGGCCCCGATGGCCAATGCCAAAATCAGTGCTAACCAAGCTTGATACTTTGCCATGGATCAGGGGGGTAACAGGACGAATGGGGAATTCGGAGATAGAGAGTCTTTCCGGCGCTCCTAGCCTTCTGGGAATGGTCGCTTATCCATCAGTTTCTATCTTAATTTGACCTGGGTGTTGATCCCCCCTAGCCCCCCTTAGAAAGGGGGGAACCGGAGTCAAAGTCCCCCTTAGAAAGGGAGGAACTAGCTTCAAAGTCCCCCTTTCTAAGGGGGACTTAGGGGGATCCCTCAGGCTGGTATGGATAGGTCTGATTGCGGATCAGCGGTAGCATCCCTGGGGGTGAGGGCCAACGGCTGGGCCGTAACCGCGCCTAAACCTTCAGCGCCAGCATGTTCTCAACGGCGGCTTCGATTTGCTTGGGTTGAACGATGGTCAGGCTTTCTAGCTTGCCGTTGTAGGGGGTGGGGATATCTTGGGAAGACAGCCGCAGCACCGGGGCATCTAGCTCGTCAAAGAAACGGTCGTTGATGGAGGCGATGATTTCTGCACCGATGCCGCCCGTCCGCATACATTCTTCCACCACGATCACCCGGTGGGTTTTCTTGATGGAAGCGCCGATGGTCTCAAAGTCTAGGGGCTTGAGGGAAATCAGGTCGATCACCTCTGGGTCAAAGCCCTTGGCCACTAAACCCTTCACCGCCTGGGTGACGTGGTGGCGCATCCGGGAATAGGTGAGGATGGTGACATCTTTGCCGGGGCGGACGATTTCGGCCTTATCCAGGGGCACCAGGTACTCGTGGTTGGGCAGGTCTTCCTTCAGGTTGTAGAGGAGGACGTGCTCGAAGAACAGCACCGGATTGTCGTCGCGGATGGCGGATTTTAGCAGCCCCTTGGCGTTGTAGGGGGTGGAGCAGGCCACGATTTTGAGACCAGGTACGGCTTGGAAATAGGCTTCGAGCCGCTGGGAATGTTCGGCCCCTAGCTGCCGACCCACGCCACCGGGGCCACGGATCACCATGGGAATTTTGAAGTTGCCGCCGGAGGTGTAGCGCAGCATCCCGGCATTGTTGGCAATTTGGTTGAAGGCCAGCAGCAAAAAGCCCATGTTCATGCCTTCGATGATGGGTCGCAATCCGGTCATCGCGGCACCTACGGCCATTCCGGTAAAGCTGTTTTCGGCGATGGGGGTATCCAGCACCCGAAATTCACCGTACTTGTCGTAGAGGTCTTTCGTGACCTTATAGGAACCGCCGTATTGGCCGACATCTTCGCCCAGCACAAAAACGGTTTCGTCGCGGCCCATTTCTTCGTCGATGGCCTCGCGCAGGGCGTTAAATAGGAGAGTTTCTGCCATGGTTTCGGTGTCGTTGCTTGGGTGAAGTTAAAAAAACGTAGGGTGGGCACGGCCCCCCATGATCCAATAATCGTAGGGTGGGCACGGCCCCCCATAATCCAAACGCCTGCTCAGAGGTGGGCATTGCCTACCCTACGGGAGGTTAGCTGTCGGCGAAGATGTACTTGTACAGATCGTCGGGGCTGGGTTCGGGGCTTTCTTCGGCAAAGGTGAGGGCGTCGTCGATGGTGGTTTGGATGCGATTCCGTACGCCTTTTAGGGTGGCTTCGTCGGCGAGGTTTTGCTCTAGCAGGTAGGCTTCAAAGCGCTTGATGGGGTCGCGGGCCAGCCATTCTTCTTTTTCGGCCTTGGAGCGCAGTTCGTCGGGGTCGGCGAGGGAGTGCCCCCGGAAGCGGTAGGTGAGAGCTTCGATCAGGGTGGGGCCTTCGCCAGCGCGGGCACGGGCCACGGCTTCTTGGGCAATGGAGCGCACCGCCATCACATCCATGCCGTCTACTTCATATCCGGGCATTCCAAACACCGAGGCTTTTTTGTAGATTTCCGGCTGGGAGGTGGCGCGTTCGTGGGCCATGCCAATCGCCCATTTGTTGTTTTCCACCACGAATAGAATCGGCAGCTTCCACAGCGCCGCCATGTTCAAGCATTCAAAAAATTGGCCGTTGTTGGTGGTGCCATCGCCAAAGAAGCAGGCGGTGACTTGGTCGGCACTGGCATCCCCTAGGGCGACGCGGCGGTAGTGGGTTTGGAAGGCGGCTCCTAGGGCGACGGGAATCCCTTCGCCGATGAAGGCAAAGCCCCCCAGCAAGTTGTGTTCCCCAGAAAATAAGTGCATGGAACCACCCCGGCCCCGGCTACAGCCCGTTTCCTTACCGAACAGTTCGGCCATCACATTCTGGGCGGGCACCCCGGCACTGAGGGCGTGGACGTGGTCGCGGTAGGTGCTGCACACGTAGTCGTCGGGGCGCATGGACTTGATCACCCCGCTGGACACCGCTTCCTGGCCGTTATAGAGGTGGACAAACCCAAACATTTTGCCCCGATAGTACATTTCGGCGCACTTGTCTTCAAAGAAGCGACCCAAAATCATGTCTTCGTACAGCCTCAGCCCTTCCTCGCTAGAGATAGAAGCCGCTGGAGCCTGAAACTGGGGTAATGTCCGTTCTTGAACCATGGGTTTTGCTGGGTCCTACGCTGCGATGTCCAACACTTGAATATACCGAAAAAGGTACCCCCACAAAGTGGCCTAGCGAGGGCCAGCGCCCAGGGGATGCCCAAAACTGCTCCTATCATACCGATGGGGGAACCGCATTAAAAGCAAATTCAGCCTGTTCCTTGGCTACGCTTAGCGAGCCTTGCCAGCCTGACTGGCGGCAAATCCAGGATTAGGATGGGGGCTTGGGGGCCTGCTGCTGAGTTGACGATGTGCCCTGGAAAGGGCTAAAAGAGGGGTGATCACCCCTAGCTATTATTCGGAGCCTATGATATAAACTTCGGATTTTAATAGATGTAAGCGCTAGACACGCTAGGCTGGGTCTAAACTGTGGTGTCTTGGGTGTTTCGAGTCAGCGTGGAAGGGGCAATGGGGGACTGGGCAAAGGTAAGGCTGAGGGGATCGCAATCTAGGCTTTTTCGATACTATTTCGGGTGAATTCGCTGCTGGGGAATATGAACTGTGCACGTTCCATTAGATTATTACCGAATTCTAGGATTACCGATCCAGGCCACGGCTGATCAGCTCCAGCAAGCCCACCGAGATCGGGGTGTGCAGCTTCCTCGGCGCGAGTTTTCGGAGGTGGCTATTGCGGCCCGAAAGCAGCTCATTGACGACGCCTACGGGGTGTTGTCCGATCCCAACCATCGCCGCGACTACGACAGCCGTTTTTTGGCCTACGCCTATGCTGATTCGGCCCTAGAGGCTAGTCCAGCGGCGGGGTTAGAGGTTCGCTCTGACTTAGGAGAAGCGGCGCTGCGTTCCTTAGCCACCGAGCCTGGGGCCGGGGAAGCAGCGGGTAACCAGATCGAAATTGAGCCGGATCAGTTTGCAGGGGCGCTGCTGATTTTGCTGGAACTGGGTGAGTATGAGCAAGTGATTCACCTGGGGCGGCCCTACCTCAGCAGCGGCAGCGGTAGCCTTGCCGACGGCCAGCTTGGCGACCCAACTCTAGTGCAGGGAGATGTGGTGCTCACCCTGGCCCTAGCCTGCCTGGAACTGGGACGCGAACAGTGGCAGCAGCGGCAGTACGAAACGGCGGCGGAATCCTTAGAAACGGGCCATGAACTGCTGGCTAAGGAAAATCGCTTTCCGACGTTGCGGGCTGAAATTCAGACGGAACTCTACAAACTTCGTCCCTACCGCATTCTAGAATTGCTGGCTCGCCCCCTGGATCAAACCCGCGAACGGCGGCAGGGATTGAAACTCCTGAAATCCATGCTGGAGGATCGGGGCGGCATTGAGGGTACCGAAGACGACCTTTCAGGGCTGGGGATTGACGATTTTCTGCGTTTCATCCAGCAGTTGCGGGATTATCTAACCGCCTCCGAGCAGCAGGAATTATTCGAGCATGAGGCCCGTCGGCCCTCCCCGGTGGCCACCTATTTAACGGTGTATGCCCTGCTGGCACGGGGGTTTGCCCGTCATCAACCTGCCCTAGTGCGCCGTGCCAAGCAGTTGTTGATGGGCCTCGCCAGTCAGCAGGATGTGCATTTGGAGCAGGCGGTGTGCGCCATGCTGTTGGGCCAAACCGAGGAGGCCAACCGCGCCCTAGAGTTCAGCCAAGAGTACGAACCTTTGGCCTACATCCGGGAACATTCCCGCAATTCCCCCGATTTATTGCCCGGTCTGTGTCTCTACACCGAGCGCTGGCTGAAGGACGAACTGTTCCCCCATTTCCGGGATTTCAAAGATCAAGAGGCCACGCTCAAGGACTACTTTGCCGATCCCCAAGTTCAGAGCTACCTGGAGGCGATGGTGCCGGGGCCAGAAACCGCCTGGGAAGGCCGTGACGCCGCCGAGGCTGGATCGGGCATCCCCACGGTGGAGGGTTCTCTGCCCATCCATGCGCCTTCCCTAACCACCCCAACGTCCCCTAGCCGTACAGTCCCGCCCCCTACCACGAACGGGTTTAGTGCCCCTGCCACCGCTGCCCACAGTCGCAATGGCCACAGTCCGGCGGGGGCCGCAGTTCCGGCATCCCGCAATGGTCGTTCGCGCCCCGTGGTCAAGGCCGTTGGTGCGGCCTCGGTGGGGGCGGTGCCCGCCAATCCGTCTCCGACGAGGGTTGCGGTTTCTCCCTCCCCCAGCCCAGCCCAGCGGGTGTCTGTCTCGACGGATCGAGAACCCTCCGTGGCCGAGCGTGTGGCGCAGCTTTCCCCCGACGGTCAGTTGCAGCCCTCCACCAAGGCCCCGCCGTCTTCCCCGCCCCCTAAGCCGTCCCGGTCTAAACCACCCAAGCCCAGCACAGCGGCGGCCTTAGCCCTCACGGCTGAGGATCCCTCGGCCACGGTGACTCAGGTTGACCCTATCCCGCGTCGGTCGTCTTCCCCCCGCTGGGGACGGCTGGCCTTGGTGGGACTCGTGGGGTTGGCCAGCTTGGGAGCCTTGGGATTTGCGACGGCTCGCACCGTAGGCTGGCTGACGGGGGCCATGGCAGGCCCTAGGCTGGAGGGCCGACCGCTGGAACTCAGCCTGGCGGAACCCGCTGTGGAGATTCCCAGCGCCCCCGGCCCCGATGAACAGATTGGGGTGGCCAGCATGGCCCAGCAGGTGATTGAAACCTGGCTAGAAACCAAGCGAGCCGCCATGGGGCAAGACTATCGGGCCGATGGCCTGTCGGAGATCCTGACTGGCCCCGTGCTAAACCAATGGCAACGTCGAGCCGCCGCTGCCCCCCAGGAAAATTGGTACTGGGAATACGAGCACGCCGTTGAGGTGCAGTCCGTCACCCCCGACGATCCCACGGCGGATCGGCTTCAGGTGGTGGCGGAGGTACAGGAAACGGCTCGGCTATTTGAGTATGGCGTTGAAAATACCACGGCCTCCTACGATGACCGCCTCACCATGGAATACACCCTCGTCCGCCAGGATGGCCAGTGGTACATCGAGGCGATGGGCAGTCAAGCGGGTAACTAGCCAGGATTGGTTCATCCGAGGGCAAGGCAGAGGCACTAGTTTTGCCCCGGATCAAGCTTCCTAGGACATCTGTGGATCGGTATTGCCAGGATTTGTTCTACGTGCAGATGGGTCGATGCCCCTTGGAACCTGGAGAGGGTAGTTACGTCCATGGTAGGGCGGTTGGATATAAGCCAGGTTTGAGGATAGCCATCACCCCAGCGCTATGGGATAAACCGTGTTTTGATACAATGCTGGCTGACAGCCTTGGGCTAAGCCGTCCGGTGTCGATGCCGTGGGCGGGTTAACGTGTTCCTTAAGTTCACTCAAGTAACGTGCAGAGCAAACCTGAATGCCAGTAGATAGCCCGCCAGGATCCTCATTACCCCTCATGTTGGACACGCTGCCAACCCCAGAGTTGCCCAGCCAAGAATGTCCCCGCCGCGCCCGCACCCAGATTGACCTGATGCTGCTTGCCATTGAAGCGCTGGATTTGGGTGGCAGTGAAGCCATGTTGGCGGTGGCCCAAGACCTGGGCTTGGATCCCGTGGTCAAGGGGCGGGTGAACCTGTGGCTGCTGCGTAGCACCAATCCCATGCGCCGCTACAGCCAGCGTCGGCCCATGACCCTAGAGGAAGCCAAGGCCATGGTGGCCATCATTGGTAACCTAGCGCGACGGTTGACGGTGCTGATGCGGCAGTTGCTCACGGGCTATCAGCAGTTGCGCGACCGGGGGCTGTCCCTCGATCATCATCTGCGGCTGGCCGACTATCTCCAGCGCTTTCGCACCCACTTCCGCGCCCGCATGAACCCGCGTCGGGCCGGGGTGATTGTTTACAGCACCGACGAGCGGCTGGATGAATTGGCCATGCAGTTGTTGGAACAATTGCTGCTCTGCTCCGGCATTTTGGGCACCCAGCGGCTGTGGAGTAGTTTGTTTGATGGAGAGGTGGTATGACCGTTAAACGTCAGTACACCCTGCCCTACTGCAACCTGGTGCTAGAGGGGATCGAATCCGTTGCCACCGATCCCTACTCCCCTATGACGGTGTTGATGAACGCCGAATGCCAGTTTCCGGGCGTGACCGATACCACCCTCACCGGGGGGCGCGAGTTTTTAGATGGCCTAGTGGCCGCCGTTAGCGCCTACGGGCAGCAGTTACTCAGCGGTGTGCCCCGCCCTACGTCGGCCAACGCACCCCTGGTGGATGTGAAGCCGGGGGAAGGCTCCGTGCATCACCTGATTGTGCGCCAGCAGCCCGGAGGCGAACCCACCGTTGAGGCCGAGGCTTTGGCTCCGTTGGATATTCCGCTGACCACGGTGCAGTTCTACGACCTGATGGAGGCCGTGGATCAACTCTTGGCCGACAGCCAAACCCTACCCGACCTGAAGGCCCAGTTCCAGGCGGTGTCGCGTCGTCTGGTGAAACCCGCTGAACCCATGGCCAAGCGGTCGGCCCCCGCCGTGGTAGGAGCCGCAGCCCTCGTGGCGGCGGGGTTGGCCCTGTTCTTTGTGCCCCCGCCCGAATTTGATCCCAGCCGCATTGAGCGCGGTGGTGAAACCTCCGAGGTTCTGGATGCTGAGGCCGCAGCCGAGGGGGCAGACACCTGGGCAGATTCCCCCGCCATCACCGATGCGGTAACCCTGACGACCCTGCGGCGACAACTGCGGCAGCGGTTACAGGAGGGCTGGTCTACCGATAACGCCCCCAGCGACATCTTGATCTACCGAGTCGTGGTCTCAGAAACCGGGGATGTCCTAGGCTACAAGTACGAAAACGATGCTGCCCTAGAGGCTGTGGACAGCACTCCCCTGGCGCGTCTCGCCGTGCCTGCGGTGGATGCTGAAGCCCCTCGGCAGGCGGTGGCCCAGTTCCTCGCCCGCTTCACCCCCGATGGCCAAGTAGAGGTAGAGGTTTGGGATCCTGCCCTGGCCACCGAGGACGAACGGCAGGCCGCTGAGGACAGTTCCACCGACGAACCCTCGACTGCCGAAGACAACGCCACCGAGGCGGCGGAAGGTTCTGAGGGGGATCCCGCTGAGGATGGAAATCCAGAGAATGCCGCCACCGATGACGGGGAGGATGAAGTTAATCAGGCCGATTCAGCGTCAACCGAGACCGCAGGCAACCAGCCCCGGTCGGCATTGGATAGCGCCCCCCAAACCCTAGAAACCCTGGACAACAAAATCACCAATGGAGATCGCATCCGCCGCCTGAACCAAGATCTACGGGCGCGGCTCAGCGAGAGCGACCTGCCGAACCCCAGCGCTGATTTGATCTATCAGGTGCGGTTGGATGCCGAGGGCAACGTGGTAGGCTACGAAGCCATTAACACCGACGCCCTGCTGCTGGCCGAGGATACCCCCCTACCCAGCCTAGTTTCCTCCCGTGCCGCCAGTGAAGATCAGGCCGACTTTCGCGTGGTTTTCACCTCCAATGGCGTGATTGAAGTCAGCCCCTGGGATGGCTGGCCCCAGTAGGTATCGGCTTTGGTTGTGGGATGGTGGGCGGTGTTTACCCTACCGCTAATCCAGGGAAATTCTGGGAAGGGCATTTGCTAAGCTGTTTCATGCTGCAACCCGATCCCCCTGGTATGACCGATTCCTCCGAGACCTCGCGACCTGCCACCGATCCGACCCCATCGACACCCAGTGCAGCGGCGGCCCAGGGTAGCCCTACGCCTGCCCCGCCCCCGCCAGAACCGTCCCCCCCTGGTTTGCTTCAGCGGTTGTGGACGCTGATAGTACGGCTGCTGATTTTGGGGATGAGCATCAGCATAGGCTGGATTGCTGGCCTGCTAGTGGCCCAGGTGTGGCCCTCCCGGAACCCCAATCCCCCCATTCAGGAACGGGTAATGCGGCAAACCAGCCAAACGGTGCGTAAGGTGCGACAGTTGCCCCAGTGGTGGCAGGGGACAGAAACGACCGTGGCTCCAGTGCCCAATGCGCCCACGGATCCTGCTGATACCCAAACCGTAGCCCCAGAGGACACCCCACCTATCCCCTCCGCCCTCAGCCAGGAGGTGGTCGCCCTTCAGCAGGAGTTGACCCGTCTAGAGAATCGACTCACCGAACTAGAGCAGCAAACAGGCCAAACGGGAACGGGGGACTTGTCGGATCGTCTGCAACAACTGGCCCAGCAAGCCGCCACATCCCAGGAACCAGAACCGACCATTGCCGACGGTGCCCCCACGGAGTCATCCCCTGATGCTGCGACGGAGACTAATCCCGATGGGGAAAATCCTGACGCAGACCCCGCTGACGAAGGGACGACTGGCGCAGAAACAACTGGTGAAGCAACGCCCGATCCAACCACCGCTGACCCAGCAACGCCAGAAACCACGACTCCGCCCGATAACGATGGCCTAGGTCGTCATGCCGCCGCCCCCCATACTGAGCCACCCTTTCCCCTGGTGAGTGATCGGATTGCCCTGCCCAGCGCCCTGCTGTTTGAACCCGGTGGCAGCCTGCTTACCCCCGCCGGACAACAACTGCTGGATGCCATCGTGCCCGATCTACGCCGCTACGGGGCCGTCACCTTTTTAGTGGGTAGCCACACCGATGGCGATCTGGGGGCCGAAGAAGCCCGTCAGTTGACCTTTCAGCAATCGCTGGCGGTGCAGGCTTACCTAGCGTCCCAACTGGAGGACACCAATAGCCGCTGGCTGGCCCTGGGCTATGGCAAAACTCGACCCCTGGCGGTGGGGGATGCCCCCGGCACCGAGGCCCGTAATCAGCGGGTGGAGATCGGCATTGTGCACCCCTAATTGTGCGCCCCTAGGCCGTTCAACCCTGCTAAGCGTCGAACAGATTAAAGGAAAAAGGCCCGTAGGTGCCCACCAGTTCCTCGTATTCGGGTTCGGAACTGTGGAAGGTAATCAACACGCCGCGAGACTGGCCGCTGTAATCATCTAAATACCAAGCCCCTTTGAGGGTATTGAACTTGAGGTAAACAGCCCCTTCCCGTGCGGGCAAATCTAAGTTGACGGTGACCCCTAACGCCTTCAAAAATGCCTCCATTGCCGTCTTGGCCTCGGTTAAAGAACCCGCACAAATTCCCAGAGTTTGGTAATCGGAAAGATCGTTGAAGGTGGCCAAATCTTGGCACACCTGATCCCGTTCCGCTGGGCTGAGTTCGGGGGGCGTTCTAAGGCAGCTAAATTGATTCAATCGCTTACGAATCGCGGTGATATCGGTGGCGGTGGGGTCAGGGGCAACCATGGCGTCCTCGGTAATGGAAACTGGGGTAGATGAATCACTAAGACGTGCAAATTGGTCGTTGTCTCAATAGCGGTAAATCGGACGAGATAACGCTTTATACCAAATCCTGGTTGTTACCCCCGATTCAAATGCTGATCCCGCTCCGGCTGAGCTTGTCGAAGCCTCAATTCGTTTAGGGGGTTTTCTATTCGGATTTGGTATTAGGCTAGCCAATTGGCGTAACCTCAACCCCTGAATGGTGACCTGAACCCTGGATCTGGGCTGACTACCCTTGGGCCATAACACCCATGGTCTAGGGATCAGAGGTGCACTTCAGTATGACTTACCACGTTCGAGTATTGGATATGCCGTCCAGCGACCGCCCTCGCGAGCGGCTGTTGTCCTACGGCTCCAAAAGCCTATCCACAGCAGAACTACTCGCTATTTTACTGGGAACCGGGCAAGGCCCCGGCAAACTTTCGGCGGTGGGTCTAGGACAGTTAATTTTGCAGGAGATGGGCCAAAGCCAGCGGGATCCCCTCTCCGCCATGCGCGACATGACCGCCCACGACCTCACAAAAATCTCCGGGGTTGGCCCTGCCAAAGCAACCACCATCATCGCCGCCATCGAACTGGGTAAACGAGTCCTCCAGGCCATCCCCCCCGAAAAAACCGTGGTAGACGACCCCGCCATTGCCGCCGCCGCCCTCAGCCACGACCTGATGTGGCAAACCCAGGAACGCTTCGCCGTGGTGCTTTTGGATATCCGCCACCGCCTGCTGGGCACCAAAGTGATCACCATCGGCACCGCCACCGAAACCCTCGCCCACCCCCGCGAAATCTTCAAAGAAGTGATCCGCCACGGAGCGGTGCGCTGCATCGTCGCCCACAACCACCCCAGCGGCAACCTCGACCCCAGTCCTGAAGACCTTTCCCTCACCCGCCAACTGCTCCAGGGTGCACAAATCCTCGCCACCCCCGTCCTCGACCACTTGATCATCGGCAACGGCGACTACCGCAGCCTGCGCCAAACCACCCAACTCTGGCAAGAAACGCCCCAGGGAGTCTAGGGACTAGGGGATGGGGATGGGATCAGAGTCGAGGGTTGGGGCGCACTGCGGTGCGCCCGTATAGTGCTGCTGGCAAGGGCTAGATTTAGCGTCATGTAGGGTTCTGTATCGTGGGGACACGCTATATCCGAGGATTATTCGCTATGATGAGTCACTGGTCATAGCGTGTTAATCCACCCCCAAAAGGCTACTCCCATGGTTCAAGAAGTCCCCCGTATTCGGCAGCAAGGGCCGTTTCCCGAAGCCGCACCTGCCGCATTTCCGGTGTTCTATCGCACCTACAGCCGTCGAGGCGAGGTGGTGCCCGGTCAACGGGAAACCTGGGATCAGGTCTGTGACCGCACCCTGGAGGGGCTGAAGGAACTGGGCAACCTCACCGACGAAGAGATGGCCCTGCTGAACCGAATGCAGCGCCAGGTAAAAGCCCTTCCTTCGGGGCGTTGGCTGTGGGTGGGCGGCACCGCCTGGAGCAAACAGCCTGAGAATTTTTCGGGAGCCTACAACTGCACCAGCACCAACGTGGTGGACTGGCGCGCCTTTGGCCTGATGATGGACTTGGCCATGATGGGCTGCGGCACCGGGGCAATTCTAGAACCCAAATACATCAACCAAATTCCCGCCATCCGTAACCGCCTCAACGTCACCATGGGCGGCGACATTGGCACCACCCCCGCCGCCGACCGTCGCGAAATCACCGAAGTTGCCATCGACGGCAATCAGGTCAACATCCGAGTAGGCGACAGCCGCCAGGGCTGGGTGCAGTCTTACCAAACCCTGCTGGAACTCTCTACCGACGAGCGCTTCACCGACACCGTCGAAGTCACCATCGACCTCAGCGACGTGCGCCCCGCTGGCGAAAAACTTAAGGGCTTCGGTGGCGTCGCCAACCCCATCCGCCTATCGCTGCTGTACGACCGCTGCGCCAATATCCTCAACAAAGCCCTCGGTCGCCAGCTCAATTCCGTAGAATGCTGTCTGCTGATTGATGAAGCCGCTGCCTGTGTGGTGGCGGGTAACATCAGACGCAGTGCCGGGATGCGCCAATTCGACAGCAGCGACGACCTAGCGGCTGGGGCCAAGGATAACCTCTGGCAGCAGGATTCCGAGGGCAACTGGCGCATCGACCCCGAACGAGACGTACTGCGGATGGCCAATCACACCCGCGTCTTCCACGAAAAGCCTAGCCTTCAGGATTGTGTAGACTCGGTACGGAAGCAGTTTTATTCCGGCGAGGGCGCAATTCAGTGGGCCGGGGAGGCCAAGCGGCGGGCCGGAGCCGATGACCGCTACGGTCTGAACCCCTGCGTAACGGCGGATACCTGGGTGCATACGGGCGATGGCCCCCGTCAGGTGAAGGAGCTGATCGGTCAGCAGCACAGTACCTACGTCAATGGCGAACTGTTCAGCACCACCGCCGAGGGCTTCTTCTATTCCGGCACCAAACCTGTCCTCAAGCTCAGCACCGCCGAGGGGCACAACCTTCGTTTGACCGGGAACCACAAGGTTCTGAAAGTAACGGCACAAACCCAAAAGGCTCAATACACCGAATGGGTAGAAGCTGAAACCCTTCAACCGGGAGATCGCATCCTGCTGCACAACCACCGGGGGCTACAACCCTGGGACGGGCAAGGCACCAGGGAAGCGGGTTGGTTGCTGGGGAATTTGGTAGGTGACGGCAGCTTGGCCAAAACCCAGTGGAATGACTCGGCCCTGCTGCGCTTCTGGGGGGAATCCCAGGAAGCGATGAGCGAGCACGCCATTGCCCTCTTGCAAACCACCGTGGGCTACGAACGCCGCACCGCAGCGGCCCACTATCACCGCCAACTCAAGCATCGGGTGGTGAACTCGGCGGGATTGGCTAGCCTCGCGGCAGAATTTGGCCTTGCCCCCGGCCATAAGGTGATCACCACCGCCGTTGAACAGGGCAGCTACGAGTTCTACCAGGGCTTCTTGCAAGGGTTGTTTGATGCCGATGGCAGCGTCCAGGGTAGTCAGGCTAAGGGGATTAGCGTGCGGCTGGCCCAAAGCAATCTGGCTAACCTGCAAGCGGTACAGCGGATGCTGGGTCGTTTGGGCATTGTGTCCACGCTTTACCAAGAGCGGCGAACCGAGGGCTATCGTGATCTGCCCGATGCCAACCGGGAACCTGCCCCCTATTTCTGCCAAACTCAGCATGAATTGGTGATCGCCAACGACAACCTTCAGGTTTTTGCCGAGCTAATCGGTTTCCAAGAACCCGCTAAGGCTGCAAAGTTGGCTGAGGTGTTGGGGCAGTACAAGCGTCGCCCCAACCGGGAACGGTTTACGGCTACGGTGTCCAGCGTTGTGCCCGATGGCGTGGAAGCGGTCTACGACTGTACCGTCCCTGGCCCTGCCCGGTTCGATGCCAATGGTCTAGTCGCTCACAATTGCGGCGAGATTCTTGGATCCAACTTTCACTGCAACCTTTCAGAGGTACATTTGAACCAGCTTGATCCTAGCAACCTTCAGGATCAAGAGGATGCCTTTACGGCGGCGGCGCTGTCGGTGGCGGTGCTGTTGAATCACCAATTTAACGAGCCGCGTTACCAGCAGTCGCGATTGGAAGACCCGATTGTGGGCGTGTCCTTCACCGGGCTGTTCGACTTCTTTGTGCAGGCGTTCGGCGTAGACTGGCTGCGCTGGTGGGAGGCGGGCCGTCCCGACACCATGCAAGGGCTGGAGTTCAAGCAAAAGGAGCAAGCCTACCTGAGCCGCTGGAAGGACATCGTTCATCGGGTGGTGTGGGACTATTGCGACCGCCACGGGCTGAAGCGGCCCAACCGCTGTACCACCGTGCAGCCTGCGGGAACAAAATCCCTGCTGACGGGGGCATCTCCGGGCTGGCACCCGCCCAAGGCCCAGCGCTTTTTGCGGCGGATCACCTTCCGCAAGAATGACCCGGTGGCCATGGCCTGTATTGATTACGGCTATTCCGTGGTGCCCTCCCAGTCCGACAAGGACGAGAACGGCAACCTGCTGAACGACCCCTTCGACCCGCGCTGTACCGAGTGGCTGGTGGAAATTCCCGTAGAAGTGCCCTGGGCCAACCTGCCCGGTGCCGACGAAATCGCCATCGAAAAATTCACGGCGGCGGCCCAGTTCGACTTTTACATGCAGGTGCAGAAGCACTACACCACCCACAACACCTCGGCCACCATCGAATTTCGGGAGCCGGAACTGGAAGTCCTGGGCGAGCGGATCTACCAGGCTATCCAAAACGACGAGGGCTACATTTCGGCGGCGCTGCTGGCTCGGTTCGACGACCTGCAAACCTTCCCCCGTCTGCCCTTCGAGCCGATTGACAAGGCCACCTACGAGGCCGAAAGTCAGAAGGTGGAAGCCCGTCGCGGCACGGCAGACTTCCACTCGGCCCTGGCCCTGTACGATGCCGGAGACCTGATTGAAGCTGG
The DNA here is from genome assembly GCA_044070495.1 of Spirulina sp. GTDB lineage: Bacteria > Cyanobacteriota > Cyanobacteriia > Phormidesmidales > Phormidesmidaceae > Nodosilinea. Next base: position 47,466 of record JBIPSI010000015.1, on the reverse strand, counting down.
CCCCGCTGGCTGCGACTCCGACAAGTGCATGATGCCGGAACAAAAGCCGGAGTAGGCCACGTCCGCAGATCGCCGCCGATTGCAAGGCAGCACAGGACGACCATCTTCTCGGTTCTTGAGACCGTTGGGGTGGTCGTTTTTCTCCTTCGTCGTAGCAATTTGCCCCATACAAAATCCGAATCAGAAACCCCCGATTCCCAAGCCGACAAATCGTAGGGGCGAGGTTTCCTCGTCCGCTGATGCCGGGGGCAACCAAGCCGGATTTAGGATTACGTCATAATCGCCCCGCCCATAAATTTGTCGTAGCGGCGTTGGAGTTCCTGGGCCAACCGAGGCCAGCGGGAAAGGGTAGGATCTTCATTCAATAAAGCTTCCGCCGCTTCACGGGCCAGCATGAGTACGTCCTGATCTTCGATCAAGCTCGCCAGGGCCAGGTCAGGCAGGCCGGATTGACGAGTACCCAACACTTCTCCCGGCCCCCGGAAACGCAGATCCATTTCCGCAATAAAGAAGCCGTCCTGGGATTGCTCTAGCACCCGCAACCGTTGCAGGGCATTTTCACTTTTGCTGCTGCTGAGCAATAAACAGAAGGATTGCGCCGCCCCACGACCGACCCGCCCCCGGAGCTGGTGCAGTTGCGACAGACCAAACCGTTCGGCGTGTTCGATCAGCATCACCGAGGCGTTGGGTACGTCTACGCCCACTTCCACCACGGTCGTGGAAACGAGAATGTGAGTCTCCCGATTGCGGAAGGCGGTGATGGCCGCGTCCTTTTCGGCGGAGGACATTTTGCCGTGGAGCAGACCGACGGTGAACTCAGGAAAAATTGCCTCCGCAAGGCGCTGGTGCTCGTCCACGGCGGATTTGAGGTCGAGCTTTTCCGATTCCTCCACCAGGGGCAGCACCACGTAGACCTGGCGACCCTGGGCAATTTCTCGCCGCATTAGGTCGTAGGCGTGGGTGCGGTCTTGGTTGGTGAGCAGGGTGGTTTGGATGGCCTTGCGTCCGGGGGGCAGTTCGTCGATCTGGCTCACGTCCAAATCCCCGTGCAGGGTCAGCGACAGGGTGCGGGGGATGGGGGTGGCGGTGAGGGTGAGCACATGGGGATTGGCCCCTTTTTGCATCAGTCGCGCCCTTTGCTGTACGCCAAAGCGGTGCTGTTCGTCGATGCTGACCAGGCCCAGGCTACAGAACTGCACCGGGTCTTCAATCAGGGCGTGGGTGCCGACGAGGACGTTCAGTTCCCCGGTGGCCAGTTCGCCCAGGAGCTTGCGACGTTTGGCGGCACGGGTCGATCCGGTTAGCAGTTCCACTGTCAAATGCAGTTGGTTGAACCAGTCCACCAGTTTGCGATAGTGCTGCTCGGCGAGGACTTCCGTGGGGGCCATCAACGCCGCCTGGTAGCCCGCCTGAATCGCCGCCAACATCGCCACCACCGCCACCACGGTTTTGCCGGAACCCACATCCCCCTGCACCAGGCGATTCATGGGGATGGGCTGCTGCAAGTCGGCCAAAATATCATTCACCACCCGCTGTTGAGCGTCCGTTAACTTAAAGGGCAGGATGCCGTAGAACCGTTCAATCAACTCCCCGGTGGGGGCTAGGGTGATGGCGGTTTGCTGCTGGCGCTGCTGCTGCCGACGACGCAAGAGGCCCAGTTGCAGATAGAAGAATTCGTCAAACACCAAGCGGCGGCGGGCCTGGGTCAGGTTTTCTTCGTCGTCAGGGAAATGGATTTGGGCGATGGCTTTATCCAACGCCACCAAGCCCTGCCGCTGCCGCACATCCACAGGCAGCGGATCCTTCAACAACGGCACCGCTGGCAACGAGGCCACCACCACCTTCCGCACCAGGTCAGCCGTTACCCCCTCCGTCAGTGCATAGACGGGCACCAGCCGCCCAATGGTGAGGGATTCGATGCGGTCGCTGAGGCTGTCCAACACCTCTAGGTGCGGATCCTCCAGTGTCATGCCATACTTGCCCTCCTTTACCAGGCCCGATGCCGCCACCACCGCCCCCTGGGGATACTGGCGCTTTTGCTGCTGCTGCCAACTGGGCGTAGCGTAGCGGTTGCCGGGGTAAAACCGATTCAGCTTTAGGCTGGCGCTGCCGTCCGACAGTTGCAGCTCAAAAATGGTCAGCTTTTTGTTGCGCGGACTGGTAAAACAATTCACTCGCCGCACCGTGCCCACAATGGTCACGGTCTCCCCCGGCACCAGGTCGCGAATTTTGACCTGCTGGGCATAGTTGATGTGGTCGCGGGGATAGTAATAAAGCACATCCTGCACGGTGAACAGGCCCAGTTTGGCCAGTCGCTCGCTGTTCTTGGGGCCGATGCCCTTCAGGTAGGTGAGGGGCTGATCCAACCCAAAGCCAGAACTGCTAGGACTAGCCGCCGCCACCTGGGCTGTCTTAGGGCTACGTTTGGCCCCTGAAGTCGCCGTGGTGGACGATTGCCGCGATCCCACCTGGGCAGAAACTCCGCCCGATCTAGCCCCCCCCGCTGCCGCATCACCCCCCTCACCATCCTCACCAACCCCACTTCCCCGCCCCCGCTGAGCCTTCGTCTTACTGAACTGCTCTAGCAACCGCTGGGTGCCATACAAAAATCGCCGCGTTTCCGCCACCAAATGCTGCCGCTGGGCAAAGCCCAAATCCCCATAGTCGCTATACTTTTGGGCCAAATCCTGCCAAGATCGCTGCTGATCCGGCGGCAACACCCCCGGCGGCTGTTGCAAACTGTCTCGCAAAAATTCGCTGAAGGTCTGCTGTTTGCCCACCAGGTCGTTAAAGCCGCTCTCAGCCTCCACCGAGAGCGCCCGTTGCAAGCGCCCCCAGTCGGGTGAAGTCGGTTGCGGATCGGACACCATAGGGCAGAAACACAAATCGCCAGCGCCTCTAGTATGCCAAGAGACTGGGGTGCAATCACAGGATATATAAAACCAACAGCGCCTACAGCCTTTCCCTGCCTGGTGAGGTATAGTCTAGTGCGCAGAAACCTCATGATTTCAATGCGACCGACTTACCTCACTAGCCTCAGGGGTAACTACATCATGATCATGACCACTTCTGTGACCAAGAATCAAAGGAAGGCATGTTGCCAAATGATGACGCTTTCAAGTTAACACCTCTTTTCTTCTCATTTCGAGCACATAAATCCCTAGCTAATTGGCTAATTCGAGCCTGCTTCTCCTCTCGTGTTTCCCAGCCATTACTATTCAAGAAATCATCTTTTGAGTAATCAGCATCTTCCTGACAAGAGCAATATCCCATGACTTAAACTCCTTAAAAAATAAAAAAGCACCTTGCCGAGACAAAGTGCTAAGAAAAACAAATTAAATTCAAACCTATTTTTTAATAGGCACACTCCTTAAAGGCAAAAAACCAATCAAAGCTTATTAAACTAAGCGAATGACAACGGTTCCCCGTAAGTAGCTTCACTTTGTGAAGACGAGAGGCAGGATAAACTCCTCATCACTCTCTTGTGCCAGCCGTTATCTCGTTAACAACGGATTGACTGGTTAAGTTGTTACGCTGCCGAGTTATGGCGTAAGCGGTAGCTGACTATCTGCCAGCAATCTCAACTTAGCACACGGACGCATGATTGTGTGCGTGACTTGCTTAAGTAGCCTCAGAGGGCATCGGCAATAGGTCATCTCCCAAAAGGGCTAAGCATATAACTCCACGGTAATAAAGACGGTCACTCTGTCTAAATATGGCAAGTGTGCCGAGAGTGTAGGAGACTACAGGGCCTCCTGCACTAGAGCCAGTGCTTTTTGAATCACCCGATCACTCAAGTACATGCCAGTTTGCCGGAGTTTGAGAATCAAGGGCTTCGCTTCTGCAATCTGCCCCTGCTGCTTGGCGGCTAGCACTAGACCGAGGGTTCCCCGGATTGGGATGTTGAGCTTGCTGGCGCAACGGCGACCTGCCAGATCATCCAAGATAGCCTCGGTGGTGGGATGGGTATAGGCCCAGGCTAATACGGAGGCTTCTCCGGCATCAAGATTACAGGCTTGTAGTGCGGAAGCAGTCGGTGGGGCTTCAACGATAGTCAGCCAGTCCGTTCTTTGGATTGTCTGGGCCGTGGTGTCGAGTGGCCCATATTGCTGGATCTCTTGAACGACGATGGTGGGCACCAAAACCGTGACATATCGAACTTGCAGCAGGGAGAGTAGGTCTGCCTTGGTCAAGAAAATCAAGGGCGAGGTGTTAATAACAGGCGGTAAAGCGGCATTAGTCACAGGATAGCTCTTCGGCTAGGTCATCAAAGTCAACCTGAAAAACATCGATTTTTTCGTGGGCCAAGATATCCAGAAACTGAGGACGATCTAGCCCCGCAAACTCAGCCGCTTTGCCCATAGAGACTTCCCCACGGGCATACCAATAGATCGCCGCCGCGAGTTGCATCTGTTGAGCTAAGGTGTTGGCATCACGGTCGGCTAAAAACTCTTCTGGCACATTGACGGTGACTTGAACCATGCTTCACCTCTATTTCCTCAAATTCTAGCCCTGACAAACCGTTCTCTGCTGATAGTAACGCTTTTCCCCATCCCGCTTGCTAGATTAGGGATATCCTTGCGCCCTCGGTGCCATGACAACCCTAACCCTAACCCTCGACCCCGTGGTGCGGCTCACCCATGAGCAGTTCTATGAGTTGTGCAAAGTCAACCAAGACCTGCGCCTAGAACGCAGCAGCACCGGAGAGTTGATCCTTATGCCCCCGACCGGATGGGAATCTGGCAAACGCAACGCCGACCTCACGACCAACGTCACCCTTTGGAATCGCCAATCCCAGCTCGGCGTCGTGTTCGACTCTTCCACCGGATTCTCGATGCCCAATGGGGCGGATCGTTCACCGGATGTGGCCTGGGTGGAAAAATCCCGGATTGAGGCCATTGCCCCCGATCCGGCCCGGTTTTTGCCCCTAGCCCCGGATTTTGTGATTGAGCTACGGTCTGCTACCGATAAGCTGATGACCCTAGAGCGCAAAATGGCCGAATACCGGGATTGTGGCGTGCGCCTGGGCTGGTTGATTGATCCCCAAGAAAAACGAGTGCAAATCTATCGTTTTGGCCGACCCACAGAATACCTCAACCAGCCGGAACATCTTTCTGGGGAGGACGTGCTGCCGGGTTTTGTCCTCTCCCTGACGGAGGTTTGGGGGTAGGAGCAGTCCTTAAAAGCTGAATGCCATGGGGCAAAGTTCACCTTATTCAACTTAGGGGACGACGGCTAAGGATTCTAGGCCAACCGCTTCTTTAGAAACTCAATCAGTGCTTTTACCTTGACTGATAGGTGCCGATTGACGGGATAGAGGGCATAGATTTGGCTTGCTGGGGGGCAAAAATTCGTCAAGATTGGCTGCAATTGTCCTTGTTGAAGGGCATTTTCCACAATAAACCGAGGTATCAACACAATGCCTAACCCTGCCAAGGCGGCTTGGGTTAGCACCTCACCGTTGTTACAGCAAAGGGGGCCATGGACAGACACCACCGTTGGCCCCTGGTGGGCATCTGTCAGCGTCCACACATTGTCCTGGGAACGATGGCCGTAGTGGAGGCAGGCGTGGTGTTCGAGGTCGGTGGGTTGGGTTGGGGTGCCCCATCGCTGGAGGTAGGTGGGGGCCGCGCAAATCACCATGGGGCAGGGGGCCAGGGGGTGGGCAATGAGGCTGACTGCACCGGGGTCTGGGGCGATGCGGACTGTGACATCAAAGCCCTCATCAATGGGGTCGATGAAACGGTCATTGAGGCTCAGTTCCACCTGTAAATCGGGATATTGAGCCATAAAGTCCACTAAAAGCGGGCCAAGGTGGAGCGTTCCAAAGGTCATGGGCGCATTCACCCGCAGGTTTCCCCTGGGTTCCTCCTGCAAGCGGGATAGGGCCAGTTCGGCCTCCTCCAAATCCGCCAGAATGTTGACGCAGCGCTCATAGAAGGCTCGCCCCGCCGCCGTCGTTGAAACTCGCCGGGTAGTGCGGTGCAGCAGTTGGGTTTGTAGGTCGTCTTCTAGGTTGATCACCAGTTTGTTGACCGCCGAACGGGATAAGCCCATTTGGCGGGCGGCGGCGGCAAAGCCACCGGATTCCACCACTTGGGTAAAGGCGCGAATGCTCTCGAATTTGTCCATAGAGATTGGATCGTGGGAATGGGGGATGGTTGGGGCGCACTGCTGTGCGCCCGTACAGGGAAGGGCCAATACAGAATTGTCTTTATTTTAGAGACAATTAGTCCATAAAATTGATTATTGTCTTTTTTGAGGATTCAGTCTAGGGTAATAGCAGGGCAAACACATTCGCCCCAATTTTTTTAGGAGGTGTCGTCATGATTACGATCCGTCCGTCTAACGAGCGAGGCGCGGCCAACTTTGGCTGGTTGGATACTCGCCATTCTTTTTCCTTCAGCAATTACTACGATCCTCGGCACATGGGGTTTGGGCCGCTGCGGGTGATCAACGAAGACAAAATTAGCCCCAGCCAAGGCTTTGGCACCCACGGTCACCGGGATATGGAGATTGTCACCTACGTGCTGGCCGGATCCCTGGAGCACAAGGACAGCATTGGCAACGGATCCATCATTCGCCCTGGGGATGTGCAGCGGATGTCGGCGGGGACGGGCATTATGCACAGCGAGTTCAATGCCTCGGAAACCGACCCGGTGCATTTGCTGCAAATTTGGCTGCTTCCTGCCACCAACGGCATCGATCCGGGCTACGAACAAATTTATATTGACCCCTCCGAAAAGCAGGGCCGTCTGCGCCTGATTGGTTCCCAGGATGGCCGCGATGGATCGGTGACCATTCACCAGGATGTCAGCCTCTACAGCGCCTTGCTGGGCGAAGGCGACCAGGTGAGCCACACCCTCGCTGAGGGGCGGATCGCGTGGCTTCAGGTGGCACAGGGATCGCTGGAACTCAATGGCCAAGCGCTAACCGCCGGGGATGGGGCCGCCATCCAAGACCTGCAAGATCTCACCCTAGTCAGCACCGCCGCCGAAACGGAGTTCCTGCTGTTTGATATGGCCGCCTAGGGCAAGCTCCCCCCCTGGGAAATCCGCCCTAGCCCTCCCTAAGAAAGGTCGCATTGGGGCCAAAGTCCACCTTTTTGGGAGATGTGGGGGAACGACCCCTCGGATTACCTTAGGCCAAGATCCCAGGGTTCTACCTTGGCACTGTCCTAAGGCTGACTGACTGACACAATCCCGAAAACCCCTTGTCTCTCGTAGGTTGGGTGGCGCGATAGCAGAACCCAACAAGCCCGAAATCCTCGGCGAGTGTTGGGTTCCGCTCCGCTGCACCCAACCTACATGGGAGATGTGTCAGGCAATCAGCTAAGGTTGTTGCTGCAAGGCTAAAGAACCCTTGGATCTCGTTTGGGCAGGTTGTTGCTATAAGGCTGAAAAAACCTGGAATCTCTCCCGATTGTGGCGTTGTCGAATCACGTTTTTTAACCGAGGAAAATACCCATGTCTGAACCCGTTATTGCCGATACCAAGCCCGTGGTCACCACCCTAGAAGCGGGCGATTACTACTGGTGTAGCTGCGGCCAATCCGACAATCAGCCCTTTTGCGATGGGAGCCACAAAGGCACAGACTTCACCCCCATGAAGTTCACCCTAGAGGCCCAGAAAAAGGTGGCGCTCTGTGCCTGCAAGCGTACCAATAATCCGCCCTTCTGCGATGGTGCCCACGCCAAGTTGTAGGTCTCTGGGCCTTGCTCTCGTCGCCTCAGTTCGCGTTAAGCCGCTAGGGTATCCGATCACGGCGTTTAACCCAAGCCGAGGCTAAAATAGGCGTACGCTGACCTGCCAAACCGATGGTTTCCCCTTCCCTGCGCTGGACAACACGAGACCTCGATGCCATGCCCGATGACGGCGGCTGGAAGCGTTACGAAATTATTGACGGAGAACTCTCCGTGACCAGGGCACCGCACCTTCGCCATCAGGGCGTAGGCGGAAACATTCACTTTGAGCTAGAGGCTTGGTCGCGGCAAACTCAGTTGGGAAAGCCGTTTCAAGCTCCGGGAGTGATTTTTACGCCCACCGATGCCGTGATTCCCGATGTCGTTTGGATTAGCCACGGGCGGCTTGCAAATGGTCTGGATGAGGCGGGGCATTTGATCACTGTCCCAGAACTGATGGTAGAAGTGCTTTCCCCTGGATCCCTAAACGAGCAGCGGGATAAAGAGGTGAAGCTCAAGCTGTATTCTCGCTACGGCGTGCAGGAATATTGGGTTGTCAATTGGCAACATCAAACCCTGGAGCGATATTGCCGCACCGAGGCCCAACTCTGTCTGGTCAATACTCTGTTAATAGAAGACACGCTTACAACACCACTGCTGCCCGGTTTTCAAGTGACCATGGCCCAATTGTTTGTGTAGGTGCAAGGCGCTTTGCCTTCACCCCCAGTTCCTCTCTAAGAGGGTGTAATTCAGGATTGGGTTCAAAAGTTTTGTCCATTAGGGGCATCTCCGTTGTGGGAGGTTGACCTGCTGTTCTCTCGATTGCAATCTCGCTTAGGAGACGATCTCAATGACCCGTCAACCCAAGTTACTGGCATTTTCGGGCAGTTTGCGGAAAAAATCCCTGAATGCGCTGCTGGTGCAAGTCGCCGCCGCTGGGGCCGCCCAGGCCGGGGCCGAAGTTACCACGCTGCACCTCAAGGACTTTCCCATGCCTCTCTACGACCAAGACTGGTTTGACGAGCATGGCTTTCCCGAATCGGTCTTAAAACTCAAGGCGCTCATGCAGGCGGCGGACGGCTTTTTGATCGCCTCGCCGGAATACAACGGTTCCCTCACCGGAGCCTTAAAAAATATGATCGACTGGGCATCCCGTCCCGACAATGGGGAAGCGCCCTTGGCCCTGAGCTGCTTTGGGGGCAAAACGGCGGCAATTATGGCCACCTCCCCCGGTGGATTGGGGGGATTGCGGGGGCTGAATCACCTGCGCCAAATTTTGACGGGCCTAGGGGTGCTGGTGATTCCCGCTCAGCAGGCGGTACCCAATGCCTACCAGGTGTTCAACGAAAACGGCCACCTCACGGACGATTCCCAGCGGCACGCTATCCTAAATTTGGGGGCTACCCTGGCCCAAACCACCGCCAAGCTCCTCTAGCCAAGCGTTAATGCTCTGTTGGCGGTCTGTTGATAATCTGCGGTACTTCCCATGGTGAAATGTCGATGTGCGCCTGCGATGACGGATCGAGGGTTGCAGCAAGGGGCGTTTGCCCTGGCTCTAGCGCTGCTGTTGGGGGGATGTGCATTCCCTGGATTAAATGCCGTGGATTCGGCGGAAGATACGGCCTCTACGGCTCCATCCGAAGTTGAACCTGAGACCAGTCCCACTCCAGAGTCCGCCACGAATCCAGCATCTCCAACGCCGATCACCATCGCGGCTGACCCCAATCCTCTGGTATCCACCGAAGTCGAGCCTGTGACGGTGCTAGAGGGACTGGAGCGTCCTTGGGGTATGGCGTGGCTACCCGATGGCACCATGCTAATTACCGAGCGGCCTGGCCGGGTGCGGCGGGTGCGGAATGGCGTGCTAGATCCGGTGCCCTTGGCGGGGGTAGCCCCGGTGCTGGCCGAACGCCAGGGTGGGCTGCTGGATATCGCCATCCACCCTCAGTTTGAGGCCAACAACTGGGTCTATTTCGCCTACGCCCACGGCACCAGGGAAGCCAATCGGCTGCGGGTGGCGCGGGCGCGGCTGGAGGATCAGACCTTCACCAATTGGACGGTGATTTTTGAAACCAACCGCGACAAGGAGCAGGGGCAGCACTTCGGCTCTCGGCTGCTGTGGTTGCCCGATGGCACGCTGCTGGTGGCCGTTGGCGATGGTGGCAACCCTCCCCTACGGCTGGATGGCGAACTGATTCGGCACCAGGCCCAAAATCGGCAAAGCCACCTCGGCAGCATTGTGCGGATTCAGGAGGACGGCACCATTCCGGCGGATAACCCCTTTGTCGATCAGGCTGTAAATCAGCCCGTAGATCAGACCGATGCCGCCCCCGCCCTGTGGAGCTATGGCCACCGCAACATTCAGGGCGTAGCGCTGGATCCGGTCACGGGGCAACTGTGGAGCACCGAGCACGGTTCACGCGGGGGCGACGAACTGAACCGCTTGCAGGCGGGCGGCAACTTTGGCTGGCCCGTGGTCACCTACAGCGAAGAATATTCTGGCGGCCCCATTTCCAGCGAAGTATCGCGCCCCGGCATGGTCGATCCCGTTCTCTATTGGACGCCCGCCATTGCGCCCTCTGGCCTAGCGGTGTATCGGGGAGATCGCTATCCTCAATGGCAGGGGCATCTGTTTGCAGGGGGGTTGGTATCTCAATCGGTGCTGCGCCTTGAGGTGGATGATCAGGGCCAGGTGATCGCGCAAAGCCAGATCCCCATCGGTCAACGGGTTCGGGATGTGCGCCAAGGGCCAGATGGCTTCCTTTACGTGCTCACCGACGATCCCAATGGTCGCTTGGTACGTCTGGAACCCCGTTCCTAGCACTCCGTTCCTAGCTAGGCACAGCGTTATTCTTGACCTATCCTGATTGGGCACCCGTTGCGGTTCTGTTGCTGTGTCCGTTTTTCCCCAAGGTTTCCCCCTAGGTTTGCCGTGGTTTCCTAGGCGCTTTGTGCGGACGTGCCCCCTACGACTGGGGGCACTGATGGGGCTTGGGGCGATGGCGATTTTGCTGGGGCAAATGCTATTCATGCCCGTGGCGATGGCGGCCAATGGGGTCTCGGCCCATCCGGTATTGACGGCGGAGGTGTTGCGGCAGCGGGTGGCTAATCCTCTACAGCGGGAGGGGCGCACGGTAATTGATCTGCGCTCCTTCACCATCGACCTCAAAACCGACCCAGACTTTGCCACCAGTTTCTATCGGCTGCTGAGCAACGGCCTCCAGCGGCCCGCCACGCCCCCCGTCCTCGACCTCAGCTATGCCATTGTGCAGGGCGATTTTGACCTGCAACAACTGGGCCAGCGGGAACCCCTCTACGGCGAAACCCTAGCCCCCCTGCTCAGTCCAGAGGGGCTGTCGCAACTGAAGCGGGATCGGCAGCGGTTGTCCCAACTGAGCCGCCTATCCCAATCGCTGCTGATTCAGGCCGACAGTACCCCCCAGGAAATTTACCTGGTTCGAGGGCCGTTGCTGGCGGTGCAAACCCGGTTTGAGGGGAGCTTTACGGCGGGTGAAACCTACGTTTTGGGACGCATTTTGGCCCAGGGGGCGGTGTTTAATCAGGAGGTCTACCTCTCTGGGGCGCGGTTTAACCGAGAGGTGAACCTCGTCGGGGCCGACTTTCGGGGGCGGGTACAGGCCAAAAGCGCCATTTTCTTTGCCCCAGCCCGGTTTGATCAGGGATTCTTTCGCCAGGGGGCCAACTTTCAGGGGGCAGAATTTAAGACCAACGCCAACTTCAGCGGCAGCCAGTTGATGGGAGATTTGAACTTTAGCCGCATCCAGTGGCAGGGCACCGCCGACTTTGCCCGCACCCTCTGGCAGGGCACCGCCTTTTTCCTGCGGGATCGCTTCGACCAAGCCCTCTTCTTTACCGAGGCCCGCTTTGAAGCGCCGCTCATTTTGCGTCAGGCTCGGTTTGGTGCTCCCGTCAATCTGCGTAACGTGCTGCTGGGGCCAGAGGCCGACTTTGGCGATACCCTGTTTCAGCCCACCGCCTACCTCAATGTGGCCGGGATGGAATTTAGCGTCGAGCAGACCCGCATTCTGGGCAGCCCAGGGCGCATCGGACGAGCCTTTTCGGTACCGCAGTTGGCTGGCAACGAAACCCTGCTGCGCAACCTAGAGCGCAACTTCCGCCAGTTGGAACAAATCAGCGACGCCAACCGCATCGCCTACACCACCGAACGCCTACGCCTCAAGGACTGGCAGCGCCAACTGATCGGAGCCGACCTCAACCATGCCTCCCTAGCGGCCCTGATCAAGGCTGGATTTAAAGAATCCCAGGCAGCGGCCCTCATTGCCTATCGCCAGGAAAAACCCTTTCTAGGGGTGGACGATATCCTGAACGTCAAAGGTATCGACCTCGCGGCCTACGTCAAGGTGCGAGACCACGTTCTAACGCGCCGCCAAAACGCCCTGGGGGGACGATTGACCCTTGCCCTACGGTGGGTCATCCTAGCGGTGTTGATTGTGCTTAGCCACTATGGCACCAGCTTTGGGCTGATCTTCGGCATCGGTCTAGTGACCATTCCCGTCTTTGCCGCCATGGTTTGGTTTGTGGATCGCTACCGTCGTCGCACGCCCACTCCCATTCTGCCGCCCCTCAGTGAAGGATTGTGGTTAGGCGGAAGCGGTGGCCTGCTGCTGATCCTGGGACTGAATAACCTGCTGCGTTCCGCCGACTATCCCCAGTTCACCCTGCTATGCCTAGGGCTGCTGATCTTCCCGGTGCCCCTGCTGCTGATCGCCCTCCTGCTCAAACAAGGCCGCTTCCACGACCAAATTCACGAAAGCTACCTGCTAGAAGACGGCAGTATGCGCCAACTGCGCCTCCTGATCGCCCGCCTGCCTGTGATTCCCAAATTTCCCTTTTTCAAAGATCGCTACACCCCCATCCTCCTAGACCGCCGCTGGAACTGGCTGAATTATCTCGACTTCAGCCTCAACAACTGGCTCAAATTCGGCTTCAACGACATCCGCCTACGCGACCAAAACGTTCCCGGTCTGGTCACCGCCTTGGTCTGGTATCAATGGGGCCTAGGGCTGCTCTACACCGCCCTACTACTCTGGACGCTCTCCCGCACCATCCCCGGCCTTAATCTACTGCTCTATTTCTAATACGAAATCCGGCCTGGCTACACCCAATTCCCCAGCGGTGCCTTGCGGCTCATCCCACCGATCAGGGGGTTGCCGACGTATAGCCGTGTAGACTGTGCCGTGCCTACAGCCTGCCTTTTGGGAATCGGAGGTCTGGGGTGCGGATGTGGCCTAAGGCGAGGGATTCTAGGGGGTGTCGTGATTCCGTAGCGTTAGGGCTGGTGCTTTAAATCCACCCCACGGCAGCGGTGCTGACCACGCGTCTGAGGTCAGGGGTGATCTCGATGAAGTAGGGGAAGGGAGAGGTGTCTGGGGTGGTGGGGTCGCTGTCTAGGATCATGGCCTGACCATTGGGCTGCCGGGGGGCAAAGAAGGACTGGGCGCTGATTCGCAAATTGCCGTTGGGCTGCACCGCTAATCCGGTGATCGTGAGGCTGTTGCTGTTGCCATTGCTGAGGATGGCCGACAGGTAGGCGGCGGCGACGAGGCTGCCCGTGGCGGGATCAATTTTGCCAATCACTGATACCTTTGGCCCACCGCCCTGGCCGTAGCTCCGCAACCAGGCTTGTTCGGCGGCGGTGCTGGCACGACGGAAATCTTGATCGGGAGTGCCTTGGGTGCCATCGACGGAGAAGAAGGCATAGACTTCCCCGGAGGGAGTAACGGCCAAGCCATTGCCGCGACCATCGGCTCCGGTGGCTTCATAGTCGGCGCGGATCCAGTTGTTGGCAGGGTTCACGGCATCGAAGCTGGCCAGGATCGGGTTTTGATTAATGGCTGAGACCTGATCCGTACCAATGTAGAGGGTTTGGCTACCGAGGCTAATACGGGCGGCCCCGCTGGCGATGAGTTGGGCTTCGGTAACGCCAGGAGAGAACTTCACGACCTCTGAATTGATGGCGACGGTGAGGCCAGGGGTAGGCGGTAGGGGAGCAACCGGGGGCAGGGGTGTCCCAGGGGGATCAGGCGTCCCAGGATCGCTAGGGTCAACGGGATTGATGGGGGTGATGCTAAACAGATCGCGACCGAGGGGGCTGGTCAGCCAGGTTTGGCGACTTTGCACCAGGCTATCGAGGGCGGGAAGCTGCCCCGTGATGCCTTCGATTTTGAGGATGACATCGTTAAAGTCGGCATCGGAGTTGCCATCGAAGCGTAGATCCTCAAGGCCCAGAACTAGGCCGTTGGCGTTGGTGGTCATCGCCCCGTAGTGATCGCGACCGAGGGGATTGGCGGCGGCGAGGGAAAAGAGGGGGCGAAGATTACCCTCAACAGCGGGGTTGCTGGCCACGGCTTGGAAGGTACCATTGGGCACCAAGATGAGCGCCAGGGTATCGTTGGGCTGAAAGGCGAAGGACTTTGGCCCTAGGGAAGTCCCCGCGTTGTAGTTGCGCTCCCCCAGTTCGCCACTCAGGCTGGCCCCTTCGCCAGCGGTAGAAATCACCACACGGCCCTGGCTAGAGTTGCTGAGGGCACGCTGCACGGCGGCGGCAATGAACTCTGGCGATCCAGGTGCGAGGGTCTCCAGGCCCGTCAGGCTGAATATCCCCACTTCCCCTTGGTACGCGCCGCTATCAAAGAGAAACTCCACATTCACTTGGCCAGAGGCTCCGACGGTGAAGATTCCAGGGGCCGCCGATTGTTCCACAGCCCAGGTCTGCCCCTGCCAAACCAGGGTAGCCCAGTCGTTCTCGGCCTGGATGGGAGCGATTTCTGAGGGTGGCAGAACCCGCTGCTGAACCAGGGCGCTGAAGCGTTCCCCTTCATCTCCAGGGGAATCGGTGGGGTTAAGCCGATGATCCAGCCAGTGCCCCACCTCCTCCAGCAGCACATCAACCGCCAGGGAATGGAGGGCCGGAGAATCCACCACCTCCTGGGCTAGGAACAGGCGATCTAGGTCGGGGGCGTAGGCCCCGTAGGCCTTGAGATCGGCCAGGGGCAGCAGGGTGATGGTGGGCCAAGCGGAGGCTTGCAGAAGACTATCCAACCAGTGCTCGGCGTGGCCAACCTCCCACTCATCGCCAAAGGCCAGGGTTAGATCGGTGGCCCAGGTATCCGTTTGCCGAAACTGGGCGAGATGGGTGATGGCCGCATCAACCGCTGGGGCTAGTCCGGCTGGAATCGTTAGCTGAGATTGACCTAACGCCTCGGCGGCGGACAGCCCCCAAGCCAGCCCCTGATCATCGGTCTGACCCTCTAGGGGCGATAGCCAGGAAAATGAATTCACGAAATCGGCCAGAACACCCTCCCCAAGGGCCACGGGTGAGACTTGCGACGGGACAATCACCGCTGCCTCCGTCGCCCACCAGGCCCCCTCGGATCCCCCAGGGAGGTCATGCCTGGGTTCGAGTCCTAGGCCAGGGTTGGCCCCCGGTAGATCCGCCATGGACAAGGGGAATGGGACGGTCACATCTGGCGATCCGGTATCAAGATTAGACATACCAAACATCTCGTTAGGGCTGGAGGGCGTGGTGGACATCCCGGATATGGCCTATGGTTGTGGATAACAAGCCACAGCGCATGGGCCGGAGGGGCAGAACCTCGACCAAAACACAGGCGAAGATTCTGACCTTAGACACTTCTGACTAGGATATGCAGGGGTGAACCAAGGAATCAGGGAAAAGCATCCCCAAAGTTGATGGGTGTTTTTACGGATCTTTTGTCCATCCCAGACATCCACCCCAGATTTGTCCACCCCAGAACTGTCCACCCCAGAACGTAGACACAGGCAAGGAGCTAGACCGTTGGCCTCACAGTGGGAACGATTACTCAAGAATCAGGGCGTATGGGTCGGGTCGTTTACCCAGGTTTCCCCGACGGGTGCCCTCCAGGACGATGTTCCAACGGAGGTGTCCCTGACTGCCCAGCAGGACGGCAACCAGATGCGCCAGGAGATCCGCAAGTGGCCCCCAGGACAGCCGATGCAGGAAACCGTGCTGGAATACCGATCCCTAGGGCGAGGAGTGTTGTTCTGTGAGGACGGAGCCTTTTCCCAGGGGTCGATTCAGTGGAGTCCTGTGAGCGAATTTGGGGCGGAACTGGGCTTAATCTACGGCCACGAACGGCTGCGGATTGCCCAGATTTTCCCTCGACAGGCTAGTTTAGGTTCGCTAACGCTGATCCGAGAACACTTACAGGGGCAGCGGCCTGGGCTGCGTTCTCCCCTCTCGGTGGATCAACTGTTAGGAACTTGGGAAGGCCAAGTCACAACGGTTTACCCCGACTATCAGCCGGATACCTCCCTCTCCAGCCGCCTGGTGTTGGCCACCGCCGATGCCACCACCGTCACCCAAACCCTCAGCCTCCATCCTGGCCCCACCTTGAGCAGTCAGGGGCAGCGAGTGGGATCCACCCTTCAGTTTAGCCAAGGCCCTCAGCCCGTCACCGTGCTGCTTTTGCCCGGTGGTGCGTCGGCCACGTTTCCCACAGCCATCGTGCCGGGGCAACCCTTCTTTTTGGAACTGGGTTGGCTGATCACCCCCACCCTACGCCATCGGCTGATTCGCACCTACGACGAACGGGGCACCTGGGTCAGCCTCACCCAGGTGATCGAAACCAAGGTGGCGGGTAGCTAGGGCCAGAATTCCAATACGGTAGGGGCGCGGTTTCCGTGCCCAGTGGAGAATCCTTGGTCAGGCAACCAGGATTTAGCCCATTGCCCCGGTGCGGAGTCTCCGCCAAAGATCGGTGAATTGGGCTTGGGCAGACGGATCGAGGGGAAGCAGAAATTCGCTGTTGGCCAGCCCGGTGGTGCGCTCTAGCAGCCCCGCCGCTGGCTGAAAGGTGGGTGGCAGATCCGCCGCCGCCGCGCCCCAGTGCCAGGGGGTTAGCCCTGGGCCGTAGATGGCCATTTGTTCGGTAAACGTTTCGCTGAGGCAGAAGTTGAGCCAATCCATAGCCAGAGGGCTAGGATCGGGGGCGACGCTGGGCCTCACCCACAGATCGGCGCTGGCAAGGGTGCCTTCGTCGGGAATGACCAAGCGCAGGTGGCGATACCGTTGGGCGATGGGCAGCAGGGCATCGAGCCACCCCACCGTAGCAGCGGCATCCCCGATCACCAGGGCTTTGAGGGTGTGGGTGGCGTTGTACCAGCGCACTTGGCGATGGAGTTGGGCTAGGAAGTCCTCTAACCCCGAAACCGCCGCAAGGTCGGAGGCATTGGCCGAGGTTCCCAGAGCCTTCAGGGCAAGGCCAATCACCAGACGTTCGTCGTCGGGCAGCATCAGCCGCTGGTTCCATTCCGGTCGCCGCAGATCGTCCCACCCTTGAATGGGATCGGCAGTTGCGCCAAGACTGCGCTGGTCATAGAGAATCGCCAGGGGCGTCCAGCGGTAGGGAATCCCCCAGACATCGCCCCCGCTATCGGCTTGGCCCTGGGCATTGCGCCGCACGAGGGCAGGCCAGGGTTCGGGCAGTTGGGGCCAGCGGTCTAGGGCATCGGTGGGAATGGGCTGAAGGAGTCTCTGTTGAATGGCTGGGGCTAGCCAGGTATCGGCCTGGGTAACCCACTGGGCCGTTCTGGAGGCCGTGTTTTGAGAGTCCGAAGCGCCCTCCTCGGAGGATTTTTCGGCCTGCTGATGCCACGTTTGCAGTAGCCGATAGAGGTCGATCAGGGAGTCCTTAGCCACCACCGAGACTTGCCCCGCCTGGGCCTGCTGAGCCTGACGTTGAAACGCTTGCACGAGCTGCCCTGGTACGGATTCGGCTAGGGCGGCAATCCCTAAATCCCCCGACCAGGGGCGCTGACACCCAGCGGCCAAACTAGACAGGGTGAGGCCAAGGGTACTCGCTAAAAAAATGCGACGATTCATGGGCAAGGGGCAGGCAATCGCCCAAAAGACGAGACAATATCACTTCAGACCATACCAGTTCACCCTACCGCCTTACCAAGTTTGATGAAGACCCTGCGTGAGATTGTCAGCGTCGCTACGGCCATTATCCTGATGGCCTTTATTGGCCTCAGCTTGGCCCGCTTAGCCTACTTCTTTCTCCACAGTCAACACCTGCTTTAGAGGGAGTTAGACTAGCCGAAGCCTGTCCGACGTACACCCCTAGGTCAGCAGTTTGTCGATAAACAGGGAGTGATCTAGGGTTTCCTTGGCCGGACGGTGAGTCCAGCGGGTTTCGCCATGGACGGCGGCGTAGAGATAGGCCCTAGATTCGGCGGGCAGCACCGACTCGGTGAATTCGGTGCCCTCCACACAGGCTGAGTTTAGGGAGGCCTCCCCTAGGTGGGCACGGGTGAGGTCGGCGCGGGACAGGTTGACTTGATCGAGGTTGCCATGCCACAACACCGCCCCCGTGAGGTTGGCATTGTAGAGATTGGCCCCCACCATGGAAACGCCGCGCATGGTGGTGTGGGACAGGTTGGCGGTACTGAGATTCGTGTGGTCGAGGTTGGCCCCATTCAGCTTGGCATCCTTGAGGTTCACGCCCGATAGATCCAGCCCACTGAGGTCAACCCCGTTGAGCCAGGCTCCCTCTAGGTTAACGGCGGCAAGGCAGGTGTGGTCTAAATCAGCCCCGCTGAGGCGTACTCCGCTGAGGTGGGCCCAGGCTAGGTTGGCCTCCCGCAGGTTGGCCCCGCGCAGGTTGGCCCCACTGAGGTTTGCGCCGCACAGGTTCGCCCCTGCCAGGTTGGCATTGCGAAGGTTGACATGGCACAGATCGGCCCCGCTAAGCTGGGCACGGCGAAGATCGGCCCGCACCAGAAACGCCCCCCGCAAACTTACCTTGGTGAGATCGGCCCCCACCAGGCTCGCTTCACTCATTTTGGCAAAGCTAAAGTTGGCCCAGTTGGCCTTAGCCCCATCAAGGCTGGCCTGGGTTAAAAAGGATCGGCTCAGGTTGGCCCCCTTCAGGCTGGAGCGGCTGAGGTTAACCCCCACCAAAATGTGATGGGTCAAGTCCACGCTAGCCAACTGAATGCCGACAAAATCTCGGTAGCCAGCTTCGTACAGTTCGAGAAAGTACTGGATATTCATAGTACTGCGGTGGTAAGTCCTAGCAATACCGGACTCACGAAGGGTGAAGGTGGGCACGGTAGGGTTCCAAATGAGGACAGCGAAGGGGGGACTCCTAGGGCTGCACAGTGGCTTGATGAGCCTGGGCTAGCGGGGGGTAGCGCTGAGCATTAGCAGGCGTTTCGCTGGCAACCAAACAGATAAGATTAATATTTTATTAATGGGAGTTAAAAAGAGCTTAGGACGCAGGTTCTTAGGACGCTATTTCCTCTAATTTCAACAAGCCTGCGCCTTCAACTTCCATCACTTCTGCACTCAGCATAGATCTATTTTTTCTGAGGATTAGCTTGGGCACCCTGTGCTTCCCTGGGTTGAGGATGGGCGTGGAAGCCTCAAAAGGTTTGAGCGGACTAGGCCCATGGAATCAAATAAAAACTGAAAAAAATCGGAAATTAACAACTTAGATCAATATTAAATATCTTTTAACACTTGCGGCGGATAGGGCCTAAACCTCCTGCCTAAAGGTTAGTTGGTTTTGATAGCAGTGTCAGTCTATATTGAGTTTGTTTGATATTTCAGAGTGAAACTTAGCAGTCATCAAACCATGGGAAGACTTATTTTCGGCATCCTTTGGTTGGGATTCATCGGGTACGCATTTATACTCTCTCCCCCCGATCAACCGGATACCGCCGACCTGATTCTGCGCCTGTCTACGGGCGACTGGGATGGCCTCAACCCCGCTCTAATTGCCCTGTTTAATGCCATGGGAATCTGGCCCATGGTCTACGCAGCGGTGGTCCTGGTAGATGGTCGGGGGCAACGGCTGTGGGCTTGGCCCTTTGTGGTGGCCTCCTTTGCGGTGGGGGCCTTTGCGATGCTGCCCTACCTCGCCCTGCGTGCCCCGGTTCCCTGGGCTGGCCCCACGGATCGCCTGTTACGGGTGGTGGGTAGCCGTCTGTTGGGGGCGAGTTTGGCCGTTGCGGCTCTAGTGCTGATGGTTTGGGGCCTCTCCGCTGGCGACTGGCCCGATCTCTGGCAGCAGTGGCAGACCTCCCGCTTCGTCCATGTGATGTCGCTCGATTTCTGTGCCCTCTGGCTGCTGTTTCCCGTCCTCTTGGTGGATGACCTACCCCGTCGAGGGCTCAATCAACGGTGGATTATCCCCGCCGTGCTGGCCCTGCCGTTGCTGGGGGCGGCCCTCTACCTGGCCCTGCGCCCCCCACTGCCAGAGGCCGATCCCAGCCCGGTGGATACCTCCGTCTCGGCCCAAGCCTAGCCCTCAGCCCAAGCCGCTCTCCCACCGGGAGCTACTAAGTACACATAAGTCCTTAACGTAGACGATACAGGGAATCGATCCCCCCTAGCCCCCCTTAAAAAGGGGGGAACCGGAGTCAAAGTCCCCCTTTTTAAGGGGGATTTAGGGGAATCTCCAAGGACTTGCGACATGAAAGCAAGATGTGTGTACTTAGTAGCCCACCGGGAGAGGGGAGCTAGGATCAGCAACTTCCCCCCTAGAATAAAAACCAACGCCTTTAGTATTTTCCTATTCCTTCCCTATGACTGCGACTCCTGCCCCTAGCCTCACGGCGGCCCTGGTTAACCAAGTGCTGGCCATCAAGCCCCTCTGGGCCATCGCCAAGGGCCGCGCCCGCGCCATGATGGTAAAACGAGCCGAAACCATTGGGGTGCCCTGGCAGGCTAGGGTGGCAGAACTACGATCTCGTCAGGACACCAAGGAACTTTCGCCGGAACTCTCCCCCCAATGGCAGGCCGACCTGGAGGCGATTCAAAACCCCAGCCTGCCATACCCCGCCTACTACACCACCAGTTTCCATGCCTACGACGAAGGCAACCTGGGCTGGCAACCCGCCATGGAAGTCGAGGTGGCGGCAAAGGCTGTCCATGCCAAGCTATGGCCGGGGGCGGGGGCCACGGGCGATGCCCAACTGCGCCAAAGCTACCACGATGTGCTGACGGCCCAACTGCCGGAATCTCCCACCGCCATTGTGGATCTGGGCTGCGGCGTGGGCATGAGCACCGAAACCCTGCAAGCCCTCTACCCCCAGGCCCAGGTGACCGGGGTGGATCTGTCGCCCTACTTTTTGGCGGTGGCCCAATATCGGCAGCAGGAGCAGCAGCAGGAACAGGCCGATTCCCGCCCGACCAACGCCATAACCTGGCACCACGCCGCTGCCGAGGAAACGGGTTTGCCCGATGCCTCCTATGATTTGGTCTCCGCCTGCCTGATTTTCCACGAACTGCCCCAAACCGCCGCCCGTGCCATTCTGCAAGAGGCCCGTCGCCTGCTCAAACCGGGCGGTCACTTCGCCATCATGGACATGAACCCCCAGTCCGAGGTGTACAAGCAAATGCCCGCCTTTGTGCTCACCCTGTTGAAAAGCACCGAACCCTACCTGGATGAGTACTTTGCCCTAGATATGGTGGCCGAATTTGAGGCCGCTGGCTTTGAGCCTCCCACCATTACCCAAAACAGCCCCCGCCACCGCACCATTGTGGGCCGCGTCAGATCAATACATCCATGACAGGGCGGAGTAATCCAAGGTTTACCTGTCCGAGGGGCATCCGTTCGAGGGGCACCCATGTAAGAGGGGCACCCATGGGAAATTGGAAAGCCCAGCTATTGTGGCTGTCTTGACTCACCGAACCCCGCTTGGTAGCCCGTCTTGGCGTTCATCCCTGACCTCGGTGGACAGGGAAATGGGATCGGTGGCCGCATAGATTATTGAAAATTATCAATCCGACACAAAAAGCAAATTGCCGTTAATCAATCTGGCCCTTCCGTTTGGGGTCTGTCATTGGTTAAACTCTATCCAAGGTAGATAGCTTTAAGTCTATCGAAGTTGATTTTTGATAGATGCTAGTCAATTTACTTTAGGATCTTCTTAGATTTTGCCCATGCCTTCCAACGCGGAAGGGGTCTCCTATCCCTAGCCTGGTTTCGTTGCCTTGGGAACCTTGGTGGCGGTAGCAAATTTCCCCCAAACGGAGGAAATTCGGGATGGTGGAGGCTAATCGCGACCTTAGATCCTTGCCCTCACCCTTGCTGTTTCTTTGTCAGAGAGTAGTTCACCTATGACCCCGTCCCTGACACCGCTCTTGGCCGAAACGAGCTGGCTGATCCCGCTCTATCCCCTGATGGGGGCGTTGCTCACCATCCCCTGGTCGCCTGCCATGATTCGCCGTACCGGGCCACGTCCGGCGGGCTATATCAATATTGTGACGACGGCCCTAGCGTTAACCCACAGTCTGCTGGCGTTTATGGCCTTTTGGGGCAAGTCATCGCCCCAGTTTTTCTTTGCCCCCTGGCTGAATGTGGCGGGGCTGGATCTGACCATTCCCCTGGAGGCCGACGCCATTACCCTGGGGGCCTGTGTGCTGATTACCAGCCTCAATCTGCTGGCCCAAATCTACGCGGTAGGTTATTTGGAGATGGATTGGGGCTGGGGCCGATTCTTCGCCATGATGGCCCTGTTCGAGGCCGGGATGTGCGCCCTGGTGCTGTGCAACTCCCTGCTGTTTTCCTACATGCTGCTGGAGATCCTCACCCTGGGTACCTACCTGCTGGTGGGCTTTTGGTACAACCAATCTCTGGTGGTGACGGGAGCGCGAGATGCCTTTTTGACCAAGCGCGTCGGCGACCTGGTGCTGCTGATGGGAGTGCTCGCCATCTATCCCCTCACCCATACTTGGGACTTTCGGGAACTGGCGGCCTGGGCACAGACGGCAACCGGGATTGAACCGGGCCTGCTGACGCTGATCGGTATCGGCCTGATTGCTGGCCCCATGAGCAAATGCGCCCAGTTCCCGCTGCACCTGTGGCTGGATGAGGCCATGGAAGGCCCGCTGCCCAGCACGATTCTGCGGAATGCCGTGGTGGTGACAACCGGGGTGTGGATTCTGGTGAAACTGGAACCTGTGATTGCCCTGTCCTCCACCGCCAGCGCCTTTGCCATTGCGGTGGGCACAGTAACGGCCATTGGGGCAACGCTAATTTCCGCCGCCCAGGTGGATATTAAGCGGGTGCTGTCCTACCTCAGCAGTGCCTACATGGGGCTAATGTTCATTGCGGTGGGTGCCCATCTGCCCAATGTGGCCCTGCTGCTGGCCCTGATTTATGCCCTCGGCATGGCCACGCTGGTGATGGGTTCGGGTTCCATTATTCTCAGCGTTATCACCCAAGATTTAACCCAAATGGGTGGCCTGTGGGGTCGGCGTCCGGTGACGGCCATGTCGATGCTGGCCGGAGCGGCTGGCTTGGTGGCGCTGCCTCCCTTGGGTGGCTTTTGGGCGATGTTGTCCCTGGTGTCGGGCCTGTGGGCAGAACAGCGGGGGCTACTGGTGGCGATTGTGCTGATTGTGAACTGGCTGGTGGCCTTTAGCCTCGCCCGGATGATTGGCCTGATTTTTGCGGGCAACACCCAACAGATGACCATCCGCGCCCCAGAACCCATCTGGCTGATGACCATCCCCATGACCCTGGTGGCGGGCTTTACCCTGCACCTGCCCCTGGTGATGGCGCAGTTTAACCTGTTGCCCAACTGGGCCGAGGTCAGCAAGGATATGGCCCTGCTGCTCACCTGGTCGAGCATTTTGGGCGCTGCGGTGGGGACGCTACTCTACGTCAACCGGGTGCTGGAAAGCCCCGCTAAACTGGTGCAAAAACCCCTGCAAAACCTGCTGGCCTACGATTTCTATACCCCCAAGATCTACCGCAACACCTTTGTGCTGGGGGTAGATTTGCTCTCGCGGGCGACGGACTGGCTAGATCGCTACGTGGTGGATGGCTTGGTCAACGCCATCGGGCTGGCCTCTCTCTTTGGTGGCGAAACCCTCAAATACGGCAACAGCGGACGGCTTCAGTTCTATGTGCTCACCATTGCGGTCGGCGTGGCGGTGATCGGCATTCTGCTGGGCTGGTCGTCCTTGACTGCGCTGTTTTAGGCCGCGTTGCCCTGACCCTAAATTCCTCTCCCACAGGGCTACCGCTTATACACAAGTTTCTATCTCGCTGAGTTCCTGGGGTTGATCCCCCCTAGCCCCCCTTAAGGAAGGGGGGAACCGGAAACAAAGTCCCCCTTCTTAAGGAGGCAACCGGAATCAAAGTCCCCCTTAGGAAGGGGGATTTAGGGGGATCTCCGAGGACTTGCGACATGAAAATAAGATGTGTGTACACAGTAGCCCAAGGGGTGAGGGCCAGTCTTCTCCATCACAACTCCCTATCCGGTTCTCGCTATGTTGCTCACTCCCCTTCTCCTAATTCCCTTGATTGGCGCGGTGGCCATCGGCTGCTGGCCGGGGTTGTCTAGTCAGCGGTCGCGCCAGGGTGCCCTGGTGGTATCGGGGGCGGCGCTGCTGTGGACGCTGTGGCTGTTTACCCAGTTTGACCTCTCCTTTGGCGGCTTTCAGTTCCGGGAGTTTGTGCCCTGGCTGCCGTTTCTGGGGCTGAACTACGAACTCAGTTTGGATGGCTTGTCCCTGTTGATGGTGGGTCTAAACAGCCTGATCACCTGGATTGCCATCTGGAGCAGTTCCCCCGAAACCGAGCGGCCTCGGTTGTTCTATAGTTTGCTGCTGCTGGTGAGTAGCGGCGTGGCGGGGGCGTTTTTGGCGGATAACCTGCTGCTGTTCTTCCTGCTCTATGAAATTGAGCTGGTGCCCCTGTACCTGCTGATTGCCATCTGGGGCGGCGGCCAAAAAACCTATGCGGCCACCAAGTTCCTGCTCTATACCGCCCTCTCTGGGGCACTGATGCTGGCCGGATTTCTGGGTGTGGTGTGGCTCAGCGGTGCCGAGGACTTCACCTACCATGCGGTGATGGGCCATGACCTGTCGATGACGTGGCAGCTTATCCTGCTGAGCCTGCTGCTGGTGGCCTTTGGCATCAAAATTCCCCTGGTACCCTTCCATACCTGGCTGCCGGATACCTACGTCTCCGCCAGTACCCCGGTGGCGATGATGCTGGGGGGTGTACTGGCCAAGCTGGGCACCTATGGCCTATTTCGTTTTGGTCTGGGTCTGTTCCCCGATGCCTGGGCGCAGCTTTCCCCTTACCTGGCGGTGTGGGCGGCGGTGAGCATTATGTATGGAGCCGTCACGGCCATTGCCCAAAAGGACATCAAGCGGATGGTGGCCTATAGCTCCATCGGGCACATGGGCTACGTGCTGCTGGGCGGTGCGGCCATGACGGATTTGGCCCTCACCGGAGCCGTCAGCCAAATGGTCTCCCACGGTCTGATTTTGGCCATCCTCTTTCACCTCGTCGGGGTGATTGAAACCAAGGTGGGCACCCGCGAGCTAGACGTGCTGAACGGCCTGATGAACCCCGTGCGAGGTCTACCCATGGTCAGCGCTCTGCTGGTGTTGGGCGGCATGGCCAGCGCCGGAATCCCTGGCCTGGTGGGCTTTGTGACGGAATTTTTGGTGTTCCAGGGCAGCTATGCGGTCTACCCCATCCAAACCCTGCTGGGCGTAGTGGGCACCGGGTTAACGGCGGTGTACTTTGTGATTTTGCTGAACCGCACCTGCTTCGGCAAGCTGGATAACGCCATCGCCTACTTCCCCAAAGTCACCTTCTCGGAAAAGCTGCCCGCCTACGTCCTGGCTGGGCTGATTCTCTTCCTCGGCATTCAACCCAACTGGCTGGTGAAATGGGGCGAACCCACCGCCACTGCCATGGTCGCCAACCTGCCGATGGTGCTAACCGAAGTGGTTGCCGATGAGGTAATTGAACAATTGCCGATGGAGATGCCCCCAATAGATAACGCTCCCGCCGAGGCCATCCCCTTCCCCGTCGCCACCCTTCTGCCCTAATCCCTGATCCGGCCCCCCTCTCCCTTGGGGAGAGGGGCTGGGGGTGAGGGCTGGCCTTAATGCACTCGACGGACGCTTAAAGGAGATCCCAAAGCTGGGGCGGCACAAGTTGATGGGGGCCATCGCGCAACTCAGCTAGGGATCGCCACACCGCTTGAAAGGGTTCATCGCCCTCCAAGCCATCGAGGACATCCCGCTGATAAAGCGACTCATCCACAAACCGCCCGCTGTAGACAAACATGATTTCGTGAGCCGTTTCGCCATGGAACTCAAAGATGTTTTCCACCACCCCCAGCAAGGCCACCTCGGTAATCTCGGCCCCCAATTCCTCTCGAATTTCTCGCACCGCCGCCGCCGCGCTATGTTCCCCCAGTTCAATGCCGCCCCCCAACGGACGGGCATAGCCAAACTGCCGAACTGGGTCGTAGCCCTCATGCACCAGCAACTCATCCCCCCGCCGCAACACACAAATTGCCGTTGGCCGAATCCGCTTTTTGCCCATGGATGACATCCCCCATCGAACGACGTTAGCCCACCGTCTAAATAATGGACAATGCCCATCCTACGGCACCCCCAATAACCAATAACGAATAACCACCCAAACCACCATGCCTACCCTCACCGAAACCCCAACCCTAATCCCCCCCTCCACCCATCCCCACGCGGATGTGATCCATCGTTTGGAAGCAGGTGGATCGATGCTGCCGGATACGCCGGAAAACTTGATGCAAATCATCGGCATCTACAAAGCCTATGCGGTGCCGATGGATTTCTACTGGCGGGATTTGCTCTATATTGCCGAACGGGTGTTTTTGAACCCAATTCCGGCGTTCAAATACTTCCTGCCCCAGGAATATTTAGATCTGCCCAACCACTACGCGGGCGACACCGCCGACCTACGCATTTGGCGAGGGGAAGCCAACGTTCACCCCGAACTGCTGGAGTTTATGGAAAAGGGCGAAATGAAGCGCAAGCTGCCTAAACTTTTCCATCACCTCTGGCACGACCGAGTGAATATGGAATTTGCCGAAGCCTGTATGACGGCGATGCTCTGGCATCAGGATATGGGCGGTCGGTTTAATGACTACCTCTATACCGACGAATATAAAGCGGCCTGTGATCGGGCGATTAAAGCCTACTTTAAGGGCAATCCGGTGATGCTGGGGCTGCACAAGCTGTTCCCAGAGATGTTCTACGAAAAGTGCCGGGAACTGTCCTACTATTCCAACCTGGGTCTGTTTTGGGAAGTGATGGCTCCGGTCTTTTTTGAAATGTCGGACATCTACGACGAAGGCGGCTTTAAGGGCGTGCCCGATGCCATGAATTTCTTGGTCAATGGCATTTTTGCGGTGGCAGGTCGGCCCATTTACCACCATGTTTACATTGGCGATGAGTGTTTTGAACTCATTCCCAAATCCTGTGGATTCACCTGGCTCTACGAAGCAGCCCTGCCCTACGTGGAGGCCGTTTTTTACCGCACCGCCCCCTTCCGAGGCACCAAATCCTACAATGCCCAGGCGGGTCAGGTGCCCGAAGATCAAAACGATTTCCACTACGGGATTCTCTATGCTGACGTGTTTCCGGTGGGCAGTGCCGGGATTCCCCCCACGCTGCTGATGCAGGACATGCTGCACTTTTTGCCGCCCTACCTGCTGGAGTATTACGAACAATACTGTCGCGGCGAAGATGACATGCTAATCCAACTCGGCATCACCTTTCAGCGGTCGATGTACAACGTCACCTCGGCGGTGATTCAAGCCCTGCGGACAGCGTTGCTCTATCCCCTGGACGACCCCAACCCCCGCCACCTCGCCGCCAACCGCAAATTCTTCGAGGCCCAAATGGATCGCTTCCTGCGCCCCGAAGCCCGCCTGCGCGACATCCAGCGCCAGGAGTACCGCTAGTTGCCCAGATCCCAGGGTTCTCTAAGAACCCTGGGATCTAACCCTCATAACCCCTTCACCCCTTCATCCCCTATGCCTACCATCGTCGATATCGCCGTTAACAACGAAGGGTTCTCCACCCTGGTGGCCGCTGTTCAGGCGGCTGGTTTGGTGGAAGCCCTGCAAAGCCCTGGCCCCTTCACCGTGTTTGCGCCCAACGATGCCGCCTTTGCCAAGTTGCCCCCCGGTACCGTGCAAACCCTGGTGCAAAATCCGCCCCAGTTGGGCCGTATCCTCAAGTTCCATGTTGTCGCCGGAAAGTACACCAAGGACGAGTTGCTCAAGCTGGGCACCGTTGAATCCTTGGAGGGTGCGCCAATTCCCATCGACGGCACCGAGGGCTTTGAGGTGAAAAACGCCACCGTCCTCGCCGCCGACATCGAAGCCGACAACGGCATCATCCATGTGCTGGACAACGTGATTTTGATGGGGTAAATCCGGCTTCCGGCTGGCTAGCGGTCTTCCCCAGGGCTGGATTCCTGAAAGCGCTGGTGAAACCCTTCGATGGCGGTGGGGAGTGTGAAGTAGATGTGGTTCACGCCGATGCGATTCAATAGCCCCGACCGTTTGAGTTGGGCATAGAGGTCCTGCTTGACCCGCGCCATCGCGAAGGTGATGCCCCTAGCCTCCAGCTCGTCGTACAGTTCGTTGAGCATATCGGCGGCGGTAATGTCGATTTCGGCAATGGCTTCGGCATTCAGCACAAACCATTCCACCGGATCGGTTTCGGCCTCAATGGCGGCGAGGGCGCGGCGCTTAAAGTTGTTGACATTGGCAAAGAAAATCGGGGCATCGTAGCGGTAGAGAACCAGCCCTGGAATGGTGGTGGCCCCTGTCCAATCGGCGATGTCGTGCAGACCGGGCAGATCAGGCACTTTACCCATCACAGCATCGTAGGGGCTGGCAATGCGGGCAAATAGCTCAATCACCGAAAGCCCCACGGCAATGGCGACGCCGATGAGTAGATCGGTCGCCAATACCCCTAACGTGGTGAGTACGGCTAGGGCGTAGTCCCCTTGCCGAAACCGTTGTAACCGACTAAATTCCGGCAGTTCTACCAGGCGGGTGGCGGCATAGATCACCAAAGCGCCCAGGGCGGCAGTGGGAAACATCACCAGCAGGGGCCGCAAAAACAGCAGCACCAGCACCACCACACCGAAGGCGACCAGGGAAAACACCTGACTTTTGCTGCCCATGGCGTTGCCGATGGCGGCCCGACTGCCGCTGCTGCTCACCGGGAATCCTTGAAATAACCCTGTGCCCAGGTTGGCAACGCCGAGGGCCAGTAGTTCTTGGTTGGCATCAATCAGTTGGGAATAGTGGTTGCGGGCGGCTAGGGCGCGGGCGGTCAACACATTGTCGGAATAGCCCACAATGGCGATACCCACCGCCGCCGAGAGCAAACTAAAGGCCTCCTGCTGAGACACAATGGGCACCTGAAAACTGGGGAACCCCGCTGGAATGGTGCCCACCACCGCCACCCCATACTGGTCGAGGTGGAAGATACTAACCGCCGCTGTAGCCAGAAGCACGGCTAGCAATGGCCCTGGTAGCCTAGGAAATCGGGCCTGCACACCAAACAGCAGCACCAGAACAAACCCGGACAGGGCGAAGGTGGGCCAATGAATTTGATCCAAGTTGCCCAAAAAGTCGGCCACCTGTCCAGCAATGGTGTGGGCCTCAATGGGGACACCGCTCACCTTGCTGAGCTGACCCATGATCATAATCACCGCCACCCCGGTCATATAGCCAATCAAAATCGGCTTAGACAACAGGTTGGCTAAAAATCCTAAACGAGCCACATAGCCGACTAAACAAACGATCCCCACCAACATGCCCAGCACCGCCGCTAGGGTGGCATGGCTGGTGCCGTAGGCCAACACCAGGGGAGCCACCGCCGCCGCTGTCATCATGGCTGTCGGCGACTCTGGCCCCACCGAAAGCTGGGGTGACGAGCCTGTCATCGCGTAGAGGACAATGGCGGGCAACATCGCCCATAGGCCCTGGACTGGATTAACCCCGGCCAGCTCGCCGTAGGCCATACATTGAGGAATCATGTAGGCGGCAACGGTAATGCCTGCCATCAGATCCGAGCGGAACCACAGGGAGGGATAGTGGCGTAACCGATCTATTCCCGGTAACAGGATGGTGAGGAGGGAGGATTTAGACTTAACAGCCAAGGCAAAATGGTCTCAAGGATGGAATGCGCCATCGCGGAGGTTGCGAAGCGCTGGGTGTCCATACTACCAAAACCTCAGTGCTAGATAAGCCCAGCGTTGCTAAGGCGTTACGTTTGTAGCTCTGATGCCCAGTCCTGAGCGGTTATTCTCAATCTCCTGTTGGTGCATTGCGGCTCATCAACGCGATTAGGGCGTGGCGATGTAGGAGGGTAGCCGCGAATGCCTCCTACGCCTACTTGGGGCGATTACGGGGTGGAAGGGCGCGGCCTTCGTAAAATTGGCGCTGGATACGGCCTAGCCAGAGCCACAGCCCTCCAGCGATGAGGGGAAGGCCCGTTAACAGTGCGCCGCTGAGGGGGGAGAAGCTTCCGGCGAGGGCAATGGTTACGGGAATCAGCGACCAGGTGACCGCACTCGTGATCATCAGCCCGGTACGGATGGTCTTGATGCGTTGCAGAGCTTCCCGACAACTGCGGCAATGCTGGGTATGGGACTGGTAGCGATCTAACAAAGCAGCCTTGGTCATTTCTGGCGGCAGGGTTTGCCCAGGGAAGGGATCGGCCTGGAAATCGCTCAACCACTTGCGGTAGGCCAGCACGTAGCGATCCGCCTGGGTGGGCAGATAGCAGGCCTGGGCGTAGGGCTTGGTTCCGGCCTTCTCCAGTTCGCGCTCTTGAATGTGCAGAAAAATTTGGTCATCTTCTAGCACGCCGTTGTTGCCGATGTGGCTAAACCAGCGGGGGGTGAGCTTAATAAACAGCCCCGGCAGCTTGGCGGAAAACTTGAAGGGAAACCGAGCAAACAGCCGACATTCTCCCTTGCGAATGGGGGTGGCGTAGACCACGGTGAGGGTGCGGCCAAACTGCTTTGAGGTGAGGTCGTGGTACATCAGGCAGGGCGCAACAAAGGTGGTGCGTTGGGTGCCCAATTTTCCTTTCCGTGGCCCCTCTGGCCAAAGCCCCTGAAACCCCTGTTTCGAGGATGCGATCACCTCCATTTCCATGGGTGCGGCGTTCTCCCGATTGCCCACGGTTTTGTGGTGGGTGTAGGGAATATGGCTGGCATCTAGGACGTTTTCGAGCAGGGTGAGGGCATCGTAGGGCAGGTCTCGGAAGGTGTTGAGGAGCACCCAACCGTCGGGTTCGTCCTCCACAGGGCCAATGATCGGCACCTCCACCTGGGGCGCACGGCTGGCATCGCCGGGGTACACAAACAAAAGCCCCTGCCTCACCGTAGCGGGAAGCGCGAGGGCACAGGCCCGTTGAGATCGCTGGGCTTCCGTATCAGGAGCTTGCTGGGGAATGTGTTCACAGGTGCCATCGCCCGAAAAAGCCCAGCCATGGTACGGGCATTCCAACCGTCCCGCCTCGTTCACCCGCCCCTCAGACAACGGCGCAAGGCGGTGGGGACATTTGTCCTCAAACACGCGCCAGCACTCCCCCTTCGGATCCCACCAGATCACAATCCCCCGATCTAGCAGCGTAAAACGGGTGGGCAACGCCTTGTCCAAATCCTCCACGTAGGCCACGGGATACCAGGCCTCCGCCACCTCAAAGCGGTTTGGATCTGGCCCACCCGCTGGTAAACCCTCAGTGGTTGGGGCCAACAAAGCATCCGGTTTGATGGGGGTTGCCGTCATCGTGTTCCACGCTATCTGGTTGGTACCCCTCTATTGTGTTACAAAACTTTGCGATTCGCTTGCCTCCTGCCGTGGGCCGTCGCCTACAAGGCAGCAAAGGACTCCAGCACTTCCACGACGGATTCTGGACGATCTTCCATAAAAAAGGCTTCTACCTCAAAGGGATGATCCTCGCCATCGTAGCTTTCTAAAATATTGGCAACTGTGTCAAAATCGAGACTGGCAACAATATCTGAAAAGACCTCATAGTCCCCCGATCCCAGCGTTACAGGGATAATCGTGGCATTATCTATCCCTGCGATATAGTCTTGTACAAGATGCCAAGATTCATGGGCTAGAGTCGCAATATACTCACTCTCATTGTTTTTAAGATTATTTTGACAGAGCATCATTTCATTCCTGGCATAGTTGTACGATCCGTATAAACCTGGATCGCAGTTTTTGTGCTGAACCGGAATATCCAACCTGTCGAGGGCAGCCATAAAACGACGAATTAATGGGGAAGATCCCATCCCTTGGGAAGATCGCAGGGGATCAATGCTGGCACTCATGTAGGTTAAATCAATGCAGGTACCATCGGCGGTTTGCATGTAGCTAAAGCTGTCGCATTCTTCTGCACCAGCAACCTGGGCGGTCACTGCTTCTGGCACCATGGCTAGCCCGACGGTGCTCAAAACACTGATCGCCGCTACCTTCAGAAAATATTTCATTGTCTATTTCGGCCCCAGGCCGATCCTAAAAAATAGCTGCTGCGAATCACGCAACGACAACGATGGAACAACAGCTATTTCAATGGCAGCATTAGACTTTGAATGCCCTGAAAGAACGCACGAATCACAGGTGAATACACTGAAATTAAGGCTGTTTTGCGCCATGATTCAGATCGAGCCTCTGTGATTGCACGGATTTTGTCCGTTGTGATGTCTCACAATGGGTCGCAATTCCTTGATTCCTCACCTGTTCTGGGTATGAACGTCTTCTACGCCCCTGTTCCTCTCCGCCGCCGCATCACGATGTCCCTTGACCCCATCACCTACAGCCCCGCCCATACCCTGGTGCCCACCTACGAGTGCTTTAACCGCTGCACCTACTGCAACTTTCGCCAAGATCCGGGGGCATCGCCCTGGCTAGGGCTAGATACAGTGCAAGATGTGCTGCCCCAACTGCATCGGCGCGGCGTGGCCGAGGTGTTGGTGCTGAGCGGCGAAGTATCCCCCCACAGCCCCCGGCGAGCGGCCTGGTTTCGCCATATTTACCAAATATGTGAACTGGCCCTAGAGGCAGGGCTGCTACCCCACACCAATGCTGGCCCCCTCCTCCGCGAGGAAATGGCCCAGTTGGGACAGGTGAATGTATCCATGGGGTTGATGGTGGAGCAGATCACCCCCGCTTTGCTGAAAACGGTGCATCGCCACGCTCCCAGCAAACGCCCAGAGGTGCGCCTGCAACAACTGGCCTGGGCCGGAGAATTGGGCATTCCCTTTACAACGGGGCTGCTGCTGGGCCTAGGGGAAACCGAGGCCGACTGGGTCGAGTCTCTGCGGGCAATTGCGGCCCTGCACCAGCGCTACGGCCATATCCAAGAGGTGATTTTGCAACCCCACAGCCCTGGTCAGCGGCAGTCTGTGCAGGGCCAAGCCCTGGTGGGGGAAGCGTTGATCCGGGCGGTGACCTTGGCGAAACAGCTTTTGCCGCCGGATATCGCCCTGCAAATTCCCCCGAATCTCGTCAATCGGGCCGATCTGCTGGCCTGCCTTGCCGCCGGAGCACGGGATCTGGGTGGCCTTAGCCCCATTGATGAAGTCAACCCCGACTACGACCATCCCACCGCCGATGGTCTGCAACGGGTTATTAGCCCCGCAGGCTGGTCTCTGCGCCCTCGCTTGCCCGTCTATCCCCGGTACGACGACTGGCTCTCGGCTCCGCTACAAGCTCTAGTACGGCAATGGCGACAACGGTTGAGTACCCTCGCCCAGCCTTCGCCCCAGTCTCAGACCGAGAATTTGCCCCAGACCTCGATCAGGTTCGACCCAGATCTTGCTATGGTGCAGTCAGTCCATGGCCCCTAGGGCAAGATCCATAACCGTGGCCATGGTGTTCCATGGTGTTGCTCGACAGGAGTTCGGTGATGGCTGGCCCCAATCCTCAAACTTGTCCGGTCTGTGGTGTCAAAATTTTAGTTGGCGTGGTGGGCGGAGATCGCGTCCTATTTTCCGCTGGCCCCCCCGGCACCCGTGCAAGACTCTATGCCCGTGTCTGCCAGTACGTGCAAAAGGCAGGCTGCATCAACCCGTCCGGCGGCAACCAGCCTCCCCAAACCAACGACTACTACAAACCCGACGCCCCCAAAGCCTAGGGCGATCTCAGGGTGCTGAAGCCCACAATCCACCCTGGAGGCATCCGCTGAGGGAGAACCCTGGGATCTGTTCCCTAGGATCCCCAGAATCTCTTATGGCGTCCTTCTGTCGCGAAATCTAACAAACACCTTGATTTTTCCGGAAACCGCCCAAAACCTAGGCCATAATGGGCAGCAAAGGTCTCTCCTTTGCACCGAATGCCTGCGGTGGAGCGCATCGCAGACGTGATCAGCGGGAATACACCCCTTGTTGCCAGAGTTCCATCCCTTTACACCCTTAAGCTATGCGAGCCACCTCTTTATTGCGCCACAGCCTGTTGCTTCCGGCCACGGTTTTCCTAATTGCCGGAACTGGCCTCCGCGCCCAGGCCCAACAGATGTATTCACCCATTCCCCTACCCGCCTCACGGGAAATCAACGACACCCTCTCCAACCGCGACATTCCCACCGGCTTTGGCGGCTTCGCTAGGGACTACACCGTGCGCCTAGAGGCTGGCGATCAGGTGGCCATCGATGTGATGTCCGACGAGTTTGATACCATGGTGGCCCTCATTGGCGCAGACGGATCCACCATTAGCGAAAACGACGACGGCCCCGACGGCACCACCAACTCTCTGCTGTTCGCCCGCATCACCCAATCTGGCACCTACACCGTCCGCATTCGGGCCTACGCCGGACAGGGGGAAGGTAGCTTTTTCCTCAAGGTGGCTCGCCTGCGCGAAGTGCCCTAGGTCGCCCCCGTCATGCCCTCTGGTGATGGGGCCGCATGGGGATTCCTCAACCCAGATCAGGGCTGACTCAAATTCGTTGCACAGAACGGAGATTTCCTGCCCCATGCGGCCCCTTTGCCAACAAAATTCATGTTTTTGAAAAAACGATCTTGTCAGGGATGACCCTAGCTTGCTATCTTATGTAAGCGCTGAAAAAACAGCCAAGCCGGGATAGCTCAGTTGGTAGAGCAGAGGACTGAAAATCCTCGTGTCGGCGGTTCAAGCCCGCCTCCTGGCATCATTCTAGCCCCTACGCCTGTCGGATTTTCCCAAATTCCGGGTAACGATTGGTTGCATGGTGACGCAACTACTCAACGAGGGAATCAGGTTTTGAGGGCCTGGGGGAAGGTTAGATCGGGGGGTTTTGCTGTGTG
The DNA here is from genome assembly GCA_044070495.1 of Spirulina sp. Taxonomy (GTDB): domain Bacteria; phylum Cyanobacteriota; class Cyanobacteriia; order Phormidesmidales; family Phormidesmidaceae; genus Nodosilinea. Next base: position 12,633 of record JBIPSI010000015.1, on the reverse strand, counting down.
CCAGTTGTGGCCGCTAGTCCAGACTTAGTCCACGGTCAAAATTCTGGGATGACGATCACCCGGTTCCGACCAACATAGTGGCGGTAGATCACATCTACGCTCACCCGGGCCAGGTAGCTCACATCTTGGGGGGGTAGGTGATCCAGGGCCAAGGTGATCCAGGTGTGGCGGCAATGATATTGGCTTAGCTCAATGGCCACGGCTCCGCTCTGCACCAGGTCTTGCACCAGCGGTCGCCAGTAGCGGGACTGGAAATTTTGATAGCTGAAAGGCCCACCCTTTGGGCCTTTCAGCACCCAACTGCTACGGTCATTTTCGCCGCCGTCTGCGAGGGATTGCAGCAGTTTTTGCAATCTGGCATTGCAGGGGAAGCGGGTTACCCGATGGTTTTTGGTGGCCTGGGTGATTCCCACATCCACAGGCCGCGCCTCTCGAAACTGGATTTCGGAGTAGTCGGCGGCGATATGCTCCCACCGCAGGGCGGCGGCCTCCTCTGGCCTGCAACCTGTCCAGAACAAGAATTTGGGCCATGGGGCTAGGTGGGGGTGTCGCGCCTCGAAGGCGGCGATGATGTGATCGCGCTCTTTGGCGGTGAAGGCGGCCCAGTTGTCTGGCCCTGGGGGTGGCCGCTTGATGTGTTTCTGGATGCCTTCCCAGGGGTTCGATTTAACCAGCTCTGATTCCATGGCCCACTTCCCACAGGCGTTGAGTTGTTGGAGCGTCCTACGGGCCGTATCGGCGGCGTAGTGCTCGATCAGATAATCCCTAACGGCGATGGCGTTCCCCAGGTGGGGGGCGTCTTTTTTCAGTTTCTTCAGTCTGCGCTCAATTTTCAGGTAATCCCTTCGGTAGGTGGAGGGGGCGATCTGCCCTTGCCGGAATCCGGCATAGAGCTGCCACAGCTTCACCCACCTCCGAAGGGATACGGCGCGGTTCATCCCTCCAGTACCTCTAGCTCATTCCAGCTCACTGGGGAGTCCTTGGGGTCGCCATGCCAATGCACCAGGGCCATGGTGCTAAAGGTGCCCGTCAGCTTGCCCCGCCAGCCGAATTTACCAGCCTTGCCCACGATGCAACCGACTGCAAACCCAGGGGGGATAGTGCCTGTTGAATGCCCTGTTGAATGGGTTGTTGAATCGTGTTGAATTGCTGTTGAATCCCAAAGGCCTTGCTGTGCCTGGTTTTGGGCGGATTTGTCAACAGTTTCCTGGGTGTGGGGGGTAGGTGTTGAATCAGGAAAGTGATCATTTTTTTGATCACTTTCAGGTTCGATGATCACTTTTTCCGGGGGTGAGGCACTCTCAGGAAGTTGTTGAATAGAGGCTGAAATTATCTCTCTGTCTGTATCCTGGCAATTCAACAGGCTATTCAACTGTTGAATCTGTTGAATTGCGCTCTTAACGTAAATTGACGCTTGCCTTGAGCCGTGCTTTTCGATCATCTCGTCGGCCTGCAAACGCTTCAAAACCTCGTATAGAGAGCGTTTCGGCAGGTTTGTGGCCTCTGAAATCTGGTCAATCGTGGCTTTGCCCACTTGGCCCAAGTAATTCAACACCCGGTCTTTCTGGGGTAGATCCACGTTTGGCCCTACCCAGTTGCCGATCAACCGCCATTGCAAGGTGTGGGCATCGAGCAGCACTTGTAGATCGAGCTTGCCCCAGCCGTTTTCCACGTACAGCCGATAGGAGCGGTCGTCAGCGGCGAGGATGAGCACGCCCCGGCAGGTGGCCCGGATAGCGCTACTGCCCCGGATGGTGTCGAAAACGCTGATGGTTCCTGCGTTGTCGGTGCTCACCTTGCCCGTGTGGTGCACCAGGATGCCGCAACACCGTTGGCGCTTGCACATCTCCTGAAGCGGTTCTAGGAGCTGGGACATTTCGGCGGATGATTCGCTGATGTTGGCATCCCTTACCCGGCTGAGGGTGTCGAACACCACTAGACTGATGTTCAGTTCCTCTACCAGGTGCTCTAGGTGGTTCAGCTCACTCAGTTTGAAGCGGTCTAGCCAGTAGACGGGCAAGCCTTCACCCCAGCCCTGTTTGAGCTGCCTTTCCTTGGTTTTGGATTCGCTATCCTCACAGCGGATATACAGCACCGCGCCCTGGGCCACGGGCCTGCCCAAGAATTTTCCTCCGGTGGCCACCGCCTGGGTGAGGGTGAGGGCAAGCAGTGACTTCCCGGCCCTGGGCGAGGCCGCCAACAAAAACAGCTCATCCGTGGTCAAAATGTCTTCAACTAGCCAGTCGGTGTAGTCGGCAGCGCGGGCGATCATGTCATCGTTACTCACCAGGCGCTCACGGAGGGGATTATCCTGCTTGGGCGGTTCCCAGGGCGCGGCCTCGACGACGGCGGCGGCGAATTGCTCGAATAGCCCCGCGTTGATCGCGTCAGAAACATCCCACCCGGTAGGGGCATCGACGGCGGGAACGGTGGCTACCTTGCAGCGCTCGGTTAACCGGGCTTGCACTTTATGCGCCCCCTTGGCCCCGGCTTCGTCCCGGTCATACCAAGTGATGACATCCCCCTTTAGTCTGGCCAGCTCGGTTTCTGGGGGCACATTCCCCGCCCCACAGGTGAAGCATGAGACCTGTACGTCATTTTTTAGGCTCGAATGACGTACAGCCCAGCCCAGCATGATCGCGTCCCATTCCCCCTCACACAGCCACGTCTGAGTAGGGCTTTCTGGCTGATGGGTGGTGAGCACCATCTGGGGGATGCCGTACTGGCTCCAGGTGGGCCAATGGTCGGGCCGTTCGTCGCCCTTCACCCAGGGGGCGGTGCGCTTCTTTTGGTAATAGGCGGTGCGGTCTGCGGTAGGAATCGGCACGATGATGCTGGGCACGTAGCCCGATTTCCCCTCGTGCGTCACCTTCAGCCGCCCCACGCCCAGGCGGTAGTGCTCGATCATCTCCGAGGAAATGCCCCGGTCTGTCAGCCAGCGTAGGGCGTGGGTGCTCTGGTTTAGCAGGCGCTCGGTAGCCTCTTTTACCTTTTGCGGGGTGACGGTCGCCTTAGCCGCCTTGGTGGTGGTTGGCGGCGGTGGAACCGTCTGCACTGGCCCCGCCCCCATGGCTTCCCTGATTTGCTTCGGAGTACAGCCCCTAAAGCATTTGTATGCCCCAGTTTCTAGCAAGCTCAAATTTTTGTTTTTGGCTTTCCCCTCCAGGGCGCAACTAGGGCAGGCGGCGCGGCCCTTGGCATCAAATTCGATGTGTTCAGCAATATTGAAAACCATTAGATTTCCTTAATAAACAACAAAAAAAGAGCCTCGGTAGGCTCTTTTGAAATGGGCAATCAAACCCCGTGGGGGTCTGGTTCTGGGGGCTGTTGGGTGGCAAATTCCGCCACGCGCATCTCAGCTTCAATGCGCTTTTCATACAGGGCGTTGGCAGTCTCGCAAAGGAATGTCAAATCCTTTAGCGGTAGCCGTGCGGCCCGTTGCAAAATCTCGCTGAGTAATCGTTCTTGGGGGGTGGTGGTGTGGCCATATAAAGCAGTCATTACTGTTCACCTCCGTACAGGGCCATGGCGGCGGTTTCGGCGGGTGGCTCGGCGATGTGGTTACGGATGGTGTCGATCCGGCCTTCTAGGTACAGCAACATTTCGGCCTGCTCGTCTAGGGTGTCTCGCTGGGCCACGATCTCAGCATTTTTCAATGCTTGTTGCTCGGCGAAGTTCTCCAGCCCTTCGATGCGCTTGCTAATAAGCTTGGTTTCGCTGATGAGCGCCTCTACATTTGCCTCGTTCTTCTCAGTGTCGAGGCTCCAGCAGGTCAGCAGTCTTTCACACTCGGCCAGACGCTCGGAGAGTTTGGCCAGTGGCCCCAGGTTGGTAATGAACTGCTCAATCTTCTCGATTCGCTCAAGCAGTTTGGCGCGGTCATCTATCAAGACGATTTGATGATCCAGTCGGGATAGAGCCTCTTTAACCATGCCGTCGATCATTGCCTGTACGTCGTCTTCCATTCGTTCTAGTGATGTGGCCATGGGTATCTCCTAGAGAGTTTGGTGGGCGTTGCGGGAGTCGAACCCGCGATGTGGTGCCCTAGGCTGTCCCCACACCATCCCTGCCGCCCAAGAAAGCCGGGGGAGATTAACCCGGCACGCTCTCAGAGGTATCTGTTACGCCTAAGATTGTATCCCAAATGTGAGTGAGAGGCTAAGATTGTTGCAGTAATCTGTCATTTCGATTAGGGATACAATCTAGGGGAGTTATCTATGACAAGCCATGGGAAGACCAAAGACAGAGCACGGGAAGTACGGGGAACTAAAAACGGCCTGGGTTCGGGCGAGGGTCACACCATCAGCCAAGGACGGCCTGGAGACAGCGGCGGAGAGCCTGAGTATCTCTGTGGCAGAGTTGCTAGAGAGGTTGGGGCGTGGGGAGGTGGGCCTAACAGCCTCTTTGGGGGAATCGTCGCTCAACTGATCTCCCAGGTGGAAGACCAGTTGAGCGAAGCACGGGAGTGCATCGCTTTGTATCAAAGGGCTGAGGAGAAATATGAAAAACAACTGGAAAACCTGAGGCAGCTCCAGCAGCTCGCAGACCAGGAAGCCCAGGACGACTAGCCCAGCCCAAAACACAACAAAGCCCCCAGGCCATGGCCTGGGGGCTTTGTTGTGTTGGGGTTTTTTATGGGGTCTCTGGTGGAATGTACGGCAAATTGTTCTCAGAGCGCCAATAGTTTTCAAGGTCGCGACTGGGGGGGCAGGTGTAGCGGCCCTCTCCCTGGTGCTGACAGTCCGGCAAGATTCGCCCCATGATCGGGAATGGTAGAACGTCCTCATCTTCAACTCCAGCGCATTTCCCAGGGGTAGAGCCAAGATCCCATATCGAAACGGGTACATCGAACAGCGTGACGGCTCGCAACCGAGCACAGGTTATTTGCAGCTCGCGTGTTGATAAAGGCGTTGCTCCAGTCATCTCAATCGTAGTAATCCGAGGGTGAGCCCCCCCCTCAATCACGATTCCCACCAGGCCCAGGCCCATCAGCCCCAGCAATGCCCACAGCCCCTTATTCATCGCCCCGCCCAAACGCTAAGGCTATAGTGCCCCGCTCTGCACAAGGACAAACACGGCGGCAGCGATCACCACCACCAGCAACCGCACCAGCGCCCCTAGGGTAGTTCGGGGATTTAGTAGCCATTTCAGCCCCGTATCTAGTGAGTCTGCGTAGGTTTTGGGTGGCGGTGGTGGCGGTGGTGGCGGTGGCGGTGGTGGCGGGGATAACGGTTTTCCAGTGCGGTGATCGAGGGGGACAACCGCGCCGATAGTGGTGGGGATGCCAACCTCCTCGGTTGATTGAGCATTCTCGACCAGGTGGATCGGGTTGGGGCCGAGGTGAAGCTTATCCCCAATTTTTACCGGGGTGGGGTCTCCGGGCTTCAGCAGCTCCCCATTTAGGCGGGTGCCGTTCTTGCCCCCCAGATCGGTGATGGCCCATTGAGAAGAAGCGTAGCTGTAGCCGATGGCGCAGTGTTTTCGGGAAACGCTCTGAATCGAGATCGTAATGTCGCAAGTTGGCAGGCGGCCTAGCACCCACTCGCCAGGGCGGCCATGGTTGTGATCGTCGTCAGGGGCATCTATACAAAAAGACGACCCGGCCCATGCTGGATCGTCAAAGTATTTCGGGAAAAATAGCGAGATTTTGGGCATGGCCCTAGAGCAGGTAATAGAAAAATATCCGGCAGGGCGGTAACCAGCCCACAGGCTCGAACCGGATTTTGTAGGGGCGGTCGGTGTTCATGGGCATTGCAGCCGGGGCAATCATCGGCACCACTTGGGAGGGAAGGATGAGTTGCTTAGCGCCAAATAGAGCCACCTGGCTAATCCACCCAGCCCGATACCAGTCCGGCCACTCCGACCACGGCACCATAGGCGAAACCTCCACCCGCACCACAGGCGACTCAATCACCAGGGGAAAAACCCGATCTTCCCTTGGCCCATCCTTGCGGAAAACCAGCATTCCGATGTATCGCCATTGGTCGGTCACAACATTTTCACCGGGATATACCAGCGGCCCGCGTGCCGAAAAGCGTAGAGCTTGTTCGAGCGAATCAAGTAGAGCACGCCGCTAGGCGAATAGCCATTGCGGCGGCCCCACTCTTTGGGCGATAAACTCACGGCCTGCTGAGTGCCCAAAACAGGCCGAGTGAGCAGCGGTCGCCAAACCATTAGACGTAGTTGACCTTCCGGGGCCGATAGACCTCATTGATTTTGAGGCTACCAATTCCCGCCCCACGGTCAACATTGACCCCAGGCAATTCCAGAATCGCATTGTCCGCCCGATCAGGGTGGCAATAGAAATTGATTCGGAATTGGTTTTCTCGTTGCGATTGGTCAGTCCCAACGCCGCCCAGGACTTGGCCCGAGCAGAGGGCCGTCAAGCGTACCAGGTACTTTTTATAGTCCTGGGTTTTCATTTTCAGCTTGTTCTTGGCGTTGTCGCGGTCAGTCAGTTTGTTAATCCCGATAATCTTTGAAACTTTCGAGTTTCCATAGAAGTACTTAGCCCCAGAAAAGCGAAGCTTTACCCCTCCAATATCATCGGAGATTAACCGAATCTGTTCAGTTCCCATAGCCTGTTCCTCAAACTAAAAAAAACGGGTGGCCCCTAGCAGCGGGGCCATGCTATCAACGACCCAGATTAGGACTAGGCCAGGTAAGGGGCAGCGGCTACGGAAAACCCGGTAGCGGTGGCAGTCACAGTCACAGGGATGGACATCGTGATATTCGCCAGCCCGTTTTCTGCGTCCAGGTCGATGGAAACATTTTGGAGGGGGGCCAAATCGGTAGACTGGGCTTTTTCAAGCTCATTCAGAGCGGTGGAGATTTCTAAAGCTTGGGCTTCAATTGAAGTGGCAGTAGAAGCGACAGGAGCAGCCATAACGGGGTTCTCTCAGTAAAGACAATCCCGTTATATCCCAGAAAGACAGGTTTCTGGGGGCATTTTTCTAGGTTCTCGTTTTGGGGTTTAAGACCCAAAACAGATTAAGGGATCTTCAGTGACCACACGGGCAAGAATCGACCGTCGCTATTCCCGTAATACTTAGCAACATGAAATTCGACTGGAACGGGGTCTATTTCCATCCCAATCTTCTCGGTAATCTTGATGACTGCCTCTCTCGCCCAGGCACTCTGCATCAGCGAAAGCACATATTGAGCAACCCGTTTCGCCTCTGCCCTGCTGTAGCAATTCAGCACACAGCAGGAATTATCCGACAACTGAATCGTGGCCTGAAAACTGCCCCGCCGATAGCTAAACCGCTTGATTCGGCTAATGTCTTTTTGGGAGGTATAGCGGGGGTGGGGGATGGTGAAACTACGCCTGTAGGTCGGCATTCCGCCTACCGTGGGCTTAGTCACAATCACCAGTTGATCCACCGTGATCGACTTCTTGAGATTGAAGGTTTCAGGGACAGCCAGTTCCGTAGAGCAGGGCCGCTTCATCAGATTCAGCAGGGCTTGACCCACCGCATCGCCAAAGGAATTCATATCCTCATAGGGCACCTTGGTTTCTTCACCCACACAATCAATCAGCGTCAGCTCTCCGTTTATTTCCACATTGGCCCCCTCTGGTAACCAGAAATCTAATCTGTAGCGGCCTTGGCCTTGGGCCACGACTTGCACCCGTGGCGGTTCCCCTGGCTCTAGCGGCGTAATGGAGCCCACACTCAGCACAGGCGCAGGCCCAGCGGGGCCGCGTGGCCCAGGCTTACCCGGCAATCCGGGCAGACCTGGCAAACCTGGCAGACCGGGCGGCCCCGGCAACGGGATAGGAATGCCGGGAAAACCCATCGGGCCACGGGGGCCACGATCACCTTTCTCCCCACGGGCACCCACCTGGCCGCGCTCGCCACGATCACCTTTCTCCCCACGGGCACCCACCTGGCCGCGCTCGCCACGGGCACCTTTCTCCCCACGGGCACCCACCTGGCCGCGCTCGCCACGGGCACCATTTGCACCAGGGGGGCCGGGTGGCCCCGGTGGCCCTTGGGGGCCGCAAACAACGATGATTCTCACGTCTGGATCCTCCGTTGGTCTAGGTCGGGCGGGGGGCTTGGGGGGCGGCGGCGGCGGCGGCGGCGGGTAGCACTCTGGCGGAAGGGTTAGATTTCCGCAGTTGTCTACTCCTGTTTTTTTCCGAACTACGGCACTAACAGATTTATTTATCGAAATGGGGGGATAAGGAACTAAAACTCTGGGCGGATTGTAGTAGAGCAAATTATTGGTTTTAAATCCCCATGCTCCCTCTGGCCGCCAAGAATGCGACCCAGGGGAAACGCCCCCGATTGGCCCCCACATCTCAATGGAACTTTTTCTCCCCTCATCCCACAGTTCGCAGATATAAATTCCAGCGCACTGGCCCCCAGTAAACGGAAGCTCACAACCGGGCGGCGGAGGACACGCCTTGCACTGGCAAAATTGCTGCCAGCGCATATCAACAACCTGGTTATAGGATTGATTGATCAACGAGCCGAATTGAGTGGCGCGATCATACCAGGCGCTTGCGGGGGAGGAGCAAAAAGAGATTGAGTCCTCAAATAGATAAGGCATTGACAAAGCATTATCTATTTGATTGTTGGCAAAACTTTTCGCCCCCCTTCTCAATCCGAGCCTAGCCAGAATTATCCCTAATAGGTTTGAATTGACGGGAATAAAATCGTTTCCATAAATTTTGACAGCCTGATAAGGGAGATTCTGTTTGCGCTCACTCCCACACTTGCAACTCATTAGTAATCATCCGGGTCAATCGTGGGGATAGTCCACGGGTTGTAGAGAATCACCGCAACGGAGTGGCGTAAATAATCCCTGGTTGGGCCTTGGTAGATATCTACCCCCGCACTGGTTACGGCAATCTGGCGGTTCGCTTCGTCGGCAATTCTGGCAGTCTCCGTCAGGGTGGTTAGCCAGTGCAGCAACAGGGCCACCAGCAGGGATTCTCCAGTGTTGGCCGCGTCCGCCGTCAGGCCGGGGAAGTCTGCTTTTTTGATCACCAGGTCGGTGGCCGTCTGGGTTGCATTTGCCCCAAAAACTTCAGATAGGGTGTATTCCGCCATAGTTCAAAAATACTTAATACCAGAAGGGCTGAAAATCCTCGTGTCGGCGGTTCAAGCCCGCCTCCTGGCATTTTGATAGTACGACCGAGGCTCTGTCATGACAGGGCTTTGACCGTACTGGGGTTTACTGGAAGCTGCAGAAGATTTGTACTAGAACACCCTAGCGTAACCTGAGTTTGGGTTACATTCAGTAGCCCTATGCCCTGGCAGCCCTCACCCCTGCCCCTCTCCCTCAGGGAGAGGGGTTCTGAATCCGGCTCCCCTTCTCCCTAGGGAGAAGGGGTTGGGGGATGAGGGCCAGTCTGGATGATTTATTCATTGGACTGCCCTTACTTCATGCTCTGTTAGTTTCGTTGGGGGTATGGGCTGGTGGTGGCCAGGGAGTCCTAACCCAGAAAAAAAATCGAGCTCGCTTCGCTCGCATAGAGGGAAAGAGGGAAAAAGAGAAAAGGGAAATTAGAGTCCTGGGGCCTCGCAAACAACTCGAAAACCGATACCGTAGTTGCGGACGCCGGGGTTATCGAAGTAGCGACACGCGGAACGGCAATTCCTGGGACTATAGTCCCAAGAGCCGCCGCGTATCACTCGTGCTGCGTCTTTATCGCCAGTTAACCAATCGCTGCCATCGGTGGGTGCCCCGTCGTAATTATCGTGCCAGTGGTCTAGGCACCATTCCCACACATTGCCGTGCATATCGCAAAGGCCAAAGACATTGGCGACAGGGTGAAAGTGGTTGACCGGGGTCGTGGTCTGGCGATAAATTCCCTTTGGCCCTCGGCCATAGTGGCCAGGATAGTTTTCAGGATCACGCTCACTGTCTTCACCACAATAGTTGGCCAGGTCGGTGGTGATGGTTTCGCCAAAGTGGAAGGGGGTTTCGGTACCTGCCCGGCAGGCATATTCCCATTCGGCTTCGGTGGGTAGGCGGTAGGTGTGGCTGGTGAGGCGAGAGAGGCGATCACAAAATTCCATTGCTTCATGCCAGTTCACCTGCTCAACCGGGTGGTGGTCGCCCTTAAAGCGAGATGGGTCTGGCTCAAGATCGACATTGACCTTGAGATCTTTACGGACGGCAATGGCTTTCCATTGCGCCTGGGTAATGGGGTAGCGCCCCATCAGAAATGGGCGGATTGATACTTCGTGCTGTGGCCCTTCGTAATCCCAACGCCCTAGCTCCTCAGGGGGGGAGCCCATGGTGAAGGTGCCGCCGGGGATGAGCATCAGATCAAGGTTGATGGCGGGTTCGGTGAAGCACTGCGCCCGACGGGGTCGCCGGATAGCGCTGAGGTGCTCCTGACTGGCCTGATCCGTTACCGAATCGACTTGAGCTGTCTGATTTTGCATAACCGATAAGGCCCTTCTGACGAGGGGTGAGCCAGGCGAAGGTTCGGGCTAGCCCTACTAAGCCCCCTGGCTCTGTTTTATCTTTGGATGCCGGGGCATCGCTGGAACAGGTCTGGACTCTTCGCTGGCACGCTCGGCAGATTCCCACCTGCCGACTCTGGCTCAGAAGAGTGCTGGGGCCTCGCAAACAACTCGAAAACCGATATTGTTGTTGCGGTCGCCGGGGTTATTGTTGTTGCGACACGCGGAACGGCAATTCCTGGGATTATTGTTCCAAGAGCCGCCGCGTTTGGCTGCCTGTCCCTTTTCAAGAATATAGGAGATCAGAAATTAGGTGTTAGGAGGAGATGAGTTTTTCTGCTGGTTGACTGACAAAAGATTCTGCACCGGGCGCGGAAACCGCGCCCCTACCGTATTAGGGTCATGTAGGGGTCAGGTCTCCTGACCCTTCGACGGATCTGGGTTCTGGCAAGTTTTGTCAGTCAACCAGGCTTTTCTGACCTCCTGGCTGCTGTCTCCTGATGATTGCCTTCGGCCTCCTCTCGATGGAAGATCAACTCGTCAAAGATCCGCCGTCGCAGTCGGTGGGTATCGCCATGCATCAGGTGGGCTTCCCAGCTTTGTAAGCGTTGTACTAGGGGTTTTAGGTCGATAGCGCCGCTGGCATACGCTTGCTGGAGGTATTTGCAGCGCCTTCTGGCCCGTTGTAGGTTGTCGTTGCGGACGCGGATATAAACTTCGCGGGGGTAGGCACCAGCTATAGGCATAAGGCGAAACCCAACAAAGTTAAGGCCATGCTGGGTTTCAAAGAGCTGGGTTTTAGCTGGGTGCAGGTTTAGCCGTAGCTCGGTCAGATAGGTGTTGATGGCAGCACGGGCATCCACGAGTTGCTGCCGGTCTTCTGCAAACAGCAAAAAGTCATCGACATAGCGCAGGTATTTGCGGATGTGGAGTTGCTCTTTGATGAAGTGGTCTAACCCGTTGAGGTAGACGTTGGCAAAGAACTGACTGGTGAGGTTGCCGATGGGTAGCCCTGCCCTGCGTTCAAGGGGGGTCAGTAGCGTATCGCCAGGGAAGTAGGTCAATGCGCTGGTTTGGGGGTTGCTGTTGTCGATGATGGTGTCGATCAGCCAGAGGGTATCGCGGCATTTGATGCGTTGCCTAAGCTGAGCTTTAAGAATGCTGTGATCCAGACTGGGGAAATATTTTTGAACATCGCACTGCAACACATAGCGGCTCGAACCGGCGAAGTGAACGGCTCGTTTTAAGGCCCGATGGGTGCCACGCCCAATCCGATTGGCATAGGAGTCGTCGATAAATGACCGCTCGATGAGGGGCACAATCACATTACACAGGGCATGGTGAATCACCCGGTCTCGATAGGGCGCAGCGGAGATAAGCCGGGGCTTGGGGTCGGTAATCTCGAAGGTATGGTATTCCCCAGGTTGGTAGGTTTTGGTTTGTAGTTCGTGCTGTAGCTGGAGCAGATTTTGCTCTAGCTGATGATTAAAGGCCAATACATTGGGCCGAAAGCGCTTGCCCCGTTGGGCCTGTCGGGCGGCCTGCCACAAATTTTGAAAGTCGATAATTTGGGGCCAAAGGTTACCAAAACGTTTCATGCGGTTTGCTGTTTGATCCATCCACCCAAGTCTTTGCCGATGTCATCGATTTGTCGATGGGCATATTCGTAGCGCTTGATGGAAATAAGCTGAAAGTCTAGCAGCAGGCGGCACTGGTAGCGCAGCACCTGTAGGCGAGTGTTCAGGGCTTGCAGGGCGGATAGTTTGCCAGACCGGGCGTAGCGGGCGGTGATGAGGCCATCGAGCAAATTGTAGAGTTCTTCGGTGATGCGGTTGCCCAGGGTAAAGCGATGGGTCTTGGGTAGGCGGTCGATGATGGGCACCATCCACTTAATCAGGTCGTAGGTTTTCTGGATGATGGGGAGTTCGTCGGGCATGGAGGAATGTTTGGGTTCAGCAGGGTTACTACTGTAGCCTGAGTTTGGGATAAGCCAAAGGCTTCCATCGCTAGCAACCCGCTTTTGGCAACGACGTTGGCCCTCACCCTAAATCCCTCTCCCACGGGGAGAGGGACTTTGAAACTCTAGCTGTACAATATAAATACCAGACCCAAATAGAACCTGTTTTAGGGGTAGTTGGGAAATATCACTAGGGACTCGCAGTGATAACATTTGACCTTTTATGGGGTATACTGGGATAGGTAGGATTTG